>NZ_QAJP01000004.1:0-389162 GCF_003852535.1 Herminiimonas sp. KBW02 | reverse complement strand
AGAAGCGAGATTATAGCAAAGCATTTCTCGCTATGTAAATGCCCTTTTGAAAAAATATTAAATATTTTTCCCCAGACGGGCCAATACGACCTCGCGACCGAACAATTCGACCACTGCATCGATAGACGGCGTCTGCAATTGACCAGTAATTAGCAAACGCAAAGGCATAGCCAGCTGTGGCATCTTCAGCTTGTGCGCAGCCAGCACTTCTTTCAATGTCGCGGACAAAGCTTCCTTGCTCCACGCCACTGTCTTCAGTTGCTCGACGTATTGCGCCAATGCCGGCTTGATTGCATCGGTCAGGTGCTGCTCCAGCAAAGCTGCATCTGGTGCCGGTTGACGATAGAACAGCATCGCTGCAACCGCCAGCTCATTTAATGTATTGACGCGTTCTTTCATCAGCGCGATGACAGTCGTCAAATCCGGCGCATTTTCAAACTGCGCACCCAGGCCTTCCATCACAGGACGTACCAGAGCGGCCAGACGTGTATTGTCAGCTTGCTTGATGTAATGGTTATTCAGCCAGTCTAGCTTTTCCGGATTGAATTGCGCAGGCGATTTGGTCAGGTGATCCAGATCGAACCATTGCGTGAACTGCTCCATCGAAAATACTTCGTCATCGCCGTGGCTCCAGCCCAGGCGTGCCAGGTAGTTCAGCATGGCTTCCGGCAAATAACCTTGCGCCGGGTAATCCATGACGCTGACCGCGCCGTGCCGCTTGGACAATTTCTCGCCATCGGTACCCAGGATCATAGGCAGGTGGCCGTAGTGCGGCAGGGTTGCGCCCAGTGCCTGCAGGATGTTGATCTGACGCGGCGTATTGTTAACATGGTCATCGCCACGGATCACGTGTGTAATCTTCATGTCGGAATCATCGACTGCCACGCAGAAGTTATAAGTAGGCGTGCCATCCGGACGTGCGATCACCAGATCGTCCAGCTCGCGATTTGAAATCGTGATCGAACCTTTCACCACATCGACCCAGGTCACGTCGCCTTCAGTCGGATTGCGAAAACGTACCACCGGCTTGCGACCTTCAGGGATAGCCGGCAAGGTTTTGCCCGGTTCCGGACGCCAGGTACCGTCGTAGCGCGGCTTCTCGCCTGCCGCACGTTGACGCTCGCGCATCGCTTCGACTTCTTCCGGCGACGAGTAGCAATAGTAAGCAGTACCCGCTTCCAGCATCTGACCGATCACTTCACGATAGCGATCCATGCGCTGCATCTGGTAGAACGGACCTTCGTCATGATGCAGGCCCAGCCATTCCATGCCTTCGATAATTGCCTGTACTGCTTCCGGCGTCGAACGTTCGAGGTCGGTATCTTCAATACGCAAAACAAAGGTGCCGCCGAAGTGGCGCGCATAGGCCCAGGAAAAAAGTGCGGTGCGCGCACCACCAACGTGGAGATAGCCGGTCGGGCTGGGAGCAAAACGGGTACGTACTGTCATGGCAAATAAAAACGGCCTTGGAGTGCCAAAGCCGTCCTGTATAAAAAGGCTATTTTACCTCGGCAGCCCCTGTCAGAGCCAGCCTTGCGCACGATATCGGCTACCCGGCAAATGTATATATAAATGCATATATATAGAAGCAACTATGACTGCGGGCTGCGCCTAAGGCGCTGTGACTGCTAAAATTAGGTCTTTATTACCTAAACGATCGCAAAGTACCGCCTTATGAGTAAACCATTGCCACGCAAATTATTCGTTACAACCGCTCTCCCCTACGCCAACGGCGCATTCCATGTCGGCCACATCATGGAATACATCCAGGCTGACATCTGGGTCCGGTTCCAGCGTATGCAGGGCAATGAGGTGCATTTTGTCGGTGCGGACGACGCACACGGCGCGCCTATCATGATTGCGGCAGAGAAAGCCGGCCTGACGCCGCAGCAATTCGTTGCCAACATTGCTGCCGGGCGTAAACAATACCTGGACGGCTTCCATATCGAATTCGATAACTGGAGCTCGACCGACAGCCCGGAAAACCACGAACTGTCGCGCGAAATCTATCGCCGCCTGCGTGACGATGCCAAGCTGATCACGACCAAGTCGGTCGAGCAGTTCTACGACCCGGTCAAGGAAATGTTCCTGCCGGACCGCTATATCAAGGGTGAATGCCCTAAATGCGGCACCAAGGACCAGTACGGCGACTCATGCGAAAACTGCAGCGCAGTCTACGCGCCGACCGACCTCAAGCATCCATACTCGACACTGACCGGTGCGACACCGGTACGCAAGTCGTCAGACCACTTCTTCTTCCGCCTGTCGGATCCGAAGTGCGTCGCCTTCCTGCGCGAATGGGCGCTGGACGGTCAACGCCTGCAATCGGAAGTAGCGAACAAAGCCAAGGAATGGCTGGAAGGCGAAGGCGGCCTCGGCGACTGGGATATCAGCCGTGATGCACCTTACTTCGGCATCGAAATCCCGGATGCGCCGGGCAAGTACTTCTATGTCTGGCTGGATGCGCCGGTCGGCTATCTCGCGACCCTGAAGAATTACTTCGACAAGACCGGCCGCGACTTCGACGCCTTCATGGCCGATCCGACTACCGAGCAGTATCACTTTATCGGCAAGGACATCACCTACTTCCATACGCTGTTCTGGCCAGCGATGCTGAAGTTCGCCGATATGAAAGTACCGAACAATGTGTTCGTGCACGGCTTCATCACCGTCAGCGGCGAAAAGATGTCCAAGTCGCGCGGCACCGGCATCTCGCCATTGCGCTACCTGGAAATCGGCATGAACCCGGAATGGCTGCGTTACTACATCGCCGCCAAGCTGAGCTCGAAAGTCGAAGATATCGATTTCACTTCGGAAGACTTCATCGCACGCGTCAACAGCGACCTGATCGGCAAGTACATCAACATCGCCAGCCGCGCTGCCGGTTTCATCACCAAAAAATTCGATGGCCGCGTGGCGACCGACTGGGCGACCAGCGATGATGCTTTCCTCAGCCGCCTGCGCAATGTCGCACCGGAAATCCAGGCTTTGTACGACCAGCGTGAATACGGCAAAGCCTTGCGCGCCATCATGGAACAGGCTGATGCGATCAACGCCTACGTCGATGCGAACAAGCCATGGGAACTGGCCAAGGATCCGGCCAAGGAAGGCGCGTTGCAGGAAGTTTGCAGCCGTTTGCTGGAAGCCTTCCGCATCCTGACCATTTACCTGAAACCGGTATTGCCGGCATTGGCCAAGCAGGTTGAAGCACAGCTCAATATTCCGGCATTGGAGTGGCCACACATCGTTACACCGCTGCCACATGGCCATCAGATCAATCCTTACACTCATCTGATGACACGTGTAGAGCCAAAAATGCTGGATGCGCTGTTCGATATGCCGGCACTGGTAGACGCAACCGTCGGCGTACCGACTGCGCCGTCGAACAAGGACAGCAACGGCAATGGCAATGGCAATGGCCACGCAATCGAAAGCATCGCGCCGGAAATCAAGATTGATGACTTTGCAAAAATCGATTTGCGTATCGCCAAGATCGTCAATTGTGAGCACGTCGAAGGTTCGGACAAATTGCTGCGCCTGACACTGGACGTCGGCGAAGGCCGCACGCGCAATGTGTTCTCCGGCATCAAGTCCGCGTACCAGCCGGAAGACCTGATCGGCAAACTGACTGTAATGGTCGCCAATCTGGCGCCACGTAAAATGAAGTTTGGTATCTCGGAAGGGATGGTGCTGGCTGCTTCTGCTGCGGATGAAAAAGCCCATCCTGGCATTTACATCCTGAATCCATGGCCAGGCGCAGAGCCAGGCATGCGCGTCGGCTAAGTCTTCTGTACCAGGAACAACGGCCATGATCGTCATCCGATGATCATGGCCGTTGTTGTATCCGGTCTGACTTCCGGGCTTATTTTTTAGTCTGCGTCTTATCCAGCCAGGCAAGCGTATCGGTCAGCACCTGCTCAGATAAGACCGGATCATCCATCAGCCGCGACAGCATCACTGCTCCCACCATCGTCGCCCACGCACCGGTAGCGGCCTGGCGCCGCTCCGCTGCATTTTTACCTTGCGCAGTCTGGGCAAAGCTCTCGATCCTGCCCTTCACGCTCTCACTCAACGCATGGCGCGTCGCCTCGGAAGAACGCACCGCCTCGGTACCCAGACTGGGGAAAATACAGCCCAGACCGGGATTGTCCCTGTGCTCGGGACTGAGATAGCTGGCTGCGAAATCCATCATATCCACCACCGGCGCATCCCCGGCCCGGAACGGCGTCAACACGTGCGTACAAGTCTGCGCGATCAAATCATCCTTGGATGCGAAGTGCCCGTAGAAGCCACCGTGCGTCAATCCGGCAGCTTTCATCACTTCCGCCACCGTCACGCCCTCAAAGCCACGCTCGCGAAACAGCGTGGCAGCAGCATCCAGTATCGCCTGTCGGTTTTCAGCAACCTGCTCACGGGTAATTTTCATGGCAACTCCTGCTTCCTGGAACTTACTTCCAAATTAATTTGAAATTATTTTCAAACCAAGGCTTGACATTATACATGACCATCATCATCATTACATTCATTATGATCATCATGATTAAATAAATCCTGATTTTATAAACACCGTAAGCACCGATCTCCCCTATACATGTCTCAGCAACAGCCCACACACCAAGGAAATGATATGAGCCAGCAAGATCGCAATACCCAAGTAACTACCGCCCTGATCACAGGCGCATCCACCGGCATAGGCGCGGTCTACGCTGACCGCCTGGCGCATCGCGGCCACAATCTGGTGCTGGTGGCACGCAACGCCAGCCGCATGGAAGAACTGGCCGCAAAGCTGCGTCAGGACACTGGTGTAGAAATCGAAGTCATCGCCGCCGATCTGACCAGAGCCGCTGACCTGGCCCGGGTCGAAGCCCGCCTGCGCGACCAGCGCGACGTCGGCATCCTCATCAACAACGCCGGAGCGGCAGCACCTGGCGGCTTTGAAACTTCAGACGTGGAAGCGCAGGACAACCTGATCAAACTGAATGTTACCGCCCTGACCCGCCTCGGTGCCGCCGTCATCCCGCGCTTCCTGGCACAAGGACAAGGCGCGATCGTCAACATCGCATCGGTCGTTGCACTGGCGCCGGAATTCCCGCTCGGCGTGTACGGCGCGACCAAGGCTTATGTATTGGCATACTCGCAGGCACTGCACGCTGAACTCGGCGCACGCGGCCTGTATGTACAAGCCGTGCTGCCGTCTGCTACCCGTACTGAAATCTGGGAGCGCTCGGGTCGTGATATTGAAGGGGTAGAAGGCGTCATGGAAGTCGGCGAACTGGTGGATGCGGCCCTGGTCGGTTTTGATCGCGGCGAGCTGATCACTATCCCTCCACTGCCGGATGAAGCGCAATGGGAAAGCTTTAACGCAGCACGCCAGGCCATGCTGCCCAACTTTGCGCAAACCCACGCAGCGACGCGCTACCAGTCTTAAAAACCAGGGTGCAGTACGAAGCAGCGCTGGCAAATAGCCCTGAATCGTATTGTCGCTACGGGGTCCTGCTGCTAACATGAGCCTTGCTGTGCCACGTGCGTGGCACGCATCGTTCATGAAGGCGCATGACCATGAAGCGGTTCAAGTTCTCCTTCCATCCGCGTTTAGTTGATGCTTTACGCGATTACGATGGCAGCAAGTTCTTTCAGGATTTGACTGCAGGCCTGACGGTGGGCATCGTTGCGCTGCCACTGGCGATGGCGTTTGCAATAGCCAGCGGGGTTAAACCTGAGGCCGGCATCTTCACTGCGGTGATAGGCGGTTTCCTGGTGTCCGCACTCGGTGGTTCACGCGTACAGATCGGCGGCCCGGCCGGCGCCTTCATCGTCATCATCTACGGCATCGTCGAGAAATACGGCGTTGCCAATCTGCTGATCGCCACCGTATTCGCCGGCATGATGCTGTGTGCAATGGGTGTATTCCGCCTTGGTTCACTTATACGCTACATCCCCGTACCCATCGTCATCGGCTTCACCAGCGGCATTGCCGTGCTGATCGCGCTGTCGCAGATGAAGGATTTCTTCGGCCTGCATATAGAGAAGATGCCGGGTGATTTCTTCGCACAAATCCAGACCCTCGCGCAAAATTTTGCCAGCTTTAATCCGACCAGCATCGTCATAGGCGTACTCTCGCTGGCACTGATTTTTGCGTGGCCGCTCTTGCTCAAACCCAAGACTGCAGAACTCGAATCACCATTAAACGGCCGCAACCATCGCATGCGCCGCCTGTTGCGCGCACTGCCCGGCACCATCATCGTACTGGTGCTGGCGACACTGGCGGTCAGCCTGTTTGACCTGAAGGTAGACACCATAGGCAGCAAGTTCGGTGGCATCCCGCAAGGCGTGCCCGACTTCCAGTTGCCGGAATTTTCATGGGCGCTGGTGCAGCACCTATTTGCGCCGGCCCTGACCATCGCGCTGCTCGGCGCGATAGAGTCGCTGCTGTGCGCGCGCGTCGCCGATAACATCACCGGTGATCGTCACGATCCGAACCAGGAATTAATGGCGCAAGGTATCGCCAATGTCGTGACGCCTTTCTTCGGCGGCATCCCGGCTACCGGCACGATAGCCCGCACCGTCACCAACATCCGCGCCGGTGCCGCGTCACCGGTATCCGGCATCCTGCATGCATTGACCTTGCTGGTGATCGTGCTGGTCGCGGCACCATTGGCCAACAGCATCCCGCTCGCAGCGCTGGCGGCGATCCTGCTCTATGTCGCTTACAACATGGGGGACTGGCATGAGTTTGCGCGGCTGCGGCATTTCTCGATGAACTACCGCATCCTGATGCTCTCGACCTTTTTCCTCACCGTCATCATCGACCTGACGGTGGCGGTACAAGTCGGGCTGGTGCTGGCCTGCGTCTTCTTTATTTACCGTATCTCCAGCCTGACGCGGATAGAACAGATACCGAATGAAGAAACCAGCGTCGAGCTGCCGCCGGGCGTCCATGCCTATTCGATTTTTGGTTCCTTGTTTTTTGGTGCGGTCGGCAAGCTGGAAGGTTTGATAGAACCCAAAGCGATGCCGGAGAAGGCGCTGATCCTGGAACTGCATCAATTGATCAATCTGGATGCGACCGGACTGGATGCGCTGGAAACGATACGCAAGTCACTACAGAAGCATGGCAGCCAGCTCATCCTGTGCGGCTTGAACCGTCAGCCGCGCGACTTGATGCGGCGCAGCGGCTTCCTTGACAGATTGGGCGAAGAGAATTGCCTGCCCAATCTGCAATCGGCGATTACGGTCAGTGCCGCAATCAATGAATAGAATTTAGCCGTAAGTCGGATCGGAGACCGAAGTACGCGTGACCTTGCCGGTAGTCAGATCGAAATGCACGTTGAAGAAACGCTCTATCGATGGCCCTTCGAGGTAACGCCAGTCCCAGACTTCTTCATTCTTCAGGTTGAATTTCCCTACGGTGCGCGGCTTGCCCAGCTTGCGCCGCACTTCATCCCGCGTCATGCCAACCTTGATGGTGGCAAAGTTATCGTTGGTCAACACTTGAGTGTAGTCGCGCAACTTGCCCTGCGCATCGATATCGACCATATAGGTGCGATGACCGGCCGGGCCTTTCGGATATTCCAGCGTACGTGAGCCGTTGTGCTCTTCCCATACCACCTCGGGCTCGCCCATCGTGCTGCGCACATCGGCCTCGGTGGAGACGCCCTTCGTCAATTTTTCCAAACCAAACTCCGATTGCTGGCAGCCCAGCATCAACAGGCTGCAAAAGAAACCCAATAAGGTACGCATGATTTTCCCCATTCTTACGCCCATCCGACGACACTGAACTGCGGCCAGCCTGCGACCGCCCGGCGACTTTCGTCCTTATTGCAGAAAACACATGATAACAAGATTGCTGGCAACAAAATAATGCCGCTTTGACATATCTGAGACACTTACCGTTTCCATAGCAGCTTAGCCGACAAGACAAGGTAAAATAGCGTCTGATTCTAACTTGTTGCCAATTTATTCATGAAACTTAGCAAACAGCACTCCGACTACCAGTCCGAAATTACTCAGTTCATCAATACGCTGAAAGAAAAAAACCCGCAACTGGAAGAGTCCCAGCGTGCAGGCCGTGCCTTGCTGTGGGATAAAACCCCGATCGACCTCGACCAGCAAGCGCGTAACCAGGCGTCCGCCGTCCGCCAGCAAGCCTACGTGTATCAAAACAAACTGAAATAAATG
Source organism: Herminiimonas sp. KBW02 (assembly GCF_003852535.1). Taxonomy (GTDB): domain Bacteria; phylum Pseudomonadota; class Gammaproteobacteria; order Burkholderiales; family Burkholderiaceae_D; genus Oxalicibacterium. The sequence continues at coordinate 380,984 of NZ_QAJP01000004.1, read as the reverse complement.
AGCAACAGCCCGAACACGATGCTCGCGCACTTGCCCTCAAGTGCGCCTGATCTTGTAGTCGAAGGCAGGCCGGATACCACGCCGGATGTCATCGACGGCGTTGCTTATGCACGCTTATACGGCGAACCCTTGTTCCGCATGCCGACGGATTTGTATATTCCGCCGGATGCACTGGAAGTCTTCCTCGAAGCCTTTGAAGGTCCGCTCGATCTCTTGCTGTACCTGATCCGCAAGCAGAACTTCAATATCCTCGACATCCCGATGGCGCAGGTTACCAAGCAGTACCTGCTATACGTCGACCAGATCCGTCTGCACAATCTGGAGCTGGCAGCCGAGTATCTGCTGATGGCGGCCATGCTGATTGAAATCAAATCGCGCATGCTGCTGCCGGTACGCAAGGCTGATACCGGCGAAGAAGCGGCCGATCCGCGTGCCGAACTGGTCCGTCGCCTGCTCGAATACGAGCAAATGAAACTGGCTTCGCAGCAAATCGACGCCCTGCCGCAACTGGGCCGCGATTATGTCCGCACGCAGGTTTACATCGAGCAAAGCATCGTCACGCGCTGGCCTGAAGTGGAAGTGGTCGATCTGCAGCAAGCCTGGGCAGACTTGCTCAAACGCGCCAAGCTGACCGCGCATCACATGATCAGCCGCGAAGAATTGTCGGTGCGTGAGCACATGACCGCTATCCTGCGTCGTTTGCAATCCACCAAATTTGTTGAGTTTGCCGATCTGTTCGACCCCTCGCGCGGTGTGCCGGTGGTCGTGGTCAACTTCGTCGCCCTGCTCGAACTGGCCAAAGAAACCCTGATCGAAATCACGCAGGCAGAACCGTTTGCGCCAATTTACGTACGACTGGCTTACGCACCTAGTTAGGCCCTCGCTCTCTCATCGCTGAAGTACTGTAGCGGCGACCAATTCACTAAGACAGATTTATGAAGATCATCTCTTGTATCGAAGAATTGCGCGATCATTTGCGCGGACAATTACGCACTGCTTTCGTCCCGACCATGGGCAATTTGCATGACGGCCACTTGTCCCTGATGCGCCTGGCGCGCAAGCATGGTGATCCGGTCGTCGCGTCGATTTTCGTCAATCGCCTGCAATTCGGCCCGAATGAAGACTTCGATAAATATCCGCGTACCTTCCAGGCTGACGTAGAGAAACTGGAAAAAGAAGGCGTCTACATCCTGTTTGCACCAACGGAAAAAGACCTGTACCCGGAACCGCAGGAATTCCGCGTGCGCCCACCGGATGATCTGGGTAATACGCTGGAAGGCGAATTCCGTCCCGGCTTCTTCTCCGGCGTCACCACCGTCGTACTGAAACTGTTCTCATGCGTACAGCCTAGCGTCGCCGTGTTCGGCAAGAAGGATTACCAGCAGTTGATGATCGTGCGCAATATGTCGAAACAGTTTGCACTGCCGACCGAGATCATCGCCGCCGATACCTACCGTGCCGAAGATGGCCTGGCCTTGTCGTCACGCAATGTGTATTTGTCAGCCGAGGAACGCGCTGAAGCACCTGCACTGTTCCAAAGCCTGAATGCGGTTGCCAATGAAGTGCGCAGCGGCCATCTGGATATATTTGAACTGGAACGCCAGGCCATGGCTGATCTCAGCAAGCGTGGCTGGAAACCGGATTACATCTCCATCCGCAAACAAAACAATCTGCAACCACCATCCGCCGGTGATATGGCACAAGGTGAAAAGCTGGTGGTACTGGCAGCCGCCAAACTCGGCGTCACCCGCCTGATCGACAATCTGGAAATTTAATGATGTGTGCCTGACCTGGAACACTGCAAATAGTCAGCCCAGGTCACGCGTCGTTGCCGAGCAGGTCGCAATAATCTTCTGCAACTGCTGCTGATGCGCTTCCACACTGCCATCGATATATAAGCTGGTACGGAAACCCTGTATCCCTGCAAGGGTGCAATCCATCGCCTTGCAGTTGAACTTCAATTGCATCATGCGCCCGCCCACCAGTGTATCCAGCATGATCGCGCAAATCTCGCCCGCCCTCACCGGCTCCTGCCCCATCACTCCCATGCCTTGCGCGGACACATCCACTGTATGAATTTGCGTAGTCGTCGCGCCACGCGTCATCAGCCCGCGTCGGCGAAAGACGAAGCGTTGTTCCTTGCGACGGGGTTCGGGATTGGGCAGGGCGGCATGCGCATTCATGAAGACACACTCTCCAGGATGAGTCAGTGTCTGCATGCTACCCATGCCGCATTACTGCTTGATGACAGCGCTCCGGGAGCGTTAAGCCTCTTTCGGCATCATCATTAAATCAGTCGCACCAATGTCGACGCGCTGCTGCGACAGCAAGGTCGTTACCTGTCCGCGATGATGGGTCTGATGATTGAACATATGCGTGACTGATTGCCAGGCCGGGCCGCTGCGCATGCTCTTGGTCATGCCGCTATACCAGCTAAAATCCTGTGCCAGCCAGTCTGCATCCAGGCTCGCAGCCCACACCAGCAACTCCTGGTCGAGCGTCGCCCGTGCTGCTTTCAACTCATTCCAGTCAGCATGTACATCGACGCCGCCGGGTGTGGTCGGCATCGCACGTTCCAGCGCCGTACCTTTGGTGAAACGTCCCAGCCACATCGCATCGCCCCATACCAGATGGTTCAGGGTCGAGTGTATGGATTTGAAAAAAGCGCCGCGGTCAGCCTTGCGCTCGGTATCACTTAACTGCTCGCTGGCGGTGTAAATCTTGTCGTTCATCCAGCGGTTATAACGTGCCAATAAATGTGCGTATTCAGGTGTAATCATTTCTTTCCCAGCCACTGCACGAGATCCTGCCACTGCTCCAGGTCCCGCTCTACTCTTGATGGTGCGATATCCCAAACGGTGCTACCATGCGCGGCGAGCTGCACATAGTTTTGCGTATCACGCAAAAAGCCCAGCACCGATATGCCGAGTCCATTGACGTATTGCGTCAATTGATCAGCGGCGCGGGTACGGCCATTCACGCGCATGCCGAGTACGCCCAGATCGAATTTCTCTTTGCGTTCTGCCAGCTTTTGCAAAAACTCCTGCGTCGCCAGGATATCGAACATCGACGGTTGCAAAGGCACGATGACCTTATCGGCGATCTGCATGACTTTCTCAAAGCGCTTGCCACTGAAACCGGCTGGCGTATCGAGCACGATATGCGTCGTACCTTTGGGCGGTTTGGCGACATGGCCGTCATCAATTTCCCACGCCTGAATAGTCGGCAGCGTAGCGGGTCGCAACGATAACCAGGAACGGGAAGATTGCTGTACGTCGACATCGCCCAACATCACACTATGACCCTGCGCGGCAAAATACCCGGCTACGTTGGTGGCTAGCGTGCTCTTACCTACGCCGCCCTTGGGATTGGCGATAACGATCACTGGCATGAATTTCCCCTTTTAATGTGGTATTCCGCACTTGCTGCTGGCACTCGGATGAGGCCAGACTGGAAGTCAGGCTGTGGGGCTAATGTCCCGGCAGCCCGCAAATTGATTTTCAGACAAGAATATCATGCTGTGTTGCAAGGTCAATACGCCATTTTCCTGACAGTGCCTGCGTAGCAGGAATACTACAGTCAGCGGGGAATCGCTGTCAGATCAGGCCCGGTAGTCGGGCAAGGCGCGCAAGGCAGCCAATAAAGGGCGCACCGCATCCGCCAGGCGCTGCAGGCTGGCTTCGCGCAATTGTGCGGTATCTACCGTCACATCGCTATCCAGTCCTGCCCAGCGCAACAAGGCCGAGCAGGCAGACGGAGTATCGAATAAACCATGCAGATAGGTACCCAGCACATGATCGTCACCAGAACGCGCACCTTCTGCGCGCCCGTCTATCATGAAAGCAGGATTGGAACGCGCCGCACCTTCGGAGGTACCCATGTGTATCTCATAACCGTTGACATCGGCATCGGCAAACGCACATGTACCGCTGACCTGCTCCAGACGCTTTTCACGTGTCAACTCGGTGGCGATATCCAGCAAGCCCAAACCTTGCGATACACCAGGTGCGCCTTCTACACCATGCGGGTCAGCCACCGTCATGCCCAGCATTTGATAACCACCGCAAATGCCGATGATCTTGCCGCCGTAACGCGCATGGCGCAGCAATGCTTCGCGCCAGCCGTTGGCGATCAGCCAGTCGAGGTCGCCGCGGGTGTTCTTACTGCCTGGCAGGATAATCAGGTCGGCAGGCGGGATAGGCTGCCCCGGCCCGACCAGTTGCAGATCAACGTCAGGATGCGCACGCAAGGCATCGAAGTCGGTGTGGTTGCTGATGCGCGGCGGTACCGGCACCACGACACGGAAAGCACCGCGCGCAGCCTGCGTGGTTTCCACCGCATCTTCTGCATCAAGGAATAAACCGTGCAGATAGGGGAGAACCGCCAGCACCGGTTTACCGGTTTGCTCTTCCAGCCACTTCAGGCCGGGTTCCAGCAAGCTGATATCGCCACGGAAACGGTTGATCACAAAACCAACGGTGCGCTTGCGCTCGCTCTCGGACAGACACGCCAGCGTACCGATGATGTGGGCAAACACACCGCCCCTATCGATATCTGCCACCAGAATCACCGGGCAATCCACCGCTTCGGCGAAGCCCATGTTCGCGATATCGCGTGCGCGCAAATTCACTTCGGCCGGGCTGCCTGCACCTTCGACCAGCACTGATTCGTATTGTGTTTTCAGACGTTGATAAGACTCCAGCACCGCCTGCATCGCGACCGGCTTATACGCATGGTAATCGCGTGCATTCATATCGCTGCGCGCCTTGCCATGAATAATCACCTGCGCACCAGTATCGCTGGAAGGCTTGAGCAAAATCGGATTCATATCCGTATGCGGCTGCAAACCTGCCGCCACCGCCTGCAAAGCCTGCGCCCGTCCGATCTCGCCGCCATCTGCAGTCACTGCACTGTTGAGCGCCATATTCTGCGGCTTGAACGGTACGACCTTGATGCCTTCCTGCGCCAGCAAGCGACACAAGGCCGCAACCAGCGTGGTTTTACCGGCATCCGAGGTGGTGCCTTGCACCATCAGTGTGTCTAGCTTCATATCGCTTATGGTTTGACGTCAGACTTGGCACTGCGGCGGCTACGCGCCAGCTCCAGTTTTTCGCACACCATCGCCGCACCTTCGATCAGGCGCGGGCCGGCACGATTCACCAGATCGGCATCGACCGAAAACAAATTGTCGTTTTTCACTGCGAGCACGTTTTTATATTGCTTCCAGATTTCCAGCCCGCCGGACTTCTCGGCCTGGCGATCACCTGTCATCATCACTTCCGGATTCTCCAGCAGCACAGCTTCAGTCGTCACCACAGGCGCAGGGATAGCCAGATTGGCGAAGACGTTTTCACCGCCGCACAGACGAATCACATCACTCATGATGTTGCCGCCATTGAGCGTATAGATAGGCTTGCCCCACACCTGATAAAACATGCGTACCGTCGGGCGATTGCGATATTGCTCGGTCAGGCGTGCCAGTTCGGTACGCTCGGCAGCCGCCACCTTATTCGCTTGTGCTTCCGTCCCCATCAACATACCGAGTCGCTCTATGCTGGTCGGAATATCGGTCAACTTCTTCGGTTCGCTGAAATAGAAAGGGATGCCCAGCTTACGTACGTGCTCAAGCTGACGTTCGGAATTGCCATGCAACCACACCACCAGCAAATCAGGCTTGAGCGCGATGATGCGTTCCACGTCTACCTGCTGATGACTACCGACACGCGGTATCTTCAAAGCTGCAGCCGGATAATCACTATAACCAACGGTGCCAACGATGCGATCACCGCCACCCGCCGCGAAAATCAATTCGGTCGCATGCGGCGCCAGCGAGATGATGCGCTGCGCCGGTTTATTCAAGGTAACGGTATTGCCGCCGTCATCCTTGACGCTGATCGCAGCATGTACCGCGCCAGCGAACATCGCTACGCTCATGGCTACCGCTGATACGAAAAATTTATTCATTTCATTTCCTGATTATGCTGAGACACCGACTGCAGCGCTTGCTGCAAACGCTGCCAGCCTGCTTCATCTGCGGGCAAACCGAGACGCACGCCATGCGAAAAAATCCTGATCCAGATCCCGTGCTGCGCCATCTGTTCGGCAAACTGCGCCGGATGTGCATCCTGCCAATACTGAAACAATGCTGTACCACTCGACTGCTTGCCATATTCGGCCAGCAATTGCTGCAAGCGTGTTCCGCTCTCCTGCAATTGCGTGTGCATCGTCTGCTGCCAGGCCGTATCCGACAAAGCAGCAGTTCCTATCTGCTGCGCCGGACCACTGACCGTCCACGGCCCCAGCACATCCGCCAATTGCTGTAGCAAGTCTGTATGCGCCGCGACAAAACCCAGACGCAAACCTGCCAGGCCAAAGAACTTGCCGACCGAGCGCAACACGATCAAACCTTGTTGCCCGGTATAAGCTGCAACGCTTTCCTGCGGCGTCATATCGCCAAACGCCTCATCCACGATCAGCCAGCCACCGCGTGCAGCCAGACGTGCCGCCCACTCCAGCAACACGGCCGGAGCAATACGCGCACCGGTCGGATTGTTCGGGTTGCAGACCGACATCACATCGCACTGATCGAGCTCAGCTTCCAGCTGGTCATAAGCCACTTCCCGCACATCATGCCCGGCCTGACGCCATTGATAACTATGCTCGGCATAGGAAGGCGCCGCGATCACTACCCTGCTGCGCGTACGCAAACGAGGTAAAGCCTGTATCGCCGCCTGTGTTCCAGCCACCGGCAATAACAGCGGCGCACCGTAATATGTTTGCGCCGCTTCCAGCAATGCAGTACTCGGCTCCGGCAAGCGATGCCATACATCGGCACTCAGTTGTGGTACCGGATAAGCCTGCGGATTAATGCCGGTAGACAGATCCAGCCAATCCGCACGCGCGCGTCCATAGCGCCGGATCGCATCGTTAATATTGCCGCCGTGCTCAAGCATAGATCACTCCTGCAATACAGATCAGCAGCAACCACAGTGCCGTAGTCATACGCACCAGACGCCATGCACGGGCGATATCTTTACCGGTAGCCAGGGGACCAGTGCCCAGCGGTGGCCGGTTTTCCAATTCACCGTCGTAAATGGCAGCACCACCGAGCGAGATACCCAAAGCCCCGGCACCGGCAGACATGACTGGCCCGGCATTCGGGCTGGACCAGGCTGGTGCCTGCGCGCGCCAGCATAGCCAGGCTTGCTTGGTATTGCCGAGCACGGCATAAGACAGTGCGGTCAGGCGCGCCGGAATGAAATTCAACACATCATCGACGCGTGCCGCGACCCGGCCAAATTCGTTATAGCGTTCTGTGCGGTAACCCCACATCGCGTCCAGCGTGTTTGCAAGACGAAACAAAACCACGCCAGGGCCACCCGCCACGGCAAACCAGAACAAGGTACCGAACACCGCGTCATTACCGTTTTCCAGCAGGGACTCGACCCCGGCTTTTGCGAGGTCAGCTTCTTCGGCTTGCTGCGTATCGCGACTGACGATGCGCGCGGTCAACAAACGCGCTTGTGGCAAATCACCATCCATCAGGGCATGCGCTATCGGTAAGGTATGGTCGCGCAGGCTGCGCAAACCAAGGCTGAAGTACAGCAGCAACGCATGCACACCCAGGGCGAGCAAGGCATCGAATTGCGCCAGCCAGAAAGTCAGTATCCAGGTCAATAAAACGAAAGGCAGGACGACCAGCATCCAGGCCAGCGCGCCACGTGCAATACGCGCGCTCGCGCCGTCATTGAGTTTCTTTTCCATGCGTATCGCCAGGTTGCCGAAGCCGACCAATGGATGCCAGCGCGTCGCTTCACCCAGGCGCATATCCAGCAACACGCCCAGCAACATCAGGATGGCAATCACGCCACAAGATAAACCGAACAACATCTCAGCCCTTCAGGCTCAGCGGCAAACCAGCCACCACCAGCACCGCACGATCACAGATCGCTGCAGCCGCCTGATTCAACCGACCAGCTTCATCGACAAACCAGCGCGAGATCGCACCTTGCGGCACGATGCCCTGCCCGACTTCATTCGTAACCAGGATCACATCGCCCGGCGCATTTTCCAGCGCTTGCAGAAAAGCCGCGCGCTGCGCGGTGAACGCGGCCGGAGCATCTATCGCGCCGACCTCGGGGAATTCTTTATGCTCGGAAAACAGCAGATTCGACAACCAGACCGTCAGACAATCGGCCAGCAAGAGATTGTCGGCGCGACTGTATTTTTCTATGACAGCGCCCAATGCCAGCGTTTCTTCGACGGTTTGCCAGAGGCCGTCACGTCGCTCCCTGTGATGCGCGATGCGCTGCTGCATCTCGACATCACCCGCTTGTGCAGTAGCAATATACACCACCGGCTTGCCAGAGGCCGTCGCCAATACTTCCGCATGCGCACTCTTGCCGGAACGCGCACCACCGATGATCAGGGTGCGTGTCATGCCTTCTTCTCCGGTGCAAATATGCGTGCGGTTGCAACAGGACAGGATGAGAAGTAAGCGTGGAAATAAGTCGCTGTCAGCGCGCCGCGTTTATACACCGCTTCACCTTGCGCACCATTCGAGCGTTTGACAGTTTGTGCCTGTGGCTCAACCGATGTGCTCAGCGTTGAGTAGTGGAAGGCATGGCCGCGCAGTTCGCCGTCTTCAGTCGCCAGCGACTGCATGCCGAGCCCGGCCAGTTTGCCCTGCATGACGACTTCGCCTGGCATCAGACCCACCATAGGCCATTGCTTGCCATCGGCATCGGTCAGGCTATCCGCGATCACCATCATGCCGCCGCATTCCGCGAGTATCGGCACGTCCTGCGCATAGGCCGCGCGCATCGAATCCTGCCAGTTCTTTGCCGCCGACAAGGTAGCGCAATGCAGCTCAGGATATCCACCCGGGATATACACCGCATCCGCATCAGCCGGGATCGCTTCATCATTCAATGGTGAAAAGAATGTCAGTGTCGCACCTGCTGCGCGCAGGCATTCCAGATTGGCGTGATAAACGAAAGCAAACGCTGCATCACGCGCTATCGCGATTGTTTTACCCGCCAATAACTGTGGCGCGCTCGTTGCCGTCAGGCTGGCATCCAGCACCACTGGCGGAATGGCATCCCAGGCCACCATATCGATCTCGATCTGATCCGCCATCTGATCCAGCACCTGATCGACCTGCGCGATTTCATCCGGCTGCACCAGACCCAGGTGGCGCTCGGGTAAAGCTTGCGCCTGCTTAGGCAAGGTCGCGAGGATGGGCACATTGCGTATGCCCTGCGTCACCATCTTGGCGTGCGAGGCGCTGGCGATACGATTGACGATGACGCCTGCCAAATCGACCGGGCCGTATTGTTGCAGACCGAGTACTACTGCGCCGACGGTCTGCGCCATCTTGGCCGCATCCAGCACCACGACTACCGGCACCCCAAAAGCACGCGCCAAATCAGCTGACGAAGGGTCGCCATCGTACAAACCCATCACGCCTTCGATGAGGACGACATCAACCTCACTCGCAGCCTTGGCCAGCAAGCGACGACAATCGTCGAGTCCTACCATCCATAAATCGAGCGCATACACTTCCGCTCCGCTGGCGCGCTGCAAGATCATGGGATCGAGGTAATCAGGGCCAGTCTTGAACACACGCACCCGCAAACCCTGGCGTATCAGCTTGCGCGCCAGTGCTGCAGTGACCGTGGTCTTACCCTGCCCGGACGCGATGCCGGAGATCAGGACGATGCGGGCCGTATGCGCTGCACTACTCGCTGTACTACTCATCTACCACTCCACGCCTTGTTGCGCGGCGATGCCATTTGCAAACGCATGCTTGATTGGTTGCATCTCGGTTACCGTGTCAGCCACCGCAATCAATTCCGGCGGCGCGCCGCGACCTGTGATCACAACGTGCTGCATCTCAGGCCGTGCCTGCAGGTCGGCGATCACTTGCTGCACATCCAGGTATTTATATTTCAAGGCGATATTCAACTCGTCCAGCACCACCAGTCCGACAGCCGGATCGGCCAGCAAGACTTGCGCACGCTGCCACGCCTTCTCGGCATTGGCGACATCCCGCTCGCGGTTCTGCGTTTCCCAGGTATAGCCTTCGCCCATGACATGGAAACTGATTTCATCGGGGAAGCGACGGAAGAAGTTTTCTTCACCGGTGGCGATTGCACCTTTGATGAACTGCACGACGCCTACCTTCATGCCATGGCCTAAAGCACGCGCCGCCATGCCGAAGGCGCTGGAGCTTTTACCTTTGCCATTGCCACAGGTAATCACCAGCACGCCTGCATTGCGCTTGGCCGCTTCTATCTTCTTATCGACGACTTCTTTCTTGCGTGCCATGCGCGCATTGTGCCGTTCGTTCAGGCCGTCAGCGTCGTTAATCTTTTCTTCACTCATTTTCTTCCTCAACTGCCAGGTAAATTGTGCGCTTGCCGTGTTTAACGATCTCGATCGGATGACCGAGGCATTCACTGAGGAGCGACGCCTGCATCACCTCATCGACTGGTCCGGCATGCCAACGACCGTCACCCATCAATAACAATGCATGGGTCGCCACGCTATGTGCCAGATTCAAGTCATGGCTGACCATCACTACCGCTTTTTGCTGATCCCGGCATAATCTGGACAACAAAGCCATTACGCTGACCTGATGTGCCAGATCCAGCGCACTGGTCGGCTCATCCAGCAACATCAAAGGCGTATCCTGTGCCAATACGGCGGCGATCGCAACACGTTGCCGCTCACCGCCGGACAAAGAGCGCACATCGCGCTCTGCCAGCATATCGGCGTCCATAGTCTGTAGCGCGGTATGCGCGGCGACATAATCGGCATCCGACTCCCAGTACGCCGACTCATGATAGGGATGACGTGCCGTCAACACTGTTTCAATCACGCGATAACCAAAAGCATCGCTGCGCCCTTGCGGCAAATAGGAGCGCTCGCGCGCCAGATCCTGCAACGGCCATTTGCTTAATGCCCGGCCATTCAGTTCCAGCTCGCCGCCATCGGCGTCACGCAAGCCAACCAGAGTGCGCAACAAAGTACTTTTACCTGCACCGTTACGGCCGATAACACACCAGCACTCGCCCGGCCCGATCTGCCACTGCAAGCCGTCCACCAGGACACGATCAGCAATACTTAATTTGAGATTAATGGCTTTCATCAGCGCTTCCTCAACTGATGCAACTGCAACAGGAATACAGGCACACCAATGATGGCGGTAATCACACCGACCGGCAGTTGCTGCGGCGCGACGATGGTGCGGGCCAAAGTATCTGCCAGTACCAGGAAGGTCCCACCTACCAGCGTGGCGGCAGGCAATAACAAGCGGTGATCAGGCCCCAGCACGAAGCGGCAGGCATGCGGCACGATCAAACCCACAAAACCTATGCTACCGGCATTGCTCACAGCACTCGCAGTCAACAGGGCCGAGCAGACAAACAAACCCGCGCGAAAGCGCGCGACATTAATACCAAGGGTGGCAGCCGCTTCTGCATGTAAGGCAATTACATTAATCGCGCGTGCGGCGCGTACCGCAAACAAAATAGCCACCGCCAAAACCATCCACGGCACCCAACGAAACTGGGTACCGGACAAGTCACCGATCAGCCAAAAAACCATCCCGCGCAAACGATTGTCAGGTGCTATCGACAGCATCAGCGTCACCAGCGCACCACAACCCGAAGCCAGGATCACGCCCGTCAACAGCAACAAAGGTGCACTGCCATCCGAACCAGCCGCACCGCGCAAATCGCGACGTGCCAGCAAAAACAAAATCAGGGAAACTGCAATCGCGCCGCCAAAGGCTGCGACGTCGACTATCCATGCCACCGTACACACCAGCATCGCAGCCAAAGCACCCACTGCAGCACCACCTGACACACCCAACACATAAGGCTCGGCCAAAGGGTTACGCAGCAATGCTTGCATCATCACACCAGCCAGGGTCAGGCTTGCACCTGTCACAAACGCGGACAGCGCACGACTCAGGCGTAGCTCGACCAGCGTTGCCGCCATAGTGTCAGCGCTACCGCGCAATAATTCACGGATCGCATCAGCGATATCGCCCAAAGACAAAGTGACAGAACCCATTACGCCTGCCACCACAAAACTCAGCAAAGCCAACACAAACAAAACAGACAACACCGTCCACGCGCGCGTCCGCCCCTGCAACGCAGCTACATGCATGCTTTTATTCACTACCGTACTCATGGGCGCAACGACATTCGGACATCCTCATAAAAATTCGCGCATGGGGCACCATTTACTCAGGTACCGCATGCGCGACAATGGTAAAGCTTTTTATCCCTTACGGTCAGAAATCCATACGCGCGGAGAACTTAACTGCGCGACCCGGATCCGGATAAATACTAGCGGAATTGTTCGCGCACGTACCAAACGCCTGGCTGAAATAGTCCTTACCGGTCAGGTTAGTACCGCTGACGGCAAATTCCCATGCACCCGAGCGTATCGCATAACGTCCATCAACCGTAGTAAATGCAGGAATACGTGCTGTACACGCATTACTGAAATCGCCACCGTATCGTTGCTTGTCTACCCATTGCACGCCGATATCTGCGCTATGCCCGTTGCCAGGAACCCAGTTCAAACGCATGGTTGCGTTATTTTTTGGCACCAAAGTTACTTCACGGCCAGCATAAGGACCCTCAGTAAATTTGGCTGATACGTGCTGCAATATCGCTACGACAGAAAACGCTGAACTTAACTTTGCACGTCCTTCAAGCTCGATACCTTCCCGTTGGGTTGGATCCAGATTTGTATTTGCGCCAAAGCCGCTAGTCGCGTCCGAAGGAATGCTACGGTCATAATAGATCTCGTTTTTCAGATCATGACGGAACAATTTCACAATAACCTTCTGTTGTGCGTTCCCCAGCGAAGTACCTAACTCATAGTCATTCGATGTTTGCGGCTTGATAGCACGACCGGATTTAGTTGATCCGGAATTTTCGTCAATATTCGCCACGCGATAGCTACGTCCGACTTTTGCGAACACGTTCAGCAAGGGCGTGAACTCATAGTTTGCCTGGATGTCAGCTGCATTTATACCAAATGACTGGTCATATGCTCTGGTTCCGGTCATACCTTGATCAAAGTATTCACGTCGTGCGCCTACCGATACGCGCGCCTTACCTGAATTAATTTCATCTTTAATGTAGAAAGCGCTGGAATCCTGCGAACCGGAGCGGCTGACAATGCCATTCGAACTCAAGCGGCGCGAAGATTTGGAGAAGTCAGAACCAAATACCAATTCATTTCTGAAGTCACCGGATCCGGTCAAATAACGCGCTCTCGGGGAAAACTGAGTGACTCGACCATCATAGATATTCGGGATAGCACCTTGATTTCCCGATACAGCTCTCTTGTAACGCTGTGAAAGATCAGCTGCGAGTTCCCATTTACCTATACGGTGCTCAGCGAACAAGGTATATCGATCTGAATCGATGGAGGCATTTCTAATGCTATTTGACTGTCTGGGATTTTGATAAAACTTGTCCAGATTCGAAAGGCTACCCGCCAACTGGGAATCCTGGCGCGCTGCATCGATACGCACGCCTATCCGTCCCTGTTTATAGGCCCATTGCAAACCACCGCTGAAATTATCCTGACGCAATGCATTGTGATCGCGGTAGTTATCAGTCTTCAACCCGCTCAAATTTGCATCAAGCGAAAAATTATCCCAGCCCTTGGTAAGCGAAGCACGCATCTCTCGATATTCGCGGCTACCAACAATTCCCACCAAAGAACCACTCGTTGCCCCTGCGGCACCTCTTTTGGTGATAATTTGAATCGTGCCACTGGTTGCACCTTCGCCATACATCACGCTGCTGCCACCGCGGACAATTTCAATGCGTTCAATCGACTCAACCGGAATGGACGACATCAGCGCCGTCGCCTGCTCGTTCTCAGACAAACGTATGCCATCAACCATGATCACTACGTTTTGATCACTGGCAGAGCCAAAACCGCGCAGATCCAAAGCATAGTCAGACGTTCCATTCAAATTTTGGCGGCCGAATACACCACCAATTTTTCGAATAGCCTCATTTGCGTTATTCACTCCGGCTTCGCGCATTTGCTCCGATGTAATTACCGAAGCTCCGATTGGCGCCCATGACGGATCATTCGCAAAACGAGAACCAGAAACGGTAACCGTCGAAAGGTTTTGATCTGGCGCAGTTTGCGCAACAGAAGGGAATGACAAAGTTGCCAAGGCGGACGCGAGCGCGAGCGGCTTCCATGCAGCGAGGCTGCAATTTGATGATACGGATTTCATTGATTCTTTTCAGTAGAAACAGCATCCAGCCCACCTCCCCGCAGGCTGAATTGAAAAGAAATACCGGAACCGATTAACGACCGAAACAGACAGGAAGCAGCAGGCTGCACATGAACGAATCGCGTCGCGAACATCCCCGTTCGCGGCATTTCCACCTGTCCTGGCCGGTATCCGGGCTAGCAAGCACGAGCGTCTCACCTTCCCATGCACATGGCACAGTGGTGTGAGAGACGATCTGTCATCGAAAGTGACGCTTGATTACCGTTGCGGGGGCAGCACACGTTAGCCTGAGGCCTCGTGTTTCCCGTTTAACTGCAGACATGAGCATGTCCGCGAGCACCAAAACTGGCGTCATTGTAAGGCCCATGCGGGTGAGCCGCAACTTTGGAGGTGATTTAGCGGGTGTGGCGTTCTATTTGTGCAACAAACTCTAAAGCCAAGTCTATTGCATGTATCGTGAATAAAAAGATAGAGCACATGTCATCAAAAACATGTGCTCTATACCCTATGCTAAAAATCCATACGGGCGGATAGCTTTACCGAACGACCAGGGTCTGGATAAATACCTAATTGCGTATCATTGATACATTTTCCAAACGCTTGGCTAAAGTATTTTTTATCCGTTAAATTTGCGCCAGTAATCGCGAATTCCCATGCTCCAACGCGTTTTGCATAGCGCGCATCCAGGGTTGTAAAAGATGGGGCCCGTGAATTACAGGCATTAGTAAAGTCATTGCTATAGCGTTGCGAATCAATCCACTGCACGCCAACGTCCGCACTTTGGCCGTTACCTGGCAACCAGCTTAAGCGCACGGTCGCCGTATTTCTTGGTACCAGGGTCATTTCATTGCCTGCATAAGGTCCTTCAGAAAACTTGGCAGACATATGGCGCAGTACCGCGGAAAGAGAAAAATCACTTGTCAGGCGCTTTTTGCCTTCAATCTCTATACCTTCACGTTTGGTCGGATCCAGATTGATATTGTTGAAGATGTTCGAATCATAAAAAATCTCGTTTTTCAATTTATGACGGAACAATTTAGCTGTTACCTTATCGCTCTTGTCACCCAAAGAAACGCCCAATTCGACATCTTCAGATTTTTGCGGCTCAAGCAATTTATTACCTACGGTGTACGCATTATCATCGACGTTTGCCACGCGATAACTGCGTCCCGTTTTCGCAAAAACACTCACAATCGGCGTGATCTCATAACTACCCTGCAGGTCCCAGGCATTTAACGAAAATTTCTTGTCGTATATTTTTCCACCACGCGAACTCTGATCAAATATCTCATGGCGAACGCCTGCCGCAACACGCGCTTTTCCAAATCGAATTTCATCGCGTATATATAGTGCTTTGGACTGCTGCTTGGCATTATCCGCAGCACCAGCACTGTCCGTTGTGTTTCGCCCCCATCTTCCAATATCAAATCCGACGACGAATTCATTCGTCACGTTTCCTGCTTTTAAGATATGACGTGCACGAGGAGAGAATTGAGAAGAACGTCCGTCATAAGTGCTTTGATATGTTGGTGAGAAATAGTCACCTTGACGTTCACGATATGACAAATCCGCAGCGAGCTCCCAATTGCCGATACGACGCTCACCAAATAATGTATAGAGAGTCGAGTCTATCGAACTAAAATTAGCCAGGTCCTTCGCCTGCTTAGGATTTTGCAAAAACTGCGCCCAAGTAATTCCACCTGGCAAATCAAAGTTCTGGCGTGACGCATCAATCCGCATACCTACGCGTCCTTGATCCAGCGCCCATTGCATGCCGCCACTAAAGTTTTCTTGTTTCAATGAATTACGGTCACGGTAATTATCCGTTTGTACAGCACCTACATTTGCATTGATAGAAAATTTATCCCACCCTTTGGACAAGGATGCGCGTACTTCCTTGCTATTACGATTGCCCACTTCTGCGAAAAGGGTGCCGTGCGTTGCGTCGGCTGCACCACGCTTGGTAATAATTTGAATCGTGCCGCCAGTTGCTCCTTCGCCATACAAAACACTGCTGCCACCGCGAACGATTTCTATACGCTCGACTGACTCGATAGGAATCATAGACATCAGCGCAACAGTTTGTTCGTTCTCCGATATACGGACACCATCTACCAACACCACCATATTGTTATCACTGGTGCCACCGAAACCGCGCAAGTCGAGCGCAAAGTCTGAAGTGCCGTTCAGATTCTGGCGGCCGTACACACCGCCAATCTTGCGAATAGCCTCGTTCACATTGCCTATGCCCGCTTCACGAATCTGCTCCGCGGTAATGACTGACGCACCGATAGGTGCAAGCGAAGGATCATTTTCAAAGCGCGAAGCCGAAACAGTAACCGGGGTCAGCTTCTGACCAGTCTCAACCTGCGCGACAGCAGGAAAACTGAGGGTAGCGAGTGCGGAAACCAGCGCGAGCGGTTTCCATGCAGCAGTGCTGCGATGTGATGGCAGGGATTTCATGTTTACTTTATTCAATGGATAGCACCCGACCTGCCTCCCCGCGGGTCGAGTTCAACGCAAGCATGAACGTGATCATCCGCATGCTTGCACCTGTTCTGGCCGGTATCCGGGCTGACAAGCCTGAACGTCCTACCTTCCCATGCGAAAGCACAGTGGTTTGAGGGACGCTCTGTCAGTCGGACGAATGCTTCGAACTGACGCTTGTTTTACCGTTGCGGGGGCAGCACACCTTAGCCTGTGGCATCGTGTTTCCCGTTTAACTGCGGACATGGACATGTCCGCGGGCACCAAAACTGCGCCATTGTACGACTGGGGCCATTTATCGGCAAATTTGCAGCAAATTCGCGGTAATTTAACGACAATTTAACGGCTTTTGATGTGCCGGCATGGCCACAGCCCCCGACACACGCAGAATGCCACCTGGCAAGGGCTCTGGTCTATAATCCACGCTTCGCTGCAATCTCACACCTACGCATGTTTACTCCCGAGCAAGTGCAAACCATCACCACGCAACTGGCGCGCAAGCAGGACCGCACGCAATTGGTGGAGCTGGATGGCACGCCGCTTATCGTCAAGCGACTGGAAGCACCGCTCAAACACTGGGGTTATCCGGTCCTGAATACGCTGGCCCGCCTGCTCGGCCAACCCATGTTGCGCGCAGTGCCGGCACCGGGCGGCAGTGAAGCACAGGCGATTGAAGTGGCCCGTTTGCGTGCACTGGCTGCGGCAGGCGTATCCGTACCCGAAGTGCTGCACGTGACGCCGGAGTGGTTCGCGCTGTCTTTCCTCGGCGCAAATTCGGTCGATCAGTTGCTGCGCCAGCAACCGCAAAAAGCAGAGGAATACTGGAAGAACGGCTTGCAGGCTATCCTCGAGTTGCACCGTCTGGGACAGACCGCCAGCCAATGTTTCGCCCGCAATATGATTGCGCATGAAGGCAAGATCAGCTTTATCGACTTTGAAGACGATCCGAGCAAAGTCATGCCGCTGGCGGCAGCGCAAGCGCGCGACTGGTTGCTTTATTTGCATTCGACCGCCTACATCCTGCATATGGACAGGCAAGCGATCGCGCAAATCTACCTCGATTATTTATTGCAGGATGATGTCGCTGTGCAGCGTGAAGTAAAACGTGCGGCGAGCGCTTTTAGCTGGTTGCGTATCTTGCCCAAAGAACGCAAGCCATGGGGACGTGATGTGGTTTCAGTGCAGGCTGCAGCGCAAGTGCTGCATATAGTGGTGAAGCTGATGCGCCAGCAATCACGTTAACCATCCGCTTAGCAGTCAACTACCAGTAATTCTCCGTAGCGTATTTTGTGCGGCTTCTGCGCCGCATACAAAGCCATTTCCGGCACCGACAAACCATGTTCACAGGCTGCCAGCAGGCGGATGATGCCAGCATGGCAAATGACGATGGCGTGGTCGACTTGCAACTCAGTCAGCTCGTCACGGAATGCGCGTACCCGATGTGCGACCTGCATCACGCTTTCGCCACCACCAGGTTGATAGTCAACCATATCCTGGCTCCACGCATCGATAGCGGTGCGCGGAATGTCATCCCAGGTACGCATTTCCCAATCACCAAAATGCATTTCCGCCAGTCGCTCATCGTAGGTCGGTTTGGCACAGCCCAGCGTCTGCGCCAGGCTTTCCGATAAGTCCATGCAACGACGCAAGGGACTGGAAAATACCTTCGCATTCTTGGGCAGCACCGGCAACAAGGACGCATGAGCCGATGCCAACTCTTCCGCGGCAACAGCCAGATCCGTGCTGCCATAACAAGTGTTAGCAGCAACTATCGGACGTGGATGACGGACGAGATAAAGATGCATGGCACTCCTCAATGGGTAATGACAGTCAATACTCCAAGATAAAATGCGACTTCTGTCACTTGCTGGACGGCACCGAGGGTGTCACCGGTATAACCTGCAATGCGGCGCTGGAACATGCGCGCCAGCCAGAGTGTGGCGAGCGCGGCAAACAATATCCCGCATGCAACGCCAGATACAGGCAGTAAACCGGTGAGGCAGAGCAATGCTATAGGCAACAGGACAGTACCGGCAGCGATGCCGAACTCCTGGTTAGACATCTCTTGCGCAATTGGTTTCGCTTTCCCGTTTTCTTTTGCATATTCCATGCGCCACACCAGACTGATCGCTGCCAGGCGCGACAGTGGATGCGCTATCAGCAAGGCGGAAACCACCGCAGGTGATGGCAGACTGGAAAGCGCCATCCACTTCAGCGCCAGCATCAGACCGATGCCGATCGCACCATAAGCACCGATGCGCGAATCCTTCATGATTTCCAGCGCACGTTCCGGCGTACTGCCACCACCCAGACCGTCACAGGTGTCAGCAAAACCATCCTCATGGAACGCACCAGTCAGGTAAATCCCGGCAATGGTCGATAAGAGCACCGCAATCGACTGCGTCCATAGCAACGAAGCAATGATGTAGACCACGACGGTCGCCAGCGCTACCACGATGCCGACCGCCGGGAAGTAGCGCGACGCATGTTGCAACCATTGCGCATCAAAGCCTACCCAGCGCGGCACCGGGATGCGTGTAAAGAATTGCAAGGCGACAAAGAACAGGCGCAGCTGATGCAGGCAACGTGTAGCGAAACTTTGGTGCGGGACGATCTCTGATTCCATGATGTGCTGATATTTTTATAGATTTAAGCGTTTTGTTGACTGACGTCAGCAGATTCAAAGGTTGCCATTTCACGCAGGAAGTTGACCGCTGCATGCAACATCGGCAAAGCCAGCACGCTGCCGGTCCCCTCACCCAGGCGCAAACCCATCTGCAATACCGGACGACCACCGAGGTGATTGATCATTTGGCGATGTCCGTGCTCATCCGAACAATGCGCAAATACACAGTAGTCGAGGATAGCCGGCTCGATGCGCGCAGCCACCATCAGGGCGCTGGTAATAATAAAGCCGTCTATCAGCAAGACCATGCGTCGTTCCGCCGCAGCCAGCATGGTGCCGACGATCATGGCGATTTCAAAGCCGCCAAAAGTGGCAAGAATCTCCAATGGTGCATTCTGCGCAACGATGGCTGCATGATGCGCAACGGCATCCTGCACTACCTTTTGCTTGTGCAGTATGCCTGCCTGCGCGAGACCGGTCCCAGCGCCTACGCATTCGGCCGCAGGCAATCTGGTCATCGCATGCATGATGGCGGCCGCCGATGTGGTGTTGCCTATACCCATCTCACCAAAACCCAGGACATTACCGTTGATCCCTGCGACCAGCTCGCGTCCGGCCCTTATCGCTTGTGCGCATTGCTCAGCACTCATCGCCGCTTCCTGCGCAAAGTTGCGTGTACCGTAAGCCACTTTGCGATCCAGCAAACCGTCACGCGCACCAAAATCATGGTTCACGCCGGCATCCACGATGTGCAGCGCACAATGATTCTGCCTTGCAAACACGTTAATTGCCGCCCCTCCCGCCAGGAAGTTTTCCACCATTTGCCAGGTCACGCTTTGCGGATAGGCCGAAACATTCTCGGCCACGATGCCGTGGTCAGCGGCAAAAACGATGAGCGCAGGATCAATAATCTGCGGCTGCGTGGTTTGCTGGATCAGGCCGATCTGGCGCGCCAGCTTCTCCAGCATGCCGAGGCTGCCCAGCGGTTTGGTTTTGTTATTGATGGCCGCCGCCAGCGCAGCAGATAAAGCGGTGTTCTCGGTAGAAGAAAGTGTAGTCATGTCGGGTGTAGGAATCTGCTGTGCGCGTATGCCAAATAGCGCATCAAGCTTGCGAAACGCTGATAGCTTGACAATAATTTGCAGCTTTAGCGGCACGCAAGCAGGCTTGCTGGCTATGCCGCAAATGCCGGGCACGTAAAAAGTGCTTGCAGTGTAGGCGCGTGCTCAGGCTGCGTCAAACCACATCCGCCGCAGGCGCAGCACTGCCATTTCAAACGCCACATAACCCATTCGACCAGCATGGCAGACGGCTATGACAAGTCGGTTACAGAAAGACCATGCAAATCCGGCCGGTTTAACAATAATTGGCAAGTGTTGCGAGGAGCCGCCAACTTCCACCGAATTACTATGCGCCCCCCCTAAATCTGGGTATTATTGCCTAGGATCAACGCGCAAAATGCGCGTACCAAAATCCATAATCTGCCGGGCCTTGCGCACCCCGAACCGGGTGCAGCGCCTCTCGTTTATTCGAGCGCCCTACTACCGGCATGGATATAAATGGATAAACAGACAGGGAAAGGTATTACATGAGCGGCGATTTAGATGAGTTTGATGCATTGTTTGAAGAGATTTCTGCGCAACGAGCGGAATCGATAGCTGCGCCTGCTGCTGTAGCCCCGGCAGTTGCACCGGCCCCGGCTGCATCACCTGCTGCCGCCGCACCTGCCGCTGCAGTCACAGCATCAACATCTGAAGCGACCAACGATGAAGACGCCGGCGAAAAGCCTATGTATGAACGCCTCGGCGGCATCGTCCGTCTGCTGCACGATTCCTTGCGCGAACTCGGTTATGACCGCTCGCTGTCTGACGTTGCTTCACAGATCACTGATGCGCAGGGTCGTCTCGAATACGTCGCGACCCTGACCGAACAAGCGGCCAACAAAGTATTGAACGCCATCGATGTCGGCATGCCGGAGCAGGATGCCCTGTCCAAAAACGCGAAGGATATGGATGCGCGCTGGGCACAGTTATTTGACGGCAAGCTCAGTGTCGATGAATTCAAGACACTGGCACATGATTCGCGCCAGTTTGCCGGCAAGGTCACCGAAGTGACCGAGGCAGAAAAAGCCCGCCTGCTGGAAATCATGATGGCGCAGGATTTCCAGGACATCACCGGGCAACTGATCAAGAAAATCGTGGCCATCACCCACAAGGCCGAGAGCGAACTGGCGCAACTGTTGCGCGACAACGCACCAGCCGAAGTCAAGGCCGCCCATCCGGAAAACAAACCTGTCGAACTGATGAACGGTCCGTCCGCACCTGCCATTGCGATGGCGCAGGATGATGTTGATGGCCTACTTGCCGATCTGGGGTTCTGATGGATGACATGCTCAAGGATTTCGTCGTTGAGGCGCTGGAACTGGCGACGAATGTAGAAGAGCACCTGCTTACACTGGAGCGTAATCCAGGTGACCTCAATACACTGAACGCAGTTTTCCGCTCCTTCCACACGATCAAGGGTGGTGCCGGTTTCATGAACCTGCCGGCCATGGTCTCGGCCTGCCATCTGACAGAGAACCTGTTCGATGCGCTGCGTACCGGCCAGGTTCCGGTCACGCCTATCGCGATTGAAGCAGCGCTGCAAGCCAGCGGCTTTGTCGCCGATCAACTGGATGAACTGGCGAATGGTGCGCAACCGGAAAGCCTGTCGGCGATGCCAAGCTCGCTGGAAGATATCCTGACCAGCGCGATTGAAGGTAAAACTGAAGCGCCTGCTGCGGCTGCACCTGCTGTCGCGACTGCTGCCGCAACACCTGTCAGCAATGTCGGGGCTGACGGCCTGGACTGGAATGCCTTATACCTCGCTGTGGTACCGGCCGGTACCGCGCCTGAACTGGCCGCAGTTGCCGCCAGCACAACGCCTGCTGTTGCAGCTGAAGTCGCTGCACCGGCAGCTACTGCCAAACCGGCTGACGCTGCAGCCAATAAACCGTGGGACGGTGTAGACCGTCGCGGCGGTGGCGACAAGCAAGGTGGCGCACTCAAGGAAGACAGCATCCGTGTTGATGCCGTCAAACTCGATACCCTGCTCGAAGTGGCTGGTGAATCGGTACAGGCTGCGAATCAGGCCAGCGTACTGCTGGAAAAACTGGCGCAGTTCCCGGTAGAAGGCCATGCCGCTACCCTGATGGCTGCGCTGGCCGAAACCCTGAACCGCGCTTCGCGCTACTCCACCGAATTGCAACGCGCGACGCTGGCGACGCGCATGCAGCCGGTAGGCAAGTTGTTCCAGAAATTCCCACGTCTGGTACGTGAACTGGCGAAAGATCTGGGCAAGGATGTCGAGTTGCAAATCGAAGGTGCAGAAACCGAAGTCGATCGCGTCGTCGTCGACAGCCTGTACGATCCTTTGGTGCACATGCTGCGCAACTCGCTGGATCACGGCATCGAAGAAGCCCCAGTGCGCGCCAAATCCGGCAAGCCTGCCAAATCCACCATCCTGCTGAAAGCATGGCAGGAAGCCAGCAGCGTCATGATTGAATTGTCTGACGATGGCAAAGGCATGGATGGTCAGCAACTGCGCGCCAAGGCGATCTCCAAAGGCCTGATCTCGGATAACGCGGCACAGACGCCGGAAGAAATGCTGCAACTGGTATTCCTGCCGGGCTTCTCGACCAAGGAAGTGGCGAACAGCGTTTCCGGTCGTGGTGTCGGTATGGACGTCGTGAAAACCGCCGTCGAGAAACATCGCGGCGCAATCACCATTGACTCGGTGCTCGGCTCCGGTACCCGCTTCTCGATCCGCTTGCCGATTGAATTGTCGATTGTTCCTACCATGCTGGTACGTAGTTCGGATGCCGCACTGGCATTGCCGATGGCGGTCGTACAGCGTGTAGTCGAGTTGCCGGAAGAGTTCGAACAAGTCGGCGGTGCGCCAGTACTGCGCGACCAGGGCCGTCCATTGCCGGTACGTTCGCTGGCTGGCGCCCTCGCCTACGAAGTGGGTGTGGAAAAGGTCGGCATCGTTATCGCCGCACCGCAACCTTACATCCTGTCGGTCGGCATGGTCGAAGGTACGGCCGATCTGGTCATCAAACCGATGACCGCGATTACGGTACCCGGTATCGCCGGTACTGCACGTTCGGCAGAAGGCGAGCTGGTGCTGGTGGTCGGCCTGTCCTTCCTGCTGGATGGTTGTCGATCAACACCACGACTGGCGGCGTAAAAAAGTTAAATAGAAACGTAAAAAGGGATGCACATCATGTGCATCCCTTTTTTATTTAAGCCGCGCCGTTAAACGCTAGCGCCCTTTCTTCGTCGCCTTGGCCTTGCTGGTGGCTTTCACTGCCTTCACCGCAGCCTTAGGCTTAGGCTTAGGCTTAGGCTTACCCTTGCCCTTCTCCGCCAGGAACACTTCATAGAATTCAGTCGCCATATTGCGAATGGCACGCCCAATATTCGCATAGTCGTATTCATTCAGGTTGGCCAGCGAGACACGACCGGACGGATGCGTCGTACCGAAGCCGCGGCCCGGCAGCAGGATGACGCCGGTTTCTTCCGCCAGGCGGAACAGTGCTTCATTCGGTTTCAGACGCTTCAGCAACCATTGCGAGAATTCCTTACCGTGCATTTGCTCGGACAGCGATTCCATGTCCAGCAGATGGTAGTAACGCACTGAGTTAGGATCGTGTTGCATAGGCAGGCCCAGCTCACGATACAGCGCCTGCTTGCGACGCAGGACGATGCGCTTCATCTCGGCTTTGTAGCTGTCTGCCTCATCCATCAATGCAAACAACGAAAACAGGCTCATCTGCGCCTGCACCGGGGTCGACAAACCGGCAGTATGGTTGAGCGCCACGGTGCGGCTGTCGGCCACCAGACGGTCGATGAACTTCAGCTTGCGCGGCTCGGTCGTGATTGAGTGATAGCGCTCGTCCAGCTCCTTGCGCAGCGATTCCGGCAGCTTCGCAATCTTCGCATCCAGTATGTTGTTTTCATGTGTGGCGACCACACCCATACGCCAGCCGGTTGCACCGAAGTATTTGGAGAAGGAATACACCAGGATCGTGTTGTAAGGACAGAGTGCAAACAGCGAAACGAAGTCATCCGCAAAGGTGCCGTACACGTCATCGGTGAGGATGATCAGGTCCGGACGTTTCTTGACGATCTCGACGATGTAGGCCAGCGTCTTGTCATCGATTTTGACTGATGGCGGATTGCTGGGATTGACGAGGAAGAAGGCTTTCACTTTCGGATCGAGCAGCTTGTCCAGTTCCTTCTTGGTGAATTGCCAGTTATTCGATTGCGGCGCATCGATGGACATCTGCACCAGCTTGTAATCGTTAAGCTGTGGAATCTCGATATACGGCGTGAAGATAGGCATACCGAGCGCAATGGTGTCACCTTCCTTGATCAGGTGATTCGCCTTCATGCTGGCGAACAAATAAGTCATCGCCGCGGTACCGCCCTCCACTGCATACATATCGAAGTTACCGACAAACGGATGCGTACCTATCATTTCCTTGTGGATGTACTGACCGACGATTTTTTCGCTTAGGGTCAGCATGCGATCCGGCACCGGATAGTTACAGCCGAGGATGGCTTCACACATTTCATAGATGAAATCGCCCGCCGACAGGCCGAGCTGGTCGCGTACATACGAGACCGCAGCTTCGATGAAGCGTATGCCCGGAACTTTCGAATGTTGCTTGGCAAAGATTTCAAAACGTGATTCGATGCCGTCGCGTTGCGGGAAGCCGCCCACATCCTTCATGTAAATATACGAACGCTCGGCTTCCGTCATCGCGAACAGGCCGAACTGGAAAAAGCCATGACGTGGCGTGGTCGCCAGGAAGTTGGGATTCCCGCGGCCGGCGTTCAGCATGTGCTGGTTGCTTTTCTTCGCGGTCTGTATCAACGCATCCTTCAATTCAAAAGGGCTTAACAATGCGAGTTTGTCTGGGTTACTGAAGTCCATGTGCGCTACTCCTTATCAAAGATGAGAAACCCTGTGCGAGCGACCTCGAAACAGTCTGTGTATTAAAGAAACGATCAAACCAAAGCCACGATCAGCGGCCCGAGCAAAGTCAGGAATACATTCGCCAGCGCATAGGTAATGGCGAAAGGTACGGTAGGAATAGAGTTTTCGGCCTTGTCCAGCACTTCACCGAAAGCAGGATTAGCGCTGCGCGAACCGCTCAGTGCGCCGGCGAAGATAGCGGTATTGTCATAGCGCAGTACATACTTGCCTATCAACATGGTGAGAATCAACGGCAGGATGGTCACCACCACACCGACGCCAAAAATAGTGAAGCCATGTTCCTTCACTGTCTGTACCGCCTGCAGACCGGATGACAAACCGACGACCACGACGAAACCAGCCAGGCCCAGGTCTTTCAGGATTTGCACCGCACCACTAGGCATTGCACCAAAGGTCTGGCGCTTGGCGCGATACCAGCCAAACAACAGGCCCGACAACAAGGCGCCGCCACCGCTACCCAGCGTCAATGGAATCGAACCGATTCTTGCTGTCAACAAGCCCACCAGCAAACCGACCACCAGACCGGCCCCCATGTACACGAAGTCAGTCTTCACACTAGGCACGATCACATAACCGACCAGTGCCGCGATGCGTTTCACATCCTGTTCGGAACCGTAGATCGTGATGACGTCGCCGAGTTGCACCACTGTATCCGGCAGCATAGGCAAGACCTGACCCATACGACTGATTTGCAGCACGTAGATGCCGTGGCTGACGCTGTGTGAAGTCTGGCTGCGGATTTCACCGACGGTTTTGTTGTGATAATCCTTGTTGGTCAGTACCAGTTCCTTGCGCTGCATGGTGAGTTCCATGCCTTCGACTGCATACAGTTCGCGCCCCAGTTGTGCCGCCACACCGACCATCGCTTCACGCCGTCCGACCACCAGTACGATGTCGCCGGCTTCCAGTGCCAGTTGCGGTGTGACCTCGATGATCTGCCCCTGACGCTTAATGCGTTCGATAGTGATAGAGACCGCCGGATTCGCCGTTTCTATTTCACGCACAGTTTGCTTGCTGCCCTGCGCGATCTGATAAATTCGTCCGACCAGATCCGGTGCTGCCGCCTGTTGTCCGGGTCCCAGCACCTGCACGCCGGCTTGCATTGCCGCTTCCGCTTTCACCGCATCTTCCTTGATGCTGCGCCCCATCAGCTTGGGCAGGATATTCACGCAGACGATGATGGCGCCGAAGGAACCAAACACATAAGTCACCGCATAACCAACTGCGACGTTACCCTGCAAGCGCGTCACTTCTTCTGCTGCCAGTCCCAGTTTGGCAATCGCATCACCGGCAGTACCGATAATCGCCGACTGCGTCAGTCCGCCTGCTGCCACACCGGCAGCCAGACCTTTATCCAGACCGAAGAGCCTGGCCATGACCACAACCGTAATCAAACCGGTAATCGCCAGCACTGCGGCCAGGATGATTTCACGTATTGATTGCTTGCCGAGGGAATTGAAGAACTGCGGTCCGCTTTCGTAGCCGACTGCATAAATGAACAAGGCAAACAGCACCGCCTTGACGCCGGGATCAACCTGCACCCCGACCTGGCTCACCACCACCGCCACTAGCAGCGAGCCGGCGACGCCGCCTAACTGAAATTTGCCGAACTTGATCTTCCCTATGTAATAGCCCAGCGCCAACGACAGGAACAGGGCAATCTCGGGAGATTTTTTAAATAACTCGTGTAACCATTCCATAGCAATCACCTTTGTGAAAATTTAAATTGCGTTGCTTAAATTGCGTTATGTATCGGATACTCGTCTCGGCCAAATCAGTTCGGCTTGTTTGCACTTATTGTTTACTCACACTGCTCACACTCAGTGATGCACATAGCCGACCAGGCCGACGATCAGCGGCCCCATCAGCGGCAACACCACATTCGAAATAGCATAGGTAATCGTGTAACCCAGCAAAGGCGTTGAATTGCCCGCGGCATTCTGGATCGCGCTCAAGGCCGGAGTACTGCATTGCTGACCCGCAATCGCACCGAGCAAAATAGGTGCTTCCAGTTTCAGGATGAAGTGTCCGACCAGCAGTGAAATCGAAGCAGGCAGCACCGCGATGGCGACGCCTATCAACGGCAGTGCAATGCCATACTGCTTGATCAGCGTCAGTGCCTGCGGCCCGGAAGCGAGGCCGACGCAAGCGATAAAACTGGCCAGGCCGATATCCTTGAGCAGGGACAAGGCATCCGGATGTATGCCCATCAGATTCGGACGTTTGGATTGATACCAGCCAAATACCAGGCCGGTCAGCAAGGCACCGCCACCGGTGCCCAGCGAAAACGGAATACCACCCAGCTTCAGGCTGAAGGTACCGATGAATACACCGAGTACGATACCCAGCCCGGCGTACACAATATTGCTGCGATCAGTACGCTCTATGCGCGTACCTATCAGCGCCACCGCTTCCGCCATCGCAGAAGCATAGGCTTCAGCTGAACTGTAGAGCTGCAGCACGTCACCCTGCAGCAATTGCACATGCGGCAAAGGTGGCAAGGCATGCTCACCACGTTTGATGCCGGATACATGCACACCCAGCGGCAAACTGATTTCGCCCAGCTGGCGTTCCATCAGAGCCTTGTTCTTCAACATCGCTTCGACGGTTTGCACCACCATATTCAGTTGATCGGTGTCGGCAAACTCCGGCCCCAGTATGCTGCTCGCTGTCAGCAATGCGCGTCTATGGCCGATTACCAGCACACGATCATCGCGGCGCAGCTTCAGTCCGGGTGTGACGTCCAGCTTGCCACCGCCGCGTACCACGCGCTCCACACTGGCCTGACCGGAAAACAATGCATGCAGCGACTCTATACTGCGACCGGCACCCACATCGATCAGGTACACGCGTCCGGCCATTTCACGTATCGCATTGACTTCATCCGGTGCGGCTTCCTTGCCGCCCATCTGCGCCCATAATTTGTCCGCTTCCTCACGCAGGTTGACGCGCAATAACAAAGGAAATATCTGACTCGTCACAATCACGATCGTGATCAAACCGAAGATATAAGTGATCGAATAAGCAGTCACCACATTCGCCTGCAACTGCTGTATCTCTGCAGCGGGTAATGCGAGTTTGGAGATTGCATCAGTCGCGGTACCGACCACCGCAGACTCAGTCGCCGCACCGGCCATCAAGCCTGCAGCGGTACCGGCATCGAGGTTCATGACTTTGGTCGCGATCATGACCAGCACCAGTACCACGACCACTTCGATCAGGCACAGCAAACCCAGGCGCAAGCCTTTGAGATTCAGATTGGAGAAAAATTGGGCGCCACCGGCATAACCAAGGGCGAAGATGAACAACATGAAGAAAACATTTTTGACGCTGGCATCCAGGGTGACGCCGAGCTGTCCGATAAAGAGTGCCGTAATCAGGGTACCGCACACCCCACCCAGCTGAATGGGGCCAAACCTGATTTGCCCTATCGCATAACCAATCGCAAGCGAAAGGAATAAGGCAATTTCCGGAACCTGGCGCAAGAGATCAGTGATCGAGGCGAGCATAAGCCATGTCTTTCAAATCCGCGGGCTTCCGACATCCAGCTATACATCCGCTGTACTATGGCGTCCCGTCTTTATCAATAGAAAGCTGCACTTAGAACTGCACTTGGAACAGTGTTTACATCTGTACTGAATACCTCACCTGAAACTCCACATACGCTTGCCGAATTCACTCGCTATATCCGACAAAATACTGCGGAGATAAAAAACAATTCTGGCAAGCCTACCATATTGCATTGACGAACGTAAATTTCATCAGATAGCTGATGTCACACAAATTAAATACAAAAAAAACGGGCTACCTCATTGGCAGCCCGTCTCTCCCTGATGCGCCAGTCTGTTGACGCCAGATTGTTTCGGCTTGTTAGCAGACTTTAAATATAAGCACAATACGCATTTCGTCTGAGTCATTTAACTGACTTGATCAATCATCCTTTGCGCCATCGATACCCAACTCATGGATTTTGCGCGTGATGGTATTGCGCCCTATACCCAGACGTACCGCAGCATCGTTCTTACGACCATGCGTATGCTTGAGCGCAGTTTTTATCAGTGTCGATTCAAACTGACGACCCAGTGCATCCATGACTTCCGGCTGACCGGCTGCCAGCAATGCTGCCGCTTCCGCTTCCAGTAAGGTAATCCAGTTACCGGCTTCCACCGGCGCACTGACCGGATAGCTGCTTGCCGGAGCTACACCGTTGGAGTTGCCTGCATCTTCTGTCGTCGCGTAACTATGCGCGGCTGGCGGACTACCCGCGAAACTGTTGGAGGCGCCACCTGCAAAGGCTTGTCCTTCAGTCAGCTCATGCGGTAAATCCTTGGCTTCCACCGTTTGTCCCGGCGCCATCACCGTGATCCAGTTACACAGGTTTTCCAGCTGGCGCACATTACCCGGCAACTCAAGGCTGCTGAGGAACTGCATTGCGCCATCCGACATGCGTTTCACTTCCACGCCGAGCTGCTTCGCGCTTTGCTGCAGGAAGTGGCGCGTCAGGATAGGAATGTCTTCACGACGTTCACGCAAGCTAGGCAGACGCAGGCGTATGACATTCAGGCGATGATACAAATCTTCGCGGAACAGGCCTTCGCGTACACGATGTTCGAGATTCTGATGGGTCGCGGCAATCACGCGCACATTCGCCTTCAGTGGCTGATGGCCACCGACGCGATAGAAATGACCATCGGACAGTACCCGCAATAAACGCGTTTGCAGGTCGAATGGCATGTCGCCGATTTCATCGAGGAAGAGCGTGCCGTTTTCCGCCTGTTCGAAACGACCGCGACGCGTCGCTTGTGCGCCGGTAAAGGCACCACGTTCATGACCGAACAATTCGGATTCCAGCAAGTCCTTAGGAATCGCGGCAGTGTTCAATGCGATGAAAGGTTGTGATGCGCGCGGGCTGTGTTTATGCAAGGCACGCGCGACAAGTTCCTTACCGGAACCGGATTCACCTGTGATCAGTACCGTCACGTTTGATTGTGACAAACGACCGATCGCGCGGAACACATCCTGCATCGCTGGCGCTTGCCCCAGGATTTCAGGTGTTTCGGCCGAGACTTGTTCGACGCTGGTTTCGCGCAGGCTTTCTTCCAGTGCGCGACGGATCAGGCCGACGGCGTGATCGATGTCGAAAGGTTTGGCCAGGTATTCAAACGCGCCGCCCTGGAACGCCGCCACAGCAGAATCCAGATCGGAGAAAGCCGTGATGATGATGACAGGCAAACCCGGATGCTTGGCTTTGACTGCCTGCAGCAATTCGAGGCCGGATTCACCCGGCATGCGGATATCGGAAACCAGAACTTGCGGTGCACCGGTTTTTAAAGCCTCCAGTGCATCACGCGCATTGGAAAAACTCTTGGTGGCAAGATTTTCTCGCGCCAGTGCTTTTTCAAGGACCCAGCGGATAGACTCGTCGTCATCAACAATCCAGATTGGCTTCATATATTTATAGTGTCCCGCGTCATGTGGCTAGGTTTATAGACTCATCGCCAATTCCGAGCTCAAGCTGCTCATGGCAATGGAATCAAAATTCTGAAATCCGTACATCCCGGCCGACTCTCGCATTCGATCAAACCCATATGTTGCTGCACGAATGTCTGAGCCAGCGTTAAGCCTAATCCACTACCGCCATCCCGGCCAGAGACCAAAGGATAAAAAATACGATCGCGGATGTCAGGCGGGATGCCCGGTCCGTTATCGATGATATGCAAGTCTAATGCCAGCCTGTATCGCACCTTGGCCAGCGTCACTTGTCGCGCAATACGCGTACGCAAAGTGAGCTCGGCATCGCCGGTTTTCATACGGGCGGACAGCACCTGTGCCGCATTGTGTGCAATATTCAATACTGCCTGAATCAGCTGCTCCTTGTCGCCACGGAACTCCGGTACCGACAAATCATAGTCACGCTTGATCTTCAGTCCGGTCGGGAACTCAGACACGATAAGGCTGCGCACCCGCTCACACACTTCATGGATATTCACGTCACCCACGATATGCGGGCTGCGGTGCGGTGCCAGCAAGCGGTCAACAAGCGTTTGCAGGCGATCTGCTTCCTTGATGATGACCTGCGTATATTCGCGGAATTCTTTCAGGTGACGCTCAGGCAACTCCAGTTCCAGCAATTGTGCCGCACCGCGTATGCCACCCAGCGGGTTCTTGATCTCATGTGCCAGGTTGCGGATCAGTTCCTTATTGGCCTGGCTTTGATCGATCAGACGCTCTTCGCGATCCAGCTTCAATTGCTGCACATTCTCGCGCAACTCAATCAGGACCGGCGTATCGGCGCTATCCAGTGCCGATACCACTACATGTACCTGCAAAGGATCACGGCCCAGACGTTCCAGCACCAGGTCCAGCCGCTTGTCGGCAAACTGATGTTCAAGTGCTTCCTGAAATACCTGCGCCAGCTCCTCGCAGTTGATAAACAATTCATTGAGCTTATGATTGGTCAACGCCTTGCTGGAACTCTCCAGCAAAATTTCTGCCGCCGGATTGGCATAGGCAATATCACCATCGGAACGCAGCACGAGTACTGCCGAAGCCAGCAAATCGAGACCATCTAAGGCTATTAGGTTTTTTTTCACAGGAATCCAAAAAAGAAAGGCCGCTATACGCGGCCTGATTCAAGCAAACATCATACCGATGTTACTTCAGATTATTGAGTTCGCGTTTTAATGCTTCGACATTCTTCTCGGAACGCGCCAGATCATCCTTCAGCGTCGCCGTACGCTCCTGGTATTTTGCATAGTTACGCTCGTCACCACGTCGTTCCGGTTCACCGTTATTGTATTCGCGCCGGATGTCGGCGAGTTTTTGCTCTTCGGTTTTCATTTCATCCTGCAGGATCTGGCGACGATCACTGTCGCGTGCCTTCTGCACGGTATTGTCTACCTTGGGGAAATCGCTGGGAGACGAAGACTTGGCGCTGACCGTCTGCGGCGTCGCCGGTCTCTTCGCCGCAGGGATGGTAGTTACGCCGGGCAGGTCTACCTTTTTGCACTTATTGGTAGGGCCGGTATTCTTGTATTCGCGGTTGCCATTGGCGTCTATGCACAGATAGACATCATTTTGCGCGTACGCGGAAATAGCGAGGGAAGATAGCAGCAGGATAGCGAGTTGACGTTTCATGGATTTGTTTCGTTGAAACTGTTAAATCGGATACTTAGTGTAGGGCAACAATCATAGCCTGACAAACACTGATGCTCTATTTTCTGCCTCTGTGCAACAAAAAAAGCGGAGAAAGCTTACGCTCTCCCCGCTTTTCATCTTGCAGTAACAATCAGAGATTGATTACAGCGAGTAGTACATATCGTATTCGACTGGGTGAGCAGTCATGCGGAAGCGTTGAACTTCTTGCATTTTCAATTCAATGTAAGCATCGATCATCGAATCGCTGAATACGCCGCCACGGGTCAGGAACTCGCGGTCTTTGTTCAGGTTTTCCAGCGCTTCTTCCAACGATACGCAAACGGTTGGGATCAGTGCGTCTTCTTCTGGTGGCAAGTGGTACAAGTCTTTCGAGGCTGCTTCGCCTGGGTGGATCTTGTTCTGTACGCCGTCCAGACCTGCCATCAGCAATGCCGAGAAGCACAGGTATGGGTTAGCCAGTGGATCCGGGAAACGTGCTTCAACACGGCGACCTTTAGGGTTCGCAACGTGTGGAATACGGATCGAAGCGGAACGGTTACGTGCCGAGTAAGCCAGTTTAACCGGAGCTTCAAAACCTGGAACCAGACGTTTGTACGAGTTGGTACCTGGGTTGGTGATCGCGTTCAGTGCTTTAGCATGTTTGATGATGCCGCCGATGTAGTACAACGCGAAATCCGACAAGCCTGCATAGCCGTCGCCAGCGAACAGGTTTTTACCGTCTTTCCATACCGATTGGTGCACGTGCATACCCGAACCGTTGTCGCCAACGATAGGTTTAGGCATGAAGGTTGCGGTTTTACCGTAGGTGTGGGCAACGTTCCAGACCACGTATTTCAGGTTTTGTGTCCAGTCAGCGCGCTCAACCAGAGTCGAGAATTTGGTGCCCAGTTCGTTTTGGCCAGGACCAGCAACTTCGTGGTGATGCACTTCGACAGGGATGCCCAGGGATTCGAGGATCAGGGACATTTCCGAACGCATGTCCTGGAAGCTGTCGACTGGTGGCACTGGGAAGTAGCCGCCTTTTACTGCCGGACGGTGACCGGTGTTGCCGCCTTCGAGTTTCTCGCCGGAGCTCCATGCTGCTTCTTCCGAATCAATCTTGACGAAGCAACCGTCCATGCCGATTTTCCAACGGATACCGTCGAAAATGAAGAATTCTGGTTCTGGACCGAAGTAAGCGGTGTCGCCCAGGCCCGAGGATTTCAAATAAGCTTCTGCACGTTTAGCGATCGAACGTGGGTCACGATCGTAGCCTTTGCCATCCGACGGTTCAATCACGTCGCATTGCATGAATAAAGTGGTTTCTTCGAAGAACGGATCGATATTCGCGGTGTTTGGATCCGGCATCAGCAACATGTCGGATGCTTCGATACCTTTCCAGCCAGCGATGGAGGAACCGTCGAACGCATGACCGGATTCAAATTTATCCATGTCGAAATGCGAAACTGGCACCGTGACGTGCTGTTCCTTGCCTCTTGTGTCAGCAAAACGAAAATCAACGAATTTAACTTCGTTGTCTTTCGCCATCTTCAAGACCTCTGCGGCCGT
Source organism: Herminiimonas sp. KBW02 (assembly GCF_003852535.1). Lineage (GTDB taxonomy): Bacteria > Pseudomonadota > Gammaproteobacteria > Burkholderiales > Burkholderiaceae_D > Oxalicibacterium. The sequence continues at coordinate 346,839 of NZ_QAJP01000004.1, read as the reverse complement.
CATTGCCATGCGAATCTCCTAAAATTTGAGCAAAGTAATACAGAATTGGTAAATGGGTTGTGAGGCCTGCGTCAACAAACAGCATGCGTCCATAACTCGCCCGAAATGATAGCAGATTCCATGCCACCGCCTTTCAAAAATTCGCGCAACCGCACTGCAACGGAGCGCCCTAGGCAACAGATGCCACATCACGATTTTTCTGCATCAAAGGAGCCCGAATCTGGCGCACCAAACATGTGCAAACGAGTCAATTTGCACCAAAATAATTCATTTTTTGTGCCGCGCCTCATTTTCGCGCCAAGTTGGTGCGAAATGATGGCTTTCTGGCTTTTTCGGGCCGCACTCAAATTGCCGGCCGGTATCAGCTGGTGTAAAATATGCCCCAGGGTGTTTGCGCTGCATATCGCAGCGGACAGGTAACGCGTCGGTCGGGCCGCCACGCGGGGATACTTACGAACATGACTCCAAAGACGTCTACTGGCTCGACCCTGCCGCGCGCGCAACTCCTTGCCGAACGCGCTTTCTCCACTTTAGAAAAATTCCTGCACATCGAAGCCTTCAGTGGCGTCGTCCTGCTGCTCGCCGCTGCCGCCGCGCTGATCTGGGCCAACTCTTCTTATGCCGATGGCTATCATCACTTCTGGCATACGACAATTGCCGTCTCGGTCGGTAGCTGGAGTATTTCGCAAAGCCTGCACTTCCTGATCAACGATGGCTTGATGACTATCTTCTTCCTGGTGGTCGGCATGGAAATCCGCCGCGAGATACATGAAGGCGCACTCGCCAGCATGCGCCTGGCTGCGCTGCCACTGGCGGCAGCCGTCGGCGGCGTGGTGGCTCCGGCGCTGATTTACTTCGCACTCAATCCGAGTGGCGAGCAGGCACATGGCTGGGCCGTACCGACTGCGACCGATATCGCATTTGCTGTCGGCGTACTGGCCTTGCTGGGGCGCTCTATCCCATCCAACGTCCGTGTCTTCCTGCTGGCGCTGGCCATCATCGACGACATCGTCGCCGTCCTCATCATCGCGATCTTTTATTCCGGCGGTATGGATTACAGCGGCTTCCTCATCGCCGCGCTAGGCATCCTGCTGGTGCTGGGCATGCAGCGCATAGGCATAGTCTCCGCCTACCCTTACGTCGTGCCCGGCGTCGTGCTGTGGCTGGGCTTATTGCAAACCGGTGCGCATCCGACCCTGGCCGGTGTGGTACTCGGCCTGATGACACCAGTATTCGCACCACGAACCCGCGCACATCCGCTGGAAGTCGCGAGCAAGGCAGTCAAGGATTTGTTGCACCACACTGAAGACGACAAACCCGATCCGCACCATCTGGCCCAACCCTTGAAGCAATTGAAACACGCACAGCTCACCTTGTTGCCTCCCGTCAGCCGTGTACAGATGGCGCTGCATCCTTATGTTGCGTTTGGCATCATGCCGTTGTTTGCACTCGCCAACGCGGGCGTTTCGCTGAATGGCGTAGATCTCTCTGCCAACGGCTCCATGATCGTGATGCTGGGTGTCCTGATCGCACTGGTGCTTGGCAAACCACTCGGCATCATCGCTGCCAGTGTGTTGATGGTACGCATGGGCTGGTGTGCATTGCCACCGGGAGTCACCTGGAGCGGTGTCTGTCTGGTCGGCTTGCTGGCAGGTATAGGTTTCACCATGTCTATCTTTATCGCGACGCTGGCCTTCACTGATCCCAATCTGCTGGGTGCAGCAAAATTAGGTATCCTGCTTGCTTCGCTGACTGCTGCGATACTCGGACTGGCCTGGGGCTTTATCCAGGCCAGACGCAAGCAGCCCGATGTGACTTGAGCGCCGGAGAACTTTATACTGCCAGTGCAGGCTGCGTAGTGTCAGCGCCTGCAGCCATTTTCAAAAACGGAAAGACAAGATCGATATGACGAAGTCCGCAGACATACTCGCCGCAGCACAACAGCGCGGCCAAGACAACGCTCTGCCTTATGCCGGCGCCCTGACGCCGCAGGAAGCGTTTGCCTTATTACAAAGTGATCCGAATGTGAAGCTGGTTGATGTGCGTACCAATGCAGAACGCGACTGGATAGGCCGCGTCGGCATCGCACCTGAACAACATCTGGCAGTGCAATGGACGCTGTATCCGGGTGGCGCCCCCAATCCTGAATTTCTGTCGCAACTGGCACAGGCCGCAGATAAAAACACCACCCTGCTGTTCCTGTGCCGGGGCGCCGTGCGTTCACGTCACGCGGCCAGGCTGGCAACTGAAAACGGCTATGCACACTCCTTCGACATCCTCGAAGGTTTTGAAGGGGAAAAAGACGCCGACGGCCATCGCAAGAATGTGAATGGCTGGTGCAAGGCAGGCTTGCCCTGGGTCGGCGCTTAACAGGCGGCGACTTAAGCGGATGCGGGTTTAGTTTCGACTGTTGCTTCGCTGCTCGCTTCAGCGTACACATCCGTCTTCGCTTCCGACAACCACAAGATACGCTTGCGCACCAGATTGATATTGCTGCGCAAGCGATACAACTCATCCGCAAATGAAAGCGGAATCGAAATCTGGTTCACCTTCTCTTCGATTTCGGCCAGTCGCCTGAGCTGCGCCGGATAAACCGTATTCCGTTTCGCCAGCGGCACATCCTCTATCGTTTGCTCGACCGTGCGCAATTGCCCGTACCAGCGATATACGCGTGAGCGCACCTTCCACACATACAGCGGCGGCACAATACGCGACAAAGGCAGGATCAAGGCACCCAGCGCGACGATCACCACCCACATGCGCTCAAAGAAGTTTGCCAGCCAGAACGACATATACCGCTGCAGGAACGGCGGCCCATCCTTGTAAAACTTCTCTGCTTCAGGAATAACCGGAATTTCCGTGTAGCTCGCATTCGGGAATTCACCCTGTTTGCGGAACCAGCCAGCACCGCCATGTATATTGCCCGCCGCCTGCACGAACAAATCTATCAACGCAGGATGCAAATCCTCACGTGCCACCAGGGTCGCGGTCGGTGCGATCAGATGATAATTTTTCGGTGGCAAATCACGCCCCAGATCGACGATGCCGCGTGGCAGGACGACGTGCGTTAACGACGGAAACCGACGCGAGTAGGCTTCTGCCTGGGTGAAGTCAAACAGCTTGATACCTGGAGTCTGCAACAGCATCTGTATCAGCAAGGCATCCGGCGCCGAACTGAAGACCAGCGCATCGATGCGCCCTTCCAGCAGCTCTACCGTGGCCGGCGTATTTTCCAGTTGCTTGATTTTGACATCGCGGGGTTCCAGTCCGTTGACGGACAAAATATTCTTGAACAACTTAGGCACACCAGTGCCTTCCGGCCCGACATTGACGCGCATGCCCTTCAACTGCGTCAGCTGCGTCAGCTTCTTGCTCTCGCGATAGAAGAGCCAGACCGGTTCAGTGAACAAACTGCCGAGTGAAACCAGGCCTGCATCTTTCGCCGCTTGCTGATCGATGGAACCACTTTGTACGAAGGCGATGTCCACACCCGAATCCGGATCCAGCAAACGCTGCAGGTTTTCCTGCGAACCCAGCGAAGGTACCAGCGTTACCTTGATGCCGAACTTGGCGAGCGCCGCTGCATACTTTTTACCAAACTCTTCGTACGCACTGTTTTCCTGTCCGGTCGCCAGCGTCACCTGCCGCGGTGGCGACGGATCGACCAGCCGATAGGCAACGTAACAAAGCGCGATCACCAGCACCGTCATCGGTCCGGCCGTGACGATTAAATCGCGCAGGGAAAACTGGGTGAATTTGAATATCTTGGGCATAGCGTCCTTGTCGCAGGCAATTGCCTACACGATGCCAAGAATGCAGGCATCAGGCAAGCACTGTCGCTAGTCTTGCGTGGCGGCAAATCAGGGGGGAAGTTTATCCCGCTGCCGCGGTACATAATGCAGCGGCGGGATCAGGTAATGCGCGATCAGCCTAGTTTGACTGCGTGCTCACGGGTTTCGTGGAAGGTCACACCAGGCCAGCGTTCCTGTGTCAGGCGCAGGTTGACACCCGAGCTGGCGAGGTAAGCGAGGTTGCCCGCTGCATCATGCGCGAGGTTGTGACCGGCGGATGATTTCTCAAAATCGGCCAACATTTTTTTGTCGTCGCAAGTGATCCAGCGTGCGCTGCTGATGCTAGTGCCTTCGAATACGGCATCGACACCATATTCGTTGAGCAAACGGCTGGCGACCACTTCAAACTGCAGCACACCAACACCACCCAGTACGAGGTCACTACTATTGACCGGTTTGAACACCTGGATCGCGCCCTCTTCACCCAACTGTTGCAAACCCTTGTGCAATTGCTTGATCTTCAGCGGATTGCGGATGCGTACGGCGCGGAAAAAATCCGGAGCAAAGTAAGGGATGCCGGTGAACTGCAACACTTCACCTTCGGAGAAGCTATCACCGATCTGCATATTGCCGTGATTCGGCAAGCCGATAATGTCACCGGCGTAAGCCTCTTCCACTTGTTCACGGCTGGATGCCATGAAGGTCACCACACTGGAAACTTTGATCTCGCGATTCAGGCGCAAATGCTTGATCTTCATGCCGCGCTCGAAGCGTCCCGAACATACGCGCAGGAAGGCAATACGATCGCGGTGTGCCGGATCCATATTCGCCTGGATCTTGAACACGAAGCCGGAGAACGGCAACTCGGTCGGTTTCACCGAACGCACGGTCGCATCGCGCTCACGCGGTGGCTGCGCCCAGTCGAGCAAGGCATTCAGGATTTCACGCACACCGAAGTTATTGATGGCGGAACCGAAGAAGACCGGCGTGCGCGTACCGTTGAGGAAGGCGTCCAGTTCAAACGGATGCGAAGCACCGTGCACCAGTTCGACTTCCATTTTCAGTTGTTCGATTTCCAGCGGGAACATTTCCGCCAGGCGTGGATTGTCTATACCTTTGATGACTTCAAAGGTCTGGTCGGCTTTTTCGTTACCAGCTGCAAACAGCATGATTTCATCGCGCAGCAAGTGATACACGCCGCGGAAATTCTTACCCATGCCGATTGGCCAGGTTACCGGCGCGCATTCTATCTTCAGCACCGATTCCAGCTCATCCAGCAATTCCAGCGGATCGCGTGTTTCACGATCCAGCTTGTTCATGAAGGTAATGATAGGCGTATTGCGCATGCGGCAAACGTTCAGCAATTTGATCGTTTGTTCTTCCACACCCTTGGCGGCATCGATCACCATCAGCGCCGAATCGACCGCTGTCAGCACGCGATAGGTATCTTCCGAGAAGTCCTGGTGACCCGGGGTATCGAGCAGATTGACGACGTGATCACGGTACTCGAACTGCATGACCGAGCTGGCGACCGAAATGCCGCGCTGCTTCTCGATATCCATCCAGTCGGAAGTCGCATGACGACCGCTCTTGCGTCCCTTGACGGTACCGGCGAGCTGAATCGCACCCGAGAACAGCAGCAGCTTTTCAGTCAGGGTGGTTTTACCTGCATCCGGGTGAGAGATGATGCCAAAGGTGCGACGACGCGCAACTTCGCTGTTGATCAGGTCGGAGGTAACGGTACGCGGTTCAAACGCTTCGGTTTCAGCGGAATCGGGTGTTGGTGTTTCGGGCGCGGCGGACATGGAATAGCCCTTGGAAAAAGGGCTAAAGTCTACCGTTTCTTGGCCTGTAAGTCTATGACGGACGGGGAATAGACCGGCGGCAGCAAAACCCGCTCACCGGGGAAACGCTTAACGTTTTACCAAGCCTGCTGCTTCCAGGCGCGCCCATACAGCAGCTTTTTCGGCATCGTCGTAGATGATCCAGTTGATCACTTCATCGAAGGTGCGACCACAGCCCTTGCAAATCTCATCGCCATGCGAGGTCGAGCAATAACCGGCACAAGGTGAATCGGGACGCAGGGTATTGCGGGGCTGATCAGCGGGCGGGCTGGCAGGAGCTGCATCGTTGACGATTTTTTCGGGATTATCGGACTGACTCATACGGCAAATTACTCATACGGCAAATATTCGATCTTATTCGATATTTCCGTTCTGCGGCTCCGCGTGGCGGAAACCTGGTTAAGGCTGGCTGTCTGGGCTGGCTGGGGCGGATAAGGCTCAGTTCAATTGCAACACATAATCGGTCAGCAAGACCTCTTGCACACTGCGCGTCTGCAAGGCTTTGTTGGCGGCATCGCGCAGCAAACCCTGCACGTAGGCAACGCCTTCAGGCGTTTTCACACGCTCAATATCGGCACTCGCCAACGCAGTCTGCAAAGCCACTGTCAGCGCGGCTTTATTACCGTGCACCCAGGCAGCTTCCTCAGGCGCGGTTTGCAGCACGATGGTGGTCTTGATGGCGAAGTCCGACGAACGCACAACAATAGGATCAAAGCTGGCGTAAGCAATCGGCGGCACATGTTTCTTGTCCGACTCGAGGTAATACCAGGCAAAGGCAATACCGGCCGCAATCGCCATCATGATAGCCAGCATACCGACAAGTATCGCAAGTAAGGAATTGCCGGATTGCCTGGCTCGTAACATGTTGGTACTCGTATAAGGGGAGAAGGGGTACTAGTTTAACTGATGTACCCTGTGCCGCAGAATTTTGTTGCTTATTTACAAGTTTTACAACTTCCCTGCTTGCCTGCCGCAGCGTGTATACGGCTGATTACACAGGGCGATTCGGTGCAATCGTGGTGCCGCCGCGTTCCAGCCGGTCCTCCAGCTCACCGATATACGCCGCCAGTGTATTGCCGCTTTGCTCCACTGCAGAAACGACACCGGTATCGAGTTTATCCAGGCGCTGCAACAAGGCGGACTGAGCCTCTGCATCCTGTTTTGCAACGGACTGGATTTCCTCTTCGATGAAACGATGCAACTCGCTGAAACGCGAAGCCTCGAGTTCACGGCTGTTTTGCAATTCCTTGGCATGACGACGCGCTTCCAGCATGACCGAAGACTGTAAGTAGAGTATGCAAACCAGGAAGTAAAACGTCAGCGCCCCGGTCAGGCCCAGCATGACCACGCCCAAAGGTGCTTGTATGGTTGCGACACCCAGCCACAACGCGGCCGGAGTATTAAAAGCTTCCCAATTCAAGGCCGCCAGTGCACCAATAGCTCCGAGGATGATAACGAAAAACAGAGTACGAATCTGCATAGTGGGCACGCTCCTTTGTTGGCACATCGCTAAATTAATAAGCAAACAACCGGGCTATAACTATGGGCTAACACACATACTGCATACGATTTACAACCAACCCTTTTTATTGCCTCATATCCTGCGACACCCAGCCACTCACTCGGTATTGATTTAAATTAAATAAACTGTTGCGCGTTGATGCGCAATTGCAAGAAAAACTCTTTCGCCGCGCATTGTTAATGTAACATTCACACAGGAATTAGTTACTTAATAAAAACAATTTTTACGGAGCGCCGTATATGAAACTCGCATCTTTTTTGGCCATAACATTACTGGCGGCCGGAATCAACTCTGCAGCGGCGCAAGATCTGGTCCTGGCGATCAATGAAGGTGTGACATATCAGGACGGCGGGCCAGCCAGCGAACGTTACAAACCTCTTTTGCAGCTACTCTCCAAAGAACTGAAACAGAACATAAAGTTGCAAACCGTTGACAAATACGCGGTATTTGAAAAAGGCCTGGCTGAAGGAAAATACGACCTCGCCTTCATCCATCCTGCCCACATCGGCTTGCTGGCTGTCAAAAAGAACGGCTACGAAGGCCTGGTAACTGCCAAAGGTTATACCGACTACCGCGCACGCGTACTGGTGCCACAGGCTTCTCCTTTGAAAACGCTGCAAGACCTGCGCGGTAAAAAGATAGGCGTACCGTCGGTAGAGTCGATCACCACCGTGATGTTCACCGCCAACCTGAACGAATTGCGCTTCACCAATCCGGAAAAAACCTACACCCCGACCCGCTATCAGGACGCCGTGCCATTCATGATCGATAACGGTTTTGTCGATGCCGGCGTCACTGGTTCGGCAGGTGTAGCCAAAGCCTGGACCGCCAAAGGCGGTCGTATTCTGGCGGAGACTAAACCCATCGCTATAAAGCAATTCCTGGCATCGAAGAAACTGAGCGAATCTGACCGTGAAAAAGTCAAAACCCTGTTGCTGACCTTGCCGGACAGCGAAGCAGGTCGCACCGCATTGTCCCGCATCGGCATGACCGGCTTTGTGCCGTGGAATACTGCCGTCATGGACGAAGCAACCGCCCGCCTCGGCCTGTAACTTTCATCCAGATACAAACCGGGCTGCATGCTCATGCAGCCCGCCAGCCTTTTCAAATCGCGCGTAAAGCGACACGCTTCTGCAATAAATCCAGCCAGCGCTCACCACAATTTTCGTTACTGATGCACAGTGCGTAATCGGTGACCGTGCGCGCTGCACGTTCCAGCAATTGAATATCGGCTTCATGCTGGCGCGCCACATGCGGATCTTCCAGGAACAGCACGCGACGGCATTGCGCTCTATCGAGGATAAGTTCGGCTATCTGAGCATCACCGCCCATCGGCCCGCTCAGGTACGGCTTGACCCAGTTGCGCCCAGCTTCTTCTCCTTTGATTTTTTGCGCCAGCTTGTTGAGCAGGCTGCCGGTAGTACCGGTCGCACAGCGAAAACCAAACTGATCCAGCAAATCAAAATGACGCTCGGCGATTTCGAGCATGCGGCCTTTCATCGCATCATGCGCAATCATCGCAATGCCTTCATTCTTCAGGTCGAAAGTGGCGTCCAGCTCGGGATTCGGCGCCGCACCTGTTGCGATGGATTCAAGCTCCAGCCATTCCTGCGCGCCGGCCAGCGTCGATAGAAACGGTTTGCCATGGATCACGCATTGGCGTTTCAGCGCCACCGCTTCCGGAAAAATCGACGAAGGATCAACCGGATCCATCAGGTACATCACGGCATCCAGCCGACGCGTCGGATCGGTATCGACCACGCGTGACACCAGCTTCATCAGGCCGCCGTGACGGCCATACGGAAAGCGTTCGATATACGGGTAATTCCTCAGCAGGCCGAGATGATCCATTGCATCCAGCGTACGTCCGACCACGATCAGTTGCGGTTGCAAATGTTGTTCGATTGCGACGCGACTGCCATTGAGCAAACGGGCCAGTACGGAATTCGGGGCGTCCTGATGCGTGCGGCTGGTAGCCAGGCCGATGCGGAATTGGTGCGGGGTGGCAGACATAGGGGTAAAAATGAAGACAGGCAATATTGCACTGCACAAACTTTATCATGGCGACAAGTTTTATTCATCTTTCGTACAACAAGACAGAAAATATTTAACAGACTTGATGTGCGCTTTTGATTTTTGCCGAGTCCGATGTTATACTGTGTTTTTATACAGTATTCACCATTTTCGTCGGGTCGCTCCCCCTCCAGGTTTTATTGTGCGACCCGACATTTCTTTTTTAAGCCTGTGGTTTACACCTGTGCATCAAGCGCAGCCAGGTACACAAATACCGCACTTCCAGCACAGGCATTTTCCAACAGCGTTTAGTTTTTCTCCGGCATCGCAGATGAGTGATGGCTGGAGATCAGCCATTGCTTGCCATTCCATTTGTACGTGTAGGTATAACGCGCCTGCACTTCCGAACCATCATCAAACTTGAATGTGTACAGGCCGGAGTCGCTTGCACTATTGCAGTTGATTTCTATCGCACGGCTGTTGATAGTCCCGACCGGCTTGTGTTCCATGAAGTGCTTGAAATAATCGACTTTCTCTTCGCTCGTCAGGCGCGGCTTATTCGATAAGGTCGGCAGCAGTATGGATTTGCTGGCGTAGTTGGCGACCACTTTTTGCGGATCACCGGTTTGCAGCGTAGCGTTCCAGCGATCGAATAATGAAGCGACCTGTTTCTCGGTGGTCGGGTGACACACTTCAGACTTGGCATAAGCATGACCGGCAAAAGCGAAAGCAAGCATAGACACAACAACAGTACGTGGAAAATACATAAGACCTCTCATTAAAAAGAAAAAAACACTGCATGCTCAAACGAAATCTTCACCTCGCGGAATAAGCTCAAGCGCCCCGCTCACCTACCCATAGATGAAACAAATATTCTAGGGATGTGAGCGAGCGTGTTATAGGAGTCTTTTCCGCTTTTAGCCTGCTTGGTCACCATATGCGCCCACAAGTTTCACAAATCGGATTTGTTCTGTCGCCACAAATCCGGCCAACTGCCCGCAGAGGCTTGCCTATAAACGTTTTTTGGCTCAAAGTAACGACCTGTCTGAAAACTTGGCTCGGGGTCCTGCGCATATGCGTGGGTGAGAGATACCCGTTGAACCTGATTGAGGTAATCCTCGCGCAGGAAAGCACATAATCCATCGCCGCTCCCCGCGGCATCGAATCCGCTGACCTGCCATCTATTTTTTGAAAGACCATGATGGCTTTACCAAATGCTCCTGCGGCCAGCAGCAACGCCGCTTTCACTCCCATCCCTGCCAGCGAACGCGTGTTTTCCTTCCGCGATCATGCCGCGCTCTGGTTCAGCCTCGGCGTCGGCCTGCTGGTCATGCAAATCGGCGCCTTCCTCGGCACCGCGCTGGGGACACAAACTGCGCTGTTCGCGATCATCGTCGGCTCTGTGCTCGGCGCTGCCTTGCTGGCACTGGTCGCCTATATCGGTTTTGAACGCGGCCTGTCGAGCCCGGTGCTGATGTGTCAGACCCTGGGTAGCTCGTTCGCGAAATTACCGGTCGTATTGAACGTGGTGCAACTAATCGGATGGAGTGCCTTTGAGCTGGTCGTCATGCGCGACGGCACGACCGCTTTGATCAAAGACATCACCGGCCTCGACACCATCTGGCTGCCGTATGTCACTGCGCTGTTCTGGGGCTTGCTGCTGGTCGGCCTGGCGACCGGTTCGATGATAGGACTGGTACGCTGGTTCGTTGGTCGCTTCGGCCTGCCGCTGGTGATCCTGTCGCTGATCTGGCTTACCTATCAATTCGTCCTGAAAGCGCAGGCGCAAGGACTGGATGCGATCTGGCATCGCGCGGGCGACGGCTCGATGAGCACACTGGCAGGCATAGATCTGGTGATGGCAATGCCGGTATCCTGGTTGCCGCTGGTGGCTGACTTCGCACGCTACGGCAAGGCTGGCACCACGACTTTCCGTGGCACCTGGCTCGGCTTTGCAGTGGCGAATATCTGGTGTCACGCTCTGGGTGTATTGATCGTCAGCACGTCCAATCCCGGCACCGACCTGATGACCACCCTGCTGCTGGCACAAGGCGGCCTGATCGCACTCGGCCTGATCCTGATCGATGAAATGGATAACGCTTATGGCGATGTGTATTCCGGTTCGGTCTCGCTGAATTTTCTGCACGGCAAATTCACCATACGTTTCTGGGGCATCACGCTGGCTCTGGTCGCAACGGCCTGTGCCTTGTTCCTGCCCATGCATGGCCTGGAACCGTTCCTGCTGACCTTGAGCTCGGTGTTTGTACCTTTGTTCGGCGTGGTGATTTCGCAATTGGTATTAAAAGGAGAGGCCACCGAAAAAGGTGTGAATGTAGTACCGGTGGCGATCTGGTTAATCGGTATCGCGGCATTCCATCTATGCCCGCTGATGTGGCCGGTAGTCGGCTCGGCCTTGCCTGCCCTCGCCATCACACTGCTGCTCGGTAGCATCTATCGCATCGCACGCCGCCCAGCATTGCAGTCGGCATAAAATAAAAAGCAATAAAAAAACGGCTGCCCGGTTTCCCTGGCAGCCGTTTTTTTCACCTGCTCGCTTACTGCGCCGGCGTCCTGCTCCAGCCGCCACCCAGTGATTTGAAAACATCGGTCGTCCCGGTCAGGCGCAACAACCTCAGTTGCGCCAACTGGTCATCAGCCGTGAACAAGGTACGCTGTGCATCCAGCAGTGTGTTCAAATCATCCGCACCTTCGCGATAACGCAACTCAGACAACTGCAATGCACGTCGCGCTTCTTTTCTGATTTCGATTTGCGCCTGCTCCTGCGCCAGATTGCGGCTGGCATTGCTGAGTGCATCATCCACTTCTTTCAGCGATGCATAGACGGTACGACGATAACTCTCGACCAGCTGACGACGCACTGATTCGCTGGTTTGCACTTGCAGGCGCAAACGATTGCCGTCGAACAGCGTCTGCACGAAGCTGGCAGTCAATCCGACGCTGTATGCAGGATTACCGAGCGCCAGCAACGCGGCACTGGAATTACCTGCACTGCCGGTCAATGAAATCGTCGGCAGCAAAGCCGCACGCGCAGCTGTCACATTGGCATCAGCTGCATACAGCTGTGCTTCCACACTAGCCAGATCCGGCCTGCGCGTAATCAGCGTGGAAGGCAGGCCCGGACTGACCTCCGGCACCGTCAATGCATTCAGATCCTGCGCCACGACCTGCAAAGCCTGCGGCTGGCGTCCGAGCAAAATCGCCAAAGCACTGACCGTCTGCCGCTCCTGTACCTGCAACGGCAGCAAGATGTTGCGTTGTGCCAGCACTGTGCCGCGCTGACGGCTCATATCGAGAGCCGAGGCTGAACCATAACGATAACGTGCCTCCACGATCGAATAGACTTTTTCGGCGATCGCCAGGTTCTCTTGCGCCACTTTCAGACGCACGCGCAAAGCCAGGGTCTGAAAGTAGGCATTCGCCACCCCTGTCGTCAGCGTCAGGCGCACGGTTTCCATGTCGTAACGGCTGGCATTCAGCGTCGCATTGGCACCGCTGGCCACTGCGGCGACACGACCCCACACATCGACTTCATAGGCGACGCTGAGCGCGACACCGGTGTTTTCTGTCCTGGTCCAGCCGGTAGGCGTTACACCCGGCTTGTTGGAACCGACACCGGTATTCGCGCTGACGGTCAGCAACGGAAATAAAGAGGCACCTGCCAGACGCGCCGTAATCTCGGCCTGCGTCACGCGCTCCGCGGCAATGTTCAAATCAGGATTGTTGGCCAGTGCCTGATCGATCAGGCCCGACAATTCATCTGAACCAAAGCCACGCCACCAGTCACGCTGCAACTCGGCGGTGGCAGACGAGGATACCGCCCAGCTGGCCGGCATGTCGAGATTCGGTCTGGTTGCATCTATGCGCCCGGCGCAGGCGCTCAGGGCCAGCACGGCAGCGACGGCCAGTGCCAGGCGGGTACGATGGAAAGTAAAACGTGTCTTCATGGATTTCATTTCATTCTGCCGACAAGGCGACCACAGGGTCGAGTTGCGCTGCTTTCTTCGCAGGCAGGTAACCAAACACCAAACCCGTCATGAATGCACAGCCAAAGGCCAGCACCACCGGAGTCAGCGAATATTTGATAGGCGTGCCGAAGGCGTCTATCACAGCTGCTGTCGCCAGCCCGCCGATGACACCTATCGCACCACCTATCGCCGATACCACCACCGCTTCGATCAGGAACTGCTGCATGATGTTGGCCTCACGCGCACCGGTCGCCATGCGGATCCCGATTTCGCGGGTACGCTCAGTGACGGATACCAGCATGATGTTCATCACACCTATGCCGCCGACCAGTAACGAGATCGCCGCTATCGAACCAAGCAGGATGGTCAGCGTATTCTGCGTCTGCTCCATCGCCTCCATGATGGAGGCCATATTGCGGATCTGGTAATCGACGGTGCCGTGACGTTCCAGCAGCAGCTTGTCAACTTCTTCCTGCGTGTCGTCTATGTGATCGACGTTTTCGACCGCCACCGTCACGTTGCGCAGATAACGCTGGCCCGACAAACGCAAGCTGCTGGTGGAGTAAGGCACGAACACCACATCATCCTGATCCGAACCCATAGGTGATGCACCGCGTTCCGACATCACACCTACCACCTGGAATAGCAGGTTGTTGACCAAAACAAACTCACCGATCGGATTTTCATCCGCAAACAAGGCGGTTGCCACTGTCTTGCCAAGCACTGCAACGGCGGCGTAATTCGATTCATCTTCCTCACTGAAGAATGTGCCCTTCTCCACCGGCCATTGCCGTGCCAGTGGGAACTTGGCAGAAGTACCTGTCACACTGGTCGAGGTATCCGACGTACCAAAACGCAAGGTCACACTGCTGCTCTGCTCCGGCACTGCGGCCAGCACATTCGGCAACTCATCGATTGCGCGTACATCTTCGACCACCAGCGTCGCCGTACTATTGAAGCCGCGCTGATTAGGTACCCCAGGTCGTACCAGCAGCAAATTGGAGCCCATCGCACTGATGCGCTCAACCACTTCTGCCTTGGCACCGTCACCGATCGCCAGCATGGCAATCACCGAAGCCACACCAATTACGATACCGAGCAGCGTCAATACAGAGCGAAAAAAATTTGCACGCAAGGAACGCAAAGCCATCTTGGCCGCTTCCAGCATATCGCCCAGACGTGAGCCGACACCTGTTACCAGGGGCCGTACGAACTCTGCCTGTGTCGGCATTTTTTGTGCTGGGCCGGGATCGGACAGGATGTGCCCATCCTTGATCTCGATCAGGCGCTGTGCGTGGTCGGCCACTTCCTTCGCATGCGTAATCAGCAAAACGGTATGGCCACGTGCCGACAAATCAGCCAGCAGCTTCATCACATCCTGTCCGCTTTTACTATCCAGCGCACCGGTAGGTTCATCGGCCAGGATGATGCGTCCGCCATTCATCAGGGCACGCGAGATAGACACCCGTTGCTGCTGACCGCCAGACAATTGATTCGGTCTGTGATGCGAACGTTCTTCCAGCCCCAATTCCGTCAGCAAGGCGAGTGCCCGTGCATGCCGCTCAGCTGGCGGCAAACCGGAATACATGGCCGGCACTTCGACGTTCTCTGCCGCACTGGCTGAAGCGATCAGGTTATAGCTCTGGAACACAAAGCCGAAATCATCACGCCGCAACATTGCCAGCTCATCACGCTCAAAGCCGGAAACATCACGCCCCATGAAGTGATAACTACCGCTCGTCGGTCGATCCAGACAACCAAGGATATTCATCAGCGTCGATTTGCCGGAGCCGGATGCGCCCATGATGGCGACAAATTCGCCTTCATAAATCTTCAGGTCGATGCCGTGCAATACCTCGACTTCGAGCCCGCCATTGCGGTAGGTCTTGGTGACGCCACGCAACTCTATCAGCGGCGTTTCATCATGTGAACGCGTGATGTTGCTCACGACGTCCATATCCATCTGCTCGTCCAACTTCTGCTCGTCCATTACCGGCTCCGGCCGGATGGCCCGCCCATGCCTGGCGGCATACCGCCTTGCTGGTTAGCAGGTGAAACCGGACGCTTGGCAGACGGCGGCAATTTAATGCCGAGGATGATGGTGTCACCTTCTTCCAGTCCGCTCAGGACTTGCATCTGCACACGATTAGTCACACCCAGCTCAACCTTGCGTTGTTCGATATTGCCATCCTTGCCGATTACCTTGACGGTGCCGGTGCGGATTGCGCGGGTCGAGCTTTGCTCGGCAAAACCACTGCTGGATGCCGCCGCTGCGTCAGCTGGCGGGTTCCCTTTGGCATTGCCGGCCTCAGATTTCTCAGCCTTCGCAGACTTCGCCTCATCTTTTTTAGCAGCAACCGCAGCGACTGCGGTATCTGTCGCTGGCGTCTCTGCCAGCTTCTCTGCTTCACGCAAGGCACGGCGACGCTCACGCATGGCTTCACGCTCTTCAGGTGTCATTTTTTCCAATGCGGCGCGGCGTTCTTCCGGCGTCATGTTTGCAAACGGATTTGCAGCGGGTTTTGCTTTGTCGGCATTTGCAGCTGCAGGTACTGCTGGTTTAAGCGGAGCCGGAGCATCTGCTTTCTTGTCTGCGACTTTCTTGTCGCTGGCGGCGCTATCCTTTTGCTCAGTTCCTTTGCGCTCAATTGCATTGCGGTCATTACCATCGCTACGATCACGACGGCCACTGCTACCGCGGCTGGTCGTCACTGCCGCAGTCGGCACCAGCAAGGCATCCTTCGCAGTCGCCGCGATGAAGAAGACTTGCGTCGTCATGCTAGGCAACAAAGCCTGATTCTTATTCGGTACGTCAAACAAGGCGTTATACAAGACCACATTGTTGGTCACGGTAGGCGTCGGTTCCACCTTGCGTAAAGCGCCATACCAGCGCCGACCCTGACTACCCAGCGTGGTGAAGTAGACTTCCATACCCTTGCGCAGTTTGCCGACTTCGGCTTCCGATACCTGGGTCTGTACCGTCATCGTCGACAGATCAGCGATACGCAAGATAGTCGGTGCCGTCTGGTTTGCATTCAAGGTCTGGCCCTGGCGTGCAGTCAATGACACCACAGTGCCATCCATAGGCGCGTAAATTTTGGCGTAATTAAGATTGGCTTCGTCGGCACGCAAGGTTGATTGTGTCTGTTCGATCTGCGCCTGCAAGGCATCGATTTGCGCCCTGGCTGAACGCAATGCCGCTTCTGCCGTCTGCATGGAATCAGCCGTGGTGGCATCTGCCGCCATCAGGTTTTTCTGCCGGTTGTATTGCAGCGTAGCCAGTGCCAGTTGCGACTCACGATCTTTCATCGTCGCCAATTGATTGCGCAAACCCGCACGGCGCGCATCCACTTGTGCCAGGAAAACGGTCGGATCGATCTCGGCCAGCAAGTCGCCCGCTTTCACTATCGAGCCGACTTCGATATACAGCTTCTTCAATTGCCCCGACACCTGTGCACCGACGTCTACATACTCCAGCGGCTGCACGGTACCGGTTGCCGTCACCAGATCCTGGATATCGCCGCGCTGTACTTCGGCGACCTGGTACATTTCGCGCGGATCTTTTTTGCCATAGAACTTCTTCCAGCCCCAGTAGCTGGCGGCGCCCACCAGCACTATCAACAGAACGATCAGTGCACGACGACTGAAGAGGCGTTGGCGCAGGCCGACGAAAAAGGAAGTGGACTTCATGGGCAAAGGCATACGAAAAGTGAACGATTAAATTGGTTGATACACAAGCGTCAATAACTATTGCTATAACGCGGGAATAAATCTGGCGCGAACTGCGCGTTCAGGGACGGGCACTCAATACATGCGCCACCTTAGAACATGGGCATGACAACAGAATTACGGATAGTGAACAATTCCTGCCCGGACTGGCTGGCTATTCCAAAACGTGATGGCGTGGCTGGCAATGTCGCGCATCCGGCGATAAACGCATCGGATTAACGGTAGCTAAAGATAGCGAGTCTGCCGGGTATTATCAAGATAATCCCGGTTTCCATAAGGTAAAGAATTGTGAAGCGTTACAACCAATAAAAATGGCGCTGAATGTTGCATCAACATTCAGCGCCATTTTGAGGTTCACGGCTGACAACTAGCGCTGCCACCGCATCCCGAAAGACTTAGCCGCGATCGACGAAAGCGCGTTCGATCACATAATCACCCGGCTGGCCGATACCCGGCGAAACTTCAAAACCGAGCTTGTCGAGTTCACCGGCCGTGTCTTTCAACATATCCGGGCTACCGCAAATCATCGCGCGGTCAGTCAACGGGCTCATAGGATCGATGCCCAGGTCTTCGCACATTTTGCCGGTCGAAATAGCAGTCGTGATACGACCTTCATTGACGAAAGGCTCACGTGTCACGGTTGGGTAGTACAGCAGCTTGGCCGCGATTTCTTCACCCAGACCTTCGATTTGCAGCAATTCATTGGCGACGTAATCACGATAAGCCAGTTCGCTCACCAGACGCACACCGTGTACCAAAACCACCTGGTCGAAGCGCTCGTATGTATCCGGATCACGAATGATGCTCATGAACGGAGCCAGACCAGTGCCACTGCCGAACAGGAACAAACGTTTGGCTGGCAACAGATCGGAAATAACCAGCGTACCGGTAGGCTTGCGGCCGACCAGCATTTCATCGCCGACTTTCAGGTTTTGCAGGTGTTTGGTCAGCGCGCCGTCCTGGACCTTGATCGACAGGAATTCCAGATGCTCTTCCCACGCAGGGCTGGCAATACTATAAGCACGCAACACATTCTTGCCGTCGATCGGCAAACCGATCATGACGAAATGGCCGCTTTCAAAACGGAAGCTTGGTTCGCGAGTGGTGGTGAAGGAAAACAGCGTGTCGTTCCAGTGGTGTACAGAGAGAACACGAACAGTGTCAAAAGCAGCCATAAAATCAATACATCCTAAATATCAAATTGTCTTTGTACAAACAAGCGAGGCATACGGGCAAACAGTTTGCGACGCGTGCCGACAGATGCTCCCGGGCTTCCCGGAAAAAGGAGCGCGTATTTTACCAGTCGGTTACCAGTCGGGACTGAACTACCGCAGACATCAGCAGGCCAGCCTGTAAGTATTGCCAGCTGCGCCGCATGATGGAGATTGGTCAGAACAAACTACTTGAGAATGGTTCTCATTATAACGAATGCCTTAAAACTCGGCAACATTGCCCGTAAGGATACAGGCTCGGCGCTGTTCTGATAATGACCGAATTGTCATTTGCTTATAACCACAACACTTAAAGCACCGCTCTGCAAATACGTTTACTGATGAATTTACATATGTATACGGGGCGACTATTCTGCAATCCGCAGCCGTTTCAAAACTTTGTTGTTGTTCACCAAACCGTAACAAAACTGTAATCAAGCTGTCATTTGGGCTACGCATAATCCGGCAATTTATTCAACCGGAGCCCCCGATATCATGCGTTTCAACCACCTGCAACTGCGGCCCCTGCCGCTAGTTCTGGCGCTGCAAGCCGTTTTTGCCCTGCCTGCATATGCCCAATTCACCGTAGCCACTGGAACAAATGATACCGGCGCCAAAACGCTGACTGCAGCGACCGCCACCGTTCAGCAAAGTGCCAGCCTGGTCGTTTCCACCCCCAGCGGCAATGCCGCGATTACCGTCAACGCCGGCACTTCCGTCATCAACAATTACGGCACTATCAGCCAGGCCACCGGTGGCCGCGGCATCGATGCCAATGCAGCATCGACCAACATCACCATCAACAATTACCTCGGCGGCGTCATCAATGCCGTAGGTGACGTAGCCATACGCGTCGGCAAAGCCACCGACAGCTTTGTCATCAATAATCAGGGCACCATTTCGCAAACAGGTGTTACCGTTGGCGGCAAGCGCGCCATCAAGGTCGACGTCGACTTCAGCACCACAGGCAATCAAATCATCAACGGTTCCGCTACCAACAAGCTGGCCGTCATCAGCTCGACCGGCGACGACGCCTTGCGTCTGGGCTCGAATACCCTGTTAACCAACTATGGTGAGATCTTCTCGACCGGTAGCGTCAATACCAAGTGCCCGACCTATCTGGGCACAACCAGCTGTCCGAGCAGCGCGCCCTCTGCAGCAGACGGTGTCGCAATTGAAAATGGCATGAAAAATGTCGCCATCCTGAACTATGGCTCCATCATCGGACCACGCCATGGCGTGGATGGCGGCGACCCGATAAACACAGTCGCGGACAGCAATCTGATCGGCGTTGAGCGCCTGATCGTGACGTCTGTCAACGCCAACGGCGTGGTATTCGACAAAGTGGTGAATGGCGTTACATCATCCGGCGTCACAATTCTCGACCCGGTGGTCATCAATATGGCCGGTGGCACCATCACCGGCAACAATGGCTCCGGCGTCGGTCTGGATGGTCATGGCGTCGTCATCAACTACGGCACCATCACAGGTAAGTACGCAGGCGCTGGTAATGTATATGACCACGGCAACCTCGGCCTGACCACCAACAATGGCGACGGTGACGGCGTTGATATTGACGGCGTCGCTTACGTAGAAAATTATGGCCGCATCCAGGGCCTGGGCGCAGGTGGTTTTGATTCCGGCGGCGCGCCAAACGGCGCCGATGGTATCGCAGCAGGTGGCGGCACCATCATCAATCATGTGGGTGCAACTATCTATGGCCAATCAAAAGGCATACTGATAGACGACGGTTCCGACGGCACATCAATGGCCTCTGGCCGCGGCACCACAACCACAACACCCGCTGCCGTCCGCATCGTCAACGACGGCACGATTATCGGCGACAAAAAAGTGGCAATCGGTCTGGTCGGCAGCTTTAACGACACCGTCATCAACGGTGCAACAGGTGTCTTGACCGGCGGCGCAGAAGCAACCCGCCTCGGTGAAAACAACAGCACCGTGGCAGGCGCAGCAGTACAGATGGGCGCAGGCGATGACGTGCTGGAAAACTATGGTCGTATCGAAGGCAAGAATGGCCTGGCGATTGATATGGGTAGCGGCAACGACACCTTGCGTCTGTTCGGCGGCGTTGTGATCGGCAGCATGGACGGCGGTACCGGTGTCAACACACTGGAAACCAAAGGCACGCAAACCTTCAACGCAGGACAATTACTCAACTTCCAGAACATCAACGTCCTGGCTGGCAATACCACCTTCAACTATGCCGTGACCAACGCCAATAACCTGCGCGTCGATGCTGGCGCCAACTTGCGTATCAACGGCGACATCACTGCAACTGGCGACCTGACCGTCAACGGTAGCTTGCAAGCGCCGACAGGCGAAACCTTCCGTAATGTGACCGTCGCCGGCAACTACGTGCAAGGTGCCAGCGGTGTACTGGAAGCACGCATCGGCGCCAACAATGCCAGCGACACCATGACCGTGACTGGCACAGCCACCCTCGCCAACGGCGCAACCATCCGTCCACTGATCACGGGCTCGGTAGCAGACGGCGCGAACTTCACGCTGATCTCGGCAGGTACGCTGACCGCCAGCGCCGCCAACCTGCAAATCAATAACGGCAGCGGCGCGTTCTACACCTATACCTTGCAAGGCAGCGGCAATGACCTGCAACTCGTCGCACATCGTCAAAACGGCCTGGCCAACGTGGTGCCACAAAACCTCGGCAACCTGGCCAGCACGATGAACCAGCTGGCTTCAAGCAACCTGGCTGGCAACGAGCAAGGCCTGAAACTGCTGAACTCCCTGCAGTCCTTGCCGAATGCCCAAGCCTTGTCCGACGCAACAGCACAACTCGCACCGGAAACCAATGCCGCAGCACAATCCACTGCCATAGCGGCGCAAGGCAGCGTGTTCTCTGCGTTCGACAATCGCATGGATGCAGCGCGTGGTGGTGAACAGGTCGCGCTGAATAAAACCGGTCTGGCCGGTGGCGATGCAGCTGGTAACCGCTTCTGGTTACAAGGCCTGGCTTCCCTCGCCAAACAAAAAGCACGCAAAGGTGCGAATGGTTTTGATCTCGATGCACAAGGCCTGGCAGTCGGTTATGAAACAGATCTGAACACATCCGATATGGTCGGTATTTCCGGTGGCTATACACAAGCCGGCAGCGATGGTCGCGATAGTGGTGTCGGCGACAGCAACGACGTCAAATCCTTCCACGTTGGTGGCTACTTCAGCCGCACCGAAAGCAGCTACACACTGGATGCCAGCCTGGCAGTGTCAAGCAACCGCTACACCACGCAGCGTCTGGTCAATATTCCTGGCTTCAACGAAACCCTGCGCGGCAAATTCTCCGGCAATCAGATCGGTGCACGCTTTGAATACGGCCTGCCATTCGTACTGGATACCAAATGGAGCGGTCGCTGGTTGCTGGGGGCACGTGTCAGCCGTCTCGACAACGGCAGCTACACTGAAACCGGCGGTGCCTCGGCACAAAACGTCAGCAACGTCAGCGCCAACTCGGTACAAAGCGTGCTGGGCGTAGAGTTCAGCAACAAGCTGAGCGCCTCATCCAGCGCAACGCTGCGTGCGCGTTACCTGCATGAATTCGCTGATACACCGGCGGTCGAAGCATCGTTCGCCATCGGTGGCCCAGCCTTCAAAATCGCAGGTGTGCAACCAGGTCGTGAAGCACTGCAACTCGGCGTCGGCTATCGCAAAGTCACTGCAACAGGTACCACCGTTGCAGTCGGCTACGATATGGAAGTCAGGGATAAATACCTGGGCCATCAATTGACGGCAAAAGCGATCTGGAACTTCTGATCCGGTTCAAATCGATAGGCGTACGCATACGATGATCGACACCCGGCAGGGTCACAAGCTCTGCCGGGGTCGTTGACGGATAGCGACGCAGGAAATCCTGCAGTAAAAACGGCGGCACCACCTTGTCGTCCGCTCCCACCACATGCAGTTGCGGCAAGCGCGCCAGTTTCTGCTGTACTGCCACCACACTCAAAGAAGTACTTAAGGGCGTCACTTTGTGATGCATCGTCCACGCGGCATGATCGAGCGGCGATGCAACCGTCATCAGTAGCGCCACATCATCACGCTGCGCCGCCACCAGCGCAGCCATCACACCGCCACCCGAGTAACCAGCCAGCACGATTTTCCTGGCCTTAGTCATACGCTTGGCCTGATCCACTGCCGCATTAAGGCGTTGCACCCACTTCCCGGCAAAACGACCATCAGTCCAGTCCGCTACCGAGCAGGCATCCAGTTCATCAGCAGACTGGTATTGGCACGGACGCGCAAGGTATAGCACCGTAGTTTGCGAGATATCTTTCGCGAGTCGCCAGCCGACCGGATCCACCGGCGTCGGATCCATCGAAGGCTCGCGCATATTCAGCCAGGCGCGACCGTCGCCTTCTATGACTATCCACAGATAAGCGGGCGACGTTTGCGGCGGTGTTTGTGTGCGCAGCAGGCCGGTCAGCGGCGGTGCGCTGCCAAAGCTGACAGGTGTAAATCCGGCGGCCTTGCCCTCCTGCACTATCAATTGATAACGCTCGCCTGTCGTCATCGCACAAGCGGATAACAGGAGTCCGGTCACAAGCAGGGAAGCGTAGCGCAACAGGCGTGAGCGCCTGTCTGATTGGGTATAAAAAAAATCCATCGCCTAATGTCTCTGCAATTAATGCAGCCGTCAAGCCGATGGACAAAATATGATGGTTAACGCAACCGGCTCTGCTCACCGCATGTCTGCCACGACCAGACCATGCAGTCTCTCCGGTTTCCGCGCTGCATATGCAGCCAGCACGGTCGCTCTACGTCGCCATCACAGGACTTCTGTTCAGGATGTTCCAATAAAAACCGGCACGGGACACCTCTTCCGCAAACGTCTCCGGCACCACAGGTTTGACGATATAGCTATTCACACCGTATTCGTAGCAATACGTGACATCCGGCTCTTCGGCGCTAGACGTCAGCATAATCACGGGAATGAACCTGGTCTGTTCCGTCGTTTTGAGTATCTTCAACACATCCAGCCCGTTGATCTTGGGCATATTCAAATCAAGCATGAGTAAAGTCGGATCGCCGCTGGTGCGATCGATGAACGATCCGGTGCAGAAAATATAATCCAGCACCTCCTGCCCATCCTTCACCCAGGTCACATGCGCCATCAGACCGACTTCTTTCAGCGTGCGCAAAGTTGCTTCCGCATCCTTGTGCGTATCCTCTGCCAACAGAATATGTATCTTCTGCAAGTTCTTCATGCGCCCCCCACCCAAATAAACCGAACATCACCACTTCGTACCAGCCACTACCTACCTAAATACATTCGAGGGCACAGGCGCTGACATAGGCAACAATGTTTAACAAATTCTGTTCTTGATTATCGTTCTTATCCTTGTTTCTCTCACTGCGGAATGGAAACAGGTGTAAACCCGGAATGCTTTCAAGGTACAGCAAAGCCACAAACTGATATATCTGTTGCCAGCAGAATTTTGAAATGTTTACATTTTCCGTAAGGCATTAATTTCATTGGAAATATTCTCTCCGGAGCGGGTAGTCAACGACTACCAGACATGCAGGCTGCAGGCCTGTGTAGCGCAATTCCGACAAACCCGATCATCAGAAAAAAGCTACCCGTTACGGTGCGAGGCATACAATGTAGGCATCACCGCAACAAACTCATTATTGGAATAAAAGATGGAAAACGCCGTATACAACAAGGCACTCGCCGCATTGAAAAACCAGTTCGGCATGCCGCGACCACTGTTGAACAAGAATGGCGCACGGTTTTTGCGCAACGGTACGATCACGATTTATCACACCGAACTGGCGCCGGGCAATCAGGCTGAAATCACTTTCAACGTACAGCCGATCTCGTCTTCCTTCGGTATTGCACCGGCCAAGCTGAACGCATTGCTGGACGAGTGCCGACGCCTGACCGGCCACCCGACCGAGGTCAACAAACTGCAGGACTGGCCGCGCATCGGCCTGGCGACAGAAGCAGACGTCACGCTGGTAATGGACAAACTGGTTGTCTTAAAAAAATAAGCGTTGCAAATCCCCTCCACAAATCTGTTTCTCGCGTATAAACTGGAAGCACTAGCCGCTCGTGCCACAGGCTCGCCGATGTAATGTGACAAGGGGGAAATGATGGATAACCTGAACGTACAATTTCATGTCTCCGTTTTAACCGTACCGCATTTCGTCACGGCAGATCAGTTCCCGGAATGGCTACAACGCGAAGCGCTCGCCATCCAGGAATTAAGTGAAGATAACGGTCTGACTATCATCAGGCTCTTCCTCGCTGCACGGATACGCGAAGTGTGGCCGAAGAAAAAGCTGGATGGTCTGCTACAGGGTATTACTGATAAATACCCGCATATCTTCCGGGTCGAGATGGTCGTCATCGACGACACGCTGGATTTCGATGAGATCGAGTTGATACAGTCAGACGCCGAAGATGAACTGGCGCTGGTACTGGAAACCGTGAAGCAATTCCAGGAACTCAAGGTCGCACGCAGCAAGCTGCATTAAGTCTCGCTGCAAGCTGTATTAAACACCGGCCATCAGCATGGCCGGTCATCCCTTACTAGCTAAACACAAAGGCCAGCATGGCCGCGTCTTCTTCCAGCATGACGATCAGCATCAACGCCCATAGCAGGCCATGCGCTTGTAGTGATGCCAGCAGGTTTTGAAAGTCGGGCTTGATGGCCAGCTCCGGGATGGAAGGTTGCGATGCGCCATCATACTCCGATGGCGCACACCCGGGCCCGGCTTAAGCCGTCAGTTTTTGCATCTCGCTATACAAGTCGGCTTTGCCTTCGAATCCTATGCCTGGCAAATCCGGCAAGGTGATGTAACCGTTCTGCACCTTCACACCATCCGGGAAGCCACCATACGGCTGGAACAGGTCAGGATACGATTCATTGCCGCCCAAGCCCAGACCGGCAGCGATGTTCAGGGACATTTGATGGCCGCCGTGCGGGATGCAGCGTTTGCGTGACCAGCCGTGCTCGTGCAGCATGTCCAAAGTGCGCAGGTATTCCACCAGACCATAGCTCAACGCACAATCGAACTGCAGCCAGTCACGATCCGGGCGCATGCCGCCGTAGCGGATCAGGTTGCGCGCATCCTGCATGGAGAACAGGTTTTCACCTGTCGCCATCGGCTTGTCGTAATAGCTGCGCAAGGTCGCCTGCAACTCGAAGTCCAGCGGATCTCCCGCTTCTTCATACCAGAACAAGTCATATTGCGAGAGTGCCTTCGCATACTTCACTGCGGTATCCAGATCAAAGCGGCCATTTGCATCGACTGCCAGTTTCTGTCCGTCACCGAGCACGCTCAGGATGGAATCGATGCGGCGCAAATCTTCATCCAGCGATGCGCCGCCTATCTTCTTCTTCACTACCGTATAGCCACGATCGATATAGCTGCGCATCTCATCCTTGAGCTTGCCGTGATCCTGGCCCGGATAGTAATAGCCGCCAGCAGCGTAGACGAATATCTTGCGATCAGCCTGGCCATTGCCATAACGGTCTGCCAGCAACTGGAACAAGGGCTTGCCTTCGATTTTGGCGACCGCATCCCACACCGCCATATCGATGGTGCCGATGGCGACCGAACGTTCACCGTGGCCGCCTGGCTTCTCATTGGTGAACATGGTGTTCCATATCTTGTGCGGATCGAGATTGTCGCCAGCGTCGTTAATCAGCGTAGCCGGATCAGCTTCCATCAGGCGCGGGATGAAACGCTCGCGCATCAGCATGCCCTGGCCATAGCGACCATTCGAGTTAAAGCCATAACCAATCACTGGTTTGCCGTCACGTATGACATCTGTCACCACCGCCACCAGACTCAGTGTCATCTTGCTGAAGTCGATGTAGGCATTACGGATGGGCGAACTAATGGGCAGGGTCTTTTCGCGGATTTCAACTATCTTCATGGCAACTCCTCAAATATCTAGCTATGCAGGGGGACGAGCAAATACAGGAGCCCTAGCTTATGCGCAGAAGATCGCTTTATAATTCACTTAAATTCATATAATTATTTACTTATAGTGAAAACTGACATCACTTCCGAACTCGATTTTTTTGTCCTGATTGCGCGCTTCGGCAATCTGTCGGCAGCCGCGCGTGCACTGGATATCACGCCACCGGCAGCAACCAAACGGCTGGCACAACTCGAAAGCCGGCTCGGCGTCAGACTGGTGAATCGCACCACCCGCAGCATCAGCCTTACCAGCGAAGGCGAAATCTACCTGGCTTATGCGAACAAGATACTGGCTGAAATCAGGGAAATGGAAGACGCCGTCTCGTCCGGCGGCGGCACACCACGCGGCCTGTTACGTGTGAATGCGACGCTGGGATTCGGCCGTACCGCTATCGCACCGCTGGTATCTGAATTCGTCCGGCGCTATCCGCAAGTGGAAGTGCAATTTGACGTCAGCGACAAACCCATCGATCTGGTTGAAAACGGCTACGACCTGGCGATACGTTTTGGCACCCTGCCCGATGCACGTCTGAATGCGCGCAAGCTGATGTCGAACCGGCGCTTCCTGTGCGCCTCCCCGATTTACCTGGAACGCCACGGCACACCGAAGACGCTGGCCGATTTACATCAGCATCGCTGCATTACACACAGGCAGAACGATGAAGCCGCTGCCACCTGGCGCTTCACACATGAAGGTCGGAATGAGGTCGTCAAGGTAGAGAGTGCCTTGTCCAGCAACGATGGCGACATCGTGCTCGGCTGGGCGCTGGATGCGCATGGCATCCTGATCCGCTCGGAGTGGGATCTGGCCAAATATGTGAAGAGTGGTCGTCTGAAAATCGTGCTGCCGGATTATGTTTTGCCGTCAGCCGATCTGTTTGTCTACTACCCGAATCGACGCAATCAAAGCACGCGGGCGCGTGCCTTCATCGACTTCCTGATCGAGCATATCGACATGCTGGCAGCGCTGCCGCTGCCAGACTGAATCACCGCGGACAAGGGCTGGCCGGATTGGTGGCGAGTGCCGCCAGATGGCTCGCAATCTTTTGCGCGGCCCTGTCAGTAATGCGTTGCGCACCTTGGGCCAGTGCATCCATACCTGCTCCGACCGGCTCGCTACCCGACCACTGACAAGCTGCATTTGCGCCAGTATCGCTACGTCGTGCAGTCCAGCTAAAGGCAGCGCCAACCCCCGTATTCTCTATCGCATCGAACTGGCGCAATTGCACGGCTACACGCCACACTGTCTGGCCCTGGCTGCGTCCGCTCTTGCTGACATCAACTGCGCCCAGGCGATTCGTGATCCCGGCGGAGAGTGCATCCCGCATTTCATTTTCAAACGATGAAGTCCAGCGATACTGCTCCAGCAGCTCCAGTTCCGCGCTCTGCCCGCCTGGTTTGGTCAGCACCATCTGCGGCCGCGCCAATCGTTCCGGCACGGCGACCGGCGCCAGTTCGATGAAGACCGGCGCGGTCGATGCAGTTGCGAACGCATTCGCCGCTGGCCCGCTCAGGGTGTAATAGCGCGCATTGGATGTGCTGCCGCAGGCACTGAGCAGCAGCGCTGCCGCCAATACACTCGCCGACATGAGGCAGCGGGATGGTGTCAGGAATTGCTTCATTTGTTTTCCTCCGGTTTACCGCGCAACAAGGATTCAGGGTGACGTTCCAGATAATCGGTCAGCACGCGTACCGAGCCTGCTGCACGTGTAATTTCACGCATCGCTTCGCGCATATCCTGCTGCAGCGGCGAATCCTGCGACAACGTTTGCTCCGCACTATTGATGGTTTTGCGTGCATCTTTCATCGCCGCCGTGATCTCTGGCGAAACATCGTTATTCAACGTGCGTGTCAACTCTTCGGCACTGACCAGGGTCTTGTTCAGCGTTGCCAGCGAAGTACGCAAGTCCTTGCCTATCTGTTCGAACGGAACCTTGTTCAGCTTGCTGGCGATTTCCTGTATCTGCGCCTGCAACTCGTCGAGGCTGTTCGGCACGGTCGGCAACTCGAACGGCGTCTTACTCAGATCGACTTTAACCGCAGGAACTTTAGGGAAGAAGTCCAGCGCCACATACACTTGCCCGGTCAGCAAATTGCCCGGACGTAGCTGTGCGCGCAAACCTTTGTTGACCAGGAATTGCAGACGTTGCTTTTGCGCCTGCGCGGATTCCTTGCCCTCACCCGGCACCGGACGACGCAAGCGATCCGGATAAATTTGGATCAGCACCGGCATCCGGAATTCACGCTCATCACGATCAAACTCGACGCCTATGGATTTCACTTCACCGATCACCACGCCACGGAAATCTACCGGTGCGCCTGGCGACAGACCACGCAAGGATTGATTGAAGAACAGCAGCATGGTTTCTGCCGAGCCGTCTTTTTGCTTCATCGCGGCGACTTCATCTTCGGCCAGCGCGAACACCGTATTTTCCAGCGCGGGCGGGGTCGCAGCAGGCGTGCCCAGGTCCGGCGTACCGAAAGCAATACCACCAAGCAGAATGGTCGCCAGCGACTGCGTACGCAGCGTTAAACCACTCGCACTCACCTGCATATCGAGGCCGCTGGCATGCCAGAAGCGGGTATTCGCTTCGACGAATTTTTCATAAGGCGCATTGACGAACACGCGCAACGTCACTCCCTTGCCATCACCATCCAGTTCGTAGGCCGCGACCTGACCGACTTTCACGCGACGGAAATAAACCGGCGATCCCACATCCAGTGAACCGACATCCTTGGCATGCAACAGAAATTGCCGCCCCGATGCATCACGCGTCACGATAGGCGGCGCTTCCAGGCCGACAAATTCGTCCGAGGTTTCTTCTTCGCTACCGGCATCCACGCCGATGTAAGCACCCGACAATAGTGTTCCGAGACCGGAAATGCCGGAAGTATCAAGACGCGGACGTACGACCCAGTAGCGCGTATCTTTTGCAGTGAAAGCCGATGCATCCTTATTCAATTGCACTTTCACGCGCACATGCGAGCGATCACGCGACAGACGCAGACCTTCGACTATGCCGATCTGCACATCCTTGTATTTCACTGCCGTCTTGCCAGCTTCCAACCCTTCCGCGGTCTTGAAACTGAGCTCGATCTCCGGCCCGCGCTGCATCAGGATATGCACCACCAGCGTGATGCCGACCAGTGCCGCAATAATAGGAATAAACCAGACCAGCGAGGGCAGCCAGTCGCGCCGACGTGCGACGCTGGGAGCCGGGGGGGCTTTACGTTCTTCAGTATTAGTCATGATCTGCTTTCCTTGTCGACTCCGTGAGCCGGGCTTGATTCAATGATTCTTGTGTCTCGTCGTCACCGTCCCAGGTCAGCTTGGGATCAAAGCTGAGCGATGCCAGCATGGTCAGCACCACAACCGAGCCGAAGGCGGCGATACCCAGACCAGCGGTAATTTCAGCAAAGCCCTGGATGCGCACCAGCCCGGCCAGCAAGGCGACGACAAATACATCCAGCATGGACCAGCGTCCTATCAATTCGATCACATGGTAAAGCCGTGCGCGTTCGCCACGCCGCCAGTTGCTGCGTCGCTGCGCCATCAGCACCAGGATAAAGAGCGCTGCCAGTTTGAACAGCGGCACCAGAAAACTGGCGACAAAAATAATCGCGGCCAAACCATAGGCGCCGCTGACCCAGAAATAAATCACGCCGCTCAGGATGGTGTCGTTCTGCGAGCCGAACAAAGTCTTGGTAATCATGACCGGCAGCAGGTTTGCCGGCAAATACATCATGCAGGCTGCAATCAGAAATGCCCAGGTGCGGTTCAGGCTGTCGGCCTTGCGTGTGCGCAGTTTGGCACCGCAACGTTCGCAGGCCGCGCCTTCTTCCGCCTGCTCCCATACCGTATCGCAATGATGACAGGCGATCAGTCCCATATTGACGGCGCGTTGCGCCTGATCGCAGGCTTGCTCACCACTGACAACTGTACTGCCATCAGCAGGAACGACGAGATCCAGTGTCTGCATACTCATCGCAACTCCCCTGCACTACGCTCTTCTGCGCCTTCGACCATATTCCATAATCCACGCGGATCGAAAGACACTACCACCGTCAGTAAAACAGTCAACGCCATGAAAGCCCACAAGGCCGGTCCCGGCAGGACTGTCGCCATACTCGATAACTTGATGATCGCCACCAGAACACCGAGCAGAAACACTTCGACCATACCCCACGGTCGTAACGATTGCATGATGCGCACCAGCCATGCAAAGCCGGTAGCGCGATGCTGCTTTTGCAAAGGCAGCAGCAACCACAACAGAATCAGCAATTGCAGCAAGGGGAATAACAAGGTCGTCGCCAGCACCAGCATCGCCACCAGCGACATGCCTTCACCTGCCAATGCCATCACGGCACCAGTCAAGGTAGTCTGGCTGCGCAAGCCGCGCAGTTCAATTTCGACGATGGGGAACAGATTCGCAATCAGGAACATGATCAGACTGGCGACTGTCAGCGGCAGGATGCGCTGATGCTGGCTGCCCGTATCGCGCTCCAGCTCGGTGCCACAGCACGGGCAACGCGCGACTTCGCGTGCACGTAGCGGCACCCGTGCGTACACGGAGTCGCAGCCTTCACACACGATGATGTCGCGCACTTCTTTCATGGTGACCTGAATGCCCGTAAAAACATATGGATGCTGTAGCTGCATGCGGCCTTGTCGCGCTCGGCCGGGCCGTTTGCGTAGCCGCCTTCCAGTCGCGCTTCCTGTGCAATGCCATTAATCAGATTGCCCAGCATGCGCGCCGCCTGCTCCGGATCGTCTATTTGCAATTCACCGCGTGCACAAGCCGCACGCAAGCAACGTTCCAGCGGATGATAAATCTGGATCGCGACTTGCTGCCTAAGATAATCCGCCATCTTTTCCAGGCGATGACACTCGGCCATCACCAGTCGATAAAACTGCACCGAACGTTGTTGTACCGAATGTGCGACCATGCGCTGCGCAATCACTTCCAGTGCTTGCGCCACAGGTAATGCAAATACTTCCTCCGGGAATACCTGATGACGCAATTGCTCCAGCTCGCGCTGCAAAACAGCAATCAGCAAGCCTTCCTTATTGCCAAACAATTGGTAGGCAGTCGATGCCGAACCACCGGCCTGGCGCACGATCTCCTGCATGGAGACATCGGCATAACCGAATTCCAGGAATGCATCCGCTGCCGTTTCCAGCAGACGCTGGCGACGTGCCTCCCCTTTCAGGGTAGGTGCAACTCGGCTGGATTCGGATGCGACAACGGTCATAGTAATAGCAGGCGCGAGGATCAGATTAAACAGTAATGTACACTACATTACATAAAATGATGACTTTCTTGCTACGCCAGAACTCAGGAAACAGGTGCCTGTTGTCAGCCGTCGACTACGCGCACCAGGGCTGTCGCTGTGCGACGATGGAATACATCAAGGGTATGCGCGGCATACCGGTTGGCGGCATCATGCGCCGTCCGCCACTATCCTGCATGCCGTCAAAACCTTTCCAGCCATTGGCGTAAGGGTACTCATCCAGCCGCGCTACGCCTAAACCAGCCTGACTCAAGGCCGTGATCACCTGCCCTAGACCCCAAGTGAATTCATGGCTGGAATGCGGGTTAACAAAGTCTTGCTCACCTGCCTGGTACTCCCCTACCGCCAGACCATCACCGGATTCAGCCACATAATCGCTGACACCACTCTCAGCCAGCGGCGCGGTATTGAAGTAGTCGTAGCGCATCGTCCAGTCCTGATCAAAGACCATCGCATAGGGATGGAATTCGATAAACACAAAGTGCCCGCCGGGTTTCAACACGCGTGCAATACCTTGCGCCCACGCATTTAAATCCGATAGCCAGCATAAGGTGCCATAAGAACTGAAGACCAGATCGAAACTTGATCCGGCGGCATGCGCCAGGTAATCGAATACATCAGCCCGCTCAAAATGTGCCGGTATGCCGGCATCCGCTGCAAGCTGCGTGGCGAAATCAATTGCCACATCCGAGATGTCTACACCGGTGATATCCGCACCCAGACGGGCGATACTCAAGGTGTCCTGTCCGGCATTGCATTGCAGGTGCAAGGCCCTGAGGCCACGCACATCGCCGAGCAATGCTACTTCTTCCGGGAATAGGGTAGAACCGCCATTGCGGAAAAACAGCGCCTGGTTGCCCTTATGGCTGTTGTGTGCACGCGTCGCCGCATTCCAGGAGAGCCGGTTAGCTTCATGTAAATCTTTACGCATATCATTTCTGAACAAACGTCAGTCAGATAAAGGGTGGCTAGCTGGTCGCTACGCTTTTCTCTTCCTTCTTCTTATCGACGGCCTGTTCGTCTTCTTTCTTATCTTTATCGTTATCCAGCGAAACGCCTTGCGTCAGCATGTACCTGGTATAGGCTTCGAGCAAGGCCGCCATGAAGGATTCTTCCGTTTTGACCGGGCCCCAACCCTTGTCGGTCAATTCTTCGACCTTGATATCCTGCCCGTCGAATTTAACGCTGATGCCCTTCGGTTCCTGCGCATCGGCGAAGTCCTTCAGGAATTTCTTCACGGACGAAGTCGGATTATCACCCGCGAACGCATTCATCGCACTCTTTAGCGCTGCTTCGCGGCCCATCGTCGCAGAACCAATCGCACCATCAAAACCGCTGCTGAGTGAAGGATGATCGGCCAGCATTTTTTTGAATTGAGTATTGCGCGGATCGCCGCTCAACTCGTACCCATTCGCACCTGCTGTCACGCGCAGGACCGGCGGCACATTGATGCCGTATGCCTTCAGGGCATTGCTTAAATCCGCTGCGAAGTTGGCAGAGTTAGTCGCGCCGACCGGCGTCACCGCCGACAGACTTTGTGCGACTTGCACAGTGTTACTTTTTGTCGTGCTCAGAACATCGGCGAACTGCGTGTCCGGTGTTTTTCTATACTGGGTGAACGTATTTTGTAGTGCCGCAATATTATCGAAATTAATTCTCGTCACGTCCGTACTCCTGTCAGATGTTATTAGCCGGCAGTGTCCAGCGCCACTATTGTCGCTATGGACAAAAGCGCCATCATCTTTGAACAAAGGGGTATACACCCGTTAATTCCGGATTTGCCATGCACAGATGCTGTGCTAGCTGCGCTTATTTGTCGGAGAAGTAGCGCGCCGGTGATTTGCCCAACGCTTTCTTGAACATCGTGATGAATGCGCTGACCGAGTCATAGCCGAGATCTTCCGATACGCGCTGCACGGTAGCGCCGGCCGCCAGACGCTGCAAGGCAATGATCAGATGCAACTGGCGCCGCCAGCGACCAAAGGTCATGCCAGTCTCATTCAGCACCAGCCGCGCCAAAGTCCGCTCACTCATCGCGAAGCGCTCACCCCACTCGGCAACCGTGCTGCGGTCATCCGGTTGCTGCGTCAATGCACTGGCAATCTGGCGCAGGCGCACATGATCAGAAACCGGCAAATGCAATTGCTCGGTCGGCATCAGCGTCAGCTCGCTGAGCAGCACTTCGACCAGGCGCGCCGTATGACTGTGCGGTGTGTATTCTTGCGACGTATCGGCCAGATGCAAAATCATTTCGCGTATCAGCGGCGTCAATGCCAGCGTTGCACACTCGGTCGGCAAGGTCGCTGCGCCCGGCTCGACGAACAGGAAACACAAACGCGCATTGGCCGTCGTGCGATTGCTGTGTGGCATGCCGCCAGGTATCCAGACCCCGCATTGCGGCGGTACCATCCACAAGCCGCCTGGCACTTCGCAAGTCACACCGCCGTGCAAAGCCACCACCAGTTGTCCCTTGCGGTGCAGATGAACTGGCGACTCACATTCCGATCCTTCGGTATCGATGCGCAAGGCGGTCGCCGGTTGCGACAGGCGATCCGCGTTGTAATCGATGGAACCCAGCAAAGTGACCATATAGGGATTTGACTGTTTTTAGATATAAATTGTCATTATCCACAAATTCCCAAACACCGTTGCGGATTAAACTGGATCCTGTGATTTCTTTGCGAGACCCAATCGTGAAACAGCACCCCACAGCTCCTGCATCCGCCACTACAGCGCAGCTGGCTAGCCCAGCCTTGCTGCTGTCTGGCATCCTGCTCATCGCCATGAATCTGCGCGTACCGTTTACCAGCGTCGCGCCGCTGATCGACGGCATACGCAGCGGTCTCAGCCTGAGCTCCAGCGCGGCAGGTTTGCTGATTACCTTGCCGCTGCTGGCTTTTGCGGTCGTTTCACCGTTCGGTTCATTCGTGGCAAAAAAATTCGGCATCGAACGTTCGCTGCTCGCCGCACTGCTGATTATTGCTGCAGGCATCCTGTTGCGCTCGACAGGTACGGCCTGGGCCTTGTATCTCGGCACATGGATTATCGGCAGCGGCATCGCGATCGGCAACGTACTCTTGCCCGGTTTGTTGAAACGCAGCTTCCCGGATCAAATCACCAAATTCACTGCCATCTATGTGTTAACCATGGGCGTGGCGTCGGCACTCGGTTCGGTCTGTGCCGTTCCTTTGGCACAGCTATCTGACTATGGCTGGCGCTTTGCGATGGGGGCACTGATCGTGCTGCCTTTGTTGAGTGCACTTATCTGGCTACCGCAATTAAAACGGCACACCGAAGTGAGCACCAGCGCGCCGCCGCCTTATTCCGGACCAATATGGCACTCGGCACTGGCGTGGCAGGTCAGCCTCTTTCTCGGTCTCAATTCATTCGTCTACTACATCATGACGACCTGGCTGCCGACCATGCTGACCGACGCCGGTTACTCTGCAGCAGAGGCTGGCAATCTGCACGGCCTGATGCAATTCTCTGCCGCGACACCGGGCCTGCTGGTGGTGCCGCTGGTGAGCCGCTTCAGGGATCAGCGCGGCATCGCTTTCGGCGCTTCATTGCTGACCGTCATTAGCATAGTCGGCCTGATGTTCGTCCCCGGCCTGGCCGCACTATGGACTTGCGTATTCGGCTTCAGCGCCGGCGCCACCCTCATCCTCGGCCTGGCCTTCGTCAGCCTGCGTGCCAGCAGCAGCCTGCAAGCAGCGGCTCTATCCGGCATGGCGCAATGCATAGGCTACACACTGGCAGCGATAGGGCCGATCCTGATAGGCAAGATCCATGATGCGCAAGGCAACTGGCACGCTACCCTGCTGATCAGCGCCAGCGCCGCTTTCCTGATGGCGCTGTTTGGTCTGTACGCCGGACGCAATCTGCACATCGGCAAGCGCGCATAAGTGATCACCGCTAAACGGCATGCATGGTCATGCCGGTTTGCTCTGCCAGCACCTGCAAATCCTGCCCGCAACCAACCAGCAGCATCCGCGTGTGCAAATCCTCACGTACCCGACTACTGACTTTGGGCCCGAGACAGCGTAATTTTTTCTCGCGCAAATCAACATAAACCAGTGCGTAATGCTTGCCCAGCGAACGCCACAATGCATGCGCACCGGATGACTGACGCGCTCCGCTGATCAGGCTATGTCCGCTATCGAGCCACCAGCGATAAATCGCGGTTGCGATGCCGCGCCGTTGATATGGCGATCCATATTTAGAGTGCGTCGCACGCAAATATTTATCCTGGCGCCGATTCAGTTCTATCAGGCGATTGAAAATCGTATATCCGGCAAGACAGTCGCGCTTCACGTCTTCCACGTAAATGTAATGCTCGCCATCGGCCACCCGATAACGGAATCTCAGTCCCTGAAAATCGATATCCAGCGTCGGCAAGTCATGCAAGGCATCGCCGGGACGATGCAGCCGACGGTGTATGGCATCCAGTTCTTTCTCGACTTCGGATGGCGGTAGTTGTACATCGATGCGCAGCTCCAGCAAACCGCTACCCCACATCGGCAAAGGAAAGGAAGCAAACAAGCTGCTCAATCTCACCCCCAGCTATTTCTCAACTCAACAATTTTTTACCTACGCCACCCTGATCTCAAACCAGGCACGCCCCACCCCACCAGCCGCTCATCAATCGTTGCGGTTTGCTGCTTGCATGCACCTGCGCACTGGCTTCCCATGCTTCGACCTGCACGACCAATCCGGCATACACGCCATAGCCTTCGCCCGCCCGTATCTCGTCCTGTGCGTGCAAGCTCTCGCCCGCCTTAATCGAACCCTGCGCAATAATCGCCTGCCCGGCCCTGATACCCCAGTTCGCTTCCAGATGACTGTCGCACAGTATGCTGGCGCCGACCGCGATACCATTCCCGGCCCAGACACTGTCATGTGCAGTCATCGCACCAAGCACGCGTATATTCTTGTGGCAGCGCAGTGCACCAGCGGTGATCAGGTCTTGCCCGACCAGCAAGTTGCCGTCCAGTGTCAGGCTCGCGCCGCAGATCATTTCCCATTCGGCACGGACATCACCACCACTGCGGATTGCGTCCGCGACTTCCATACCCCAGGCCACCCTGATATCGCCACCAGCGTCCAGTGTGCCGTCGCAACGTATGCTGCCGCCGACCTGCACATCTTCGCCGGCAATAATTTCCTTGCCGGCACGTATGCCGCCACCCGCATGTATCGAACGACCTGCACGCAAGACAGTCGTCACTTCGATATTGCCCTGCACTTCCAGCGTTCCGGCAAACACCACGGCTTCCGCATCGATGGCGTCGACCTTCAGCACTTCGTCGGTAGGACCGAATTGCGTCAACAGCCAGCAGGCGTCGTCCACCCGGCCCGCATCGACCAATGCGTTCAGCAGAGGCTGATAATCGCTGCCGTCGGCATGGTTACGCAGGAACCAGCGAAAACCATCCGCGCACGGACGCTTGTTCTTGACGAAGTTTTTGGTCAGGTCCATATGTCCCGCCCGGTAGCAAAGGAAATACGTGCTGCATCAGCGAGCTGACAGAAGTGCATGACCATAATGTGGTCGTACTGAAACCCGACAAGACCTTGCTTGTCGCAAATGATTGAAGACATGATGTGATTCCAAAGCGCGGCCCACGCCCGGATCCGGGACGGCCGCTATCGCGCCTGGCTTAAGCCCGGCGATAGATGATGCGCAAATGAGAAAAAGGAAATATCGCCGGGCTTAGGAATCTGCTGCCGGCTGGAGGACGTGCTCTGCGCCCGGAAACCTGAGCGCGTGCGAAAACAGAACGGTCATCAAAGACTGCTCTGTTGCAACGTTGCTCACGGAAGTGTGGTGTAAGGACATAGGCCGAAGTTTAGGCCATCTGCCGACCAGGGTCAAACCGACGACATGGCTGAACAGGGCGGCGCTGCAAATTTCAACTACACAGTTGCAGACTTGTCGCGCAGACATTGTTAAGCACGGAGAAGATATTTCCATCACGCAAACTCCGCAATTCCCACACGAGTTTAAGTGTATGTCTGATTAACCAACGGCCCATGCTTACCTAAGATAGAACCTCCGTTTCCTACAGGAGGATGGAATGTCCAATACAGACATACGCGATACAGATGACAAGCAAGCCACGCCATCTGAACAGGCTCAGGAATCAGACCTCAACAATGCCTCCCCCACACCGCCACCTGATGCACAAATACGCCTGCGCAAGAATGCGGAAGAAAGCCACAAGCTGGATACGCCCGAACGTACCAACGATTCCACCATAGACCCGAACAAGCCCAAGGAAGACATCCTCAAAGGCTTTCACGGCGGCTAAGCACGCACGATATGAGCGGATCGCGGCAAGCCGCCTCATCCTCGTCCGGTTTGGACGCATCAACCCAAGGAGTTACTGCTATGAACAAGGATCAAGTCCAAGGCAATCTGAAACAAGCCGAAGGTGCTATCAAGGAAATGACCGGCAAAATCATCGGCAATAAAACACTGGAAGAGAAAGGCAAGCTAGAAAAACACGCAGGCAAAGTGCAGGAAAGTTACGGCGATATGAAAAGCAATATTAAAAAAGAAAAGCAGTATTAAAAATGGACTCTCAATTTCATATGCATGACGGATAAAAAAATGGTGCTCAGTTCACACTGAACACCATTAAAGGTACTGCACACGAAGAGCACACAACAAGCAGATGGCGGCTATCCACAAGCCGCCATCCGATCACAACATCAACCTGATACTTCCTCCAGCGAACGGCCTTTGGTTTCTGTTCCCATCACGATCACTACCAGTGCAGCGATACCGAACGAAATCGCACCCAGTGTGAAGACACCGGTATGTCCGGTCATTGGCAGGATCACGCCGACTGCGAACGGTCCGAGCAAGGAACCAAGACGACCGACCGACGAAGCAAAGCCGGAACCGGTGGCACGCGAACGGGTCGGATACAGTTCCGGCGTATAGGCATACAGTACCGACCACATACCGAACAGGAAAAACTGCATACACAGACCTGCGCCTATCAGTTGCGCTACCGGCGCCTGTGCAGTCGCCACCTGACCGTACAGATAAGCAGCACATGCACTGCCTATCAGCATCAACACGCAAGTCGGTTTGCGGCCCCACTTCTCCAGCAACCAGGCCGAGAAAATAAAGCCGGGGATACCTGCCAGTGAGATATAAACCGTGTACATCACAGACTTGGTGACTTCATAGCCTGCCTGCTGCAACAACGCTCCCAGCCAGGTCGTCAGGCCGTAGTAGCCAAGCAAGGCAAAGAACCACAAGGCCCACAACATCACCGTACGTTTCGCGTACACGCCATGCCACAGCTCGGCAAACAAGGCGCGTTTGTCCTGCTTGCGCGGCAATTCATTGATAGCTGGCGCAGGCGTAGGCAAAGGCTTGCCGCCGTTGGCCTTGATCACATTCTTTTCTATGTTGGTCGTCACTGCGTCGGCTTCCGCATCACGGCCGACCTCTTCCAGCCAGCGCGGCGACTCAGGCACGTAACGACGTACGATGAAGACAAAGACTGCAGGAATCGACAAGGCGATGAAGATGCCACGCCAGCCAATCAACGGCAGCGTCAGGTATGCGAGTATGCCGGCAGCGATAAAACCGAGCGGCCAGAAACCTTCCAGGATGGCGACGTATTTGCCACGGCTTTTCGCGGGCACGATTTCCGACACCATCGACAAACCGATAGGAAACTCCATGCCCATGCCGAAGCCCAGGACCACGCGGAATATCATCAGCCAGGTTACATCTGTAGCGAAGCCACAAGCCAGGCTGCCGACGCCCCAGAAAATCATGCTCCACTGGAAAACAGGCTTGCGTCCGAATTTATCTGCCAGCATCCCGGCTATCGCCGCACCGAGGAACATGCCAAGGAAACTGGAACTGGCCAGCAAACCGGCCTGGGTAGTGGTTAATGCAAACTCGGCTTTGATCGAGCCCAGCACAAAGGTCATAATGCCGAGATCCATCGAATCGAAGAACCAGGCTGTCGCAATAATGCCGAATAGGGAACGCTGGTAACGGGTCATGGGCAAACGCTCAAGACGAGCAGCCACATTGGCGCGGAGGGTCACTCCGGTATGTACATCCATCTTTGTCTCCTGTTGAACCGCCGTGGCGATTCGATTGTTCTGTTCTATTTATTATGTCTAGTGTCTACGCACCCAACGCACTGATATATTACATGAATTCTAGTGACATTCAATATGTTTTTAGAAAAATTACGCAGAATTGCAGAAGGGAAATGCACTGCAAGCTTTGCTATGTGACGGCCGCAAACAAAAAAGAGGACTATTTGCATAGTCCTCTTTTTGCTTAACAGATCATGTGCAGAATCCCTGCACCATGCGACCTCAGAAACGCTGGCGAATACCGACACCGGCACTGACGCCGCTGGATTGCTCGCTCAGCTTGTCGTAGCTGACGACGCCATAAACATCGGTACGCTTGGAAAAGAAGTAGTCATATCCGAGCGAAACCGTATTGCGCACTATCGACGACTTGACGTCAGTACCACCTAGTACCGCGCTGAAATCACCTGTGGCTTTGACATTGGTTCTGGCCCACGACAGCAATACCGAACCCTGCCCTACCGGCATGCTGGCGCCGAGTTGTACGGTATTGGATTTCAGGTCGTAGCGAGCAGCGTCGGCAGCATTCAATAAGTTGGTGGTCGAATAATTCAAGGTCCCGTACAGCTTGACGACTTGCAAGTCATAAGCACCACCGACAAACCAGGTATCGTTCTTGGACGCGCCCAGCGTATAGGTCGCGCCACTTACACGGTTATACGGTGTGAACGAAAATACTTGCGATGGTCCCACCGTCGTATCAACCGGATTGCTCAACTTAACGGACTGGAAGTAAGCGCCGAATGACAACGGGCCATTGGCATACATGGTATTGGCACCGTAATTATTCTTGCTCGAATTACCGGCTTGCTCGCCGAGCTGCAGGAACAAGCTGGTAGTGAAGCCGCCCAGTTTAGGCGTGACGTACATGATCTCGTTGCTCCATGCAGTATCACCGGAAACGGTGGCCGACCATGCCTGGCCGCGATAGCGACTGGACGATGTTTGCGTATGCAAACCTAAAGGAGAAAACTGGAACGAAGAACCAAACGGATTAAATGTCAGCGTCGGCACAAAGTTAGGCGCCAGGTCACGCCCCAAAGAGACGCGACCAAAGGAGCCGGACAATCCTACGTTGGCGTCACGGGAAAACATGGTATCCGCACCGAAGCGACCCATGGCACCAACGTCGGGGCGCATAAAGCCGGTCAGGGCAAAATGCGCCTGCATGCCATCGCCCAGCTCTTCCGTACCCTTGAAGCCCCACCACGAAGTTTGCAGACCACCGCTATTGACCACCGATGTGCTGGCCGCATCACCGCTGCGTTTGATGGAACCGGCATACACATCCAGCATGCCGCTGACCTGTACGCTGGTCTGCGCGAGTGCCTGTGCAGAAAACGCACACGCGAGCAGGCCCAGCACGCTGCCGATGGCAGCATGTTTTACTTGTTTCATTATTAGTTCCTTTTTAGATAAACAAACTTATTGCTTCATTCTTGTTACTGCATTGCGGATAGCGGGCATGGTTTTACTCTCCACGTTTTGCCCAGGAAGTGGAGCGATGCTCAATGAAGTCCGAAATGCCATACATCAGGATGCCCATCACACCGACGACTATCAGTGCGGCAAACACGAGTGGCACGCGGAAGGAAGAACTGGCGTTCAGCAAGAGATAGCCGATGCCTGCATTGCTGGCGACCATTTCAGATACCACTGAACCAACGAAAGCCAGCGTGATGGCGACTTTCAGGGAAGCGAAGAGATAAGGCAGCGCACGTGGCAGTGCCACCTTTTTCAGGATCACGCTCTTGGTCGCACCCAACGAACGCAGCACGTCCGCAAGCTCCGGTTCCAGATGCGCGATGCCGGTCGCCACATTGACGGCAATCGGAAAGAAGGCGGTGAGGAATGCACACAGCACCGCAGGTACCGTACCGATGCCAAACCACATCACGAGTACCGGCACAATCGCTACCTTGGGAATAGAGTTAAAACCTATCAGCAAAGGATTGATCGCACGGTAGATGCGCGGGCTGGCGCCGACCAATACACCCAGCAGCACGCCAAAGCCTATCGCCAGCACAAAGCCGATCAGCGTCGTGAAGAGTGTCTGCAAAGCTTCCGTCTGGATCACCGGCCAGTACTGGATCAGCGAAGCGATGATTTGCGTCGGTGCCGGCAATACCATCTCGGGCACCTTGAATGCGCGACACGCTACTTCCCACAAGAGAAACATGCTGCCAGCTGTCATCCATGGCGCGAGCACCGCGTTCAGTTTTTGATTCTTCATGCATGTTCCTCCTGTGCATGACCGACATACTCACGCAGGCTGGCCACCTCTTCGGCAAACAGCGCTGTATAGCGATCTGCCCTGCTGCGTCGGCATTCCTGTGGGATCTTGCGGCTATGAATGATGCGGCCCGGCCGCTGCGAAAACACATGCACGGTATCGGCCAGATAAGTTGCTTCCGCCAGATCATGCGTGACCAGGACCACCGTAAATCCTTGCTCGCTCCACAGTGCTTTCAGGGTGTCCCACAAGTCTTCACGGGTGAAAGCATCGAGCGCGCCAAACGGTTCATCGAGCAAGAGCAGCCTGGGTTCGTGGATCAGGGAGCGACACAGCGATGCGCGTTGCTGCATCCCGCCTGACAACTGCCATGGGTAGCGCTGCGCAACATCCTTCAGCCCGACTTTCTTGAACAAGGCATTAGCTCGTTCTATGTTGGCCGCCATGTCTTTCTTGAAGGTGCGGCAATGCGGCTCCACGATTTCCAGCGGCAGCATCACATTGCTCAGTACATTGCGCCATGGCAGCAACGCCGGGCTCTGAAACGCCATGCCGACAAACTTCAGGGGCTGGGCCACTTCACGTCCGGCAATCACCACGTGCCCTGCCCTGGGCAGCCGCAAGCCGCTGATCAGCTTCAGCATCGTGGACTTGCCGCAACCGGAAGGCCCTACCAATGCCACGAATTCACCTTGCTGTATGTTCAGATTGACGTCCTGCAACGCCAGCAAGCCCTCGCTGCCCTCACCATATGTGAGGGCAACGTCGCTCATCTCGACCAGCGGCTTCTGGTACGCGTTATCCTGTTCAGAAGCGTTCATCATTTCGCGGTAATCATCAGTGAGGAACGCGGCGGCAGGTAGGCGTCGGTATAGACATCCTTCGCATCCGGCCGTGGGATATCCAATGCGGCGGATACCTCGGTCAGCGACTTGTTCAGACGCGCCGGATCGATAAAGCTCATACCGTTCTTCTTCACCCATGGCGTCGCAATCGACCAGTCGAAGGACAGCTTCATACGTTCCAGCTCTGTCTTCTTATCGGTCAGGGGTTCACGCTTGAGCAATGCGTCTATCGCTGCATCAGGATTCTTCATGCTCTTGGCCATACCTTGCGCGACGCACTCGATCATGGAAGTCATCGCCTTGGCGTTCGCCGCTGCATACGCCGGCTTGGCGATCAGTGCAGTGCCATACAGCGATACGCCGTACTCCGGATAGCGCAGCATGACGATATTCTCTTCCTTCACGCCGCCAGCTTTTACGCCCATATAAACCGGGAACGCCGCGCCGCTGATCGCATCCACGCTGCCGCGCACCAGCATGCTTTCACGCAGCTCAGGCGAAACATTCACCCACTTCACGGAATCAGCCGGGAAGTTATTCGCCTTGGCCAGT
Source organism: Herminiimonas sp. KBW02 (assembly GCF_003852535.1). Lineage (GTDB taxonomy): Bacteria > Pseudomonadota > Gammaproteobacteria > Burkholderiales > Burkholderiaceae_D > Oxalicibacterium. The sequence goes on along the minus strand of NZ_QAJP01000004.1, from coordinate 303,720 downwards.
ACCGAGAACAAGCGGCGTGATGCGTCACCCGCAGGCGCAGCCAGCGTCTTGCCTACCAGATCTGTCGGCTTGGTGATGCCTTTGTTCTTCAGTGTGGCAATCGACAATGCGTTGCCGTCGTAAATCATGAAGAAGGCAATCAGCCTGGAATCAGGATGCTTGGCGTTGTACTCGATCATTACGTTGATATCTGCAAAACCGACGTCATAACCGCCGCTCGCCACCTTGGTGACGGTATCGCCAGAGCCGAAGCCCCTGTCGGTGGTCACATCCAGCCCTGCTTTTGCATAGCAACCATCAGCGTGCGGAATCAGAAACGGCGCCTGCGGACCTTGCATCGCCCAGTCAAGCGCGAAACGGATCTTCTTGCCTTCCTGTGCCGCAGCCAGGTTGGCAGTCATCAACGCCGCACTCCCCATCATCAGAAGTGTTAACACTTTCAGCTTGCCGACTAGGCACTTACTCTGTCTGGTCTTCATGATCATTTGCTTCCTTTGTCAGTGATGCATTTAGAGTTCGCCTCGCAAATAATGTGGTACACCACCTTTACGAGAAAAAGAGGAGGCGAAAATTCGCCAACAAAACTGACATAGCAGTTACCGTGCCAACCCGTATTAACGGTTAACGCAGGTATCGTTCACAATTTTGGTGAAAGAATCCGATACACATTAGGTGGTATGCCACATTAATGTGCGTGGATAGAATGAGATATATCTTAAAGATGGTGCATCCTGCCAAAGATCAGGAACCGGATGCAATCACTCAAGTATGCAGTCGAGCATACGGGCTCACTACCGCATACTCTGGATTTCGTCACGGTAAGCACCGGGGGTATTGCCCGTCCAATCCTTGAATGCCCGGATAAAAGAATTGACCTCCTGGAAACCGAGCAGATAAGCAATCTCGCCTTGCGATACCGATGGACTGCGCAGGTAGTGCTGTGCCAGTTGCAGCCGTGTCGTGTTCAGAACATCCGTGAAGCTGGTCGATTCTTCACTTAACTGCCTCTGCAGGGTGCGCTTGCTGACGGCGAGATTTTTGGCGACCAGTTCTATCGAGTACTCACTGGCCGGCAATCCTTCCAGCAGCACCGCCCTGACCCGCTCACTCATACTTGCAGTCGCACCGAGGGCAGACAGGCGCTTACGCAGACCGGGCTCGAAATACTCCCACATAGCGTCGTTCGCAGTCAGAAATGGTCGGATGCCGTCCTGATGTGCAAACGATACCCTGACTGGGGCTCCGCTTTTTGGTGTGACGCCAAAGTAATCGACATACGGAGCAAGATTGAATGGCGTTTCCGGCACGACTATTTCTAGAGGAACGATGCGCTGACGCGTGCCGACCCTAACCAGTTGCGTAAGAAACACCAGCTCCGTCAGCGCCAGGCTCTTAGGAATCCCGCCTGCGTTGCCATAGCACTCGACGGAAATCGCAGTCATGGTCGCGCCCACATCTACCGTCAAGCTCATCGGCCCGATCAGCTTCTTGAAGGCCGACAAGCGCTGCATAGCGATATTGAGATTGGGACTGCACAAGCTCGCGAAGATAGGCGGGTCAAATGCCTCGACTGAAATGGCCTGCCCGACCAGCAGCGGCAAGGATGCAGCTCCCGCCGTTTCCTCTATGGCTTGCCATAAGCTGAAATACTGATCAGTGCTGACAGTGGCCTCTTTACGCGCAAACAGATCCGCGGGCAGACCCGCCAGGCGCAGCAAGTGATCGGGATTGAGTCCCATATCGGTCAACAGTATTCTCCAGCCCGGCTGGACAGAAAAGTGCGTCGCTTGTTTCATGTACTTTCAGTTCACCGTCTGGGTATCTGATCACTGTCTATCATCTGTTGAAACATATCCTGCATTGTTACTTGCAAGGGACGATACAGTATCCTCAGCTCACGGATACTCTTGCTGTTATCCGCACGCCACGCATAACCAACATTCCGTGAAACAAATTTGCGGGTAGTACTTTTATCAGCCAGGGGCGCAGCCAGCCAGACCAGCCACTTCGGCAAGGTGCGACGTGGCACTGGATAAGCGGCGTACTTGGGCAACAAGGTGGCAGCGATGCCCGGCAACGAAGTATTGTGTCCTGAGACAATGTGACGCCCGTTAGCATGAGGAAGATAGGCTGCATGCACATGCGCGGCAGCCAGATCGCGCACATCCACCGCACCAAATCCGACATCCGGCGCACCCGCCTTCATCTTTCCATTACCCAACTGGCGAACCAGATTAAAGCTCTCAGAGGTAGCCTGCGGATTCAATCCCGGCCCGAGGACCAGGCTGGGGTTGATCACGACCAGATCCCAGCGCGACTGCCTTCCGACGATAGCCCATGCCTCATGTTCGGCAACAGTTTTTGAATAGGCGTACGGCACGTGCTGCAATGAAGAGCTGGTGTTCCACACATCTTCAGTAAACATCTGACCCGGCGTTTTTTCGATATCAGCGCAATCACCATAAATCGCCGCACAACTGCTGGTCAGGACGACACGCTGCACTGACTCTGTCTTATTCGCCGTTTCAAGGACATTGCGCGTCCCCAGCTTTGCTGGCTCTATCAATTCCTTCTGCGGGTCGCTGACATCCAGCTTGAAGGGCGACGCGGTATGAAACACGATGGCGCAGCCTTGCATGGCCTGCGCATAAGAACCATTTTCAAGCAGATCAGCTTTGAAATAACGGATAGTGCCAGGCAACACAGCGGCAAGCTCGTTCAGATGCGCCAGCTTCTTAGGGTCTTGCGGGTCACGTACGGCGGCATGGACGGTCACGCCCTCTTCCAGCAAACGCTTCACTATCCAGCCAGCGACATAGCCGCTTGCACCTGTCACCAGAACTGGTTTGCTCTTATCAATATTCAACATGGCTCTGCCCTCAAAATTTGTCGGCTCACTGGTAGCCTTAAACACGGGATTGCTCGATTAAGCAATTTCTGAAGACATTCTGATCCCACATGCTGTCAGACCAGCCATCCGATCGCGCCATTTGAAATTCAATATACGCCAAACTGGAGCTTTATTGGACCTGGGCGAAACCGGCGACTATGTGCGGGGACGTTTAAGTGCGGGACGCAGCGGCACTACAGTTGGGTGAGTTGGTGGCGTTTCTCGGCATAAGCCTTCAGCGACAACAGGGTTCGCGGCAAGCCTGTTTTCAACTGTTTAATAACGCCAGGACCAAACAAAAAAGCCAGTGCGCCTGTGAACCAGACACGATGCAGTACTTCCGAGTCGTCATCTACCGGAATCACCGTATGCTCGAAGTGCATGCGGAATAGCGGGATGTAACCATCTACAGTAAATGATCGCCCTGGCGTACGCTCGGTGACAACCATCGCAACGCCCATGCCTTTGCTGGGAACGATACGGCCTTTGGTGCCGACTGCGAATGGGCCATCGAGGTGGGCTTGCTTGGTGTCCGGGTCCCACAGGTGCCAGCTATCGACTTCGCTCCAGATATCGTCGATGACCGAAGGTGGGACTGGGATGTGGATGCGTTCTTCGATTTGCATAACGATGGTGCTTCCTCAGTATTTTCTATGAAGGCTCAGAACCCGAGTCATTCATCCTCATCTGGACCCAGATGAAGCATGAACAGACCGGCAGCGCCAGGAATACCGGTCTCGTCGAGTCGCTCCATACTACCGGTATTTCAAAGTCTGCTAGGGCTAATAGCTACTGGTCTAACGTCAAATGGTGCAGCCACCCAGTTGCCTTCCGTCGTCTTCAAGAACTGTTTCGCTTCCAGAATACAGTACGTCTTCTGCTTGCCAGAGGAAGTGGGAATGGCCTGGATATGTTGGGTAATTTCAATGAGCTGACCAGGCTTCGCCGTAAATTTGCCTGCGGAGGCACACATACTTATGAAGTCACCTTGCGACTCTTTGTAATGAAATTTTGCCGTGAGCTCGCGGTTCGCCTCGATTGAAAGCTCTTTGACAGCCGAAGCATTGAAAGATTTAGGAGGAAATGGCATACCCAAAGCGAGTCCTTGTTCGGCGTATTTGGCTTTTGATTTCTCATTGTTTTCGCTGGCTCGCCGCAAAATTGAAACAGGCAAATATGCCTCGCCATATTCCCCACCACTGAGAGATATGCCTGCATCGTTATGAAAAAGGCGGTGGGTAGACCCATAAAAACCGAGGCTGGGTGTCACAACCATCCGCAATGAGGCTGTCTCTGCATTTGGCGGCACTTGATATATTTTTGTTTTATTTGCGCAAGCGCTTAAAGAAAAGGCGATGGCTACGACGTAAAAAAAGCGCATGGAATCCGATGGTGATGATGTGGCGGGTTATTCACTGGAACAGTTGCTATCTGAAGACAACAATTTATTTCCCCAAGGCAACATTACACGATATTTATCGGCGCACTGCCATCCCATGATCATGGGATCACTCGCGTATCAATCGCCGCGACATAAACGCTTCGGGATACATGTCGGAGTATCGTTCTGCTCTATCCCCAAAAAACTTATGAAATGCTTCACAAAGTTTTTGCCTCCGTTGCCCGCTACGCTATTCACGAATTGTTGCAAAGGTAGGAAACGTTTCCAGCGTGGATCAGAATTTCATAGCGTTGTTTACTGGTGCCGGTGGGTTCTTTATTGGAGAAGTAATGTCGTTCAATCTTGCTGAGATTCTGGAAGCAGTAGGCAGACTCGTGGTCACCTTAGACCAACATCCAGGCGGCGCAGTATTTCTAATCGCCCTTGCGGCATTGATTGGAATGCCTGCACTGGCATGGCTGCTCAAACGGTAAATCGGAAGAACGAGGAGCACCTGAGGTGGCAAACAAACGAGCTTATCCGTGTTAACTATTCATTATTATTTCCAAATGGAAAGCATTACAATTTTAATTTTTATACGGACGAACAAATGAAAAAATTCTTAATCGCGGCACTAGTCTTGGCATTGACCGGATGCGCCTCAAAGCAACTGGCGGTGAACGACGCGAAAGGTGTTCCTTTCAATCGCGTAATGAAACCGGAACTGCTGAAAGAGAAACCAGGGACGGTAGGAATTGTTTTTATTCGTGAGGACGCAGCAATCCAAGGCGTACTCGGGTCTTTGAATGTATGGGTAAATGGCGAACCCCTGGCCAGCCTCCATGCTGGCGAAGCGGTACGACTCTGGATGAGTCCGGATTTGTATGTATTTAGCTTGACGACGATGACACGAGGCTCTGAACAGTTCCGCCCATTGGAATTGAAGTTGGGCGAGAAAAAAGTTGAGGTGGATGCGAAGCTTACTCGTAGTTATGAAGTCCGAGTTGATCTCACGACTACGGGTTTTATGGCAGACGTCACTAGCACTGCAGTGCGTAAATAGGTGAGTGTTACCCTTGCAGATCGATTCGGAATTACGACAGAACTGGTCGTTCATCATTGCAGGCGAGACACGTCCGCCGTTGCCTCAATAACCCTACACGATGGCGTCCAATGTCTCATCGGACGCCATCAATCGAAGTCACCTAAGAAGCACCTTACGAGAATGAAGTGCTTGATCGCAAGTCCATCGTCGATTTTTTAGAAAAACTAATCAAACGAGAAGACGAGCGTTTCGCGCATTAAACATAAAAGGTTTTTCTATGAGAATCTCTGCCATTTTGTTCATTGCTCTTTTGTTTTATGGACTATTTTTTCTTTGGCCAATTAAAAGAAGTATTTATAAAAAGCATGGAAAGATTCTTTCAAATGTACAGCTGTCTAAGTTAGCTGATGACGGAGATATCGACGCAATAAACCTAAAAAGAAAGTCAAAATATTTTCTCGTACTAGGCATCATATTCGTGCTGTTATTTATTATTGAGAAATATGGCGCGCTAACTATTTAGCCCAAAAAGAAAGCATGTCTGTCGATTCGATGATTAGGCTACGTCTTTGCATGCTGTAGATCGCAATTATCGTCACAGGTTGAATCTGCTTCAGATTTCAGTACCCTTCTTTCAAATACAAAAGCCCGCATAAGCGGGCTTTTGTATTTGAAAGAAGAAGGGATTCGCCTACGTCCCGCAGGCCGCGGAAACGCTTGCAAGCGTTTCCCTTCGAATCCCCCGCGTAAGCCGCGCAGGCGGCTTACTTCTCTCGGCCAAAACAAAAAAGCCCGCTTGCGCGGGCTTTTGTATTTTGGCGGAGAGAGGGGGACTCTAATTACCGGTAGTGAAAAACGTTAAATCCCCCTATGAGCGAGTATTTATGCGGATTTCCTTTTTCAGATGTGTGTGGTAAATGTGTGTGGTTTTTTACTTTCAGCCATACCATGCAGCCCCTTCCGAAATACATGCAATTGCGCCGTCGCGGCTATTACGCCGTTCTTGAGATACCCAAAGCACTTCGTTCCATCTTCGATGACAAAGCCCGTTTCGTTAAATCACTAGGAACTCGTGACCTGAGAGTTGCGGAACAACGTCTCGGACTGATCTTGCTTGGATGGCGCAAGCTAATTGAGAAGGCGAAAGGCTCCGACAGTGCACTTGCAAGCATCCAATGGGAGTATCAGCAATGGCGCTCTCAAATCGAATCCATTACTGACGATTTTGACAAAGCCGATGTGGAAAGTTTGGCTCACGAGAGAATCGAGGAGTTGCTTCGGACAAAAGGAAGGGAGGCCGCCAGTGAGGCCTATGCAGTTATATTTAAGAAGGCGCAACCTCTGGCCGCCCGCATTGATGAATGGATGGCATCAATAGGTCACCTCGCGGCAAAGACTCAGGCCACCTCAAAGAAAGCCGCAATGGAGCTTTGCGAGCATTTCAAGACCACTGCGGACATCGATAAGGAAGGCGTCAAGGGGTTCCTAGTAAAGCTGCGCACAGACAAGAAGCTATCCGATAAAACGTTGTCCTGCCGCCTTTCGTTTGTCCGTAGCTTCATCTCGTATCTGGACGAGAAGTACGGCACTGACCTACTTCCTCTATTTACGATCAAGGCTCTTGGTCGTGGCGCAGACGCTAAGAGCGTAAAGCAACGTGCTTGGGTGCCATTCAAGGCCTCCGAAGTAACGCAACTCTATCAGGCCGCAATCGATAAACAGGATGGGGTACTGGCGGACATCATCGCATGTGCGGCATACACAGGCTGTCGTATTGAGGAGTTAGGACAGATCAAGCTCGAGCATGTCACTGAGGAGAGCATTACCATCGCAGACAGTAAAACCGCTGCGGGCATTCGAGAGGTGCCTTTGCACCCTGCTCTTTCAAAGCTGATGGATAGGTTGGTTTCAGAAAGCACCGATGGATATATCCTCAAAGGCAGCGACAAGGGTTCGTATGGGAAACGCACGGATGCTTTAGGGAAGCGTTTCGGACAACTGAAAAGGCAAGAGGGCTTCGGTGATCGTCACGTATTCCACTCCATCCGAAAATCCGTAGTTAGTCAGTTAGAGCAAGCAGGGGTTAGCGAAAACACTACCGCCGACATCATCGGGCACGACAAGCCTAGGATTACTTATGGCTTGTACTCAGCAGGCGCAAGCCTAAAGCAGAAGATAGATGCAATTAAGCAGGTGCGTTATGAGGGGGCGCTAGGAATGCCTAAGCACTTATTAGCATGAAGTCGGACGCCCTCAGGATATCCGCAATGTGATACATGACCTCGCTAACTGCGACGTAGAGGAAACTCTTAACGCCATGAGTGGCTGACTTGAAATGCCACCCTCCGCAAATTGGCATCCGACAACAAAGAAAAAATCAATTAACGTCTTTCAATAATGACCTTGTCGTTTGCAATCTCGAGCTTCCTAACCTTGCCCCCTTCTGGAAAGGCAACAAAGGCCGTTTTCCCAAAGCCGGAGAAAAGAACTGTAATTCCTTCAAATGCCGTATAGCCATGAGGAACATTATGATCTTCTGAAACCAGCGCTTTCGGAAGCAACGAAGTATAAGGCTCTTGCACATAGAGAATTGGCTTCTCGATTCGCACATTTGCTGCTCTCATTGCAGCATCTAGAAGTTGTCCAGTAACGCCGCCGCCCAATAATGGGATTATGAAAATGACACCCACAGCAATCATTTGCGTTTGCCTAAATTTTTCCACATCGCCGTTCCAACCTATAGCCGCACTATCTTGCAACTCGAAACGAGAGTCTTTAATTGCATAGATTTCTTTGATTTTTCTTCCACAAGAAATATATAGCGAATAGAACAAATAGAGTCCAATTGAGAGCAAAGGTAAATTCAAGTATACAAATGGATCACCGCGCCCGAGAAGAATAATGATAAAAATCGCTAAGATTGAAATGACTGCGGCTTGCCAATTGCACTGGACAAGTTGATGAACAGCCTTAGTCTTCTTACCATCCTTAGAATACTTCGTCTCGAACCAAGTCCAGATTCGGACAAATACGGTCAGTATCGGCGACAAGGTGATTCCCAAACAGACCATACTGGCTATGAAAAGGGCGTAAATAATCCCGAAGAAACCAGCCGTCATCAAGAACAAAAGGCCATCCCCCAGTGATACGTCTTGTGGAAAATGGCCAATTTTTATTGAGTACCCAATTACGCAAAAACCGCCCACTAGAATGCCAAACTTAAAAGCAGCAGTAGCAATTTTTGAAATTGAATCAATGTTTTTTTCTATGGATAAAGTTGTTTGCAACATGAAGTCACCCAGCAGCTATAGTAGGTTGTTTGAGACACATCCGTAATGTGATATCACGCCCACACCAACGAAGACTTAACGAACACCTTTGGAAAGATAATTAATGCCATTGCATGTATGCACTGTAACGTTTCATATTCTCTTTAAAAAGCTCGATAAAACGTTTGCTCTTCTGTCCAAAACCGGCGTTTATTAAGTCGAGAATAGTTTGCTCGGAATTCAGTTCGAGCTCCAACGCTGTATACAACGCAGTGTTCCACCCTAGCTGACCTACAGGCATTGCAGCCAACATTTCATTTCCAGGTCTAGCCGCTGATACTTCTAGCATGCCTTCTGAATTGGGTTCGATGTAAGCCAAAGCTGCCAACATTTCAAACCGTGCATAAAGTAGATCGAAGTCTGCGGTAACACCAGCGAAGCTTGATTTCCATTGCCTCATCACAGAAAGTAAATGGTTACTCAAGGGCGTCTTCTTCTTAACGGTCTCGAGCATATTCCATATTTCTGGTTTCCCCCCACTCCATGACCAAAGATACAAACCATCAACTAGTCGCTGCGGCTCTTTGTATTCATTTTTAAAACTCATGCAAAACAGATCGTGGAGTACCTCAAAACGCTGCGAACGAGTTAGCGCAAGTCCATATGCAGTGAAAATTAGTACGGCGGGGTATGCCCGCAAACTCAGCCATCCACTGTTCCCGCCGATGCTTTTTCCCGTGTAATGAAGTATTCCACGTAATATATCCAATACCAATTCGTGCGAATTGGCATCTCCCCAACGCCCCATTACACTAACCATACGGACTAAAGATTCGGAAATATCTTCGAATCGTTTGACTCGTATTTTCAGCTCATCTTGTCCCCACGGGGCACCAACGGAAAAATCAGGTGATTCAAGATGAACTAGCAAACGTTCAAATGTGTGAGTAAGCATTTCTTCAAGCTGAATCCGATACTCATCTTTTACTAAATAACGCTTAGTCGTATTGACTAGTAGATCAACACTTAACGGGTCTTGTAGCTGGCTTTGCTCAAGCGTCACAATCCTTTGCTGTAACGAATCGAAAAAAGAGTCGGCTCCCCTTATGGACACGACTTTTGCCTGCCGAACTGAAACAAGCTCTTGCGCACCCACGCCGAGTCCATCCCGACTACACCAAAACATTGGATATCTTCGATTTGGCGCACGAAGTATGGCCGCCCGCAATGCATGGTCCCACTCCCCCGACCAACCACAAACGATTAATCCGTGTTCATCCAATATACGGTCCAGTAAGCCGTTGTACTCATCAACGTAAACACTGAGTTCGCTATCGGTATTCAAAATTCGTGCATCCAAATAGTCTCCATGGAGCTTCAAAAGATAACACTTAGAGTGTACAAGCGGTTGAGCGCCTAATAAGGCATCCTTCGAAGATATCACTGTTGGCTCAATCCCCACTTCCCTCAGTGCATTTTCCATAAGGCGGTCAAAGTTTGTCGTGATAATGACCCTAATGTGTCCAGACTCGACAAGCTTAGCAATTGCTTTGTGAGCCTTCGTAGGAACCTTCTTACCTTGTTCTCGCTGCTCAGGCGTTGGCTCAATATAACGATGAAGGATTGCACGACGTTCATCAGGCAACGCTGCAACATCTTCAAGCAAACTAGAATAGTTTGGCTCTTTACCAGTTTTGTCTGAGTACCATTTTTCCCAATTAGGTTGCTCACTCTCCCCTTGAGCAAGTGCAACTCTACGCACAAGGTCCATAGTGATTTCCCATCCAGTAGGAATGTCAGCGGAACGTGAAAGACCGGAACCGATCAACACAGCAAATACACCTTTATTTTCTTGCATGGAGAATGCAAGTCCCGTCAACGGATCACCAACAAGTAGACTCATTTTCGTCGTTATATGGAAGCAATAGATGACGGGACAATACAGCGTTTTGTGTGTTACTGATAGATTAGTGATGACTATCCATCAGAATTTTGGCTAAATTTTCAGTTAATTTTTGGATGTAATGATGTCTTCGAAGGCTGACACATAAGTTTCAAGATGAATCGAGTAGATGCAATGAAGTCTTCCGCAGTATGATCCTTGGCACTTGTATGTTTACCTGATATTTGAAATAGCGGCGCAAGCACAGACTCTCCTGCGAGAATCCCCGCTTCAACCATCGGCTGAATATAACGACGAACATGTTGCGATTGCTTATCGTGTAACCGTGCGTACCAATTCGCAAGCGCGTGGATCGACGGTGAAATGCCACGACGGTTGTTTCTAAAATCTAAGACAAAGTAGGCAAAGGCTCTTACCTCCTTTCGTAATACGTTCATGAGTGCAGACCTTAGCAATGCCCTTTCGGAAAAATGTATAGGTGCCCATACCTCATGGTCATTTCTCAATTGTGATGCCGAAATGATTTCTCCGGTCGTCATGTCAACGTATTCATATACTTTCGGCGCACGGTAACGAATAACCTTTCTGCTATCTATCGTTATTGGCAGGCGCACGTCACGCCAACCATAAGACAACGTAAGAACACGATATCGCGGCTCCTTATTGTCGGTTGTATAGTATTCATTACACTGATTTTCAACCCTTTGATTTATATGGCTTTTCCCTTCCGAAAAATGGACGGATCGTCCACTTAGTGTTTGTGAGCATGCTACCTGATCGGTCATACCATCTCCTTGATGGCTGCTGCCAATCTCTCACGTTCAGCTATGAGCTGTTTCTCATCTCGCTTATCCAATTCGGCAAGCCGCACTCCGGCAACTGCAAATGCATCGAACAGGGGCTTAGCGATGAGCTCCAATGTGCCCGGCAAGATGTCTCGATAGACCAGCTTTAATTTTCCCGACTTGTTGTCCCAATAAGTACCAGCATTCTTATCAGTCAACCCACGAATACGCCGAGCCAATTGATACAAGAATGATTTATCGGTTTTGAACAGACGCGTATGTTCTTCACGCATTACAAACATCGCAAGAGACGTAGCGATAACGACGGCGTTGGGTACGTCATTCGCGATTCGCACAAGATGGTATGCCGCCTGTGATTGATAAGACGACATCGCCCGACCACGTTCACGTTCATTGAGTATGTTTCTTGCGTTGGTGACGACCGCTTCCCATCGGGCCTCTAACACCTCCCATACAAGATTTGAGGGGTTCTTTTGGCGTCTAGCAATGATGCGACGGATGTATGGCCGCAGTTGACCTACCGTTATTCCCATTTGCTCTGGATGGCCGTGGCGGCGTCTAGCTCGTTTATGTTGATTGCAATAAGTACTGAACCCGGTCGTAGGCCCTACACAACTTAATATGACACATTGCTTATTCATGATTCTTTTTGTTAATGGCCCCATCCCCAAGAACAAGCAGGAAGGGAAATGATTAAGGGGACGCGACAACGCATTCCGAATCGGCACAAAGCCATCAGATACGAAGTGCAAAAGAGTGAATTTCCCTAACGACGAAGTGTCAGGGAAAGGAATGAGCGCTAGGCTCGAAATGACGACGATGTTTTAATTAGAAATGCAATTACAGGCAAGGGATCGACGGACAAACAATCAAGTTCCCTCATATAAATTAGCTGCCTGCGCCACTGAACCCATAGTCGGAGTTTGGTGTCGATTTATTCTGTCACTAAGCTCACCGATGAGGACATGACCAGTAGTCGTTAAGTGGAGCAGCTTGCGCCGACGGTCATATGGATCTACATCCACGCTTATAAAGCCGTAACCTGTCTTTTCCTTCACATTCCAAGGCCCTAAAATGGTCACGTGCCGATTAATGGCAGCAAGGAGCATCCCCGAGTGCTTCTCAATTTCTGTTTGCGTTATGCCAGGATGATTAGCTATGTACGCAAAGGTCAAAGCCGTGGACACAGTAATATCCGAGTGAATGTCTCGCAAAATCTTAAGGATAGCCATGACGCAACCGATTGGTGCAATCACGCTAGTCTGCAAGGGAGCTTGATCATGGTTCGCTTGAAGATTCATTTGTTTTGAGTAAATTGTATTAGGCATGTGCTTACGCATTATGTTGATGTCCACCTCCGTTAACAAGAGGCCGACTTAAAATTATTAGATTGTTGAGGGATGGCGACGAGCTTCGTCGTCAATAAGGAGTTTTTCGAGCGCTTGGCTATTCGTGAGCGGTATGCCGGATTCACGTTCGTAGACCCGTTGCATCGCCTTCAGGTGATCGAAGGCTTCAACCGAGAGGACGTAATTGCGAACAACGGGAGGACGGGAATACAGACGTGGCTGTGGGAGAGCCTTGGCTTGGTAGATTTTTGAATGTGGCATATTGGAGTGTTGGTTGAAGCCCCTTCGTTAATATCGTTGTGATATCCGAGCGTCATCCTGCTGGAGGCGCTTGAAGGGGCGTGAGGCGGATTACTGCTTCCGTTTGTTTGGGTAAAGCTGCATCAGGTCTCGAAGGTGCTTGTCGGCATTCCCTTCTTTTTCGATACGTTTGAATGCCTGCTCCCCAAGGATGTTGTGACTGAAGAAGGCATGATTTGCAGAGGTGTCGTACTGCTCAAGCGCGTACTTGTTCTGACCCTGCATCTCCCGTAGTTCATCGCTGAGACGCTTGGAGTATGCCTCGTGGCGCTTTCTTGCCTGATTGTCTTGAGATGCCATTAGAGCTGCGCGGACATCCTTTTGACGCTCGATTGCGTACCATTGCTGAATATCAGTTTTGGTATAAATCAACATGCCACTCCCGTCACCTGCCCCGAGCGGAACTCCACCAGCCATCGCTCGATACCCCTTGATTCTTGGGTCGAACTCCAGCCGAACGATGTCCGGTGCAAAGCCAGAATCCCGAGCGACTTTCTTGGGGGCGTTCTCGATAAACCGCTCGAACCACTTGTCCTGATCCTCCTTGGTAGGCGCTTGTGGCAGCTCAGATCGCATGTACAAGGTGCCGTTGATCTTCGTGGTGATCTTCGGATCAGATAGGTAGTCGCCTACCTCCTCCAGCGCTTTGTCGGCGTTTGCATACTGCCCACTCATTGCCAGCAGCGACGAATAGCGTCGGATGACACCGGCAACCTGCGCCGTGTTGTGCTCAACGTTGTCACCGAACATACGGGACATGAACTCTGGTTTGTACCAAGGGTTGTCCAACATGTCGTTAGCAAGAGCGTTGACCTTCTTGGTCATGTTCCCGACATCTGCACTGGTGATGGCACCAGAACCGGCTCCATTTGCAATCCCTGCGGCTGTGCTTATGTCCTTCCCCATGTACTGCAAGAAGGCGATGTCACCGAACCGCTTGTACTCCTCCTCACCGGCAACCTGCTTGGCATACTCAGGGTTCACCGAGTTGAGCTGCTGGAATAAATCGATAGCTGCTTTACCTTCGGCGTTGAGTTCACCTACCGGCTTACCCTTAGCGTCAACCCCGATGGTGCTGAGGTTGAAGAAGCCAGCCTTCATGCGGTGCTGCCAGTCAGGATTGGTGATGCCGTTGAGCGCCCACGATGACACCTGTTGATCCATCGGAAGGTCTTTGGTGGCTTTCTCCAAGGCTTGTTCAGCGTGACCCTTTACGTCGAAGTCTTTAACGTCACCATGCTCATTGATGAACTTCGGTTTGTTCTGACCATTGACTCGCCAGAATTGCCCCTCGGAGATAGCCGCTTCGGTTTGCCGCTGGGCTTCCGCGATGGACGCTTGAGATTGCCCGAGGATCAACGCTTTCTGCCGCGCCACTTCCTGCTGGGCGAGTGCTGCGTTGTTACGGTTGATGAGGCTGTGGATCGTAGAGGAGGAGACGAACCGGGCGTTCTCAGGTGCTTGCCCCCATGCCATCAGCTTCTCGGCGTTCAGGGTTCCTTGGTCGGACGCCATGTAGAACGGCAAGGCTTCCTTATCGACACGCTCACGGCCAACTACGTCCGCTGCTGCATTGGACTTAGCCGTGAGGGTCTGTGCGGTCTTCTCGCCAAGGAAGGTGCTGACCTTGCCGATGCCATCCATCTCTTGATTCAGGAAGCTGGACAGCAAGGCCGTGTTACCACCGGCACTCATACGGGTGACGAGTTCCGTCATGGCACCGCGAGTGGCCGCTTCAGGCAACACAGCCGTCTTACGGAGCATCTGGTAGCGCTCCATCAGCTTGGCCGCTGCTTCGTCAGGTGTGCCCTTGAAGTCAGGCGAGGTGATATCCGAGAGGCCATTCATCAGGCTTTCGGTGGCTTGCCCTTGGGCTTGCTCTACCTGTTCCCCATTGACTTGCTGGGTCACCGCGCTCATCAGTTTAGTGCGCAGCGTGGTGTGGCCTTTATCGTAGCCAGCAGCGGCGTACTTGCTTTGTCCCGAGAGGACAGTGTTGCGGGACTCAGTGAGGTACTGATCGACTTCCTCGGCGGAGTTGAACTTCAGCTCACCGGTTTGGAGACGACCAAGGACATCACGTTCTTCCTGCTGCCGTGTGTTATCGCCCCATATATGCTGCACCGTGGCGGCAAATACAGGGGACTGTGACGGGAGCATAGAGCCGGACTTGATGGCCTTGCTGAGTTCACCGATGGTCATGGAGTTGGCGTACTTCTGAGCCGCCAGTTTGTCCTCCTCGTCCTTACGTTCCTTGAACTGCTGGGTGACCATCTCGCCCTTGGCAAAGGCGTTCGCAAGGCTCATCCACTCGGAGCCTGCATGGGGATCACCTACGGCCTGAACGGCAACCGCACCGGGACGGGCTTTGGTTTGCAGCGGCTGTGTGTTGAAGTTGCTACTTACTTGTACGCGTTTGTTCATATTTTGATTTCGGTTTGGGAATAGAAAAAGCCTCGGAAGGACGAATCTTGCGAGGCTTGCTGATACCGACCTAAGTGGTCAGCGATTTGGGCAATCGGCTGTGCCATTTTTTAATGTGACACAGGTGTCGAAAATGACACTTAGTACCAATAGGGAGGGCTAATTGCTACCACACCGTAACCAATTGATTTATAAAGACTTTTAATATATTATCAAAATAATAAATAAATAGATTTATCTACTGGCTCACTGAGAATTTTTAAGATTAAAGCACCAACTTCGCACTCGCTTCCAGCAACGTGCCGCTATTGGTCTCCGGGCGCGAACTATGTCCGACTCGGCGGGTCCCCCTCGGGAGCACAAGACCCTGCTCATTGCGACGCAGAAAGGTGGCCTAGCGAATTCCCAATTGGCGTACCACACGAGGAACGCTTTGGAACGTGCTGCTAATCGAAGGAGCGACCAAACCGTTTAGCTCAATATTTCAATAATGCTGCTTTAAACAACAGCCGAGCATCGCTATCAAACCCAGCATGCATAAAGCCTTCCTTCTCCAAATCAAGCCATAGCTCCAGAGCTTTCTTGATGCCATAGTTGTCCTTTTCGGGATCGACTCCTTTAAGAAAAACATCCGGGTTTAATGCCATATCTTCTGGATTCCAACGCTTTATTCCAAAGTGCCATATGCCCTCTCCTTGCCAACCCATTAGGCCTTCACCTGCAGATAGCTTATTAATTTGAGGCTGATCTAAATATGCACCGTGAATAAAAACATTGGCCTTCCATGCAATAGCCACACACGCGGTCAGATATGCGCGGGCTTTCCAATAAGTGAAATTCCAGTTATGGCAAAGGTAATGGCGATAAATTGTCTTGTCACCTATCGTGCCAATTGATTCTTGTAGGATCAATATAGCTTCAGGATATGTGTCTATTTTTCTAGGAGCAATCAAGACTCCACTTATTTGCCCATCGGGATTTGATTGCTTAAGACCTTGGATAAAATTCAGAAATTGCAATGGCTCCCTATAAAAGTCATAGCAATGATGCGCCTGAGGTTCAGCCCCATCTAGCCACTCGCGGCGCACAGCGAACATAGCGCAAGCTGACTCGAGAACTGTCTCATCGAGTTTTACAAGGAGGCCAGCCTCTGTTTGCACATCTTGAGGAGAAATAGCATGACCAAAAAACCGTGGAATTTGGTTTCGATGTACACCATGCGTTTCAAATAATCGAATGAATCTTGCCGCAAGTGATTCAGGAGTTGGCGTCTGTTCTTTGCGGTACTTTTTCCAAATACCATTTGCCTTGTCCAATAAACTCAACCCAGCGACGATTTCCCCTAAATACATTGCCTCTCCACATTAGTCATCATCTTAATAACAATAGTAACCGTTTCTTAGTAAGCATCTTCCTAGACCCGCTGCCTCAGCCTTGATAGGGTCGAACGGGAACATCCAGTAGCAGCGATGATCTGATTCCAGCTTTTTCCTTCCTTTAGCATCAGCACGATCTGCTCATTACGCGGAGCGTCTTCTTTACGCCCTTTGTAGCCCCCTGCCACTTTCAGCTTTTCGATTCCCTGCTGCTGCCTCCTTCTTCGGTCGGTATAGTCCTTTCGAGCTATCGCCGCTAGCATGTCGAGCATCATGCTGTTCAACGCTGACATCATTCGTGCGGTCATCTCATCGGCGTCCCTAATCATCATAAATGAGGTCGGAAGGTCTAGCGCCACCACTCGTACTCGCCTTGTCTCTATCTCACGCTTCAGCTTGTCCCAATCATCAGCGTTCAAACGCGAAAGACGATCCACCTGTTCGATCAACAGAATGTCACCTTCATGGGCATCAGCAAGAAGCCGGAACAACTCCGGGCGCTTGAGACTGGCACCTGATTCATTCTCCTTATAGAAGGCGGCGATCTTTAGCTTATGAGATGCGGCGAACTCCTCCAGATCACGGCGAGCACGATCCGCGTCCTGCTCAGATGTGGAAGCGCGAAGATAGGCGCGGACAAACATTTGGAACCCTTCAGTTCGTTTTGGATAGTTCGCATTATGTCGGTTCGTTTTGGGTTTGTAAAGGCTATTACCGAACCACCATTAAGGTACCTGCCGATTGGTTCCATTTAGGTATACCCAAAAGAACCTATGAAATGTTTCATAAAGAAATTGGACTCCGGCTTCGGTAACCTTCTGGCAGTACGAGTGCAAAACCGGAAAACAGTCGGGAAACCGACCCAAGTGTTCCTGCAAAATATAAAAGTGCACATCCCGAAGCAGTCGTATTGAAGGCTTCCAGTGTGTAAGGGTGCATCTGCTTGATCTATTTGCAGGTGCCGGTGGGTTCTTTATTGGAGAAATGATGTCGCTCGATCTTGCTGACATTTTTGACGCAGTAGGCAAACTAGTGGTCATCTTTGACCAACATCCAATCGGCGCAGCATTCCTAATCATCCTTACGGCATTGATTGGAATTCTTGCTTTGGTGTGGCGGCTCAAGCGGTGAATCAGAAGAAGGATGAGCACCGAGGTGGCAAACAAACGAGCGGCTGCTTGTCCGTGTTAACTATTCATTATTATTTCCAAATGGAAAGCATTACAATTTTGATTTTTATACGGACTGACAGATGAAAAGATTTTTAATCGCGACACTAGTCTTGGCATTGACCGGATGCGCTTCAAAGCAACTTGCAGTCAACGATGCGAAAGGTGTTCCTTACAATCGTGTAATGAAACCGGCGCTGCTGCAAGAGAAACCGGGGACGGTAGGAATTGTCTTCATACGTGAAGATGCAGCAATCCAAGGCGTACTCGGGTCGCTGAACGTGTGGGTAAACGGAGAACCCCTAGCTAGCCTCCATGCTGGTGAGGCGGTACGACTCTGGATGAGTCCTGATTTGCATGTATTTAGCTTGACGACGATGACGCGAGGCTCTGAACAGTTCCGACCATCCGAACTGAAGTACGGCGAGAAAAAGGTTGAGGTGGACGCGAAGCTTACTCGTAGTTATGAAGTCAGAATTGATCTGACGACTGCCGGTTTAATGGCAGATGTCACTAGCGCTGAGGCGCGTAAGTAGTTGAGTGCTACCCTTGCCAATTCCTCCTTGATTCTCACAGAACTAGTCGCTCACGGCTGTACTCGAGACACCTTCGCGTCCGCTTTCCCTCCTCTATTCGAGAAGCACTACGGGCGACCGTTCGATGTCCGAGACGCCCACGACCTGATGCTTGCTGAAGGTGTGTTTAGTGAAGCCTTCGGGTGGCTTGGGGACGATGGAATGGTCTACCGATAATTGGCCGAAGAGGCACCCCCACGGGGGGAAGGCGGCGATCATTCTTTATCGAGGGATCACTCAAAATTTTATGCCAAATTATTTACCGCTTTTATTACTGTTTCGGCGTCACGCTAACCAGCTCAATCTTGTTTTCATTCTTTGGCTGTCTCAACGCTTGATAAATTTTTTCGCGATGATCGGTGGCTTGTAAAAACGCATAAGTCGCTACCAAGGCATTAAACGTACTCATTGCTAGTCCGAACATAACCATGTACTTAACGCCGGGATGATCATACTGAGCGAGAATGGACGCTAAGACCGCAAGTAAGCAGCCAAGCAACAAGAAATAGATCGCTCTTAGTCGTTGCCGCGTTTCCTCAAACGATTGAATTAGTAGATTCTTCTCCGACTGTCTTATCCAATCTACTTGTTCTTTCCATTCGGCTTTCTTTTCTTCTGAGCGACTATGCCACCATGAAGAGGTACGCGAAAAACATTTGTCCAAGTACCTTATAAGATATGAAGACATCAAGCTAGTGAAGACACCCACTATGACTATACTCAACCACCAAAATGGGTTGGTTAGTTCGTCGATTAATTTCTGCATCAGTTCTTCCCTTTAGCTTTTTATTATTGTAATCCTGCAATACTTGTTAATGCCTTAAATTTCCTCTTAGTGGCATCACATTTGCATTGTTACGGCCACGTTCAGCAAAAAGAAAAAGAAAAACCCCGCAATCGGATTTGCAATCAAGAAAGCATAGTGCATCCCATAAACATGGGATACGCGAACACTGCGCTCGACCTATACTAAGTCTGCGTTAGTGGCGACGCTTGCTGCAACTTATGGGAAAACAATGAAAAAAAATCATCATCGAAACACATGGTCGCCGATTTAATGTCAACGTTAAGATCAACCCATAGCTGTACTTCATCGAGCGGTTCTTATCACTAAGAGGCCGCACTTATTTGACCATAATAAAAATTGAATAGGGCTACTCCCCTTTCAAAGAACATACAGGTGTAAAACTAGAGGGGAGCCAGATGGAGGAGTATGTAGCCAATGCGATTGACCCATTTAAAGCAACTGCGATATTACCGACAATAGCAGGTGAAATTAAAAAACGGATACGTAAAGAGAAATTGTCGATTTACTTAGCTAAGGAAAATTGCAAAGACGCTACCTTGGCTTTAAAGACAGAAAATATTGGTCGAAGCGCTGAAATAGAATTGGCTCACGGTTCTGCCGTTCTATACATGAAGAGAGAAGTTCCAGGAGATTTTCCTCCTTGGACAAAACTATTCACTTCGCATCAGACTTTTGAAGATGGTTTCTTTGGGCGTCCCAATAGTGTTGGCGGTGTTCTTATTGTCCAGGAACATGGCCGTCTATTTGCGCTTTCGTTCGGTACGGGCTTTCACCTTTTGAAGGATGAATATTTCGAAAGAGACTTCGGCCTTAAAGTCACCTTGAACTCAGTCGATCCTGACCGATTACGAAGCTTAGATAAGTCAAGCTATGACCATAATCCGCTGAACTCGAGGACGCAAAGTCCACGTGAAGTGACAATTTTTGATTTACATATTGACTCTGAAATGGAGCTTGTTTACGCCCTCACAGGTGCCTGTAACGTTCCGGTGTTTGGTTCTCACATCACTGGACGAGACGCACTCACACTCGTCACTGAGACATCACTAGATAAATTATCAGCGATCCTCAAAGAGTCTTTATCAAGATATGAAGCCAAGCTGCCGGAAGATTTTGACTGGATTGATAATGTTTATCGTGTACGTGACCACGAAGAAATACAAATATGCGATCTTGAACTCAATGACGCACTTAAGACTGTTCCAAACAACTCGCTCTATTTAGGAGAGCCGGAGGTTGTCGATTGGGAAGGCCAAATTGGATACTCCTTCGATTGTCACAGTAACACCCCTAGACATGTGGTTCTCGATTTTGAACATTTTATTGAACACATAAATCGTAAGGTCAAACCAAAAGAAAAAGATTCCGATGACGCACTTATTGAGATTACGACAGATGTCTTGCGCACACACTACGTGCATGTTAACAATAACGAATACCAATCAATTCGCTCTTGGCCTGTTTATAAATGTCTATATGCTGAGATTAAAATTGGAACGCAAGACTACATTTTAAGAAATGGAGTTTGGTACAAAGTCGCCAAAGATTTTGCTGAGAAAATCGACAAATATCTCAAAGAACGGTTACACCAATATGGACATTCTCTACCAACTTTCGCTCATGATGGAGAGGGAGAATATAACGTTGCCGTTGCGTCGGGAGATAAAACCTATCACCTTTGGGATAAGAAAAATATTCCTATAGGCGGAAAGTCAGACAAGATTGAATTTTGTGACTTAACCAAGGATGACACTGACGTAATTCACGTTAAATACTACAGAAGTTCGCAGACGCTCAGCCATCTTTTTTCTCAAGGGTACGTATCCGCACACAGTTATGTTGCTGATCAAGGATTCAGAGAAAGATTGAACTTAAAATTATCTGCCGGTATGAAGTTAACAAACTGCAGCGCACGTCCGGACATCTCGAAATTAAAAATTGTGTACGCAATTGCCACGACAAAATCCCTGCCAAATGAACTTCCGTTCTTTGCCAAAGTTAGTCTAAAACAAGCCCTGAAATCATTGAATACCTTGGGATACGAAGTGTACATATCGAAAATCGATGTAGACGCTGGTGTTCTGGTAAAGAAAAAAATCAAACCAAAAAAGCCGCCTAAGCATTAATGCAGAGTTATCGGTTTTTTCCAGCCGTATTGATTAGTTAGACAAAGTAACCTGCGACCGTAAAAATCACAGCAAAAGGTCGCAGGTGACGTGTAACACCAAAGCTTATTACTTAGATATCGCCGCATACAGACCAATTCCCCACAACTCCAATCCTGCCGTAGTATGCCGTTTTACGTGTGGCTGCCAAGGCTGCCCCGGCTCCCTCTTTACGAAGACCTCACGGCCAAACGCTTTGATATAAACGTATGCGCCGCTTGCTTCAATTCTTGCGTTACCAATTTGAATCTGCATGTGTTCTCCCTAAGTGTCCTTTAAGCCCGCCCGAATAGACGAACGAGTGGCAGCTTAGATTCAAACAAGCACTGTGTAAAACCGGAGATTTTTTAGGGCACAGGAAATGTAGCGAGGAGAAGACACAATGTAAAAAAGCCCCATCGCTGGAGCTTTATTTTCACAAAAACGTGTGTGGTTTATGTGTGTGGTTTTGTGCGATTTTGAATTCAGTAAGTCATTGATTCAAAATGCTTTTATATCTGTGGCGGAGAGAGGGGGATTCGAACCCCCGGTAGGCTATGAACCTACACACGCTTTCCAGGCGTGCGACTTAAACCACTCATCCATCTCTCCTGAATCTGGTCTTCGCGGACTACTTTTTAGCGAAGCCGCTGATTATAGCAAAATTTTCCTGAAAAATGCCCGTTTTCCTGCTTTCCCATCCCTTCCCCCATAAAAAAACCGCCGCAGCGGCTAGCTGCGACGGCTTTTTTGGCGACTACCGGTAGTCTTTTTTACTGCTGTTTTTACTGTGCCTGCTTGAGTTGCTCAAGGATGGCCGGGTTTTCCAGGGTCGAAATGTCCTGCGTGATGACTTCGTCCTTGGCCAATACGCGCAAGAGACGACGCATGATTTTGCCCGAACGGGTTTTCGGCAAGTTGTCGCCGAAGCGAATTTCCTTCGGCTTGGCGATAGGGCCGATTTCTTTGGCTACCCAGTCACGCAATTCCTTGGCGATTTGCTTCGCTTCGTCGCCACTCGGACGTGTACGTTTGAGCACCACGAAAGCACAGATCGACTCACCCGTGGTTTCATCCGGTTTGCCGACAACCGCAGCTTCCGCCACGATAGGATTGGCAACCAGCGCCGATTCGATTTCCATCGTACCCATGCGGTGGCCGGAGATGTTGAGCACGTCGTCGATACGACCAGTGATGGTGAAGTAACCGGTTTCTTCGTTGCGGATCGCGCCGTCGCCTGCCAGATAGGTGCCGCCACCCAGCTCGTGCGGGAAGTAGCTTTTCTGGAAGCGTTCAGGATCGTTCCAGATGTTACGGATCATCGATGGCCATGGGCGCTTGATGACCAGCAGGCCACCTTTGCCGTTCGCCAGGTCATGCCCTGCCTCATCCACTACTGCCGCTGCAATACCTGGCAACGGCAAGGTGCAGGAACCCGGCACCATAGGTGTTGCGCCCGGCATAGGCGAGATGACGTGGCCGCCGGTTTCTGTTTGCCAGAAGGTGTCGGCGATCGGGCAGCGTTCACCGCCGATGTTTTTGTAGTACCACATCCATGCTTCCGGATTGATAGGCTCACCGACCGAACCCAGCAAGCGCAGGCTGGAGAGGTCGTATTTGCTTGGATGCACGGCCGGATCTGCATCAGCTGCCTTGATCAGTGAACGGATCGCGGTAGGCGCAGTGTAGAAGATGGTGACTTTGTGCTTTTGCACCATGTCCCAGAAGCGACCTGCGTTCGGGAACATAGGCACGCCTTCGAATACGATTTGCGTCGCGCCGCATGCCAGCGGTCCGTAAGTGACATAAGTGTGGCCGGTGATCCAGCCGATGTCGGCGGTACACCAGTAGACGTCGTCCGGCTTGATGTCAAAGCTCCACTTCATGGTCAACATCGCCCACAGCAGGTAACCGCCGGACGAGTGCTGCACGCCTTTTGGTTTGCCGGTGGAGCCGGAGGTGTAGAGGATGAATAATGGATGCTCGGCACCGACTGCTACCGGCGCGCATTCTGTCGCTTGCTTTTCTACCAGCTCGTGCAGCCAGATATCGCGGCCTTCGACGAATTTCATTTCGCCGCCGGTGCGTTTGTAGACGACCACTTTGCGGATGGTGTCGCAACCGCCGAGCGCGAGCGCTTCATCGACGATGGATTTCAGTGGCAAGTTTTTACCGCCACGTACCTGGTAATCAGATGTCAGCACGGCGACTGCACCCGCATCGATGATGCGTTCCTGCAGCGATTTGGCCGAGAAGCCACCGAATACGACCGAGTGCGTTGCGCCTATGCGGGCGCAGGCTTGCATCGCGGCGACGCCTTCTACCGACATCGGCATGTAGATAATGACGCGATCACCCTTTTGTATGCCCAGTTCTTTCAGGCCGTTGGCAAATTTGCAGACGCGCTCATACAGTTCCTTGTAAGTGACGCGTGTCACCTTGCCGTCGTCCGACTCAAAGATCAGCGCGACTTTGTCGGCGTTACCGTTGGTCAGGTGACGATCCAGGCAGTTGTAGGAGACGTTGAGCTCGCCGTCTTCGAACCATTTATAGAAAGGTGCGTTCGACTCGTCGAGTCGTTTGGTGAAAGGTTTGCTCCAGATGACGTTCTGTTGCGCCAGGCGCGCCCAGAATCCTTCGTAGTCTTCCGCGGCTTCAGCACATAGAGCGTTATACGCATCCATGCCGCTGATGGCGGCATTGTTTACGAAATCTGCAGGCGGATTGAATACCCGCTCCTCTTGTTTGAAGCTCTCGATGCTGGACATTGTCCCCTCCAATATGGATTTTATTTGTTACTCACAATATGCTTTTACGCTTACTGAAGCCTTACACGATTGTGACCTCGTGGTCAGGCCCCGACAAGCTGAAATCGGCTAGCCGTACTGCACAGGAAAACGGTCTGCACGTGTAAAATGCAGTCTTCCGTTTTATCCCTCGTTACTCCACCGCATCTCATGAAACCATCTGCATCTACTGACGAATTGCCAACAAAACAGCCTATACCGCCGCTGGCGAGACTTATTTTCATGACGCGCTGGCTACAGTTGCCATTGTATCTGGGTCTGATTTTGGCGCAATGCGTCTATGTTTTTCATTTCTGGGTTGAATTATCCGATCTGATCGGCGCCGTACTCGGCAATCCTGATTCACTGCAACACATTCTGGACGCGGTTGCGATCCCGGGCGCAGTCAAACCGAGCAAGTTGAATGAAACGACTATCATGCTGGTGGTATTGGGCCTGATCGACGTAGTGATGATTTCCAACCTGCTGATCATGGTGATCATCGGCGGCTACGAAACCTTTGTATCGCGCATGAACCTGGAAAGTCATCCGGATCAGCCGGAATGGTTGTCGCACGTAAACGCGTCCGTACTGAAAGTAAAACTGGCAACTGCGATCATCGGTATTTCATCTATCCACCTGCTGAAGACCTTTATCAACGCTGCTGCTTACGATACCAAGACCTTGCTGGCGCAAACCGGCATACATATAGTGTTCCTGTTCTCCGCCATGGCGATTGCCTACAGTGATCGCATCATGGCTCAGACTGCTGCCATCAGCGACTCCCATTAATCCTCTTTCTCTAGCCGACACTGCCATGACCATCATTAAACAAGACGATTTAATCGAATCCGTTGCAGCAGCCTTGCAGTACATCAGCTACTACCATCCGCAGGATTACATCCAGCATTTGGCACGCGCATATGAATCAGAGCAAAGCCCGGCAGCGAAGGATGCGATTGCGCAAATCCTGACCAACTCGCGCATGTGCGCCGAAGGAAAACGTCCGCTGTGCCAGGATACCGGCATCGTCAATGTCTTCCTGAAAGTGGGCATGGGCGTGCGCTTTGAAGGCTTCTCCGGCTCGGTGACCGACGCCGTCAACGAAGGTGTGCGTCAGGCCTACAACCATCCGGACAACACGCTGCGCGCCTCCATCGTCGCCGATCCGCATTTCGAGCGTAAAAACACCAAGGACAACACCCCTGCCGTCGTGCACGTGGAGTTGGTGCCAGGCAATACGGTCGACGTCCAAGTCGCGGCCAAAGGCGGCGGCTCGGAAAACAAAACCAAATTCGTCATGCTGAATCCATCCGACTCGCTGGTCGACTGGGTCATGCAAACCGTGCCACTGATGGGTGCCGGCTGGTGCCCGCCGGGCATGCTGGGCATAGGCATAGGCGGTACTGCAGAGCGCGCGATGCTGATGGCGAAACAAGTGTTGATGGAAGACATCGACATGTACGAGCTGAAAAAACGCGGCCCGCAAAACAAGACTGAAGAATTGCGTATCGAATTGTGCGACAAGATCAACTCCCTCGGCATCGGCGCGCAAGGCCTGGGTGGCCTGACCACCGTGCTCGACGTAAAGATCATGATGCACCCTACGCATGCAGCATCGAAACCGGTCGCCATGATCCCGAATTGCGCGGCCACCCGTCATGCGCACTTCGTACTCGATGGCTCCGGCCCGGTTTATCTGGATCCGCCTGCGCTGTCCGACTGGCCTAAAGTCAACTGGATGCCAGACACCGAACAATCAAAACGCGTAGACCTGAACACGCTGACCAAGGAAGAAGTCGCATCGTGGAAACCAGGCCAGACCCTGCTGCTGAACGGCAAGATGCTGACCGGACGTGACGCTGCACACAAACGCATACAAGACATGCTGGCCAAAGGCGAAAAACTGCCGGTCGACTTCACCAACCGCATCATTTACTACGTCGGCCCGGTTGATCCGGTGCGTGACGAAGTAGTTGGCCCGGCTGGTCCGACTACAGCAACCCGCATGGATAAATTCACTGAAATGATGCTGGCGCAAACCGGCTTGATTTCGATGGTCGGTAAAGCAGAACGCGGCCCGACCGCAATTGAAGCAATCAAGAAACATCAATCGGCTTATCTGATGGCGGTCGGTGGTGCCGCTTACCTGGTATCGAAGGCAATCAAAAACGCCAAGGTACTCGGCTTCGCGGATCTGGGCATGGAAGCGATTTACGAATTCGATGTGCAGGACATGCCGGTCACGGTCGCCGTCGATTCCACTGGTACCTCGGTGCACAACACCGGGCCTAAGGAATGGAAAGAAAAAATCGAGAAGATCCGATTGAACGAGATTCCTGTTTCTGCAGTCTGATCCGGCATATTCCGACTACATAGAGCTAAACGATACTGTGAGTTTTTCCGCTTATCCTGACCCAGTTGCAGCCGACGCACCGATAGGAATCTTCGATTCGGGCGTCGGTGCCTTATCGGTACTGCGCCATATCCAGGCGCGTTTGCCATCGGAGCATTTGCTGTGTTTCGCCGATTCCGGCCATGCGCCGTACGGCGGCAAGTCAGACGCCGCCATCATCGAACGCACGCTGGCTATCGCAGCCTTCCTCTCTACCAGGAACATCAAGGCGATTGTCGTTGCCTGCAATACCGCAACGGCGGCAGCGATCGAAGCGCTGCGCCAGCATTATCCGAAACTGATCATCGTCGGCGTCGAACCCGGCCTGAAACCGGCCGCGGTCTTCAGCAAAAGCGGCAAAGCCGGCGTACTGGCAACCGCCAGCACCCTCGCCAGCAGCCGCTTCATCGCCCTGCGCGACCAGATCAGCACGAGCACCGGCATCAGCTTCCTGACGCAAGCCTGCGTCGGCCTGGTCGAACAAATCGAAAAAGGCGAGCTGGATACGCCGGAAACCGTCGCCATGCTGGAGCGCTATGTCACGCCGCTGCTGCAAGGCGGCGCCGATACGCTGGCACTGGGCTGCACGCACTACCCGTTTGTCCAGCCGACCATAGAAGCCATCGCGCAGCGCGAAAGTGCCGTACCGGTCACCATCATCGATACCGGCGAAGCCGTCTCACGCCAGCTCGAGCGCCTGCTGCAACAACGTGGCCTGCAGCGCTTTGAAACCACGCCTGGTTCGCTGCAAGCCTTTACCACTGGCAGCCGCGATGCCCTGGTCAGCGCCTTCGCTCACCTGCTGAACCAGCACCCGACAGTGACGGAAATGCCCGCCAAAACAGCGGCTTAAGAAAATTTCACCTGATTTCTTGAATTGATTTGCCAGCTGCGTATGAATTTTGTATAATGCGCAGCTGTCCTGCAGAACATTGCAAGGCAGATAGTTGTAAATCAGTGGTGGCTGTAGCTCAGTTGGTAGAGTCCAGGATTGTGATTCCTGTTGTCGTGGGTTCGAGCCCCATCAGCCACCCCACTGACCCCCATAAAATCAGCATGTTATGTCTTCGCTGAAATCCAATTCCCAAAATTCACAACGCGATCCGTAATTTAACAACGGCGATTCTAATTTTTCGCGTCATTTTCTTTCCTGAGTTCAGCAAAAATCTACAGCTTCGTTTTTTTAAAAACGAGCTCGAGCATCTCCGCGTTAGATTAACTTCACAAACCCGACGCGAAAGAGCGAACTCATCACGAAAAATCATGCAACCTATATTCGGGGATAGGTAAGATATTTTCGTTACAATTGAATATTTCTCTGCGGAAACAATTGTGGATATTTCTAAATACTTTGGCACGCATATTGCGCTTGTCGTTTTTGGCATCATGCTCACGATTGAAACTGCAGTGCTGGCAATGAATCACTTTGAATATAAGTTTGCTCCATCTAGACAATTCATGACAGAGGAGACTATTCGCAACAGCTACATTTCTAAGCAAGAGCATGAAAAAGTCGTTCATGACTACAAGGCTTCAAAAAATGCCATTGGCGATCTGCAAATAAGGTATGACCAATTGCATGGGGATCATGAAAAACTGCTTCAAATTAATTCCACTTATAACCGCTCAATTTGCAATCGGTTGGCCAACGAAATTAATTCACTCACGACTCAACAACAAAATAGCGAAGCAAAAATTCCGTACCATCTAGAAGCGGTTAAATATGGGCGGGAGCGCACGCCTGCTGATATTGAGGGTGGACGCCAAACAGCAGAGCAGTTGCGCAAATATTCCGAACAACTTGGGCAGCAAATAATTCAGGCGCGCAGCGATCTTGTGCGTTGCGGTCAGGGCCTTTAGATCAGCCATCTTCTCTTCATCACCGGCAAGAACACTCCGCCACTGCAATAATAATGCCGACATTCTGCCCTGGGTCTACAGCACAATATCGCTACCTTCCCTACCGCGCAACGATGCACGATGACTTCCCGGCTCAACGAGCGTTCTATTAAAAGATTTTTTCGCTACGCTGGTAATCAACAGCAATCGCATTGAGCGCTGCCAGGCGCGCTTCGGCACCACCGTTCTGCGACGCAACGATACGTTGCAGATAATCCAGCATCGTGGCTTTTGCCTTGCGTGCGATGTCGACAGTGACGGCTTCTTCTTCGTACAGGATAACGTAGGAACGGGCGAAGTTCGCGATCAGGAAATAAGCCGCAGCGTTAGCGGAATCTTGCTCTATGAGTGACAGGCATTGTGCACGCAATTCCACATATGCATCAGTACCGGCTTCACCTGATTCGAACTGGCTGACTATCTCTGCCAAATTCATTTTCACTTCCCAAAAGGTCGGTTAAATTCACTTTTCAAAGCAGTAGTCACTAAGGATTTTTTTGTATCGCCTTGAGGACATATGGTAGCTAAGCTGCCAGGCGATGCACATTCGATGCTTGCGTTGCTCGCGCGCATAAAAAAAGCCGTCGCATGCGACGGCTTTTTATTTCTCTGATCAGAAGCAGATCAGTGACCGGACAATGCAGCTTCAGCAGCAGCGTTTTGTTTGCGGATTTTTTCTTTTTCAGCTTCTTCAGCGCTCAATGGTGCCGCTGGATCTGCACTTGTTGTTTCTGCTGCTGGTGCCGCTGCAGGCGCTGCAGGTGTGTGGCTTTCTGCGCCGCAACCAGCCAACAACATAGCCAATGCGAATGCTGCGAATAATGCTTTAGTCATTGCTCTTCCTTCTTGATAAATGATTCTATGTATTTGCAAACGCACGCTAACACCTACGTCTGCCACGCGTACTTACACGACGAACATTGCATACGCCACTGAAGCCTCTGATGTGAATATATGAGATGTTAAGAAAATGGTAAATTGTGGAATCCACTTACGGTCACCTCCGCGCAATGCCAATACGGCTGCGGTTTCTACGTATATGTGCGATGACATACGATGTGTGTGCTGCAACAAAATTTATGCACACACAACAGCAGACATCATGTGCAATCAGGTGTACGAATCATGAGAAAGAAGCAAAGATGAAACCTTGCTTGCGCAAGTTATTAAAACTCACTGTACTCATCGTCAGTGTCGCACTCATCACCATGCTCGCAGTACGTGCGTATGACGTGCATGGCGGACCGTCACTGCAACTCTGGCATACACATGTGCCGCATGAGATGTCGCGCAAGGAAATAGCGCAAGCAGATTGGGCTGCGTATATCGCCGCTGAGAACGCAGTGTTTGATGAAGTCAAAAGAGAAGTCACAGACAAGCTGGAGGCAGACGTAAAGGTACCCGGCAATCGCTACTACCCGGATAGTCCTATCTACCCCGGACATTTCAAGCAGGACTGGAATCGTTCCTTCCTGCTCGAACCGCAACAAAGTCCGCGTGGTGCAGTCGTGCTCTTGCATGGTTTGACTGATGCACCATACAGCCTGCGTCATATCGCCAGTTTGTATCAGCAACGCGGCTACGTCGTGGTTGCGATACGCATGCCGGGACATGGCACCGTACCGGCAGGATTGACAGATGTTGAATGGGAAGACTGGCTGGCAGCGACACATCTCGCAGTGCGGGAAGCGCGACGCCGCGTACCTGCCCCCTTGCCGCTGCAGATAGTCGGCTTCTCCAACGGTGGCGCACTGGCGCTCAAGTACACACTGGAAACGCTGGACGATGCGAAGCTGCCGCGACCTGACCGTCTGGTCTTGATTGCCCCCATGATAGGTGTGACGGAACTGGCGCGCTTCGCAGGTGTGTTCGGCTGGCCCAAGATTTTCCCGGCCTTTGCAAAGGCTGCGTGGCTGGATATCGTGCCCGAGTTCAATCCATTCAAATACAATTCTTTCCCGGTGAATGCAGCGAGTCAGTCCTCTTTGCTGACGCGCAATCTGCAAGCGCATATCGTGCGTGAAGAAGGACGCCTGCAACAACTGCCGCCGATACTCACCTTCCAGTCTATCGTCGATTACACGGTCAGTACGCGTTCAGTCGTCAACAGTTTGTATGCACGATTGCCGGACAATGACAGCGAGCTGGTGCTGTTCGATTTGAATCGCTATATCAAGTTCGGTCCATTGCTGCGTTCCGGCAATCATCTGCAGGCAGATCGCTTGCTACCACCAGCGCCACGCAATTTCAGGTCTACCGTGATTACGAATGCAGGCAGCGATACACGGGATGTAAAGGAACTGAGTACAGCAGCGCAGAGCACAAACGAGCAACGCCGCGCCCTCGGCCTGGCATTCCCGGCGGATGTGTTTTCGCTATCGCACCTGGCTTTGCCTTTTCCACTCAGCGATCCGCTGTATGGCACGCAACCGGATAACAGCGATGACTTCGGCGTGAATCTCGGCGCGATGGCGATACGCGGCGAACGCGGCGCACTGATCGTCAGTCAGGATGCCTTGACGCGCCTGACGTCGAACCCGTTCTTCCCCTACATGATGGAGCGTATAGACGAAGGTTTAAGTCTCCCGAACAAGCGCTGATTGAGGGCTCGCCCGGGCATTAGGCTATCATTGCGTATTGGTCCACACTGAGGATCTTCACCGAGCCGCATTATCATGACGCAAACCCTGATCGACACCCAGGCACTGGAACAGGTGCTGGAAGAATTTGCCGATGCACGTAATTGGCGCAAACATCATTCACCGAAGAACCTGGCGATGGCGCTGACCGGCGAGGTGGGCGAACTGGTTGAGATTTTTCAATGGCGCAGCGAGGAAGATTCCTGGCACGTCGCGCAAGCGCCGGAAACAGCCGAACACGTGCGGCAAGAGCTGGCCGACGTCGCCTTGTACCTGATACGCCTGGCTTCGGTATTGAAGGTCGATCTGAATGCTGCGATCCAGGACAAGCTGGTAATGAACGCCAAAAAATATCCGCCGCTGTAATAGCCGTCACCCAAGATTTGAATCACCCTGATATTTCCCATGACAGATACACCTTTTAATTCCAGAACAAATCCAGCTACGACTTTTACCGAATGGCTGCGTGAACAAAACCAGGACAACTGGGATGCCGCCATCAATCACCGTTTCATCGATGAGCTGTTTGCCGGCAACGTCGCTACCGATGTACTGCAACACTATCTGGTACAGGATTACCAATTCATTGATCGCTTTGTCGCGCTGCTGGGTGCTGCAATCGCCAGCGCGGATCGCTTTGAATCGCGCGTGCGCCTGGCGCGCTTCACTGCCATGATTACCAGCGATGAAAACACCTACTTCCTGCGCGCCTTCGATGAACTTGGCCTCCCGACCCAACATCGCAATGCGCCGCAACTGACGCCGCAAACCAAAGCCTTCCAGGACTTGATGACGGAAGCTGCACAGAGCCAGATCTATCCGCTATGTCTGTCGGTACTGGTAGTTGCCGAGTGGCTGTACCTGAGCTGGGCCGACCGTCCGGATGTGCCCTTGCCGCCACGCTTCATCCACGCCGAGTGGATCACACTGCATAACAATCCGGCCTTCGCTGAGTTCATAGGCTGGTTGCGCTCCGAACTGGATCGCACTGGCGCAGCTCTGAATGCGGCAGGACAGGCACGCAGCGCCGATATGTTTGGCCGCGCCGTCAAACTGGAACGTGACTTCTTCGATCACGTCTACAGCCCGCTGCAATATTCTTGAACCACCGCCCGCTTATTTGTTGCGGGCACCCCCTATAAGGAAGACCATGTCTTTTACTGCTGAAATCTGGAAAAAGAATGCGGCCTTGTTTGAAACAATCCGCACCATGCCATTCAACCAGGAACTCGCTGACGGCACCCTGAGCAAAGAACGTTTCCGTCATTACATGATCCAGGATGCGCACTATCTGGTCGCTTTTGGTCGCGCGCTGGCCATCGCCGCTGCCAAGGCCGACAATGCCGACGAAGTAGTGCAGTTCGCCAGTGCCGCACACGGTGCGGTGGTGGTTGAGCGCAGCCTGCACGAGGATTTCATGGAGCAATTCGGCGTCAGTGCGGATACCTTCGCTGCCACACCGTTGTCGCCAGCCACGCACCACTACAGCAGCTTCCTGCTGGCCAATGCATGGAGCAAGTCCTATCCGGTGGCGCTGGCCGGTTTGTTGCCATGCTTCTGGATTTACGCAGAAGTCGGCCGCGACATCATCGGGCGTGCCGCCAAGAACAATCCCTACGATTCCTGGATAGCCACCTACGCTGGCGATGAATTCCATACCCTGGTGCGTGCAGTGATCGCTACCGTGGATCGCGTGGCGGCTGTTGCCAGTGAAGAAACCCGCAACGAGATGCATATTGCCTATACGCATGCCGCCAAACTGGAATGGATGTTCTGGGATTCGGCATACCGTCTGGAGCAATGGCCGGTCTGATTTAGTGTAGTCTAATACTTAGAACTCATTTCCCCATCACCTGACAGGAGATCGCCATGGACGAAGAAAATTTCAACCTCAGCATGCGCAAGTTTTTAAAAATGGTGGGCGTCAGTTCACAGCATGAAATCGAGAAAGCGGTTGCTGCTGCGATAGCCGGCGGTAGCATTAAAGGCACGGAATCCTTTCCAGCCAAAGTGACGCTGGAGGTAGCTGGCATCAAACTGAATGTCAGCTTTGATGGCGAAATACACTTGCAATAACGACCGTCAACGCTGACTAATCAGCCACAAAAAAAGGATGTGCATCGCTGCACATCCTTTTTTTATTTCTCTACGTCCTGCTATGACACTTACCACTTGTACGGTGGAATCGCGATACTGACCAGTTCATTGATTTGCGTCTGCTCTGCAAATTGGCCCGGAGTGCTTTCTGCCAGGGCCTGTCGCGCATGCGTGACGATGAACAAGCCACCGATAACGGTAACCGCGCATACCAGCAGCGTGTAGTGAAGTTTTTTCATAGTGGGTTCTCGATTCAAAAAATGGGTGTCACAGCATCACGGCAAGGTGCTGATAATCTGGTCGCTACCTACTGTAATCTGTGGCCCGAAAGCCAAAATATTGGCATGTGCATGCCATGTTTTTTCATTGCTGTCTCGGCTCATCTTTTGCTTCTTTCCCAACCATGGATTACGTTTCTTCCTCTGTAGGGAATTCTCCTCACCCAATGCGTGCACGAACTCCGGCGTAAAGATGCTGGGTTCGGTCTTGTTGTATGCATAGCCTTCTTTCTGGATTTTATTCCCCAGATAACGCAGCGCTTCCATTCGTTTTCGTTTCAGGATTTTTTCGGTTCGTTCGGCTTGATGGTCGGCAATTTCCTGACGTGTATTCACGTATCCCGGCCACTCGATATCGCCCGGACGCTCAGCGATGATTTGCTTGAACATTGCCGATGTGTCGTCTGCTGTGCTTGGAAGAATGGACATGATCACCTCTGATCTGATTTATTTTGTCGCCAAATCTGTCTTATTCAGAACACCCGCATGCTGCACCGTCCCTGCCCCGCTTTTGATTCATCGTTTACAGAATCTGCAGCAGGGTATGAGTATCGTAGCTGCGGGCAACAAGCACTCATATAGGACAGAGACGCAAGTTCGTGTAGGAAAAGATGAAGGAATGCAAACTTTCTGCCATAAATACGATATGTCAGATGCCATCTGAAGACAGCTGTCAACCCTCCTGTTGTCTTTTGGCAATTTCGTGCGCGGCATTTAAATACGCGCGCAATTTCCTGTAGGCTTGTGCGTCAGGATTAACTCGCTCAGCCCTCACCCGATAACGCACCATGCCTAACGACGAAACATCTGTTAAGACCACTGCGGCCATCCCCAAACTTGCTATTCCCGCCCTTTCACTGGCCGCCTTTGGCAGCGCGATTTCGCTGCGCGTCACTGATCCGCTGCTACCGCGCCTGGCGCAGGAATTCAGCATTTCCCTCGGGAATGTGTCTTACGTCATTACCGCTTTCTCCATCGCCTACGGTATTTCACAACTATTCTTTGGCCCGGTCGGCGACCGCTTCGGCAAGTATTTCGTCGTGGCTTGCGCCTGCGTGGCTTGCGCCCTGACTTCATTGCTGTGCGCCCTGGCGCCCAACTATCCGTTGCTGCTGGTCGCGCGCTTCATGGCAGGCGCTACCGCGGCGGCGATTATTCCGCTGTCCATGGCCTGGATAGGCGACGTGGTTCCCTACGATGAGCGGCAACCGGTGCTGGCGCAATTCCTGATCGGCCAGATTGTCGGGATTTCCGCCGGCGTCTTGTTCGGCGGCCTCGCAGCCGACTACCTGAGCTGGCGCGTGCCGTTTTTCGGTATTTCATTGTGCTTCGTGCTGATCAGCATCACGCTGTTTTCCTACAATCGCCGCCTGCCGGCCTATGCGCTGACTACACACAAGGCTGAAGGCGCAGTCTTACGCCGCATGATCAATGAGTTCAGACAGGTCTTGTCTACGCCCTGGGCGCGCGTGGTTCTGTTCACGGTGTTCCTCGAAGGCGGCTTCCTGTACGGTGCATTTGCGTTTATCGCATCCCATCTGCACCATGTGCACCATCTGTCGCTGACCAATGCAGCATCGCTGGTGATGCTGTTCGGTCTCGGCGGCTTGCTGTATGCCAGCACTTCGCGCCGCCTGGTGCGTGACCTTGGTGAAAAAGGCCTGGCGCGCTGGGGGTGCGTGGTGATTGCCCTCTCCTTCCTGACGATAGGACTGGCGCCGGTCTGGTGGTGGGCGATACCCGGCTGCTTCGCTGCCGGTCTGGGTTTTTACATGCTGCACAACACCTTGCAGATCAATGCCACCCAAATGGCACCTGAACGACGCGGTGCGGCGGTATCCACCTTTGCTTCCTGCTTTTATATGGGGCAATCGGTCGGCGTCGGCATCGCCGGTCTGATGGTCGGCCTCATAGGAACCACCACCGTTATCTGCATAGGCGCGATCGGCGTGCTGCTGACCGGCCTCAATTTCAGTCGCCTCAAGGCCGCCAAGAACTGAGACTGCGGCCATGCGCCGCCCCAGCGATTTGCTTGCGGCAACTGTCGTTAGCGATATACTGATACTGCACACTATCGCTTATCAGGAGGCTATATGTATCGCAAAATTCTGGTCGCTTACAATGGCACGCCCGAAAGCCGTTCCGCTTTGCAAGAATGTGTCAGGCTGGCGCCGACTTCTGCTACCGAAGTGCACTTGCTGGTAGTTGTCAGTCCTCCTCAATCCGTTGTCATCGGCGAATACGCCATGGTTTCCATGCTCGGCGTCGAAGAGGAAATCGCAGCGGAGCGACAAAAAATGGAAGATGAACTGAACATCGGCCTGAATTATTTGCGCGATGCCGGTTTAACTGTGCAGGCGCATCTGGAAGTGGGTGAACCGGTACCGATGATTTCCGACCTGGTGGATAAGTTAGGCATAGAATTGGTGATCGTCGGCCATTCCCGTCAGCAGTCACTGGCGATGCGTTGGTGGCGCGGTTCTACCGATGCCTTGCTGGTCGAAAAAATTCGCTGCAGCCTGCTGGTGGCCAGCGATCCGAATTAGCAGGAAGTCATTAAAGGCAGACTGAAGACACATCTTGTTACAGTCTTTACCAAATAGCTGTGGCAGCGCGCGGCGTTTGAGCGTTAAATACAATCATCATCAGTGAGATTGTCATGAAAAATATTACCAAGCTTTCCCTTGCCGGCCTGATTACAGGCGTAGCCTTATTGGCTGCGGCACCGGCAATGGCGGGCGGCGGTCATTGGTCAGTGAATGTGGGCGTTGGCCTGGGCGGCGGCGGTTATGGCGGCTACGGCTACTATGCACCACCACCGATGTACTATGCGCCACCGATGAATAACTATTCCAATTACTACGCCCCACCAGTGGTGTACGGCAGCGCGGTTCCGGTTTATCAACCGCCGCCACCTGTCTATTACGCACCACCTCCTGTGATCGTGTATCGCAGTGCGCCGCGCTATTACCCGTACTACGGCCCGCATTATCGGCCAGGCCCACGTTACAACGGACCGCACCACGGTCATCGTTAAACATCGCTCTTAATAGGTAATGTGATCGTTTAACGATCATGTACAAATTAAAAAATGGCTAGTCTTTCAGGACTAGCCATTTTTTATTGCCCCGGCAGTTAGCTTCGGCGTATTTACTTGTCAGCTTATCTCCAGCCACGATAACCGTGACCGTAGTAGCGTGGGCCACCGTAGTAACCACGCGATCTGTACTGGAAGCCGAGGTTAATCGACGGCGTCACATACACAGGTGCTGGTGCCGCGTATACCGGCCCCGTAACGTAACCTGGCTGTGCATAGTAACCATCGTTATAAGGTACTACCGCACAACCACCAAGTGCGGCGAGCGCTACCAGCGAAATTGTGAGGCGTTTCGCCATGCCTGGTGTAATGGATTTCATCGCAACCACCTTTCTTCGAGCTGCTTGTTAAGAGTGCATCACAGCGTATATTCGATACCTGCCTGCATTCATCCTGTCGTACGACTTAGCGACGATAGTAATCACGTCCATATGGTTCGTAGTCCACGCGTCGTTCATTGCCACGGTAATACTGTCCGCGATAATGATCACGCTCGGCGTAGCCGTCGCGATAGTACGGACGTTGATATACCGGTACAGGACGATAGTATTGTTGCTGTGGCTGGTAATACGCTTGCGGCTGACGACCGTAATAACGATCATCACGACGACCGGAAGATGCACTCGCACCGACTACCGCGCCCAGCACACCGCCGACGATCGCTGCGTCTTGTCCGCCTATGCTGTTACCGATGACGGCACCGACTACAGCACCGAGTGCCGTGTTGACGCCACGATTATCTGCAAAGGCAGTGGTCGACACTGCAGCAGTCGCTATCAGGGCAATACCGATCAGTTTCTTATGCAACATGGCGTTTCCTTTTATCCGTCGCGGAAACCAGATTTGGTTTCAATAATCGCTTCGTCATGGAATCACTATATAGATCGCCTGTGCAAAATCCACGAGGGAAATAGTCTTTTACAATTGTAAAGAAGTATGAAGACCGGTCGCTGCCGCCAGACGTGGTCGTCTGGCGCTTGCAGGATGTTGCAGATGAGAGGAAGTGATAACAGATGCAACAATCGCATCCGTATTTAATTCAGCAGGACAACAAAATCAGAGATTAACTTCGGAAACGATTTTCCATTGCGCGCCTTCTTTCGCCCAGTACTGGCGCTTGCGCGTAACGTGCCTGCCTTTACCTATCGTCGCTTCCTGTGTGAAAGCGGCAACGATTAATTCTTTCTGGTCTTTTTGATCCGGATAACGGAACAGCGTCACATCACGCAAGCTCACGCCGATTTTGCGCGCACCCAGATTCGATTGCTGCACTTTATCCAGCCAGTTGTTCAGGTTCTGTCCACGCATCGCCTTGAAGTTGCGCGAATAATGACGACGCAGCAATTCAGGATCCGTGGTTTCCAGATCAGCACGCCAGCTTTCCAGCATTTTGTTGGCAGCCTGTCTGTCCGCGTCCCACTTCGCCTTGCTGACAAACTTCAGATCTTCGCTGATGATGACCGGCGTATTGCCGATCTCGACCGACGCCGATAATTCTTTCAGGTCGGGATTCGTCAACACCACGCAACCATCGGAAGACAGCGGCGGACGGCTATAACTATCGGATGGCGTACCGTGCAGCCAGATGCCGGAACCACTGCGGCCATTCGCCTTATCCCATTCATTCGGATAATTGATCGGCAATGCACCCGGACCATAGAACTCAGGCAGGCGTGCACCCGGCAAACGTGCGGTGATGTAGTACACACCCAGCGGCGTCTTTTGGTCGCCTTCCTTGAATTTGTTGACGCCCAGTCTGCCCTGGCTGATGTAGTAATCGCTGGTCAGCTTGAACTGGCCGTTGACGCGCTGATAGACATACAAACGCGAGCGTTTTGCATCGACCAGCAATACATTCTTCTGGTCGTCACGCATTTGCAGGATGGCGCGCGGAATCATCTCCGGGTCGGGCCGTTCGCGCAAGGATTTCAGACGAACGATCGCTTCATCGCGCAAATTGTTCAGCTTGTCGGCCGGCGCATTCGGTGCTGCACCAAAAGTTTTGATAGGCCGTGTGTGCAGCAACAGCAAGTCGCCACGCACCAGGTGACCAAGACGGAAGGTAGGATAAGCCGCCACCAGTGCATCAGCTTTAGCCTGTGCATCACGCAAACGATTTGCCGCCAATGCTTTATAAACATCAATCAGCATGATTTCCGGATCAAGACGCGCCGGCACCCCTGGCTTGCTGCCATTGGCCCAGGCTGGCGTCGCCATAACGCTGGCGGCGACTACTACGCCTAAAGCAGCACTACTTGCCTTATATCCGATACGACGTGCGATAAATCGCAACTGTGTGCACAAACAAACCATCAGCTACCCGAACGCTCCTGCTTGATATGCCATTTATTGCCTTGTCTGGTCATGACCAAAGTTTTGCGGCTATTGGCTTTGGTACGATCAGAATCGTAAATCTGACGGAATTTTACAGTAGCCGTGTTACCGCTGACGCTAACTTGCGGTGTTTCTATCTTCACGCTGATACGGCCCTTGTCTTCAATCCGGGCGCGACGTTCATCCGCCCAGTCTTTGCGCGACTGTCCGGCTGGTAAAACGAAGTCGCTGGCGTAGGCGTTGAGGTAGCCC
Organism: Herminiimonas sp. KBW02; assembly: GCF_003852535.1. Classification (GTDB taxonomy): domain Bacteria; phylum Pseudomonadota; class Gammaproteobacteria; order Burkholderiales; family Burkholderiaceae_D; genus Oxalicibacterium. Next base: position 264,504 of record NZ_QAJP01000004.1, on the reverse strand, counting down.
TTCACATCACGTGCACTCCAGGACTTGGCCCAAGCATTCACTGCGCTCAGGACTTGTTCGCGCTCAGCGTCAGCAGCAGCATTCGCTTTCGCCTTGGCTTCGCGCTTGGCATCAGCTTCGGCTTTCTGCGCGGCTTTTTGTGCTGCCAGTTGCGCTGCTTTTTGTTCGGCTAATTGTTCCGCCTTGTGATCCGGCTTCACTTCCGGTTTGGCTTCGACCTTAGGTACTTCCTTGACTACCGGCTTGGGTGCTGGTGCAGGTTCCGGTTTCACTGGTTCTGCGCGTACTGGTGCGGGTGCCGGGGTCGGCGCTGCTGCGACCACCGCTACTTTAGGATTGGTACCGCCAGTGGTATTGCCCACCAGAGAACGCACCATCGTCAGCTTGGACTTGGCCGCGGTATTGTTGTTATCGAGCTGTAAAGCCTTGTCATATGCCTGGCTTGCCAATTTAGCATGTACATCACCCAGATTTTCATACGCGGTCGCGTAAGTCGGGTTGGTGCGTATCGCCATATCCAGCGCGGTACGTGCTTTATCGTACTGACCACCGGATGCGTACAGCACCGCCAGGTTGTTATATGGCTCAGGCAGCGTAGGGTAATCTTCTGTCAACTTGGTAAAAATCGCGATAGCCTCTGCCGACTTGTTTTGCTCGGTCAGAATCACGCCCTTCAGGAAGCGCATCTGCGCATCACGCGGGTTCTTGTTAAGAAAGGCATCGGCCTTGGTCAATGCCTGTGCATGCTGACCGGCACGCAACAACTGGGACACATCCGACAATTCATCGGCGATCGCCGAAGTAGCATAAAAACCTGCAACAAAACCGATAGAGACGAGGGCACGGCTCAACGCGTGGCGTAGGCCTGTATGAGGGGTGCGACGCGACGCAAAGAACATGGTTTTCCTTATTATGGTTGTAGGGTAAATGCGCACAGCCGATATAGTACGACAAACCGCTCGGCTTCCACTATCGATTGCTATAAGGAAATGTGGCTGGATGACTACGTTATCAAGGGTTTATTCGGTGCGTAACGACAATTTCCCCGGGCGCGGCGATTTTGCCGGATTTGATTTGTAGCTGCAAGCATGGCGGGCGATGCTTGCGATGACATACGCCGCACATAAAAAAGGAGATACAGCATGCATGCTGTATCTCCTTCTCCCCCCTTGACCTTCCCTGTGCCTGTGCTGCGGCTTTAAACGTAAACGCGGTCTGTTTATTTAGCTGGTGCGGCAGGCAATGCGGTCAATGCATAAGACATTTGCAGATTGGCGACCGGCGCGGCGACGTTCGCTGCCACGTTGGCGGCCTGAGGTGCTGCAACAGCATGCGCCACAGGTTTAGCGCCCGACATTTGCAAGCCGCCGCCCTGCACCGCCCACACGGCCAGACCAGCGCACAGGGCAAAGCCCGCTGCTACCGCCATCCATGCACCAGCACGGGATTTGCCCGGCAGCGCGACCATGGACTCCGCCAGTACCGCTTCGGCACGCATGCGCCACTCTTCGTTTTGCTCACCCTGGGTGCTGATACGTTGCAGTAATTCGTGTGCCACAGCCTGCGCTTCAGCTTGTTCGCGCTCCAGGCGTGCCTGGTTAACTTTCGACATTTCCAGTGCAGCGGCAGCCGACTTCGCCTGTTCCTGAGCGTAGCTGAGCGCAATGCGTTCCGCTTCCAGTTGCGCTTCCTGCGCCACGCGTGCTTCGGTCTCCGCTGCCAGACGCTGATTCGCCAGTTCGGCTACTTCCAGTTCTGTAATCGCTGCTTGTTCGGCTTCAGTGCAGGCACGTTGTTCCGCTTGCAGTTTCTCCTGCATCGCCGTCAAAGCGATTTCGCTGGCTTCAGCTTTTTGCAATTCCAGTTGCTGCTGTTCCTGCAGCATTTCCAGCGTCTGTTGTTCGGCGCTGATGCGTTGCGCTTCGATTTCCGCCAGTTCGGCTGCTTCCTGTGCCTTGCGTTCCGCCAGTTCCGTCAACAGGCGTTGCGCTTCCGCTTGCTGCGTTTCTTTTTCCAGCGCTTCTTGCTCGGCGGCAGTCGCAGCTTCGGTCGCTGCACGCAATGCAGCTTGTACCTGCTCACGGCTGCGCAAGATGCTGGTTTGCTCCTGCTCGGCACGTGCACGCGCTTCGGCTGCCGCCAGCGCAGCCTGCTCTGCCTGCATTTTTTCCTGTGTTGCTTGCAGCAAGGAGGCCGCAGCGTGCGCGCGCTGTTGCTCGGCTTGCAGTTTCTTTTCAATCGCGTTCATCGCCTGCTGCTCGAGATTGGCACGCTCGCGTTCTGTTTTCGCCAATTCCTGCGCTTGCTGCGCGCGCACTTCAGCCGCCGCGGCAGCCTGGCGTTGCAGTTCGGCCTGTTGCTCGGCCGCTTCCAGTGTTTGCTTTTCAGACGCCAGACGTGCTGCGCTCGATGCGCGCAATGCTTCTTCCGCTGCGCTACGCGCCTGCAGGGTATTGGCTTGTTCGTGTTCCAGCAGGATGCGCGCTTCCGCCTCTACCCGCGCTTTTTGTTCCAGCGCCAGTTTTTGCTGCATTGCTGCCAGCGCTTGCTGCTCGGCGGCACTGCGCGCCTGTTCCTGTTGCGCCAGTTCCAGTGCCTGCGCAGCACGTTGCTCCGATGCCAGTGCAGCAGCCTGCTGGAATTCGGCACGTGCCTTGGTCTGTTCCAGGGTAGCGCGGGTGGCTGCGCATTCTGCTTCGCTGGCTGTGCGAATTTTGCGCTCTTCCAGTTCACGCTGACGCAGCATTTCCATTTTTTGCAATTCTGCTGCGGTACGTGCTTCGGCTTCCGCTTGCGCTGCCGCTTCGATCTGACGCTTTTCTTCCAGCGCCTGCACTGCGAGTTCTTCCGCTTCTGCGCGTTCGCGTTCGGCGCGGGTCAGCTCTACCATCTGCCGGGTTTTTTCCAGCTCGGCACGTGCTGCCTTGCGCTGCATTTCTGTTTGCGCTTTGGTCTGTGCCAACGCGTGTTGCTGGGCCATTTGCTCAGCTTCATGTGCCGCGCGCAAGTCCTGATCAGCTTGCTCTTGCGCCGCCAGCAAGACTGCGCTTTCCTTATTCGCGCGGTCACGTGCTTCGGATGCAGCTTTGGCGGCCTGTTCTTTTGCAATACGTTGACGATGGCTGAGTAATTCCTTTTGCACCGCATCGGCATGCGCACGTTCAGCAGCCAGTTTTTCCTGCGTTACCTGCAACGCTTTTTGCTCGTCCTGCAAACGTTGTTCCTGCAGCTTGGCCAGCTTCACTGCTTCATGTGCTTTTGCCAGTGCTGCGTCAGCGGCCGCGCGTTTGTGATTGGCTTCCGTCGTGGTTTGCTCCAGCGTCAGCTTGATGGCCGCGCTTTCTGCTTCCTTCGCCGACAGGTTTTGCTGCTCTGCCTGTTGTTTCAGACGCAGCAAGGCGACTTGTTCCTGGTCCGCTTCCGCGTTCGCTGCGACGCTGGCGGCTACGGCTGCTGCTGCTTGTTTTTTCGCTTGTACTGCAGCCAGTGCAACTTGCTCCGCCTCGGCGCGTTCCCGTTCCACATTCGCCAAAGCCAGCGTTTCTTCCGCTTTCTGCGATGCGGTTTCTGCCAGTTGCTGTTGCAGCTTGAGGCGTTCTGCTGCGCGGTCCAGCGCGATTTTTTCGGATGCGGTGCGGGCTGCTGCCATCGATGCTGCGGCACGCTCCATTGCCACGCGTTGCTCAGCCAGTTCGCGTGCACGCAGTTCTTCTTCGGTACGTACACGGGCCGCAGCAACTGCTTGCTGTTCTGCGATTTCGCGTTGACGTGCTTCTTCTTCGCCACGCGCTTCTACCGCAATACGCGCACGCACTTGTTCATCTGCCTGATGCTCGGCCTCTACCCGTGCGACGGCGGAACTTTGCAATTCCTTTTCAACCTGTATGCGCGCTTCAGTCGCCACGCGTATGCGTTCTTCCGCTTCACGGCGCGACTGGGCTGCCACTGACGCCATTTTTTCTACGTGTTCACGACGTGCCGCTGCCGCCTGCATTTCGGTTTCGGCTTGCATGCGCATCTGGATTGCTTCCAGTGCGCGCTGTTCGGATTCGAGGCGGGCTTGCGCAATACTGTGCTGCTCTTGTTCAGTCGCAGCACGCGAGAGTGCTTCTTCACGCGCACGGACTTCCGCCGGCACGCGGCTGAGCATGGTGGCCAGTGCCTTGCTGTCGGCTTCTTCACGTTGCTGGCTCAGAATGACGGCATCGCGCCGTGTGCTGAGCAGCGATTTATTGGTTTCGAGCGCCAGCTTTTCACGACGTGCATGCTCACGTGCCAGTTCGGCTACGCGCGATTCCAGGCGCGCACGCTCTTCAGCGTCTTCCTGCGCTGCGCGGGTGGCGATTTCAGTCGCGGCTATGCTATCTGCAACCTGGCGACGCATGTCTTCGGTTTCACGCGCCAATTGCTCGGCAGCAGCAGCTGCACGTGCACTCAGTTCGGTTTCTTCGGTGATTTGCTCAACGGTACGCTTGCGCGCCAGCTGTTCGGCTTTGGCACGACCGATGGCGATGATGCCCAATTGGGTATCTGCTTCAGTACGGGCGCGCAGCTCGGCAATTTCCTTGTTAACGGCAATGGTGCGCGCTTCACTCGCGGCACGTGCCTTGCGTTCGGCTTCGAGGCGGGCACGGCTGGCGGTGATGGCTTCTTCCGCGGCACGTGCATGTTTATTAGCCTCGGCGATGGCTGCGGCATCGGTCTGTACGCGATCTTCGGCCAGTGAACGGGCATGCGCTTCAGCATAGGCGCGATTTTCGGCTGTGACGGTAGCCTTGGCTTCTGCCTCCACCCTGGCAATCGCTGCACGTATCGCCTTGAGATCCATGCCGCCGACACGTGCGCCACTTTTCGGCACATCTATCGTGCTGTCTATGACGTCGTCGTTCTCTGCAGCCGTCGCTTGCAGTGAAAGATTTTTACGCAGTGCCTGGTTCATTTCCATCATGGATCCCCGTTTGAATAAGGTTTCCGGCTGTTTTCGTGTATTTACGCCGGAATTTCTTAATGAGCATTATCAAGGGGTCGCTGGCAAATCAGGCCGGAAAAAGAGGGGGAAAGCCGAGTCATTTCGGCGATATGCAATGAAAAACCGGAGGAACAGGACGTTAACAGCTGAATAAAGAACCAGAAAAACAGCGGCTAGCCGCCCCAGAACTCTCTAACGATGGGCGATGGACAGCTCGTGCAGGATGCTACTGAGTCGTTCCATGCGGAAGGGTTTTACCAGGAAGTAGTTCATCCCGGCATCCATACATATTTGTATATCTGACAATGCACCAGCAGCTGTCAAAGCGACGATGGGCAAGGTCGCAACCGGCCCGGGCATATTGCGGATGGCACGGGTGGCTGCCAGGCCATCCATTTCCGGCATGTGCATGTCCATCAGTACGACGTCGAATGCGCCGTTTTGTACCGCCTGCAATGCTTCCAGTCCGTTTTGCGCTATTTCTACGGTATGACCAGCCTTTCTCAGCAAGGTGGCGGCGACTTTCTGGTTAATTTCATTATCTTCGGCCAGCAGGATGTGTAATTGCCGCGTACTTGTGGCCGGGGCCACCAATACTTCAGCCGCCACTTCGGTTTCGCCGCCGATACCGAACTGCAGCTCAAACCAGAACTGGCTGCCTTTGCCTTCGGTACTGTGCACACCGATGCTGCCACCCTGCATATCGACGATTTTTTTGCAAATGGACAAACCCAGACCGGTACCGCCAAAGCGCCGCGAAATAGAACTATCGGCCTGCGAAAAAGCCTGGAATAAACGCGCCTGCGCATCCGGCGCGATGCCGATGCCGCTGTCGATCACGGTAAAACGCACACGTGCCTGGCTGCTGCTCTGGTTCAGCAGCTCCACCTTCAGCGTCACCCCGCCCTGCTCGGTGAACTTGAGCGCATTATTAATCAGGTTCAGCAAGACCTGACGCAAGCGATTGGCATCGCCGACCAGAAAAAGCGGTATCTCGGCCGGACATTCGACCCTCAGCGAGAGCGAGGCATCGCTGGTGCGCGATGCCATCAGGTTAATTACGCTATCCATGGTTTTGCGCAGATCGAACTGCGCCGCTTCAAATTGCAAGCTGCCCGATTCGAGCTTGGAGAAGTCCAGGATGTCATTGAGTATGCTGAGCAGGGCTTCGGCAGAATATTGCGCGGTTTCCAGATGTTCACGCTGAGTACGATCCGAGGTTTCGGCCAGCGCCAGCTGCATCATGCCCAGCATGCCGTTCATCGGCGTGCGGATTTCGTGGCTCATGACGGCGAGGAATTCGGATTTTGCCCGGTTCGCCGATTCCGCGTCATCTTTGGCTATCGATAAATCGCGCGTGCGCTCCACTACTTGCTGTTCCAGGTTACGACTCAGGTTCAGCAGGGATTCATATAGCTGCACATTGGCCAGACCAGCAGCGATATTCGTGCACAACACGTCTATCAGTCTATGCTCGATCTCCGACAGGGAACGCTGCAAAGGACACCAGATGACATATTCATTGGCATCGTTCAGCGTCTGAATGTACAGGCCGACATATATGTCGCTATAAATATTTCTTTGCGTCGCCAGCACCCTCTGCACCGCATCCAGCACGGCAGGCTCGGTACGGATGACCTTGCCGACCGAAGTCACGATCACCAAGCCATCTTTACCGAGCGGGCGCCGCGTGACCAAACCATCGAGCGGATGCTGGATGAGCAGGTTGACCTGCTTCAGGATTTGCATCGCGAATGCCTGCTCGGACGGTGTCTGCAGGAAGGCCGAAGCAGCATGCACCACATGCTCAAGCCCGTTACGGCCTTTTTCCAGCAACAGGATATCTTCGTAGGAACGCAGCGCCGAGATAATGCAGGTCAAGAGTTTTTGTCGCGTCAGCTCGGTCTTGGCCTTGTAGTCATTGATGTCGTAATCGATCACCACATCGCGTTCCGGCGCCTGTCCCGGCTGCCCGGTACGCAAGACGATACGCAGGCTGCGGTTGCGCATTTTTTCGCGGATGTGACGCACCAGACGGAGTCCGGCGTCCTCTTCCTCCATCACCACATCAAGCAGGATGATAGCCATATCCGGATGCTGCGCCAGTACCTGTCGTGCTTCTGCCGCCGAATACGCATGCAGGAATTCCAGTGGACGCCCCTTGAAGCGCACATCGATCATTGCTACGGCAGTGACTTGATGCACTTCTTCTTCATCATCCGCGATCAGGATTTTCCACGGTAAGCCACCGTCGCCGCTGCCGCCTTCTTTTTCCGGGGCAAATGAAAAATCGTCAAACATTGCGCGTCCTAAGCATGAGCTGTACCGTCCTTATCGACTTCGCTCTTGAGCGCATCTGCCGCTACCTCCAGCGGATTGCGCGGAAAGCGCACTATGAAGGTGGTTCCCACACCCTCCTGGCTTTCGACGCTAATCTGTCCCTGCAAGGTACCTGTCACCAGATTGTGCACGATATTCAAACCGAGGCCGCTGCCGCCGCGTCCGCGCATCGTGGTGAAGAAAGGATCAAAGATTTTAGCCAGATGTTCCGGCGGGATACCTTTACCGTTATCCGACAGACGCAGTTCGAGCAGTTCGCTTTCTGCTGTGCCGTCATTCGTACCTGTACCCTGTACCAGGATCTGAATTTCTCCCCGCGTCTGGTCAGCGAAAGCATGGAACAGCGTGTTCATGACCAGGTTGGTAATGACTTGCGACAAGGCACCCGGATAGGTATCCACTTCAATCGCCGCATCGCAAACCACCGTCATCCGGTGTTCGGAGCGCCGTAACATCGGACTCAGATTGGACAGGATTTCATTGATGTAAGCCTTCAGGAAGAAGGTACGTCGCTCTTCGCTGGTCTGATCTACCGCCACATCCTTAAAGCTCTGTATCAGAGTGGCCGCACGCTCCATATTCGACAGCAGCAATTTACTGATCGTGCCTGCCGTGCCGACATACGCATCCAGATCAGAGCGTTTCATGGTGCCGCTCTGGAATAGCGATTGCAACCTGCTGGTCTCTTCCGCCAGCGTGGAAGCACCGGTAACGCCGACGCCCAGCGGTGTATTGATTTCATGTGCAACGCCTGCCACCAGTTGTCCCAGCGAAGCCAGCTTGGCCGATTCAACCAGTTGCTTCTGTGTACGGCGCAAGGAATTCAGGGTGTCGTGCAACTCAGTATTTTTCAGGCTGAGGGCTTGGGTACGCGCTTCGATTTTTTGCTCGAGGTCGTTATACAAACCGGCGTTTTCCAGCGAGATCGCAATTTGCGTCGAAAGAATTTGCAACAGCTCGGTGTGTTCCTGTGTAAACGCATCGATCGCCAGATTGTTTTCCATATACAGCACGCCAACCAGCTGACCTTGCTTTTGTAGCGGCAGGCATAGTATCGACTTGGGGCGTTCGCGTTCTATATACGGATCACCGTTGAATTGACTGTTGTTAGCGGCATCACCCAGCACGATATTGCCGTGCGTGCGCTTCACATAATTGATGACCGCCAGGCCTAATGTCGTGCTGTTTTCCAGCGGCACGCCTTTTTGTACGACGATAGTGCCGTCGGCGCTGACCTCCGCCTGTATGTACAAGCGACCATGCTCCATCAATAACAGTGCACCTTTTTGCGCGCCTGCATTCTCGATCAGCAAACGCATCAGCTTGGACAACAATTTATCGAGCTGGATTTCGCCGGACAAGGTTTGCGAAGCCTTGATGACTGTTTGTATATCGACCTGCCGTTCACGTGCGACTTCCAGATCGCGGTTATCTTCACGGCGGCGCGAAATTACACGTGCCAGCAATATCGGATAAGCCTCTTCCATCTGCATCGCTTTGGCAAAGGCGCCCCACTCTTCATAGCGCGCATGCGCCTGCTCCAGATGCATGCGCGCGTTGATATCCTTACCCTGGCTGAGGTAAAACTTGCCGGTCAATTCGTGCGCCAATGCTTCATCGTTGACGAAACCGTATTTGCGCGCGCCGGTAATGGCCAGTTCATAAGCCTGCTCGGCCAGCCTGTTCTTATCACTGACACGGTAGCGCTCCGCTTCGACCAGCTGCCATTTATGCCGGTAGTTCATGGGCGCATGATCGGCCCATTCCTTAAAACGACGCTGCCACACTTTGACGCGCGCCAAAGTCGCCGACGAATGTGCATCGTAGGGGCGGCATAAAGCCAGATCCGACAGCGAGTGCACCCACATCAGGAAGGCCGATGACGGCGTACCGAAATGGAAGCCGGGCAGTTCCATCGCTTCCGCTGAATGCAGGCGCGCTTTGACGAATTCGCCGAAATAATATTCGCCTGTCGCCTGTATCGTGCGGACATAAAAGATACCCCATGGATCGGCAGCGTTCTTGCGCGACTGCACATAATCTTCCTGGTCCCGCCCCTGCGTAATATCGGCTATCGACTCCCCCACCAGACGTGAAAACAGCAAGGCCCAGGGGATCATGACGCCCAGCAAAGCGGCGTAATCCATCTTGCGATAAATATCGAGGTCTTTGCGTATAGTGTGCAGCGCTTCCTGCACATTGCCGCCGGACTGGAAGCGTATCGCATCGGAGAATGACAAGGCCACCATCGCGCCGGGCCGGTCACCGGTTTCCATTGCCTTGACGTAGATATCCATCAAGGGCTCCAGCGACAGGCGCAGGTGTTCGCGATGATGCCGGATGATGCCGTGGAAAATACCGGCCGCACCCAGCGATATTTTTTCGCCGCCCAATTGCGCCGCCACCTTACCGAATTTGTAGCCTTCGGAGATCTTGCCCAGCTTGCCGACCAGGGTGCGGCCCCACACTGCGTACGCATAGGCGCAGTTCGGTGAAGAACCGTAATGAATGGAACGCCTGACCATTTCCAGTGCCACCCATAACACGGCATTGGAACCGGCCAGATAAGTGAAACCATACCCGAGGAAGGCCATGGTCGCGTGCAGTTGCAGCAGGTAGACCGGATCGGTTGCCGGCGGCAAGTTCTCCAGCTCCAGCGGATCACGACCGCGCAGCGCCACTTTCAACTTCATCCGGGCCAGCAGGATATGCTGTTCATTCAGGTTGGGCGGGATTCTGATACCGGCAATTTCCAGCATCTCTATCCCTGTCTTCATCAACTCCTGTGGCTTATAAATCGCACCGTAGCAACGAATCAGATAATTTTTTGCCGCGATGATTTCGCCCGGCGTTTCACTGTGCTCGCAAACAATCTGGCACAGCTTTTCCATTTCCTTGTAGTCGGCGCGCGCAAAAGCTGCATTGATTTTCTCCATGTACAGCTCGTGCATGAAGACTTGCTTTTCACGCCAGATATGTACACGGCCAAACTCGCTCGCAATATCGATGCAATCATGATGCACATCGAAAGCAGCTGTTTTGCGCGCCTTCTTGGCTGCCTGCAAATTCAGTTCCGCCAGCTTCTCTTTCTCGCTAGCCGCGGTGAGTAAAGAGCGCCCCTGATTCAGGTGATCGACCAGTTCAAAGATCGACTCTTCTTTTTCTTCTTCTGTCAGACTGTTCAGCAGCAGACGACCAATTTCCAGATGGATGGCGTCTGCTTCATATTTGGCGATACCTTCGTACGCCGCCTGCTGCACCTTGTCGTGCCGGAATTGGTATACATATGAAACCAGCGCGGTGGCCGCCACCGTATGCTCGGCCGGCAAGACCAGACCGGTCTGGATCGCATCGTGCAAGAGCTCGCCGATTTCCTGCTTGGAGCGCTGACTGACGGTTTCCAGTGTCTGCAAATCAAAGCGACTGCCTATGCAGGCCACAATCGTCAACAGGCGTTGTGTGGATTCGGGCAGACGTCGCAATTCCTTGGTCAGCAGATCGACCACGTTATCGGTAATGTTGAGTTCTTCAATCTGCGCAATGTTCCAGCGCCAGTGGCCATGTTCAAAGAACAGGAAGCCATCGCTATTAAGACTCTTGATGAACTGCCCGATGAAGAAGGGATTGCCCAGGGTCTTGCGATAAATCAGGCTCGCCAGCGAAATCGCTTCTGCTTCCTCGCATTGCAAGGTATCCGCCACCATTTCCAGGATGCTGAGGTCAGTTAGGGTGTTCAGTTCTATGGTGGTGACATTCGCGTCCTTGCGGATCTGATCTATCGTCAGATTCAGCGGATGCGCGATATCGACTTCATTGCTGCGGTAGGAGCCTATCAATAACAGGCATGGGTCATTCAGGTTTCGCATCAGCAAGCTGATGAGTTTGAGCGATGCGGCATCTGCCCATTGCAAGTCATCCAGGAACAAGACGATAGGATGTTCGACACGCGTAAACACGCTGACGAAATTTTGCATCACGTAGTTAAAGCTATTGCGCGTGGCACTCGGCAGAGGTACTTGTGGCTGCTTACCGATAATGAATTCCAGCTCCGGAATCGCATCGATGATCAGTTGCCCGTTTGGCCCCAGCGCTTTCAATAACTTGGCGCGCCAGTCGGCGATCCGGCTTTCGCTTTCCGTCAATATTTGCCGCATCAATTCGCGGAAAGCCTGGTTAAAGGCCGAGTACGGGATGGTACGCTTGAACTGGTCGAATTTACCGGAAATGAAATAACCGCCCTGCGCCACCACCGGCTTATGAATCTCATTCACCAGCGAGGACTTGCCGACGCCGGAATAGCCAGTGACCAGCACCAGCTCGGCGGTACCGGTCGTGACATTCTTGAAGGCACTCAGCAGACGCGCATATTCGCAATCACGACCATATAATTTCTGTGATATCTGCAGGCGGTCGCAGACATCCTGCTGCGCCAGCGGAAAAGGCTGTACCGCCCCGCTTTCCTGCAAGGCGATGCGACATTTTTCTATATCGCCCAGCAAGCCTTCCAGACTTTGGTACCTGTCTTCGGCATTCTTGGCCAACAGCTTGAGCACGATATTGCCGACGGCATCCGGGATAGCCGGATTAAAGCGACTCGGTGGCAACGGTTTCTTCGCGATGTGGCTATACACCAGCTCCATCACGCTGTCCGACTCGAACGGCAAATGCCCGCTCAAGAGTTCGTACAACACAATGCCAAGCGAGTAGTAATCGCTGCGGTAATCGACCTGGCGATTCATGCGCCCGGTTTGTTCCGGTGAGCTATACGCCAGCGGCACCGTGGCGTCATTACGGAACTCCACCGATCCATCCTGCAGCAAACGCAAATTGGCGAGGCACACGGCCTGATGCAGATCGACGCGTTTATGCAGTTCGTTCAAGCCTTTGATCAGGGCGACGAATAAGTGCAAGGCAGCATTCAGGTCGTAAGCAACAACCTCGCTATGTTCAGCGTCTGCCTCGTGCGCAATCGGCGAGACACGAAAAAACATCGCGCGATGCAAGCCGACTTGCGTCTGACTCGCGCGCTTCGGTAATGGTGACCAGGCAGATTGCTGTGGAAATTTAATTTGATGCTCCGGGTTCATCGCAATGTTGGCGACAAAGGGTGCCAGTTCGTCTTGCAAAAAAGTTAATTACAGTTAATGATAGGCAACTGTACTTTGCTCAACCGCCCCGCGTAATATAGCTGAAACCTCTAGTGCGCGGCCATGATGTGGTATCAAATCTACAATTAATTTATGTCAGACAACACACTCGCGCAAGAAACCATCCCGGCTGGCGAAAAACAATACATAGAAGACCTCTCCGCCCGTCTCAAAGCCAAAATCATCCGCGACAACCCCACCGGCATTATGCGCCGCGATGCACACCCGAAGATGCACGGTGTGGTCAAGGCTGAATTCACAGTTGAAAGCGACCTGCCAGCTGAATTACGTGTCGGTATTTTTGCCGAGGCACGCACTTACCAGGCCTGGATCCGCTTTTCCAATCAGGACGGCACGATACAGCCGGACAAGGCACGCGATATTCGTGGCATGGCGATCAAACTGATGGGCGTAGCCGGTGACAAATTGCTGGAGAGCGAGCGCCACGAACAAACCCAGGATTTCATCGTCATCAGCACCAATGTCTTCGTGACCAAGAACGTCGAGGAATTCGATGCGCTGATCAAAGCGATGACCGGCAGCATCTTCGCCAAAATCTTTTTCTTTGCGACGCACTGGCGCGTAATCTGGAATCTGGTGACTTCGCTGAAGGAGTTCGCCAATCCACTGCAAATGCGCTATTGGAGCACCACACCCTATTTATTCGGCAATACCGCCGTCAAGTACTCGGCCATTCCGCACGTCAGCGCCCCTGACACCGTACCGTCGAATCTAGGCCCGGATTACCTGCGCCAGGCGATGGTGCGCCAACTGGCACAAGGCGAGGCCTCGTTCGACTTCACGGTACAGCTGCAAACAAATGCCGACAGCATGCCGATCGAAGACCCAGGCAAGGAATGGAAAGAAAGTGAGTCGCCGTTCCGCAAAGTGGCGACCATACGCATACTGCAGCAGGAATTCGACAGCGAGGCCCAGCGTGTCTTCGGCGAGAACCTGTCCTATACGCCGTGGCACAGCCTGCCGGCGCATCGTCCGCTGGGCGGCATTAACCGCGCCCGCAAAATCGTCTACAACGCGATTTCGACCTTCCGCCACGAGTACAACAAAGTGGTGCGCAAAGAACCGACCAGCTGGGACATCTGATCCATCTGCCAGCTGAAATAAAAAAGGGAAGCCGCTCTGGCTTCCCTTTTTCTTTCCGTACCCGCATCAGGTCGGATCGACGATACCCTTCGCGATCATGCGCAATGCCGTCATGCTCGGGATGAAGAAGTAATCACCGCCGCGCGTTTCCACCAGGCGTGGAATCTTGGACAAGAAGTACGGTGCTTCATCACTATCTGCCGGAACCTGCAACACCGCCTTGCTCGGATGTTCATCATCATGGTTACCGAGGATGATTTCCTTGTCGTTGGCAGCGCGGAAATCATTACCGTAATTAATCCACTGCTGCTGTACGAACTCAAACTGGCGATTGATGCTGGAGTTGATCATCATGATCACGATGCCATGGTTGCCGTCATCGCGCGCCGCATCCTTCACTTCGCCATATGGCAGGCCACGCCGTATCACACGACGGCGATTGGCCAGCGCACCTGGCGTATCGAATGCATTCGGCGTCAGTTCCAGTGATGCACGTGGATTGATGCGTCGCAAATGGGAACTGAACGGACATTTCGACCCATCCATATCATCATCGAAGGTAAAGCCACTCAGCATGCGATCACGCTCGGCCGGCGTGGCCGCGGCAAACCTGGCATCCCATTGCGCCTTGCTGGCCGCATCCGGGGCCGACACGATGGGCGCACCGTTATCACGCCAGCGGCCGACGAACTTCGCCGCCAGCAATTCCTTGCCGCCCGGGTATTTCGCGCCTTCCTGCTCCAGATAGGAGTTAAAGGTGCCGACGTTTTCATGCAGCTTGCGATACACCATGAAGGTGCCGTTGCGTGACAAGAGTTGCGGTGCAGGTGCAATCGGATACTCTTCCGCTTCATCGCGATGACCAAGGATAAACTCACCGGTTGCCAGCGGCGCCCACTTGCCGCCTTTGAGCTGCTTGCCGCGCCCGACCACACGCTCCGGCTTGCCCGGCAAACCTTCAAATACCGGATCACCGATGCCGTCGGTATAACCGAAATGCTCCTTGCTGGTCGGCTTGCCGTCTTCAAAGACTGCATGCACGTCCTGGAACGGCAAATGCTCGGCACCATCGTCGCCGCGATGACCGGACAGAATAGCCACGCCACCGGCGCTGTCATGCACGATCTTTTGCAGCCATTCATACTTCTCCTGCATGGCGGCGCGCGTCTGGCCATTGATCGAGATCCACACATGCACGTCTTTATGACGGTCATGTTCGCGACTCTCTTTCCAGATCGGGTCCCAATACTCAGGTGCGCTGCGCTTGTCATCGCCCAGGATATCGACCCGCTTCTTCATACCCATCACGAATTCCATCGGGAAGCCGATCAGCGAAGCACGAGGCAATTCCAGCGTCTTCAGGCCGGGATAAGTGAAGGCGACATTCACAGTCGACATTGGTTTTTCTATCGGATTCGGTCCCTGCCCCCAATTCACGGCAGTGGTGACCTGTTCGGTCACCAGGCGTACAAACTCACGTCCGCGCGCACCATCGCGGATATTCAGAAATACATAACGTGCATACGGAAAGTTGTAGCGTCCATAGGCCCGTATCACGTTGCCTTGGATATCCATCAAGTCCAGAACTTTACTCACAAGAAGATCCTTCTACGATTGTTTTTGTACAGTGGATTGCCCGGGCAGCCATGTCGGCTCCTGCAGATTCGTCGGTGCTACCCGCTGGATAAATGCCTGATAAGCCTGCTGCAATTCAGCCGCCGGCAAACCCTGATGTTCAGTCACGAAGCGCGAGAACTCTTGCTTCAGATAGAGTCCCTTCAGCTGTTCCGGCAGCGGTTCATCATTCGAACCGACAAAGAACAAGGCCGCTTTCAGTTGGCACTTTTTGATATATGCAATGAAGCTGTCGGCGTCGGAGACATGCTCGAAGCCATAGCAGAAGCCCCACAGGTGACGGATGTCATCACTGATGGCGTTCCACATATCGCGCAGGTAAGCATCCGGATCGCCGTGGATATTGCAGCACCACACCAGGTATTTGGATTGCAGATGATCTTCTTCCGGCAAGGCGGCGCGGCGGAAACGATCGGAGAAAATGGACAGGAAGTCGTACCAGGTTCCGCCGAAATCGGTGCCGGGCAGCGATTCGTAGTACACATCGTCGAGCACAAAGTAGCGACACAAATAGGTTTGCGGCACTTTGGCCATCGGGCTCATTTCGTTCAGACCCCAATCCTGCAGGCGACGACGCACTTCATCGCTGTACGCGGTACCGCCGATATGGCCTTTCTGGATCGGGCACAGGCAGGTGATGGCATACGCGTTATTGCTGACATTACCCATGCTTATTCCCCCTTCGCCTGATCTGCCAGGCTGACGATCGGCGTCGGTTGCATATCGCCGAGGTCATGCTGCAGGCTGCGCAACAGGGCCTTGTACTGCTTCAGGAATTGCTCAGGTTCCGCCTGGCCATAACTGGCGTCGAAAGCGATCAGTTCGGCTTTCAGTGTCTTGGCCGCCTTGACATCATTCGCAGCCGCCATCGGATAGGCGTTGTAGTAGTGGTCAGTCTGGACCTGATTGAATTGTATGTAAGAGTGAAATGGCGTCAGCGGGACCGACTTCGGATAGCGGATATTCCATTTCCAGAACAGATCCAGTCCGCTCGGAATGGCAAACGTGAAGGAATCGACGTATTGCGCCCAGCTACCGTTGAAATTACTGAAGAACAGCATATACGCATAGTTCAGCTTTTCTTTCGGTTGGCGCTCATCCAGATGCGGAAACTGATTCTTGCCGATGATGACCCAGCGGGCGTAATGTATCAGCGACAGCGTGATCAAACCCTTGAGGGTGGCTGGCTTTCTCAGCGCTACCCAGAAAATCACCTTATTAATCCAGGTCATATACCAACGGATCGGCGTGATCACGTTCATGGCATATGCCTTCCCAGCAATGTTGGACATGCATTTCCCCTATTTGCAGCTGCTAAATAAAAAGCGCACAGGTATGCCACCGCATACCAAATGCGCTCGCTTTACCAAACATGTCTGCGCATCCGTCGGCAAGGGGCTACTTAGGCCCTATGCTCGGTACGCCTATGGCATACCGGCCCCGATCCGGCACAGACAATTGCAATCTTTTCCTTCAATAGCATTTCCGCACGGAAAATAACTTTCGCAAGACTACATGAAAAAATGCGTTTTTTGCAATTCCAAGGTGGGCTAAATATCGGGGCAAGCGCGGGTTTTTATTTAGGTTTACGCTTGAAACCGTGCTTTGATATATTCTTTCGTTGCAGCCAGCCTTTGCCGGCCCAGCTTACGATGCAGGACAACCCGTCGGGAAACCATGTCTTCATATCTGCCGTTCATAACAAAAAAAATCAGTTCTGCGCAGCGCCTGCGCATAGCACGTCGCCGGGAAGGCCAGAACAGCACACTGACTAACACACAGTTGGACGAGCGTTTGCTCGAGGATCTGCAACGCACGGTTAACAGTCAGATGAACGGCATCATCGGCGCACTGGAAATGATCCGGCAAAACGATCTGACAGCGGATCAGCGCGACATGGTCCACCTGGCGCAAAGCAGCGCCGACCGCTTGCTGCTGAATGTTGCCCAACTGCTCGAATCGAACACCGACCTCGGCATCAACCAGCCAGCCCAGGGTGCACTCGGTTCGCTGAACGGCGTCCGCATGCTGCTCATAGACAGCAATGCCGAAGTGCGTGCGCACGTGATACGTGAGCTACAGCAGCGCGGTGCGCGGGTGGAAGGCTTTGAAGTACCGAAAATCGCACTGGCGGCACTGGAAAGTGCGGCTCTTGCAGGCGATCCCTACCGCATCGCCCTGTTTGATCAAAACATTCCTGGCATCGATGGCGAAACACTGGGAACCGCGATAGGCAGCTCACCTTTGTACCGTGACACGCTGGTGGTACTCATCAGCGATGAACATACGCAACATGATGCAGACCGCCTGGCGCAAGCCGGTTTCTCCGCATGGCTGCCGAAGCCGCTGCAGCAAACCATGTTGCTCGATACCCTGAGCCTGCTCTGCAGTTGCATAGCCAAGAAGGATGCACCGCGCTTCGTCTGCGCCGGCGTACATCTGAATACCGATTATCTCGTCTCCGATAATGCGCATGTGTATACCCATACCCGGGTGCTCGCAGTAGATGACAATCCGGTCAACCTGCAAATTGCCGAGCGCATGCTGGCGCGTTTTGGCTGCCAGGTCGATACTGCCGGCGACGGACAACAGGCGCTGCGCATGGTGCACATCCGGAATTACGATTTGATCCTGATGGATTGCCAGATGCCGAATATGGACGGTTATCAGACCACTGCCCTGCTGCGCGCAGCCGAAACCGGCGACGAACATGTACCAATAGTAGGCTGGTCCTCAGGCGTCAACCGCAGCGAACGTGACACCTGCCTGGCGATAGGCATGGATGACTTTATTTTTAAACCGATACGCATGCGTCCGCTAAGCGACATGCTGAGTCGCTGGTTAAAGCCAGCCTCGACGGAGCGTTCTATGGTGCGTAATGATGATGAACTGGAAGCCACGCAGGAAATGTTTGGCGCTGACTTTGCTGAACTGGTGGACCTGTTCCTGACCGATAGTCCCAAGCGTTTTGTCTTCCTGCATGAAGCGATACTGGCCAATGATGCGCCGACAGTGGCCAAGTTTGCCCACGTCTTGTGCGGCAGTACTTCCTCGATAGGTGCGACCACGCTGGCGGCCTTGTGTCGCGAACTGGAAATCCGGGCGAAGAACAACATCCTCGGCGATGCCAGCTTGCGTCTGACGGAAATCGAACTTGAATATGCGCGCATAGACAAGAAACTGCGTGACATGCTGGCCCGTACCGCGCCGCATGTAGAGCTGCCGCCAGGGGCGCATAATAAGCTCTGAAACCAAGCTCTGACAGCAAGAGACTACCCCACCTTAAATTTGAATTCCTGACGACAGGGAAGTATTTCTATTCCTGTCCGGTGCCACATATCACTACAATAGCCGCACTAGCCTGACTAACGATGAAACAAGCCGGAGTAAGCAAGAACATGAGTCCTATCCCTGAATCGAAAAAGAATCACCTCTGGCGCAAGACGGTCTGGTACACCGATCCGGAAGTGTATCCGCTGGGCCCGCATCATTCGGCCGAAGTCTATTGCTGTGAAGAGTCGAACGGCTACGCTGTCTGGTACGCCAGACGCCTGGCCAAGGATGACAGCCGCAATGTATCCAAAACGGAAAATGGTGATTACCTGCTCGACTATTTCGCCAGCACCAAACGTGACGATGCGATCGAACATGCAGTACTGATCGCCAACAGCGACGCCGATGTAGATCAAGTCATCGCCAGGCTGGATGCATTGACCAGGAACGCGCAAAAAGTCTGAAGCTGCTGCGGCCTGAAGCGATCTGGCGAACCGGAGATCAGGCCGCCATTTTGCGGAATTGCTTTTTCCCGCCTGCTTTCGCTTCATACATCAGGCGATCCGCTGCCTGCATGATCTCTTCGTAGGTTTGCAGGTCGGGATGAGGCAACACACAAATTCCTATGCTGGCGCCCAGACTCAGATCGCTGCGTGGCGCGCTCACTGCAACGATCGCAGCCAGTATTTTTTCCGCCACCAGCTCAACGTCTTGTGGATGGCTGACATGGCGCAACAGAATGCCAAACTCATCGCCGCCCAGTCGCGCTACCCGGTCCGACGCGCGGACACACCCGGTCAGGGCGAACGCAACCTTTTGCAAGGTTGCATCTCCGGCGGCATGACCGCAGCCATCATTGATCGCCTTGAATCCATCCAGATCCAGCAACAGGACTGCGCTCACTTCCTTGCTCTCGATACGCGCTTTGGGCGGCCTGAATAAATCATCGAACACATCGGCAAACCCGGCGCGATTCAATAAGCCGGTCAAATGATCATGCTTGGTCGCTTCTTCGAAGTGTGCGGCGCGTTGCTCAAATGCTTGCTTGTCCTGTTCCAGCCGCTTGACCAGCACGACGACATATAGCGGCACCAGGACATTAATCAGGATGATGCCAGTCGCAACGCCGGGTATCGAACGCCACTCCGGCGAAAAATAAAACGCGACAGACATCAGCGTCCCGCCCAATACCGACGACAACCAGGTATAGCGCGTACCGAAACGAAGACCGTTGCCGATTGCACCCAGCGCTGGCACCCACGCCACCAGCCCGGCCAGGAAACCCGCCAGATACATGCCCAGCGCGGGTAAAGCCTGATCCAATATGGTGGCCAGAGTACGACGCACATTGGTACTGAAGACAGAGTAACGGACGACCGCGACCCAGATCATGGCGTAGGCGATATAGCCAACCGCACCAAGCACCACACTGAGCGGCACTGTCTGCCAGCGGAAATACCAGGCGAGGATGAGGTACAGACAAAAAGGTGTGACATTCAGGACGCGAAACCTGGCCTGACCAAGTTCGGTACCTATCGCGGACGGCTGTGGGGCAAGACTGGATAACCAACTCAAGCTAGGCATAGATCAGACCATCTTCTTTATCGCGATTTTTATTAGCGGCTGCGTTTAGCTTAGCAGTTTGGGTAAGGATGAACTCAATAATGCAATGCCGGACAGCGTAAGCAAACTCAACACTAGCCGCCGGAACGCCACATCGGAAATCCGATGATACAGCTTTGCACCCAACAACGAAGGTATCAGCATCGCCGGCACCAGCACGGCAAAGTAAGGCAGCATGCTGACTGTGATGAGGCCCTTATATAAATAGGCCAGCATCGTGAATGTCAAAGCGCCCAGATTGAAGTTTTGAATAATGACGCGCTGCCTGTCCTTGGCCATGCCCTGCAGTGTGCACCACAAAGTTGGCACGATGCCGGAAAAGCCGCCGAAGCCGCTCATCACTCCACCGATCAGGCCTATCGCACCGTCAGCCAGCGGCCCTTGCGGTTTCAGTCTGGGGAAGCGCGACACCAAAAGCATGGACGGGCACCAAACGATCAATATCGCACCCAGCATGGCCTTGAACATATCCATATTCAACAGTGGCAGCAGCAACACTCCGAACGGGATACCGACGGCGCCGCCGACAAAGAATGGCAACAACAACTGCCAGTCGAAGCCACGCTTCACGGTGAACGCTGCAATGATTTGCCCGGTCAGCGCGCCAAATACCGCCAGCGATGCCGCTATCACCGGATCCATACCCCAGGCCCAGAACGACATGGCTGTCATGCCGAAGGCAAAGCCAGAGAGGCCTTGCACGAAGCCTGCAGCGATGCCACCCACAATGATGAAGAGATAGATGGCGTCCATCAGACGATCAATTTGTCCACAGCGGCGCTTCGTCCATCAACGCGACCTGTTCGCGTAATTCCAGTATCCGGTCTTGCCAGTAACGCTGCGTGTTAAACCAGGGGAAAGCAACCGGGAACGCCGGATCATCCCAGCGCCGCGCCAGCCATGCGGCATAATGGATCAGGCGCAAGGTACGCAAGGCTTCGATCAAATGCAGTTCGCGTGTATCAAACTCGGCAAAGTCTTCATAACCCGCCAACAAGTCAGAAAACTGCCGCACCATATCGCGTCGTTCACCGGACAGCAGCATCCACAAATCCTGTATCGCCGGTCCGCTGCGACTATCGTCAAAGTCCACGAAGTGCGGCCCGGCATCGGTCCACAGCACATTGCCGCAATGGCAATCGCCGTGCAGGCGCAAAGTGGAAACGTCTCCCGCCCGCTCGTAACAACGCTGCACGCCATCCAGCGCCTGCGTCACTACGCTGCGATACGCATCCAGCAAATCGGGGGGAATGAAATTGTTCGCCAGCAGATAATCGCGTGGCTCGATACCAAAGGTCTGGATATTCAGCGCCGGACGATGCTCGAAGTTCTTTAATGCGCCCACCGCATGGATGCGGCCGATGAAACGTCCCAGCCATTCCAGGGTAGCCGGATCATCCAGTTCAGGTGCGCGCCCGCCGTGGCGGGCAAAGACGGCAAAGCGATAACCGGCAAACGCATGCAAGGTCTTGCCGTTGGCCAGCGCGGTGGCAGGTACCACCGGGATCTCGCTTTCCACCAGCTCATGGACAAAGGCATGCTCTTCCAGGATGGCAGCGTCCGTCCAGCGTGCGGGGCGGTAAAATTTGGCAACCAGCGGCGGTCCATCTTCCATGCCGACCTGATAGACGCGATTCTCATAGCTGTTCAAAGCCAGCAAACGACCATCGCTATACAGGCCGACGCTTTCCAGCGCATCGAGTACGCAATCCGGCGTCAGTGTGGAAAAGGACAAAGGGGTGGAATCATTCATTTGCCTATTGTACGGTGCCGCGCCTCATAGCCTCTTACTCAATATCAATAGATTTCATTGCTGTGCAGCCATCGCTTAGGCTAAGGGGTACTGGTACACTGTCGCCCTGATCATCATTGAAGAAAATCCCGCCATGCATCTCGACCAGCCCCTCTCCGACAAGGAATTCGACGAACTCGACAAATTCCTGCTTTCCGACCGCACTGCAGACGACTGCATGGCGATGGATTCGCTGCACGGCTACCTGACCGCACTGGTGGTCGGCCCTGAAGAAGTACCGCTGGTCGAATGGTTGCCGCATGTCTGGGGCGAAAATGCGGAAGCGGTACCGAAATTCAAGAACGACAAGGAATACGATCGCATCGTCGGCCTGATCGCACGTTTCATGAATGAAATCGCCATCACGCTGGAAGTCGCACCGAAAGAATACGAACCGCTGTTCTGCGAACACGAATGGGAAGGCAAGCCGGTACTCGATGGTGAAGCGTGGGCCTGGGGCTTCAATCTGGGCATGAGTCTGCGCGCCGAAGCCTGGGAGCCGATCAATACCTCAAATATCGCGCCGCTGATGCGCCCTATCTATCTGCTCGGTGCGGAAGAAATCGAAGAAGAAGAAATGGTGCTGGTCGATAATCCGGTCAAATGCCACAAGCTGACCATCGAAATCGAATCCGCGATTCCGGAAATCCACAAGTTCTGGCTGCCACATCGCAAATCCGCGGTTAAAACCGTACAGCGCGAAGAACCGAAAATCGGCCGTAACGATGATTGCTCGTGCGGCAGCGGCAAGAAGTATAAAAAATGCTGCGGCGCGGCGAATGCCGACAGCGCAGAGTAATCAAATAAGTGACTCATAAAAAAGCCGGCACTAGCCGGCTTTTTTACGTCAGGTATGACCTGCATTATTCCTTGATGAAATGCTCGCGGTAGTAGCGCAATTCCTCTATCGATTCGAGGATGTCGGCCAGCGCGGTGTGCTTTTGATGTTTCTTGAAGCCGTTGACCAGCTCAGGCTTCCAGCGACGGCACAGCTCTTTCAAGGTAGAGACGTCGAGGTTGCGATAGTGGAAGAAGGCTTCCAGCTTCGGCATCCCACGCGCCATGAAGCGGCGATCCTGGCAGATGGTATTGCCGCACATCGGCGATTTGCCGTTAGGGACGTATTTCTTCAGGAATTCGATCAGCGCGGCTTCCGCTTCGGCTTCGGTCACGGTGGACGCCTTGATGCGGTCGATCAGGCCGGAGCGGCCGTGCGTACCCTTGTTCCAGGCATCCATGCCATCCAGCACTTCATCTGATTGATGGATGGCAAATACCGGGCCCTCGCCCAGGATGTTCAGGTTCGAATCAGTTACCACGACGGCAACTTCGATAATGCGGTCATTGTCTGGATCGAGTCCGGTCATTTCCATATCGACCCAGATCAGGTTGAACTCATTCGGGCGCAATGGGGTGGCAGATGACGACTCTAATTCAGTAGCTTGTGACATAATTGTTTTCCTTTAGCCTGCTCAATCCGCCATTTTCTCACAGGAAAAGAATGTCATCCCTCGCGTTTACCGTTTTGTTTGTCACTTTTCTGCTTATCAGCCTGCTGGTACGTTTCTGGCTGGCCTCGCGCCACATCCGCCACATACAGGCGCATCGTGCCGCCGTGCCGCCGCAATTCGTCGGGAAAATACCGCTGGAAGCGCATCAGAAGGCCGCCGACTACTCGGTCGCCAAAACCAAATTCGCACTGTTCATCGTGATCCTGAACGCCGCCACCCTGATCGGCTTTACGCTGATGGGCGGTTTGCAATGGCTGTCGGAAAGCGCGCTGTTTATCTTCGGCCCCGGCTATCGCTATCAATTGGCGCTGGTACTGGCCTTCGCCCTGATCTCCGGCCTGATCGAACTGCCGTTTGATTACTTCCGTCAATTCGTACTGGAAGCCCGCTTCGGCTTCAATCGCATGTCGCCGCGCCTGTTCTTTACCGATTTGGCGAAAAGCACCGTCATCTCGCTCTCTCTCGGCCTCGGCCTGGTCTGGGTCACCATTGTCCTGATGGAGCAATCCGGCGACCTGTGGTGGCTGTATGCATGGATACTCTGGTGCTCGTTCCAGATGCTGATGCTGGTACTGGTACCGCTCTTTATTGCGCCACTGTTCAACAAATTCCAGCCACTGGAAGATGAAAACCTGCGCACCCGTATCGAAAACCTGATGCAACGTGTCGGCTTCAAGGCCAGCGGCCTGTTTGTCATGGACGGCTCGCGTCGCAGCGCGCACGGCAATGCCTACTTTTCCGGTTTCGGTGCGGCGAAACGCATCGTCTTCTTCGACACCTTGCTGGAGCGCCTGGCCCCGCATGAAATCGAAGCGGTACTGGCACATGAACTCGGCCATTTCAAACTCAAGCACATCGTCAAGCGCATCGTCGTCATGTTTGCCGCTTCGCTCGCTTTCCTCGCCGTGCTCGGCTACCTGAAAAACCAGACCTGGTTCTACACCGGCCTCGGCGTCGAACCGATGATGGGCGCCAGCAATGATGCAATGGCACTGATCCTGTTTGCACTGGTCTTGCCGGTCTTCTCCTTCCTGTTCTCGCCGCTGACTTCGCTCAGCTCACGCAAACATGAATTTGAAGCAGATGCATTCGCCGCGCAACATACCAATTCGCAAGACCTGGTATCGGCACTGGTCAAACTGTATGAAGACAATGCATCGACGCTGACGCCTGATCCGCTGCATTCGGCGTTCTACGATAGCCATCCGCCTGCCACAGTGCGTATCAACAAACTGCTGGCGGCAGGTTGAATCTGGACATCATGAACAGCGCCGCCGACTTACGCCTGCAAACATGCCGACCGCAAACGTCGGCATTGCCTGCAACGGAAGTCGCGACTTATTTGCAGGCACTGCCTGACTGGCAGCTGCAAGACGGCAAAATCGTACGGGTCTATGCCTTCCAGAATTACTACCGGACGCTGGCTTTTGTGAATGCCATCGCTTACACCATCCACACGGAAGACCATCATCCCGAGCTGGTCATCACTTATAAACAATGCGTAGTGAAATACGACACCCATTCCGTGAATAACGGCCTGGGTGGCCTGTCGCTCAACGATTTCATTTGCGCTGCCAAACTCGATGCGATTTACGCGCAGTCAGTAGCACGGACTGCATCCTGATGACCACACTCATTACCGGTATCGTCATAGCCGCACATGGCCGCCACTATCTGGTGCAAACCGATAGCGCGAAACTGCAATGTGTCACGCGTGGCAAAAAGAGCGATGTCGCAGTAGGCGACGTCGTCAAACTGAAACTGACCTCGGCCAACCAGGGCGTGATCGAAGAAATCACCGAACGGGACACCCTGCTGTATCGCTCCGACCAGTACAAATCCAAGCTGCTGGCCGCGAATGTGTCGCAACTCTTCATCGTGGTGGCGACCGAACCGGGCTTTTCCGATGACCTGGTATCGCGTTCGCTGGTGGCCGCCGAAGCAGCGGGCGTCAAGGTACACATCATCCTTAACAAGATAGACGTCGTCGCCTCGCTGGAGAAAACCCGGCAACGCGTCGCCTTCTATGCCAGCCTCGGCTATCCGGTACATGAAGTATCAGCCACCACGCAACCGGAAGCGACCTGTGCCGCACTCTTGCCATTATTAACAGGCAATTCGACCATCCTGATCGGACAGTCGGGCATGGGTAAATCGTCGATCATCAACCTGATCGTGCCGGATGCCGACATTGCAGTACGCGAAATCTCGGCCGCGCTCGATACCGGCAAGCACACGACGACCTTCACACGCTTGTACACAATTGATGACGAAACAGCGATTATCGATTCGCCTGGTTTCCAGGAATTTGGTCTTTATCATTTGACCGAAGGCATGCTGGAGCGCGCTTTCCCGGAATTTGCATCGTATCTGGGACACTGCAAGTTTTATAACTGCCATCATACAAATGAGCCTGAATGTGCGATCCGTACCGCAGTTGCGGACGGAGCCATTGCCCCTATGCGGCATGCGCTCTACCTGCAGTTATTGCATGAATCATCACAAAAGCTGTACTAGGCTCCGGCCTTAAAGCTGGCTTTTAGATCGAAATCCCTTATAATTGAAGCAGTTACAACAATCGGCGGCAGGCGCCAACCTAGCCGCCGTTTTCAATTATGGCAATCAAACACTTTCTGCAGTTTTCCGATTTAACGCTGGATGAATTCGAGCACGTCATAGAACGTACCCGTGTTATCAAGCGCAAATTCAAGAACTACGAGCCCTACCATCCGCTCAGCGACCGTACGCTGGTGATGGTGTTCGAAAAGAATTCCACCCGCACCCGCCTGTCCTTTGAAGCCGGCATGCACCAGCTCGGCGGCGCAGCGATCTACCTCAACACCCGCGACAGCCAGCTTGGCCGCGGTGAACCGGTAGAAGATGCAGCACAAGTGATGTCCCGCATGTGCGACATCATCATGATCCGTACATTCGGCCAGGAAATCATCGAGCGTTTCGCTGCGAATTCGCGCGTACCGGTGATCAACGGCCTGACCAATGAACATCATCCCTGCCAGGTACTGGCCGATGTCTTTACCTTTATCGAACATCGCGGTTCGATCAAGGGCAAGACGGTCGCCTGGGTCGGTGATGCCAACAATATGTTGTACTCGTGGCTGCAGGCAGCGCAGGTATTCGACTTTCACGTCAATGTCTCGACGCCGAAAGGTTACGAAATCGACCAGTCCCTGGTCGCGATGGACAACACGCATTACACGCTGCATGCATCGCCATCGGACGCTTGTGCCGGGGCGCACCTGGTCACGACCGACGTCTGGACCAGCATGGGCTTTGAAGAAGAAAACGCAGCACGCCTGAAAGCCTTTGACGGCTGGATCGTCGATGCCGCCAAGATGAAACGCGCGCAGCCGGATGCATTGTTCATGCACTGCCTGCCGGCACATCGTGGCGAAGAAGTCGCAGCCGAAGTCATAGACGGACCGCAATCCGTGGTCTGGGATGAAGCAGAGAACCGCCTGCATGTACAAAAGGCCTTGCTCGAATACCTCGTCCTCGGTCGACTAGATTAATCAGATACCACACAACCATTTCCCCGCTCAGTCACCACTGACCTAACTACACCAAGTACGCGAAGCAAACACCATGTCGAATATCCTCCAATCCGTTCCCGTCAATCAAAAAGTAGGCATCGCCTTTTCCGGCGGCCTGGATACCAGCGCAGCCCTGCACTGGATGCGTCAAAAAGGCGCGATTCCATATGCGTACACAGCGAACCTGGGTCAGCCTGACGAAACCGACTACAACGCGATTCCGCAAAAGGCAAAAGCTTACGGCGCTGAACTGGCACGCCTGATCGACTGCCGTGAACAACTGGTGGCTGAAGGTATTGCAGCTCTGCAAAGCGGTGCGTTCCATATCTCGACCGCAGGTGTGACTTATTTCAACACCACCCCGCTGGGTCGCGCTGTTACCGGCACCATGCTGGTCGCTGCGATGAAAGAAGACAACGTCGATATCTGGGGCGACGGCAGCACCTTCAAAGGTAATGACATCGAACGTTTCTACCGCTACGGCCTGTTGATGAATCCGGCGCTGCGCATCTACAAACCATGGCTGGATGACACCTTCATCCAGGAACTGGGCGGCCGCAAGGAAATGTCGGAATTCCTGATCAAGTCCGGCTTCGACTACAAAATGTCGGTAGAAAAAGCCTACTCGACTGACTCGAACATCCTCGGTGCTACGCACGAAGCGAAAGACCTGGAAGAACTGAGCAGCGGCATGAAGATCGTCGAACCTATCATGGGTGTCGCGTTCTGGCGTGACGATGTCGAAGTCAAACGTGAAGAAGTCACCGTGCGCTTTGAAGAAGGCCGTCCGGTTGCACTGAACGGCGTGCCGTACACCAATATGGTCGAACTGATGCTGGAAGCCAATCGCATCGGCGGTCGTCATGGCCTCGGCATGAGCGATCAGATCGAGAACCGCATCATCGAAGCGAAGAGCCGTGGTATCTACGAAGCTCCGGGCCTGGCTTTGCTGTTCATCGCTTACGAACGCCTGGTGACCGGCATCCACAACGAAGACACCATCGAGCAATACCGCGAAAGCGGTCGTCGTCTCGGTCGCCTGCTGTATCAAGGCCGCTGGTTCGATCCGCAAGCCATCATGTTGCGTGAAGCCGCACAGCGCTGGGTCGCACGTGCAGTGACCGGTGAAGTCACCATCGAACTGCGTCGTGGTAACGATTACTCCATCCTCAACACCGTATCGGCCAACCTGACCTATGCGCCGGAACGTCTGTCTATGGAAAAAGTCGAAGATGCGCCATTCTCGCCAGCTGACCGTATCGGCCAACTGACCATGCGTAATCTGGACATCACCGACACCCGTCAAAAACTCGGTATCTACAACGATGTCGGCCTGCTGACCGGTAACACTTCGGTGTCCTTGCCGCGCATAGCCAAAGACAGCGACAAATAATTTTTAGACGAATAATTTTTAACTTATCCCTTATCAGAGCAGATCTCATGAGCACACAATTCGATCAAGTCAGCGTCATCAAGAAAGCCAATATCTACTTCGACGGCAAATGCGTATCGCACAGCGTCCTGTTTGCTGACGGCACCAAAAAAACCATAGGCGTGATTTTCCCATCGACGCTGAAGTTCAACACCGGCGCAGCAGAAATCATGGAATTGAATGCAGGCA
Source organism: Herminiimonas sp. KBW02 (assembly GCF_003852535.1). Classification (GTDB taxonomy): domain Bacteria; phylum Pseudomonadota; class Gammaproteobacteria; order Burkholderiales; family Burkholderiaceae_D; genus Oxalicibacterium. The sequence continues at coordinate 235,938 of NZ_QAJP01000004.1, read as the reverse complement.
AATGCCGCATCCGTCTGGCTGGCGCAACTGACTGGGAAACCTATGAAGGTGGTCAGCAATTCAACGTCCCGGCCAACTCCAGCTTCGATATCGAAACCATCGATACCCTGGACTACGTTTGCCACTTCGTCTAAAAAATTTCGTCTGACGCAAACCAAAGACCGGATAAACCAACCGGTCTTTGTGCTTTTTTGCCGGACGCATAGTCGCATATCACGGAGTAAACATGTCTTCGAACGCCCCATCGGCAGCAGCCGCTTCCCCTGCCATCGTCCTGACCGGCGACCGCCCGACCGGTCCCTTGCACCTCGGCCACTACATCGGCTCACTCAAGTCGCGCCTGGAACTGCAGGACACCCACAAGCAATTCATCCTGCTGGCGGATACGCAAGCGATGACCGATAACGTCGGCCGCCATCAACGCGTGACCGAAAACGTCCTCGAAGTTGCGCTCGACTATCTGGCGGTCGGTATCGATCCGGAGAAATCCACGATCTTCATCCAGTCGCAGATCCCTGAGCTGTATGAACTGTCGATGGTGCTGTTGAATCTGGTGACGGTTTCGCGCCTGGAGCGCAATCCGACCATCAAGGAAGAAATTCGCCTGCGCAATTTTGAACGCGACATCCCGGCCGGCTTCCTGACTTATCCGGTCAGCCAGGCCGCAGACATCACCGCGTTCAAGGCGACCCTGGTACCAGTCGGTAACGACCAGTTGCCTATGATCGAGCAAACCAATGAGCTGGTGCGCAAGTTCAACAGCGTGGTCGGCAAGGATATCCTGGTCGAATGCAAGGAATTGCTGTCCGCCACCAGCCGCCTGCCTGGCATCGATGGCAAAGCCAAGATGAGCAAATCGCTCGGCAACTCGATCGCGCTGGGCGCCACTGCGGCAGAGATCAAAAAAGCCGTCAATGCGATGTACACCGACCCGAATCACCTGAAGGTCGAAGATCCCGGCCAGGTTGACGGTAACGTCGTGTTTTCCTTCCTCGATGCTTTTGATGACGACAAGGCTGCAGTAGAAGAGCTGAAAGCGCATTATCGCCGTGGCGGTCTGGGTGACAGCGTGGTCAAGCGCCGCCTGGAAGCGCAGCTGCAAGCGATGATAGAGCCGATACGTACCCGCCGCGAAACATATGCGCAAGACAAAGGCGAAGTGCTCGCCATGCTCAAACGCGGTACCGAGCGTGCACGTGCAGTCGCAGCCAAAACACTGTCTGAAGTCAATGCTTCAATGGGACTGAACTACTTTGACTAAGCTAGCGCATTTGATTGCATAGCTTACAAAAAGCCCGGCTTCGTCATGAAGGCGGGCTTTTTCATAAACGGTGCCGTCTGGACGGCCCTGCATGCCTTCCACCATAATGACGCTGTTAAAGATTGCTCTCTGCCAGTTTGAATTAACTAGAACTCATTTCATCAATATCCGCGAGTGCGAACGCGGCTATTTGGGAGGTAGTGCAAGGCGTGTCGCGCAGCCAAGGGTGGTCCCCTTGGCAAGCGGCGCAACGCAGCAATACGCCCAAATAGCCCGTTCCCTTCGGGTTCTTACCAAAAGCGGCGCTGGCCGCGTTGTGCTCCTTGCGCATAGCCCGCTATGCGACGCGTCGCACGCCTTGCCAGCACCGCTTTTGGTAAGAACGCATCTCACGGATATTGATGAAATGAGTTCTAATATCGCTTGACCTACCCGCTGTGTTTTAACTAAGAAAGAAAAGCATGATTCTTGGAATTGATGTCGGCGGCACCCATACCGATTCGGTATTGATGCAAAACCGCAAAATTATCCGCAAATCCAAAGTACTGACCGACAAGAACGATATCCTCGGATGCGTCATGCGCGCTACCCAGGCTGTCGCTACGCCTGACGATATCAAGCAACTGCATCGCATCGTCCTCAGCACCACCATCTCTACCAATGCAGTGGCGCAGAACCAGCTCGATCCGGTCGGCCTGATCGTCATGAACGGCCCGGGCGTGTCGCCCAGGGACTTGCCGCTGGCTGACCAGACCACGCTGATCGCCGGTTATATGAATCATCGCGGCATAGAAGCAGAAGCGCTGGACGACGATGAGCTGGCTGCCCTGAAACAGCAATTCAGCAAGGACAAGATCGAGAACCTGGCCGTGATCGGCAAATTCTCTACCCGTAATCCGGTACACGAGCAGGAAGTCGGCGCCTACTTTGATAGCCAGTCCAGTCATGTTTCGCTGGGTCACCATCAATCCGGCGTGCTGAACTTCCCGCGCCGCATCGCCACCACCTACCTCAATGCGGCGATCTGGCGCCTGCACAGCCGTATGGTTGATCAATTGGCCAGCTACCTGCAAGGACTGAACGTCGATGTCCCGCTCTTCATCCTGAAAGCAGACGGCGGCACCATAGGCGTCGAACAATCGCGCAAGTATCCGGTGCAAACCATCCTGTCCGGCCCGGCTGCGACCATCATGGGCGTACTGCCTTTCGTCAGCTCGACGGCGGACTCGGTATCGATAGACGTCGGCGGCACCACCACCGACATCGCCTTGTTCGCCGATGGCGCACCGCTGCTGGAACCACAAGGCGTAGAGATCGAAGGACACAAGACACTGATACGCGGCTTGCTCACACATTCGATGGCACTCGGTGGCGACAGCCAGGTACAGGTCGTCGATGGCGGATTGCAAATCGGTCCGGAACGCAAAGGTTCGGCCATGGCATTCGATGGCCCATTCCCGACACCTACTGATGCATTGATCGTACTTGGTCGCGCCAACATCGGCGACCCGGCCAAGGCGCTGCGTGCGATGGAAGGCCTGGCGGCCAGCCTGCAGCAAACACCACAACAGGTGGCGCAAGCGATCGTCGACACCATGTGCGGCCGCATCGCGACCAAGGTCAATGAAATGATTGCAGAGGTCAACAGCAAACCGGTGTACACCATCCATGAACTACTGGAAGGCAAAGTCCTGCAACCGCAACAATTGATCGCCGTCGGCGGCCCTGCTCCTTATATCGCCGAACAGGTAGGTGCGTTGCTGGCCTTGCCGGCCATCGTGCCGCAGGACTCGGAAGTGATCAATGCCAGCGGTGCAGCGATGGCACGCACCACGGTCGAACTGAATTTGCTGGCCGATACCGAATCGCAGCAACTGAGCTTCGCCGAAGACGGCCGCAAACAGAAAATTTCTTCGCGCACCAGCGTCGATGAAATCGTCGAGATTGGCAAGGAACGATTGCTGGAAATCGCCCGGGCTGCCGGTGCACGTGATGAAGACCTTGAAGTCGAAGTCGCGGACCTGCAATCATTCAACGTCATTCATGGCTACGCCACTACCGGCAAAAATATACGTGTCCGCTTGCAGATCAAACCCGGACTTATCAAGCAACAACAATAAGCAAAGCGTGAGGAACACATCGTGACTAAAAAAACAGGTTTGGTATTTTTCCCCGCATTTGATTATGCGATTTCACCCACACATCCGGAACGTGAAGAGCGACTGCTGTACACGCAGGATCAGGTGTTTGAAGAAGGCTTGCTGGATTTCGACAACATCAAGGAATTCAAACCCGGCGTCGCTACCGTCGAAGATATCCAGCGCGTACATTTCTGCGTGCCAGGTATCGATGAAATCGTGCATGCATCGCACCTGATCGCGGTCGGTGGCTGCATCACGGCGGCAGACAAGGTGATGACCAAGGAAGTGGACAATGCATTTGCATTGGTACGCCCTTGCGGCCACCACTCTTATCGCGTGGTACATGGCAGCCGCGGCTTTTGCACGCTGAACATGGAAGCCATCATGGTCGAGTACATCCGCCACAAATATGGCGTGAAGAAAATCGCCATCGTCGATACCGATTGCCATCACGGTGACGGTTCGCAGGATATCTTCTGGCACGATCCGAATACGCTCTTCATTTCCATGCACCAGGATGGTCGTACGCTCTACCCTGGCTCCGGTTTTGCTGATGAACTCGGCGGCCCGAATGCTTTCGGCACCACCATCAACCTGCCGATGCCACCGGACACCTGCGAAGAAGGTTTCCTGTATGTGCTGGATGAAATCGTCATGCCTATCCTCGACGAATTCAAACCCGACCTCATCATCAACTCGGCCGGACAGGATAACCACTACTCCGATCCGATCACCAACATGAAATTCACCGCGCGTGGCTACGCGGTACTGAATCAGCGACTGGCACCGGACCTGGCCGTGCTGGAAGGTGGCTACTCGATAGAAACGGCGCTGCCTTATATCAACACCGGCATCATCCTGGCGATGGCAGGCATGGACTTCAGCCATATCAAGGAACCGGACTACGATGCGGAAAGTCAGAAGCAACCGGCCAACATCACCGCCTATCTGGAAAAACTGAAAGACGCGACCTTCCATCACTGGAACAACCGACATGAGTTGCGTGAGCAGGTTTATCCGGAACAGGAATTCCACAAGCGCAGCATGGACGTATATTACGACACCGACGGCATCCGCGAAAACATCAATGAAACGGTGCGTTCCTGCCCGGATTGCGGTGGTACGGTAGTCATCGATTCGCGTTGCAACGATACCCGCAACCACATCCTGGCGGTGCAAATCCCGCGTTATGCATGTGCACCGTGCCGTAGCTATGGTGAAGATCAATACGCAAATGCGACTATCGGACGCTATACGCAAGTCTTCCTGCAAGACAAGGACAAGGATATTTACTTGTCCAAGTAAGACGCTCTGAACAGAGCAAAGGCAGTGTCAGTTTCAGTGTAGATTTTCTGGAACCGACACTGTCTGTATGAATTAAGCCAAACTCCGCAAGACATCGCTGCCATACGGCGACAGCAACCACCCCACCAACGCGCAATGCAGCACCACCGTCACCCAGTAAATACGCTGGAATGAGGCTTTGCTGGTTTTATGCCGCAACATTCTTTGTGCCACAAATCCGCCCGGCCAGCCGCCGAGGAAATCCAGCACATGCAAATTGTTTTCGCTAATGCGCCACGTGCCTTTGCGCGCAGCCGATTTATCGATCGCGTACGCGGCAAAGCTCAACAGACTGAGTGTGAAATAACTACCCAGCACCTGCAATAAAATCTTGCTATCCATTATTAGAACTCAAAGAAAAATCGGTTCAGGTTCCAGCTGCACATCGAAGCGTTGCGCCACATCGGCCTGTATTGCTGCAGCCAGTTGTGCGATGTCGGCACCGCTGGCACCGCCACGGTTCACCAGCACCAGCGCCTGGTTCTCATAGACCCCGGCTGCGCCTGCCGTCCTGCCCTTCCAGCCGCACTGGTCTATCAGCCAGCCCGCCGCCAGCTTGACGCTGCCATCCGGCTGCGCATAGTTGACCATCTGCGGATAGCGCTGCAGCAAGTTATCGCGTTGTGCCGGCGTCACTACCGGGTTCTTGAAGAAACTGCCTGCATTCCCGATGACGGCAGGATCGGGCAATTTACGCGTGCGTATGGCGATCACGGCAGCACTGATGTCCTGCGGTGTCGGTTCGGTAATCGAACGTGCTGCCAGTTCCTGCGCCACATCGGCATAGCGCACATTGGGCTGCCATTGCTTGGGCAAGGCAAAGGTCACATCGAGTACCACTGCGCGATCACGCAACTCGTGCTTGAAGACACTGTCGCGGTAAGCAAAGCGGCAGGCGGCCTTGTCCAGCACGCGCTGTTCACCCGTGGCGAAATCAAACATTGTTAACGCGTGAAACCTGTCCTTGATCTCTATGCCATAGGCGCCGATGTTCTGGATAGGCGCCGCCCCTGCACTGCCCGGTATCAGGGACAGGTTTTCCAGCCCGCCCAGTCCTTGTTCCAGCGTCCATAGCACGAACTGATGCCAGTTTTCCCCGGCGGCAGCACGAACATAGGTGGCGACCTCATCTTCACCGACGATTTCCATGCCCTTGATGCCCATATGCAGCACCAGCCCGGGGAAATCACGTGTCAAAAGGATATTGCTGCCGCCACCCAGCACCAGGCGTGGCAAAGCAGCCAGCGCAGGATCCTGCCGCACCTGTTCCAGCTGCTCGACCTTGCTGACAGGAAGATAGGCTTGCGCACTCGCCGCTACCCCGAAGGTATTCAGGTGGCGCAAGGAAAAATGGTGCTGTACGGGCAAAGAATGAGTCATAGTGGGCGATTATAATCGCAGCACTAGCTGCCCGGTTTTTTGTCCGTTAGAATGGCAGCCAAACCGAATGAACAACAGGCTTACGCCGGCTCCCTGCCGCGAGCCCCGCAAGAAGGAAATCACCATGCCATCGTTTGATACCGTGTCAAAAGCCGACTTAGAAGCCGTCAAAAACTCTATTATCCAAGCAGAGAAAATCATTAATACACGCTTTGATTTCAAGGGAACCAGCGCGCGCGTTGAATTGAAAGAACGTGACATCAGCATTTATGCTGATTCCGACTTCCAATTGGACCAGGTACGAGACGTGGTGACAGATACGTTCAGCAAACGTAAATTCAATCTGGCCTTTTTGGACCATGGCAACATCGAAAAAATCGGTGGAGACAAGTTAAAGCAGGTTATTAAAATCAAAAACGGCATTGAATCGGACGCTGCTAAAAAGATCGTCCGCCTCGTCAAAGATAGCAAATTGAAGGTACAAGCAAGCATACAAGGCGATGCCGTCCGCATTACCGGCGCAAAGCGGGATGACTTGCAAGAAGCTCAGGCCCTCTTATTGAAAGAAGTAAAAGATTTGCCGCTGACTTTCGATAACTATCGCGATTAATCATTCAATCGCTGCAAGCAGTCCCAACAACCTCAGGCCACCGCCATGAAAACTACACTGCTTGCAACTCTCCTGTGCCTGCTCAGCTGGCAGGCACATGCAGCGGATTCCGCCACCAACATCAGTGTGGTTGGTCTGTTTCCCGGCAAAGCAGTCTTGGTCATAAACGGCGGCGCGCCCCGAACCTACGCGGTCGGCAACACCATCACCCCGGGTATTACACTGACCGACGTAGACCAGACCACCGCGACCGTAGCCAGCAATGGCAAAAAGCAACGGATAGAAATAGGCGGCCATGTCAATCGCATCGCGCCTTCCGGCGCCAGCAGCGTCACCCTGCAAGCTGATACGCACGGTCACTTCCTGGTACAGGGGCAGATCAACGGTGGCAGCATGCGCATGCTGGTGGATACCGGCGCATCGATGATCGCGCTGTCTGCCTCCGATGCTCGACGACTGGGCATAGACTACAAAAAAGGACGCCAGACCTACGTCAGCACGGCCAACGGTACCATCCCCGCCTACCACGTCGTCCTGAATACAGTGAAAGTCGGTGACATCGTGCTCAATCAGGTCGATGCACTGGTACAGGAAAACGATCTGGGCTTTGCCTTGCTCGGCATGTCTTTCCTGAAGCGCACCGAAATGCGCCGTGAAGGCGAGCAAATGCTGCTGACCAAGCGTTTTTAATAGTCAGACACGGCCGACAATAAAAAACGGGCACTGCATACAGTGCCCGTTTTACATAGTGCCCCGACAGTTTTCAGACTGCCGCGATCAGGAATGTATTACTTTTCCAAAGCTTCTTTGGCGTGTCTCGCAATCTTGCGATCGGTTGTAAAAGTAACGACCTCTTCCAATACAGGACGGTACTTGGCTTGTTTGGCGCTGCCCAGTGCCTTGACCATCCACGCTATCGTATCGCTGCGTTGTGCATTGCTGTACTGATAGCTTGCACGGATCTGCTCTACCAACGCATCCAGCAATACCTCATCCTTATTCTGGAAATAGATACGTTTGGCACCTATCTTTTTCAATTCAAAATCATCGGAGCGCAGCATGATCAGGACGCGATTTACATCATCGCTATATTTAGGATCAAAGTTCGCACGATTGGAAATGATCGGATTCCATTTCTGGTAATCGGGTAAATCTTCCAATGCTGTTTTGGCGTAGCGTCCGTAGACGCGATCTGCCGAAATCTGCAACAAGGTATCTCTGTACTTAGGCTGCCCGGAGAAGCCCAGCGCGCGTATCGAAAGTCCGATCTCATTCTTCGTGTGTTTATCAGGCTGGCCCTGTGCCACACCGGCCAGCACACGACGCTCAACGACGTCGAATACACGTGGATCCGAAACGCCCATCCAGGCCAATGCTTCTACCGCGTGCTGATCAAAAGTCTGGCTGCTGGAGAATATCTGCACATAACGATTGACATCATCTTCCTGCGTCGCCGCAGTAGCGATACCCGAGAAGCACACAGCACAAGCGAGCGTAATGAGGATTTTCATAGTGATGAAGGAAAGATAAGGGAATCCATAGTGTAATTAGTTTCCCGACATTATCAATCTTTAAACGTCTTAAAAATCGCCGGAAACCATGGTTTTCGGTCGCAGAATAAAAAACGGGCACTGCAAGCAGTGCCCGTTTTGATTTCGACTTGGCGCTCTTAAGCGTCCGGATCCTTGACGTGACGGCGTTGTTTGACCGCTTCCGCCAGACCTTCCAGCACGCCCAGGCTGTCTTCCCAGTTAATGCAACCGTCGGTGACGGACTGGCCATAGACCAATTCCTTGCCCGGGATCAGATCCTGACGACCAGCCACCAGATGCGATTCAACCATCACACCGACGATGCGGGTGTCGCCACCGGCAACCTGCTTGGCGATATCGGCGCATACCGGGATTTGGTTTTCCGGTTTCTTCGAGCTGTTCGCGTGCGAGGTATCGATCATCAAACGTGAAGCCAGGCCGTTTGCAGCGATATCCTTGCATGCCTGCTCAACGCTGACAGCATCGTAGTTAGGCGTTTTACCGCCGCGCAGAATGACGTGGCAATCTTCATTACCGAGCGTCGAGACAATCGCTGAATGACCGCCCTTGGTCACCGACAGGAAGTGATGCGGCTGCGATGCGGCCTTGATCGCATCAACTGCGATTTTCACGTTGCCATCGGTTCCGTTCTTGAAACCGACCGGGCACGACAGGCCGGATGCCAGTTCACGGTGTACCTGCGACTCGGTGGTACGCGCACCAATCGCGCCCCAGCTGATCAGGTCGGCGATGTATTGCGGGCTGATCACGTCGAGGAACTCTGTACCTGCAGGCAGGCCCAGTTCGTTGATGTTCAACAGCAACTCACGCGCAATACGCAAACCGTCATTGATGCGGAAGCTATTGTCCATGTACGGATCGTTGATCAGGCCTTTCCAGCCGACCGTGGTACGTGGCTTCTCGAAATACACGCGCATCACGATTTCCAATTCACCAGCGAAACGCTCACGCTCCTTGATCAGGCGGTTCGCGTATTCCATCGCGGCTTTAGGATCGTGGATGGAGCAAGGTCCGATCACCACCATCAGGCGGTCATCCTGTCCATGCAAAATGCGATGCAGGGCGACGCGCGCATTCGCTGCGGTCGTTGCTGCTTTTTCGGTAATGCCCAGCTCACGTATCAAATGCGATGGTGGCGTCAGTTCTTTCATTTCTCGAATCCGTAAATCATCTGTGCGTGGCATGTTTTTCTCCAGTCAAAATCTGTTCTGCAAAAATAAAAAACCGCCATCGCGGGCGGTTTTTTAAAGAATTTCGGTCTAAGCTTTTTTTACCTGCGCGCTTACCGCTTCTCCACCGCCGTTGGGCTGGAATAGCTAAAGTAAAAGTAAAATTGGAAGCGCGAAGAAGTCATGTTTTCAGGTGTAATGCGGTTATCTGTCGGTAATAGTGCAATAAATCCGTGGGTTTCGCAAGCAAAACGGTTAAAAGGCGTGACAGATATAACAATTATGGCCTGAATACCAACACTATCAGGCCGTACCGCCCACTGTCACCCCATCGATACGCAAGGTCGGCTGACCGACGCCTACCGGCACGCTCTGGCCTTCCTTGCCGCACACGCCCACGCCACTGTCGAGACGCATGTCATTGCCTATCATCGATACACGATTCAACACGTCAGGGCCATTGCCGATCAGGGTGGCGCCTTTGACCGGGTAAGTCACCTTGCCGTTTTCGATCATGTAGGCTTCACTGGCCGAGAATACGAATTTACCGTTGGTGATATCAACCTGACCGCCGCCGAAGTTCACCGCATACAAACCGTTCTTTACCGACGCCAGGATTTCAGCAGGATCTTTATCCCCGCCCAGCATATAAGTGTTCGTCATGCGTGGCATAGGCAGGTGCGCAAACGATTCGCGACGTGCATTACCAGTCACCGGCATTTTCATCAGGCGCGCATTCATGGTGTCCTGGATATAGCCTTTCAGAATGCCGTCTTCGATCAGCGTAGTGCACTGCGTCGGATTGCCTTCGTCATCAATATTCAGCGAACCACGACGATCAGCGATCGTACCGTCATCCACTACCGTTACGCCTTTCGCTGCGACACGCTCGCCGATGCGACCGGAGAATGCACTCGAACCTTTACGATTGAAGTCACCTTCCAGACCGTGACCGATGGCTTCGTGCAACAAGACACCCGGCCAGCCAGGGCCAAGCACCACGGTCATCGGACCGGCAGGCGCCGGACGCGAATCCAGATTCACGAGCGCAGAAGCAACTGCTTCGCTCGCATATTTTTCCAGCAATTCATCGTCGAAGTAGGCATAGCTATAGCGACCACCGCCACCGCTGGAACCCATTTCACGACGACCATTTTGTTCTGCAATCACGGTAATCGACACGCGTACCAGAGGACGGATATCGGCAGCCAGCACGCCATCACTACGTACCACCAGTACGACGTCATACTCGCCAGCGAGGCCAGCCATGACTTGCACCACACGCGGATCTTTGGCGCGTGCGATACGTTCTATTTTTTCCAGCAGCTTTACTTTTTCCGTTGCATCCAGCGACGTCAGCGGATCATGCGGCAGGTACAGCGAGCGGCCGCCAGCGTGCTGGATCGCCGACGCTACCTTGATCTTGCCTGCGCCCTGGCGCGCGATGGTACGCGTCGCCTGTGCGGCTTCGAGCAAGGCGCGTTCGGAGATTTCATCCGAATACGAGAATGCGGTCTTGTCGCCGGATACGGCGCGCACGCCGACACCCTGGTCGATGGAGAAGCTACCGGTCTTAACGATGCCTTCTTCCAGACTCCAGCCTTCACTCTTGGTGAACTGGAAGTACAAATCTGCATAGTCAACGCGATGCGTAAACATCGACCCCAGCGTTTTGATCAGGATGGATTCATCCAGGCCAAAAGGCGTCAACAATACATCGCGGGCGACGGCTAGCGTTTTGAGATTTGGTTCGAATGGAGTCATTGTGTCTTTGCTATTTACGCGTCAAGCGCAAAAATTGATTCGGATAGGCGAATTGTAGAGCAAATGGCTCCTTCGCCCCCAACTACTACAGCTTGCGATGTTTCAATGCAGGAAGATTTTCCCGAACACCTGATAAATAATGGGGTTCAATGTCGCCAATTACAAGGCCTTCGCCCTCTGGCAGCACGGTTTTTACCTCGCCCCACGGATCGATCAGCATGCTGTGGCCCCAGGTGGTACGGCCGTTTTTATGACGTCCGCCCTGCGCTGCCGCCAGCACATAACATTGATTTTCTATGGCGCGGGCACGCAGCAGGATTTCCCAGTGCGCCTTACCGGTTGTATAAGTAAATGCAGCCGGTACCACGATCAGTGTGCAATCCCCCATCGCACGGTACAGCTCCGGGAAACGCAAGTCGTAGCAAACCGACAAACCGACTTTGCCAAACGGCGCATCGAAGGTCGTCACATCATGACCATCCACGATGGTGCGCGCTTCGTCATAGGATTCTTCACCCCTGGTGAAGCTGAACAGATGGATTTTGTCGTAACGCTGTACGCGCTCGCCAGCCGGGTTGTACACCATCATGGTGTTCAGGACTTTATCAGCGACTTGCGCCGCCAGCGGCAGGGTACCGCCTATCAGCCAGATCTGATGTTCGCGTGCAGTCGCTGCCATGAATTCCTGGATAGGCCCGACATCCACCTGCTCGGCATAGCCCAGCTTGTCAGTTTCGTGCATGCCCATCGCCGCCCAGTACTCTGGCAGTAACACCAGTTGCGCACCTTGCTGTGCAGCTTGCGCTATCAGGCGCCCGGCCGTCGCGATATTCTCCTCTATCGACGGAGTAGAAATCATCTGGATCGCGGCAACACGCGAGAGTGGGTTCGTCATGATTCAGCTTTCTGTACGCTTGTTTTCCACACATTAACCCGGCGTTGGTAATGGCGCAGGGCTTGAAGATTGTTCATTCTTGCGCTCTACCTTGGTCACGTTCGGGTCTTTCCAGGGCCCGGTAATCATGTATTCAAATGTGAACGCGCGCGCCAGGGGTTCACGCAGGAACAATTGTGCCAGGAAGGTGCCGGCGCCGATGACCGGATTAACCGCCAGCGCGTAAGCAACCGAAGCAGCACCGGCATTGATTTCCGGGATCACCACTGCGCGCAGGTTTTGCGATTCCTTGTCGATGTCGGCCGAACCTTCTATCAATACCGTCGCGCTGACACCGCGCATTTTCAGGTTGGTGGTGGAAGCTACGCCGTTATTGATATTCGCGCTGCCGGTGATGCCGTCGAAGGCAAAACCATCGGCGAATATATCGCGGAAATCCAGCGTCAGGCGGCGCGGTATCGATTGCAAACTCAGCACGCCCAGCAATTTGGCGGCACCCGGCTCAACCTTCAGGAACTGCCCGGTTGCCATGTCCAGGTTAATGTTGCCGGACAAGCTAGGGTAATCGATGGAGAACGGCAAGCCCTTCCAGCTGATGGTGCCATCCATTTTTCCTTTGCCGTTACGTACGACATCGGCAAAGCCAAAACGACCGAGCAAGTTGCCGGCGTTATTGATATTCATACTGTAATCAAGGCTGGAACTATTCCCGCCCTTCTTCGCCAGCCAGCTACCACTCGCCTTCAGGCTCGCATCCGGATTGCTCAGTGCCAGATTGCGGATACGCCATTCGCGACCTTCGGTGGCACGTACATAGTGTGCAATCAGCTCCAGGCGACCGAGCTTCTTGCCCATCAATTCAAAGTTATCAGCAATGATGTCCAGCGCCGGCATTTCAGTTGCGGTATCGACGCCGTCAAGCAGGTTTTTGACTTCGGTATTGGCTGTCTTCGGCACCGTCAGCGACGACAACCTGGCAGTCACTTTACCCAGGCCACGTCCGGATGACGATTCTATCCAGGTGATATAGCCGGACATTTGCGCCGCATCGACGTTGGCTTGCCACGCACCTTTGTCATGCGTGGCGCCCAGCACGACGTTGTCGAATTTCTTGTCGAGGAGATTCAACTCCGTCGCACGCACTGCAATGCTGGTCGGATCAACATACTGCGACAAATTGACGACACTTAAAGGATCTGCCGCCACTTTCTTCTTCGGATCAGGTGCATCGGTCGACATTACTTTGAGCCAGTCATCGACATTCAGGCTACGCATGCTGAGGTTGAGTGCCAGTCCGCTGATAGGCGTCGGCGCCGGTGTATTCACTCCTATGCCGCCATAGACCACGCGCCATTCGGGATTAGCCACCGCGGTATTTTTCTCGCGTGCATAGCTGCCGCTGATCGAAGGTCCAAGCGCTACTTTGATGTTGTCACGCATCATGGTGGCACTATCGGACGGCGAGCTGATTTGTTCAAACTTAAGCGGCAAGGCATCTTTGGCTGCCTTGTTCAGTGGCGCTGGGAAATCCAGTCCCAGGCCGCGCAGATTGGAATCGACCACGATATCCACGCGCTTGCTACGCACCCCGATACTGACGCCAAAACGCGTGCTGCCGTTAATCTTGTCGGTCAGTTTTTGCATGGCAGGCGACGGATAGTTTTTGCGCAAACCCAGTGCTGTGAGCGTACCGTCTGCCTTGATCAGAATGTTGCCGTCCTTTTGCGTGCCACCAGAAACCGTCAGCGGACCACCGAGGAACGTCGATTTAACGCCGTTCAGCGTCAACCCTTTTTCATCAAATTCCAACTGGCCGGTCGTTCCCGACATCATCGGGATCACGTTTTGCAAGGTCACATTATTGTTATTGAATTTCAGTATGCCCTTGACCCTGGCGTCGATCATTTTGTGCAGTGGCAAATGCAACTTCAGAGCCAGCGTTGCATTGCCAGTCGCTTTGGTTTCATCTGTAAAGTGATCAATCCAGGTCGCAACCGGGCTATCCAGCGTGTACTGCACCAGGTTTTGCAAGGTACCGGCGGCGTTACCATCAATATCCAGTACCGGCGCATCGGCCAGCAGATCCGGAATCACCGCTTTCACATTCGATACATCGGCACCGTTGGTCTTGCCGCTTTCACCCTTGATTTCCATGCGGGTGCGATCGAACAGGATGGTGCCCTGGACTTTTTCCAGCAACGGCCACATCGGTGCCTTGCCATCTTTCGCGAACAAATCCGGCGCATAGTTCAAGCCGCCGTCTTCTATCCTGCCGCCAAAGGTGAATTCACCTTTCGGTTTTTCATTCGGCTTGCTGGTATGAAACGGGAAGTGCGCCAGATCACCCTTCAGCTTGATGCGACCGTCGCGCAAGGTGCCGGCAATCAGCGCATGCGACAACCAATTACGGAAGTCAGGATTCATCGCCGTCGGCAGATAATTGCCTATCTTGTTCAACTCCAGTCCGGAGATAGTGCCTGTCACATCTATCGTGCCCAGCTTGTCTCCGGCCTGCTTATGCAAGGGCATCAGGTGGCTGCCGGACAGGCCGACCGTCAATCCCTGCTGCATAAAATTCAGACCCTTCACAGTCAGCAGGAATTGATCATTCTTCTGGAATGCCCACTGCGCATCCATATTGAAAGTATCAAACGCCACTTCCGGCTCGGAGAAATAAGTCGGCAAAGCCAGCTTCAGCTGATCCGATGCCAGCACGATATTGCCGCCCTGGCTGTTTGCATCGATGCGTCCGGACAAATTTTCAAAACCGGGAATCGCGGGTACCGCTGCTTGCGCTGGTGTAGTCTTGGTAGCGGCACGTGCAGAACGCGCAGGCTGGGCATTCATCGACAGATGCGAAAAATCACCTTTGAGCTTGTACGAAGCAATCTCCGGATAAGCACCCTGCCACTGCGCGGTGAAATCCTTCAATACGCCACGCGGTGCGAAATCGCTGATCAGGCGCAACTGCTCTTCCGGCAACGGCAGGCGTCCGGCAAAGTTGGCCCAGGCCTGCAAATCCAGCTGTTTCACCATGACTTCTGCATGCTCAGGCGCGTCTTTCTTCGCCGCCACATAACGCTTGCTGAAGGTCGTACTTGGCAAAGTCAGGCCATCACGGGTCTGCAAGGAAAAATCCATCAGCGAAATCGTGTAACCCTTTGCACCGAAGGTCGGCGTACCGTCGCGTGAGCTCGCATCCAGTGGTTCGCTGATCGCGACGCGGCCATTTGCAGACGTCAATTCCAGCGGCACCAGGTCCTTGCGCAGTTGTGCCGACACATCGGACAAGGCCAGGTCGGCAGTCAGATCTGCAATCCGTGCATGGTCAAACGCCAGCCATGCGCGCAACGACCCCTTGGCATGCTGCAAGTCGAACGGGAAGTCGATATAAGGTTTCCAGCTCGCCAGTTCGGTATCGCGCACCGCGGAATAAATGGTGCCGGTCCAGCGCGTCGCATCGGAAATTTTCTTGGAGAAATAAGGATGATCAAAAGTCGCACGCACATCCAGTGGCGCGGCAATTTCGGTCGGCGGTGTAGCCTTGAATGCGAACTGATGGCGACGGCCTTCATTGTGCAAGACCACATCGACTTTGCTCAGCAATAGGTCCGGTGCTTGCCGCACCTTATCCTGCCAGCGTAACTGCCCATCCCTGATCCTGATCTCGCGTTGCGACAAGATCCAGTTGGCAGCCTTGCCGTCGCCGTCCTGCTGCAAATCGACCAGCATTCCGGCGACATAAAACTTGCCGTCGACATCGCGCTCGATGTCCATATTCGGCTTATCGATCTCGAGGTTATGCAGGCGCAGCTCCGCCACCATCACCGACCACCACGATACGGTGGCCGACACTTTAGGCAAACGCAAGGCAACATCCCCGCCCTGATCATAAATCGCGACATTGTCGAGCGACAGGAAAGGACGCAAGCCATGCCAGGATGCATCAATCGCTCCGATAGTGACCGGACGGCCGATCGCCTTGGTCGCGACGTTTTCTACATCAACTCGATAATTGGAAATCTGTGGCAAAACCACATAGCGCAAGCTGAGGAACAGCGCGCAAAAAACGAAGTAAGCCACCAGCAACAGTTTGCCCAGCCAGCACAAGGCATTGAAGCTGGCCCGGTTGGCATAGCGCAATGAGGCCTGCAGCGAGCGCCAGCACACCTGCAGCTTATTGGCAGTTTGGGGCTGTTCTGGTGGACGTTGGTCTGTAGGCATCAATCAAAAAGGTCGGTGAGTCGACTTCGCGTAGAATAAAACAGTCGGCCAGCAAAAAACTGACATTCGCCGACAACAGCGCGGACTTACACCGCAATCATCAAGAACCCCTAGGATACTCTCTCCCAGCCCGTGACGAACATACCTTTGACCCAAGTTGCTGCATCCCGGTTTTATACCCGATGGATTAACGCGGATGACACCCGCGCACAAAAGGTAGCCGAAGTCGGCAAATTATCCCTGAACCCCGAGGTTTTCGCTCGGATTTTACAAAACGAAACAGATGCCGGTGCCGCGCTGCCGGCCGCCATGCGCCGCTTGCGCAACCTGGTCATCGCCACCCTGATCCGGCGCGACCTCAGCGGCCAGGCCGATCTGGCGGAAGTGGTCGATACCATGACCGCTTTTGGCGACTTCGCGGTTCAGCGCCACCTGGCGGCGGTCATGGCCGATATGGTGGCCATCCACGGCACGCCGGTAGGTGCGGAATCGGGCGAAACCCAGGAAATGATCGTACTCGGCATGGGCAAGCTGGGTGGCGGCGAACTCAACGTTTCCTCAGATATCGACCTGATCTTCGTCTACCCGGAAGACGGCGAAACCGTCACCACCACGCCGGAGCAGCGCCAGCTGTCCAACCATGAATTCTTTACCCGGCTGGGCAAGAAGCTGATCGCCGCGCTGTCGGAGATCACCGAAGACGGCTTTACCTTCCGCGTCGACATGGCCTTACGCCCGAACGGCGCATCCGGCCCGCTGGCCGCCAGCTTCGGCATGGTGGAGGAATACCTGATCGTGCAAGGCCGCGAATGGGAACGCTATGCGTGGGTCAAGGCGCGCGCGCTGACCGGCAAACCGGCAGATATCGAAGCGCTGGAAAAAATCATCCGCCCCTTCGTCTATCGCCGTTACCTGGACTACGGCTCCATCGACGCAATACGCAACATGCATGCGCAAATCCGCGCCGAGGTCACCCGGCAGGAAGCGCGCCACCCGGACCGCAGCAACAACGTCAAGCTGGGCCGCGGCGGCATCCGCGAAATCGAATTCCTGGCGCAAGTATTCCAGCTGATACGAGGTGGCCGCGATGCCGCACTGCGCGACCGTTCGACCCGCCGCACCCTGCGCATCCTGGCAGAAAAGCAATTATTCAAACCCGAAGTGGTCGATCAGTTACTGCATGCCTACACCTTCCTGCGCAACCTGGAACACCGGCTGCAATACCTGGATGACGCGCAAACCCATACGCTGCCCGCGAATGAAGCGGATCGCCTGATCGTCGCGCACATGATGGGGTATCAGGACGTGCCGTCCCTGCTGGCTGCGCTGGAAGAACAACGCAAACTGGTCGCCACCCAATTCGATGAAATCTTCAGCGACAAGGCCAGCGACAGCAACGAGGAAAACGTCGATGCAGAACTGAGTGCGGTCCTGAGCGACACCGACAATGCAGGTGCGATAGAAGCCTATCTCAACACCCTCTCCTTCGACCATGCAGCCGATGCCGCACAGCGCCTGCTCGCAACCTGGCACTCACCGCGCCTGCAATCGCTGCCGGAAGCCAGTCGCAACAAGCTGGTGGCGCTGGTCAACGCATCACTGCCCATCGTCGCCAAAGTCACGGAAACACGTTCGCTGGCACTCAATCGCCTGCTGAATTTCTTTGAGGCAATTGCGCGGCGTGCGGCTTACCTGGCGCTGTTGACCGAATACCCGCATGCGCTGGAACGCGTGATACGCATGATCGCCGCCAGCGAATGGGCCGCCCGTTACCTGACGCGCCACCCCATCCTGCTCGACGAATTGCTGGATGACCGCACGCTGAAGGCAACACCGGACTGGAACGCCTTCGCGCGCGACTGCCGTCGCCGCCTGGACGAAACGCCGGGCGATACCGAAAGGCAGATGGACGCGCTGCGCGAAATGCATCACGCACAACTCATCCGCCTGCTGGCACAGGATCTGGTCGGCGACCTCAGCGTAGAACGCCTGGCCGATCACTTGTCCGAACTGGCCGACAAGCTGGTCGCAGAAACCATACACGCAATCTGGAAAACCCTGCCCACGCGCCATCGCGAAGAACCCAAATTCTCTGTCATCGCCTATGGCAAGCTGGGTGGCAAGGAACTGGGCTACGCGTCCGACCTCGACGTCATCTTCCTCTACGATGACGACGATCAGGAAGCCCCCGGTCTGTATGCCAAACTGGCGCAACGCTTCATCACCTGGATGACGGCACATACACCAGCCGGCATCCTGTTCGATGTCGATATCGCGCTGCGTCCTGACGGTGCCAGTGGCTTGCTGGTCTCTACCGTTTCGTCGTTCGAGAAATACCAGACCACCTCAGCCTGGCCGTGGGAACATCAGGCCCTCACGCGCGCCCGTTACTGCGCCGGTGATGCCGACATCGGCGCGCGCTTTGAAGCAATACGCGTCGAAGTCCTGCGTCAGCAACGTGATCCGGTGAAACTCAAAACCGACGTGCTGGACATGCGCAAGAAACTGCACGACGCCCATCCAAACCGCACCGACCTGTTCGATCTCAAGCATGACAACGGCGGCATGATAGACATTGAATTCATCGTGCAATTCCTGGTCCTGCGCGACTCGGCACAGCATGCACGACTGACCGGCGACATCGGGAACATCGCCCTGCTCAAGCTGTGCGGGGAACTGGGACTGATAGATCAGACGCTGTCCGGCAAGGTAGCAGATGCTTACCGTACCTTCCGCAAAATGCAGCATCAGATACGGTTGCAAGGAGCGGAGCGGGCTCGGGTTGAGACTGAGCGGGTGGCCGAGGAAATTGCAGACGTAGAAGCTTTGTGGAGCGCGGTATTCAGCTAATACTCCCCACTCATGTCAGCGCATGCCCACATTTGAGCATGAAATGAAATCGCTTATCTATCAATGAGATAAGTGACTTACCCTGAGCTTATCCACAAGCCTGTGCACAAAAAACGGGGATAACTTCAGGACTTATACACATCGCTTTATTCCATCGCGTACGGACCTGAAGAAATGAAAAAAGATAGGCGTAGTCTGAGCGCAAGTAACGAGTAGTCTGGCTAACTTAGTTCCAGAGGCAGATTTTCCCAGGCGCATTACAGCGCTAAGCCAATAAAAAACGCCCCGAACTCCGGGGCGTTTTTATTAAATCAAAACCTGAATTACTTGGCAGTCATCAATGCAACCGTAGTATCCAACATACGGTTAGAGAAGCCCCACTCATTGTCATACCACGACGACACCTTCACCAGACGACCCGACACTTTGGTCAAAGTCGAATCAAAGTTGCTCGACGCCGGATTGTGGTTAAAGTCAACCGAAACCAGCGGCTCGGTCTGGTAAGTCAGGATACCTTTCAATGCACCTTCCGACGCTTCCTTCATGATCGCGTTGATTTCTTCAACGGTCGTGTCGCGTGCAGCGATGAAGGACAAGTCCACGATGGAGACGTTGATGGTCGGAACGCGGATCGCGTAACCGTCCAGTTTGCCGTTCAGTTCAGGCAAGACCAGGCCTACCGCTGCAGCTGCACCGGTTTTGGTCGGGATCATAGACTGGGTAGCCGAACGTGCGCGACGCAGATCTTCATGCATCACGTCGGTCAGTACCTGATCGTTGGTGTACGCGTGTACGGTAGTCATCAAGCCGTTGACCAGGCCGATTTTGTCGTTCAAAGGCTTGACCAGTGGTGCCAGGCAGTTGGTGGTGCACGATGCGTTCGAAATCACGGTATCGGTGGATTTCAACACATTGTTGTTGACGCCGAAGACCACGGTTGCGTCCACGTCTTTGCCGCCTGGAGCCGAGATGATGACTTTCTTGGCGCCGCCTTTCAGGTGAGCCGATGCTTTTTCCTTGGTGGTGAAGAAGCCGGTGCATTCCAGCACGACGTCTACGTTCAGTTCACCCCAGCCGATTTCAGCCGGATTGCGTTGCGCAAAGACGCGGATTTTATCGCCATTGACGACCATGTAATCGCCGTCTACTTCAACGGTGCCTGGGAATTTGCCATGCGCGGTGTCGTAACGGGTCAGATGTGCATTCGATTTTGCATCGCCGAGATCATTGATCGCAACGATTTGAATGTCATTCTTTTTGCCGCCTTCGTAATGTGCGCGAAGGATGTTGCGGCCGATACGGCCGTAGCCATTAATTGCAACGCGGATGGTCATCTTTTTCTCCAGAAAAAATCAACAGCAAACAAAAATATTCAGTATTTATATGGCGCACGCCTGCTGCAATGCAGGCAAGTCGCGCCAGCCGTAACCGGCTTCCATCAAATCCAGCCCGTCCCATGTGAACGGTTGTTCGACCAATAGTTCAGCGCCCAGTTGCTGGTAGAACTGACGCGCGCCCTGATTCCCGGCAATCACCCATACCAGCAGGCTATGCGCGCCCTGCTTTTGCAAGGCTTCAGCGATCAGCGACAGCAAACGACGGCCGACGCCGCCACGCTGAGCGATAGGCTTGAGATAAATTGCCGTCAGTTCGGCATTCATATCAAACTTTTCCGGCATCAGGAACATACCGGCAGCAAAACCCACCAGCTCGGTTCCTGCTTCCGCCACGAAGATCGAAATCGTCGGCAAATCGGCCTGCAATACCTGCGACCACATGGCCGTACTTTCTTCCGCGCGCATGCTGTCCAGATAGGCATCCGGCATCACGCCACGATAAGTCGTGCGCCAGCTTTCTACACGCAAGGCCGCTATGGCCCCGGCATCGTTAGCCGTCGCGCGGCGGAAAGTGATCTCGGTCACGCCAGTGTCTTTTTGACTGCAGCGATGACGTTCTCGACGGTGAAGCCGAAGTGCTTGAACAGCACGCCAGCCGGAGCCGATTCGCCAAAGGTATCAATACCGATGACGCCACCTTCGAGGCCTACATATTTGTACCAGAAGCTGGTCACGCCAGCTTCGATTGCAACGCGTGGCACGCCTTTGGTCAGGACGCTGGCTTTGTATGCTGCTTCCTGGCGGTCGAAGACGTCGGTCGATGGCATCGAAACGATGCGCACTGCCACGCCGTGCTTGGCCAACTCATCTGCCGACTTGGTCGCCAATTCGATTTCGGAACCGGTTGCGATCAGGATAGCTTTCGCATTCGGTGCGTCACGCAAGACATAACCACCGCGTTTGATGTCGGCGATTTGTTCTGCGGTGCGCTCCTGGAATGGCAGGTTTTGGCGCGAGAAGATCAGCGTGCTTGGGCCGTCTTTGCGTTTAACCGCTTGCTCCCATGCCACCGCGGATTCGACGGTGTCGCATGGACGCCAGTTGTCCAGGTTAGGGATCAGGCGCAGGCTGGAAACGTGTTCTATCGATTGATGGGTCGGGCCATCTTCGCCCAGGCCGATAGAATCGTGTGTGAAGACGAAGATGGAGCGCAGCTTCATCAAGGCAGCCATGCGCAATGCGTTACGGCTGTAATCAGAGAAGGTCAGGAAGGTTGCGCCGAACGGAATGTAACCGCCGTGCAGGGCGATACCGTTCATGATCGCGCTCATACCGAATTCGCGCACACCGTAGTTGATGTGGTTACCAGCCTGGTCAGCGCGAACTGCTACGCATTCTTTCCAGTTGGTCAGGTTGGAACCGGTCAGATCAGCCGAACCGCCGAGGAATTCCGGCAATACCGGTGCCAGTGCCTGGATCGCGTTCTGGCTCGCTTTACGAGTCGCGATGGTTTCTTTTTTCTCTACGCATGCTGCGATGTATGCATCAACGGCCTTGTTCAGGTCGCCCGGCAATTCACCGGCCATGCGACGTGCCAGCTCAGCTGCTTCTTGCGGGAATTTTTCGCTATACGATTTCAGCAAGGTATCCCAGTTGGATTCCAGTGCCTGGCCTTTTTCTTTTGCATCCCATGCTGCATAGACATCTGCAGGCACGTCGAACGGTGCATAGGTCCAGCCCATCGCTTCGCGGGTTGCTGCGATTTCCTTGTCGCCCAGCGCTGCGCCGTGCACATTGTGGGTGCCTTCCATGTTCGGCGAACCTTTACCAATCACGGTACGGCAGCAGATCAGGGTTGGTTTGTCGGATACTTTGGCTTGCTTGATCGCGGCATCGACTGCATTGACGTCGTGGCCGTCTACTGCGCGGATGACGTTCCAGCCGTAGGACTCAAAACGTTTAGGGGTATCGTCGGTGAACCAGCCTTCGACATGGCCGTCGATCGAGATGCCGTTGTCGTCATACAAAGCGATCAGCTTGGACAGGCGCAAGGTGCCGGCCAGCGAGCATGCTTCGTGCGAAATGCCTTCCATCAGGCAACCGTCGCCGAGGAAAACATAGGTGTGGTGGTTAACGACATCAAAACCCGGGCGATTGAATTCAGCCGCGAGCAGTTTTTCTGCCAATGCCATACCAACGGCGTTGGTGATGCCCTGACCCAGTGGGCCGGTGGTGGTTTCGATACCTGGGGTGATATCTACCTCAGGGTGTCCCGGGGTTTTCGAGTGCAATTGACGGAAGTTGCGGATTTCATCCATAGACAGGTCGTAACCGGTCAGGTGCAACAAAGCGTAGTGCAACATCGAGCCATGACCGTTCGACAACACAAAGCGATCACGGTTAACCCATTTAGGATTGGCCGGATTGTGCGAATAATGATTAGCCCACAAAGCGACGGCAATATCTGCCATCCCCATAGGCATACCGGGGTGACCGGAATTGGCCTTTTGTACTGCATCCATTGCCAGCGCACGGATTGCGTTGGCCATTTTGGTAGTCGGGAGCGTGGAAGTCATGTGATTTGTGTAGATGGCGAGTCGAATGGAATAGAATCAAATCCGGAACAAGTACTGCTGCAAGCAAATTTAAAATGCATTGCTGCGAAGCCGCATATTTTACCAGAGTGGCGCGCTCAGACTAAAATCGAATTCCGGCCTGATGCCAAAGTTTCACCTAATTTAATTATTGCGACGCCCGCCAGCCTCGCAAAACCATGTCGAAAAGACAAGCAACGGATCACAGATGCCTCGTTTTTATTGCCCGCAGCCGCTCGCCATCGGCGCGGTAATCACCTTGCCCGAGCATGTCGCCCACCATATCCAGGTGGTGCGCCTCAGTAGCGGCGACCATATCACCCTCTTTAATGGCGAAGGCGGCGAATACACCGCCACCATCACCACCATAGAAAAGAAACGGGTGACAGCTGAAATCAAACTGTTTGAACCGCGTGAGGTCGAGCTGCCGTACGCGGTGACCGTGGCGCAGGCACTGCCCGAAGCCTCCAAAATGGACTGGATCATCGAAAAAGCGGTCGAACTCGGCGCCCATGCGATCCAGCCGCTGGCCGCACAACGCTGCGTGGTGCGGCTGTCCGCCGAACGCGCCGCCAAAAAAATGCAGCATTGGCAAGGCGTCATCGTCGCCGCCTCCGAACAAAGCGGACGCAATCGCCTGGCGGCGCTGGCCGAGCCAGTCGATTTCAATCAGTGGGTGCAGCAACAGGATTTACATAAACGCATCATGCTCAGCCCGCGTGCCGAGCAGTCATTGTCCGACTGGGCGCGTCATCACCCGCCGCAATCGGTAGCGATCATGATAGGCCCGGAAGGTGGCTTTACTGACAAGGAAGAAGACCTGGCGCTGGCACAAGGCGTATTAATGCTGGCAATGGGGCCACGCGTACTGCGTACCGAAACCGCCGGATTGTCGGCGCTGGCCGCGCTGAATGCGGTCTGGGGCGAGATGTAACAGGCGTTTCCGCACGCCGCCTTATGCGGAAAATCAGCTAATCACAGGCCGGTTTGTCCCCTTCTGCCATCTTAGTCGCAGGGAAACCTGACGAAAGCATTTATAATTCAAGGTTTTGCGACAGTTTCACTCACTCATTACATGAAGGTATTTCGCGGACTTCCCAATGCTGCATCCCGTGCGCCCTGCGCGCTGGCGATAGGCAATTTCGACGGTGTGCATCGCGGGCATCAGGCCCTGCTGGGGCGCCTGCGCGAAGTCGCGTCAAAAATGGGGCTGGAATCGGCGGTCATGACGTTCGAGCCGCATCCGCGTGAATTCTTTGCCGCGCGTGCCGGTGATCCTTCCAAGGCTCCTACCCGCATCGCCAGCCTGCGCGACAAATTGCAATCGCTGGCCAAAGCAGGCGTCGATCGCGTCATTGTCGAACACTTCAATGCCCACTTCGCCTCCTTGTCGCCACAGGAATTCGTGGAAAAAATCCTGGTGCAAGGCTTGCACGTCAAATGGCTGATCGTCGGCGATGACTTTTGCTACGGTGCCAAACGCGCAGGCAATGTCGCGACCCTGATCGAAGCAGGCAAGCAATACGGCTTCCATGTCGAATCGCAACCGACTGTGACCAGCAGCACTGGCACCCGCATCTCGTCGTCGGCAGTACGGGAAGCCTTGCTGCAAGGCGACTTTGCCCATGCCGAAGAATTGCTCGGCCATCCGTATGCGATGTCCGGCCATGTCATCCATGGCAAGAAGCTGGGTCGCACCATCGGCTTCCCGACGCTGAATGTACGCGTCGCGCACAAACACCCTGCCGTGTCCGGCATATATATAGTGCAAGTGCATGGCCTCGACGACCATCCCTTGCCCGGCGTGGCCAGCATAGGCGTACGTCCAACGGTAGACGACAGCGGCCGCGTGCTGCTGGAGACGCATTTGTTCGACTACGAGCAGCAATGCTATGGCCGTTTGATCCGTGTGGAATTCCTCAAGAAACTGCGCGATGAAGAGAAATACATAGACCTGCCCACGCTGACCGCCGCGATCAACCGCGACGCTGTGGAAGCACGCGCCTATTTCAAGCAACTGACCGACGCGGCCACTTCCGCGACCGACCGAATTTGACGATGACTCGCTGAAGTATCACGACCGTTGTTACACCGATCACCCTCGAAAAAATATTATGTCCGACAATCAAAACAAACCTGGCAAGCCGGCAGCAAAACCGCAAAGTAAATACCCGGTCAATATGACCGACACCCCATTCCCTATGCGCGGTGACCTCGCCAAACGCGAACCGCAATGGGTCAAGCAATGGCAAGAGCAAAAGGTTTACGAAAAAATTCGCAAGGCTTCCAAAGGCCGCCCGAAATTCATTCTGCACGACGGCCCACCGTATGCGAATGGCGATATTCACCTCGGACACGCCGTCAACAAAATCCTGAAAGACATGATCGTCAAGACGCGCCAGTTCGCCGGCTTTGACGCACCGTATGTACCAGGCTGGGATTGCCACGGCATGCCGATCGAAATCCAGATCGAAAAACAATTCGGCAAAAACCTGCCGACTGCTGAAGTCTTGTCCAAGGCCCGTACTTATGCGAATGAACAAGTCGAGCGCCAAAAGAAAGACTTCATCCGTCTTGGCGTCCTCGGTCAATGGGACAAGCCATACAAGACCATGGACTTCGGCAATGAAGCTGATGAACTGCGCGCACTCGGCAGCCTGCTGGAAAAAGGTTACGTCTATCGCGGCCTGAAACCAGTCAACTGGTGTTTCGATTGCGGCTCGGCGCTGGCTGAAGCAGAAGTCGAATATCAGGACAAGCGCGACCCGGCCATCGACGTCGGCTTCCCGTTTGCCGAACCGGAAAAAGTAGCGAAAGCATTTGGACTGGCCAAGCTGCCAACCAACAAAGGTTACGCCATCATCTGGACCACCACCCCGTGGACCATCCCGGCCAACCAGGCGTTGAACGTTCATCCTGAATTCACCTACGCGCTGGTGCAAACCGAACGCAATGGCGAAACCATCCTCGTGATCCTCGCCGCCGATCTGGTGGAGGCCACACTGCAACGTTACGGCCTGACCGGTACCGTCATCGCAACCTGCGTCGGCGAAGCGCTGGCCATGATCAAATTCAAGCATCCGTTTGCAGATGTTGATCCTGGTTACAACCGTTTGTCGCCTATCTACACCGGTACCTATGTCACCGCTGACAGCGGCACCGGCATCGTGCACTCGGCACCTGCCTACGGTATCGAAGATTTTATTTCCTGCAAATCACATGGCATGCGCGACGATGAAATCATCGCGCCGGTCATGGGCGACGGCAAATACGCATCGTGGTTGCCTTTGTTCGGCGGCCTGACCATCTGGGAAGCATCGAAACCGATCTGCGCGAAGCTGGATGAAGTCGGCTCGCTGTTCAAGCTGGTGATGTTCGACCACAGCTATATGCATTGCTGGCGCCATAAGACACCTATCATCTACCGCGCCACTTCGCAGTGGTTTGCCGGTATGGATGTGATGCCGAAGAATCAGGGCGCGACCCTGCGTGAAACTGCATTGCAGGCAATCGAAGAAACCGAATTCTTCCCGAGCTGGGGCAAGGCACGCCTGCACGGCATGATCGCGAATCGTCCGGACTGGACGCTGTCGCGCCAGCGCCAGTGGGGTGTACCGATGGCGTTCTTTGTCCACAAGGAAAGCGGCGACCTGCATCCACGTACTCCTGAGTTGCTGGAACAGATCGCACAACGCGTGGAAAAAGACGGCATAGAAGCATGGCTGACACTGGACCCGAAAGAATTGCTCGGTGCCGATGCCGATATGTACCTGAAGAACAAAGACACGCTGGACGTCTGGTTTGATTCGGGTTGTACCCATCAGACCGTCTTGCGCGGTTCGCACAAGGAAGAACTGGCCTTCCCGGCTGATCTCTACCTCGAAGGTTCGGATCAGCATCGCGGCTGGTTCCACTCGTCGCTGCTGACTTCGTCGATGATGAATGGTCGCGCACCCTACAAGGCATTGCTGACACACGGCTTCACGGTCGATGGCGAAGGCAAGAAAATGTCGAAGTCGCTCGGCAATACGCTGGCACCACAAAAGATTTCGGACACCCTGGGCGCCGACATCCTGCGTTTGTGGATCGCCTCCACCGATTACTCCGGCGAACTGTCGATTTCGGATGAGATCCTCAAGCGCGTGACCGAAAGTTATCGCCGTATCCGCAATACCGTGCGCTTCCTGCTGTCGAATACTTCGGACTTCGACGCAGCCAAAGACCTGGTACCGGTCGCCGACATGCTCGAAATCGATCGCTATGCGATAGCGCAAATGAACGCGCTGCAAGCGGAAATCCAGGCGCATTACCAGGTTTATGAATTCCATCCGGTCGTGTCGAAACTGCAGATGTACTGCTCGGAAGACCTGGGCGGCTTCTACCTCGACATCCTGAAAGATCGTCTCTATACCAGTGGCGTGACCTCACATGCACGTCGTTCTGCACAAAGCGCGATCTGGCACCTGACGCACTCCCTGCTGCGCCTGATGGCACCGATGTTGTCGTTCACTGCAGAAGAAGCGTGGGCAGTATTTGCCAGCCCGGAAATGAATGCAGACGGCACCATCTTCACGCACACCTACTATCAATTGCCGGAAGTGGCGGACGGTGCTGCCCTGCTGAGCAAGTACGCGCTGCTGCGCGAAGTGCGCAACAACGTCACCAAGCAACTGGAAGAAGTACGCGTGGCAGGCAGCATCGGTTCTTCGCTGCAAGCGGAAGTAGCATTGCAAGCCAGCGGCGACAAGTTCGATGCACTGGCCAGCCTTGAGGATGATCTGAAATTCGTACTCATCACTTCACAAGCCAGCGTCAGCAAAGTCGCCACGGCAGAAGAAGAAAGCGTGGCAGTCACACCATCGGCAGCGCAGAAGTGCGAACGTTGCTGGCACTATCGCGCCGACGTCGGCAGCCATGCAGAACATGAAGGTCTGTGCGGCCGCTGCGTTGCCAATCTGTTCGGCAAAGGCGAAGCACGTCGTTTTGCATAAGACTTGCGTAACACGGCATCATTGCGCCACACTTCGCTCCGGCTCCGGCCGGAGTGATTTCCATGACATTTACGGGCAAAGATAGCGATGGCTTCTTCTAACAAACGATATTTTTCATCTTCCAGCAGCATGGTTCCATGGCTAGGCATCGCCGCCATCCTCATCCTGCTCGATCAAATCACCAAAATCACTATCACCCGCCTCTTCGTCTACGGCGAATCGCACGCGGTAACTTCCTTCTTCAACCTGGTACTGGTCTATAACAAGGGCGCAGCGTTCAGCTTCCTCGCGTCGGAGACCGGCTGGCAGCGTTACTTCTTTACGATCATGGGGATAGGCGCCGCCATCTTCATCGTCTACCTGCTGAAAAAACACGCTGGTCAACGCCTGTTTTGCTGGGCGCTGGCACTCATACTCGGCGGTGCAGTAGGCAATGTCATAGACCGCGTACTGTACGGCCACGTCATCGACTTCCTCGACGTCCATGTCGGCGGCTGGCACTGGCCTGCTTTCAACATCGCCGACAGCGCGATTTGCATAGGCGCAGTATTGTTTATCTACGATGAATTAAGGCGTGTCGGAAAGTAGTCAGCATCTCCAGCGGATCTACAGATTCACAACCGTAAGCTGATACACTAGCCCGCACATCTTTCAGGAGTCCTTTATGGATCTTGCCGGTAAAAAAATCGTACTGGGATTAACTGGTGGCGTTGCCTGCTATAAAGCAGCGGAACTGACACGGGCGCTCGGCAAGGCTGGCGCACAGGTACAAGTCGTCATGACCGATGCCGCCACCCATTTCATCACGCCAGTCACGATGCAAGCACTGTCCGGCCATCCGGTCGTCACCGATCAGTGGGATGCGCGCGTTGCCAACAACATGCCGCACATCGACCTGACGCGCGATGCCGACGCCATCGTGATCGCGCCCTGCTCTGCTGACTTCATCTTCAAGCTCGCGCATGGCGCCTGCGATGACCTGCTCTCCACACTATGCGTCGCCCGTCCTGACACCGTGCCGCTGCTGGTCGCACCGGCGATGAATGTAGAGATGTGGCAAAACCCGGCAACCCGCCGCAATGTCGCGCAATTAAAGGCAGACCGCATCGCAGTACTCGGCCCTGATGCCGGCGCACAGGCTTGCGGCGAAACCGGTATGGGACGCATGCTGGAACCGGAACAATTGCTGGAAGAAATCATTGCCACCTTCCAGCCCAACCTGCTGGTAGGCAAAAGCGTGCTGATCACCGCTGGTCCGACCTTTGAACCGATAGATCCGGTACGCGGCATCACCAACCTCTCGTCCGGCAAAATGGGCTATGCCATCGCACGCGCTGCACGTGAAGCCGGTGCCGACGTTACGCTGGTGTCCGGCCCGACTGCACTGACAACACCGTATGGCGTGCACCGCATCAACGTACAGACTGCACAGCAAATGCATGATGTCGTCATGTCGCGCATCAGCTCCCAACATGTCTTCATCGCCGTCGCCGCCGTGGCTGACTGGCGCGTGGCGAATGTCAGTGCCCAGAAACTGAAAAAGAATGCAGCCGGTGATGCACCGTCGCTCGCGTTTGAACAAAACACCGACATCCTGGCGGCAGTTGCTGCACTGCCCAAGGCACCGTACTGCGTCGGCTTTGCCGCCGAGTCGGAAAACCTGCTCGAATACGGCGAAGCCAAGCGCAAGAAAAAGAATATCCCGCTGCTGGTAGGCAACATTGGCCACCAGACTTTCGGCCAGGACCAGAACGAACTCGTGCTGTTCGACGATAAAGGTCATACTGCCTTGCCACTGGCCGACAAGCAGAAGCTGGCACGCCAGCTGGTGCATGAAATCGCGCAGCGCCTGCCGTAATCCGAATTACTATTTAACTTTCCTCCAGCCCATGAAGACTATCGAAGTAAAAATCCTTGATCCGCGCATGCAAGAACAACTGCCTGCCTACGCCACACCCGGCAGTGCTGGTCTGGATTTACGTGCTTGCCTCGATGCACCTATCGTCATCAAACCGGGCGAAACCCATCTGGTACCGACCGGCCTGGCGATCCATCTGGCGGATCCGGGTTATGCAGCGATGATCCTGCCACGCAGCGGCATGGGTCATAAACATGGCATCGTACTGGGGAACTTGGTGGGCCTGATCGACTCCGATTACCAGGGCCAATTGATGGTGTCGACATGGAATCGCGGTCAGACAGAATTTACGCTCAATCCTATGGAACGCCTGGCGCAATTGGTCATCGTTCCGGTCCTGCAAGTCGGCTTCAATGTAGTTGACGAATTTGATACAAGCGAACGCGGTATTGGCGGCTTCGGCAGCACCGGGAAACACTGAATCTAGGAGAATTTTATGCATGCCCTGCTGCAACCCGTACTAAGTAAAACGAAGGCCACCACTGCCTTATTCCCTCTCGCTTTATTGCTGGCCGGTTGCAGCACTGTATCGCTCGACACTCCTACTCCCCGTCCCGGCCCGGTAGCACCGGCTCCGGTGACCGAATCAGCGCAAAAGCAAGCGCTGCGCAGCGTCACCGCCCAACAGGATCGCCTGTATCGCCTGGCAGCTCCGCTGCTGGTCAACAATGCGCCGTTGTGCAAAGGCAATGCGCGCAATCTGATCGGCTTTAGCGCCAAGACCAAGTATTCATTCTCGGAAGATTATGTCGAGGCAGCGCAATCGCTGGGCTTCGATGAACGCCTGCAAGTCACTGGCGTCCTGAACAATAGCGGCGCCGCACGTGCCGGCGTCAAACGCGGCGACATCCTGACGACAGTGCAGGACAAACCGATGCCGCAAGGACCGAACGCAGAACGTCAGGCGGCTGCGGTGCTCGGCCCATTGGTCAACTCGGTCTCCAACGTCAAACTCGGCCTGATCCGTAACGGCAGCAACGTTGCCGTCACCGTACCGCTGACCCGCGCCTGCGGCTTTGGCATCGAGCTGGGCAACACCGACAACGTCAGTGCCTACGCCGACGGTCGCCGTGTACTGGTTACACGCGGCATGCTGAACTTTGCACGCAACGACAATGAAGTCGCGTACGTACTGGCGAAAGAACTCGCACATAACGCGCTGGGTCATCCGGCACAGCAAAGAATGAGCGCGACTGTAGGCGGCGTCATCGATAACATGATCCGCATCACACCGGACGCAGGCCCACTCGGTGGCAGCGGTGGTATCAAGGCAGTACCGCAAGAAACCGATGCCGCAGCGGATCGCCTGGCGCTCTATATGCTGGTACGTGGCGGCTACAACATTGATGGCGTCAGCAGCTTCTGGCAACGCCTGGCAACCCAATATCCAGCCAGCGTAAGCAATAGCTACACTGCGATTCATCCAGCCACTGCGTATCGCATCACCGTAATCGACAAGACAGTCAGCGAAATCAAAGCCAAACAGGCAGCGAAACAAAACCTGGTGCCGTGATCAACAGATCAGACCTGAAATGAAAAAGGAGCGCAATGCGCTCCTTTTTATTTGATCCCGACCAATTCAATCAGGAATGTATCTTCATCGCTTCATCGATATCGGCACGTGTCAGTTCCGGCGCAAATTGCTGGATGAAGTCATACGTGTATTGACGCAGGTAAGCACCACGACGTACCGCCAGACGCGTCACGTTTTGCGCAAACAGATGCGATGCATCGATCACCTTCAGACCATTGCTGCCGTTCTGCTGCAGCGCCATCGAAGCGACAATACCAACACCCAGATTCAGCAACACGTATTGCTGAATAACGTCTGAATCCATCGCCGTCAGGACGATATCGGTGGTGATATCGGCCTGCTTAAATGCCTCATCAATATGGCCACGACCGGTAAAGCCAAGGTCATAGGTAATCAATGAATACTGCGCCAGGTCAGCCAGCGTGATCAATTTCTTATCCAGCAAAGGATGGCCATCCGGTACTACTACCGAGTGATGCCAGCGATAGCAAGGGAACGACACCAGATCTTCAAACTGGCTCAAACCCTCGGTTGCGATACCGATATCTGCCTTGCCGGACAGTACCCATTCCGCAATATGTTCAGGTGTACTTTGCTGCAGGGCGATCCGCACCTTCGGAAACTCCTTACGGAATACCTGCACCACTTTCGGTAACATGTAGCGTGCCTGCGTGTGGGTCGTCGCCACCGCCAGGGTGCCGATTTCCTGCCCGGCATATTCCTGGCTCGCGCGTTGCAGGTTTTCTGCTTCCAGCAACAGCCGGTCTATGATTTGCAGGATGCCGCGACCAGGATCGGTCAGGCCGGTCAGGCGTTTGCCATTGCGTTCAAAGATATCGACGCCCAGCTCTTCCTCCAACTCGCGAATCTGGCGGCTGACGCCAGGCTGCGATGTGAACAGCACATTCGCCACCTCGGTCAGGTTGTAACCGCAACGCGCGGTCTCGCGGATCGATCGTAGTTGTTGAAAATTCATATCCAGGCACCTCTATCTGTACTTGCGCAATAGTGTGGTGACGAACGGTCAGCGTTTAACGCTTACACCGATTCGTCAACGAACACTTGCAAACGTTTAGGACGAACAATCAGTGTTTCGCCCTCTTTCAATTTCAAATTACCGAAGCGCTCATTCGAAATCACCGCTTCAATCAACTCGCCGTTATCGTCGCGCTCCAGTTCCAGCTGGGCCAGCGGGCCGATCGCATGGGCACGGCGCAATTGCACCACGATGCCTTCTGCACCTGTCGTGTAACGATCCACTTCCAGGTCATGCGGACGGACATAGCCGATACCCTTGGTATCCTGTGTTTCTGCATGCTCAGGCGCATCGAATGCGATACCCGACGATTGCAGAATGCCTTCATGCACACGGCCATGGAACAGGTTGACGTTGCCAAGGAAGCCGTAGACGAAAGGCGAAGCCGGGTTGTTATACACATCTTTAGGCGCACCGATCTGTTCGACATTACCCTTGTTCATCAACACGAT
Source organism: Herminiimonas sp. KBW02 (assembly GCF_003852535.1). Taxonomy (GTDB): domain Bacteria; phylum Pseudomonadota; class Gammaproteobacteria; order Burkholderiales; family Burkholderiaceae_D; genus Oxalicibacterium. The sequence continues at coordinate 202,885 of NZ_QAJP01000004.1, read as the reverse complement.
CTGATCCGCAACTTCAAGTGCTTCTTCCTGATCATGGGTCACGAAAATACTGGTGACATGCAGCTCGTCATGCAGGCGACGCAACCAGCGACGCAATTCCTTACGGACTTTCGCATCCAGTGCACCGAATGGTTCGTCCAGCAACAGTACGCGCGGCTCAACTGCCAGTGCACGTGCCAGCGCAATACGCTGACGCTGACCACCGGACAATTGCGGCGGATAACGATCAGCCAGCCAATCCAGTTGCACCAGTTCCAGCAGCTTGGTGACTTTTTCCTTGATCTGCGATTCCGACGGACGGGTCGCCGATGGGCGTACACGCAAACCAAACGCGATGTTTTCAAACACGGTCATATGCTTGAACAATGCGTAATGCTGGAACACGAAGCCGACCTGGCGTTCACGCACGTGACGCGCCGAAGCATCTTCACCATCCAGCAACACCTGGCCGTGATCCGGTTGTTCCAGACCCGCAATGATGCGCAACAAGGTGGTTTTGCCGCAGCCGGAAGGTCCCAGCAGCGCAGTCAGTTCGCCGGCCGGAAAGTCCAGCGACACATTATTAAGTGCGACAAAATTGCCAAATTGCTTTTGAATATTCTTGACTTCGATGCTCATGATCCCTGCTCCTGAAACTGTTCGTGTGTATCTCTTAAACGCCATTCAATGAATGATTTGAGCGCCAGTGTAACCAGTGCCAACATTGCCAGCAACGATGCTACCGCGAATGCCGCCGAAAATTGGTATTCGTTATACAGAATCTCGACCTGCAAAGGAATCGTATTCGTCTGGCCGCGGATATGACCGGACACCACCGATACCGCACCAAACTCACCCATCGCACGTGCATTACACAGAATCACGCCGTATAGCAGACCCCATTTAATATTTGGCAGGGTCACATGCCAGAAGGTTTTCCAGCCGGAAGCGCCGAGTACCAGCGCCGCCTCTTCCTCTTCACTCCCCTGCGACTGCATCAGCGGAATCAATTCACGTGCCACAAACGGGAAAGTCACGAAAATCGTTGCCAATACAATGCCAGGTACTGCAAACAGGATCTTGATATTGTGTTCCTGCAACCAGCCACCGAACCAGCCCTGCGCACCAAACAGCAAGACATAAATCAGGCCGGAGATAACAGGTGAAACCGAAAACGGCAAATCGATCAGGGTCAGCAAAATGCTTTTGCCGCGGAAATCAAACTTGGCGATACACCACGAAGCAGCTACACCAAACACCAGATTCAGCGGCACTGCAATCGCCGCAGTCAGCAAGGTCAGCTTGATGGCCGACACCGCATCTTCTTCAAGGATCGCCGCGACATAGGCGTCCCACCCTTTTTTCAATGCTTCGGCAAACACCGATGCCAGCGGCACAAACAGGAACAGCGTCAGGAAAGCCAGCGCAACAATAATCAGTAACGTACGTACCCAGACCGGTTCCAGCGTCGCGGCTGGTACGCGCGGTGCACGTGCGGCCGCAGCCGGGAACCCAGCACTGGCTGGAGGAGCTATAGCGGACATATCAAACCTTCTCCGCCTGACCACGCTTGCGGGTCCAGGCTTGCAATAAATTAATCGTCAACAACATCAGGAACGAAGCCGTCAGCATCACCACCGCAATCGCAGTTGCACCTGCATAGTCGTACTGCTCCAGCTTGGTCACAATAAACAGCGGTGTAATTTCCGACACCATCGGCATATTGCCGGCAATGAAAATAACGGAACCGTATTCACCTGTGGCACGAGCAAACGCGAGTGCAAAACCAGTCAGCAAAGCCGGCAGCACGGTCGGGAAAATCACCTTGGCAAAGGTCTGCCAATGGCTCGCACCCAGGCTGGCTGCAGCTTCTTCCAGCTCGCGCTCGGCATCTTCCAGGATCGGTTGTACGGTACGTACAACGAAAGGCAAGCCGATAAACGTCAGCGCGATAATCACGCCCAGCGGGGTGAACGCCACCTTGATACCGATGGCTTCCAGGTAGCGACCGATCCAGCCATTCGGCGAATACAAGGCAGTCAGGGCGATACCGGCAACCGCAGTCGGCAATGCAAACGGCAAATCGACCATCGCATCAATAATCTTCTTGCCCGGGAATTTGTAACGCACCAATACCCACGCCACGATGCCGCCGAACAAGGCATTCAAAACAGCACCGATCAGGGATGCACCAAAGGTCAGCTTATAAGAAGCCACCACGCGATCCGAAGTCACCGCAGCGATGAAAGCATCCCACGTCATCGTGAATGTTTTCAGGAACACGGCGGACAACGGGATCAGGACGATCAGGCTGAGATACAAGATCGTAAAGCCAAGCGACAAATTGAATCCGGGCAAAACCCTGGATGCGGTTTGTTTCCTGACAGGAAGGGCAAGGACGGCTGACATAGGGTCTCTTATTACAAATATGGCTAACAGGCTGCAATAATTACACTTAGGCGTTATAAAGAAAACGAATCTTTTTGCATTTTGTTAGAAGAAAAACGTATATAGAAATCAGCGATCACTATTAATAAGCAACGGACGGCCCCCTTCTGTTTGAAAAATAAACGCTTGTAATCATGCACTTAAGGAAATGTTGCATATGGAGCAACGTTCATAACTGGGAGTGGATGGCCGCGACATGCCCAATAAAAAAGGGCGATCAATGATCGCCCTTCCTATTAGCAAGCCTCACGGTGATATCACACCGCATTCACCCTATGATTTTTTCGTACGCGCACGCTTTCTAACGATTCAGGCAAGACTCCGTTGTGTAGGTGCGAGCACACCCAGCCACGCTACACAGGCGATGACGAGCACCACCAGCGCGGTTTCCGTCAGCAAGCTTCGGCGCAACAAGCTGACCGCTTCTTCGTGCTTACCTGCCTGCATCGCCTGTTCCACACGTGGCCCCAGGAAAAATCGGTTTGCCGTCGCCAGTGCCAGCATGCCCGTGAATAGCGCCAGCTTCACGGATAGCAACATGCCGTACTGCGTTGCGACCAGGCCTTTGATCGACGGCCCTATGATCAATAAATAGTTCGCTATGCCGGTGCTCATCAAGGTCACTACGATCACGGTTCCGAATTGTGCAAACCCGTTAGCTGTCTTGCTCAGCACTGTCGGTGCATCGGGATAGAGACTGGGCTTCATCAGCGCCAGCATCACAAACGAAAACAGCGCGCCGACCCAGGCACCGGCAGCAAACAAATGCGCAATATCTGAAACCAGATGCAGCGTACCTTGCACGCCGTCATTCATTGCTGCATGACCGGACCAGGCCAGTGTCGCTAACGCAACGGCAGAAAATGCAGCGAGCAAGCCGTAATGGAAGCGCGCACCTGAGCTGGCCACGACGATGACACATGCAAGCAAGGCCACCATACGTAGCACCCATGCCAGACCCATGTCGGTGCCGGTGATGACCATACCCAGGAGATGGATAGTCAACTCACTGTAACTCTCGGCACCTGACATCGCCTTGGCCAGCACCAGCATGGATGCGACTGACAGAATCAGGCTAAGAACAGATACCGTCGCTGTGAAGATGACGTACTGCCGCTCAAAGTAAGCGAACTTCTCCGTTAGCCGCAACGCATAAAGTCCGAATACGGCCACGCCAAACAGTGCAGCCATGCTGACGTAGAGACCAAATCGCAGTGCGATATTGAGTCCGTCGTCAGCCATGACTTACTTCACCTGGAAGGAGATGCTGCCTTTGATCGGGTGCGTATCTGCAGAAACCGCGCGCCAGTCCACACGATAGGTGCCTGCGACCAACGGTTTGGCTGGCGTAATCACCATGGTCTTGTCATCGCTGCCACCTGCTACACCGGCACTCATTTTCATCGCGCCGTGATCCGCCATGCCCGGCATTTCGGTCATGGTCAGTGTGGCACCGGAGAACTTTTTGTTCAGCGCTTCCGAGAATTTCAATTCGATAGTCGCGGGCGCGGCACCTTCGGACTTGTCCGCCGGAGTAGACGACACCAGCTCAGGATGCGCGTAGGCCGATGCTGCAAAAAACATGGCTGCTGCAGCGACAGTAATTTTGCTGGATAAACGAGAGAGAGACATAAGTATTCCTTTCTTTCAGTAGTTGATGAAACCAGGTTTAAAACCAGAAACGCAAACCGGCAACGATGCGCGTCTTGACTGGTTTGCCGCCCTCAGCGCGCACGAAATCCGCCGTTTCGCCAAAGCTGCCGGCACGTTCGACACCAATGTAAGGCGCAAACTGACGTGTGAATTCATAGCGCAGGCGCAAACCTGCTGATGCTTCGGCCAGGCCACTGCCTAACCTGAGCGCCGGATCGCGTTTACCAAATGCCTGCAGCTCTATCTTGGGTTCGAGTATCAGTTTTTGCGTAATCAGGAGTTCGTAGCTGGCTTCAAGTCGCAATGCGGTGCGTCCGCCACTACCAACATAGGCTGTCGCATCGACTTCAAACCAGTACGGCGCCAGACCCTGAATACCAAACGCCGCCCACTGGCGATCCGGGCCTTCGCGACTGGAATCCAGACGCACACCTGCCTGCACATCCCAGTACGAAGCGATGGCGCGACTCCACAACAACTCGGTGCGTGATTCCTGCACCCGGCGTTTGTCTACATCACCTTCAGCCTTGATGACAAAGCGGTTGTAGGTAGTGCCATACCAGCCTTGCAAGCTGTATGCGGTCGAATCATTGCCACCGTCGTTAAACCTGCGCTCCAGTTGTTCACCACGTATCGATACAAAGGTATGTTCATCTGCCAGCATCAGGCGATGAACGCCAGGCACCATGTAGTCGCCCTCACCCAGCTTGATGCCGTCGGAATAAGCATGCGGATCGCGCGCATCTGCAGGTGCCGGACCACCCTGCATTTGCATAGCGCCATGATCCATAGACGCCTCAGGCCCGGCACTGCCTGACATGTTGTGGCCTGCGTGCGGATCAGTTGCGTCTGGTTTGACGCTCATATCGTGACCTGCATGCGGATCGGCAGCATTCATTTGCATTGCGCCATGACCTGCATGCGGGTCTGCGCTTTGAGCATGCACGGCGATACTCACAAAGGTCGCGCAGACTAGCGCCACGGCCTGAAGATTTCTTGCTTTCAATATCATGTGTTTCCCCATCATCTTTCAGACACCACGACCTCGCGGAACATGCCCGCGTCCATGTGGAACATCAGGTGGCAGTGCCAGGCCCAGCGACCCAGCGCATCGGCCGTTACCAGGAAACTGATACGTTGCGCCGGCTGCACTGGCAATGTGTGACGGCGCACAAGGAACTCGCCTTCCGGACTTTCCAGATCACTCCACATGCCATGCAAATGCATCGGATGCGTCATCATGGTGTCGTTATGCAGAATGACGCGCAGACGTTCGCCATAACGAAAATGGATGGGTGTGGAATTGCCGAATTCCAGCCCGTCTATGGACCAGCTGTAACGTTCCATATTGCCGGTAAGATGCAGCTCCACTTCCCGCCCGGGTTCACGTTTGTCTATCGGGCCTGTTGGTGAACGCAAGTCAGCCAGCGTCAGCACGCGACGACCGTTGTTACGCAAGCCTATGCCCGGGTCATCCAGATTGGTACGCGCCATATCGACGCGCATATCGGTACTCGGGCCATACTCGGTGCGTGCATGTCGTGCGATCGTGGACGGCACCGCCAGTCCTGATTTGGCTGGCTTGGAGTCGCCATCCATCATGCTCATGCCATCCATGCTCATCATGCTGTCATCGTCCATGCCGGACATAGCACTGTGATCCATGCCAGCCATACCGCTATGGTCCATACCGGCCATGCCACCATGGCTCATGCCGCCGTGACCGCCAGAGCCATGCTGCATGTCGCCCATCATGTCGCGCATGGTCAGCCATTCGGCCTTGTCCAATGCAGGAACGGGGGGCTGCAAACCCTCACGTACCGCCAGCGTGCCGCGCGCAAAGCCGGTTCTGTCCATCGACTGTGCAAACAAGGTGTAAGCCTCATCCCTGGGTTCCACCATGACGTCTATGGTTTCGCCGGGGCCGAAGCGGAATTCGTCTACCGTCACCGGCTCGACGTCCAGGCCATCGACATGCACTACCTTCAGTTTCAGGCCGGGTATGCGCACATCGTAAAAAGTATTGCCAGTGCCATTGATCATGCGCAGGCGTATCCGCTCACCCGGGCGGAATAATCCAGTCCAGTTGCCGGCAGGTGTGATGCCATTGGTGAGGTAAGTCAGGGTTTTGGACGACAGATCCGCCAGGTCAGTCGGACTCATGCGCATCTCGTTCCACATCTTGCGCTTGTCAAAGGCCGCGCCAAATCCATCGCGCGCAGCATCGCGGAAGAAATCGATAACGGTAGGCTGGTTGTAGTTGTAGTAATCGCCCTGCGACTTCAGTTTGGCGAACACGCGCATCGGATCTTCATCGGTCCAGTCGGACAGCAGCACGACGTGATCGCGATCAGCGCGTATAGTTTCCGGGCCTGCGGGATCGATGATGATGGCGCCGTACATGCCAGTCAGTTCCTGCATGCCGGAGTGCGAGTGATACCAGTAAGTCCCGCTTTGCTGGACCTTGAAGCGATAAGTGAAGGTCGTGCCTGCAGGTATGCCTGCAAAGCTGATGCCCGGCACGCCGTCCATTTGATACGGCAGGATGATGCCGTGCCAGTGTATCGAGGTGCTCTCTTTCAGTTTATTGTGCACGCGGATGGTGACGGTCTCGCCTTCGCGCCAACGCAATGTAGGTGCTGGCAGCGAACCATTAATCGTTGCAGCCAGACCAGGCTTGCCGGTGAAGTTAACGGGCAGCTCTTCCACCACCAGATCGAACTCATTACCACGCAGCACCGGCGCCGCACCGCGAGTTACCTGCTCCCCACGCGCGACGGCGCTCAGGACCGGCACCGACAGGCTGGTCAACACCCCGCCCGCAGCCAGGCCCTGCACAAACCGCCTGCGGCTCAATCCGGCAGAAGGAAGGATGATCGGTAATCGACGTGACATGTTTAACTTTCCTTGTAGATCTGACAGCGGTTCAGACGGCGTCTTGCAGAATCAGATGCGACGCGACGGTAGCTATCCTATGCGGCTACGACTGTCAGGTGAATTACCACTTCATTACATTCGTGTAATGTTGATGTCATCTTCACGCCGGATTGCGTCAAGTAGCCGGTCTGGCGTGTAAAAATACGCCTGCGCACGGGCTTACCCAGCAGTGGCCGGACTACCTACAGAGGAAGTAATGAAAATATTGGTTGTAGAAGACGAGAACAAGACTGCGGACTATATCCGGCAAGGCCTGCGGGAAGCCGGGTTCGTGGTTGATGTGGCGCGCAATGGCCTCGACGGTCATCACATGGCCATGAACGAGTCTTACGACCTGGTGCTGCTGGACGTGATGCTGCCCGATGTGGATGGCTGGCACATCGTCAAATCCCTGCGCGATGCCGGGCATCAGGTGCCGGTACTATTCCTGACAGCACGTGGCAGCGTCGATGACCGCGTCAAAGGACTGGAGCTGGGCGCGGACAGCTACCTGATCAAACCGTTTGCTTTTGCCGAATTGCTGGCGCACGTCAGAACCCTGTTACGCCGCAGGAATGTCCCCGCCCAGTCCGACCAGTTGCAGATCGCCGACCTGGTACTTGATCTCACACGCCGCAAGGCCACGCGCATGGGCCAGCGCATCGTGCTGACCAATAAAGAGTTCGCCTTGCTTGAACTGCTGGCCCGACGTCGCGGTGAAGTGCTGCCACGCTCACTCATCGCATCGCAAATCTGGGACATGAATTTCGACAGCAACACCAATGTCATCGACGTTGCAATACGCCGCCTGCGCGCCAAGATGGACGAACCCTACGAGCCCAAACTCATCCATACCGTGCGTGGCATGGGTTACACATTAGATATTCCGGATGAAAGCTGATATGGCTGGCACTGTCACCGATAAACGCCGCCCCGCTTCGCTCGCGCTGCGAGTCACCATACTCGTCGGCATCACTACCACGCTGGTATTCATGGCCTTTAACTGGGTCATCGTACGTTCGCTGGAAATGCACTTCGCCGAGCAGGACACCACCGAACTGCAAGCGGTCGCCAGCGCCGTCGTCAAAACCTTGAATGAAGTACCGCATCAGGAAGGCAAGGATTCCGCGATATCGCAACAGCTTGCCGCCATCGCCATCGGCCGTCACGGCGTCACCTACAGCGTGTACACAAAATCAGGCAGCCCGGTTTACATCGGTCATGGCGCAGACCTTAGCCGCTTAATCCAACGTGACAAGTTCGGCTCTGCCATCAACGACGATGACGTCATCATCTGGAAAGACCAGGGCCGCTCCTATCGTGGCGCGGCACTCGAAGTGGGACCTGAAGCCACACCTGGCGGCACGCCGTTTATCGTCGCGATTGCAATGGACATCGACTTCCATCTCGAATTCCTGACGATGTTCAAAACCATCTTATGGTGGGCCACGCTGATCGTTTCCGTCATCGCACTCATCGTCGCCTGGTGTGCAGTGCAATGGGGCCATCGCCCGATACGCAAAGTCTCGCGCGATATCCGCGCCATCCGCTCGTCGCGTCTGGATGTGCGCCTCGACCCGACCGAAGTCCCGATTGAGCTGGAAGAACTGGCTGCATCGTTTAACGATATGCTGGGACGCATAGAAGACGGCTTCGCGAAGCTGGCCAACTTCTCTGCCGATATCGCCCACGAACTGCGTACACCCGTCACCAACCTCGTCATGCAAACCGAAGTCGCACTCAGTCAAAGCCGCTCATCCGCCGAGTATCGCGAAATCCTCTATTCCAACCTGGAAGAATTCGAGCGTATGAGCCGTATGATCAGCGACATGCTATTCCTGGCCCAGACTGAGAACGATCCGCACAATCTGCATCTGTCGGAAATCTCGATCACAGCCATGATCCAGGACTTGTTTGACTACTTTGAAGCGCTCGCCGAAGAAGCCAACATCACCCTGAAGCTGGAAGGACATGCAGCACCTGTGCAGGGTGACCGCGAAATGATGCTGCGCGCACTTAGCAATCTCATCTCCAACGCCATCCAATACTCCGCCCCCGGCTCTATCGTCATCGCGCGCCTGGCGCAGGACAAACAGGGGACGACGGTAAGCGTAGAGAATCCGAGCGAACAGATCATCCAGGAAGACTTGCCGAAATTGTTTGATCGTTTCTTCCGCACCGATCCCTCACGCAAGCGGAAAGCATCGGGTGCCGGGCTGGGTCTGGCTATCGTGAAGTCCATAGCCGAAGCACATGGCGGGACGGTGCAAGCTACTTCAGAGCAGGCACGGATTAAGTTTGAGATTAGCTTGCCGCACATACAGAAGACTTAATGCGGTGACAGCTGTCACTTTGTCGCAGCCATGATAATATACGTTTCGTATACGATTTATACATACTTTATATAAACACCAATATCATGGGCATCGTCAAAATCACCGAAGAAATGCACACCAATCTGCGCCTGACCAGCGGCGCGATGAGTCGCTCCATCAACTCGCAAGCCGAACACTGGCTGCGCGTAGGCATGATTGCGGAATTGAACCCGGGGCTGTGCTACAACGAGATCTGTCAGAAATTGATAGAGGCCGAGCAGCAGGCGGGAGCATCCAGTCGTGATATCAACCTCTCACTGGAAAAAACCTGATGCCTAAAGTCGAAATCAAAAGCGCCGCCGATATGGCGATGCTGCGTATTTCCGGTGGTCTGGCGGCAGACGTCCTGCGCATGATCGCTGAACACGTCAAACCCGGTGTCACCACCAATCAGCTGGACAAGCTGTGCCACGATTACATTGTTGATGTGCTGCATGCAGTACCGATCAACATCGGTTATCACGGCTTTCCCAAAACGATATGCACGTCGGTCAATCATGTCATCTGCCATGGCATCCCATCCGACAAAGTATTGAAGGACGGCGACATCATCAATATCGACGTGGCCCTGACCAAGGACGGCTGGCACGGCGATACCAGCCGCATGTATTACGTCGGACAACCAGGCATACTGGCCAAACGTCTGGTCGAAACGACTTATGAAGCCATGCGTGCCGGCATACTCGCCGTCAGGCCAGGTGCGACTTTGGGCGACGTCGGCTATGCAATCCAATCGGTCGCGCATCATGAAGGGTTCAGCATCGTCCGCGAATATTGCGGTCATGGCATAGGCCGGATTTATCACGAAGACTTGCAGGTGCTGCACTATGGACGGCCAGGAGAAGGTGTCCTGCTTCGTCCCGGCATGGTCTTCACCATAGAGCCGATGGTGAATGCAGGCAAACGCCACACAAAAGAATTAGCGGACGGCTGGACCGTGGTGACCAAGGATCACTCGCTCTCTGCACAGTGGGAGCATATGGTGGCGGTGACAGAAACCGGATTTGAAGTCCTGACGCCATGGCCGGATGGCTATGGCAGCTACCCTGCTATCACTGGCTAGCCAGCTACCATCAGAAAACAAAAGGGCAATCCTGCAAACAGGACTGCCCTTTTTGTTTGACTTACACCTGCGCATCCAGCGCAGGCAAATCACACCTTACACAAACACCAGTTGACCACGCAACGCGGCAACGAATACGTAACCGATGAAGGTGCCAAGAATAGCGAAGATGCCGCCCAGTACGTTCGGCGCCGGGATCGGTGCGCGCACCGATGTGTAGATGAGGCCGGTAACAAGTCCGACAACGGACGCCAGAATTTCGGTTTGACCGAAGCCAATTTCAACCATGATAGTCTCCTGTATTTTTTAAATGAGTGATGGCGTAAGTGCCTTATTTTTTCGGCGCGCCGAAGACTACCGCTTTGCGTACGCGCTGGACGATCAGGTAACCGACATAGGTAAAGATGATCGCGAAGATCCCGCCGAGCACCGGTGGTGCCGGAATCGGCAAACTCAGCCATGAGTACAGGGTGCCTGTGATGAGACCGACGACCAGCGCCACGATTTCATTTCTGCCGACATAGACGTGTTCTACTTGCATGTTTACTTCTCCTCCTGGTTGGTCGGCAATATTTGCCGCTTAAAATTGTTGCATCTGGCTGGCACCCGACTTTCGTCAGTGCCAGGCAGTCTCTTTTACTTCGGGAAAATGGCTTTCTTGATGATGGCGTGTACACCCCAGTTGCCGTCTACCACCTGCGTGATACCAAAGTCGACCGAGACCGAGATCAGCGAGATCGCTTCGTCCTCAGTCAGGTTGCGGGTATCCATGAAGAAACGACGGGTTTTGTTGAACGCGTCAGTCATCGCGGTATCCAGCGATGATTTCTCCAGGATCTTGGTCTCTGCGTTGTCGCCGAGTTCTTTCAGGTAGTTCGGCACGCTGAAGCCGTGCAGGACCAGTCGCTTGCTGTTTCCAGCAATGGATAGTCGAGGCCGTACAGCTTGGTACCTGGCAGATCTGCTTTCTTGTGCAGGATGAATTGGAACAAGCCGGTCAGCGAACATTCGATCGCGGTACCGCACAGTTCCGCGTCACCTTGCGATGCGTGCGGATCACCAACCGAAAACATGCCGCCAGCCACTGCGACCGGGAAGAATGCGGTTGCGCCTTTGCCCATGCGCCAGTTATCGAAGTTGCCGCCGGTGTAGCCAGGTGGAATCGATGACACGATGTCTGCCTCAACCGGTGCGACACCGATCATGCCGAAGTGCGGACGCACAGGGATTTCATAGCCCTTGAGCACGTCGTAGTTTGGTTTGATCGAGTTCTTATCGACTGGCACGCCCGGGTAATCGATGATCGGGTGGACTTTGCCGAACGGATCGGTTTGCGGCGTCCAGCGATAGTTATATACAGCCTTGGCCCACGATTGCTCACCTTTGGCATCGACTTCATAAATCGTGATGACTTCACGGCCTTTAGGCTCGGTGATCAGGTTGTTGTAGTGGAAGCCCCAGTTACTCGCGGCATTGGAACCGAAGGTTTTGCCACGGTAGTCAGGGTTGCCCGATGGGCGTTGCATGGTGTCGACGATCCGTACTTCGAGCACGTCGCCCGGTTCCGCCCCATTGATATAGACGGGGCCGGTACATACGTGGACACCGATACCGCCACCCGCACCGAGCGGATGATCCATAGGGCCCATGCCGCGGCGATCAACTGCCTTGCTCTTGGCATCCCAATGGAAAATGGCTTCCACGCCCTGGTCGCCCTTGACCATGCGTTCGATATCGTCATTCGAGTGATGGGTCACGGTTTCTATCGTGACGTAGTCGCCGGACTCCACCTTCAGCAGCGGATTCATCTTCTTGCTGAAGAAACCCCAATGTACGGTTTTATCGTTGGCAGGAACGTAATAGTGATTGACTTGTTCGCCAGCTTTCTTGGATGGCAGTGCACGCTGGGTGACACCGGCCAGGCCCAGGGCACCAGCGCTTGGTGTACCGCCGATGGCGGTGCGCAGGTTCTTGCGCGCTTCGGCGAATTCCCCCATCAAGTCAGGGTCGTTCAGATGTGAAAAGTGATTACATCCAGCACTACAAATATGGTCTGACATAATGCTCGTCTCCTAATTATTTATTCTGATATGCCACTGTGTCGTGGTCTGGTTCAGATCATAGGAGCGCCTGATTCCGGAATCTTGTCTGCAAGCGTACGATTTGTTGTCAAATCCAGCGCCGAAGCGTGCCGGACGGGGAGCTGCAGTGGAAAAAGAGAATTCCCTGTGCACCTGCAACATCCTCATCCCGACCGTATCGTCCCCTGCAACTTCGCAGATATACCTTCGTATATGTTAGGTATGCACATGGTCAGTAAATAGAGCCTAAGACACACTGGTTCTCAACTGACGTGAATGGCAAAATTCATGCCGTTGCATAAATACCGGAACGTAAGTGTTTATGCGGCATCGCAATATCGCAGCGGGCTCGTTAGTTGACCGCTTTTTCACTAACCCAGGAGCTGAGCATGGACCCCGACTCTAGTTGTAGTCACAACACTCTCCTTATTTCTTTATCACTTTCCATTCATCTGGCTCCTGGCCGGAGGCCGCTCATCACCTGATCACTGAGCCTGCTTCCTGTCGGATCCTTACTTAAGGAAGCTGCTCATGAAACACCACATCTACCTTGCACTCCGCGCAGCCGTTGCCAGCCGTCGCATCGCCAACCTGCAGCAACTCTTCTCAGAGCACGGCGTACTCGCCTTTACCGAAGCACTGCTGAACTGCTCACCACGCGTCGCCGCAGATGCGCTATCACTGCTCGCCGCCTCGGAACGCACTTCCGTATTGCGCCACCTGCCACATAGCGCACGCGAAAAACTGCGCCCTATGGGTTTTCAGCTGGAGCAAAACATCGCTAATCCTTGCCGCATCCCGGCTCATCAACTCCGGAGGCAATTCGCATGATGTCCCTACTCGTTACCGGTGTGTACACCGAACTGTCCCAGGTCACGGATAACGCAATCAGGGACACGACACCGCATGTGTCGCCCCAAAAAAACAGACGTAAATTAATAGCTGTAGCAGCACTGGTATTGCTATGCGTCGCCATAGCTGGCTGCGATGAACAGGCTGCGAAGGCGGAAACTCATAAAGACAGCGGCGCAGCAGTCATACATAAAGGCAAGGTCATCGAAGTGCCGGAAGCCTCGCCGCTGCGCGCGCGTCTGATGATCGGCGCGGTAGAGGTCAGCGAGATCGAACGCCCGCTGATTGCACCCGGCGTCATAGAAGCGGTCGCGGAAAAACTGGTCAAGGTTGCGCCGCCGGTCCCGGGCCGCATCATCCGTTTGCAACGCACGCTGGGCGATCCGGTCAAGGCCGGCGATCCGCTCTTCACACTCGACTCGGCGGAAATCTCCAGCGCCCGCTCCGAATATACGAAAGCCCGTAACGCACAAGCACAGGCACAGCGTGATTTTGCACGGCAGAAGTTGCTGTTTGACGCAGACATCACGGCAAAAAAGGATTACGAAGCCGCGCAACTGACCATGGATAGCGCCGACAGCGATGCCCATGCGGCAGCCGACCGCCTCGCGCAATTGGGCGTCGCTACGCAAGCCCATACCCGCAGCGAATATGTATTGCGCTCACCAATCAGCGGACGTGTGATTGAGATGGATGGCTCGCAAGGCGGCTACTGGAACGACATCAATGCGCCGATCATGACGGTCGCTGATCTGTCCACCGTCTGGCTCACTGCGAATGTGGCAGAACGCAATCTCGGACAAGTATTTATAGGACAAAAAGCGCACATCACACTCAATGCCTACCCCGACCAGCAAGTCGAAGGCATCGTGCGCTATGTCGGTGAAATACTTGATCCGGAAACCCGCAGCGTCAAAGTACGTGTAGCAGTGAGCAACACCGACGGACGTTTTCGTCCGGGCATGTTTGCCCATGTAGCGTTTGACGGAAAGAAACAGGAAGCGCTGACCATACCGCTGTCCGCTATCCAGCAAAACGGACTGGAAGTACGTGTCTTCATCGAACAGGAGCCATACAAATACACACCGCGCACCGTCACTGTCGGCGCGCAGCTCAATGACCGGGTTGAAGTGACTTCGGGCCTGAAGGCCGGCGACCGCATCGTCATCAAGGATGGAGTGCTCCTCAATGATTGAACGCATCGTCCATACCTGCTTTCAGCGCCGCGGCATCGTCTGGCTGGTATTTGCTTTCGCCGCGCTGTATGGCGTCTTCAGCTGGAAGCAATTACCGCTGGAAGCCTACCCCGACATCGCCGACGTTACGTCGCAAATTGTGACGCAGGTCCCCGGCCTCGCAGCGGAAGAAATTGAACAACAAATCACCGTACCACTGGAACGCGCATTGCTGACGACACCGGGCATGCACGTGTTACGCTCGCGCAGTCTGTTCGGCCTGTCACTGATCACCGTGGTTTTTCAGGACGGCGTCGACGGCTATTGGGCGCGCCAACGCCTGCAGGAACGTCTGAATGAAGTCGATCTGCCATACGACGCCAAAGCTGCGCTGGATCCGTACACGTCGCCGACCGGTGAAATCTATCGCTATACGCTGGAAAGCAATACACATAGCCTGCGTGAACTATCCGAATTGCAATTCTGGACCGTGATGCCGCGCCTGAAGAAAGTACAAGGCGTAGTCGATATCACCAACTACGGTGGTCTCACCACCCAGTTCATGCTGGAACTCGATCCGGCACGCCTTACCCAATACGGCCTTACGCTGAGTGAAGTGATAGACGCCATTAATGCCAACAATCAAAGCGGCGGCGGCAGCGTCATCGATCGTGGCGAACAGTCTTATGTCGTACGTGGCGTCGGCCTGCTGCGCTCACTGGATGATATGGGAAATGTCGTCATCAAAAGTGTAGGCGGCGTGCCGGTCCTCACCAAGGATCTGGGCAAACTCACTTACGGCAATGTCGAACGGCGCGGCATCCTCGGCAAGGACGACAAGGCGGATTCGATTTCCGGCGTCATCCTGCTGCTCAAGGATAGTAATCCGTCGATTGCCTTGAACGGTATTCACGACGCCGTACGTGAGATCAATGACAAACTGCTGCCGCGCGGCGTCAAGCTGGTGCCGTACCTGGATCGCAGCAGCCTGATCGAGAGTACGACGCAAACAGTCGGCAAGACCCTGCTGGAAGGCATGATCGTCGTCACGCTGGTACTGCTGCTCTTCCTCGGCAGCCCGCGTGCCGCATTGATCGTCGCACTTACGGTGCCGCTGGCACTTCTGTTCGCTTTCATCTTCATGCACCATGCCAAGGTACCGGCCAATCTGCTGTCGCTGGGCGCGATCGACTTTGGCATTCTGGTCGATGGTGCGGTGGTAGTCGTGGAAAACATCCTGCGACGACGCGAAAAACAGGAAGGGAAAGTATTGACGCCGCGTGACGCCATCACCGCCACGCTGCAGGTAGCGCGTCCCATCTTCTTTGGCATGAGCGTTATCGCCGCTGCCTATCTGCCGCTATTCGCTTTTGAACGCATAGAGTACAAGCTGTTTTCACCGATGGCGTATGCGGTCGGCGCGGCACTGGTCGGCGCACTCGCGGTCGCTCTGATGCTGACACCCGGCCTGGCATGGCTGGCATTCCGTCGACCACGCAAAATCTTCCACAACCTGGTGCTGGAACGGCTGAACACACGCTACGCCGCTTTCCTCCATCGTACGGTGGGACACTGGCGCTGGCTTGCAGCCAGTATCGCTGCCATGTTGGTCACGCTAATGCTGCTGGCTGGCACCATCGGCCGGGATTTCTTGCCCTACCTGGATGAAGGTTCGATCTGGTTACAAGTGCAGATGCCGTCCGGCATCACGCTGGACAAAGCCAGCGAAATGGCCACCGAGCTACGCAAGGCAACACTGGAATTTGCGGAAGTCTCCACCGTGATTACGCAAACCGGCCGCAACGATGACGGCACCGATTACTGGACGCCTTCGCATATCGAAGCAAGCATAGGCTTGCATCCCTACGGTGAGTGGAAATCCGGCATCAGCAAACAGGAACTGATACGTCGCCTGGGTGAACGTTATGCGCAGATGCCGGGCTATGCCATCGGTTTCATGCAACCGATGATAGATGGTGTGCAAGACAAACTGTCCGGCGCGCATAGCGACTTGACGGTGAAAATATTTGGCCCCGATCTGGAAGAAGACCGCCGTATCGCAGAGGAAGTGGCCGTCACATTGCGCAAGGTGCCAGGCGCAGCCGATGTGGTAGTGGATGTAGAACCTCCGCTGCCCAACCTGCGCATCGACCTGGACCGGGCTGCGGCCGCACGTTATGGCATCAATGCAGCCGACGTTGCACAGTTAATTTCGACCGGGATAGGCGGCGCCTCCATCGGGCAATTGTATGTAGGCGAAAAGAACTACGACATGACCGTACGATTCTCACCGGAAACGCGCGCCAACCCGCAAGCGATTGCCGATCTGCGTCTCACCGCCGTCAATGGTGCAAAGATTCCGCTGGCCGATGTTGCGCATATCACTACGACCACCGGCCAGAGCGTCATCGTTCGTGAACGCGGCGAACGTCACATCCTGGTCAAGCTGAATGTACGCGGGCGCGATCTGGCCAGTTTCCTGGCCGAAGCACAGCCGGCGATAGAACAAGAAGTCGAGTACGACAAGCAACGCCTGCACATTGAATGGGGCGGCCAGTTTGAGAACTTGCAGCGCGCAGAAGCACGTTTGTTCGTCATCCTGCCGTTGACGCTGGGCATCATGTTGCTGTTGTTATTCGCCGAATTCGGTAATCTGCGCCAGCCTTTGCTGGTACTGGGGGTGGTGCCACTGGCCATGGTCGGCGGCTTCGCCGGACTACATCTGCGCGGTATGACACTGAATGTCTCGAGCGCAGTCGGCTTCATTGCCTTATTCGGCGTTGCGGTACTCGGCGGTGTGCTGATGGTGGCGCAAATCAATCGCTTGCGGCGGGATGAAGGTAAATCCCTGCGGGAGGCGGTGCTGGAAGGCGCGACCAGTCGCATGCGGCCGGTGCTTATGACAGCGACAGTTGCGGCCTTCGGCCTAGCGCCGGCGATGCTGGCCACCGGCCTCGGTAGCGACGTACAGCGTCCGCTCGCTACGGTGGTGGTATTTGGATTGATCAGCGCTACCGCCCTGACTCTGCTCATGCTACCCGCCCTCTACCAATTGATAGAAGCCCGCGTCGAAGCCGCAGCACTGCAGAAAGCGACGCAAAAAAACGCGCATCCAGCAGACCACGCTTCTGATGAAGTCGGCTCGTCGACATAACAGCTGAACCAGAACGGAGCTGAACATGACATTGAAGAAAATCGCTATCAACCAGTTGCTGAACATGCTGATACTCGGGCTGGGCGGACTGGGAGCGAACGGCATTCACGCCCAGAACGTGCAAACGACTAAACTGAATTTCAAAAACTATCTGAACGCAGTCGAAGCAAACAGTCTGGAACTGGCAGCACAACGTGAAACCATCGTATCTGCAGAAGCAGGCGTTGGCATCGCAGGTATCCGACCAGACCCCGAGTTCACCTACAGCGCATCGCGTGAAACCGTCAAAGCGATTCATCCCAGACCTGTCAGCCGAGGCCCGTCACTCAGCATGACAATAGAGACCGGTGGCAAACGCGATGCACGCATCAAGTCGGCCCGCAGCAATGTAACCTTGACCGAAGCGACGGTCGCCGGCTTCAGACAGCAGCTTTACAGCGATTCAGCACTTGCCTTTGCTGAAGCGTGCCGCACCCGCGATGTACTGGAGCGCAAGGAATATACGCTCAAAGCCTTGTCCGAAATTGTGCGTATCAATGAAGTACGACGCAAGGCTGGCGATGTCGGCGGCATCGAATTATTGCAATCAAGGGTGGAACGCGATCAGTTCCGGGCCGATGTAACACAGTCACGCGCAGAGGCAACATCAGCACGACTGGAACTCTCGCTCCTCCTGGGGCGTCGGGTCGAAGACATTTTTGGCCAAGGGGCGCTGGAGTGCAGCTTTACACCGTTCGAGCGCGGCAGCGACGTCGCAACCTTGATACCGGAAGCATTGCAATCACGCCAGGACGTCCTGATCGCACGCGCTGCCCTGGAGCACGCACGCGATAATGCATCGCTCACGCGTGCCAATCGCTCGGTCGATCCGACGGTATCGCTCGGCGTTGAAGCCACCCGCGGCTATCCCGGTGGCTTCGACAATGGGGGTAATGCGATAGACGCAACTTCACGTTCCAATGTGCTGGCGCTGTCGATCACTATTCCTATTCCACTATCGCGACTCAATCGTGGCGATATCGTGCAAGCTGAATCCGCCGTCACGCAAGCCATGCTGGAACTGAATCATGCCCAACTCAAAGCAGAATCGGATGTGCGTACAGCCCATCAGCGCTTTATGGCAGCGCACGAAAATGTAGATCATTACCGCAAAGACGTGCTAGGCAATGCGAACCGCATGCTGGAAGGAATACGCCTGTCCTACCGCAATGGTGAAGCTTCATTGCTTGAGTTACTGGCGGCACAACGCTCCGCTGATGAGGCCTATCTCGCGTATCTGCAGTCTGAAGCTGATATGGCGATCGCTACCGTCCAGCTGCAGCTTGCTATCGGCGAGCAACCATCACTCTGAACCTGATATATCCATGAACGGCTCAAAGCTGAGCATGATCGTACTAGCCATTCTGCTACCGATAGCAACA
Organism: Herminiimonas sp. KBW02; assembly: GCF_003852535.1. GTDB lineage: Bacteria > Pseudomonadota > Gammaproteobacteria > Burkholderiales > Burkholderiaceae_D > Oxalicibacterium. The sequence continues at coordinate 183,768 of NZ_QAJP01000004.1, read as the reverse complement.
GCCTGCACCACCTTATATGAAGGTAAATACGATTATTCAGAAGGATGGCGCGTAGCAATAGTAGAGCAGGTATCGAGCAAACGTGACGTCCTGGCAAGCTTAATCCAGGACGATCATCCTGACACTATCTCATCCGCCGTCGATAACAATTTTGCGCTGGTCACTTATCGCGTCCTGAAAGGCAAGCGCAAACGTATTGTGAAAATACCGGCACATGCTGCCGTGCAGGCAGGCGACATGCTTTACGTGAACATACGTGATGCACAAATCGCAGCCGTGCTCCTCCGCCACGGCAAAAACTTAACATTCATCCTCACAAAGAAAAACCGGAGCAAGCTCATGATTTGGCCTACTTTTCAATTCTCGGTCTGGCTGGGTTCGCTCGCCAGCCTGAGCGTTGCCTTTATACTCGGCGCCGTTATCGGCCTGGAACGCCAGATACGGCAACGTACCGCTGGCTTGCGCACCAACACACTGGTGGCGGTCGGCGCCGCCGTCTTCGTCGATCTCGCAGTACGTTTCCATGATGTACATGGCGGCTCGCCCGGTCCGCTGCAAGTCGTCGCGTATGTTGTTTCCGGCATCGGCTTCCTCGGCGCCGGTGCAATCATGAAAGAAGGCTCAAATGTGTTCGGCCTGAATACTGCCGCCACGCTGTGGGGCTCCGCTGCCGTCGGTTGCTGCGCCGGCGCCAAAATGTTTCCGGAAGCCGTACTGGCAGCGATGTTCGTACTGGCTTCCAATACTTTGCTGCGCCCGGTCGTCAACCGTATCAACCGCCGTCCGTTGCAGGAAGAATTCAGTGAAGCAACCTATACCGTCTACGTCATCTGCGAGCGCGAATGGCAAGCCGAGGTGCATGAAAAAATGGTGGCATTACTGGAAGAGTCCAACTATCCGGTACGCGCAGTCGATCAGCATCCGTTCGGCAACAATGATGTGGAAATCGAGGCCACCCTCTATGCCACCGCGATTGAGGCCGAAGAGCTGGACAACGTCATGACCGTCCTGCTGCAGGAACATGGCGTACAACAAGCGTTCTGGAACGCCAGTTCGGAAGAGTAAGCCATACCGTCCGAACGTCCTTGCGGGCCTGGCAACAACTAAGTATCTGCCTGGGAACAGATACGGTTATATTACTGTCGGAGCAGGTATAACCGGCGGATCACCCTCTCGAACCATTTAATATGAAACACGACATCGGCAGACCTTTGCGATCCCATCGCGTCCTGAGCATGGCGGGCCTGCTCGCCGTCATGGCGGTCATCTTCGTGGCAGACACCGTGACCGACTATGCGGTCGCCGCCGCCGGCTTCTACACTGCCGTGATCCTGGTCGCGGTGCGTCTGATCTCGGCACGGGCACTGATCATCCTCGCCGGTCTTTGTATCTTCCTGACCATACTCAGCTTCGGACTGACTAAATTCGGTTCCTACCAGGTCGGCCTGATCAACTCCTGCATCAGCATCATCGCCATCGCCATTACCACATACCTGGCACTGAAAATGAATGCGGCGCAAGCTGCCGCGCAGCAGGCGCAGGCGCAACTCCTGCGCATTGCGCGCGTGACTAGCCTGGGTGAACTGACTACCTCCATCGCGCATGAAGTCAATCAGCCGCTCGCCGCCATCGCAACCAGCGGCAATGCCTGCCAGCGCTGGCTGGACCAGCAACCGCCCAATCTGGACAAGGCACGGCAGGCAGTAGAGCGCATACTCGGCGACGCGCACCGGGCCAGCGACATCATCGCGCGCGTGCGCGGCCTGACCAGGGGCGAACTGCCACACAAGAGCCACTTCGACCTGAACCAGGCCGTACTTGAAGTACTCGCTATTTCACGCAGTGATGTGGAAGCACATGGCATAGTCATCGCCGTCAGCCTGGATGAAAACCTGCCGTTGGTAGTGGCAGACCGGGTGCAAATCCAGCAAGTCATCGTTAACATGATGCTGAATGCAAGCGAAGCGATGGCAGCCAACCCGGATAAAAAGAAAGAAATGAAAATCCTGTCCGCACGGCGCGACGCACAAACGGTACAGTTCACACTGGTCGATAGCGGCAGCGGCTTTGCCACTGGCACCATGGCGCAAATGTTCGATCCGTTCTGGACCACCAAAGGCAGCGGTATCGGACTCGGCCTGGCGATCAGCCGCACTATCATCGAAGCCAACGGCGGCCGCATATGGGCCGAGCAAAATCCCGACGGCGGTGCAATTTTTCAGTTCAGCCTGCTGAGTGCAAAGGAGAACACACTATGAATGCAGGCGCATCAGCAAGCAGCCATGAACAAGCCATCGTCTACATCATCGATGACGACAGTTCGGTGCGCGCCGCACTGGAGGACTTGCTGGCATCGGTAGGATTACATTCTGTATCCTTCGGCTCGACCATGGCATTCCTCGGACACAAGATGGCAGATGCACCAGGCTGCCTGGTGCTGGATATCCGCATGCCGGGACAAAGCGGCATGGACTTCCATCGTCAAATGACAGAACTCGGCATACAACTGCCGACCATCTTCATTACCGGACATGGCGACATCGCGATGGGCGTGCAAGCGATGAAGAATGGTGCGATCGAATTCCTGACCAAACCTTTTCGTGATCAGGACTTACTGGATGCGATCCAGCACGGCATAGAAATAAATCGTCAGGCACGCGCGGAACATGCGGTTGCAGCACAACTGCAGAAACGCTGGGATTCACTCACCACAGGTGAGCAGCAAGTCGTGCAGCTGGTCGTGCAAGGCCTGCTCAATAAACAAATTGCTGCTACCCTGAACCTGAGTGAGGTCACGGTCAAAGTACGCCGCGGCGCAGCCATGCGCAAGATGGAAGCGGCATCCCTCGCAGATCTCGTCAAGATCTCGGAAAAACTCAAGATATGAAGCCAGGCATGCAGTCACCCGATCACGAGCAAATCGTCGGCATCTTGCTGGCGGCAGGTCGAGGCACCCGCTTTGATCCGTCCGGCGCGCAAAACAAATTACTGCAAATCACCCGGCAAGGCGACAAGGTCGTCGTCGCGGCCGCCAAAAAATTAATCTCTGCATTGCCGCAAGTCACAGCCGTTGTGCGTAATGTGGATGACGCAGTCGCGCGCGAATTGTCGGCATTGGGATGCCAGCTTGCCATCTGCCCGGAAGCTGACCAGGGTATGGGCGTGTCATTGGTATGTGCGTTGACGCAACGCAGACATGCAGCAGGATGGGTCATTGCGTTGGCAGATATGCCGAATGTGCAGCAGAGCACGATTGCAGTACTGGCAGACGCACTCCGCAAAGGGGCCGATATGGTCGCGCCGTTTTATCAGGGGCAGCGCGGTAATCCGGTTGCTTTCAGCAGTAAACACATAGATGAGTTGCTGCAACTGGGGGGTGATCAGGGTGCGCGCACGCTATTAAAAACGCACCCGCTCACCAAAGTGGAAGTTGACGACCCCGGCATACATCACGACATCGATACCTCGGCCGACCTCAACACCACGATTTAAACGCCATCATTAAAAGTATCCGGGTCTGACAGTATCTCAACGATGCGATCAAAGACCAGCCGGATACGTGCCGGCACCGGCCCGCGCTGCGGACGATAGACATAGAGTTCCCACGGCTCGGGCTGATACTCGTCCAGCACCGTCAGCAAACGGCCGGCTCGTATGTGCTGCTCAGCCAGGTGATTCGAAATTTGCCCGTAGCCCATACCCGCCAGCACGGCATCGCACTCCACTTCCGGATCGTCGGTCACCAGCACCGGCATGCTGGGCGTGAATTGCTGGCCGCCGGAGAAGTACCATGGCCATATACGCCCGGTATTGCCGTCTGTCAGTTCTATCGTCGGCACTGCTGATAAATCCTGCGGGTAGCGCGGCTTGCCCCACTTGGCAATAAATTCCGGCGTAGCGACGACAAAGAAATCGACCTTGGCAACCGGGCGCACCACAAAGCGGTTGTCCCTGGGCAAGCCGATGCGCACACCTATATCGATTTTTTTATCGACGACATGGGTGACCAGGTTGGTAACGCTCAACTCCAGTTTGATGCCTGGGTAGCGACTTAATAAAGGCAGCAGGGAGCGCAACAGGTAGCGCCGTCCAATCGTACTCGGTGCAGTGATACGCACCACACCAGCCAGATCCTTGTCGGAATGGCTATCGCTGGGACGAAACAAACTGTCCACACCCGTCACCATCTCACGCGCATGTTCAGCCAGCTGGGTGCCGAACTCCGTAATCTGCATACCGCGTGTATTACGATGGAACAGCACCTCGCCTACCGCCTCTTCCAGCTCTTTGACGGCACGCGTAATCGCCTGTGGTGAAGTCCCCAGCCGGGCGGCAGCTTCCTTGAAACTGTTTGAATCTGCAGCGGCACAGAAAAGTCTAAGCATTTCCAGGCGATTGAGCACGTTTTGCACCTTTTTTGTTCGTTATGCGCTTTTCAGATAGCGCTGATGCGAATTCCATATTTTGGAATTCTCAAATCTTAACATTTTCATTTATTGTGCGTTCAGGACTGCAGATACTGATAGCCCACCCGCAACTCATCCCTCCTCACTCCAAAAAATCATGGCGACTCTCACTATCAACGGCAAACAACATCAAATGGACCTGTCTGACGATACTCCCTTGCTGTGGGCATTACGCGACCACCTGGGGATGACGGGCACGAAGTTCGGTTGCGGCATGGCGCTGTGCGGCGCCTGCACAGTACATCTCAACGGCCAGGCGATACGCTCGTGCATTACACCGGTTTCCGCCGCAGTCGGGCAAAAAATCACCACCATTGAGGCGATGGCGGAAGACAAGGTAGGCAAGCGCGTACAACAGGCGTGGACAGATCTCGGCGTGCCGCAATGCGGCTACTGCCAGTCCGGACAAATCATGTCCGCCACCGCCTTGCTGAAAACCACGCCGCACCCTACCGATGCCGAAATTGAATCGGCGATGAGTGGAAATATCTGCCGCTGCGGTACCTACACACGCATACGCGCTGCGATCAAACAAGCCTCCGCGAAGAAGGGTCCATAAGATGAGCACCATATTTGAAAACGATAATAACGCGGACCATACCGAATTGAACCTGCCCACCCTACCATCGATGAGCCGCCGCACCTGGCTCAAAGGCGTAGGCGCCCTCACCGGCCTGGCACTGACGGTCGGCGCCTCCGGCGTAGTACGCGCCGCGACCAGCGATGAAATCAAAAAATATGGTGGTGACGCCATGCCCGGCGGCCTGGTGGATGACACGCTGGCCTTTGTTTCGATAGGTAGCGACGGCATCGTCACCATCGTCGCGCATCGTTCCGAGATGGGACAAGGCGTGCGTACCAGCTTGCCTATGGTCGTGGCCGATGAACTCGAAGCCGACTGGAGCAAGGTCAAGGTAGTTCAGGCGCTGGGTCTGGAAGAAAAGTACGGCAACCAGAATACCGATGGTTCACGCAGCATGCGCCATTCCTTTGAGCCTATGCGCCGGGTCGGTGCCGCCGCACGCCAGATGCTGGAAATCGCAGCAGCGCAGCAATGGAATGTCAAACCGGATGAAGTCCGTGCGAGCAAGCATGAAGTGGTACACACCAGGTCCGGCCGTCGTCTCGGCTATGGCGCACTGGCAGATGCCGCCGCAAAAATCACACCGCCAGCGGCCAAGGATTTACGTCTGAAAAAACCTGCCGAATTCCGTTACATCGGCAAGGAAAGCACACGCGGCATCGATTTCAAAAACATCGTCACTGGCAACACGCATTACGGTATAGATACGCGCCTGCCCGGCATGCTGTACGCCGTCATTGCACGCCCGTTGGTGATGGGCGGCAAAGTGACCAGCTTCGATGCATCAGCGGCACTGAAAGTACCCGGCGTCATCCAGGTAGTCGAACTGAAAAGCAGCCCGGCGCCCGCCGGCTTCCATCCGCTGGGCGGCATTGCCGTGGTCGCGAGCAACACCTGGGCGGCCATGAAAGGTCGTGAAGCACTGAAAATCACCTGGGATGACGGTAAGCACGCCAGCTACAACTCGGTTGAATATAAAAAGACTTTGCAGGAAGCAGCGCGCAAACCAGCGAAAGTGGTACGTAATAATGGCGACACCATGAGTACGCTGTCCAAATCATCGCGTCGCATGGAAGCGGAATACTATCTGCCGCATATCGCACACGCGACGATGGAGCCACCAGCTGCAACCGCGCAAGTCAGCAACGGCAAGTGCGAGGTGTGGGCCTGCGTACAGGCGCCACAAGCGACACGCGAAATCATCGCCACCCACCTCAAACTCAAACCGGAAGATGTCACCGTGCACGTCACATTGCTGGGCGGCGGCTTCGGTCGCAAGTCCAAACCTGACTTCGCAGCAGAAGCGGCCTTGCTGTCGCAAGCGATGAAGGGTGTGCCGGTCAAAGTGACGTGGACGCGGGAAGATGATATTCACAATGACTACTTCCATACCGTATCCGTCGAGCGACTCGAAGTATCACTCGATACGGCCGGCAGGCCGACTGCCTGGCTGCATCGCACTGCTGCGCCGACTATTGCTTCGATCTTCGCTGAAGGCGCCAAAGGCGAACAGCCGTTCGAACTCGGTATGTCCGCAGTCAACATCCCGTTCACCATCCCCAACTTCCGTGTCGAAGCACCGGAAGTCGAAGCGCATACCCGCATAGGCTGGTTCCGTTCAGTCTCTAACATCCCGCACGTCTTTGCGATTCAATCCTTTGTCGCCGAACTGGCGGCAGCCGCCAAACGCGATCATCGCGACTACCTGCTGGATCTGATCGGCCCGTCGCGCAAAATCAATCCCAGGGATATGGCGGATGAATGGAACTACGGTGAATCGCCTGAGCGCTATCCGCTGGATACCGGCCGCATGCGTAAGACCATTACGCTCGCTACCGAAAAAGCAGGCTGGGGACGCAAGTTGGCGAAAGGACATGGACTCGGCCTTGCAGTCAGTTACAGCTTCGTCACCTATGTCGCTGTCGTCATTGAAGCGGTCGTCAACGCCAAGGGTGAACTGTCCGTACCGCGCGTCGACATCGCCGTCGACTGCGGGCCGCAGATCAATCCGGATCGTATCCGCTCGCAGCTGGAAGGCGCTTGCATCATGGGACTCAGCCTGGCGTTGACGGGTGAAATCACCTTCAAGGATGGTCGGGCTGAACAAGGCAACTTCCATGAGTATGAAGTCATGCGCTCGATGGATGCACCACGTGAAATCCGTGTGCACTTTGTCAAACATGATTTTGATGTGCCTTTGGGCGGCGTCGGCGAACCAGCCACACCACCGATAGCTCCTGCTCTGTGCAATGCCATTTTTGCTGCTACCGGCAAGCGCATACGCGACCTGCCTTTACGTAATCAGCTGCAGGCAAAAACATCCTGAGCAAATAAGGAATAGCCATGGATAGCATCGATCTCGAAGTACTCAAGGCCGCCGATGCGTGGCTGGATGAGGGTCATGCCTGCGAACTGGTGACCGTCATTCAGACCTGGGGTTCCAGTCCGCGTCCGGTCGGCGCCATGATGGTAATACGCCATGACGGACGCATCATAGGCTCCGTCTCCGGCGGTTGCATAGAAGACGACCTGATAGCACGCGTACGTGATGCGGAAAGCAATGCAGACGGCAAGCGCAACGCACCTGAACTGCTCACCTATGGGATCAGCGCGGAAGAAGCCTACCGTTTTGGCCTGCCTTGCGGCGGCACCATCAAGCTGGTGATAGAACCGCTTTCTGCAAAAAGCAGGATCAGACAATTGCTGGCACACGTCACGCGCCACGAACTGGTCATGCGTCAGCTTGACTTGCTGAGTGGCGCGGTACGCATCGCCCCTGCTGAAACCGGTGCGACACTGGAACTCACACTGGGTGTGCTGACCACCATCCACGGCCCGCGCTGGCGTTTGCTGATCATCGGCGCCGGACAACTATCGCAATTCCTTGCGCAAATTGCGACCGGTCTCGATTACCAGGTGGTGGTGTGTGATCCGCGTGAAGAGTATCGCCTGGCGTGGCAAGTGCCGGGGGTAGAAGTCATCCATGCCATGCCGGATGACTTGGTACTTGAAATGAAGATGGATAGCCGCACGGCTGTAGTCGCGCTCACGCATGATCCCAAGCTGGATGACCTCGCACTCATGGAAGCATTGAAGTCGGAAGCATTTTATGTCGGCGCAATTGGTTCACGCGTCAACAATACACGCCGTCGCGAGCGACTGAAGGAGTTTGATCTCAGCGACGCGCAATTGCAACGCCTGCACGGCCCCATCGGTTTGTATATCGGCAGCAAGACACCGGCAGAAATCGCAATCTCCATCCTGGCGGAACTGACTGCGATACGGAATGGCGTCGCCCTGCCGGACAAGATGAGCGTGGCTGCGGCGAAAGATGAAATCGAAATACCGCTATGGACGCCGGCAGAACAAGAGTTGCTGCCACAGCAGATCAACTGAAGTGCATTTGAAAAATATCATCTGGTACACGCCCAAAGGACGCAACGGCATTCTTTAAATTAACTCTCTATCAGCGCCGCTGTCACTGCGCCCTGGTCCGCCAGCCTGGCCGCATTATTATGCGCCAGCACCACTACTTCAAACTCGGCAGTCGGCACGGGGCGACTCAAGAGGTAACCCTGAAAGGAAAGGCAACCCAGCTCGGCCAGGAATTGCTTTTGCTCCTGCGTTTCCACACCTTCTGCTATCACGTGCAAACCCATGCCACGCGCCAGTTCCACTACCGTACGCACAATTGCCACATCATTCGAATCGAACAGCATGTCGCGCACAAACGACTGATCGATCTTGAGCTGGTCCAGCGGCAGTTTCTTCAGATAGCTGAGGGATGAATAACCGGTACCGAAATCATCCAGCGACAGGCGTACGCCCTTTTCCTTGAGTGCATGCATCTTGGCGATGATGTCGTTCACATCGTTGACCAGCATGCTTTCTGTCAATTCCAGTTCGAGTTTGGTCGGATCTATTCCGGAACGATCCAGCACCGACACCAGCTGGCTGACGAAATCCGGCTGCTTGAACTGCAGCGCACTGACATTGATCGCCAGACTCAGATGTGCAGTCGCCGGATTGGCGGCCCAGGTGCGCAACTGGGCACACGCCATACCCAGCACCCAATGCCCTATCGGCAGGATCAAGCCGGTTTGCTCGGCCAGCGGAATGAAATCTGCCGGCGACACCATGCCTTTCACCGGATGTTTCCAGCGCAGCAGCGCCTCTGCTCCCACGATACGCCCGTCATTGCCGGTCTGCGGCTGGTAATACAGCACCAACTGATTCGCTGCCACTGCCTTGCGCAAATCTGCTTCCATTACATTACGTTCAGAAAGGTCTGCCTGCATCACCCATAACAGGGTCCAGAGCAAACCAGTTACCACGATGTTGTGTATCCAGGTGCCGCTCACCCGGACATCCGGCCCCAGGGCATAAGCGGTGGTCGGCACCCATGAACTACTGGCAAAGAAGATAAAGCCCAACAGCGCCATGAATACCATGCCGTGCCTGAGCCAGGGTTTATCACCCTTGAAGACCAGCCACGCAAACAGCGCGACTACGAGGAAATAATTCTGATTGGAGCGCGGCGCATCCGCCGTCGGCACATCAAGGAAAGTACAGAATACGCAAAGGATGAGATACACCGCGCAAAACATTGTGATGGAAGCAGCACGGATGTGACCACGCGATGTCAGAACCACGGTCGTAGCGGCAACCGCCAGGGACACCACGTTAAGAGGCCAGACATCCCAATTCTCCCGGGCGATAAAATACCCGCCCCATAACAAGGAAATGATAGTCAGTACGATAGCGCTCAGCAGCAAGGCACGCCGCATACGCAACGATTGCTTTCGGCTGAAATTTACCGACATATCCATAGCGAGCTTCTCCCTGTCCGGTTCCCATATTTAATTCAGAACCTGATTGCAGAAAAGTCTACGCTGGAGCAAAGTTGACGGCAAGAAAAACTGGATAAGAAAACATTCAGGATAGGGAGTAACAATTGTCATTCCCAACAAGCAACTGCTATGTCAGAAAATATTGTTAAAACATGCGCACATGTATGCCCAGTACGTTGCCCAAACCATAATTATCGCGACGCGTCACGTGCTTCCGCAAGGGCGATCGTCAAGTGTTGCACTTTCTTTTTCAACTGATCGCGCTCTTCGTTCAACTCAGCGATTTTCAGGTTCAGTTTATGGATGGTGATTTGATCCGGTGTCGCATCGTCTGGCGGTGGTACCGGCTCAGGCTTAGGCGGCAGTTTTGCTTCACGTACCTGGCGCGCAGCCTGACGTAACTCCTTCTTGCCACCGGCGACTGCTTCTTTCTGCTTCTCTTCCGGCAGCGAAGAAATCGCGGCGGCGGCATTAATCGACACCACGCCTGTCTTTACCGCATGCACCAGTTCCGGTGTTGCGGTCTTTTGGATTTTTTCGATCTGGCCCAGCGTCACGCTGCTGATACGTGCTTCCTTGGCGATGACATCACGTTTCAAGGTCGGCTCGGCTATGCTTGCGGTGCTGGCTTCAGCATCTGCTTCGGCAGGAGTGCTTTCTTTTACTTGTGCCACACGCGTCGACAGTATCTCCTTCTTGCGCAACGCCAGTATGCCGCGCTGGAAGTCAGACACGCTGCGGCGTCCCAGATGATTGTCTATCATCCACAGATGAACATCGGCCATCGACTTGAAGGTTTCGTTCTGTCTCGTGTTGAAGGGAATGCCGTGTTTCTGGCAGATACCGTAACGATTATGACCGTCGATCAGCAAGTCGCCCCACAACACCAGCGCATCACGGCAACCTTCCGCCAGCAGGCTGCGTTCCAGCGCCGCATATTCGTCGCTGGTCAATGGATCGATATAGGCTTTCAGGTCTTCGTTGACGGTAATGGTGGTCATGGTTCAGCTAAAAATGAGTAAGGCGGTAGTTTACACACAGCCATGACCATGTCGCAAAATAATTCCATCTCAGCGAGTCAGGATCGCAGATCAGTCGGCAAGCAGACACTCAGCTATCCAATGGCACAACCCGGTCACCCGCTGCGGGTACACAACCATCGGCTATCGGCGTCCAGCCTCTATGCACGACGACTTGCTTGCCGTCATGGCAGATCTCTACGCGTTCACTGTCCGGATACTGTTCATGGACAAAGGTTTCAACCGTAGCGGGCAAACTGATTTTCAGCTTGAGTGCGTACCTATCCTCGGCCGGATGATCATCCAGATGCAGCAAGGGGACGAAGCTGGAGGCAAACATCAACCAATGTGAATTAACAGCCGTCGGCTCCGGCGCATAATGCGCCTGCTGCAACCAGCGCTGTGCACGTGCACGCAAGTCCTCGCCGTCGGGCAAATCACCCCAACCTGCAGCCATGGTCTCCATTACCCACTGATTGCAGTTTTGGTAGTTAAGCGCATAGACATAAGCATTGGCGCTGTAGGTCGCCGCCAGCAAACGTAGCGCGCGTGGTTTATCCAGTGCCGCCTGGCGCAAGCTCTGCGCTGCTTGCTCAGGCAGCTTGACGATAGAGATATAACCAAGCGAAGGATTGTCGATACCCATCGCAAAACCCGCCATGCCCTGATCAAAAATACGCGGCCGTTCTTCTTCGCAGGCATAGTAGAGCTGACGCGCGGTCCATACCTTGTCTTCATCACGCCATGCAATGGCGGCATGCGAATAACGTATCTGGAAACGTGACAGATCGAGGCCGGAACGGCTGATCAGGACAGTATCGGAATGAATAGCAGCCAGCTCTTCACGCACAACACCGGCAAAGCGCAAGATGCGGTCTTGCTGTGCTGCCGTTAGTTGATGTGCGCGATCACAGAAATTGGATGCGGCTGATGAGCCGGAAGCGGCGTATGCGGTGCTGGTGACCGCACTGGTGACAATCAGCGCGCCGACCAGTGTCAGCGCGGATACCAAGACTTGCCCGAACCTCACAGACCCACTATGCGCGGTGTGAGTTCTTCATGCCATTTATCGGCCAGCACCAGGTAGAAGGCTTCACGCGTATCGCTGCGCGCAAATTCCAGCCCATATACGCGGTTCTGTGCGTAGACCAGGTCACCGCGACCCAGACCTTGTTTATCGAGGATATTGGCCGGCAGGTCGAGTACGATGCGTTGCTGTGAGGCATCTGCCTGCATGGTGACGCGGCGGAAATCGGCGCGTTCTGGTGCTTCGGCCACATCGATGATGCGGTAGTCACCATCCGCACGTTTTTCATTCTTGCTCGAACTGTCGCTGGATTCATGCAGCGATGCGGAGACGCTGCCGCTGGATGCGGAACCAGCGCTCGACGCCGATGACGGCAGACTCTCGGCATGCGCTGTTAAAGCAAGACCACTTATTGCAGCAAGGCAAGCCAGACGCACACTAACTGGGAATTTCATGATGGAGACTCCTTCTGATTTCATCGAACCGGGATAAGCTCTCTGACTACACAGTGTGCACCAGAGTTCGCAAAGCAGGCAATGCCTAGATCTTATATTGTCCGGCGCTGCCGAGGAATTAAATCTCCGTTAAATATACCGATAAAGAAAAAAGCCCGCTAACAGCGGGCTTTTTGTATGAACTATGATGCAACCTGAGTCATGCTGCTGCGCGCAACGTCTTCGCTGCTGCCACCATGTTATTCAGTGCCGGCAACACTTCGGCCCATTGACGGGTTTTCAGGCCACAGTCGGGATTCACCCACAGGCGCTCTGCCGGGACGCGCTCTGCCGCTTTCTTCATCAGTTGCACCATGTGCTCCTGGGTCGGAATATTCGGCGAGTGGATGTCATAAACACCAGGTCCAATCTCGTTCGGGTAGTTGAAGTTGTCGAATGCATCGAGCAACTCCATATCTGAACGCGATGTTTCGATGGTGATCACGTCGGCATCCATATCGGCGATAGACGCGATGATGTCGTTGAACTCCGAATAGCACATATGGGTATGGATCTGGGTTTCATCTTCCACGCCATTTGCAGTAATGCGGAACGACTCCACCGCCCAGTCCAGGTAATCCTGCCATTGCGACTTGCGCAGTGGCAAACCTTCGCGCAATGCAGCTTCATCAATCTGGATCACATGCACACCAGCTTTTTCCAGATCCAGCACTTCGTCACGGATCGCCAGCGCCAGTTGTTTGCACGATACCGAACGCGGCTGATCGTCACGCACGAAGGACCAGTTCAACATGGTGACCGGACCGGTGAGCATGCCTTTCATCGGCTTCTCGGTCAGCGATTGTGCATAGGTGCTCCACTCGACGGTCATCGCTTGCGGACGGCTGATGTCGCCGAACAGGATAGGCGGTTTCACGCAACGCGAACCATAGGACTGGACCCAGCCGAACTGGCTGAAGGCGTAGCCTTGCAGTTGTTCGCCAAAGTATTCGACCATGTCGTTACGCTCTGCTTCACCGTGCACCAGCACGTCCAGGCCCAGTGCTTCCTGTTCGCGCACACTGCGTTCGATCTCAGCCTGCATCGCAGTCTTGTAGCTCGCATCATCCAGACGGCCAGCCTTGAATTCGCTGCGGGCGTGACGGATTTCAGCGGTTTGCGGGAAGGAACCGATAGTCGTGGTCGGGTAAGCAGGCAATTTCAGCAAGGCTGCCTGTTTCTTCGCACGCAGCGCATAAGTGCTGTCACGTTTGCCCAGGCCTGCATCAATCTTCGCAATCGCTGCCTGCACTGTCGGATTGTTGACACGTGGCGACGCACGGCGTGCTGCCAGCGCTGCCTTGTTCTCAGCCAGCTCGGCTTTCACCGAATCACGACCAGTGCGCAATGCTTTACCCAGCACGCGCAATTCATCCAGCTTCTGAATCGCGTAGGCGAGCCAGGACTTGATCTCTGTATCCAGTTTTTGTTCGCTGTTCAGATCGACCGGCACGTGCAACAGGGAGCACGACGGTGCGACCCACAGGCGGTCGCCCAGACGCTGCGCCAATGGCTCAACCCAATCCAGTACCGCAGTCAGATCGGTTTTCCAGATGTTGCGACCGTTAATCACGCCCAGCGACAACACCTTGTCAGCAGCCAGCAAATCGATCAGCGGCAATACATCATCACGACCATTGATCGCATCGACGTGCAAACCTGCTACCGGCAGGCTGGCGGCCAGTGTGCGGTTTTCCAGCAATTGACCAAAGTAAGTTGCCAGCAACAATTTGACGCGACTATTTTTCAGTTGCTCGTAGGCGGCTTTGAAAGCATTTTGCCAATCGGTATCCAGTTCAGTGACGAGGATAGGTTCGTCTATCTGTACCCATTCCACACCTTGTGCCGCGAGCGCATCCAGCAATTGTGCGTACACGGGCAACAAACGCGGCAACAAAGCCAGTTTGTACAAATCATCCTTGGCCTTGCCTTGCGCCAGGTAAGTAATAGGGCCGATGATGACCGGCTTGGCTTTTACGCCTTGCGCTTTGGCTTCTGCCAGTTGTTCCAGCAGACGAGTAGTGTCGAGTTTGAATTCGGTTGCAGCTGTGAACTCAGGCACGATGTAGTGGTAGTTGGTATCGAACCACTTGGTCATTTCGCCAGCCGCGACACCGCCACAGCATGCGCTATGGTCTTCTGCACCCTGCGCCGAACGGCCACGCGCAACACGGAAGTAATTGTCCAGCGCGTCGCCGTGGAAACCGCGCACGCGTTCAGGCAGGTTGCCCAGGGTGAAGCTCATGTCGAGCATTTGATCGTAGAACGCAAAGTCGCCGACCGGCACCAGATCCAGACCGACCTGGTTATCCCAGTGGCGTTTGCGCAGTTGTGCACCCAGGTCTTTCAGGGCGTCGCGCGAGGACTCGCCCTTCCAGTAGGATTCGAGTGCAAATTTCAATTCACGCTTTGCGCCGATACGGGGAAAGCCGAGGTTGTGTATGGTGGTCATGGTTCGCTCCAGAAAACAAGAACGAGAATAATAGGACGCGCAATCCATGAAGTAAAATGGTATTATCTCAGACATACATGAATTTTACTCATGCATTGAATTAAGCCCATGTTAGAGCGCATCCACCTCGCCGTCGTCCTCGAAGTAGAAAAGCAAGGCTCCCTGACCGGGGCCGCCAACGTGCTGCACGTCACGCAATCTGCGCTGAGTCACAGCATGAAGAAACTGGAGCAGCAACTCGGCACTGACATCTGGGTGCGCGAAGGACGTGCGCTGCGCCTGACGCAAGCGGGGCAATATTTGCTGGCGGTCGCCAATCGCGTACTGCCGCAACTGACGCTGGCCGAAGAACGGCTGCGCCAGTTTTCTCAAGGCGAACGCGGTGCCTTGCGCATAGGCATGGAATGCCATCCCTGCTATCAATGGCTGCTGAAAGTAGTGTCGCCTTACCTGACAGCCTGGCCTGATGTCGATGTCGACGTGAAACAGAAATTCCAGTTCGGCGGCATCGGCGCCTTGTTTGCATATGAAATCGATTTGCTGGTCACACCAGACCCGCTGTACAAACCCGGCCTGCGCTTCGAACCCGTGTTCGACTATGAGCAAGTGCTGGTCGTGCCGCGTAACCATGTGCTGGCCAAAGTGAAATATGTCGAACCGGAACAGTTGATGAATGAAGTCCTGATCACGTATCCGGTGGCCACCGACCGTCTCGACATCTACAACCAGTTCCTGCTGCCTGCGGGAATCACACCAAAACGTCACAAAACCATAGAGACCACCGACATCATGTTGCAAATGGTGGCCAGCGGGCGCGGTGTAGCGGCATTGCCACGCTGGCTGGTGCAGGAATATGCCAGCAAAATGGACGTGGTCCCAGTGCGCCTGGGAGCGGACGGTATCGCCAAACAGATTTTCCTCGGCGCCCGCGAAGCTGACCTCGATACCGATTATCTGCAAGCCTTTATTGCGCAGGCACGTGAGCCTGTGGCGTCGTTTAATAAAGGGAAAAAATCGTAAGGCTGCTTGCCGTATGGTCAACTCTGACGTGGCTTACCGGCGATCCCTTTCTGGTATCCTTGCGCGCTGTATATTGAAAATCCGCTGCGCATTCAGCAGCCTCAGGCACCAGTTCATATCGTCATACGGCTACCCGTATAGCGCTAGTTTTCAAGGCAGTGCATGACACCTTGCACGCCCGAGTTGCAAATTTGTATTTAACGCTTTTAGATAAATTGAGGGATAGATAAAAATGAAATGTGCTTTGGTAGGTTCGCGCTATTTCGGCGCCTTGGTATTTGAGACGCTGCGCAAGGAAGAAGGTATCGAATTCACCAGCGTGGTCGCGCCGTCGGAAGATGATCGCCTGGCACAAGCTGCCCGTGCAGCCGGTGTACCGCTACATGTGATGGAAAACCCGCGCTTCGTGCCAGGTGAAGCCATCGCCGAAGGCACCGACGTCATCCTCGCCGCTCACACCCATGCCCGCGTCAGCGA
Source organism: Herminiimonas sp. KBW02 (assembly GCF_003852535.1). Taxonomy (GTDB): domain Bacteria; phylum Pseudomonadota; class Gammaproteobacteria; order Burkholderiales; family Burkholderiaceae_D; genus Oxalicibacterium. The sequence goes on along the minus strand of NZ_QAJP01000004.1, from coordinate 167,380 downwards.
TGAAGCATTGGCGCGCGCACGCCTCGGCGGTATCGGTTATCACCCATCCCTGTTGCCTAGACACCGTGGCATTGCTGCAGTTGAATGGACCATCCTTGAAGGCGACCCTATCGCCGGCGGCTCCATCTATCATCTGGCCGACGGTTGGGATGCCGGTGCGATTGCCGCGCAAGACTGGTGCTTCGTTGAAAAAGGCGAAAGCGCACGGGAACTGTGGGAGCGTGCACTCGCACCTATGGGCCTGAAACTGCTGAGCCAGGTCATTCACTACGCAGCGGAACACGGCGCTCTGCCAGCGTTTGAGCAAGACCAGCGCTTCGCCACCAAGGCACCGATGATCCGTCGCTCGGTAGTGCTGGCAGAAGAAGTCGAGTCCAACACCGTCGCCCTCATCGTTTCCATCGTCGGCACCGACCGCCACGGCATCGTGCGCTCACTGGCCGAACGTGCAGAACGGTACGGCGCCAACTGGGCCGCCAGCCGCATGACACGCCTGGCAGGTGAATTCGCCGGCATGGTGCACTTCGATGTACCACGTGAAAACGCTGATGCATTGACCAATGCATTGCGCAGCCTGGATTCCAGTGGCCTGCAAGTGGTCGTGGCGAAGAGCGATGGCGCAAATCTGTCCGATTCGATCAAGAGCGTCGAACTCGAACTGGTCGGCGATGACCGCGTCGGCATCGTCAGCAGCCTGACCAGGATGCTGGCCGAGCGCAATATCAGCATCGAAAGCATACACACCGAAATCACCCGTAGCGGCGTCTCCGGCAAGCAAACCTTCAAAATCGGCGCGCACCTGCTGGTTCCGGGCAAGCTGTCCATCGATGAGCTGCGTCAGGAACTGGGCGCACTGGCCCATGAGATGACGGTCGATATCGCCCTCGGTGAGAAGCCGGCAGCCTAAAACCAAATATCCGCCGGATTATCATTCCGACATGCCAAATAGCTAATTAGGTGGTAATTCGGCGGACATTCTGAGCATTAACCAGAGTTCAGCGCACTACTTTGGTAAAATCTCTCCTTTTCGGCATTTCGTGCCTTTTGTGGCCTGGTCAGGTAATCCCTGTTCGGGCCGAATTTCTTTATTATTGCTGGAGCAAACGTGCCAGGTCTCTTACCCAACGTCGATCCCGACGGTCTTCTTGAATACTCCGTCGTCTACACAGATCGTGCGATCAATCACATGTCCGAACGCTTCCAGGGCGTCATGCGTGACATTTCCAAGACTTTAAAACATGTCTACAAGGCGCAATCCGCCATCGTCATGCCAGGTAGCGGTACCTTCGGCATGGAAGCGGTTGCCCGTCAGTTCGCAACCAAGCAGCAATGCCTGATCCTGCGCAACGGCTGGTTCAGCTATCGCTGGACCCAAATCCTGGACACCGGCAGCATTCCTGCCGCGACCACGGTATTGAAAGCACGTCAGCTGGAAGACTCGGCACAAGCACCATTCGCACCTGCGCCTATCGCTGAAGTCGTCGCGACCATTAAAGAAATCAAACCTGCGGTCGTGTTTGCACCACACGTAGAAACCGCTTCCGGCATCATGCTGCCGGACGACTACCTGCGTCAGGTTTCGGATGCAGTGCATTCGGTAGGCGGCTTGTTCGTCCTCGACTGCATCGCTTCCGGCACTATCTGGGTCGACATGCAAGCGACCGGCGTCGATATCCTCATCAGCGCGCCGCAAAAAGGCTGGAGCGCTTCCGCCGGTTGTGCCTTCGTGATGCTGAGCGCCCTGGCCCGCGAAAAAATCGAATCCACACAAAGCACCAGCTTTGCTTGCGACCTGCGCAAATGGCTGCAAATCATGGAATCGTACGAGCAAGGTGCAGTGGCTTACCACACCACCATGCCGACCGACGCACTCACCATCCTGCGTGGCGTGATGGAAGAAACCGCAGCTTATGGCTTCGACAAAGTCCGTGCCGAGCAACAGGAACTGGGCGACAAAGTGCGCGCCCTGCTGGTCTCCAAAGGCTACAAGAGCGTGGCAGCCGAAGGCTTCCAGGCGCCAGGTGTAGTCGTCAGCTACACCAATGACGACGGCATCCAGTCGGCCAAGAAATTTGTTGCAGCCGGTTTGCAAACCGCAGCTGGCGTGCCATTGCAGTGCGATGAACGTCCAGACTTCAAATCCTTCCGCGTCGGCCTGTTCGGCCTCGACAAGCTGCACAACATCGAGCGCACGGTAGCCAATCTGTCCAAAGCTCTGGATAGCATGGCCTGATACAGGTGACATGCATGCCCTGTGCATGCATAAACAAAAGCCGACTTAGCGTCTGACGTTAAGTCGGCTTTTTTACAGCTGTACACACTATCCCATACCTATGGGATGCCCAAAAACAGGATTCTGGCGTGTAATGACGCACTTCCATAATCTGAGATGCGGGCAATACCCAGCAATGCGCAGGCACAAAAGAAAATCCGGTCTGGAGAATTTGCTTGCATCGCCATGGTGGGTCAGTGCCGTGATGGGCGTAGGCGTATATTTTTTCCTGCGCTGGATTATTCCTGCGCTATTCGCAGGTAACCCTATTCTTGTCAGCTTATCCCGCTTATCGCAATCACTGGCGTGGCTGGCGTTTCCGATATTCGGACTGATCGCATTTATTGCTTTTATCGGCAAAAAAAAGACCGCCGTCAGAACGGAACAGCGCCCACGCAAAGAACCCACGGCTTCCAGACAGAAACCGATACCTGTCTCTGCGCTTGACCAGGCATGGGGTAATCACGCACAGGCATCATCGTTACATCAAACCGGTGACACAGCCGTCATCCCCGCATGGAGCCTGAGTTCTTTACGGTCGCTGGAATGGAAGCGCTTCGAGCTGCTATGCGCAAAATATTATGAAACGCTGAACTTCAAGGCAGTCACGCAAGCCAGCGGTCCTGATGGCGGTATCGATGTGCGCCTCTACCGTTCCGACCTCACACATCCTATCGCCATCGTTCAATGCAAGGCATGGAACAGCAAAGCAAACGGCGTCAGGGAATTGCGCGAACTGCTCGGTGTCATGGTGCACGAGAAAGTGGAACGAGGCATCTTCATCACCAGCGGTAGCTATACCAGCGAGGCACTGGAATTCGGTAGCAGCAATCCTATTCAGCTACTGGATGGCGAAGCTTTCCTGCAACGCATACTGCAACTCGACAGCACGCACCAGGATGCACTCGCAAAGTTTGCTTTCAGTGGTGACTACAGAACGCCTAGCTGTCCTTCTTGCGGAATCAAGATGATCGTGAAGGAACACCAGAATAATCACTTCTGGAAATGCCTGAACTATCCGCGTTGCCGCAACACATTCAAGATTAAGAAAACCACGATCGGGATGTAGCTCTGATTTCCACAGGAATACAGCACATAGGATTCACCAGCAGCAATCACACTGCCGATGTCTGGTACTACTACCTCGCTCCGCTGCACCCAGCCCCCGACTTTGTTACACTCTGTGCGTTTCTGCTACCCCTATCGATGAAACGTACGCTGGTCTGTTATCAGACCAGTACGCGTACCAAGAAAATGCATAGAGAATTATTACTGTCGCTCGCACTCGGCGTACTGGCCTCCGCCAGCCACGCAGCAGGCGATGTCGCGGCAGGCAAACGGGTGTTTGCAAAATGCTCAAACTGCCATCAGGTAGGACCATCTGCACGTGGCACTTTTGGCCCGCATTTGAATGGCATCGTGGGACGTACTGCAGGAACGACCAAAGATTATAAGTACTCGACGGCGATGCGTTCCTCTCGCGTCGTGTGGACGGAGGCAAACCTGCGCGCCTTCATTAAATCGACCGATGATGTGGTGCCGGGTAACAAGATGCGCTTTTTCGGCATCAGTGATGAGAAGCAACTGACGGACTTGCTGGCTTATCTGCAAACCTTCAAATAACAGCCGTCAGCACACTAGTTGCAGCTGGGATGCACCATGTCCAGCAAGGTCTGCAACTGGCGTAAGCCCTGCTCCCAATCGCCCAGATTCGATTCCGCATTGATATGTCCGAGTGCACCCGCACTGAGGAAGCCACAACCCCAGACATCCGCCCAGTAAGCGGCCCGATTGCTTGCCATCCATGGATCATTGCTGCTGCCGATGACGATGGAAGGGCATGGCAGACGCGCATCGCGCAAGATATCGTCGACGCCGAATTTCTCCGGATCTGCCGGCGCTACCAGCAATGCACCAGCCAGATCAAAGCGGCCATGGCTGGCTGCCTGCATGGTGGTCAGACAGCCGAAACTATGTGCGACGATCAACGTAGGCTGATCCGACTCGCTCAAGACCTCACTCATGCGCCGCGCCCAGCGTGTCAGGTCGGGTTGCGACCAGTCGTCCTGCACCACGCGCTGGAAGCTCGGATACAAATGTTCCCAGCGCGATTGCCAATGCTCGGGACCGCTGCCATGCAGGCCCGGTACTACCAGCACACGATAATCAGATAAATAAGGGAGAGTCATGATTCCAGGCCTGCCGTCGCTATGGCTTCCGGTTCGCTTGCATCTTGTGCAAAGCTCGCCTTCGGTTGATCCCACAAGTAACCCTGCGCCAGTATGGTTTGATGTGCCTGGGCACCCAGCGTGCGCAGCTTTTCGTAAATCAACGTTGATTCTACACGTTTGAAAACCAGCTTCACATTCTTCTCACCTGCCACGCTGAGCAAATCCAGGGTAGCTGCTTCATCGGTGATTTCGCGTACATCGACCTTGATCACATCCGGCTGTACCTGCGCCAGCAAATCCAGTCCCTGGCGTGCATTCGCTGCATTCACCGCGAGGCGAAAACCATTGCGTCGGTAATTATCGGCGACGTAGTTCAGCAGCCAGGCCTGATCCGGCTGGATCAGCGGCAATTGCAAAACGATTTTTTTGTGCGGCAAACCGAGTACATCGAGTATGCGGCGGAAGGACATGCCGTGATTACTATCGACTGCCGCCAGCAAACGCGCATGCACGCTGAGGTAGAGATCGTAATCAACCATCTCTGGCTGGCGATAGAAGTTCACAGCATGCAGCAGACGGCACAGCCTATCCAGCTCTATCGATTGCTCATCGGTGGCGCCGGTATCCAGCAGTTTCCAGATGCTCAGGCCGGTGTCGTTCCTCGAATAGCTGCGCATGAAACCCTGCACACCGACGATGCCGCCGGATTCCGGCGTGCGTATCGGCTGGAAGGCACTGGTCAGCGTCGAATTGAAGTAGCGTCCGTGGGCACGTCCCTGCGGGTCCAGCCACAAGCTACTGTCGGCCTGGGGCTTATCGTGCAGGCGCGATAAGTATTGTTGCAAGGCGGGGAAAGTCATACTGCTCTTCCTTGATCATCAAGGAGACATCTGAAAGCGCCTGCGCCCATCGCAGGCACGCTTTCAGAAGCGCCTTAGGTTCATAACAGTTTGGCGAGCGACACTTCAGTCGCTTTCACCAATGCCACCACTTCGGTACCGATTTTCAATTCCAGATCCTTGACCGAACGTGTGGTGATGACCGAAGTCACGATACCGGCAGGTGTTTCCACATCGACTTCCGATACGACCGGACCTTCGATGATGGTGCTGATTTTTCCTTTGAATTGATTACGTGCGTTGATTTTTTCGATGCTCATGCTATTTCCTTCGTGTGGGTTAAAAATCTATTTCGATAAAACTGGGTAAACGTACTGCTTAAACAGCCCAGGCAAACTGGTTCACTGTTTTCAGCAGTGACACATCGCCCAGGGAAGAATCATCAGCGTCAGCGGAAGGTGGAATCTGCAATACATGCGCCAGGATTCTTTCTTCCAGTTGCGCAAAAGTGGCATTGCCGCGCGCACGTGGCCGTGCCAGTGGTATGCGTTCATCCAGCGTGATACGGCCATCCTCGATCAGGACAACACGATCCGCCAATGCAATCGCTTCCTGTACATCGTGCGTGACCAGCAAGGCGGTAAAGCCGCGCTTTTGCCATAAGGTTTCGATCAACTGCTGCATCTCGATACGCGTCAGTGCATCGAGTGCACCGAGCGGCTCATCCAGCAATAACAATTCAGGGTCATGCACCAGCGCACGTGCCAGCGCCACGCGCTGACGCTGACCGCCGGACAGGACAGCTGGCCATTCGCCGGCACGTTCTTCCAGACCGACCTGGCGCAAGGCTTGCAGTGCATCATCCTTCTTCGGCAAACCGAGCGCGACGTTATCGAGCACACGCTTCCATGGCAACAGGCGCGAGTCCTGGAACATGATGCGTGTTTCCGGCGGCGTCTTGCCGTCGCCAAAGGTCAGCGTGCCGCTGTCTGCGGTTTCCAGTTCCGCCACCAGGCGCAGCAAGGTGCTTTTACCGCAGCCACTGCGGCCAACCACGGCGACAAATTCACCGGGTTCCAATGTCAGTTCGATCGCTTTCAGTACTTCACGACCGCTATAGGATTTGTACAGGCTCTCAACCGCGACGCGTATGCCACGTCGCGCATCGGGCGTAGCAGACAATACTTGCTGTTCTGTTTGATTAATGTGCATAACCTGTCTCATTCTTAATGACGGTAACCGGGATGCCAGCGCAACCAGTAACCCTCCAGCGTGCGTGATACCACGTCAGCCAGCTTGCCGAGCAATGCATACAGCAGGATGCCCACCAGTACGATGTCGGTTTGCAGGAACTCACGTGCATTCATCGTCATGTAACCGATACCGGATTGCGCCGAGATCGTCTCCGCCACAATCAATAGAACCCATACGAGACCCAGCGAGAAACGCACACCCACCAATATCGAAGGCAAGGCACCAGGCAAAATCACATCGCGATACAGCGACCAGCCCGACAAGCCATAGCTCTTCGCCATCTCGATCAGGCCTTTATCGACCGATCGTATGCCGTGGAAGGTGTTCAGATATACCGGGAAGAACACCCCCACCGCGACCAGGAAAATCTTCGAAGTTTCTTCGATACCGAACCACAGGATCACCAGTGGAATCAGTGCCAGCGCCGGAATATTGCGAATCATCTGCAAAGTGGTATCCAGCAAGGTCTCTGCGGTCTTGAAGGTGCCAGTCAACAGACCCAGCAACAAGCCCAGCCCGCCGCCTACCGCGAAGCTGGTAGTCGCACGCCACAGGCTGACCTTGACGTGGGTCCACAATTCTCCGGACAGTGCCAGCTCCCATGCTGCTTTCGCTACGGCAAACGGCTCCGGCAAGATGCGGCTGGAGAGCCAGCCAATTTGCGAAGCGAGTTGCCACACACTGATTAACAGGACAGGCACTATCCACGGCACCAGTTTTTTCAAACCGCTGGCGCGCCAGGTTGACGGTGTCTTGGCTGCGGCAGTGCTGCCGGTTGCGAGGTTGGGAAGAACGGCACTCATCAGAATTCCTTAGCTCTGTGAAACTTTAGGCAGGATGTCATTGGAAATGACCTCACCGAATGGGCCGGTCAAGACCGCTTCACCCGAACGTTCCCGGCCTTTTCCCAGCAATGGGAATACCAATTCGGCAAAGCGATAGGACTCCTCTAAATGCGGGTAGCCGGACAGGATGAAGGTTTCGATACCGAGGTCTGCATATTCCTGCATACGTGCGGCCACCGTTTCCGGATCACCCACCAGTGCAGTACCTGCACCACCACGTACCAGCCCTACCCCGGCCCACAGGTTAGGCGACACTTCGAGCTTGTCCCTTTTACCGCCATGCAATGCAGCCATGCGGCGTTGGCCTTCCGAATCCATCTTGTTGAAGGAAGCCTGCGCCCGTGCGATCAGATCGTCGTCGACGTACTTGATCAATTCATCAGCTGCTTTCCATGCCTCTTCATTGGTTTCGCGCACGATCACGTGCAGGCGTATGCCGAACTTCAGGGTACGGCCGTGTTTAGCGGCACGTGCACGCATGTCGGCAATTTTTTCTGCCACTGCTGCTGGTGGCTCACCCCAGGTCAGGTAGACATCGACTTGTTCTGCAGCCAATTCATGCGCTGCTGGTGACGAGCCGCCGAAGTACAGCGGCGGATATGGTTTTTGTACTGGCGGGTACAAGGTCTTTGCGCCCTTGACCTGGATATGTTTGCCTGCGAAATCGTAGCCGGCATCACCGCCCTCACCCGACAGGGAGGCGCGCCATACTTTCAGAAACTCATCGGTGATTTCGTAACGCTCGGAATGACTCGCATGCAAGCCATCCGCTTCCAGTTCGGCCTGATCGCCACCGGTCACGACATTGATCAACAAACGGCCTTTCGACAAACGATCGAAAGTAGCTGCCATGCGCACGGCAAGACCTGGTGTACTCAAACCCGGGCGTACCGCGACCAGGAATTTCAGTTTCTTGGTTTCGCCGATCAGACTTGATGCGGCCACCCATGCGTCTTCGCACGAACGGCCGGTCGGCAGCAATACGCCGTCGTAACCCAGCGTATCTGCCGATACAGCGACCTGTTTCAGATAATCGAAATCAACCTGACGCGCACCTTTGGAAGTACCCAGATAACGGCTGTCGCCATGTGTCGGCAAAAACCAAAATACATTCAAACTCATGATCTCATTCCTTCAAACAAACTGGCGCTAGCGCCTTGCTGCATTACTTAACGCTTGGCCGAGACCAGCGCATCCTTGACTGTGATTTTTTTCGGGATCAGTTTCAGATTGCTGAATACGTCTGCAATCTTTTGCTGTTCTGCGATGACTTCTGCGGTTACCGGCTTAACGCCGTATGAGTAACGCTTGGCTGCCAGCTCTACACTCGGTTGATCGAGACCGGTCTGCGCCGCCAATATATTCGTGACTTCTTTCAGGTTCTTGCTGCTCCACTGGTCAACCTGATCCAGTTCGTCCAGCAAGATGGAGATAATTTTTGGATTCTTTTCGGCGTAGGTGCGCGATGCCAGGAAGAACTGGTGATTAGCAACGATGCCGGTACCGTCAGCCAGTACCCGTGCACCGATTTGCTTTTCCGCTGCGGCCAGGAATGGATCCCAGATCGCCCACGCATCAACACTGCCGCGTTCAAACGCTGCACGTGCATCTGCTGGGGCGAGGAAGATGGTTTCGATATCTTTGTAGTCGAGGCCTGCTTTTTCCAGCGCCTTGACCAGCAGGTAATGCACATTCGAACCTTTGTTCAGTGCGACTTTTTTGCCTTTGAGGTCGGCCACGGTTTTCAGGGTCGAACCCTTGGGTACGATAATCGCTTCGCTGGTCGGCGAAGGTGGCTCATTGCCGACATACACCAGGTCCGCACCTGCCGCCTGCGCAAAGATAGGTGGCGCTTCACCTACCGTGCCGAAGTCGATGCTGCCTACATTCAAGCCTTCCAGCAGTACCGGACCAGCCGGGAATTCTGTCCATTTCACTTCTATGTTTTCTGCTGCCAGGCGCTTCTCGAGCGAGCCGCGGCCTTTCAGGATCACCAGCGTGCCGTACTTCTGGTAACCAATACGTAACACCGTTTTGTTTTGTGCCCCGACGAAATTCGGTAAACCGATACTAAGTGCACCTACTGCTGCCGCTGACAAATATCCCAATGTGCGGCGCTTGGCCTGACGCTTATCGTTCGCATTGCTCATGTCGTTTTCCTTGTTATGCAAAATTTTGAGAAAAAGTTTCCCCACCGGTGCCGCAGCACCGATTTTTTCCAACTACCGGATAGATATTTGTGCGGCTAAGCTATGGACGTAGCAGCGTTCAAACTAACGCTCAATCAAACACTGCAACGCACACTGGAGAAAGGAATCGAGTCGAACTCGTTGAGTGCTACTTCATTCAGCGCAGACAAGCTGGCGGAAAGGTTCTCTATGCCATCGCTTACGCGTTTGGCAATCGCAGGATCCAGTGTCAAACCCTGCTCTGCAGACCAGTTGATCTGCAAGTCCGTCGCATAAATGCTCGGCAATACATGCTTGGCATCCAGCGCCGACAACACAGGCCGCAAACCATAATCGAGAGCCAGCATATGAGACTGGCTGCCACCTGTTGCCAGGGGCAAGACCAGTTTCCCACGCAAGCCATCCTGTGGCAGCAGGTCGAGGAAGGCCTTCAGTATCCCGCTGTACGCCGCCTTGTAGACCGGCGTAGCAATCACAACTGCATCCGCCTGTGCGACCTGTTCCCGTGCCACCCGCAACAACTCATCATTGAAATCTGCATGCACCAGTGCCTGGGCAGGCAAATCACGTACATGCAGCTTCACATAACGATGTCCGAGCAGTGCCAGTCTTTCGCCTACGTGATGCAGCAAGCGGGTAGAACGTGACGGTGTTGAAGGACTACCCGCGAGCAACAAAATATTCATTTCTGTTCCAAAGAATGATGCAGATTATTTTTTACCTGGTTGATAGATCTGGTCGAACACGCCGCCATCAGAGAAGTGCTTCTTCTGTGCTGCTGTCCAGCCGCCTACATCCGCAATCGTGTACAACTTCAGTTTCGGGAATTGCGATGCGTATTTCTTCGCTACTTTTTCATCAATAGGACGATAGTAGTTTTGCGCTGCGATTTCCTGACCTTCGGTCGAGTACAAGTACTTCAGGTAAGCTTCAGCAACTTTGCGTGTGCCGCGACGATCAACGACTTTGTCGACAACTGCAACTGGTGGCTCAGCCAGGATACTGGCGGACGGAGCAACGATTTCAACCTTGTCCGGGCCGAGTTCCTTGATTGCCAGGATGGCTTCGTTTTCCCATGCCAGCAGCACGTCGCCGATACCGCGCTCAACGAAAGTAGTGGTCGAACCGCGTGCACCGGAATCCAGTACTGGTACGTTTTTATACAGTTTCGAGATGAAGTCGGTTGCTGTTGCTTCAGTACCGCCTGGTTGTTTCAATGCATACAACCATGCTGCCAGGTGGTTCCAGCGCGCGCCGCCCGATGTTTTAGGATTTGGTGTGATGACCGATACGCCTGGTTTTACCAGATCGTTCCAGTCCTTGATGCCTTTAGGATTGCCTTTACGGACCAGGAACACGATGGTCGAGGTGTAAGGCGAGCTATTGTGCGGCAAGCGTTTTTGCCAGTCTTTAGCCAGCAGGCCATGCTCTGCAATCGCGTCGATGTCATATGCCAGCGCCAGGGTGACCACGTCTGCTTCCAGACCGTCGATCACGGCACGGCCTTGTTTGCCGGAGCCGCCATGCGATGTTTTCAGTTTGAGGTCATCACCGGCTTTAGCTTTCCACTCTTTAGCGAAAGCTTTGTTAAATTCCTGATACAGTTCACGTGTCGGATCGTACGAAACGTTCAACAACGACACTTCGGCAGCGTGTACGCTAGGCGCAACCAGCGCAATTGCGAATGCCGTTCCTAGCAATTTCTTCAGCAACATTTTCTTCCCCTTGAGCGATTTCGTTTCTGGAGATTGAAGATTAAATTGCTGCCGACAAAAACAAAACGAATTGTTTCTTCGTTCCTTATGCGTTTTATGCATAAGGAATATCTCGTCTTCTGCTGAAGAATCCCATCTTTTCCAGCTTGCACCCCATTCTTCATTTGTTGCTAGACTAAAAAAGCCAACCCTGAAAGGAATGCATGCAATGAAGTATCAGCAACTTGGAAAAACAGATATCAAAGTAAGCAATATCGCACTTGGCACCATGACCTGGGGCGAACAGAACACCGAAGCAGAAGCCCACGCGCAACTGGATATGGCGATCGCCGCCGGCGTCAACCTGATCGACGCCGCCGAGATGTACCCGGTACCACCCAAACCCGAAACCCAGGGCCTGACCGAACGCTATCTCGGCACCTGGCTCAAAAAATCCGGTAAACGCGATCAATTGATCATCGCCACCAAAGCCGCCGGTCCGGCCCGCCTGCCACACCAGCCACAACATGTACGCAATGGCCAGACCAGTTTTGACCGCACCAGCCTGACCGAAGCTTTAAATGGCAACCTGGAACGCCTGCAAACGGATTACATCGATGTGTATCAGTTGCACTGGCCGGATCGCAGTGTGAATATTTTCGGCCGCCAGAATTACACGCACTTCCCGGATGAAGAAACCGTGCCTATCGCCGAGACCTTGTCGGTGCTGGCTGATTTCGTCAAACAGGGCAAGATACGGTACATCGGCGTATCGAATGAAACGCCGTGGGGACTCGCGCAATTCCTGCGCGCATCGGAACAATTGAACTTGCCGCGCATCGTCAGCATCCAAAATCCTTACAGCCTGGTGAATCGTTATTTTGAAATCGCCTTGTCGGAGTTCTCGCATCAGGAGCAGATAGGTTTGCTCGCCTACTCGCCACTCGCGTTCGGTGTGCTATCCGGCAAATACCTGAACGGTGCACGCCCGGCCGACGGTCGCATCACCCTGTTTGAACGTTTTGTGCGTTACAAGGCGCCGCAAGTGGAAACAGCAGTGGCGGCCTATGTCGCACTGGCGCACAAGCATGGTCTCGATCCTGCGCAGATGGCATTGGCATATGTCAACACACGACCGTTTTTAACGAGTACGATTATCGGTGCAACCACGCTGCCACAATTACAAAGCAATCTGGACAGCATCAATCTGGAACTGGATGAAGCAGTATTGAACGGTATCGAAGAAATCCACAACCGCCATCCGAATCCGGCATCATGATGCCAGCATGAACGTGTAAGCAGGGTTAAACACCCTGCTCACTGATAGTCAGGCAATACGCATTAGCCAATAAGTAAACGCAGCACTTCTCCCATGAAAGGAAGGTCATGAGTAAAACTTATAACGTCGCTGTTGTCGTCGGCAGTCTGCGCAAGGACTCCATGAATCGCAAGATGGCACATGCGCTCATCAAGCTGGCACCTGATTCATTAAGCCTGCACATAGTGGAAATCGGCGATCTGCCGCTTTTCAATCAGGACCAGGAAGACACGCCTACGCCTGCTATCAGTGATTTCAAGCACAAGATCAAAACGGCAAATGCAGTACTGTTCGTTACACCTGAATACAATCGCTCAGTGCCTGGCGTGCTGAAAAATGCGATCGATACCGGCTCACGACCATACGGCCAAAGTGCATGGAGCGGCAAACCCGGCGCCGTCGTCAGCGTCTCGCCGGGTGCGGTCGGTGGCTTTGGCGCCAATCATCATTTGCGTCAGGTGCTGGCGTCGGTCAATGTACCGACCATGCCGCAACCGGAAGCCTACATCGGTAACGGCGGCAAGCTATTCGATGCGAAAGGCGATATTACCGAGCCCTCGACCGCTGAGTTTCTGAAGAAATTCCTGATCGCTTTCGATCTCTGGATAGAACGCAATATCTGAGCTGTAAACTGAAAACGGCGTAACAAGGTGAGTGTCCTTGTTACGCCGTTTTTTATTATATCTTCCTTATTACAGCATTAGAGCGACTGTCGGTTGAATGCTTACCGTTGACACGTTTGTCTCCTGCGGACACTTTTTTAGGAGACCCAGCACGATACATTGCTTTACGATCTCTCGGAGCTTGGTTTTCCTCTTGCTTTTCCTCCAAAATCGAGTCTACAAATCATCAACAGTCTCATCGATCCGGCATTCATCGCGGAGCCTTAGGATGGATATACCAAGTTACTATCGCGAAGGGCACAAAAATATTATCCTACTCAACAAGTCGCAAATTGCAGCTGGATGCAATAGCTTTTACTTCATCAGTGTAAAGTGGATTGTCATTGAAGTATTTATAGCCACTTCGTGTGCGAATGTAATTGGTATAGCTAATTGCATGTTCATTGTTTGCGCTACATGCGAAAAACAGCGCGTACTTCGTGGTTTCTGGAAGAGCACCCGCGTGAGGGGTCGACCGATGAACGATTCGAAAATTGAAGAGCACAAGGTCACCCACCTTGTTAGGTATTGAATAACCGCTTGGATTGTACGGTTTGATGCTCTTGATAAGTCCGAGCTGCAAAGCCTTTTGTTGTAGCTTTTTCCAAAAATTCGGCCTCCCTGCAATTTTGTCTGGCTCGTTGTGAGAGCCTGGAACAACGTCAAGCCCTCCGCCAGATGAACCGTTTTCCTGAAGATAAATTGCTGCATTAAACATCAAAAAATCGCGCTCCCATTGGAACATATGGCCTCTAGATTCTTGAGAGCCAGTGTCTTTATGCCAGCCTCCGTAGCCTGATTTATGAGCGCCCATCTCTGGTATCAAAGCAGCATCATCGCCTGCAATCGATTTTATACATGCAATGAATTTTTTATGCTCCATAAGCCAACGAAGTTGTGGGTAACGTGTCCAGAGGTTGTTTCTTGTACTCCGACTACCGTTACCACCGTTTTCGTCGCCTTCGAACGTACTATCAGAATCGAAAATATTCATCAAATCAAGGCGAAGCTTGGCAGATTCTTCAGTTGTAAAAACAGACTCTACTAGTAAATATCCATTTTTATGAAATTCAGTTTTTTGTTCTTGATTCAGCATATTCGTTCCGGCTGGTTGAATTGGACAGATTATAACAAGCAGTAGTCGGCAGTTGGTCATTAAGGTGACAGCACGATCCAACCTTCATGCTCATCCATCGATAAACAAAGGCCACAAAATCACCAGCCAGGTGGCCCCTGCCAGAAACAAGGCAAGCATTACCGCAGCACTGCCAAAATCCTTGGCATTCTTCGACAATGGATTGCGCTCCAGCGAAACGCGATCAACGACTGCTTCAATCGCCGAGTTCAATAGTTCGACTATCAATACCAGCACAAACACACCGATCAACAAAAGCTTCTGCAATGCGGACACTGGCAACAGCAATGCGGCTATCGTCGCGATCACAACGACAAACAATTCCTGCCGGAATGCATGCTCACCTTTCCATGCCGTCTTGAAGCCCGCGATCGAATATCCAAGTGCGGAAACGATGCGCTTCAAGCCGCTTTTGCTTTTAAATTCGCTAACAGGTTGTTCTTGATTAGTCATGCAATACACGGTGTAGGTGGAAAACGATAAGACTGCATCAACATGCAGTGCAGCAAACTGCTGCGATTATCGGCGCAAGCCTCACCGGGCACAAGCGCCGGAGAGGAAGCAGGAAAACAGCGATTATCACCGGATAAACGTGAACATGACGTTAAGCAAGCTTGTCCTTCTGCAATTAAATGAAAGTAGACTTTTGTCATCTTTCACAATGTGATATAAAGTCTGGACTGCAATGCACAAACCAGAACATGAAAACAGCAATAAATGCAGAGACGGACAAAACCTCGATACAAGTCATAGAACGCATGGTGGCGCTGCTGGATGCCCTGGCACTATACCCGGATCCGGTCAGCCTGAAAGAGCTCTCCAGCGTTACCGGTCTGCATCCTTCCACTGCGCATCGCATCCTCAACGACCTGGTTATCAAACGCTTTGTCGACCGTTCCGAACCCGGCACTTACCGGCTCGGCATGCGTCTGCTTGAACTGGGCAATATCGTCAAAAGTCGCCTCGATGTGCGTGAAGCGGCGCTGGATCTGATGCGTCACTTGCACCGCAAAACCAATCAAACCGTAAATCTGTCGGTACGGCAAAACGATGAAATCATCTACATCGACCGCGCCTTCTCGGAACGCTCCGGCATGCAGGTGGTACGCGCCGTCGGCGGTCGTGCGCCTTTGCACCTGACCTCGACCGGCAAGCTCTTTCTGTCCATCGATGAACCGCGCATGGTGCAGGCATATGCCACCCGTACCGGTCTCGCCGGTCACAACAAGAATTCGATTACCGACCTGAAGAAGCTGGAAGGCGAACTCAAGCAAGTGCGCCTGCACGGTTATGCACGCGACAATGAAGAACTCGAACTGGGCGTGCGTTGCATGGCGGCCGGCATCCATGACGACACCGGCAGGTTGATCGCAGGTCTCTCCATCTCGGCTCCGGCAGATCGCCTGCAGGAAGAATGGCTGGCTGATCTGATGGATACGGCCAAACAGATTTCAGCAGCGCTGGGCTATAGCGAAACACACTAAACACAGCAGCTATTCGAGTGGCAATAAAAAAAGGCGAACCGTAGTTCGCCTTTTTTATTATGTATTGCGCTTAACTCTCAACCGGTCTGCGCTTGCCCGCAACGTTTTGCGGGTGCTGGGTTTCCAGCCACTTGCGTATGCGTGCTGCGTCACCGAGACGGGAGAACTTGCCTTTGGAATCCAGGAAGATCATGACGATAGGACGACCATTAATATTGGCTTGCATCACGAGGCAGCGACCTGCTTCAGAGATGTAGCCGGTCTTCTGGATACCGATTTCCCAATCAGGATTATTGACCAGACGATTCGAATTTGCGTATTGCAGGGCACGACCACCTGGTTCAACTACATATTTGGTATCGGTCGAATACTGGCGCAGTATCGAGTGATTGGAAGCTGCGATCACCAGCTTGGCCAGGTCGGCAGCGCTTGCCACGTTATTGCTGGACAGGCCGGTCGAGTCTACATAATGCGTCCCGTTCATGCCGAGTGTACGTGCTTTCGCATTCATCGCTGCGACGAAAGCGCGGAGGCCGCCCGGGTAGTGACGACCCAGTGCCGATGCAGCGCGGTTTTCTGAACTCATCAATGCAATGTGCAGCATGTTTGCACGGGACAATTGCGAACCGACGCGCAGACGTGACGAACTATTTTTTTCGCGATCGATATCTTCTTCAGTCACTTCCAGGATTTCATTCATATCCTGCTGTGCTTCAACCACGACCAGGCCGGTCATCAGTTTGGTGATCGATGCAATCGGCAAAGTCACGTTCGCATTTTTTTCAAACAATACGGCCGATGTCGATTGGTCCAGTACCAGCGCGACGTTCGATGCGAGTGCCAAAGAATCGCGTGTCATGTTGAGACCGGCGATGTCGCCTGCAGTCAGCACCGGAGGCACGACTGTCATGACTGGTTTCGCTACGCGTTGGTAGATGACTTTCTTTTTGCCGCGGACGACGACTTCTTTCTTTACCAGCTTTTCATTGCTGTTCAGCGAAGTAGTGGTACGTGCCTGTTTGGTGTTTTTGCCGGATGCCGCTGCCTGCTTGCTGCCTGCTCTACCTGTGCTCTTGGCCGGGGCTGCGGCTTTCTTGCTGCCGGTGGATTTAGTGCTGCTGGTCTTTTTGGATGCGGTTTTGGCCGTTGCTTTGGAAGCTGATTTGGCTGGAGCAGCCGACGCAGCCTTTTTGGCAGTCGACTTTTTAGCCGTAGAAGAGCTCGGCTCTTTAGCCAGCGCCGTGGGGGCGTTGAAAATGACAAATAACGAAAAAAATATCCCCAGCGCGGACTTAAGCATCTGCGACTCCCCAAAACGTACGATGAAATATGGCTTGCAGTTTAGCAAATATCGGAAAATGTGCAAGATAATTAGGTAGTTAGCTGTTTTCATTAATCTATTTTCTAACTATCGATATCTTTTTTTTCACACTATTGGTGCAATTTTTATGAAAAATAATGAGGATTTTGGCGGAAATTAATTTCCGCAAAACAATGGTTTTCATAGGAGAGTAGTCTGAAACGAACTACTTTTTCACCACAAAAGCCACCCCTATTACAGCAAGCAACATGCCTGCGATCCCGATCAGGCTAAAGACCTCGCCGAACGCTGCCCATGCCATCAAGGCAGTGGTTGGCGGTGTCAGATACAGGAGGCTGGTGACTTGTGTCGCTGCGCTTTTTCGTATCAGGGCAAACAACAGGAAGATCGCGCCTATCGAAAGTGCAACCACAGACCATAGCAATGCGCCTATGAAGCTGGGGGTCCACTCCACAGTCTGCAAAGCGGGGGAGAAATCTTCGAAGATCATCGCCAGCGGTACCACCACGACAGAAGATGCCGCGAACTGGATGATAGTGCCGGTACGCAGATCAAAGTGCGGGCAATAACGCTTCTGGTACATGGTTCCTATCGTAATCGACAGCAAGGCCATCACGCACAGCGCAATGCTGCCCCAGGTCAGGCCGATCACCGTGATTTTGTTGGCCACCACCAGCGCGACACCGCACAGGCCAAAGATCAGACCTATCCATTGCCGCGGCCGTACCCGCTCACCGATTAGCGGTGCGGCAAAGGCTGTCAGCACCGGCTGCATGCCGACGATCAGCGCCGACAAACCGGCCGGCATGCCGAGCTTGATCGCGCACCAGACGCCAGCCAGATAACCCGCCTGCACCAGAATGCCGGCCACGGCGATGTGCCGCATGGTGCCGACCGGCCACGGCGCACGCAGCAGCAAAACCAGCGGCAGCAGGATGATGAGTACGCCGATAAAGCGCAAGGCGAGGAAGGTCAGCGGCGGCGCATAAGGCAGGCCGAATTTCGCGACGATGAAGCCCGTGCTCCAGATCAGTACGAAGAAAAACGGCATGGCTGCCAGCCAGGGACTAGTGGTACTGCGTGCTTCTGTGGACATTTCTGCTTTCTGTGCGGCGTCTATGTGCGCCCGCATTATCTTTGTCGCCGCCCCATACCGGGAAAACGGCCTTACTACAGCGGGAAAGCTCTGTTTTCCGGGCTGGATATTGATTTTGTGCAACGCAACAAAAAAGTACTTGACATGCCGTTTGCAATGGCTAAAAATGAGTTCATGTTGCGACGCACAACAGAATTTTAACCCATGTAGTTAGATATGCCCTTCATATAAAGGAGTAGCCCATGTTTACTATCCCAGAACAATTTTCCGCTGCCACCAAACATCAGTTTGAAGCACAACTGGCAATTCTGAATTCGCTGGCCAGCACCACGTTCGACAGCGTACAGAAAATCGTCGATCTGAACCTGAATGCCGCAAAAACATCTTTGCAGGAATCCAGCGCAACTGCACAGAAGCTGGCTACCGCCAAAGACCCGCAAGAATTCTTTTCGCTGAGCGCTTCACACGCACAACCGAATGCTGAAAAAGCATTGGCGTATGGCCGTCACCTGGCCAGCATCGCGACCAGCACCCAGGCTGAATTTACCAAGGCCGCAGAAACACAAATCGCTGAAACCAATCGCAAGGTCTTGTCGCTGATCGACGAGCTGAGCAAGAACGCACCAGCTGGTTCGGAAAACGCGATCTCTATCCTGAAGTCGGCAATCGGCAATGCCAACGCCGGTTACGAACAACTGTCGAAAACCACCAAGCAAGCGGTAGAAGCACTGGAAGGTAATTTGAACGCTGCGGCAAATCAGTTTGTCAGCGCAGCAGAAAAAACCACCACACGCACACGCAAATCGTAATACGTCACCGAGTCTCCTCACTGGCCGCAGACTCACACTGCAGCGCCATTTTTATGCCCCCTACTGCGGGGCATTTTTTTATCCTGTTTTTTAATTCAGCGCCTGCCGACGGCGATTGCACGGGCGAGGATGACGACCGGCACGATAGCGATCAGGACGATGGTCAATGCAGGTAGCGCCGCTTCACCCAAGCGTTCATCGGATGCCAGCTGATGCGTAATCACCGCCAGCGTATCGAAGTTGAACGGGCGTATCGTCAGCGTCGCAGGCAACTCTTTCACCACATCGACAAAGACCAGCAAACCAGCCGTCAACACACTGCGCCAAAGCAAAGGCACATGTATGCGCATCAGCATTGCGCCGAGTCCGTCACCGAGACTACGTGCGCTGGCATCCATCGCCGGAGTAATCTTCAGCAAACCCGCTTGTACAGTCTGGAAAGAAACCGCGAGGAAGCGCACCAGGTAGGCATATACCAAGGCGATCACGCTACCGCTCAATACCAGTGCCACGCCGTGCTGCGCATTCCAGTTATCGAGATAGGACAAAGGAATCAGGATACCGACTGCAATCACCGCACCCGGTATCGCATAGCCCATGCTGACGATGCGATTGCAGAGTGCTTGCACCTTGCTGTTGGACACGCGCGCTGCATATGCAAGCAAGACGCAAATCGCGACCGCGATCAGGGCGGTGACGCCGCCGAGGATGATCGTGTTTTTTAACCAGCCTATATAGCGTGCGCTGAAGCTGATTGCTTCTTCCTGCCACAACAAGTGCAACAGAATGGCCAGCGGCGCGACGAAACCCAGCACGACCGGCAACGCGCAGAAAGCCGTCGCCGTCCAGCCCTGTCGACCTTGCAGCGTCGTCAATCTTTGCGCCGCGCTACGCGCCCCCACTGCGTAGTAACGTGCGCGACCACGACTCTTTTGCTCCATCAGCATCAGCGCCATCACGGCCAGCAGCAACACACCAGCGATCTGCGCAGCAGCGTTACGATCAGAAAAGATGTACCAGGATTTGTAAATGCCTGTCGTCAGTGTCGGCACCCCGAAGTAGGCGACGGCACCATAGTCAGCCAGCGTTTCCATCAGCGCCAGTGCAATCCCGGCGACGGCAGCAGGCCGCGCCAACGGCAGACTCACCTGGAAGAAGGCTTGCCACGGACTCGCACCCAAGGTGCGCGCCGCATCCCACATGCGCGGACTGCGTTCGATGAAAGCATTGCGCGCCAGCAGATAGACATATGGATACAGGACAAAGGCGAACAGCAAACCAGCACCGCCGACCGAACGTATCTGCGGGAACCAGTAGGTCGGTCCCTGCCAGCCAAACAAGGCGCGCAAGCCGCTTTGCACCGGACCGGTAAATTGCAGGAAATCAGTGTAAGCATACGCGACCACATAAGCCGGCATCGCCAGCGGCAGGATCAGCGCCCATTCAAAGAATTTTTTACCGGGGAAATTGAAGACGGCGACCAGCCACGCACAGCCTATCCCCAGCACGGCGGTCAGTACGGTGACGATCAGCGCCAGCAACAGACTATTGCCTATATATTCCGGCAGCACCGTGGCCCACAAATGCGCAAAGGTACTGAGCTCTGCACTTTCACCGCCTGACAGCAGGTTGGACAGCACACCGGCGACCGGCATGCCGACCAGCACGGCGATCGCAAGCGAAACCAGCAGCAAGGGATGCAGTGATCCGCGTTGTCCTTTATGCACGCCCATAACCCTGTATATAAAAAAGCACGAATACGCCCGCGACGGGCGAAACGAGAATTATAATCAATAGCCCGTTTCATCCCGCCAATTATTTCCGGAACACTGTGCCTCATGTCAGCCATTCCTCTCCCGCCCGCGCATTTACAGGTTGAATCTATCCGCGTCGGCTACCAGCTCGGCACGCAGATGCATGAGATCGTGCACAGCCTGTCCTTCGCCTTGCAGCGCGGCGAGATCGGCTGCCTGCTCGGGCAATCGGGTTGCGGCAAGACGACCGTGCTGCGCGCGATTGCCGGCTTTGAATCGCTGATTGCAGGACGTATCGCACTGGGTGGCAAAGAGCTCAGCAACGCACAGCACACGACCGTGCCGGAAGCCCGCCACGTCGGCGTGGTATTCCAGGACTACGCCCTGTTCCCGCATTTAACCGTAGGCGACAATATCGGCTTCGGCTTGCGCAAGTTAGCCACCAGTGAACGCAATGTACGGATTAAGAAATTACTGGAACTGGTCGGCTTGCAGGCACAGGAAAAAAAATTCCCGCATGAACTCTCCGGCGGTCAGCAACAACGCGTCGCACTGGCACGCGCACTCGCGCCGCAACCTGATCTCTTGCTGCTGGACGAACCTTTCTCCAATCTTGATGTGGATTTGCGTGAACGACTCGCCAGTGAAGTACGCGACATCCTGAAAGAAGTCGGCACCACCGCGGTACTGGTGACACATGACCAGCATGAAGCATTTGCGATAGCCGACCAGATCGGTGTGATGCAGAACGGCGTCATCGTGCAATGGGATCAGGCGTACAACCTCTACCATCGTCCGGCCAGCCGCTTCGTCGCTGACTTCATCGGCCAGGGCGTATTCGTATCCGGCACCGTGGATCAGCAGGATGTCGCGATAGAACTGGGGACCTTGCCGCTATGTCAGGGCTTGCCGGTTTGTGCGGTGGATACGCAAGGACAAGTGGATGTCTTGCTGCGTGCTGACGACGTGATACATGACGATAACAGTCCGCTGAGGGCGGAAGTGATACGCAAGGCTTTCCGCGGCGCAGAATTCCTCTACACCCTGAAGCTGCCTAGCGGCCAGCAATTGCTGGCACTGGTGCCCTCACATCATGACCATGCATTAGGTGAACGTATCGGCATACGCCTTGAAGCCGACCACGTCGTGACCTTCCCACGGCAAGGCTAAGACCGCCGCCTGTTCATCACAGGTGCTGCAGCTCCAGCTTGCGCCGCTTCAACTCTGCCAGCAATTTGTCAAAGGCCAGCGCGCCCTGCTCTGCATCGCCCTTGACGCCCAGTTCGATATGACGGCGCGTATTCGCATCACCGACACTCGGCAGGCTGAATACTTTGACTTGCGGGAATTCGTTCTCTATCTCTTCCATCAGCGGCGTCAGTGCCGATTCCATGGCCTGGTAGACCAATACTGATTTCTCGAAGTGCGCGAACTGGTGGAACAGATGTGGATAGTGGGTATCGAGTATCCATTCAATCATCGGCCACGCCATTACCGGGAAGCCCGGCATGAAGTAATGCGCACCACCGTTGCCGTGACGGATCGCAAACCCGGGAATCTTGTTGTATGGATTCGGTACAATCTCCGCACCTTGCGGGAACTCACCCATCTTCAGGCGATGCAGGTTTTCCGGCTTGTTCAGATCAAACGGTACATTCGCTTCCTGCGCCATCTCCAGCATGCGTTCCTGGATTTTTTGTTTTGCTTCCGGATGCAGCTCGACCGGCACGCCGAGCGCTGCCGCCGCACATTGCCGGGTATGGTCGTCCGGCGTCGCACCTATGCCGCCGCAACTGAAAACGATGTCGTCGCTGGCAAAACCGCGCTTCAGGGTCGCGGTAATTCGGGCCCTATCATCACCCACCACTTCCACCCAGGACAGGGACAAGCCGCGTGCCGCCAGCAGCTCCACCACTTTGGGGAAATGTTTGTCACTGCGTTTGCCGGAGAGGATTTCGTCGCCGATGATGATAAGTCCGAATGCCATGTTCTTCCTTCTTGCGTCAGGGATGAGGTGTGTGTGTAGGGTCGGTCTGATCGTTTTCCGATGCAGGCAAGGCAATCATGCTCTCTGTCGCCGCTTTCGCTCTTTCCGCTGCGGCCTGTTCGGCGCGATACTGCGTCAGTGCATCCATGCAGTAATGCTGGAACCACAAGCCACTGAAGATGAAAACCAGCACGTATAACCAGATCGCACCCGCTGCCAGCACCGGGAAAAAGATTACCGACAAAGCGCCACCCAGCCACAGCAAGGTCGGCGCAGCGCCCATCGCGCCAGTAATCGCACCGATCACCAGCAATTGCCAGCGGTGTATCCGCAAAATAATTTTGCGCTCCGCCGGATCGGCATGATCGGCCAGCGCGTCATACGCCATCACGCGATACGTCAGCCAGCCCCACAGCAGCGGCTGGATGATAAAGGTCAGCGGTGGTATCAGCGAGAGCGGCAAGGTAATCAGCCACAGCACGAGGAAGATCGTGAAGGATGAAGTCGACATCCACAGACTGCCGAAGAAAGTGCCGCCCTTGCGTGCTTCCAGATCCTTGTAACGACGGCTGCCTACATGTTTGACGATGGCCGGCATCGCCATCACGCCGACAAAGATCAGCGCCGTCAGTATCATCAGCGGCAACAAAATCCACATCGCAATCAGCGGCACCACTACGGTCTTGAGTGCCCCCATGCCTAGCCACATCAGCAACTCGTTGGTGACGCGAAAGCCGTCATTTTCTACAAAGTAATTTTGCAGCCAGTCAATCATGGTTTGCAGGTACAGCCACAAACCTATACCCCAGACGATAATCGACAACACAAACGGGATCACGCTCAGCATCAGCATCCTGAAATGCAATTGCGATAAAAGTGCTCGTCCGAAAGAAGTGAATACCGGGCGCATGATGAAAATATCCTTAGAAAAATCTATTCCGTACCGACCTGCCTGGGCAAGAAAACCTCACCCTGTACGGGTCAGCCATTTTACCGTGTCGGCCTGCAGCGCGCCTGTCCCGGCCTCATGCCAGCGCCGCGGGCTGTTAAAACCAATTCCACCTGCTACAATCTGCACCACTTTCTGATTACATTTTTAAAGGAACCACATGGCTACCACCTCGACCTCCTCCGGCCTGCAATACGAAGACAAAGTAGTAGGCGACGGCGCTGAAGCAACAGCAGGCGCACACGTAACCGTGCATTACACAGGCTGGCTGCAAAACGACGACGGCAGCGCAGGCGCCAAATTTGATTCGAGCAAGGATCGCGGCGATCCGTTCCAATTCCCACTCGGCGCTGGCCATGTGATCAAGGGCTGGGACGAAGGCGTACAAGGCATGAAAATCGGCGGTACCCGCACCCTGATCATCCCATCGTCGCTCGGCTACGGCGCACGCGGCGCAGGCGGCGTCATTCCTCCGCACGCTACCCTGATTTTTGAAGTGGAATTGCTGGGCGTTTAAGACTCGTTCCGCTACGCTTCCGACTTCACGGATACACCTGTCAACTTTCTTAAAGGAACAGATATGAACCTGCAAGAGCAATTCGAACTAGCACTGGCCGACTCCAAGACTTTACCTGAGCGTCCGGACAACCTGACGCTGCTGAAAATCTATGGTTTGTTCAAACAGGCCAGCGGTGGCGATGCGACCGGTGAACAACCTGCGATGACAGACTTCGTGGCCCGTGCCAAATGGGATGCGTGGAACAATCTGAAAGGCACGTCGCAAGACGATGCCAAGCAGCAGTACATAGACCTGGTGAATGATCTGAAAGGCTGATTCATCACCCAACAAAAAGCCCCGTCATGACGGGGCTTTTTTATTTGACTCAGGGCAAACACTCAAGCCGCTTCAGCAAAATACTTCTTCATATTGCGCGCTACTTTCTCCTGCAGCGGGCCAGCGAAGGCCTTGAACAGGAAGTCCAGTGTGATATCGATTTGCGCTTCCTTCTCGCGCAAAGCCAGCGTACCGGCCACACCGCTACGCTTGAACGACAGGGTATCGCCATCCCATTGCGTGCTCATATCAAATTCTGCCGCCATTTTGTCCGCGACTTTTTGTGCTGCGTCTTTTGCCTGTTGCAGCGGGAGCTGGTGCTCCTGCGTGATACTGATATCTGCCATGTGCTTACTTCTTCGCTTTCACTTCCGGGTTGAGTAAATTCGGTGGTCGCTGGCCGCTCATCGCCGCTGCCAGATTGGCCGACGCACAATCTGACATCGCCCGGCGGGTTTTTTCCGAGCCGCTACCGATGTGCGGTGTCAGTACCACATTCGACAAGGTCAGGAAGTCGGGATGCAAGGCCGGCTCGTTTTCGAACACATCCAGGCCAGCCGATGCGATGCGCTTCTCACGCAAGGCAGCGATCAGCGCCACATCATCGACGATACCGCCACGCGCAATATTGACCAGCGTTGCAGTCGGCTTCATCAGCGCCAGTTCAGCCGCGCCGATGATGTGATGCGTTTGCGGCGAATACGGCAAAACCAGAATCAGGTGATCGGCACTGCGCAGCAATTCTTCCTTGCTTACATAGCGTGCATTGTTGGCATACGCTTCCTGCTCCGGTGTCGCACGCGAGCGATTGTGATAAATCACATTCATGTCAAAGCCCGTTGAACGACGTGCTATCGCCTGCCCGATGCGGCCCATGCCGAGGATACCGAGCGTCGCACCGTGGATATCGGCACCGAGGAAGCTATCGAAACGCCAGTGCTTCCAGTGACCGGCACGCAGCCAGTGCTCGGATTCGCACACGCGGCGCGCGTTCGACATTAACAGGGTCCACGCGTAATCAGCGGTGGTTTCATTCAGTACATCCGGCGTATTCGTGACCATCACACCGGCAGCGGTTGCTGCTGCCACATCGATATTGTTGTAACCGACAGCGACGTTGCAGATGGCTTTCAATTGCGGATTGGCGGCGATCACTTCTGCCGTTATTTTTTCACTGGCGGTAACCACCACCGCATCCTTGCCCTGCATTTTTTGCAGTAATTCAGCAGGGGAAAAAATCTTGTCTTCCTGATTCGACTCGACATCAAACTGCTGCTGCAAGCGTTCAATCACGTCGGGAAACGTCGCGCGCGCGACGAGTACTTTCGCCTTCATATATCTCTCCTCAGGTGAAAAAAATGAACGTCATTAAAACAAACAGGGGAATCAAAATCACACACGACCAGACCATATAACCGAAGAAGGATGGCATCTTGATACCGCGTTCCTCGGCTATCGCCTTGACCATCATGTTCGGTGCATTCCCGATATAACTATTGGCACCCATGAAAACCGCACCGCAGGAAATCGCTGCCAGCGTAGCTGCCAGTGTAGTCATCAGGGTCTGCGCATCACCACCGGCAGTATTGAAGAAAACCAGATAGGTCGGTGCATTATCGAGGAAAGAGGACAGGATGCCGGTCGCCCAGAAATACATGGCATTGATAGGCTGGCCGCTGCCATCGGTGACGGTGCGCACGATACCGGAAAAAGCACCCGCTTCACCGGCACGCAGCATCGCAATCACCGGAATGATGGTGATGAAAATACCGGCAAACAGCTTGCCGACTTCCTGTATCGGTCCCCAGGAAAATTCATTACCACTGCGTGCGCTCTTGGGTGTCACTGCCAGCGACAGGAAAATCACCACGATCAAGGAAGCATCGCGCAACAGGTTTTGCAGCTCCAGCGTATTACCGAACAGTACGTAGGAAATGCCGGGCTTCCAGAAACCGCTCAGCAATACCATGGCTACGATCACGCCCAATAAAACGAAATTGATTTTACCCTCGAAGCGGATTGCTGAATCCGGTGTCGGGTCCAGTTCAGGCGGCTTCACTTCTTCGCGCTTGTGATAGTAGTGGCTATCCAGCAGGTAAAAAATAATCAGCAGCGCTACGCACAGGAATATGGTCGGCGCGAACAGATGTTTGACCGTCCAGAAGAAATCGACCCCTTTCAGGAAGCCGAGGAACAGCGGCGGATCACCCAGTGGTGTCAGCGCACCACCGGCATTCGCGACCAGGAAAATAAAGAAAATCACGATATGCGCCGCGTGCTTACGATTATCGTTAGCCCGTATCAGCGGACGGATCAAGAGCATCGCCGCGCCGGTGGTCCCCATAAAGCTGGCAAGGAAAGTACCTATCGCCAGCAAGCCGGTATTCAGGGCTGGCGTACCGTGCAAATTGCCACGTACACAAATCCCGCCCGCCACCACAAACAGCGAGGTAATCAGGATCAGGAAAGGAAAGAATTCGGCGACAAACGCATGTACTGCACCATGTATGGCAGTCGACGCACCGAAAAAATAGGCGCAAGGCAGCAAAAAAGCCAGCGACCACGCAGCAGTCAGCTTGCCGAAATGATGATGCCAGAATCCCGGCGTCAACAATGGGCAAAGTGCGATGGAGAGCAATAAACCGGCGAAGGGAATCCCCCACAAAACTGACAGGCCGTTACCATTTAATTCTGCCGCGCCACACAGGGCCGGGCTCAGGGCAAGCATACCGACGAGGAAATTTGCGCGCATGGGGACTCCGTATTGAGGGGATGCCATTTTAGCCCAGAAAAATTATGTCCACTCAGCAATCCCGGGCGAATCTGCAGACCTATTCCTGGCGAAAAAATGCACGCTGCGCCCGCGCCTAAGACGCCCGGCGCATTTACTTATTTGGAATCGGTATAAGAGCGGTTTGTGGGAAACAGCGATTTGCCTTAAAATACAACGCTTTGCGGCTGCAATCAGGCGGGTCTTAAATGCACCCCGCCGCGACCTGGCAGCCGATGCTTACTTCCAATATTTACAGTTAGGACTGGTATGACCCACGTAGTAACCGATTCCTGCATTCTTTGCCGTTACACAGACTGCGTAGATGTGTGTCCGGTTGATTGCTTCCGCGAAGGCCCGAATTTCCTGTCTATCGATCCGGATGAATGTATCGACTGCGCAGTATGCGTAGCTGAATGCCCTGTCAACGCCATCTATGCAGAAGAAGATGTGCCGGCTGACCAGCAGCACTTCATCAAGCTGAACGTCGAACTGTCGCGCGAATGGCCATCGATCACCAAAACCAAACCTCCTATGGCCGAAGCCGAAGAGTGGAAAGACAAAACCGACAAGCTGCAGTATCTGGCACGCTAAGCTGCCGCACCCCGGACAAAACGCCCTCTGGTTCGCCACAGGGCGTTTTTTATTGTGTGGCGCGGCAACAAATATTATTGTCTTTGAAGCAATTAATTTACGCTTTGCATCCGATATGCGTTGTTAAACGTAGAATAGTTATCAATGGTGCATTGCAATATAATGGCTTTGTCCCGACAATCAATTGACCAACGCCAACGAAAGAAGCCTCTATGCTTTACCAATTGCATGAGCTCAACCGCAGTCTCCTCAGCCCCTTGATCCAATGGGCGGAAGCATCGTCCAAGTTGTTCAGCGATCCTGTTTCTCCATTGGCCTATGCGCCTTTTGCGCAGCCTATCGCGGCCGGTTACGAATTGATGTATCGCCTCGGCAAGGATTACGAAAAGCCGCATTTCGGCATCAGCTCGGTCGCGATCAAGGGCAAGGACGTCAAGATTCTTGAAGAAGTGGCAGAAGAAAAATCTTTCTGCACGCTGCTGCATTTTAAGAAGGATTTGAGTGCGAAGGCCTTTGCTGCGCTCAAGCAACCGACCATTTTGCTGGTTGCGCCATTGTCCGGCCATCACGCCACCCTGCTACGCGATACCGTGCGCAGCCTGCTGGTCGAGCATGACGTCTACATCACCGACTGGCGCGATGCGCGCATGGTGCCGCTGACTGAAGGCCCGTTCCACCTGCACGATTACATTTACTACATCCAGGACTTCATCCGTCAGCTCGGCCCTAACCTGCACGTGATTTCGGTGTGCCAGCCGACCGTACCGGTACTGGCTGCGATTTCGCTGATGGCCTCTGAGCGCGATCCACACCTGCCTAAATCAATGACCATGATGGGCGGCCCCATCGACCCACGCAAGTCGCCGACCCAGGTCAACAATCTGGCTACCGAAAAGCCGTATTCATGGTTTGAAAACCAGGTCATACACAGTGTGCCCGCCAGCTACCCCGGCTTTGGCCGCAAGGTTTATCCGGGGTTCCTGCAGCATGCCGGTTTCATCGCGATGAATCCGGGCCGTCATGCACAAAGCCATTGGGACTTCTACATGCACTTGCGTGAAGGCGACAACGAATCGGCGGAAGAGCATCGCAAGTTTTACGATGAGTACAACGCAGTGCTGGACATGCCTGCGGAGTATTATCTGGAAACGATCAAGACCGTATTCCAGGAACACCGCCTGCCGCTGGGTACCTGGGAAGTCGAAGGCAAGCTGGTCAAGCCGCAAGACATCAAGACCGTTGCGCTGTTCACCATCGAAGGTGAACGCGATGATATTTCCGGCCTGGGCCAGACCCATGCAGCGCAGGAATTGTGTTCGTCCATCGCCAAATCCAACAAGCAGCAATTCACCGCACCGCAGTGTGGGCATTACGGTATCTTCTCCGGTCGCAAATGGCGCGAGATCATTTGTCCGAAAATTACCGACTTTATTGCGAAGCATTCTTAATTAGCGCAGCCCGAAGCAAAAAAATCGGGCTGCAGCACCCTTCCCGCCCTTTTCTATTTGGCGCAGTCGCCCGGATAAGACGATAATCTTGTTTTATCCCTTACACGCCTGCTGTGTCACCACCTAGCCAAAAATCGCTCGCCGATCAGCTTGAAGATCTGCTGCCCCAAACGCAATGTACGAAGTGCGGCTATCCCGCATGCCGTCCGTATGCGGAAGCGATAGCCGACGGTAGCGCCAACTACAACCAATGCCCGCCCGGCGGTATCGAAGGCGTGGCGCGTATGGCGCAATTGCTGGGCAAACCTGTCATCCCTATTAATCCGGTCAACGGTCATGAACGGCCGCGTCCGGTTGCCGTCATCGACGAAAGCCTGTGCATAGGTTGCACGCTGTGCATACAGGCGTGTCCGGTCGATGCCATCGTCGGCGCCGCCAAGCAAATGCACACCATCGTCAACGACCTGTGTACCGGTTGCGATCTGTGTGTTGCACCGTGCCCGGTCGATTGCATCGCGATGGTCGATGTCACCCCCGGCAAGAGCGGTTGGGATGCGTGGTCACAGGCGCAAGCGGACGACGCGCGCGCGCGCCATGATTTCCGCACGCAGCGCCTGCAACGCGAAAAAGAAGAAAACGATGCCCGCCTGGCCGCCAAGGCCGCATCCAAACTGCAAGCCGTGCAGGCAGAAACGCCGGTTTCGGAAGAAGAAAAAGCTGAACAGGCACGCAAGAAAGCCATCATCCAGGCCGCGATAGAACGCGCCCGCCTGAAAAAAGAACAAGCGGAAAAGGACGCCAAGTAAATGAATGCAGAAAAACGACGCGAGATCTTTACCCGACTACGCGCTGCCAATCCGCACCCGACTACCGAACTTGAATACCAGACCCCGTTCCAGTTACTGATCGCTGTGCTGCTGTCGGCACAAGCCACCGATGTCTCGGTCAACAAGGCGACCCGCAAACTGTATCCGCATGCAGGCACACCGAAGAAAATCTACGCGCTCGGCGTCGAAGGCCTGATGCCTTACATCCAGACCATCGGCTTGTATCGCACCAAGGCGAAGAACGTCATTGAGACCTGCCGCATCCTGATCGCCGAGCATGGCGGCGAAGTGCCACGCACGCGCGAAGCACTGGAAGCGTTACCGGGAGTCGGTCGCAAGACTGCGAACGTGGTGATGAATACTGCTTTCGGCGAACCGACGATAGCGGTTGACACCCACATCTTCCGCGTCTCGAATCGCACCGGCCTGGCGCCGGGCAAAAACGTCGATATCGTCGAACAGAAGCTGATGAAATTCGTCGCACCGGAATTCCAGCAGGATGCGCATCACTGGCTCATCCTGCACGGACGTTACACCTGTATCGCACGCACGCCGAAGTGCTGGAATTGTGTGATTGCGGACTTGTGTGAATACAAGTCCAAGACACCGCTACCTGCCAAGGGCGTATAAGCCCCCGGCTTTACACTCTTATTACAGCACGATTGCGCAAGCCGCTTCAAACGTCAGACGCGGCAAACGTGGTTTGATTTTTTCGTGGTCGCCATAGCCGATGCTGCAAATGAAGTTGGCTTGTACCTTGGTACCGACGAAGAAAGCTTCATTCACTTTCGCGGCATCGAAGCCCGACATCGGGCCGCAATCCAGACCGATGGCACGTGCTGCCATGATGAAGTAAGCGCCTTGCAATGAAGAGTTACGGAAAGCGGTGTCTGCTGTCAGTTTTTCATCAGCATTGAACAGCGATTGCGCATCCATGTGCGGGAACAATTGCGGCATCTTGCGCGGGAAGGCCATATCCATGCCGATAATGGCAGTGATGGGTGCAGTCAATACTTTCTGCACATTACCGCCAGAGACGCAGGCAGCCAGCTTTGCTTTTGCTTCTGGCGATTTAATGAAGGCGATACGGGCCGGTTGTGAATTCATCGAGGTCGGCGCCCACTTCATTAATTCGTAGATTTCACGCAACTGACCGTTGGTCACTGGCTTGTCGGTCCAGACGGTATTGGTATGGGCTTTGGTAAAGAGGGTATCGAGCGCTTCCTGGTTCAACATGGCGACTTTCATTTTCAGAGTTTCAAAGGCATACCCCGATGGGTCTGTATCAGGGTTATATCGGTAACAATAGCCGCTATGGTATCCGAAACCAGGCCAGCAGTTCAGCGCCAAGCCACGTACAATGACGATCTGTGCCTAATGTCCGGCTCTTTTATGCTGCTTTATGCAGCTTCTGAACACCATGTTTACACCTTCACAACACGACGTACGCCGCTTTTTCTGCGAAACCTTCCGCAAACAGCGCGCGAATGAAATCCTCACACCGCTGGAGGCTATCGCCCGTGACTGGATCATCCAGCACCCGGAATACGCAGATGCGTTGACAGACGTCGAAGCAGCGCTGGCACAGGATTACACGGTGGAATCCGGTCAGGCCAACCCGTTCCTGCACCTGTCCATGCACTTATCGATCGCCGAACAAATCTCGATCGACCAGCCGCCCGGCATACGCGCCGCCTATACCGGACTGGCACGCCGCCTGGATTCCGAGCATGAAGCCCACCATCACATCATGGAGTGCCTGGGAGAAATGATCTGGACGTCGCAGCGCAGTGGTTTGCCACCGGATGGCGCCGCTTATATTGAATGCATCAAGCGCCGCTGATTTGTTGGCGCTGAGAATAAAAAAGCCACGCTGAGCGTGGCTTTTTTATTGCGTGCCGGTGCTTACAACAGTACTTATTTACGCAGTACCAGATTGGTCGGCAGGCTGTGCAAATACGCGGCGATATTTTCGATATCCTGGTTCGACAACTGCTTGGCCAGCGGCTCCATGATCGGATTGCTGCGGCCGTTCGATGCCTTGTTGCCGCGCTTGTACGAAACCAGCGCATGCTTCAGGTAATCCTTATGCTGGCCAGCCAGAATAGGGTAAGCAGGATCGATAGGGGTTTTGAAATCGGCACCGTGGCAGGATGCGCAATTGAATTTGGTTACGGCTGCCTTGCCTGCGTCGATTTTGCTCTCTGCCGCAGCATTCAACGAAACAAGTGTCGACAGGGAGAGCACCGCCAATGAGATGATTTTTTTCATTTGAGGCTCTCCTTATTTCTGCTGCGCGTAGTACGCAGCAACGTCAGCGATGTCCTGGTCCGACAGGCTCTCGGCTATACCGCGCATCGAAGGATGATTGCGATCACCCTTTTTGTATGCGTGCAGAGCTGCCGCTATATATTTATCCGACTGCCCACCTATCATCGGAACTTGGTATACCTCAGGAAACGTCGCCTTGTATCCCGGGATGCCATGGCATCCGATACACATCGACACCTTGTTGGCACCCGCCTTAGCGTCACCAACGATTTCCGCTGCGGTAGTGATGTTAGCCACACCCGCGAGCGCGAGAAGCGCAAATAGTTTTTTCATGATAGCTATGGGTAAGTGAGACGAAACCTGCGGGTGGCGTGGCTGCGGACAGCTTTTTATATAGTGAAATTATGACTTCGCCACACCAAAACCGCTCGATTCTACCCCAAGACTATCGGAGCGTCCACGCTCAATTCCGGCAGCGTGGACAGTATCCGACAAAGCTACCCCCTACTCGTCGCGAGGCCGCGCCGGTGCTTGTTCTTGGCCTTTTTCGGCATCGTTTTCAAGCTGTGCGGCGGGGGTCGCCGCCTCCGGCTGGGTTGGCCAGAAGAAGATATACGGCGTCAGGGTAAAACGCCGCAACATGGCACGGAAAACCAGGCGTCGCACCCGTTTCGGCACATCACGCGCACGCAAGGCCAGCGTCAGTGCGCAGCCAAATGCCACACCGACATTGAGCAAGCCTATCGCGATAATGCCAACGCAAGCCAGCCAGAACTCCGGCGTCGTCATCACTTGCCAGCCCAGCGTCGTTACCGCGGCCGCCAGCGTTGCAGTCGATAAGGTCACATGCCGCACATCCAGCGGCAAACCAAAGAAATGGGCGATCACTGGCACCATCCCGAGCAGAATAGCCAACGATACGTTGGCGACGATGCTGGAGATATTGTGCTCCAGCCAGTCGGCCCAGCGTTGCGCCCTGCCCGCACCCAGTGCATGCACCAGACGACGATGATGCGCTATCGATTCCTTCAGCCGACGCAAGGCAAACCAGTTATCGGCAAAGCCGGAAATCAGGCTGGCGATCCACAGCAGGATGCCGGTGAAAGCTGCAAACAACGGTGTAACGCCGACGAAGGAGAGTGAAGCGATGCTGGCATGCGCCTTCTCGGCACTCATCACCGGTTTGCCGGTCATGTACAGGAAGGCAAACGAAAGCCCGATGATGACTGGCGCGACCGCCAGCAAGTTACCGAACACCGCCGCCGCCTGCGAGCGCAGCAAGGCGGCAATTTTTGCCAGCAGTTCACGCAAACCCTCGACCGTTTCCAGCTCCCCCATCTGCGCCGCCAGGGCAGGTGCCGTGACCGCCGGTTGCTTGGTTGCCAGCACGCCGCCGATTGCCGTGATCAGCAAGAAGCTCACTGCGTAGTTAATGGAGAGGAATGCACCTTCAAAGAAGTGCGCCAGACCCAGCCCGGTAATGCCGACCTTGGCCAGGGCCGTGAACGCAGTGATGAAACCACCCAGCAAGGCGGCTTTCAGCATTGCGCGATATTCCTGACGGTCACTGGCGATGTAGTGTTCACCGTGGCTGGCATTACGCTCAACCATCTTGCGCGCCAGCAGAGAGAAGCTGCGGTTGACCAGTTCACGTATCGAAGAACGACGGTGATGCGCAATAATCAGATCCACCAGCACAGCCTGTACCTGCCCCGATCCTTCTTCCACATGCGAGGTATTGCGCAAATCCAGCAAGCGCGCCACACGCGTCAACTGCGCACGCATGCGCTCGACGTTATAAACAAGACCAACCGACACACCGTACTCATCGAGATGCGCATAGATCTTGTCCGTCTGCGCCTGGCAGACCGCAATCAACATGCGTACACTACGCAACGCACCTTCATCGCGCTCACTGGTGACCAGATAGTTTTCCAGTTCACGACGCAAAGCCATGAACGGGGTTGCCAGCAAAGGCATGCGTGGTTCCAGCCGTTGACGGAAAGCAGGACTGATGCCGATGGAGATCACCATCGTCACCAGATACAGCATGGCTTCATCGATCTGCTTGCGATAACCGTGCGCGATACCGTCATCGGCACCCAGCTTCCACAGGCGCGACAGGGTCTTGGGATCCAGCTCCAGCAACCAGTCGGCATCCGATTCATCCGGGAACATCGCGGTGAACAAGGTGGATAAATCATGCTGACCCAGCGGCGGCGGCAGTAGGCGTTTGACCGCCCGTTCCGACAGCTCGGAAAAGAACGCCGACTCACGCGGCAAGCCGGTCGCTGAAAACAATTCAGGACCGGTCGCTTCACGCAATGTCTTGCGCAGGGTTGCCTGCACGATTTGTCGCACATCGCGATGCTCATCCAGCCAGTCCAGCATGTAGCGGATGCGCAAGGTCTTGATGCGGCTCCACTCGTCTTTGTCGAGCAGCGACACTTTAGGTTCGCGGCGTATCCAGTCAGCCAGATCGATCATCCAGTTGGCGCGCGCATGCCAGCTGGCATTCGGATCGGCGCGCCGCGCCAGGGGTTCGATCTGCTGCAGGTAGCGCGCATTATCGGCATGATGGCGCAATGCACCGCGACGGAATCTGCGCCACACTGCGAAGATTCTAAGGAAAGAGATTTTCATTATATTTATTGTAAGGAGAGGCTATTCTGAAGCGTAGCGGCCACTATCGCCGCGCTACATTCACTAAGCCTTTCTCGCTTATACTCCGATTTCTTTTCATTTTAATGACACCGCCATGCGACAAGAAACACGCTTCGAAGGTTCCCAAAGCTATGTCACCACCGGCGATCTGAAGCTGGCCGTCAATGCAGCGCTGACCTTGCAACGTCCGTTGCTGATCAAGGGTGAACCAGGTACCGGCAAAACCATGCTGGCTGAAGAAGTCGCTGCAGCGCTGGGCATGCCCTTGCTGCAATGGCATATCAAATCCACCACAAAAGCCCAGCAAGGCCTGTATGAGTACGATGCCGTATCGCGCCTGCGTGACTCGCAGCTCGGTGATGAGCGGGTCAAGGTCATCGGCAATTACATCGTCAAGGGCGTATTGTGGCAGGCATTTGCCGCCGACCAACAAGTTGTTTTGCTGATTGATGAGATCGACAAGGCGGATATCGAATTTCCGAACGACTTGCTGCGCGAACTCGATCGCATGGAATTCTATGTGTACGAAACACGCGAAATGGTCAAAGCCAAGCACAGACCACTCGTCATTATTACATCGAATAACGAAAAAGAACTGCCGGACGCCTTTTTGCGCCGCTGCTTCTTCCATTACATCAAGTTCCCGGACCGCGACACGATGGAACAAATTGTCGCCGTGCACTTCCCGAATCTGAAGCGCGAACTGCTGGCCAAGGCGCTCGAAGTGTTTTACCAGATACGCGAAGTCAGCGGCCTGAAGAAGAAACCTTCTACCTCGGAATTGCTGGACTGGCTCAAACTCTTGCTGGCCGAAGACATCCCGCCGGAAGCACTGCGCAGCCAGGACGATAAAACCATCGTGCCGCCGCTGCATGGCGCATTGCTGAAGAATGAACAGGACATCAATCTGTTCGAGCGCCTGGTCTTCATGTCGCGTACCAATCGCTGAGGGACAGGTTCGTGCTGATCGATTTTTTCTTCACGCTGAAAGACGCCAAAATTCCTGTGTCCATCAAGGAATTCCTGGTGCTGCTCGAAGCATTGGAAAAAGAAGTCATCAGCCTCTCCTTCGATGATTTTTACTACCTGGCGCGCCTGACGCTGGTCAAGGATGAATCGAATTTCGACAAATTTGATCGCGCCTTCGGCCTCTACTTCAAGGGCATCAGTACTGCCTTTGAAGAAAATGCTGTAATCCCGCTCGACTGGCTGCTCAAGAATGCCGCGCGCAAACTGTCGCCGGAAGACCTGGCAGCGCTGCAAAAATTCGGTTACGACAAACTGCAGGAGCGCCTGAAGCAATTGCTGCAGGAACAGAAGGAACGGCACGAAGGCGGCAATAAATGGATAGGTACCGGCGGCACTTCGCCATTCGGCAACAGCGGCACCAATCCGGAAGGCATACGCATAGGCGGTGAAAGCCGCAACCGCACTGCAGTCAAGGTATGGGAGCAGCGTACCTACCGCGATTACGATGCATCGAAGGAAATCGGCACGCGCAATGTGAAGGTGGCCTTACGCCGCCTGCGCAAATTTGCCCGTCACGGCGCACACGATGAGTTTTCACTGGACGATACCGTCCGCGCCACGGCCAACAATGCCGGCTATCTCGATATCAAGATGCAGCCGGAACGCAAAAACAATATCAAGGTATTGATGCTGCTGGATGTCGGCGGTTCCATGGATGACCACATCCAGCGCACGGAAGAATTATTCTCCGCGGCCAGAACCGAATTCAAGAATATGGAGTTTTACTACTTCCATAACTGCGTCTACGATCAGCTGTGGCGCAACAATCAGCGCAAGCGCACTGAACGCTTCTCCACCTGGGATGTACTGCGCAAGTACACACCGGATACCAAGGTTATATTTGTCGGCGATGCCACCATGAGTCCGTATGAGATATTGCACGCAGGCGGCGCCGTCGATTATCACAATGAAGAAGCCGGAGCCGAATGGCTGCAGCGCTTTACCAAGACCTTTCCCAACTATATCTGGCTCAATCCTGAACCGGAACACATCTGGGAATATCGCCAGTCCATCGCCATCATCCGTCGACAAATGGATAACCGCATGTACCCGCTGACCCTCGAAGGTCTGGAACGCGGAATGCGCATGCTCAGCAAATGATTCAGGTCGCCGTCAGCGCGGCAAATGCATGAATTTCTTCAGGGCGCTGATGAAGTGATGTGCCGCCACCGGCTTGGTCAGGTAGCCGTCGGAACCCGACTGGCGCGCCTGCTCGCTATCGTAGCCACTGCTTTTACTGACGAGAAAAATCACTGAGGTGCGATCCGCCGGACGTATCGCCTTCACCGTCTGGCACAGGCGATAAGAATTAATTTCCTGCATCGAAGTATTGATCACCACCACTGCCACGCGCTGACGCGCGCAAGCACCTTCGGCCTCGGCCTCGCTACTCGCCCACAAGACTTCCGTCTTGTTACGCAACAGCAGTTCAGCAATGTAATCACGGAAGGCCGGCGTTTTATCGATAACGAGGACTGCGCCGCCATTCGGCAGCTCGGTACGCATGCGCTGGTACTCGGCCGGATCGGTGAGATCAATATCGACACGATCACGCCGCCTGCGCTCCGGCACGGCTACCACGTCAGAAGCTTCCAGACGTGACAGCGCGTCGGCGCGCTTCTCGACTAATTTATCGAGCGCATCGAACAAACGATGCCAGCGTATCGGCCGCTCCACGCTCGGATAAGGGAAAGGGATGCTGGTCGTCCCCACCAGCAAGGCTGGCCGCACATCGCTGGGGCGCAAGTCGGACAAAGCCACCAATGCTTTTAACTCCTCGGCATTGGCGATGTATAAATCAGGATCTTGCAGATTGTCTTCCGACAGGCGGATATAGCCGTATCCCTTGCCTTGGTCCAGGGCAAAAGTGGCATCGAAAATTTCGACCTCCTGCGGTTTAAAACCGATCAGGCGGACCGCGAAAGGAATACTGTTAGCTGACATCTGCTTGTTGTTGAGGCGGCGCTGCAGAGACGCAGCACCACGTAATCCACTACCATGCAACACGCATGCATTGATAAAATCTGAGACGCACCCATCTGGCTCAGGATGCGTAGTACCGACCAGCACACAATTTTGTCGGGAATTTGTCAAAACAGATATATTTGACCGCTTTTAACAAAAAAACGCCAGAATTGCCGTACGGAAATAACTATATTTAACAATTTGGCACAATTCGACGTATTGTGTCCGGCATCACAGACAGGGAAAGTAATGGGGATTGCCTTTTTTCATTAGAATGCAGACACTTTGCTATTTCATGCTGTTTTGCAATTAAGCACCCTAATTCCTGCACCCTTACCCAGTATTCGATTGAATGGCCACTAAAAAATCCTCTGCAGACTATAGCGAATCATCCATCCGTGTTCTCAAAGGCCTCGAACCGGTCAAGCAGCGTCCCGGCATGTACACGCGTACCGAGAACCCGCTGCACATCATTCAGGAAGTCATAGACAATGCCTCCGATGAAGCACTGGGCGGTCATTGCAAGAACATCCTCGTCACGCTGAACACTGACGGCAGCGTCAGCGTTGAAGACGACGGCCGCGGCATTCCGGTCGGCCTGCACCCGGAAGAAAAAATTCCGACCGTGGAAATCGTCTTCACACGACTGCATGCCGGCGGCAAATTCGACAAGGGTTCGGGTGGTGCTTACGCCTTCTCCGGCGGTTTGCATGGTGTCGGCGTCTCCGTCACGAACGCACTCTCGACCCGTCTGGAAATTACCGTATGGCGTGAAAACGGTGTGCACAACCTGGTATTTGCCGGTGGCGACGTCATCGAGCCACTGAAATCCCGCCCTATCGCCCGCGATGAAAAACGCAGCGGTACCCGCGTCACCGCCTGGCCGGACGCCAAGTACTTCGATTCCTCCGTCATCCCGCAAGCCGAGCTGCAACGTCTGTTGCGCTCCAAGGCGGTGCTGCTGCCGGGCGTCAAAGTCACGCTGCTCAATGCCAGGAACGGCGAAACGCAAACCTGGCAATACGATCAGGGCTTGCGCGGCTACCTCACTGAATCACTGGCACAGGCATCCAACTCGGACACGCTGATCCCATTGTTCGAAGGCGAGCAATACGCCGGTGCCGACGCCGAAGGGTTTGCTGAAGGCGAAGGCGCGGCCTGGGTCGTGGCGTGGACCGAGGATGGCGCAGTAGTCCGCGAATCCTATGTCAACCTGATCCCGACCTCGAACGGTGGTACGCATGAATCCGGTTTGCGTGAAGGTTTGTTCGGCGCGGTGAAAAGCTTCGTCGAAATGCATTCGCTGTTGCCGAAAGGCGTGAAGCTGCTGCCGGAAGACGTGTTTGCACGTGTTTCCTTCGTGCTGTCGGCCAAGGTACTCGACCCGCAATTCCAGGGCCAGATCAAGGAACGCCTCAACTCGCGCGATGCGGTGCGACTGGTCGCATCGTTCACCCGCCCTGCGCTGGAACTGTGGCTCAACCAGCACGTCGACTACGGCAAAAAGCTGGCCGAGCTGGTCATCAAGCAAGCGCAATCGCGCCTGCGTTCCGCACAAAAAGTCGAAAAGAAAAAATCATCGGGCGTCGCTGTCCTGCCGGGCAAGCTGACCGACTGCGAATCCAGCGATACCTCGCGCAATGAACTCTTCCTGGTCGAAGGTGACTCGGCAGGTGGTTCCGCCAAGATGGGCCGCGACAAGGAATTCCAGGCCATCCTGCCGCTGCGCGGCAAGGTGCTCAACTCCTGGGAAACCGAACGTGACCGCCTGTTTGCCAACAATGAAATCCACGATATCGCGGTGGCAATCGGCGTTGATCCGCACGGTCCTAACGACACAGTCGACCTCAGCAACCTGCGCTATGGCCGCATCTGCATCCTGTCCGATGCGGACGTCGATGGCTCGCACATCCAGGTCTTGTTGCTGACGCTGTTCTTCAAACACTTCCCGCAACTGATAGATCGCGGCCATATCTGTATCGCGCGTCCACCGCTATATCGCGTTGATGCACCGGCGCGTGGCAAGAAACCCGTGCAAAAAATCTATGCACTAGACAATGGCGAGCTGGAAGCAATCGAAGACAAGCTGCGCAAGGATGGCGTCAAGGACGGCGCATGGAGCATCTCGCGCTTCAAGGGTCTGGGTGAAATGAATGCCGAACAGTTGTGGGAAACCACGATGAATCCGGATACCCGTCGCCTGCTGCCGGTTGCACTCGGCGAGTTCGATCTGGATACCTCCGAATCGCGTTTCAATATGTTGATGGGCAAAGGTGAAGCTGCTGCACGCCGCACCTGGATAGAAGAGCACGGCAATGAAGCCGAAGCCGACATCTGATATCGACGCATATACGCCCTCACCTACATCGAATAATTTTTCAGAACAACAATGACTGATCAAGCCAATCTCTTCGACCCAGCACCTGCCGATGGCGGTGAAGCGCTGACACTGGCCACCTTCGCCGAACGCGCTTACCTGGATTACGCCATCTCCGTGGTTAAGGGACGCGCCTTGCCGGATGTCTGCGACGGCCAGAAGCCGGTACAACGCCGCATCCTGTTTGCGATGAATGAACTGGGACTGAACTCCGCCGCCAAGCCGCGTAAATCTGCCGCCGTGGTGGGTGACGTACTCGGTAAATTGCATCCGCACGGCGATCAATCCGTGTATGACGCGCTGGTGCGTATGGCACAGGACTTCTCCTTGCGTTATCCGCTGATCGACGGCCAGGGTAACTTCGGCTCGCGCGATGGCGACGGTGCCGCCGCGATGCGTTATACCGAAGCACGTCTGACGCCGATCTCCAAGCTGCTGCTCGATGAAATCGATATGGGCACAGTGGACTTCCAGCCCAACTACGACGGCTCTACCGACGAACCCAAGCTGTTGCCCGCACGCCTGCCTTTCGTCCTGCTGAATGGTGCGTCCGGTATTGCCGTTGGTATGGCGACCGAGATTCCTTCACACAACCTGCATGAAGTAGCGAAGGCAGCGGTTGCACTGATACGCAATCCTAAGCTGACGCATGAAGAATTGATGGCCATCGTACCGGGACCTGATTTCCCGGGCGGCGGTCAGATCATCACCTCCCCAACCGCAATCAGCGACATCTACGCCAGCGGTCGCGGCAGCGTCAAAGTACGCGCCACCTGGAAAATAGAAGACATGGCGCGCGGCCAGTGGCAAGCGGTCGTGACCGAACTGCCGCATGGTACTTCGTCGCAAAAAGTACTGGAAGAAATCGAAGAGCTGACCAATCCGAAGATCAAGCTGGGCAAGAAATCGCTGTCACCGGAACAACTGGCGCTCAAGCAAACGGTACTCTCCATGCTGGATACGGTACGCGACGAATCAGGCCGCGATGCACCGGTACGTCTGGTATTCGAACCGAAATCAAAAAACCAGGACCAGACCGAATTCACCAATCTGCTACTGGCGCACACCTCACTGGAAACCAGCGTCTCCATCAATCTGGTGATGATAGGTGGTGACGGACGTCCACGCCAGAAGTCGCTGGCCGACATCCTGCGCGAATGGGTCGAGTTCCGCTTCACCACGATTACCCGCCGTACCCAATTCCGCCTGCAAAAAGTTGACGACCGCATCCATATCCTCGAAGGCCGCGAAGCCATCCTGCTGAATATCGATAAAGTCATCAAAATCATCCGCGAATCGGACGAACCGAAACCGGCACTGATGGATGCCTTCCGCTTGTCAGAACGTCAGGCTGACGACATCCTGGAAATCCGCTTGCGACAATTGGCGCGACTGGAAACCATCAAGATCCAGCAAGAACTGGCCGAACTGCGCAACGAAAAAACCACCCTGCAAGACCTGCTCGACAATCCATCGTCGATGAAGCGCCTGGTCATCAAGGAAATCGAAGCAGATGAGAAACAGTTTGGTGACGCACGTCGCACCCTGATCGAAGTGGCAGAAAAAGCCTCGGTCGAAACCAAAGTCATCGATGAGCCTGTGACAGTCGTCATCTCGCAAAAAGGCTGGGTCCGTGCACGTACCGGCCACGGCCACGATGCAGCACAGTTCACCTTCAAGGCAGGCGACACGCTGTACAACACCTTCGAATGCCGCACCGTCGATTCGCTGCTGGTATTCGGTTCGAACGGCCGCATCTACTCGGTGCCGGTCTCTGCCCTGCCCGGCGCACGTGGCGATGGCGTACCTATCACCACGCTGGTTGAACTGGCGAGCGGCACCCGCATCCTGCATTACTACGCAGGCCCGGCTGATGTCACGCTGCTGCTGGCGTCAACCGCTGGTTACGGCTTCACCGCCAAATCCGGCGACATGGTCAGCCGTACACGTGGCGGCAAAGCCTTCATCACACTGGACGACGGCGATGAACCATTGCCACCACGCCCTGTGATCGAAGGTGCCAGTGCAATTGCCTGCCTGTCGGAAAAAGGACGCCTGCTGGTATTCGGCATTGATGAAATCAAGACACTCACCGCAGGTGGTCGCGGCGTGATCCTGATGGATCTGGAAAAGAACGAAAAACTGCTGGCAGCACAACCGATCAGCCAGCGCGGCGTCATCGTCGCTGGTGCCGGACGCGGCGGCAAGGCACAGGAAGTAGAGTTGTCTGCAGCCGGCCTCGGCATCCACATCGGCAAACGTGCACGCAAAGGCAAGGCGCTGGAATCGAAAATCAAAGCGACCACGCTCAGCCCGAAAAAATAGATAAAGCAAAGTCATGAGCAGTACGGAACCATCCCCGACAGTTTCATCTGCCCAGACACCACCATCGAAGACGCGGCGTCGTCTTCGATGGGCTTTACTGGCCACTCTGCTCATGGCGAGCTACGGTTGCTACCGCGCCTACGTCAGTCCCGCGCCACCGCTCTACAAAAACAACTACCTGCAAGGCGACATCGGCGGCTCCTTCCTGAAATGGCAATGGGAACGTCTGACACAAGGCTTGCCCAAACCACCAGCCAACGGCTATCACTTCCCGATCGTCAAGGCAGATGCAGCCTGGTTGCAAGCGAATAAAACAGTCTCGACCGCGACCTGGATAGGCCACGCCACCGTGCTGGTACAAATGCGCGGCCTCAACATACTCACCGACCCGATCTGGTCGGAACGTGCGTCGCCGTTCACCTTCATGGGCCCGCAACGCAAAGTGCCACCCGCACTCGACTATGCACAACTGCCGCACATAGACGTCGTGCTGATCTCGCACAATCACTACGACCACCTGGATAAAGACACTGTACTCAAGCTGAACCAGCAAACAGGTGGCGCGCCATTATTCCTGGTACCGCTGGGCATCAAACAATGGATGGCAGACATCGGCATTACCAATGTGCAGGAACTGGGCTGGTGGGATAAAACAGATGTAGGCGGCCTCGCCTTCAACTTCGTGCCAGTCCAGCATTGGTCGGCACGCACACTGAATGACCGCTTCCAGACCTTGTGGGGTGGCTGGGCAGTCACGACAGCGGCTGATGTAAAGCAGGCGCAATCATTCTTCTTTGCCGGAGATACCGGTTACTCCAAAGATTTTGAAGACATAGGAAAACGCTTTGCACCGTTCGACCTGGCGCTGTTACCAATAGGCGCCTACGCACCGCGCTGGTTCATGAAAGCACAGCACGTTGATCCGGGCGAAGCGGTGAAAATTCATCAGAACGTGCAAGCCAAACGTTCTATCGGTATCCACTGGGGCACGTTTGAACTGACTGATGAAGCGCTGGATGAACCGCCCAAGGCTTTGGCGGAGGAATTGAAAAAGGCGCAT
This sequence comes from Herminiimonas sp. KBW02, assembly GCF_003852535.1. Classification (GTDB taxonomy): domain Bacteria; phylum Pseudomonadota; class Gammaproteobacteria; order Burkholderiales; family Burkholderiaceae_D; genus Oxalicibacterium. The sequence goes on along the minus strand of NZ_QAJP01000004.1, from coordinate 123,436 downwards.
ATACCGGCGGCGGATTTTGTCGCGCTGGAGCATGGGGAGATGGTGCGGTTTTGATGAGTGTGCTTAGCTGCTGATGTAACCTATGGGTATGTCTGCCAATGACCAGAATCTGACATTCAGTTGATCTGGCTTTTCTTGTTAAGTCTAAGAAATCAGGGGCAGGTAAAGAAGAAAAAATTTACGATCCTCGGGTGTAAACTTATGTCAGTATGAAATTGTAGAAAATACCTAAGAACTAGTCCCGCCATACGGCTACAGGGCTAATAAAAGCGGTTTCAATTCATCAATCTAACAGTTCTTGCATGCTCACCCTCGATGAAGCCTTCGCAGCCCTTGCTGCAGATATTGAACCAGTAATTTTGCTCGGAAATGGTTTTTCCCAAGCCTGGAATCCGGTCATCTTCGATTACGCAAGTCTACTTGAAGTCGCAAACTTTGAGGACCGTGAAAATCAGATACGAGAACTATTTAAACGGCTGAATACCTGGGACTTTGAGGCCGTCATGCGGGCGCTCCTTGCGGCACAAACTGTCGCAGAGGTTCACGCGGTTGAACAACCGATCATTGACAATATCAAGAGGGACCAAGAGATTCTGAAGCAAGCCCTTTTAACTGCCATTTCAGATAATCATCCTCGGCTTCCGAGTGATCTCGCAACTGCTCAGTATCAATCCGTACGTGCGTTCTTAAGACGTTTTAGTCAGATATTCACCGTTAACTACGACCTTCTTATGTATTGGGCTCGAAATCAGAATCTTGAGCCCGTGTGGCGCACTGATGACGGATTTCGAGCACAACGACGGTGGGAGGGATATGGAACCGAACAAATGGTTCATTTTCTGCACGGTGGACTCCATCTTTACGAAGGATCGTCTGGAGCACTCAAACATGCATACACGGGAGAAGTCGGTGGAGGAATCGTTGATCAAGTACGCGCTAATCTAGACATGACTCCTCCGCGATTTCCATTGTTTGTTGCCGAACCCACTCATCAACAGAAGAAACAGCGAATCAGTCGGAGCCCGTACCTGACCTTTTGCCTACGAAAACTTGAAACGAATACAGCGTCCGTCTTCATCCTCGGGCACTCAATGGATGAGAACGATGCTCATATCTTTGAGGCTATTCGAAAATCGGACACGCGCCAAATCTTCGTTAGTGTTTTCGGGGATGAGAACAGCGACGAAAATCGACGACTAAAAGCAAATGCATTGGCGTTCTTAGGTGCAGCAGGAAAACATGTTGACTTCTTCGATGCCAGTACTACTTCGATATGGGGTTGATCTACATCCATTCGGTTACTTATATACGCAGCAACGGGCCACTAAGTCTCTGATATCAATAGCAGAAACTGCTTGTAAAAAACCGGATATATGTATCCATTGAATGTTCGCTTTAAGTAGAAAAAACACTCTCATAGTCTAGGCAATCAAACCAAAACTATCCTGTCCTTACCCAAGCTTTTAGCGTCATACAACGCACGATCCGCCCGCTTCAGTGTGTCCTCATACGATCGATCTTCCGCCAGCATGGTGGTCACACCTATGCTCGCCGTGACGAAAGTACCTTCCACTGAAAAATGGCTTAGTTCTTCCCGGATGCGTTCATGTAAACGCCGGGCGAACTGCATGGCTTGCTCATGTCCGGTATTGGGTAAGGCAACAACAAATTCATCGCCACCGTAACGGCTTGCAGTATCCGCTTTCCGTATCGTTGTACGGCAGATGTTGGCTACCGCCTGGATGATTTCATCACCAGCGTGATGTCCGTTGGTGTCATTGATTTTCTTGAGGTTATCCAGATCAAAGATAAAGATCGAAGTCGGCACCGCATACCGCAGCCATGATTCGTAGTGCAGCGCCAGGTCGTGCTCGAGTTTCCTGCGGTTGAACAGGCCAGTGAGCTGATCGGTATCGCTGAGCTCCCTCAGCTTGCCCTCCAGCATATGGCGCTCTGAAATATTACTCGCGACCCAAAGCACCACTTCTTCTTCGTCCACCAGGAAACTCAGCGCCTGGATGCGCCCTTCAAACCAGATCGGATCCTTGGGGCCGTCATCGTCCAGGCCTTTTACGTCCCGGTTGCTCAGTTCGTATTCTTCGACCACCAGCTTGCGCGATTCCAGCGCCCTGGCTATCTGTTCGAGAAACCAGTTGGCCTTTTCTGGCTTGATCACGTCGGCAATATACAAGCCGATCAGGCCGGTACCGTCGTGGTAATAGCGCGTATCACGCCCACCAAACACCGCGACGTATTTACCACTGCGGGACAGGATGAAGGCCGGGTCCGGCAGAGCCTCCAGAATTAAGTCCATCTGTTCAAGATTGATCATGCAGTGCTTCTTCCGACCTGGTTAATTGGATAAAGGTAAATCAATAAAGGTAGTCCAGCCACCTGATTACTGGCGACTGATGATCACATTATGCCATCCCAACCCTGAGCAATAACATGCCCTGGACTGACGATCCGGCGTTTGCCATATTCAACGATATTTGGGAACAAGCTCAGATCCACATGCATAAATTAAGTGTTGCAGGCAAATATAATCACATGCATCGAATTTTCCTGCACCAGTGACTAAACGGAGAGATGCAATGCGTGGCCTGCTGAAATTCTGCGGCATCGTATTTTTCGTGCCTGCCGTACTGTGGACCGGCATCGCACTATGGGGTACGTTCTCCCCGGTTGTATCGCTTCATTACTCAAAAGACGCTACCGATAGTATCCGCGTTTTTTTAATGATAATCACGATACGAGCAAGTTCAGCATGGCTCCAGGCAACAGCGTCGAATTTCGTACGGCCATGTTCCCCAAACATGACATGTGGATCTTGCTGACATTTCCAGGCGAAAGTCCCGACCAACTAGAGCTTACTCAACCTTTTAGCCGGGTGAATGTGTACATCGTTCCTGGTGCCAGGATCGAACACACTACAATACAAGGCGAATTCTTCTCACGGCTTTGATATCTGCTGATGCTCACAGCAAACAAGGAAATTGGTATGAAAGGCAAACAGTACTCAGGCGGCTGCCTCTGCGGCCATATCCGTTTTACTGCACATGGCGTAGCAGCTAATCCTCATAGCTGCTCCTGCTCCAATTGTCAGAAGCATTCAGGCGCGCCCAGCTTATGCTGGGTCGAGTTTCCACGCGACGCTGTAGAGTGGACGGGTACTGGTGGTACTCCTGCGGTGTATCGCTCATCGGATTATTCCAGCCGTTCCTTTTGCCCACATTGCGGCAGTACGCTGGGGGCTATCGATGATGAACCGACGGTGGCCCTGGTGACGGGAAGTTTTGATGACGGTGATTTGCCGGAATTGCGACCGGTGTCGCATTCCTATGTGGATGGCTGTGCTGCCTGGTGGAAGATAGAGGGCGCCGTCTGAAACAACCCATCCTAACGACACACCAACAGCAATGAATACGGCCGCATATGCGGCCGTATTCAAAATAAAGCAACAAACTAATACTAGTTAAACAACCACACCGCGCCCAGCAGAATAGCGAGGCCGACAGCGAGCTTGCCTGCGAATACGGTACGTTGCGGCGCATAGGTCAGCAACAGAACCAGTAGCAAAGCACCTGCCGTCATGGTGCCCAGGCACAACACCGAACCAACGGTCCAGCCTTGCAGCTTGACGCTGATGGCATATGTCGCCAGCAAGGCCAGCGTTCCCAGCATGCGATACAGATTGCGCTCGCTCTGCTGCGGTTCCTTGCCGCGCCCGTGGATGTCGGCGTAATGCCGATCCATGCCCAGGCTAAGTGCGGTCCAGCCACCATACGCCCACGCCAGCGCTGCTATGAATCCGAACGCGCTCATACTGCCTCCTGCATAGGGCGCTCAATGTCGCCCCTGTTTTGCTCTGCCGGCTTGTCGACTGCTTTTGCCTTGGCCACTGCTTTCTTTTGTCCCAGTCGCTTCGCTGCATAGAGCAGGCTTAAGCCAAAGGCGAGCGCGACCAGATCAAAACCAGCCACTGCCCACGGACCTTTGCCCTGCAGCAGGGTCACACCCAAATGCGAATTGGTAGTGAATACATTCAGCACCGGTATCAACGCAAACAACAAGCCGCCTGCCGCCAGTTGCCACTGCCACATGCGGCGATTCGGGCGGATATGCGCCAGCACGGCAGCCGTACCCCATGCAATGAAGAACCAGCTGATTTCAGTTTCTATCCGTTTTTCGATACCAACCGCCAGCAAGCGATTCGCCCAGAAATATGCAGCCAGTGCAATTGGCAAGCCTGCAATCGCGCCTATGTTCAGGCCGTCAACCAGGCGCAAACCAAAACCGATGCGGCCACCCTTGGCCAGCTCCTTGGCATAACCCTGTCGTTTCTTGACCGCCCACAGCAAGGCACCGGTCGCGACCATCGCACACCCCGCGAGGCCGCACAGGAAAAACAAGGTGCGCAATAGAGGATTGGCGAAGTTCGCTATATGCAAACCGTACAGCACACCGCGTGCTTCGACTGCAGTACTGGTTTCGTCACCGATAGATGAAATATAAGCACCGCTAACGCCGTCAAACTGCATGGACTGACGTGAATTCGACAGCTTCTTTTCCTGCTCGCGTGTGATCTGGATGGTGGCGTTTGCATCCCCCGGATTATTGATCGTCACCCGACCGATAGCGCCGCCGTTCCAATGCTTCTCGGCTTGCGCCAGCATAGGCGCAAGCGGCGCCAGCGGTGCGGCAATGTGGGCAGGTTTTTTGTTCTCCGCCTGACGGAAGGCTTCGGCAGTAAATGCTTTGTCATCACCCTTGTAGGCGGCCTGTATGCCGAACGGCATGTACATAAACATCAGCGTCACCAGACCCGTGTAGGTAATCATCAGGTGATACGGCAAGGCGAGTACTGCCACCGCGTTATGTGCATCCAGCCAGGAACGCTGGCCTTTTTTCGGGCGAAAGGTAAAGAAGTCCTTGAAGATACGCTTGTGCGTGATCACACCGCTGACGATGGCAACCAGCATGAACATGGCGCAGAAACCGATAATCCAGCGCGCCCAGATCGCCGGCATGTAATGCAAATCGTAGTGCAGGCGATAAATGAAATCGCCGCCGCGCGTCTCGCGTACTTCCGCCAGACGCTCACCTGTCGCAGGATTCAATTGCGCGCGCTCGAGTTTGCCCCTGCCCTTTTTACCAGGTTCAGGTTGCGCGATCCACGTTACGCCTACTGCCTGATTACGTTCATCCGGCAAGGTAATAAACCAGCGTGACGCACCTGCACCGTCTTTTTCCAGCATGTGCACGGCCTTGTCTATCGCTTGCGCCGCCGGTACCGGTGCCGCTGCAGAAGCATGCAGCTCGGGCTTCATCCACAGGCTGATCTCATCACGGAAATACGAAGCCGTCCCGGCGAAAAACACCAGGAACAAAATCCAGCAAACCAGCAAACCTGACCAGGTATGCAGCCACGCCATCGACTGGCGGAATCCTTCTTTCATGCGAAACTCCGTTGTGCCAGCAAACCCAATCCCAGGATAGCGGCAGGTAATACAATGCCTATCCAGGCACGGAAGGCACTACGTGCGGCAAACACCCACAACACCGCGCAGGTATAGACGGTAAAAGATAACAAGGTTGCCGTCAGCACGGCGTCTATCCTTACCATAGGCAGGATCAGCGCCAGCAAGGCGGTCGCGAGCGCCGTCACGACATAGCCGCCGAGGATGGCAGCTATGGCACGTGAGGCAACGCCTAAGCGGTATTGCAATTCCTGGTTCAGTTTCATCTGCTTGAAATCATTTGAATTGAATGCGCAGCCGACACGGCGCGACTTCATTGACGCTCATCTGTTTGTAGCAGGCGACCGTATTGTTGGAATCCGCAATCACGGCATCTTATGGGCACCTACCAAGACGCGACTATTTTAATCGATAATGATTATCATTAACAGAAATTAAGTGCATGTATGTGAATTTTTATTGATTTTTGATAAGTACTAAAAGCTTATCCAGACGCACTTTGCGTACATTACCTGTGCAGATATGCGGGTAAATGTGAGGGAAAACCGTAAAAACCGGATGAAGAACCGCGTTGCAGGCTCTCTCAGTTGGGTTGCCAGGATGGCTGTCAGGATCAGGTCGGATAACCCAACAACCGCGAGTGAAGTGCAAAGTCCGCGGTTTTATCGCCCGCCACAGGCTCCTCGTGCTGCGTACTTTCAAACTCCATCACGCCGCCATGATCATCATGATGGGCGACCATGCGACGCTCGGTTTGCAATTGCTTCAAATCAGATTCCGGCAAGCTGGAATAGGAAGCGAGATCGGCCACTTCGACCGCATTGGGCCAGCGCCGACGGTTCAGGTTACGGAAACGGAAATACTCAACTGTAGCCCACAGCAGCAAGGAACCCGATAAGGCCATCACGATCAGCGCGTAGGAAACCGTCAGATGGCGCACATTGAGCATATCTGCCGCGTAGGTCAGTTCATTAATCGAGTGATAACCCAGCATCCCCGCCACCAGAGTAAGCAAAGGCCACCACAGATACACGAAAAAACCCCAGAACACGATGGTGACCAATGCACTGACGACCTTGGTCAGCGGCGCGACCAGATGCGGTTTGTTGAGGATGAGTGGATTGGTTTCCTCTTGCAGATCACTAGTCATGATTACCTCGATGCGGCTGTGATACAGCTTCATTCGGGACCGGCTGTAATGCTTTTACGTGCACGCCATCAGCCGAACCGACGCCGCGATCCGGGCTGACCCAGACGGCACGGCGTCCGCTCTTGCGAAACAGCACTTTGGGTACCGACCAGACGGTGGTGCACATATTCAGCATCCAGTAAAAAACCGGATACCAGATCATCCAGAAGTAATGGCGATAAACTTTTTTGTCGTAGTGCCGATCCAGGATCATGCCGACCAATACCTGCAACAGGCAGGTGGTGCCGATCAACACGCCGTGCCAGCTCGGGAAAATCTCTACACGCCACAGCGGCGGTATGTAGATAAACAAACTAAGGACGTACAGCACCAGTACTGTGACCATGGTGTAAGCCCACAGTACCGAAAGGTTGTACTCGATGTACACCAGCCACAAGCGACGCAGATGCCAGTGACGGAAGATGTAAGCGTATTTGAAAATCGCCTGCACCCCGCCCATCGCCCAGCGCAGGCGCTGCTTCCACAAACCCTTGACGGTTTCCGGCATCAGGATCCAGCACAGTGCACGCGGCTCGAAACGGACATCCCAGTGATTGGCCTGCAGCTTCCAGCTGATATCGATATCTTCGGTCAGCATTTCCGGGCTCCAGAAGCCGACGTCCAGCAAGGCGCGGCGACGGAACATCACGACCACGCCGGAGACGGTGAACAAGCGACCATAAATACGTTGTGTACGTTTGATGAGACCGACAATCGAAGAAAACTCACCGACCTGCAAACGTCCCAGCAAAGTCGAACGCGTACGGATACGCGGATTGCCGGTCACTGCGCCGAGGCGCGGGCCGGTTTCAAAATGCTTGAGCAGCCACGGTATCGAATCCGGATCAAGGATGGCATCACCATCGATACACATCAGGAATTCACTCTTGGCAATCAGAGCCGCCGTATTCAGGGCCACTGCCTTGCCCTGATTGCGCGCCTGGTGCACGACGCGCAGCTTGGGATAGGTCGCGATCAATTCGTCGAGAATGGCGCCGGTGTTGTCCTTGCTGCCATCATTGACGCAAATGATTTCATAGTCCGGATAATTCAGGCGCGACAAGGCATCCACCACGCTGCGTATATTGTCGCCCTCGTTAAAGCAAGGCACGACCACTGAAACCGGCGGCGTCGACTTCAGTTCCGTCAGTGGATTCAGGTCATGCAGACTGGTCCGCTCATACCGCAGGTAATACGTAATACCACCGATGATCCAGACATAGGCCATGAACAAAGGATAGTAAAAAGTAAAACCGAAGAGGACGTTTTCAAATGTCATGACTATCTCCGCGCCGGATGCGTTTCTACGGAGATTTCAGGCTTAATGATGGCTTCTTCCGGCTGGTTAGCGTGGAAATCATCAGGGTAGTAACCGACACCGCGTGCACCGGCCAGGCGCAACTGACGTATCTGTGCCGCCAGCGTCGCCGACGGAATCGGCTGGCCGGTACGCCAATCCTTGCTTTGCAATTCAAAGACTGTGGTGCGCAGTGCACCTGGTGTTTTCTTCACGGCCTCCATCAGACGCGCCAGCCAGTCTGCAGGATCTTTCGCACCTTCCATGTAGGGCATGGCCATGATGGCGGTGTAATCGTAAGTCGCGAGAAAGCTCGTGTAAGTCTGAGCAAACCAGTCTTCCGAATCCGGGTTCAAAACCGGTTCAGCATAGATGTTGCGCGCCGTCATCAAGGCCGGCTGGTATTTGCGCAGGGTCGCTGCCAGATGCAAAGTAAAGTCGTTCAGGTAAGCCGTTTTCTTTTGCGCCCACAAGCGACGCATCTGCGGATCATTACGCATCTCTTCCATCGAGCCGGACAATTTCCACTGATCGCGATACACCGCCAGCGCGGCCGGGCTGGCGTCTTCGTAATCCGACAAGGTTGCATCATCGTGAAATAACACACCGTAGAAAGCGGAATGCTTACCCAGGTCTTCGTAGATTTCGGTAATGGTTTGACGCGCCAAAGGATCGAAAGGCGAGAGGCGCAAATAGCGATTCTGCGATGCAGACTCAGGAGCACCCGGCATGGTCTGTACCAGATGCGTAGCTGCCGGATTGGTGTCCGGCAGTTTGAATGCCATTACCGGCATCCATGCATACACGCGTACACCGCCGCGGGTACGCAACTGCCACGAAACGCGTGTAAACAAATCAGCGCGCATCGGCATGTGACGATTCGGAAAATACAAGGCATCGGCGACGCCGTCGCCATCCGGATCGGCATACGCTTGCAAATAAACTGTAGTCGGACGCAAACGCACGATGCGGTCCAGCAATTTCGATAAATTCGCTTCCTGTACTTCCGGATCAGGATCGTAAATGTAATCGAGGTCGATATGGATCACGCGTTCCAATGGACGTTCGCTGCCATCGTAACTCGCCGGCTGGCGCAAAATCTCGGCCAGACCTGAGAGTTCGGTATCAAATACCACCAGCGTACGGCGAATGTAATTCGGATCATCCTTAGGCGTATTCGGACCTGGCTCCAGATTAAGCGAAATCGGCATGCCGACTTCTGCCGCGATCTTGTTCGCAATCTGGCTATTCGCACCATATGGCCACACCATTGCACGCGGACGTTTGCCGGTTTCCTTCTCGATCAGGCGTGCGCTGCGCTCCAGGTCTGCACGTATGCGCCTGGCATAGTCTTCGTCACTTTCATATTGCTTATTCTGCGGCCAGTAAAAACGGGTAATCGCAGCCGGCATCATATTGCCCTGCGGATTACCAATAATGCCTTTGTGCAGACTATGCGAATGCGAAGCAACTTCGATCAGACCCGAAGCCTGCATCTCACGTACCTGATCCCAATTCACGAATGCATTGCGTGGCGCCTTGATATCGCCAAACTGCACTGGCTGATCCTGCGGCGTCTGTATCCAGTCACCGACGATGGCGATCAAAGCCGGGAAGCCGAATTGCTTCAGCATAGGAAACACCTTGGTGTACATGCTTTCGAAACCATCATCAAAAGTCAGCAGGATGGCTTTGTCAGGCAGCGGCTTTATACCTGCACGTGCATCGATGATTTGCTGCAGGCTGACCGGGTGATAACCGTTTTGATCCAGCCAGCTGAGCTGCGCGATCAGATCACGTGTGTCGACAGCGGTCGCTTCAGGCCAGACCTTGAAACTCTCCCGCACGTTGTCACGCACATCGTGATAACACAGCACGCGATAGGATTGCGCCGGGTCCGTCCCTTGCGTCGCGATCTGCAAGCGTGGCACCTCTACTTCCACACTGGTCTGCGACCAGGCCAGTCCGGGTAATAGTGTCACGGCCAGCACACATAGCAGGTGCCGGAAAGCGTTTTCAGATTTGCGCAGACTGCCCAGCGCTATCGCCAACAGGTTCTTCACTTAATCGCCCAATTCAAATTCATATATCCGTAATGACGTTTTTCGCGCACCCCGTCATACGGGTGCATGCTGACGCCGAGACCGTAACCGAGGCTGAACTCATCATCCAGCGACCACAGGTGACCATACTGCAAACCAGAAGTCGTGCCGGTGTTGAAACCTTCCTGCGAGTAACGACCGGTATAGACCTGCACTTGCTGCAGCATCGAACGGCGATAACGACGCCAGGTACGCCATTCACCCAGCAAGGCGACGGTCGCTTCCTGATCACTGGCAGGATTGAAGTACACAACGCCCTGCGCACTGTTACGGGAGGTCGCCAGTGAGACCAGCGTATCCAGTTTGAAGACCGGGCCACTGATCCAGCGCTCCGTCCATCCGATGCCATATACATCGCGATCATTGCCATCGCTGTATTTGGTATTCGATACTGCCGCATCGATGCTGCGCGATTCGTTGAGCTGCCAGGTCACGCCCGCCAACAAGCGACGAGCAGTCACATTCGCGTTGTATGCAGCAGCCGACAAATCATTGACGTTGCTGTCGGCGGCCAGACGGATACGCCAGTAATCGGAGAAGTACTTCACGACTTGCAGGGCAATGCCGCTTTTATTCGCGTTCTGTGTGGCCTGATTCACTTCACCTTCAACTTCCAGATCGCGCACGCGGTAATCCAGGCCGACGCCGATACGGCTACGCGGCACACTCGCTTCAGTCGGCAGGCGACGATCGACACTGCCGGTCGAACGTGAAAGATGGGTAAATACGCGGAATTCCTCACCCAGCGAATTAGTCAACGGCGCTGAGTACAACTGCGCATCAAAAATCGACTCTGCTGCGGCCAGTTGCCCGCCTTTACCCAGCGTCGTGCTGATTCTCAAAAATGGACGGTCATGGATATCCAGCCTGCGCGCAAGGTTTTGCACGCCCTTGTTTTCCGGATACTCATGCGTCAACGGTAGCGAGATAATTTTGGCCTGTGCGAATTCATTCAGCGCCAGCAAGCTTTCGCCGCGCCCTACCTCTGCACTTACGGACTTTTCATCGTCCATTTGCATCAGCGTAAATTCTTCCAGCGCGGCACGCGGATGTTCGCGCGAACTTTGCAGACTGGCCCATGCGAGTCTGACTTGCCCGTTGAAAGGTGCGATCCCGCGCAACTCAGCCAGATGTTTTTCCGCCTCGTTCAGGCGCTCTGCATACATGCGCATCAAGGCTGGTGTGACGGTTGCCGTCGGGTAGTCGCCATTCGGCGCTTCGACCGAAGGAATACCGCGATTTGCCAGCGTCGGCGTCAGCTTCATCACGCCATCGGCCACTGCCTGCGCTTCATCGTGCTGCTCGGCTTCGCTATAGGCATACGCCAGGCCGTTGCGCCAGCTATCAACGTTCGCGACATCACCGCGACCCGCATCAGTGATGGCGGCGATATATAAATCACGCGCCCGCTCCGGTTGTTCCAGATAGAGGTAAGCATCAGCAGCAGCCGCTTTTGCATAGGAAGGCATCGCGACATCGGCAGCCAGCAATTCTTCATATAGCTGCACGACTGCTTTCATCATCTGCCGGTCACGCAAGGCAACCATGCGATCAAATCTGGTCACATTTCGTGGTTCAAAACGCTGCAACACAGATCCCGTTTCAACGATGGCCACATCTGTAGTCTGGAAGCGTGGTGTTTTTACATCCACATTCAACTGGGCTTCGCCGTAAATAATGGTATGACCTGCGACTGTATGGGCAAGCAGTCTGCGCTCGTCTTTATTGAACCAGTCCAGGCGTTTATCCGCAGTCCGTGTTGCCAGATAAGGCATGCCCGCACCATTCAGTGCAAACACATAGCCACGCTAAGCTTCACGCGATTGTGGATCCAGTCGCAAGGCGTCCTGGTAAGCCTGCGCTGCATACAGAGGTTCATCGCGACGCATGTAAACAAAGCCCAGCAAGGTAACCATGGGCGCGTCGCTGCGCTTGTATGCAGAACCGAAAGCGGGAAGGAAACTTTGCACGTACTGGAGAGCGGCATCAGGCTGCTTCTGCCCCAGCAATGCATGGACCAGGCCGGTGCGCGCTTCCATGTCAGCGGGGCTGCTACGCAGCACCATGCGGTAGATTTGTTCAGCCTGTGCCCAGCGTTCGGCAGAACGGGCGGATTGCCCGAGTGATTTCAGGACATAAGCAGGTGTGCCGGCAACGCTCAATTCATCTGCGTATGCCAGTGCACCATTAAAGTCGCCGCCCCATCCGAGTACGACGACCAGGTCATGTAAGACTTTCTGATTTTGCGGATACTCACGATGCCACGCCTGCAGTTGCGCTATCGCGCCAGCGGTCTGACCGTCGCGCGCAGCAAGAATCACGGCATCATATTCATTCAATGGAATAGCTGCTTGCGCCAGATTTGCCAAGCCGAAACCAAAAAAACAAAATGTAATCCCAGATACTGCTACTTGCAAACGATTGCGCTTATTTCTCATGAGCTCGCTAAAAAAATGGAATGTGAATTTACAAAAATAAACACACATCTTTAAAAGCGAATCGCCAAGCAATTGCTCCTCGCTGCCAACATATGCCAATTTAATAACAAAGTGACTTTTTTGTTGACATAGAGTTCATACGAACCTGATAGCAACACGGATTCACTTATAAAAAATTGCGACATAGCGATAAAAAATATGCGCTACGCAAACTTCTTCGCAGCTTTTTTTTCGCGTCAAAAAACAACTCTGAAACACGTGAAAAAAGTCAAAAAGAATAGTCTCAAAAAGTAGAGCGGACTTTATCAGAGGTGCGGAAAAACATTGTGAACAATTGATAATTCATGGCAACAAAAATACACACTGTGAAATGCAATTGAAAACCATTGAAATATCGAGTGTTTATGCGGCTCTCCGCCAGTTTTTTGCGCAGGGAAAGTATGTTAAATATGCTTGCCGAAAGGAAACAAACGGCAAAATAAATAATGAAACAAAACCGATCTCGCACCGTATATTTCCACATGGAAATTAATTTAATTTCCATGTGGAAATAGAAGCAAAAAACAGCGTCATATTTTTGCCTCGCATAATGGCCATTTCACATCTGCACAAATGAAAATCTCCGGCAGCCAAATGCACTTCCGGAGATATAAAGATCTCTTTCTGTTATCGGATCAGAAAGCCCAGCGTGCTTTCACAGAAGCAGTCTGGTTGGTAAATCCATTTCGTGCTTCGGCGTCATAACGCACAGCAATCTCGGTGTTATTGCCGGTCTTGCGCACCAACCCCAGTCCGCCACGCACAGTCCACGGACGCTGCTCCATGCCATAGGTCGCAAACGCTGCCTGCGGTGCACCGGCGAACGCGGCAATGATGGCCGTGTTCCCTTTAACAGCTGTATACGCAGCACCCAGATTGACCAGGAAAGTCGTTTTGTCGTTCAGCTTGTGCGCCAGCTTGCCATCGGCCGCCAGCAACAATTCATTCGCACTGCGCCCCGCCACATTCAGGTTCAAGGCGCCTGCGCCACTTTCCTGATAAGACTGATCCTTGATCCAGGTGTAATCAGCGCGCACCGACGGCGTGAAACTGGTATGCGCATTCAAGGGCAGGACTCGGCCAATACCAAGCCCGACGTGCGCCGTCAGACTCTTGTAATCGGCGCTGGCGGTACTACCTGTGAAAGCGATACGACGGCTGCCCTTGTTACTGTTCTGGCCGATATCTGCCTGGAAATTCAGTTCAGTATTTTCATCCAGCGTATAGCTACCGTATCCCAACAATTGGAATACATCGACATCCATATGCTGTGGCGCAATCGCAGAATTGCCATCGACCTTGGACTTGGCATAGGCAAAGCCTGCTCCCAAACGACTACGTTCATTCACAGCCATATCGGCACCTGCCACGAAACCGGTGCTGTTCGCCTTGAAGCCGGACTGACCATCGCGGTCGTCCTGACGCGCCCATGAACCGAATGGTTTGAACCAGACGTATTTGTCACCGATCACGTCATCACCTGAAGACAAGCCGCGATTGTTTTCTATCCGCGCCTGCACCACGCGATTGATGCTCGTAATGGATCCCGTCGCAGCAGCCATCGAGCCGCCATTGAGTAGAGGCAGCGTTTGTGTGACAGCATCCGACACCGCCTGCTTGCTGGTCAGTCCGACAAAATGGCTGCCTATCGCGCCGCCAGGATGCGCCGTAATGACTTGATCCAGTACGCCTGCTGCACCCAGTGCCGGCGTGTTGTTCGCTTCCCGGACACTCGCGAGCACTGTGACCGGCGCCTTGGCCAGCGTCAGATGTACGGCATTGCCATCCTTGACGGCCGAGAAATCAAACAGGATGGAATTATCGGTAACTGCAAACGTGCCATCACTATTCAATGTCGTCGCACGCAGGATATTTTGCAGACGATCAACGCTGAAGGAGTAATCACGTGGACTGACATCGACATCAATTTTTGCATTGGACGCGAGGTTGGCAGTGCCATCCACCACGAGCTTGCCGTAACTGGTATCGCTGCCGACACCGACACGCAATACGCCGGTGGTGCTTTGTGAGTAACTGCCATGTATGGTCGCCGTTACTCCACTGGCCAGCTGCACGGTACCGGCATTGCTAAAACCATTGCTACCTACTGTGATACCGGAAGCCAGCATGCCCGAACTACTGTTCCCTTCTGACATTTTGAAGAGACCATCAGCAGCAACCGAGAAACCTTGAAGGTTCATCGCATTACCAAGTGAAAACGAGGCACCGGATGCCACAGTGAAATCGCTGTTTTTCGCATAGACGTCGCCTACATATGCGGCGGAGCTGCCATGGGCACCCAAACCACCCAGCGTTGAATCATCGCTGACGTAAACGGAATACACGTGGCCGCTGATGATGCCGCTATTCACGATATTGCCGTTGATCTGACTCGCGCCTGCCACGTTAATACCGAAGTTGCCATCTATTTTTCCGCTCGCCGTGTTGACGATATCGCCGTTAATCGTCGAGCCGGTGAGCAGATGGAGACCGCTGTTGTCCCATACATATCTGGCATTGGCACGGATCGTGCCGCTGTTATGAAGCGCGACGCCATGCGTGTCGGCACCCAGCGAAGAAGCACCTTCCAGCCTGATTGCAGTACGCTGGCCTTCTATCGTCCCGCTGTTCCGGATGCCGCCGCCAATTTCGCTGTTAGCCGCAGCCTGAATACCGTAAAAGTTTGTCCCGGCTATCGTGCCGCTATTGGTGAGTCCGTCGCGCAAGATGCCCGTCTCATTGAGAAATATTCCTTTGTCCGTTCCTCTGAGCATGGCCTCATTATTGAGGCCGCCGTTGACTGTCCCCCGGTAATCGATCAATACCCCGGTATTCAGGCTGAGAATACTGCCCGTATTGTGAATACCGCCACTCAGAATGGAACCGCTGTACACGCCTATGGCAACCGTCCCGATGTCTTCGATACGTCCGGTATTAATGATGCCGCCGGCAACCGTTGCATTGCTATTGAGGGTGATGCCACCCTGGAAAATGTCGCCGTTGTTAACGATCCCGCCAGCCAGTATGCTGCCGCCATACATATTGATGGCCCTGTAATTGGCGGCACGGATAGTACTGCCGACATCATTCAGTATGCCGTTGGCTATCGTCGTACGGTCCAGATTGATGCCGGCAACTTGCTGGCCCGAGACGTCAATCGATCCGCCATTGATATTGCGTATGCTGTTCACGCTGGAGGAACGCAAAGTCAGGGTATTGCCAATCTGGCCACCGTCGTTGATAAGTGAGCCGCTGATGGTCGCACCAGTCGCATACAGTGCACCGTTGGAAAGATTGTAGCCATTGGCGACCGCAGTCAGCGTGCCGGTATTGCGAATATCTCCAGCCACACTCGCGTAATCGAGAGAGATGCCAATATTGGTATCCGAAGCGATGCTGCCGTGATTCGTAATGCTATTGATAGCGCTACTCGTGTAAATGGCCGCTACGCCGGTACTGGAAATGGAACCATTCGCACCGACCTCTACGCTGGCACCGCTACCAAGTACACAGTTGTCACCAGACGTCGCGCCATTGATCAGCGTGGGACTACTCGTACATAAATCCGCGGCAGACACCGGGGTCGCATTCAACAGAAGCGCCACCACTCCGAGTATGGTTGCAGCACAGATCGTGGATGCACGGCCCCGGCTGGATGATTTTTCATGGGTGACGATAAATGCCGAGCGTGCTCTGCTCCAGACGATGCGATAGGCTTTGTTCACGATAGTTTCCTTCCTTGTTACGCGACTGACGCGCGCTATGTCTTGTAAAAAACCAAGACTGGAAGTTATCGAAAAATTGCCGTACGGAATCGAGCAAATCTGAGCGGTACCAGACTAAAAAAGTCGGAATTAAGCTGGCACACCCATCAATCAGGCCGGTGCAGATGGCGGCAAGCACAAGGAAAAAGTCACCCGTCTTGCGCTGCCATCATTATCCAGACGCACGCTGCCGCCATGCATCTCCGCGATGCGCTGCACCAGGTACAAACCCAGTCCGGCACCCGGCTGGTGTTGTGCAGCATGACCACGGAAATACTTCTGGAACAAACGCCCGATCTCATCCTCAGGTACGGGTTCACCATGATTGCTGACGGCGATATGCAAGGCTCCGCTCTCATCGCAGGCGACATCGACATGGATAGCCCGTCCCGGCGTCGAATGACGGTCTGCATTCGCCAGTAAATTGCGTAAAGCCACCTGCAATAAACCTCGATCACAAAAGAAAGAAGATGGCAGCGGCTGTGTTACCAGCGTGATTCTGTCTTCCGGCCATTCAGCCAGGGTGGCATCCAGCACTTGGCGGGCGTCGCACAGCGCCGGCCGGAATGCCGTCGTACTCGCATCCATCCGATCTGCAGTCAGGTATTCATCGACCAGTGCCGCCATCCGGCGCGCGGCATCGCGCAGATTCTGGCAACGCTGCAAAGTACGTTCACGTGCTGCATCCAGGTTCTTCGCAATCTGTTGTGCTGTTGTATTGATGATGGCCAGCGGCGTCCTGAACTCGTGCGAAACCATGGCCACGAAGTCCTGCTGCTCTTCCTTGATGCGCCGCTCCGCCTCCAGCGACTGCCGCAGCTCCTGCTCCAGTTGCACCCGCTGCGCGATTTCCTGTTGCAATGCTGCGGTACGCTTTGCAACCTGCACTTCCAGACCTTCATTCAACTCGCGTATCGCATTGACCGTTTCCGCCTGCGCGATTTCCTTATCGCGCCGCAAACCGTCATAGCGCAAATTCAGTCGCAAACTCATCAGTATCATGTGCAACAAGGCACCGATGGCGATCGCATGATCGGTCCAGAAATTCGTCGGTACCACCGCCATATTGCGCAGGTAACTGACCACCGCCCCGGCATAAAAGATGCCGAACACCAGCAGGAAAAAGCGTGCTGGTTTGTGACCTCGGCCCAACAACCATAGGGCGATGCTGATAAACACCACAATCAGGGCCATCGCTACTTGCTGCATCAGAATCACGCCGACAGAAAAGCGGCCACTTAATATGAATAAGGCACTGAGCAAGGCCACTGCGCGCGCGCCATACAGCACCACGCGACTAAAGCGTGGCCAGACCGGATGCAGTTCCAGCTGCTGCAGGGAAAAATGCACGCCTACCGCCAGGCTGACGCACATGGATAAACCCAACAAGGGATCGGACACAGTGACCGGGATATGCAAAACTTGCTGCGGCAGTGCGACCGTCATCAATTCGGTCAGGGTATTCATCAGCACATACAGCAGGTACAAGCCACTCTGCTTCTCCCGCGTCATGCGCCAGAAGAACACGTGCAAGATGATCAGCAATGCCAGACAGCCGAAGTACAAGCCATAAAACAAATACTCGCGTCGTGACGTATCGCCGAAAGCAGTTTCAGACCAGACTTCCACATTGGTGGACATTGCATTCTTGCTCTGCAGGCGTATCAACCATACTTCCTGACCGATAGTCTCCATCTGTACCGGCAACACCACATTGCGCGTATCCAGTGGCCAGGATGCACGCCCGGTGTCTTCCCCTGCGCGTTGTTCACGCCATGCATGCGCGCCATCCGGCCGATATAAACGCACATCATCCAGCAAGGCATTCGTGAAACGTACCAACCAGTCCTGCGGCGCATCGGCCGCCCGCACCACCACCAGGCGCAGCCAGATCGCGTCGCTGGTATATCCAGCGCTAAGAGCGGCGGGAATCGCCTGCCAGGCCCCGGACGCCAATGCCTGATCAGGCGTCA
Organism: Herminiimonas sp. KBW02; assembly: GCF_003852535.1. Classification (GTDB taxonomy): domain Bacteria; phylum Pseudomonadota; class Gammaproteobacteria; order Burkholderiales; family Burkholderiaceae_D; genus Oxalicibacterium. The sequence goes on along the minus strand of NZ_QAJP01000004.1, from coordinate 105,154 downwards.
GCTGCGCGTCGGGATCACGCAGCATGGACAGATGGCCACCACCCGACGCTTTATGTGTCGTCGCCCGCAAATCAATGGCGGATTGCGCCCACCCCGCTACAGGCAGCAGCAGGCTGAACAAAAGTAAGAATAAATAGAGACGTTTCATCGGCGGCGAGAATAACATGCGCATCGCTTTTTTTGATTTTTGCAAACGCTCAGAAACACTCAGTTCCGGAACGACCAGAATCAGCTATGCTTATGCGATGTATAAGCTCATTTTGCTCGAAGACGAAAACGTATTGCGCCAGGAATTAGCCGAATTTCTGGGTGACCTCGGTTACGAAGTCGATGCGGTCGCCACTCTGGCCGAATTTCGTCAGCTTTATTCGGCAAGCAGTCATCAAATGGCGGTCCTCGATCTGACCCTGCCGGATGGCGACGGCATGAATCTGATCAGGGAATTGCGACAGCTGGGACATCGCATCGGCATCGTGGTCCTGACTGCACGCGGCGGCACGCCGGACAAAATCGCCGGATTGGACGAAGGCGCTGATTACTATCTGGCGAAAACAGCCGACCTCGACGAACTCGCCGCTACCCTGGCGGCACTGAAACGTCGACTGGCCCTACCAGAAGCCAATGGCTGTTGGATACTGGAAGTCGGCCGTCGTCGCCTGCTGCCACCGGGGCTGTCTGCCATCCCCCTCTCACGACAGGATGTCACCGTGCTGCATACCCTAATGGCTGCGCAAGGAGAAACCGTCACGCGCCAGCACATCGTGCAGGCACTGGGCGAAGACTTCCTGCATTACGACCAACGCCGGCTGGATACGCAAATACGACGCCTGCGGCGTAAAGCAGAAGAGACACTCGGTATCCCGTTGCCGGTCAATACCTCGCGCAATGTCGGCTATAGCTTCTTTGCCGAAGCATTGATCCGGGTCTGAGCGTCGTACTTATATACCCTGAAAGACAAAAGGCCTGGCCGGTACGAAGCTACTGCTCACTTCTCCGGAGTATGTATGCGATTGATGCGGCCCCAGGTCCAGTTTCTTCACTCGCCCCGTCTCTTTGGAGAAATCGACTTTTCTGATATCGACCCAGAATGTATTGGGCGTCATTGCCGATTCAAAGAAATAGAGCTTGCGCTTGTGATCAAAGACGGTGCGCCAGCGGGTAGACGAAATTTCAGGCTGATCCGGCGTTGCAATGCCCAGCGGCACCGAAACATTGCGGATCACGCTGAACACACTGGCCAGGCTTTCATCAGGCGCGGCTTTTTGCGGAATGGCATTGACATAAAATGATGCGCGCGCAAAACGGTCAGATGCCCGATTGGTACCCGGCAGCATTACGGTACCGCCTATCTGCTGCCAGTATGCATTGAGCGCGAGTTGCTGATCGTAGGTAGGCGAGTTGGTCATGACCTGATACTGGCGACCATGATGGATCACCTGCTTCCCGTTGATGTATTCAAACACTGCGCTGTCGCCGCTGGCGTCAGAGATCGCCAGATGCAAGGTAGTCAGGCGCTGCTGGCCGGGGACGTTATCGGTAACCAGCGTAAACGGCTCGTTTTTGAGTACTGCCACCGCTTCCGCCACGCTGGCAAAGTTATCCAGCACATACTGCGTCCACGCCGCTATCGTCAAACCCGGTTTGCTGCCGGCCTCAAACTTCGGATACTGCGATTCCGTCAGCCACAAGACGCCGGCATAGAGACCGGCTTCGTTGACGCCATCGGTCGTGGAAACATCGTAAGCCGTTGTCACCACCGAACCATATTTCGCTGTCCAGCGCAGCGAGTTGGGGCCGGCCTCACCGTTGCGTTCGATGCCCCGTGGCAGGATATAGAGATTGCTGCCTATGTCGTACTTCCAGTCCATGGAGCGGGCGGTCACGACATTGCCGTCCTGTCCCAGATAAACGAAGCGCGTACATGCATTGCCATGCATAGGTGCTGCCAGCAAGCCTAGTACGCACAGCTGTGCTGTCAATTGTCGCCACCGCCTGAACCGGAATCCCATGAGACCTCCTGTAGAAATGGATAGTGAAACGCCTTCCTGCTGACAAGCGTCAATATAACCGGTAATCAGGGAGATGCGAATGGCAGGGATGCGGACGGCATCCCATAGACTTATGGGATGCCATGCAAACTAATGATGTGATAAAGATTTCAGGACATGTGCATGGCAGGCACAGCATCCTCAAATACACGCTTGTTGACGGCGACATCCAGATCCGGCCGCTGTATGCCGTTCTTCGCCGCCACCACTTCAGCCATGATGCTGATGGCTATTTCAGATGGCGTTTTACTGCCTATATAAATACCAACCGGGCCGTGCAGACGCGCCAGACTTTCGCCACTGAGTTCGAAATGCTCGGACAGACGTTCACGGCGCGCCGCATTGTTGCGGCGGCTGCCGATGGCGCCCACATAGAATGCCGGACTGACCAGCGCTTCCATCAAGGCCAGGTCATCCAGCTTGGGATCATGGGTCAAGGCGATGACGCAGGTACGCTGATCCGGCTTCATCTCATGTACAGCATCATCCGGCATTCCTTCAACAAAGCGCACATTCGGTACACTCCAGCCACGCCTGTATTCCTCACGCGGATCGCACACTGTCACAGAGAAACCACTGAAGGCAGCCATCGTTGCCAGGTACTCGGTCAATTGTCCGGCACCGATCAGCAACATACGGTAACCCGGTCCGAACACCGCCTTCATCGCAAACCTGGTAACGGCCAGGGCCGATGGGCTATCCGCCGGAGCCAGTACGACCACGCCGCTGACCAAATCCACTGTACGCTGCACCAGTACACCTGCTTCCAGCTGGCTGACCAGTTGTTCCAGTAACTGTGCATCCGGATTGAACTCCAGCAACAATTCCAGCGTACCGCCGCAAGGCAGGCCGAAGCGATGTGCTTCATCCGCCGATAAGCCATAACAATCCCATTGCGGACGTCGTGCCTGCCCTTTATCCGTAACAAAAGCCTCTCTGCTTGTGAAGCGCGTGATCAGGTCGTCCTCGATACAACCACCGGAGACTGACCCGACCACACTGCCCGTTTCGCACAATGCCATCAGCGAGCCGACCGGACGCGGTGAAGCGCCCCAGGTTCGCGTCACGGTTGCCAGCACTGCGTGCTTGCCTTGCAAACGCCAGTCGCGCAAGGTGCGCAATACGATCAGGTCTAGGTTCTCCATCATGGCTCCTTAACCGCCCAGGTAAGCGCGACGAATTTCCGGATTGGATCGCATTTCTGCCGACGTCCCTTGCGTCACGATGTGACCGTTCTCCAGCAAATAAGCACGATCACACATGGCAAGCGCAGCGTATGCGTTCTGTTCGACGATGAGCACCGTTGTGCCTTCCTTATTGATTTCCTGGATCAGGCTGAAGATCTGCTCGACGATATTCGGCGCAAGGCCGAGCGATGGTTCGTCGAACATCACCAGCCGCGGCCGCGACATCAAGGCACGCGCAATGGCGAGCATCTGCTGCTCGCCGCCGGACAGGGTGCCGGCAACCTGCTGTACCCGCTCACGCAAACGCGGGAATTTGTCGAACATGCGCTCCATATCGTCGCGCACCTGCGGCTTGTCCTTGCGTCTGTAGGCACCCATTTCCATGTTTTCGCGCACAGTCAGTTGCGGGAATACGCGCCGTCCTTCTGGACAATGCGAGATGCCGTGATCGATCACTTCGGCCGGAGAAGCCCCGGAGACCAGATGCCCATCCATGCGTATGCTGCCATGCGCCAGCGGCTCCAGCCCGTTGATGGCACGCAGCGTGGTCGACTTGCCGGCACCATTGGCGCCGATCAAGGTAACGATCTCGCCTTCGTTCACTTCCAGCGAGATTTTGTTGATGCCGGTAGTGGCACCATAGCGCACGGTGATTTCTTCAATTTTCAGCATGTTCAATCCCCGATCCAAGATAGGCGCGAATGACTTCAGGGTCATTCTGAATTTCAGATGGCGAGCCGGTCGCGATCAGGCGACCGTAGTTCAGTACCACAATGTGATCCGAGATCGACATCACCATATGCATGTCATGCTCGACCAGCAGCACGGTGACGCCACCCTGCCCGATGCGCCTGACCATTTCCTTAAAGGCTTCGGTTTCCGACGGATTCAGCCCCGCTGCCGGTTCATCCAGCAACAGCACTTTCGGCTTGGCTGCCAGCGCGAGGCCGACACCCAGCAAACGCTGCTCACCGTAGGACAAATTGGAAGCCAGCGTATTTGCCCTGGCACTCAGGCCGAGGAAGGCGATCAGTTCATGCGCCTGCGCTTGCAAATCCGCTTCTTCCTTGCGGAATTTATGCGTGCGCAACAACGATTGCAGCACACCACACTCGCCCTTCAGATGCAGCGCAGTGAGTATGTTCTCCGCCACAGTACACGCTGAAAAAATGCTGGTACGCTGAAAACTGCGCACCAGCCCAAGCGCGGAGATTTGCTCAGGTGCCATGCCGGTAATGTCATGGCCAAATAATTTAACGCGCCCCGCAGTCGGTTTCATATAACCGGAGATCACGTTGTACGTAGTCGTCTTGCCAGCCCCGTTCGGGCCGATCAGGCTGACGATCTTGCCAGCCGGAACAGCAAAGCTGGCATTGTCCACCGCCGTCAATCCGGCGATGCGCATGGTCACGCCTTCCAGCTCGAGTGCAGGTATCTGATTGTTTGGGCTCATGCTGCTTTCCTCCGCACGACAGGGGTTTGCTCTTGCAGGGGCTGGGAAGAATAGCGACGCAGCAGATTACCGGCTGACGGCACCACACCTTTAGGCATGAAGACCAGGACTGCGATCATCAACACGCCGTAAATCATCCACTGGATTTCCGGCGACACGACGCCACGCAGCACTTCCGGCAACAAACCAAACAACAAGCCGCCAACCACCGGCCCGGCCAGCGTACCTTTGCCACCGACAATGACCATGATGACCATCATGATGGTGAACATAAACATGAAGACGTCCGGATCAATAATCCGTACCGTATGTGCATACAGTCCGCCTGCCGCACCCGCGATACCTGCAGCAAAAATGGTGGCAATGCCCAGGTAGTGCGTGACCCGGATCCCGACCGAGCGCGCCAGTACTTCGTTTTCACGCAGGGCGATCATGGCACGACCGATACGACTATGTACCAGTGCAGCCACCAGCAGATACGCGCATACTGCCACCGCCAGCACCAGCCAGTAGGTCGATAACTTGGTAGTGAGATCAATCACGCCTTCACCCGGCACCCACATCGTCAATGCCGGGATATTGTTCAAGGCCATCGGCCCCTCGGTCAGATCTACCCAGTTAAGGGCCACCATACGCATCACCTGAGCAAAGCTGATGGTGACAATCACAAAGTAAGCGCCGCGTACCCGGAACGCCAGCTTGCCGAGCAACCAGCCGGCGATTGCTGCGAACGCGATGCCGCAAACGAAAGCCAGCCATACCGGCTGCGGCGTCACCACCAGCGGCTCTGTCATTCCCCATAAGGTGACGTCAAAGCCCAGCGACAACAGCGAGGTGGTATAAGCACCCAGTCCGAAGAAAGCGACATGACCGAGACTCAGTTGCCCGGTGTAACCCAGCAGCAGATTCAGACTGATCGCGGCAATGATGAAAATGCCGACTGAAGCCACCACCGATAATATGTACGGATCCGGCCACGCCAGTGGCAGCAAGGCCAGCGCCAGTACGGAAATGAAAAAAGTCATTTTCTTTTTCATGATCAACCCACCCTTTCCCTGATGGTGAACAAACCTTGTGGACGGAAAATCATGACCGCAAGAATGACGAGGAAGCCCAGTGCATCGCGATAAGCAGTGGAGATATACCCGGCGCCAAACTCTTCCACGATGGCGAGGATGAAACCGCCCAGCGCTGCGCCCGGCAGATTGCCCAGCCCGCCCAGAATCACGATGGCAAATGCCTTCAGGCTGGCCAGATCACCCATGGTCGGCGTCACCACGAACACCGGTGCCAGCAAGGCACCCGCTACCGAAGCCAGGCAGGAACCCAGTGCGAAAGTCAGCGTGTAAATATGCGATACATTCACACCGACGATCTTGGCTGCATCCTTATCCTGGAAGGTGGCGCGCATCGCCAGGCCCAGACGCGAACGTTCGATCAACAGATAGAAGATCACCAGCAAGGCGACAGCTGTCACCAGTACGAACAGGCGGATAGGTGATACTGAAATCGCACCCCAGACTATCGGCTCCTGGCTGAACGGCGACGGCACCGACTTGGCGACACCACCCCACATCAGCAACTCCGCGTTCTGCATGATGATCATCACGCCTATCATGATCAGCATGACTTCATCGATTGCCTTCAGGTCACGACGACGCAGCAGGAAGTATTCGATGGCAGTACCGAACAGGAAGCCGACAACGGCGGCGACCAGCAAGGAAGCAAAGAAATTCATGCCGAACATGGCGACCACGCCATAAGCGACATACGCACCGAGTGCATAGAGCTCGCCATGCGCAAAGTTCACCACCCGCATGATCCCGAAGATCAGGGTCAGGCCGATCCCGAGCAAGGCGTACGTCGAGCCAAGCACAAGCGCGTTTAACGTATGCTGTAATAATTGGTCCATAGGTATCCTTCGGCAGGGTGCGCGCCCAGCAAGCTGTCACGCACACCCCGCGTATAGGTGGAAAATATGCGGGCCGCTACATTCAGCCCGGACGCTAGGTCTTATTCGACGGCGTTGTACACGCGTGTCATTTAACCGATACCTGGCCGTCCTTCAGTTCGACCACATAGACATTCGGTGCCGCCTGGCCGCTTTCCTTGCCTGCGGGACCTTCCTTGCCGAAGGCGATATCGCCATTCGCGCCCTGCACTTGTACCTTCCACAGCGCATCACGGATCGCTGCAGGTTCAGCCTTGCCGGAAATACGGATTGCTTCAGCGATCGTCAGGATCGCGTCGAAACCACGAAAGCCTTCAGTCTGACCCGCGAATTCCAGGCCACGTGCTTTCCAGCCGTCCATAAAGGCTTTGGCAACCGCAGGATGTTTTGCACGCTCAGGCGACCACGGTGCAAAGAACAAGAGATGCTGACTGACATAACCTTTAGGTCCCGGAGTCTTCAGCAAAGGCTCAGGAAAGGAACCACCGGTGGTGATGATGCGTTGTGGCAAACGTTGCTCGCCGGCCTGGCGGATCGCCAGTGTCAGTTGCTCGATACCCGAAGTCACGATGACGGTATCGGAACCGCTGCCTTTTAATGCCGCAAGTTGTGCCGACAAATCGGTCATGTCAGGCGTCATGGTTTCGGTACGACCGATAGCGATGCCTTTGGCTTCCAGCATTTTTTTAAACTCAACCGCAGCACCGAGACCCCAGTCATTGTTGACCGCGAGGAAATCGACCTTTTTGATGGCCGGGCTATAGCTGTCGATCAGTTTGGCAAACGCCTTGGCTTCCATCGCCGAAGTCGGGCTGGTGCGGAAGATCCATGGATTACCTGCGGTTGTGATCTTGCTGGACGACGCGGTTTCTACCACCATCGGTACGCCGTATTCGACCAGTTTAGGCATGACCGCGAGTGTGAAGGTGGAGCTCCAGGCGCCCATCAGGACCGGAACCTTGTCTTTCAAAATCAGCTTCTCAACCGAGTTGACTGCTTCGCGTGGATTGGACTTGTTGTCTTCGATGACGAGTTGCAGCTTCTTGCCCAATACGCCGCCGTTCTGATTGACGTAATCGGCAGCGATGCGTGCACCGTTCGTGACATAGGTGCCGGAAGCGGCGACCGGTCCGGTCAGTGGTTCGCTGACGCCGATCTTGATGGTTTCCTGCGCATAAGCAGAGGTAGCGGTAAACATGGCGAAGCCCAGACAGGCTGCCAGTGATTTTGAAATTTGCCAGTTCATATTAAATATCCTTAGTGTCCGAAGTGAGTAAATATCTGATTGATCAGTTCAGAGTGTGGGTGCTATGCGATTAATTGCGACGGCTGGAAAACAAACCAGCCAGCCACGCTTTAAGTAGGGTCCAGAGGTCTATAGAAGACGTATCTCGTTGTGCTGCACGCGGTTTGGCCGGAGCCGGCGTAGCCATATCGGCGATACCGCTGCCATGCACGGCGCCGGCGCTGACGGGTTGCGGCAGGCGTGCCTGCAGGTTTTCCGCGAATTGTTTGGTCAACTGTTCAGCCAGTGCGCGGACGATGCCTTCACGACTGAACTGCGCGAGTGAGCCGGTGATGCTGTGATCGACCTTGACCTGCACATCAGTGCCATCGCCGGCTGCAGTAACGGTAAAGCTGGCTTCACCTTTGACGCGGCTATTGCTGCGCGCATCGACGGCGGTGCCAATAATGGCGCCGGTATTCGAGGCTTCATCCAGGTTCAGGCGTCCCTGTCCGGCAAAGCTGGCCGCGATGGGGCCGAGCTTGACCTTGAACAACAAGGGTATCGATCCTTCTTCGGTCGCTGTCGCCTCTTTATTAATAGAAGCACCTGGCAGGCAATCGACCAGCAATTCGATATCGTGGAAGGCTTTCCAGACGGCGTCGGTCGGGGCTGCAATATGAAAGGATTGTTCAAGCTGCATGAGTAATCTCCTGAGATGAAACTGTTGAGTCGCGTTCGCGCAGCACACGCAGGATTGCGCGCACGATGCCGAAGTAACCGGTGCAGCGGCACAGATTGCCCGCCAATTCTTCGCATACCCTGACCTCGTCGGCGTCAGGCAAACGCAATACGATGTCGCGCGCTGTCATCAGCATGCCGGGCGTGCAATAACCGCACTGCAATGCGTGCTCGGCAGAAAATGCCGCACGCAGCTGCGCCATCAAAGGGTCGTCATCGAAGGCTTCCAGCGTACGTATCTGCCTGCCTTCAAAGCGTTTCGCCGATTGCAGGCAGCTACGTTGTGGTGCGCCGTCCACTTCTATGGTGCAGGCACCGCATACGCCCTGCTCGCAACCGACATGCGTGGCAGTCAGACCGCAGTGGTCACGCAGGGCATCTGCCAGATGTGTGCGCGGTTGCAGGGTCAGCTGGTAGCAACGGTCGTTGACAGTCAGCTCCACTTCGGTGGTTTCCACCGCTGGAAATGCGATTGGTAATGCGCTCATCGTGTTTTCCCCATATCCAATGCCACCAGCCTCAACATCTCCATCAAGGTGTGGCGACGATCAAGTTCCAGCTCGGGCGCAGCCTGCCGCACGATCTGCTCACGTACTGCGCCTTGCAGCAATTCAGTCATCAGGCCCGGTCTTTCGACCACGCACGGTGCACCGTCCAATGCACCGATCACGATGCGCTCAGTACCGTCGCTGCTGTCGCGTATGCCTGAGGTCATCGCATGCGACAGTTCGCCCGTCTTGCGGCATAACTTGCGATATGACCACTGCATAGTGTTAGTACGCTTAGGAACACTGACGGCGACCAGGATTTCACCGTCGACCAGTTGTGTTTCATAAGCGGAGGTCATGAAATCGCGTGCCGCGATATCGCGCTGACCGGATGGTCCGATTACATGCAGCGTCGCGCCCAGCAAAGGCATGGCGCTGATCCAGTCAGCCGCTGGGTCGGCGTGGCACAGGCTGCCGCCGAGCGTGCCGCGATTGCGTACCGCACGGTAGGCAATGCCGCGTGCCACATAAGGCATCAGGCCCTGACTGGGATCCGGCACGCGCTTGTCTTCTATCGCGGCATGGGTGGTCATCGCGCCAAAGCGAATTGCCGCGCCGGTATCGGTAACTGCACGCAGGGATTCAAAAGCGTCGAGATCCAGCAAGCTTTCTGGTTGTGCCAGGCGCAGATTCAACATCGCACCCAATGACTGGCAACCGGCAACTGGCTTACTGCCCCAACCGTTTTCGGCGAGTTGCGCGGATGCTTGTGCGAGGTCGTCGGCCTTGATCAGGCTATAAGCGGAAGGCTTCATGCGTGTTCCCCTTTCGCTGCAGCGATGGCTTCCAGCACGCGACGCGGATTGGCCGGGCACTGCAAAAGTTCTGCACCGATGTCATACAGCGCATCGTTGATGCCGTTGATGATGGCAGCCGGTGGTGCAATCGCACCGCCTTCGCCTATGCCTTTTTGTCCGTACTTGCTGTTCGGACTCGGGGTTTCCATATGCAACATCTTGAGCGGCGGCATTTCACCAGCACCCGGCAACAGATAATCCTGCAGCGTCGAGGCCAGCGGCTGACCTTCGCTATCGAAAGGCATCTCTTCATACAGTGCTGTACCTATGCCCTGCGCCAGTCCGCCATAGATCTGGCCTTCGACGATCATCGGATTCAGCAGCACGCCGCCGTCTTCGCAGATAACGTAATCGAGTATCGCGACATGACCGGTAGCGGTATCAACTTCCACCAGGCAGGTATGGCAGGCATAGCTGAAGGTACCGGCATCCGGCATCATCTTGTAACCGGCCACCACTTCCAGGCCACCCGGATCGACCGAACCGACCGGTAGTTTTTGTGGGGCGCGATACCAGGTGTGTGCAATCTCTGACAAGGACAAACGCTTGACGCTGTCCTGCACACCGACCGTGCCGTCTTTCAGGGTAATCAGGCTGGCATCGGTATCGAGCAAGACACCTGCCATCACCTTGACGCGTTCGGCCAGTTGTTCGCAGGCGGTACCGACTGCGCCACCCGCCATGACCGCGCAACGCGAACCCCAGGTCCCGGTAGAGTAAGGTGTCATGCCGGTGTCGCCGTGGATCACGCGTACCTTGGCGATATCGATACCGAGTACCGTATGCGCCACCTGCGCCATCGAGGTTTCCAGCCCCTGCCCGTGCGAGTGCACACCGATGCGCAATTCAAGTACGCCATCCGGTGTAAAGCGCGCGGTACATTGTTCGTAGCCCGGCACCATAGGGATGCCCCAACCGTGATAAACGGAAGTGCCATGCGCACCCTGTTCACAGAAGACTGCCATGCCGAGACCGAGGCGCTTCTGCGCCGGGTCGCTACCATTCGCAGCGTGTCGTGCTTTCTGACGTGCGCGGCAACCGTCCCAGTCAATCGCTTCGACAGCCTTATTCATACATGTCGTGTAGTCACCGGAGTCGAACAGTTTGTTGGTGATATTGGCGTAAGGCATGGCCGATGCCGGCACCAGGCTCCTGGCACGCAAGACATGCGGCTCTATGCCCAGTTCACGTGCGGCGATATCCAGCATGACTTCCAGCGCAAAGCAGACACCGGTACGTGCGACACCGCGATACGGCAGGATAGGAGGTTTATTGGTAGCGGCGGAACGTGTGCGACACACGAAACTGTCCATCACATACGGACCCGGCAGGATGGAGCCGATCTGCGCAGCTTCGAGGCAGGCGCTGAATGGATACGATGAATAGGCTCCGGAATCAACGACCGCATCACAACGTATGCCAGCCAGGCGACCTTCATTGGTCACATCGACGGTGAGGTCATAGCCATGTTCACGGCAGTTGGCATTCGCCGTCAGTTGCTCACGTCGGTCTTCCAGCCAGCGAATAGGACGCTTCAATTGCATCGCCAGCCATGCGCAGCAGATTTCTTCCGGTAGCAAGATACCCTTGTAACCAAAGCCGCCGCCGACATCCGGCGAGATGACGCGTATCTGTCCTTCATCCAGACCCAGACATTCAGCCAGGCCGGTGCGATTAATATGCGGCACTTGTGCCGCGGTGTACATGATCAGCTGGTCGACACGGGTATCCCAGAAGCACAGCACGGCGCGACCTTCCATCGGTGCCATGCATTGGCGCGCCATGCGCAGTTTGCGGCTGACTGTGTGCACTTCTTCATCTGTCGCGCTGACGCGTTTGTCTATATTGGTTTCGGCAAAGACGTTTTCGCTCCAGTCATCATGTACACGGGTGTCGCTTTGCAGCGTGCCGTACATATCTGCCATGACTGGCAGTTCCTGGTAATCGACGAACACACTCGCCGCGATATCTTCTGCACGCGCACGGTCCGGTGCGATGCAAGCCGCGACCAGTTCACCGACGTGGCGCACCTTATCTTGTGCGAGTGGATACTGTGCTGAGAGTTTGAAACCGGGCAATGAGGATGCCGCGACGATGGGACGCACACCAGTCATGTCCGCCATCGTGTAGACCAGATGCTCCATGCCTGACGGCTTCTCGATTTGGCCGAGACGGGCATGCGCCACGGGTGAACGGACAAATGCCACTTCGAGCATATCCGGCATGCGCATATCGCCGACATATTTACCCTGGCCTAATAAGAGCCGCTTGTCTTCCTTGCGCAGTACTTCGCGACCAATTCCTTGATCGGTACCGGCTTGCATGAGCAGATCGGGCATAACCAGATCATTCATCGATATCTCCTGAACGTTGCCGGAAGCTGAAATAAAATTCCATGCTTCGAGCATCTCCAATAATTATGTGGCATACCACATTTATGTTGTTATGTGTGATTCATTTTTGCGTTACGAGCATGAATTATTTTTCACCTCCTATGCGCTGTACTACGATTTTATTTCAGAGTCCCTGCAATCAACCGGGCACTATGCAACTGTCGCGATACTGAATACCAAACATCAACTTAAATGCGCTTTTTCAAGCCAGGTCCACAACCTTCAAACTTACCGAATACCTTTAGCAACGACCATGCCAACTACGCAGACATGTCAGGCGAAACGTTAGTCAAGTAATTGATTTTAATAAATAATATTAAATTTCAATTTGTGTGGTACAGCACATTTATTGGACTTTAATCAAGTAAGGTTCTTGAATAAATACCGATATTTGCTGTTGTACATGAAAATCACGCGCTTTGCATCAAATTGGAAAGATTTTGTCTCAAAAAGGTGCAACAACATCTTCATCTGCGCACTACTTTGTATCTCTTCAAACTTCCAGCGAACGACAACTTCAGTACAACAACATGATCACACTGCGATCAGTCTTGACGACCACAGACGTGGATCATCATCTCAAAGCAAATGAGATATTGCACGCTGCAGTGCAATGCAGCGCAATTAAAAAACGGAAAAGTATTAACGGGCTTTGAGCAAGGGCACACGATCAGTGGCCTCTGAATCAACCAGCCGCACCATCAGGAGTACGAACAGCTTGCGCTCTTCCGGCGACAGGTTTTCTATAGTGCGGTCATGCGCGCGCTGCACGGCAGGACGCATCTTCTTGACCAGCGCACGCCCCTTACGAGACAGCTTGACGTACTTCACGCGCTTGTCGTGTTCCGACTGGCTGCGCACGATCAGCTCACGCTGCTCCAGCCGCGGCAAGACTTCGGCCACGCTGGTGCGCTCCAACCCAATATGGTGCGCCAATGAGTTTTGATCCAGCTCGCCGTACTCTTCCAGTGCAGTCAACAAGCTGTATTGCACAGGCGTGATGTTGTGCTCCAGCGTCTCTTCCGTGAACAAGGCACTATGAATCTGATGCAGACGGCGTATCAAAAACCCGGGACGGGTAAACAACAGGGAACGTGCCTGCACTGACTCCATATCGCTCAGCAGAGAGGGAAAAGCTGCTTCTTCAATCTTATTCATGAATGGTCGGGTATATAAGGGAACAGGATGGAATCCGGTATGCCACAAACCAGAAGTATATGTGAATCCACAACAAAAACGACAATAAAAATAGATTGCAAATGTGGTGCACCACATTTATTTAAAGTTGGCATAGAATATGCGGTGCACCACATATTATTTTAACTTAAAGGAGTTGCCATGAATCATATTCTTCTCAAGGGCGGCCACGTCATTGATCCAAAGGCCAACCGCGATGGTGTATTCGATATATTGATCAAAGATGATGTCATTGCCGCTGTAGAACGCGATATCACGCCTCCGGACAGTAAAACGACAGTAGTGGATTGCCGCGACAAACTGGTCACTCCCGGCCTGATTGATACGCATGGCCATGTATACCAGGGCGTAACCGGTCGCTTCGGCCTCAACGCCGATATGTGCGGCGTGTATTCAGGCGTTACCACCATCGTCGACCAGGGTGGCGCCAGCTGCATTACCCTGCCCGGCTTCCGCCAATATGTAATCGAACCATCGAAGACGCGCGTGCTGTCTTATATGTCTGCCTATCTGGTAGGCGGCCTGGAGGGACATTTTTATCCTGAGCTATATCGCCCGGATTGCCTCGACGTGGAAGCGACCGTTACCGCCGCCAAAAAGAACGGCGACATCGTACGCGGCCTGAAAGCACATGCAGAAGTCGGCGGCTTTGCACGCTGGGGCGTTGATGTCATGCGCATCGCGTCGCAGATCGGACGCGAAGCTGCGCTGCCTGTATATATACACTTCGGTCAGCTCTGGCCGAAACCGGAAGACGGTGGCTCGCCAGTCAACCCGGACAGCATCTTCAATCAGGTTGTAGACATGCTGAAACCAGGCGACATCCTCGCCCATCCGTTCAGCCGTCATCCGGGTGGCTTCGTGGAAGTCAACGGTTCCATCCATCCTATGGTGAAAGAAGCGATCGCTCGCGGCCTGAAGATAGACGTCGGCCACGGCTCGCACTTCAGCTTCAAAACCGCGCGCATCGTACTCGATGCAGGCGTCATCCCGGATACCCTGGGTGCAGATATGCACGGTTACAACACCATCGTGCCGCCGCCGGCTGGCACACCCAACTGGCACCCGGATGAAAGCGTGCACATCTTCAAGGGCAATGAGCGCTTCAGCCTGGTCTCCGCAATGAGCAGCATGCTGGCGGTCGGTCTTCCACTCAATCATGTCGTCGCCATGGTCACCAGCAATGCCGCCAAACTGGCAGGCATGGAAGATGAAATCGGCACCCTCAAAATCGGTGGCGTGGCAGACGTCAGCGTGATGGAAGACCAGCGCGGCCGCTGGGCACTGCACGATAACGAAGGCACACAAGTCATCACCGATCGCATGCTGTTCCCTGTGTGCTGCTACCGTGCCGGCGAACGTTTCGACTCCAACGCGACGATACTTCCCGTTGCAAAGGCGGCATGATGGATATCAATCACGCCCCTACCCTGCAAGAAGTCGAGCTGGCGTTCGATGCTTACGAACAAGCTCTGGTCGGTAACGATGTGGTCAAACTGGACGAACTATTCTGGAACAACGACGCCACGCTGCGCTATGGCGCCACGGAAAATCTGGTCGGCTACGACGCCATCCGTGATTTCCGTTCACAGCGCCCGGCTGCCAACCTGGCGCGAACGGTCACCAGCCGACACGTCACCACCTTCGGCACCGACTGTGCGGTCGCCAACATCACCTTTAGTAAAAACGGCGATACGCGCATAGGCCGACAAACCCAGACCTGGGTGAAATTCCCGGATGGCTGGCATGTCGTCGCTGCCCACGTGAGCTGGATGGACGTCAAATGAACATCCCGCTCATGAGTCAGTTACAACCAGATACCGGCGGTGCTTTCCTGACTGAGGCATATGGTTATTCCTTACAGGCGCACCGACCAGTCAACAACAATCTGGAAGGCATACGCTTTGCAGTCAAGGATGTATTCGACATCGCCGGTACGCGCACTGGCGCTGGTAACCCGGTCTGGTTTTCCGATCATGAGGTTGCGAACAAACATGCAACCGCAGTCGAACGCCTCTTGTCCGGCGGTGCCACCTTCGTCGGTAAAACACTGACAGACGAACTCACCTACAGCCTCGCTGGTATCAATGTGCATTACGGCGTACCACGTAACCCGGCCAGCCCGGATCGCCTGCCCGGAGGTTCATCATCCGGTTCGGTCGCAGCAGTCGCAGCAGGCCTGGCCGATGTTGCGCTGGGCACGGATTGCGGCGGCTCGGTGCGGCTACCGGCCAGCTACTGCGGTGTGTGGGGCATGCGACCTACGCATGGCCGCTTGTCAGGACATGGTTGCCTGGTGCTGGCGCATAGCTTTGATACAGTCGGCTGGTTTGCCCGTAACCTGCAACATCTGGAGCAAACTTTCTGTGCACTGGCACATGCAGAAACCACCGACACAGAACCAGTCTTCGTCGCACTCAACGATGCTGTCATCAATAATCTGCTCGATCCGGCCGTCCTGCAGGCTTTCAATGACCTGAAAAGCCAGCAAGTAGATTTTGTTCCGGTAACGAGCGCGCTGGAATTAAGCAACTGGGCTGGCGCCTTCCGTATCCTGCAGGCATCAGAAGCATGGATGGAACACGGCGTCTGGGTATCGCGCCATGCAGAAGAACTGGGCGAGGATATCCGTCGTCGCTTCGATATCGCCTCTGGCGTCACTGCAGGTCAGGTCCGCAGCGCGCAGGAAGTCAGGGTAGCCGCCATCCGCGCACTGAACCACATCCTGGATGATCAACATAAGGTCATCGTGATCCCGACCGTACCGACACCAGCACCGCTACTCGCCGCTGACGCTGCGGCAGTCGATGACATCCGTATGCGCTCGCAACAATTGCTCTGCATCGCAGGACTGGCAGGCTTACCGCAACTCAGCATGCCGTGGATACAGGTCAACGGCGCACCGGTTGGATTGTCCATCATCGGTGGCCGCGGTTGCGATGAGATCGTGCTGCATGCAGCGCACCAGTTGCAGGCTCGTATTGCGTATTGAACCCTCACGGAGAACAGCCATGACTACCAGCAAGTTCGATGAAGAAATCGTACAAATAGCCAGCCGCTACGACGACATACGCTGGACCGATGTTCAGCTACGTACACAGGCATTGCCTGATCTTTCAGACTATGTACTCCTGCACGCTGGCCCACCGTTGACAGGTGAGCTACCAGCCCCGATCCGCCAGGCGGCGATCGAAGCCATCCTGTTTGAAGGACTTGCTGACGATCATGGCGCTGCGACAGAGCTGCTGGCACAAGAAAAAATCAAGCTGCTCCCGGCGCAGGATCACGGTCTGGTCACGCCACTGGCACAAGTGGTATCAGCCTCCATGCCGCTGTTCGTCGTCCGTAGCAATGACAGCACGCGCTATGCGCCGCTGGTGGAAGGACCTGCGCCCGCACTGCGCTTCGGCAAACCGGTAGCCGGTACACGCGCGCAGTTGCAACTGTTGTCGCAATTCGGCATGCATGTATTAAAACCAGTTGTACAAGCGCATCCACCCGCACTGTCGCCAGCCATACACTATGCGTTGCAAGGCGGCGAAGAATGCCATGCACTCACCGCACGTGCCAATGCGGCACTGGCGGCACAGCTGGATGCACTACACGCACGAGACAGACAAGTCATACTCGCCAACCCCGGTTTTGTACTACCGTTGCTGATGGCAGCATGCTCGCTGCGCCTGGAACAAACCGGTCATATCGTCGCTGCAGGTGGTAACGGCCTCGCCTTCGGTTATCGCCTGCGCGATACGTCTATCTGGCAAACCATACCCGCCACGCCACCACAAGGTACCCGCTTTGTCGGGCACGAACTCACGACTGCATTGGGCGCGATAGGCGACAGCGCCGTCATTGATTTCTCGGGACTGGGCGCACAAGCGCTCGCTTACGTACCCAGCCTGGCGCGGGATTGGGCACAATATTTGCCGGAAGACTTGCACATGCACAGATCACAAGTCGTGAACTCCCGCAGCGGTATCGTTGATTTGAAAAGCATACTGAGCAATGATTGCCCGCCTATGGTCAATCTGGCGATACTGGATCATGCAGCGGAAGCGGGCTTAATAGGACGTGGGGTGTTTGAGGTGTCTACGGAGTTGTTTGCGGATCCAAACGAGGTCGCACGCGCAAAATAGCATGTCTGGATGAAAGTTATCGTGACACCGGATGAAACGCTACATGGCCATGCAGCGAATGGAAGGCTGCCACATCTACACCATACAGTACCCGTATGGTCTCTGGTGTCACCATCTCTGATGGTAGGCCATCAGACTGCGATCAACTCCCCATTAATACCACCAAATTTTCACAACTTTGATTGCCTGAAATGAGGACATATCCCTATATCCATTCAAAGAAAATGTACTTCTATTGAAATGTCGTAAGGCGCAACGCTATCTACCGACCGAAATGGTCCTATTCGATTACTAAGCGGATATGCACTAAATTATTAAGAGTTAGAGCGCTTTGGCAATTTTGAACCAGGAATCATATGTGCATGCTTTTCGGCTGTACGTATAGCTAGATTAAACTCATTCGCAAGCTGAGCATTCTTTTTAAAATGAAGGGGACGATCAATTGATTCATCCAATGACTCGCATATGTAATTCTTAATACGATCCATTTCAGAATCAAGATCACGATGATTTTCATAGTATTCATTCGTATGAAAATCTGCGAATAAATCAATAAACGCGGGGCCGTCCTCTGCCCTTTTAATATGTACTTTAAAAAATTTAGTGAGTTTGGTATTTGGATTTTTTCGTTTGTAATCTTCTATTTTTTGCCAAACTTTTCCCTGCAAAATCACACGAGGCCCATCTGCATGGGCAGACTCAAATTGATACGCATCAATAAAAGCTGGCCCAAAAATCATAGAAGATGCAGCGCTAGCTTTCCCCTCGGCGACATTTCCATTCCGGTGAAAAAGCTGCCCTTCAGCGATCCCACCTCGACTTGCAAAACCTCGTCCTAACAGCTGACGACATACTTTGAAAATTGTATAAATCAATAAACCTATATCCTCAGCCTCTGGCTTGACTGACATAGTTATGAAATCTGAAAAAGAATAAAAGAATTCATCAAACTCTTCTGGATTCTTGACTGCCCCAATTTCTGCAGCGTACACCTTCGCCCAATCATCATTGCGCACATCTAACGCATCAAAAATACGAGCAACCAATTCCGGGTCGCTTCTAGATTTTCTAATAATTTCGCTAAAACCGAGAATATCGACAAACGCAACAACTCGCTCCTCGTATTTCACGCCTTTCGGGCTATCTGCGAACTCAACAAGCCCACCACTTTCCGAAGACACCTGTTCAGGTAATTTGACTTTATCCAGCGAGGGCACTACCTCTCCTTTAATAACATGCGAATCAGCCATCGTTTAGTGATTTGCCAAACTAGAGAAATAATTAAGGATCATAGCGTCATCTATTGTGTCGCTAAAACTGGATCCCGAATTCCATACTTGCTTCCAAGGGCCATCCGGGTGGTGAGAAAGATTAACCAATTGGTAGCCAGAATGATTGCCATAAACATCTAATACTTTGCGCACCAATGCAGCAGAATCAACATTAGTAAGTGCGGGTTGTTGAGCAATCAATGGATGATCTGCTGGTATCGGATTAGACGAAAACACCTTGAATGCTTGATAAACACTAGGCAACACAGGTCCATATCTCCACGCCTCAAAAGACTCATCTACAAGCGGTGTTTTTAATAGCGCCAAATGCCAACCATGGCAAAAGTAGAGCAACTTCTGCAACTCTAAGTTTGTAGGGGCGCTCCGTCCGGCTGCCGTCTGTTGCCGGACTATTTCACTTGCAACTTGGAGGGGAGCTGACATATTTTCACCTTAAAGGGCTGTTTATTTGTACAGTATAGAATTCAGCTTGCAATTATACAATCGTTTTTGGCTCTCAAAATCATAGAGTTGCGCTTCCTCGATTTTTTCAAAAGACTATTAGAATATATAAGTAGTTTCCCCCAACACTAGTCCAAAGCTGAGTAATTAAATTCAAGTCCAAAAAATCCAAAGTCCTCGGTCCTATACTCAATATTCCTATATTGATCACTTGAATTATCCAACAAGCATCCATATACTTAGCACTCGCCTGGCGAGAGTGCTAACAACTTTCCCCGTACGACCAACTTTCTAGTGCGGCATGTATGCACTGTAAAGCTAGCTTTGCAGCCTTATGCCGCAAATCACCCTAACTTATTGAAAACTAAGGAGTTTGTATGAACCTTCGTCCTTTGCACGATCGCGTCATCGTCAAGCGCCTCGACCAGGAAACAAAAACTGCGTCCGGCCTCATCATTCCTGAAGCAGCAGCTGAAAAGCCTGATCAAGGTGAAATCCTGGCAATCGGCAACGGCAAAATCCTCGAAGACGGCAAAGTACGCCCACTCGACGTTAAAGTCGGCGACCGCGTTCTGTTCGGCAAATATGCTGGTCAAACCGTCAAAGTTGATGGCAACGAAGTTCTCGTGATGCGCGAAGAAGACATCATGGCAATCGTACAAAAGTGATTCCGTTTCTCGAGCGTGGCGGCCGTGCCGCAGAGCTCGAAACGGTGTCATTCCTAGTCGGAATTCAGTGATTCAGTCACTCAACGAATAATCAGGAGCAATCAACATGGCAGCTAAAGAAGTAATTTTCGGCGACGCAGCCCGTGCCAAGATGGTCGAAGGCGTTAACGTTCTGGCCAACGCAGTTAAAGTAACTCTGGGCCCTAAAGGCCGTAACGTGGTTCTGGAACGTTCGTTCGGCGCACCTACCGTCACCAAGGACGGTGTTTCGGTCGCTAAAGAAATCGAACTGAAAGACAAATTGCAAAACATGGGCGCGCAGCTCGTGAAAGAAGTGGCTTCCCGCACCAGCGACAACGCAGGCGACGGCACCACCACTGCAACCGTATTGGCACAAGCGATCGTTCGCGAAGGCATGAAATACGTTGCTGCAGGCATGAACCCAATGGATCTGAAACGCGGCATCGACAAAGCTGTTGCAGCAACTGTCGAACAACTGGCAGCCATTGCTAAACCATGCACCACCACCAAAGAAATCGCTCAAGTTGGTTCGATCTCCGCTAACAGCGATGCATCGATCGGCGAGCGCATCGCTGAAGCGATGGAAAAAGTCGGCAAGGAAGGCGTCATCACTGTTGAAGACGGCAAATCCCTGAACGACGAACTCGACATCGTTGAAGGTATGCAGTTTGACCGTGGCTACCTGTCGCCATACTTCATCAACAACCCAGAAAAGCAAACCGCTATCCTGGACAATCCGTTCATCCTGTTGTGCGACAAGAAAATCTCCAATATCCGTGACCTGCTCCCGGTACTGGAACAAGTTGCTAAAGCTGGCCGTCCACTGCTGATCATCGCAGAAGACATCGAAGGCGAAGCACTGGCAACCCTGGTTGTGAACAACATCCGCGGCATCCTGAAAACCTGCGCAGTAAAAGCGCCAGGCTTCGGCGACCGTCGCAAAGCAATGCTGGAAGACATCGCTATCTTGTCCGGCGGCCAGGTTGTTGCTGAAGAAGTCGGCCTGACTTTGGAAAAAATCACTCTGGAAGAATTGGGCCAGGCTAAACGTATCGAAATCGGCAAAGAAAACACCACGCTGATCGACGGTAACGGCCAAGCTATCAACATCGAAGCACGCGTTAAACAAATCCGCGCGCAAATCGAAGAAGCAACTTCGGACTACGACCGTGAAAAACTGCAAGAACGCGTTGCCAAACTGGCAGGCGGCGTTGCAGTGATCAAAGTCGGTGCTGCTACCGAAGTCGAAATGAAAGAGAAAAAAGCACGCGTTGAAGATGCTCTGCATGCAACCCGCGCTGCGGTTGAAGAAGGTATCGTTCCTGGCGGTGGCGTTGCCCTGCTGCGCGCACGTGCTGCAATCAACATCAAAGGCGACAACTCGGATCAAGACGCTGGTATCCGTATCGTTCTGCGTGCAATGGAAGAACCACTGCGCATGATCGTACAAAACGCTGGTGAAGAAGCTTCGGTTGTTGTAGCTAAAGTATTGGAAGGCAAAGGTAACTTCGGTTACAACGCTGCTAACGGTACCTACGGCGACATGGTTGAAATGGGCGTGCTGGATCCAGCTAAAGTGACCCGTTCGGCATTGCAAAATGCTGCTTCGATCGCTGCCCTGTTGTTGACCACCGATTGCATGGTTGCTGAAGTTGTCGAAGACAAACCAGCAGGTGGCATGGGTGATATGGGCGGCATGGGTGGTATGGGTGGTATGGGCGGCATGATGTAATTGCCGGTCTGCTTTCGGCGTCGTGCTGCACGATGCCGAAGCCCGATGCGCTTCCCGCACATCAAAAAAGCCCGCAAGGTTTATGCCTTGCGGGCTTTTTGTTTGTGCTTCAGCTAATCAATTACGCTGACATCTGCACTTATTCTTCTTCATCCACTTCATCTTCCACATCGCTCAATGATGGCGGTGGTTTATAACTGGCGAGCAAGGCAATACGGCTCTCCGGTGTCTCCAGGCTGACGCGACCAATTGCGCCGACGCGGTAATCCTGCAGGAAAGTGTGCGCCGCTTTCTCCAGATCCAGTTCTCCACCCTTGATACGGAAACCACGACGCAAGGCGACGCCTTCGATCACGCTGACGCCATCTATCCCCTCGGTCGGGAAACCATAACGCGCCGTCAACAGCTGTGGATAGTGCACCAGGATCACGTCTGCGAGGAAGGTCGCGACTTCTTCTTCAATCAGGGCATTGCTGCCGATGGCGTGGCTGGCTGCCAGCATCAGGCCATCGCTCGGATGTTCGATCTTGGGCCACATCATGCCCGGGGTATCGGTCAGCACCATATTGTTGCCGAGATACAGGCGCTGTTGCGTCTTGGTGACCGCCGGTTCGTCGCCTACCTTGGCCACGCGCTTTTTCAGCAGTGCATTCATCAGCGTCGATTTACCGACGTTGGGTATGCCCATGATCATGATGCGCAAAGGCTTGAGCGGCGTACCACGATGCGGAGCGATTTTTAAACACAGGCTCGGAATCTTGGCCACGTCGGATGGCTTCTTGCAGCTGAGGGCGACCGCGTGCACATTCTTTTGGCTGTTATAAAAATCCAGCCATTTCTTCGTCGCGACCGGATCGGCCAGGTCGCTTTTGTTAAGTATCTTTAAGCAGGGACGCTGGCGGAAGGTGCGCAGCTCTTCGATCATCGGATTACGGCTGGCCTGCGGTACGCGCGCGTCCAGCACCTCGATGATCATGTCGGTCTTTTCCATGGCTTCCGCCGCCTTCTTGCGGGCGGCGTTCATGTGACCTGGGTACCATTGTATGGACATGCGTGACTTTATCTGAGGGAAGCAAGCCGCTATTTTACCTGCTCGCAGCCCCCTCAACGGCTGGCCAGACCGGGTTTCGTCATATTCCACGCATTAAATGGGCGAAATTGTCATACGCGCGTCATATCCGGCATGCACACTGGCATCCGCTAGCGCTAACGGGGACCGGCGCACATAAAGGCCCCGACCAATTCCTGAGTAATGTTGCCAGCCCTACCCGACATTGCAAGAAACGCACCTCTCGTGCACCTTCTTGGCCCGTCTGCCGACTTATTGCGCGGCTGGATCTGCCACGCGAAGAAATTACTTCACACCACGTATTCCCGATAAATGATGACAGGCGTCACTGGTTTCAGCTATGGCTCGGATCCGTCCGGTCTGATTTGGGGTTTCCGCTTCAAGCCAGGACAAACAGCGAGCCGCATCAATTCAGTCGAGGCAGCGGAATGGCTGCAAGGAGTACGGGAACATGACCCGGCGGAATTCATCTGGCTGCACTTCAACCTGAGCAATACGGCCAGTGAAAAATGGATGAACGAGCACGCGCAGGTCGCCGATGAATTCAATGAAGCGTTGCATGACGGCTCACGTTCAACCCGTATCGAGCAGGCCGACAATACCCTGATTGCCGTCGTCAATGATGTGCTGCACAGCTTTTCCTTTGAATCAGCCGATATCGCCACCTTGTGGCTAAACGTCACACAAAACGTCGTGATCAGCGCCCGCCGCACGCCGTTGAAATCGATAGAGCGTTTGCGTCAGGCTGTCGAACACGGCGACCAGATACAGTCCTCGGTCGAGTTGCTGGTACACCTGCTGCGCGATCAGGCTGATGTGCTGGTCAAGATCGTGCGCGATGCCGTCGCACGCGTCGATAAAGTGGAAGACACCCTGCTCTCCGGCAGAGTGAATAAACAACGCACCGACCTCGGTGCATTACGACGCATCCTGGTGCGCCTGCAACGCTTGCTGGCACCGGAACCGGCCGCCTTGTTTCGCTTGCTGCAAAAACCACCGACCTGGGTTGCCGAACTGGCGGCGCAGGAATTACGTCAGTCCACCGAGGAATTTACCGTCGTGCTGAGCGATATGAGCTCACTCCAGGAGCGCATCAAACTGTTGCAGGAAGAAATCGCGGCGCAGGTCAATGAAGAAAACAACCGCAGCCTTTACGTGCTGACCATCGTGACCGTCCTCGCCCTGCCGATCAATATCATTACCGGCTTGCTCGGCATGAACGTGGGCGGCATACCGTTTGCCGAACACACTTACGGCTTCTGGATAGTGGCGGGGATCGTACCTACCTGTACCGCCATCGTCGGCTGGCTGGTAATTCGCAAACAAAAACAGGATTGACGGCTGTCACATCCTTTTTTGCAAACGAACATTCATTCAATTTATCGGTGCAGTTCTGACCACAACACTTCATCAAGACTTGCGCCCCGGCAAGTGATTTCGCATAGAATCTGAAATTCGCCCTCACTGCGTCGCTACGGCGCTTATCAACGACGGAAAATCGAATGTTCGCAAAAGTGCATGCAGTCGCCAGGCAAGTAGGCGAAATCGTGGTCGGCAAGGATGTACAGATACGCCAGGCGCTGGTCTGCCTGCTGGCCGGCGGTCACCTGCTGATAGAAGATTTGCCCGGGGTCGGCAAAACGACATTGGCGCACGCACTGGCAATTTCACTCGGCCTGCAATTCAACCGGCAACAATTCACCAGCGACCTGTTACCGGCAGACGTGGTCGGCATTTCCATCTTCGACCGCGAGAAAAACGGTTTTGTGTTTCATCCCGGTCCTATCTTTACGCAAGTCTTGCTGGCAGATGAAATCAACCGCGCCACACCGAAGGCGCAATCGGCATTGCTCGAAGCGATGGAAGAAAGACAAGTCACCTCCGACGGTGTCACCCGCGCTTTACCCGAGCCTTTTTTTGTCATCGCCACACAAAACCCGACGCATCAGCTCGGCACCTTTCCCTTACCGGAATCACAACTCGATCGCTTCCTGATGTGCTTGTCGCTTGGCTACCCAGATGCAGCATCGGAACGCGCCTTGCTGATGGGTGAAGACAGGCGCACGCTATTGAAATCACTGCCGATGGCAATGCAAGCCAGCGACCTGCTGGCGGCACAGGCGGAACTGAAGAACATACATGTCTCCGCAGCCCTCATAGACTACATCCAGGCACTGGCCGCAGCTTCACGGCAAAACGGCATGTTTGCGGAGGGTCTGAGCCCGCGCGCGACGATTGCGCTGTTGCAGGCAGCACGCGCCTGGGCCGCGCTCGAAGGACGCAATCATGTCATTCCGGAAGACGTACAAGCGGTGCTGGTACCCGTCACCGCACATCGCCTGCGTCCGCTCAAAACCGGCAGTGCAAGTGCTCTCGCCAGTCGTGACCTGGTGCTGCAATTAATGAGGTCGGTCAGCGTCTGAGCCAGGGTCACTGCGTGCGCCTCATACCTACACAGCTGCAAACGATGTTCACGCAATGGACAGGGAAATGCCTGTTCAGACTAAGCACGGCCGAGACAGGCACCGTATTCCTGAAGCAGCGCCGCATCTTTATCATGCCGACGCGCGCGGGTCTGATCTTCGGCCTCATGCTGATGGTGCTCTTTATATGTTCGATCAACTACAACCTGAGCCTGGGCTTTGCGCTGACTTTCTTGCTGGCCAGTTGCGCCATCGTCGGCATGCACCTGACCTTTCGCAACCTCGCCTATTTGCATCTGTCACCGGGACGCACGTCACCAGTGTACGCCGGAGAAATCGCACAGTTCAGCGTACAACTGGATAATCGCCGTAGCTATGAACGCTACGCGATACGACTGGCCTTTATCACTGACGGCGCAGTCGGCATCCCGCACTTTACCGATATTCCGTCGCATGCAAGCAGTGATGTGACCCCGAGTACGCCTGCAAGCGAACGCGGCTGGCTGACGGCGCCACGCATACGCCTGCAAACCACCTTCCCGCTTGGTTTGCTGCAAGCATGGGCTTACTGGCAACCAGCCATGCAGGTGCTGGTTTATCCACGCCCGGAAGCAGACAGCCCGCCGCTGCCATTAAGCGCAGGCACGCAGACAGATGGTCGCGGCAATGCCGGGTATGACGACTTCGCTGGCATCCGTGCATATCAGAGCGGCGACTCCATGCGCCAGCTCGCATGGCGCCAGATTGCGCGCAGCAACGATGGCGCACTGGTCAGCAAACAGTTTGAAGGTGGTGCGGCCAGTGAACTGGTACTGGACTACAGCAAACTGCCGCCAACCATGGATGTGGAACACAAGCTGGCACGCATGACGAGTTGGGTATTGATGGCGGAAGCACAGGGCTTGCCGTATGCATTCCACCTCGCGCATTTGTACCTGCCGCCTTCCATCGGCCCGGCACATCAGGCAGCCTGCCTGCAGGTACTCGCCTTATACGGGCACGCACCATGAAGCAACTCGCAACCATGCTGCGACCGATGTCGCGCGACAAGGCCAATACCCTGCTCCTGCTGTTTGCATGCACACTGGTGCTGGCACCCAATGTTTTGAATTTGCCACCGTGGGTAGTCGCCACCTGCAGCGTGATGCTGCTATGGCGCGGCTGGATCACTTTCCGTGGTAATCGCATGCCGTCACGCTGGTTGCTGCTGCCACTCGCCTTGCTGACGATGGGCGGCGTTTATCTGACTTTCAGGACATTTGTCGGTAGCGAAGCAGGCGTCGCCGTCCTGACCTTGCTGCTCACATTCAAGTTACTGGAGATGCACGCCAGCCGTGATTTGTTTGCAGTCATCTTTCTGGGTTTCTTCTTACTGCTGACGAATTTTCTCAATTCCCAATCGCTGGCTATCGCTGCGCTGAGTATCAGCACCGTCATCGTCATGCTGGCCGCCCAGCTATCATTCCAGTACACCGATGCCATCCCTTCCTTGCGCAAACGACTGCAGCTCGCCGGTAAAATCCTGCTGCTGGCCGTGCCGCTGACGGTCGTACTATTTCTGCTGTTCCCGCGCATACAAGGACCACTGTGGGGTATGCCGAACGACAGCAAGACTGCACGTAGCGGGCTCTCCAGCAGCATGAGTCCCGGCAACATTGCCAAGCTGGCCTTGTCTGGTGAGGTCGCCTTCCGGGTTAAATTTACAGATCAGATCCCGCCCAGCCATCAACTCTACTGGCGCGGCATCGTACTGGATCAGTACGATGGTCGCACCTGGACCAAAGCAGCAGACAGCCGCAGAAGCAGCCATACTCCGCTACAAACGCAAGGCACTCCGGTAGGTTATCAGGTGACACAGGAAGCCAGTTCCGAGTCCTGGCTGTTCGCACTTGAAATGCCCACCGCAGCACCGCAGCTGGCGGGCAAATTCATCGCTTATACGTCCGCATATGAATTACGCGCAGCGCGCCCCATCACTGAACGCATACGTTATGACGTCACATCGCACCTGCATGTTGACTTCTTGCCGCAGCCGGATCCCACCATATTGCAGCAATTGCTGTCGCTGCCACCAAACTACAATCCGCGCACGCTGGCGCTGGCCACACAAATCCGGCGCGACACTTCCGGCGATCAGGCCGCCATCGAGCGCGTGCTGCAACTCTTTCGCAGCGCTCCTTTCCGCTACACGCTGGAACCACCACTGCTGGGCGTGAATAGCGTCGATGATTTTTTATTTTCTACACGCGCAGGTTTTTGTGAACATTATGCGAGTGCCTTTGTCGTACTGATGCGCGCAATGGGCATACCCTCACGCGTAGTGACAGGTTATCAAGGCGGCCAAATCAATCCGGTCGACGGCTATATGATCATCAGGCAATCCGATGCGCATGCCTGGACCGAGGTGTGGCTGGCGCAGCGTGGCTGGGTACGTATCGACCCGACCGCCGTGATCGCACCAGAACGCATCTCACGCGATGCAGCTACTGCGGATGCAGCCGAACCCGTATTGGGTGGTCTGGTCGCTGCAAACAGCGGCACAGCCACATGGTTGCGCAGCATGCGCTTTCAATGGGAAGCGATTAACAATGGCTGGAACCAATGGGTGCTGAACTACACGCCGGATGAGCAAAAGAATTTGCTACGTTCACTTGGCTTCGGTAACATCGACTGGCAAACACTAGTCTTGCTGCTACTGCTCGCGGGTGCTACGGTGATGACTGCACTTGCCGCCCTGCTGCCGGGCGTGCGTCGCAAAACCGATCCGCTGGCAGCCGTCTATGTGCAATTTGGCAAACTGATGACGCGCCGCGGCTATCCGCGCCATCCGCATGAAGGACCGCGCACGTATGCACAACGATTGCTGGCTGCTGATACTGCGCTGACAGAAAAACGCAAACATGCCGCCGGGAAATTTATAACGCTTTATGAACAAGTTCGTTATGGTCGCGTTGAACATTTATCGCCATCAGACGTACTTGCCACACTCAAATCACTGCTGACTCAAATTCGATGACATTTCCACTGCTCTCCAGACAAGCCCTGCCGCTAATCGCACTCTCTTCCATCCTCGCCTTGAGCGGCTGCGCCTCCGCCGGCGAAACCAGCAAAAAAACAGCCACCGCGAACAAGACCGCGGCCAAAGCCAAGAAAGTCGTCAAACCGGTACAAGGCGATGAATTCGCCAACTTCTCGCAATGGAGCGATGTCTCCAGCTTCATCGACCAGATGGTGGAAAAGAACGGCTTCAATAAAAAACAGTTGCAAGCCACACTGAACCAGACTCACTACGTCGATAGTGCGATCCAGTTAATGAAGCCGGCGCCACCTGGCAAACCAAAGAACTGGGCCGCCTACCGCGCCCGCTTTGTTGAACCGGTGCGCATCAATGGCGGCGTCGCCTTCTGGAACCAGTATGCCGATGCACTGGCACGTGCCGAAGCAAGGTATGGCGTACCGGCAGAAATCATCGTCGCCATCATCGGTGTCGAAACGGTATACGGTCGTAATACTGGCAATTTCCGCGTGATGGATGCCATCACGACGCTGGCCTTCGCCTATCCGGAAACACCGAATCGCACAGCACGCATGAACTACTTCCGTGGCGAACTGGAAAACACCTTGCTGTTTGCACGTGATGAACAGATCGATCCATTCTCGCTGCTCGGCTCCTACGCAGGTGCGATAGGCTGGCCGCAATTCATGCCGGGCAGCATACGTAAATTTGCCGTTGATTTCGATGGCAACGGTCATATCGATCTGCGCAACTCGCCGGTCGATGCCATCGGCAGCGTCGCCAACTTCCTGGTGCAGCATGGCTGGCGCAGCGGACAGCCCACCGTCTTCCCGGCCAAAGTGGATATGACGGAAAACTGGCAGCGCTTTATCAATCAGGGACTGAGCGCGAAGTTCAGCTTGCAGGAAATGAAGGAAGCGGGCGTGACGCCGCTAGCCGAGCCACCAGCCGATATGCTGTTCGGCCTGGTCGATCTGCAGAATGGCGCTGATCCTAGTGAGTACTGGCTGGGTGCGGATAACTTCTTTGCGATCACGCAATACAATCGCAGCTTCTTCTATGCGATGTCAGTGATAGACCTGAGCCGCGCAGTCCGCGCTGCGCGCAATTTCTAGGCATGCTGTGACCGCCTGCCCGGCGGCCACACTCAGCGCACTGCGTCCGCAGGCGCTTTCAGACGGACGAGGTCAATCTGGATCGACTCGCCCTCACCATTAATCCAGACCTGGCCGTCCTGTATCGTGCATTGCAATTGCATATTGCGTTGCGCAAGTTTGGCCAGCGCCTGGCTGGTCGCAGCCGGCAAATTGAACACGCTTAAGTTCTTCGCTCTGTCCACCTTACTGGCGATCTGATTCCACCAGATATTGCTCATGCTGCTATAGCTGTAAATCATCACCTGATTCGAGCGGCCACATGCTTTCATGATGCGCTTCTCATCCGGCTGACCGACGTCTATCCAAAGTTCGATCGCACCGGTTAAATCCTTTTGCCACAGATCCGGCTCATCGTCCGTACTCAAACCTTTGCCAAAGGACAGCGCCTCATGCGCATGCAGCACAAAGGCCAGTATCCTGACCATCATGCGCTCATCGGTCTCGGACGGATGGCGCGCTATCGTCAGTGCATGACCGTCGTAATACTGCCGATCCATATCGGCGATTTGCAGGTCAGCTTTGAAAATGGTGGATTTAAGAGCCATGAAATTCTACTTTGATGAAAATGTCGCACGTATGCGCAAGACGGAACGGTGGCAAGAATAGCCGATCCGGCCCTGCTCCGCGATCAATTTTATTTGCGCCATATACGCATCTGCGTATCGCTGCTGTCCAAAGCCAATTGCGGCAAACGTTTAAAATAGCGAATGATCAACAGGATGGCTTGCATGCACACACCTACTCCCCCAGCCGCACCCGATGAAGTCATCGCCCTTACCCAGGCCTGGTTGGAAAAAGCCGTTATCGGCCTGAATCTCTGCCCCTTTGCCAAAGCGGTCCACGTCAAACAACAAATCCGCTATGTCGTCAGCAGTGCGCGTAACACCGATGCCTTATATGAAGAACTCAGTGCGGAGTTACAGCATTTGCATCAGAGCGATCC
Source organism: Herminiimonas sp. KBW02 (assembly GCF_003852535.1). Taxonomy (GTDB): domain Bacteria; phylum Pseudomonadota; class Gammaproteobacteria; order Burkholderiales; family Burkholderiaceae_D; genus Oxalicibacterium. The sequence continues at coordinate 74,716 of NZ_QAJP01000004.1, read as the reverse complement.
GGCCGAAATCGATACCACTTTGTTAATCCTGCCTGAGCTCCTGGCTGACTTCCTGGATTACAACGACTTCCTCGATATTGCCGATGAAGCAATTGATGATTTGGAACTGGATGGTGAAATCCAGATTGCCAGTTTCCATCCTGACTATCAATTTGCAGACAGCAAAGCAGACGATATAGAAAACTACACGAATCGTTCACCGTATCCAATTTTGCATCTTTTGCGCGAGGCGAGCATAGAACGCGCAGTCGAAGCGTTCCCCGAAGCAGAGGAAATTTATGAAAAGAATATGGAAACGTTACGTAAGTTGGGCTTGCAGGGATGGCGGAATTTACAATTGGCCGCACCCGGGAAAGGGTGCAAATAACGGCATACAAGTGTTATTTAAGTGTAAGAATTACCATGTAGAATCATTCCTTAAAACAACACCAAGCATTGATTTTTAAGGTTTTTTTGTGAAATATGACAGAAAAGAATAAAATTTCAATAACGCTACTTTTCTCAAAAAGAAAAGATTGTTTGAAGGAACTCTTGACTAAATGTGAGGCCAAAAGAACACTGAGTTGTAATTGCTTTTTTGAAATTCCTTGCTATATTGATTGCATATAGTTAATTTTTTCATATATCCCGTAATACGCTGAAAAAATCATCACCGTTTGCAACTTTACTAATATGACAAGACTCCAATATCAGTAGCCGACGAAACTGCAAGTCACCTTGCGTTTCACCGATCCCTCGTTTGACACTTTGAAATCGAAGACATTATGACTACTCCAGATAGCCAAATCACAAGTAACCGACTTGCAGATCAAGTTGCGTACGACCCCAATCATCTGCTGGACTCCTTGATTGAAAGACTGCATCTTAAAAATGATGCAGCTCTGTCGCGCGCACTGGAAGTTGCCCCACCAGTCATCAGCAAAATCCGCCATCGCCGTCTGCCGGTAGGCGCATCCCTGCTGATTCGCATGCACGAAGTAAGCGATTTGAGTATTCGTGACCTGCGTATCCTGATGGGTGACCGTCGCGATAAATTCCGTATCAGCGACAAGCAATTCAAACCAAAAGAAGGCGGCGTCGCTACCGAGCCGCAAGAGTAATGAACATTACCCGCAGAGTATTCTCGGCTTAGGCCGGGAATACGCCTGTCGACAAGTAACGATCACCTCTGTCGCAGACGATGAAGACCACCGTTGCGTTTTCTACCGTCTGAGAAATCCTGAGCGCAACTTCACATGCGCCCGCCGCTGAAATACCGCAGAAAATCCCCTCTTCTATCGCCAGACGACGAGCCATTTGCTCGGCTACTGCCTGGCTGACGTATTCAAGCTGATCAACTTTGCTGGCGTCATAAATTTTTGGCAGATAGGCTTCTGGCCATTTGCGGATGCCAGGGATTTGCGAGCCTTCGTCCGGCTGTACGCCGATGATTTTGATATCCGGGTTCTTTTCTTTCAGATACTGCGATACGCCGATGATGGTGCCGGTGGTACCCATCGCGCTGACGAAGTGGGTGATCTTGCCACCGGTATCGCGCCAGATTTCGGGGCCGGTCGTTTCATAATGTGCACGCGGATTGTCCGGATTGGCGAACTGATCCAGGATCAAACCTTCACCATTTTTTTGCATTTGCTCGGCCAGATCACGCGCATACTCCATGCCGCCGGTTTTCGGCGTCAGGACGATGCGCGCACCATATGCGGCCATCGCCTGTCTCCGCTCTTCACTCAGGTTCTCCGGCATCAGCAAAACCATCTTGTAACCACGCATCGCTGCCACCATCGCCAGCGCAATCCCGGTGTTGCCACTGGTCGCTTCGATCAGGGTATCGCCCGGCTTGATCACGCCGCGTTCTTCTGCGTGCAGGATCATGGATAGTGCCGGCCTGTCTTTCACAGAACCGGCCGGGTTATTGCCTTCCAGCTTGCCGAGTATGACGTTGTTGCGACGTACTGCTTCTTCACCGCCCAGTCGTTTGAGTTGTACCAGTGGGGTATTGCCGATGGTGTCTTCGATGGTCAAATATTGCATAGTGAGTGCTTGTATGGTGTTTCCGGGAAAACGCCATTTTAATCGCAGATGCCCTTGCGCGTACGAACTCGATAAAAACCATGCAGGCATAAAAAAACCCCACCTCTATACCGGGGCGGGGCTTTTGCGGGGATACACAAACAATTGGTGCGATTACTTCTCTGACTTGGCCTTCGCAGCGACCTTTTTTGTTGCCGGTTTGGCGACGCCAGACTTCGGCGTGCCGTTCACGGTAAGCCCGGCTTGAGAGAGCTTTTCTGCACTCTTGTCACCCACGCCTTTGACGCGCTTCTGCAAATCATCCCAATCCTTGAAATTCCCACCTTTCTTGCGTTCGTCGAGTATGGCCCTGGAAGTAGTCGGACCAATGCCCTTGATACTGTCCAGCGCCGCCTGGTCCGCCTTATTGACATCGACTTGTGCCCAGGCAAAGTTCATTGAGAAAAACACAGCTGCAAGTGCGAAAAACACTTTTTTCAACATTTGAATCTCCCTATTCAGTTTGTAAAAATGCACAGAGATAACGACGTCAGACAGCCATATTTATCGCTAGCCCAGCGCCGAATGTAGAAAAAATAAGAAGGGATTTGAATCGGACATTTCCGAAAGGAAATGCATAAAAGGGGAAGCAAGAGGAAAGTGAGTACCGGCTAACCTGCGCGCATTTAACTACGCATAAAGCAGCTTAGCCGGCGATGTTGCGACATCTTAATTCATGACATTTAATTCTTCGGTGCGGCGTGGCGGGTAACTTTCCCATTTGCTGCAACCAGGGCATTGCCAGTAATACTGACGCGCCTTGAAGCCGCAATGGCTGCACTGGTAGCGGGCCAGTTTTTGCGTGTAACCATGCACCAGGTTTTTGACCAGCGACAGTTCAGAACGCATTTCCGGCGGCGCTTCCATCAGCCGCGCTTCCAGCAGCTTATCCAGCCCCAGCAGAGTTGGCGTACGACGCAATTCATCGCTGACCATTTGGTTTGCTGCGTCCACACCTTCCAGCTCCAGCACGGCTTTGAACACGACCTCAAGCAAATCAATCGAGGATGCCTCAGCCAGATAGAACTTCAGCAGATTCACGCCTTCCTGCGCGCGCCCTACTGCACGATAACCATCCATCAGACGCTGTGCCACCAATGCCACGTGCGGCACGCTCTGATGTTCGACACGGCGCCAGGTCAGCAATGCAGATTCGGTATCGCCCTGTGCCAGTTGCGCATCGCCCAGCAGGATGGTCGCCCGTACGCTGGTGCGATCTGCCGCCAATGCTTTTTCCAGCAGGCTGATCGCGGTGTCAGGATGCGTGTGCACCAATTCATCCTGCGCCAGTTCACAATAGAACTGTGCGATTTCCTTCTGACGACCACCGGCACCTGATTCCTGCAGCGCATGGGCAGCCTCAATTGCACGCTCCCATTCCTTTTCACGCTGATAAATTTCCAGCAAGGCGCGTCGCGCCTGTGCGCCATACTGGGTATCGATCAACTGATTGAAGGTTTCTTCCGCCCGATCCAACAGACCGGCATTCAGGTAATCCTGCCCCAGTTCGTACTGTGCATGCACCTTATGCTCGAGCGGCAAGTCAGGACGCGCCAGCAAGTTCTGGTGCACACGTATTGCGCGCTCGGTCTCGCCACGACGGCGGAACAAATTACCCAGAGCAAAATGCAGCTCTGCGGTTTCCGGATCCAGTTTGACGATTTCGATAAAAGCATCGATCGCCTTATCGGGCTGTTCATTCAGCAGAAAATTCAAACCCTTGAAATAGCCGCGCGGCAGACTGCGCGATTCCGAAACCAACTGTTTGATATCAACGCGCGCAGCAATCCAGCCCAGGGTAAAAAAGGCCGGTATGGCAAGCAACCACCAAGTTTCAAATTCCATGCAATGTTGTGTTGTAGAGAGTAATCAAATGATTCAAAGACGCACGACTCATGGGGTTCACAGATGAATCACGGCATCCGGCTGTGGCGGCTGCGATTTCACCAAAGCCTGTTCTTGTACTTCTTTTTGTATTGTTGCGATCGTCTTCTTGTGTTTTGCCAGTTCACGGCGGTGACGGAACAGGGTCGGCGTCATCGCCAATACGCCCAATGCGGCACCACCAACAAAGAAACCAAGCAGGAGCAACACCAAAGGTCCGCGCATTTCGTAACCGAGGAAAAACTGCAGCGATACTTCCTGCGTATTCTTCATGGCGAAACCAAAGAACACGATGAAAAGTAGGACAGCAATAATTCTGAGCAGGATTTTCATGGCGTTCGTTCCTTTATAAGCTGATCCGGACTACTGCATGCCATCAGTTTGGCACAGTAATAGATTAACGAAATTGTACGTGAAAAAAAACGGCATCCGAAGATGCCGTCCTTATTTCGTTACAAACAACTCAGTCTTCGATGATTGGTTGCCCAACCATCGCATCCACACGCTCACGCAACTGCTTGCCTGGCTTGAAGTGTGGTACCCGTTTTTCCGGGACCATCACCTTGTCACCCGACTTCGGGTTGCGACCGATACGCGGCGGGCGACTATTGAGTGCAAAGCTGCCAAAACCACGTATCTCGATGCGTTGTCCGGTTGCCAGGGCATCGGACATTGCATCAAGGATGGTTTTGACCGCGTAATCCGCATCCTTAGCTACCAGTTGCGGATAACGCTCAGCCAAGCGAGCAATCAGCTCCGACTTTGTCATTGACGATGGTCTTAGTTCTTGTTATCGAGCTTAGCTTTGAGCAATGCGCCGAGGCTGGTCGTACCGGATGCAGCGTTCGAATCCGACGACATTTTTTGCATTGCTTCTTGCGTTTCAACATTGTCTTTAGCTTTGATCGACAGTTGGATGCCGCGTGCTTTGCGGTCAACGTTGATGACCATAGCTTCAACTGTGTCGCCGACTTTCAGGTGCGTACCAGCATCTTCCACGCGATCGCGGGAGATTTCGGAAGCGCGCAAGTAGCCTTCAACTTCATCGGACAATTGGATCACTGCACCTTTAGGCTCAACCGATTTAACGGTACCAGTTACCAACGCGCCTTTGTCGTTCATTGCAGCGAAGTTGTTGAATGGGTCGCCTTCGAGTTGTTTAACGCCGAGGGATACGCGTTCACGTTCCACGTCGATAGCCAACACGATTGCTTCCAGCTCGTCACCTTTCTTGAAGCGACGAACAGCTTCTTCGCCGGTTTCTGTCCAGGACAGGTCGGACAAGTGAACCAGACCGTCGATGTTGCCAGCCAGGCCGATGAACACGCCGAAGTCGGTGATCGATTTGATCGCGCCACGAACTTTGTCACCTTTTTTATGGGTCACAGCAAAGTCATCCCATGGGTTGGCTTTACATTGTTTCATGCCGAGGCTGATACGACGACGTTCTTCGTCGATTTCCAGAACCATGACTTCAACTTCATCGCCCAATTGAACGACTTTGTTTGGTGCCACGTTTTTGTTGGTCCAGTCCATTTCGGAAACGTGCACCAGACCTTCGATACCTTGTTCGACTTCAACGAATGAGCCGTAGTCGGTCAGGTTGGTGACTTTACCGAACAGGCGTGTGCCTTGTGGGTAACGACGGGACAAACCGGTCCAAGGATCGTCGCCCAATTGTTTGACGCCCAGCGATACACGGTTTTTCTCTTGATCGTACTTGAGTACTTTCGCGGTGATTTCTTGACCGACGGTGAGTACTTCCGATGGGTGACGCACACGACGCCATGCCAGATCGGTGATGTGCAACAGACCATCGATACCACCCAGATCCACGAACGCGCCGTAGTCGGTGATGTTTTTAACGACGCCAGTAACGATGGTGCCTTCTTTCAGGGTTTCCATCAGTTTTTGACGTTCTTCGCCCATCGATGCTTCGATGACAGCGCGACGCGACAGCACAACGTTGTTACGTTTGCGATCGAGTTTGATAACTTTGAATTCGAGCGTTTTGCCTTCGAATGGAGTCGTGTCTTTGACAGGACGGGTATCAACCAGCGAACCCGGCAAGAATGCGCGGATGCCATTGGTCAAAACGGTCAGACCGCCTTTGACTTTACCGTTAACGGTACCGACAACGATTTCACCGGATTCCATCGCTTTTTCAAGCGAGAGCCACGATGCCAGGCGTTTAGCCTTGTCGCGCGACAGGATAGTGTCGCCAAAACCGTTTTCGAGGGATTCAATAGCGACGGAAATAAAATCGCCAACGTTGACTTCGAGTTCGCCATTGTCGTTTTTGAATTCTTCGATTGGAATAAATGCTTCCGACTTCAAGCCAGCGTTGACGATAACGAAGTTATGGTCGAGGCGGACAACTTCAGCCGAAATCACTTCACCAGAACGCATGTCCTGACGTGACAACGATTCTTCAAAAAGAGCGGCAAAACTTTCCATACCAACAGGTGTTGCTTCGGAGGTGACAACAGTAGTCATAGATTTAAACAAGTTGACCAGAATTCGGTTTTACTCGATTTGCCATATATAAAAACAGCAAAAGGAACGAATTATGGGTTAGGTTTTTCAACGTCTGCCCGACTTTGCACCGGACAGACACCAGGTACTACAAACAGCTACTAGCTTTACTACTTAATTCTTTACAGCCTAAGCCTTTACAGCTGCATACCAGGTGAGCACCTGATCCACTGCTTGCTGCACAGTCAGATTCGAGGTATCCAGCAAATATGCCTCTTCGGCGGGTTTGAGCGGGGCAATGGCGCGATTCGCATCACGTGCATCCCGTTCGTTCAAATCTTTCAGAAGGTCTTCTATATTAGCAGAAAATCCCTTGTCAATCAATTGCTTATAACGTCTTTCGGCGCGCGCCTCGGCACTGGCGGTAAGGAAGACCTTGAGTTCGGCGTCCGGGAAAATCACGGTTCCCATATCCCGTCCGTCGGCAATCAGGCCCGGCGCTTCACGGAAGCGCAGCTGCAAATCGACCAGCGCCTTGCGCACTGCAGGCAAAGCAGCAATTTTTGATGCTGTATTACCAACTTCTTCCGCCCGGATCGACATCGTGACATTTTCACGATCAAGGAAGATGTCGCCATCTTTGAAGCCACATTTGAGGGTTTCGACGGAATTAGCGATAGCTTGCTCGTCATCAATCGCGATGCCGCGATATAAGGCAGACAAGGCCGTCAGGCGGTACAAAGCGCCCGAATCCAGGTAGTGGAAACCGAGTTCGGTTGCTACCAGTTGGGCAACCGTGCCTTTGCCGGAAGCGGTCGGACCATCAATAGCGATGACCGGAATGGCAGAAGATGGAGTGGATGTCATTTAACAAGTGTGTCAAAAATACAACTGAGGCCTCAAGCCACAGTCATAAAGGGGATGGATAGGTAGCGGAATACTGCCGCATTCCGCTATACCTTAAAACAAACTTTCTTCGGTAACCTTGGCAAAGGCTTCGAAATAATCAGGGAAGGTTTTGGCCACGCATTGCGGGTCATTGATGCGCTCTTTGTTGCCACGACGCGCGGCGCCATCCAGTGTCGCCAGCGAGAAGCACATCGCCATACGGTGATCGTCATAAGTATCAATCGCAGCGGACAGTATCTCTGCCGGTGGCGTCACCTTCAGATAATCTTCGCCTTCTTCCACAATCGCACCCAGCTTGCGCAGCTCGGTCGCCATCGCACTGATGCGATCGGTTTCCTTCACACGCCAGCTACCGATATTGCGCAAGATGCTTGGACCGTCGGCATACAAAGCCACTACGGCGATTGTCATCGCGGCATCCGGAATATGGTTGAAGTCGGCATCAATCGCGCGTAACACGCCATTCGATTCCGCTTCTATCCAGTTATCGCCCATGCGTATGGTGGCGCCCATTTGTTCCAGCGACTCAACAAAACGTACATCTCCCTGGATACTGTTTTGCCCCACACCTTCAACACGAACCGGACCACCAGCAATTGCACCAGCCGCAAGGAAGTAGGACGCCGACGAGGCATCACCTTCAACATGGATATTGCCCGGACTGACATAGCGTTGTCCGGCTTTCACCGTGAACGATTGCCAGCCACTGCGCTGCACTTCCACGCCGAAACGCTGAATCAGGTTTAGCGTGATTTCGATATACGGTTTGGAGATCAACTCACCGATCACATTGATGGTCACATCCTGTTCGCGCGCCATCAAAGGAGCAGCCATCAGCAGCGCCGTCAGGAACTGGCTGGAAACATTGCCGCGCACCGACATCTCATGCGCGTGGATGCGACCACGCTGAATGTGCAGCGGCGGATAACCCGGCTCGCCGGTATATTCAATATGTGTACCGATCGCATTCAAGGCATCGACCAGATCACCAATAGGACGCTCATGCATACGCGACACGCCATGCAAAGTGTAATCACCACCTGTCACTGCCAGCGCCGCTGTCAACGGACGTATCGCGGTACCCGCATTACCCATGAACAGATCAGCCTGATGTACCGGGAAACTGCCATCGACACCATGCACGATGTAATCCTGCGACTCGCCTATCTGTTCCCATTTGACACCCAGCTTTTGCAAAGCCATCAGCATTACATGCGTATCGTCGGAAGCCAGCAAATCACGGATATGCGTCGTGCCCTGCGCTAATGCAGCCAACAGCAAGGTACGGTTGGAAATACTTTTGGAGCCAGGCAAACGCACCACGCCTTTCGCGTGCATCGCCGGTTTCAGGTCAAGATAATGCGGATAGTGTTTCATTTATCGCCATCTGGTTGGTGCTGAGGTTCAGCCGTTTCTATGCTGCGCTGCCAATTCTGGCGCGCCTGCTGTGCGTTCGCAAACATGGCCTGCATCGCTGCGCCGTCGCCAGCCGCCAATTGCGCGCGGAAGCGCGTCAGCTGGGCAATATAGGCGTCCAGTTCGGTCAGGATCGCGTCCTGGTTCGACAAACTGATATCGCGCCACATCTCGGGCGAAGAACCGGCTATCCGTGTGAAGTCACGAAAGCCGCTGGCCGCATACTGGAACAGCAAATCAGCATGCGGCTTGTTCGCAATATCGTCCACCAGTGCAAACGCCAGCAAGTGCGGCAAATGACTGACGGCAGCAAATACTGCATCGTGGTTTTCTGGTGTTAACTGATGGATGATCGCACCGCATTGCTGCCATGCTTGCGCTACCAATGCGACATCGGCGGCAGAGTTTTCCGCCAGCGGTGTCAGCACGACCTTCTTGCCGACATACAGATCGGGAATAGCTGCTTCCGGGCCGTTGGCTTCCAGGCCGGCGATAGGATGACCCGGCACGAATTGCGCAATCTTCTCACCCAGTACTGCACGCGCAGTAGCAACGACTTCGCCTTTGATACTACCGGCGTCAGTCACTACCGTACCGGCTTGCAGATAGGGTCTGATGGATTTCAGGATCACTTCGGTTTGCGCAACCGGTGCTGCCAGCAACACCAGGTCGGCATCGCGCAAAGCTTCTTCCACTGAAGTGCTGGCGACATCGATGATGCCCAGTTCTTTGGCGCGCTGTAATACCGCAGCAGTACGCCCTACGCCAACGATTTGCTCAACTGCTCCCGCCTGGCGCAAAGCGCGCGCAAACGATCCGCCTATCAAACCCACTCCAAAGATGACGATTTTTTTTAGCACGAGAGCGTAAGGATTAAAGTTGATCGGATTAGTACAACATCAGGCCAGGGCTTTTTTCAGCGCCGCGATGAAGATTGTATTTTCTTCTTCCAGTCCGATGGAAATGCGCAACCACTGCGGCAAGCCGTAGTTACCGACCGGACGCACGATCACGCCCTGCTTCAGCAAAGCCAGATTGACGCGTGCACCAGCACCGTCGTCATCACCGACCTTGACCATCACAAAATTACCGGAAGACGGCAGATAGCGCAGCTTCAGTTCATCAAAAGCCTGTGTCAGCTGACGGTAACCGGCCGCATTCAGTTGCGCGCTTTTTTGTACGAAAGCATGGTCATTCAATGCCGCAATCGCAGCTGCTTGCGCCAGCGAATTCACATTGAAAGGCTGGCGTATGCGATTGAGCAAATCGGTAATGCCCGCTTGCGCGATGCCGTAACCGATACGCAAACCTGCGAGGCCATAGACCTTGGACATGGAGCGCGACACCAGCAAATTAGGATACTTGGCGACCCAGGCGATGGAATCGTATTGCTGTTCCGGCGCAAGGAATTCGGTATAAGCTTCATCCAGCACCACCACAACTTCAGGTGGCACGCGCTTGAGGAAAGCTTCGATCTGCGCACCCGGGATAAAGGTACCGGTTGGATTGTTTGGATTCGCAACAAAGATCAAACGCGTATCGGCTTCTATCGCATCCGCCATCGCATCCAGATCATGACCAAAATCTTTCGCGGCGATCACCAGCGAGCGGCCACCGACAGCTTGCGCGGCCAATGGATAGACGGCAAAAGAATACTGCGCATAAATGACCGACTGGCCCGGCTGCACAAACGCATGTGCAGCCAGTTCGAGGATGTCGTTGCTGCCGTTACCCAGCGTGATCCATTCAGCAGGCACACCATACTTGGCGGTCAGTGCTGCCTTCAGTTCAAAGCCATTACCGTCCGGATAACGACCGGCATCCTCCAGCGCTGCAGCCATCGCCTGCTTCGCAGATTCGGGCATGCCGAGCGGATTTTCATTTGAAGCGAGTTTGACGATTTTTGCTTCATCGAGGCCGAACTCACGCGCGACTTCAGCAATCGGGCGACCACCCTGATAAGGCGCAATCGCACGAACGTAGTCAGGACCAAACTTAATTGACATAGCAGATTCCAAAATAAATCACGTCTGAAGTACAGTCGGGCACCGCACGCAGCGCCCGCCATACTTCACAAACAGATTACAAACTGAATGGATACGAACCCAGCACTTTGAAGAATGCTGCGTTGTCTTTTAGTTCTTTCAAGGCGTTTTCGACCTTGACGTCTTGCAGATGGCCTTCCACATCGACGTAGAAATAGTATTCCCACGTACCCATGCGTGCCGGACGCGATTCGAAACGCGTCATCGACACACCATGCTTGGCCAGTGGCGCCAGCAGGTTGTAGACCGCACCCGCCTTGTTCGGCACCGAGAGTACCAGCGAGGTTTGATCCTTGCCGCTGGCCGACGTTTGCAAACGGCCGATGACCGCAAAGCGGGTACGGTTATGCGGATCGTCCTGAATGTGTGCCTTGATGACTTGTAACTGGTATTTTTGTCCGGCGATTTCACTGGCAATAGCAGCCACACTCGGATCTTCGCCCGCCAGACGTGCCGCTTCACCATTAGATGCAACCGCCATGCGCTCGATGTTCGGGTAATTCTGGTTCAGCCAGACCTGGCATTGCGCCAGTGCCTGCGAATGGGCACAGATAGTCTTTACACCTGTCATCGAACCGGTACGCGTCATCAGGCTGTGATTCACCTGGATCGACACTTCACCGCTGATCGTCAGCGTGGTTTGCAGCAGCAAGTCCAGCGTGCGATTGATTACGCCTTCCGATGAATTCTCGATAGGCACAACGCCGAAATCGGCAGTACCGGCCTCGGTCGCGCGGAATACTTCATCAATGGAGGCACATGGCATCGCATCGACAGAACGGCCGAATTGCTGATACACAGCCTGCTCGCTAAAAGTACCGACCGGCCCCAGGTAAGCGACCGTCACGCGCTTTTCCAGCGCGCGGCATGCCGACATCACTTCGCGGAAGACGGTCTGGATATCGGTATCGAGCAAAGGCCCGGGATTGCGTTCTGCCACGCTGCGCAAAACCTGCGCTTCGCGTTCCGGACGGAAGACCGGGGCATTGGTCTCCGCCTTCACATGGCCGACTTCCTGCGCGACGCGTGCGCGCCGATTCAGTAAATCGAGAATTTGCGCGTCGATCGCGTCGATCTGTTCACGCAGTGGTTTAAGCTTGTCGTCGGTCGTCATAGTTATGCAAACAATCTTTTATTTGAATAAAAATCAGCCGTACTTTTTCTCGAAGTCTTTCATGAACGCGACCAGTGCCTGCACACCCTCAATCGGCATCGCGTTATAGATCGACGCACGCATGCCGCCGACCGAGCTATGACCTTTGAGTTGCACCAGACCTTGCTGGTCCGCTTCCGCGATGAACTTCCCGTTCAACGATTCGTCTTTCAGGAAAAACGGCACGTTCATGCGCGAGCGATTCGCTACAGGAACATTGTTCAGGTAGAAGCCGGTCGAATCCAGGTAGTCATACATCAACTTCGCTTTCGCGATATTGACCTGTTCCATCGCAGCTACGCCACCCTGGCGCTTCATCCATTGGAAGGTCAGGCCGGCGATATAGATAGGATAAGTCGGTGGCGTATTAAACATGGAGTCATGTTCAGCCACTTGCTTCCAGTCGAATGCGGACGGGCAGATAGGCAATGCGTGGCCCAGCATGTCGTCACGCACGATGACAATCGTTACACCGGCCGGGCCGATGTTCTTTTGTGCGCCAGCGTAAATCACCGCGTACTTGGAAATATCGATTTCGCGCGACAGGATATTCGACGACATATCCGCGACTAAAGGTACGTTACCAACGTCAGGTGTAAAGTCGAACTCGACACCGCCGATGGTTTCGTTGGTGCAGATATGCACGTAAGCAGCGTCCGGCGTCAGCTTCCAGGTGTCACGTGCAGGTACATAGGTAAAACCCTTGTCTTCAGACGAAGCAGCCACATTCACCTTCGCGTACTTGTGCGCTTCTTCTATCGTCTTGCTCGACCAGTGACCGGTATTAACGAAGTCGATAGTGGCTGGTTGTTGCCCTTTAAGGCCCAGCAAGTTCATAGGCACAATCGCGTTCTCGGCAATCGCACCACCTTGCATCAACAGCACTTTGTAATTATCCGGAATCGACAACAAGGAACGCAGATCAGCCTTGGTTGTTGCCAGGATTTCCGTAAATTCCCGCCCGCGATGGCTCATCTCCATCACTGACAAACCGCTACCTCTCCAGTTTGTCATTTCCTCTGCTGCCTGCTTGATTACTTCTTGCGGCAATGCAGCCGGACCCGGCGAAAAGTTATACACACGCTTCATTATTCTGCTTCCTCCGTACCGGATTGATCATCATCAACTTCTACATCTGATTCAAGTATGCGTTGCAGTCCGCTCAGCTTGGTGCCGTCTTCGACTGCAATCAGCGTCACGCCTTGTGTCGCACGACCCATTTCGCGAATTTCCGCAACGCGGGTACGTATCAATACGCCGCCGGTCGTAATCAGCATGATTTCATCGCTGGCGTCGACCAGGGTCGCAGCCACAACTTTGCCGTTACGTTCGCTGGTCTGGATCGCAATCATGCCTTTGGTACCACGGCCATGGCGGGTGTACTCGGTGATCGGCGTGCGTTTGCCGAAACCGTTTTCCGTTGCCGTCAGCACCGATTGCTGTTCGTTCTCGGCGACCAGCAATGCAATAACCTGCTGACCTTCTTCCAGGTTCATACCGCGCACGCCACGTGCTGTACGGCCCATAGGACGTACATCGTTTTCGTCGAAGCGCACAGCCTTGCCGGAATCAGAGAACAGCATGACGTCATGCTTGCCGTCGGTCAGCGCTGCACCGATCAGGAAGTCGCCGTCATCCAGATCGACCGCGATGATGCCGGCCTTACGCGGATTGCTGAAATCGCTGAGGGAGGTTTTCTTCACGGTACCGAGGCTGGTTGCCATGAAGATGTAGTGATCTTCAGGGAAGCTGCGGTTCTCGCCGGAGATAGGCAGGATCACCGTGATCTTTTCTCCATCCTGCAGCGGGAACATATTGACGATAGGTTTGCCGCGCGAATTGCGCGAACCTTGCGGCACTTCCCATACCTTCAGCCAGTACAAACGACCGCGGTTGCTGAAGCACAGGATGTAATCATGTGTATTCGCGATGAAGAGCTGATCGATCCAGTCATCATCCTTGGTCGCCATCGCCTGCTTGCCGCGACCGCCACGCTTCTGCGCACGGTATTCGGAAATCGGCTGCGCCTTCATGTAACCGGTATGCGACAAGGTCACGACCATATCCTGCGGTGTGATCAAGTCTTCGGTACCGAGGTCGGTAGCGTTCAGTTCGATGGTCGAACGACGTTCATCTTTATTGCCGATGCCGTAGTCGTTTTTAGCCAGCGTCAGTTCATCAGTGATGATGACGGTGACGCGCTCAGGCTTGGCCAGGATGTCGAGCAAATCAGCGATTTGCTCCATGACTTCCTTGTATTCATTAACGATCTTGTCTTGTTCCAGACCGGTCAGGCGTTGCAGACGCATCTGCAGGATTTCCTGTGCCTGGTCATCGGACAGTTTGTACAAACCGTCAGTCTGGATGCCGTAATGCTTAGGCAGGTTTTCCGGACGGAATGCATTTACACCACCGATAGATGCTTCACCGGTACGTGCCAGCATCTCACGTACCACGGACGAATCCCAGGCACGCGACATCAGGTCTACCTTTGCCACCGGCGGAGTCGGCGCTGCTTTGATGATCGCTATGAAATCATCAATGTTCGCCAATGCGACTGCCAGACCTTCCAGTACGTGACCGCGTTCGCGTGCTTTGCGCAGTTCAAATATGGTACGACGTGTTACCACTTCGCGGCGATGCGACAGGAAGCATTCCAGCATCTGCTTCAGGTTCAGCAACTTAGGCTGACCATCGACCAGTGCAACCATATTCATACCGAAGGTGTCTTGCAACTGAGTCTGTTTGTACAGATTGTTCAGCACGACTTCCGGTACTTCATTGCGCTTCAGTTCGATCACTACGCGCATACCCGATTTATCGGATTCATCGCGGATGTCAGAGATACCGTCGAGCTTCTTGTCACGTACCAATTCAGCGATGCGCTCGAGCAGCGACTTCTTGTTTACCTGATACGGCAACTCGTCAACGATGATGGCCGCACGGTTTTCCTTGCCGAACTCTTCGAAGTGCGTCTTCGCGCGCATCACCACACGGCCACGGCCGGTGCGATAACCATCACGTACGCCGGACACACCATAAATGATGCCGCCCGTCGGGAAGTCCGGTGCCGGAATGATTTCGATCAGCTCATCGACCGTCGCATCTGCATTGCGCAAGACATGCAAGGCACCATCGATGACTTCAGTAATATTGTGTGGCGGGATATTCGTCGCCATACCGACCGCAATACCGGACGAGCCGTTGATCAGCAGATTAGGAATACGCGTCGGCAATACCGACGGCTCTTTTTCCTTGCCGTCATAGTTCGGTACGAAATCGACGGTTTCCTTGTCCAGATCGGCCAGCAATTCGCCTGCGATCTTATCCAGACGACATTCGGTGTAACGCATAGCCGCTGCGTTATCGCCGTCGATGGAACCGAAGTTACCCTGCCCGTCGACCAGCATATAGCGCAGCGAGAATGGCTGTGCCATACGCACCAGCGTGTCGTAAATCGACGCGTCGCCGTGCGGGTGATACTTACCCATGGTTTCACCGACCACGCGCGCACATTTTACGAACGGGCGGTTCCACACGTTATTCATCTCATGCATGGCAAACAATACCCGGCGATGCACCGGTTTCAAGCCGTCACGCACATCGGGCAATGCGCGGCCAACGATAACGCTCATCGCGTAATCGAGGTAGCTCTTGCGCATCTCTTCTTCGAGTGAAATAGGAATTGTTTCTTTAGCGAATTGATCCATTGGCGGTTCGTCTGGTCTTTGGCTAGGGGTTTTAATAATGAAGAATCGCTTGAGCAGTAAAGCTTAGTTACGGGCGATCCGGCAAATCGTAAGATTTTAACACGGCAGAGGCCTCCGCTCCCCGCTTTCGGCAATCCGGGAGCTTTCACCGTGGCGACCATTGCGGTCACGTGGCAAGAAGAAAATATGTTTAAATGCTGACTATCGAAAATATGCTGCTTTTTCGGCACTCATCTATTAATAAGAGAAAAACATGATCAACAAAGTGGTCCTTGGTTTGCTGCTTGGCGCCTCCTCGTCCTACGTTGCCGCGCAAACTGATATTCAGGTCCCGGCAAACAATGCCTACGCCCAGGATAGCCGCGGCGTAGTAACACGCAGTGCTTTTGGCCTGTGCTGGCGCTCCGGCACATGGACACCGGCTGATGCGGTCGCAGGTTGCGACGGCGCACTGGCATCCCCTATCCCGAATCCGATCGCACCTGATGTCGCCAGCCACCTGGATGGCAAGGTGGCGCCGGTTGCCGTGGTCGCCAAATCTTGCGATTTCACTATCGCACTGGAAAGCGACCAGACTTTTGGCCTGAACCAGGCAGTATTAAATAGAGCAGCCAAAAATCGCATCGATCGCGATGTCTTGCCGAAACTGACCACCTGCAATGGCGCCAGCGGTATGACAATTACCGGATACACAGATCTGCTGGGCAACGCACACGCCAATCAGGCCTTGTCGGAAAAGCGTGCCGCCGCGGTCGCCGACTATCTAAAGAAAAAGGGCGTAACGGTCAATATGAAGGTTGTCGGTGCAGGTGCAACACAACCCATCAAGGAATGTGACAGCAAATTGAGCCGCACCAAATTAGTTACATGTTTAGCACCAAATCGGCGCGTTTTAATAGAAGTGCACAATTTGCCGAAATAAAAGAGTGCTTTTTATTAAAAATTTCCTCAAAACATGAACGTTTTTGATGTCCAAAGGTCAATGTTTTGCCAGGGGAAATGATTCTTAGCAAGCGTTGTTTAAACACAACGCTTTGGAAAAAACGTTAATTAGTCGATTTAGCAATCGGTCGTTGTCGTGACTGGCTGTGGCAGAATGGAGCCAAGTTAAACCATTGCATGCGAACAATTTGTTTCATGTGGTTGTTGAAGCGCGTGTTAATATCCATTTCCGATGTCATTCACGTAATTTTGCGCAGTTTAGTCTGCGGATATCTCACTCGAGAGGAGAAAGAAATATGAATAAATTAGCAAAACTCGTCTTCGCTGCGTCCGCGATTGTCGCAATGTCTGCTCAAGCACAGACCGACATCAAAGCAAGCACACCAAACAGCGCTTATGCACAAGCTACTAACGGTACGATCGTTCGCAACTCGACCGGTTTGTGCTGGCACACTGGCTACTGGACACCAGCTGACTCGGTTCCAGGTTGCGACGGTGCACTGGTAGCAGCTGCAGCTCCTGCTCCTGCTAGCCCAGCTCCAGCAGTTGTTCCAGTTCCAACTTCGGAAAAAGTAACGTTCGCAGCTGATGCATTCTTTGATTTCGACAAAGCAGTGTTGAAACCAGAAGGCAAAGCTAAACTGGACGATCTGACTTCGAAACTGAAAGATCTGAACCTGGAAGTTATCATTGCTGTTGGTCACACTGACTCGGTCGGTTCCGATGCATACAACCAAAAACTGTCGGTTCGCCGCGCAGAAGCTGTTAAAGCTTACCTGGTTGGCAAAGGCGTTGACGCGAAACGTGTTTACACCGAAGGCAAAGGCGAAAAACAACCAGTTGCTACTAACAAAACAGCTGCTGGTCGCGCACAAAACCGTCGCGTAGAAATCGAAGTTGTTGGCACACGCAAATAATTCGTTTCTTGCGAAATCTAAACCCCGCTCCGGCGGGGTTTTTTTTCGTCTGCGCAAACCAGCGCGCTCACTGCACTTTCCAGTTATCATTTAGCCCATGAACGCTGATCCTTTAGAACTGAAAAAATTTAGTGATTTGGCCCATCAATGGTGGGACCCAACATCAGAATTCCGTCCGCTGCATGAAATCAATCCGCTGCGCCTGGGCTGGATCAATGGCCGCGCGCCATTGGCTGGCAAAACCGTAGTCGACATCGGCTGCGGTGGTGGCATCCTGGCTGAATCGATGGCCAAAAGCGGTGCCAATGTCACGGGTATAGACCTGTCAGAAAAAGCATTGAAAGTAGCAGACCTGCACAGCCTGGAATCCGGCGTACAGGTGCGCTATGAGCTGATCGCAGCGGAGGCACTGGCCGAACGCGAAGCTGGTCGCTACGATGTCGTGACCTGCATGGAAATGCTGGAGCATGTTCCTGATCCGGCCTCCATCGTTGCTGCATGCGCCAAACTCGCAAAACCCGGCGGTAAAGTATTCTTCTCGACCATCAATCGAAATCCGAAGGCCTATCTGCACGCAATCCTCGGCGCAGAATACTTGCTGCGCCTGCTGCCTAAGGGCACGCATGACTACGCCAAGTTCATCACCCCGGCGGAACTGTCACGCTTCGCCCGTGAAGCCGGCCTGGATATCGATGCACTCAAAGGCATGGGCTTCAATCCGCTGACCAAAATCTACTCGCTGAATCAGGATACCAGCGTCAATTATCTGGTCGCCTGCACCAAACCCGCCTGATCCACGACATATGGCAAGGCTGGTGCAAAAGCGCAGCCTTGCTTACTTATCTGCATGAGTTCACATGACCCTACGCACGCCATTAGCCATACTGTTTGACCTCGACGGCACACTTGCGGACACAGCGCCCGATCTGGCCGGAGCCGTCAATCAACTACGTATCGCGCGCGGTCTGGAACCGACTGATTACGAAGTGCTGCGCCCTACCGCTTCCGCAGGTGCGCGCGGCCTGATCGGCGCCGCCTTCGGCCTGACGCCACAAGACGCTGAATATCCTGAACTACGCGACGCGTTCCTCAAGAACTATGAAGCATCGATAGCGGTGGAAAGCCGCCTGTTCGACGGCGTCACCGAACTGTTGGCGCAATTACAGGATCAAGGCATCGTCTGGGGCATCGTCACCAATAAAGTCAGCTACCTGACTGATAGACTGGTTCCGCAAATCGGCCTGGATCATGCTGCTTGCGTGGTCTCCGGCGACACTGCCAGCCATCCTAAACCGCACCCTGCCCCGCTGTTCGAAGCCGCCAAACGCATAGGTATAGATCCGCAGCACTGCTGGTATGTCGGCGACGATTTGCGTGACATCCAGGCTGGCCAGGCCGCCGGTATGACGACCATTGCTGCGGGCTGGGGTTATTGCGGGAATATCGAACCGACCAGCTGGAATGCCGACGCCTTGGCAGAGTCGCCACAACAATTGTTCACACTGATTAAAGCGTAAAGCAGCTTGTAAAACGGCGATCCGGCTTCAGGCAAACCGGGCGAATACCGCCTCACTTGAATCTGCCGTGAAACACCCCATCTAATGCGATACAATGGCAATGCTTTGGGGGCGACCTGGTTTCGACAGGGGTTGCAAAGCAGCGCAGGGCATACCGAGGACTGGTCACCTCGTAAATACAACCAGAAAAGTAATAACTGCAAACGATAACTCGTACGCACTAGCCGCTTAATACCGGTTAGCTTCACACCGTTTCTTCCTTGGGGCGGGCTGGCAACAGCAGTGAAGTCATATACAAGGAATCGCGTCGTGCCGGGTCACTTGGCAAGACGTTAAACAATAGGTGACTCGCCTGTCCGCAGCGTGTGCGTCCGCGTCGTACGGGTTAAATCAAATGGCAGCACTAAGTATGTAGAACTGTCTGTAGAGTGCTTCTGGACGCGGGTTCGATTCCCGCCGCCTCCACCAAGAACTCGTTTAAAGACATCCAAAGAAGTACAAGAAACCGCATTTCTCCCTCTGAGAATGCGGTTTTTTCGTTTAGAGACGTCCAAAGCGGAATATTGACATCCAGAACATACAGGGGGTAAATTCGGGGGTACCACTACCCTCCCGCTAAATCGATACCCCCACATGCCTTTAACCAACATTTCCGTTAAAAATACCAAACCTGGCGAGAAGCCTATTAAGTTGTTTGATGGAGGCGGCCTATTTCTACACATTGCGCCGAGTGGGGGTAAATCGTGGAGACTAAAGTACCGATTTGGGGGTAAGGAGAAACTTCTCACGTTTGGCACTTATCCAGAAATCACCCTAAGTGAAGCTCGAGAGCAGCGAGATCAAGCGCGCAAACTATTGGCCACCGATATAGATCCTGGAGAGAATAAAAAGGCTCAAAAAGCTGCACTTCAAGAAAATAGCGAAAATACTTTCGAGATGATCGCTAGGGAATGGTTTGGCAAGTTTGCGCCGAGCTGGGCACAAAACCATTCCGAGAAAATTATCCGCAGACTGGAAAGAGATATCTTTCCATGGATTGGAAAATCTCCCATTTCAGAAATTAAGGCTCCTGAGCTTTTAATGGCACTCCGCAGAGTAGAGAATCGGGGCGCTACTGAGACTGCTCATCGCGCCCTACAAAATTGCGGCCAAATTTTTCGTTATGCAATTGCGACCGGCCGAACAGAACGAGACCCTACTATTGCCTTACGAGGTGCCATTCCTCCAAGTAAAGTCAAACACCACTCATCAATTATTGAGCCCAAGGCCATCGGTGAGCTACTTCGGGCAATTAAGGGGTATCAAGGAACTCTGATAACAAAATGCGCTTTGCAACTAGCGCCCCTTTTCTTTGTCCGGCCTGGCGAACTACGAAAGGCGGAATGGAGTGAGTTCAACTTTGAAACTCTAGAATGGCGCATCCCTGCAGAACGAATGAAAATGGGGGAATTGCATATTGTTCCGCTTTCCACACAAGCCATTATAGTTTTGCGCGAACTCCAGCCTCTGACAGGCAATGGCCGTTACGTCTTCCCTGGCGCAAGAACTAATGGCCGACCAATGAGTGAAAACACAGTTAATGCGGGCCTTCGCCGCTTGGGATATACAAATGATCAAATGACGGGTCATGGCTTTAGAAGCATGGCTAGTACACTACTAAATGAGCAAGGTTGGCATCGGGATGCCATTGAACGGCAATTAGCGCATGCAGAAAGGAATTCTGTTCGTGCGGCCTACAACTATGCTGAACATTTACCAGAACGCCGGAGAATGATGCAAGCATGGGCTGATTTTTTGGACAAACTAGAAGAAAATTCAACCATCGTTTCGATCAAAGCAGCATAGCTCCTCCAACAGTATTAAAAAACAATGTTCTAAATTTCCATGTCTTAGGCAAACCAGCTCGAGCATCCGATGACAGTTCCCGCCTGAAGTGCGCAGTTATTTTTCTAGAAAGCGGTAGCAGCACAATGATCCGGCATTTTTTCGGAGGTTCGGGAAGTTAACGGCATAAACAGTGGGTGACCTCGAGGCGATGCAGCTCAATTAATCTATATTCTAAACAGAGTGGACACGTATGAAAGTTGAAAATACGCTGGTTCGACCCAAAAACAAGAAGCGTTGCGCAATATGGACTGGGACGCAATGGGAAATTTGGCCCGTTTCGGCCGCTTATCCACACCGCAAAACCGCGTTAGTAAGGTGCTACGAGTGTCATGGCCCTATAATTTTGATGAGGGAGAGCCAAAATGGACGGAACGAGGCTCACTTCGAACATCGTCCGGCGCACCCTGGATGTCCCCTAGCCTACAAACAATACTGCGGAACATCATCACTTCATCCGCAGGCCGTCGGCACTCCACAGAATTCCAATCAACATGCTTTTACCGACCACATTTCAGACGAAGCTGCGGAAGAGATCATCGGCTCTGTCGGTAGTACAGAGAGAGAGCAGCTCTTACTGGCCCGTGTTGGTCAAGGAGAATTTAGGAAAAAACTTCTGACGCGATGGAAAACTTGCAGTGCCCTAGGCTGCGGTCCTCAGACCGCGTTAATTGCGTCGCACATAGTATCTTGGCGCACCTGCGAGAACAATAACGAGCGCCTTGATCCCGATAATGGCCTGCTTCTAAGTCCAAATCTAGATAAGCTTTTTGACCGCAAAATGATTTCATTTACAGATAAGGGACGCCTGCTAGTCAGTCTCAGTCTCGACCTGAACGATGCGATGCTCTTGGGTCTGCGCCAGGATATACAACTTCGCAGTGTGCCTAATGGGATTAAAAAGTATCTAGCTCGGCACCGAGAAGGTTTAAAGTGGCGTGAACTCCCCTTTTAACAGGGAATGGATAGCTCGTTAAATATGACGTTGGCTGTCCACGTCTAGCTGGAATGTGATCCGTCTCCCGTAACCAGGCGAAATGACTCGCTGGCGAAGATTATTTCGCCTCCTGCAATCCGTGTTGCGCAAGCTGATGGTGTACACAATTCGAGGCAGCTGATTACCAGAATTGCAGTCAAGCCGGAAACATCCGTTACTGAGTTTCGGGGTACATTCCACCTAATACACGTGCACACAAAAAAATGAACAAAGATGCCCATCTCAAGATATCCGATAGAGTCTCGCTCACGTCAACTCCCGCTCCGAGAGGGTTTATCGAGCCACATGCGACCTTACTGCGACAGCCGGTGGATGGCCAGCCGCTATACAAGGTCATGCGGGCTGAGCATCTAATAAACTCCATCGCTAATTCGTATCTGCACTTCAATCGCGTCGATAGCTATCGCGATTTCGATAAAGCCGACGCACTAGACGGTGCGCAGCTTCCCGCTGATCGGGTGTTAAATGCAACCATCGGCTTCGAAAAGGCACCGACCTTTACTGCGGAACATTATTACGACCAAAGTCGGGCTCGAACTTATGCTTGCTGCTTCGCACTCGAGAACAACGCACATATCTGGCAGCATTATGGCTCTGGTAGCGATCACGGACGTGTTGCTGTTGTCTTCGATTTCACTTGGCTACGACAGCACCTCAATGCGCAGCTGATGCCGGGCACAAGCGGACTGATGCTAAACGATGTTCCTTTACGACAAATTTTCTCGATCAATTATGGAGTCGTCGATTATGTGGACACTGACCAACACAGGCTCAACAGCCAGCAGCTCCCAAACCCGATTCTCTATAGCTACCTTAAAGCCGAACGCTTTCGTGCCGAGCACGAGTTGCGTGTCTCACTCAGCGCAATCGGCATGGGTAGACTCTCCTTGAACGGCAAGGCCATAGAACTCCCGCCAAGCCTCCACATGGCATTCGACTTCCGAACAGCAATCGCCGGTGGAGGAATAATTTCCATAGATACAGGGGCCGACTGCGATCGAGCGTGGTTCGGCAAAGAACTCGACAAACTTAGAATAAGAGGAACGTAATCCACGCCCTCGAAAAAAAATCCTCGACAGAGCTATCTAGTATGCAGCACACCGTTACACACTTCTACATCAACCTCTTTCCAAGTAGAATTACTATCAAATTGTCAATTATCACTGCTAGTAGAGGGAAACAATGGCGTCCGATGTTACTGCCTATCGATCAGTGAAAATTGATTCTCAAAGTAACTCATCATGTGAAGTTTCAATTGTCTAGCTGTACCTGATAAATAAGGCCATGAACAACAATCAAAGCAAACAACAGCCGGAATTCGTCAAGGCACGCTGGCTACGCGACCTAATTCGCTTTGCCCCCTTAAAAAGTCAGTTTGTACTATCCGGAAACGTTCGCGACTTACAAGCATGTGAAGTGGCCCCAGGAATTGTGACAGCACAACCTTTAACCGACACTTTATGCGATGGTTTAAGAGAGATTGGGTATACACAACTGGTGGTTTGGAATCCATTAATAGGCTTCTCTGTCAATGCCCGTACTGACAGCCAAGAATCGCGCGATACTATTTTGAATAGCCTAGGTTTAACACCTAGCAATGGTGTTGCCCCAGGTGGAATAGATATACTCAGCACTACCTTAGAACGTATAGTCTCATTTGCTGAGGCACCGATGGCTTTAATCATCGATTTTGCTTCTCGCTTGACGGTCCGCACTGAATCACTTAATGCGGCGGAACATAACCTTTTTACACGCGCAATAGTACTAGGTCACGCAGCTCAACCTCGCCCTCACGGAGAACAACGACGTCCATTCTTTAATACGGTTATTTGGATCGTCGACAAGGAAGGAGATGTTCCAGATTGGCTTCTAATCGACAACCCGCGGATTCGCCATATCCCCATCTCAAAACCCGATAATCTTGCACGCCGTGCGCTATCCAACGCGCTCCTTCGCGGAGTCCCTGGCTTCCAAAACGCCTCTACTGAAGCTTATGCTGAGGCCGAGCGTGCTTTCGTCGATGGTACGGAAGGTCTCTTCCTTTCAGATATGAATGCTATTGCGACGCTAGCCCGAGTAGAAAACGTAGGCATTGAGAAGATTGCTGATGCAGTTCGTCGTTATAAAGTTGGCGTTACTGAAGACCCCTGGCTTCAGATTGAACGTAATAAGATTCAGAATGCAGAAGTAGAAATTCGCAAACGTGTCAAAGGCCAAGCACATGCAGTTACCCATATGCTGGATCTTGTTAAACGTGCGATGACTGGATTAGGATCGCAGCGTAAGGGAGGGCGCCCACGCGGAGTAGCGTTTCTCGCAGGTCCCACTGGAGTCGGGAAAACCGAGCTAGCCAAGACCATTACCAGCCTATTATTCGGTGACGAAAGTGCTTACATTCGTTTCGACATGTCGGAATTCAGCGCAGAACACGCAGATCAACGTCTAATTGGTGCACCGCCCGGATATGTAGGTTACGACGTTGGTGGAGAACTCACTAATGCCATCCGCGAAAAGCCATTTAGCGTAGTTCTGTTCGACGAAATCGAGAAAGCCCATCCGCGTATCTTAGACAAATTTCTACAAATTCTAGACGATGGCGTATTAACCTCCGGGAGAGGAGATCGCGTCTACTTTTCCGAAGCATTAATCATTTTCACTTCAAATCTAGGCATCTATCGCCAAGGAGATCTGGGGAAACGAGTACCGAACGTACTACCTGGCGAACCTTTTGAACATGTACAGGAAAAGGTATTAAGTGAAATCCAGGATCACTTCAAGCTAATACTAAATCGGCCCGAAATCCTTAACCGAATCGGCGAAAATATCATTGTCTTTGACTTCATTCGCCAAGATGTTGCCGAACAAATTTTTGACCAAATGGTCCGAGCTATTTTGGACGATATCTCAGCACAAGGCATTTCGATTGAGATCCAAGAGACTTTTATGTCAATACTAAAAAAGCGATGCTTGAGTGATTTATCAAACGGCGGCCGTGGTATTCGCAATCAAATTGAGGCACATCTCATCAATCCACTAGCGCGAGGATTGTTTGACCAAAATGCGCAAGCAGAGGATCGATTTACTTTGAGTGGATACGACTCCGACGCACTACAGTTGCACAAGCTGTAGTTCATGAACATACGAATTTCTCGCCTTCACTTCCCGGTCACCACGTTAGGACCAGGTCAGCGCATTGGCATTTGGCTTCAAGGGTGTAGCATCCATTGTCCCGGTTGTATCTCAGCCGATACTTGGGCCACAAATACCGGCGAAACAACCGTTGAAACTGTTCTTGAACATATAGCTCCTTGGATTTCCTCTGCGAACGGCATCACTATTTCCGGCGGCGAACCGTTTGATCAGGCCGAGGCACTGCTCAAATTACTGCAAAGTCTACGTCGCCGTACCGCAATAGACATTCTCGTCTACAGTGGCCATACCTTTGAACACATCGCACCGATATTAGAAAAAGCAGCAGGCCTAATCGATGCCTTGATATCTGATCCGTTTGAACTCCATACCGCAAACTCACTACCACTTAGAGGTAGTGATAATCAAAGCTTGCATCTTCTAACAATGTTGGGACGTGACCGATTTAGTCAGTATGAACGACCGCTAGCTGACAGCGACAAATCGTTAGATGTCATGTTCGATCAGGACGGCAGCATTTGGT
This sequence comes from Herminiimonas sp. KBW02, assembly GCF_003852535.1. Taxonomy (GTDB): domain Bacteria; phylum Pseudomonadota; class Gammaproteobacteria; order Burkholderiales; family Burkholderiaceae_D; genus Oxalicibacterium. The sequence goes on along the minus strand of NZ_QAJP01000004.1, from coordinate 49,124 downwards.
TTGCCGGCATACCTCAACGAGGTGATTTCCATCGCCTAAAAGAGCTCTTAACAGATCAGGGACACCAGATACTGATTAGTGCCGATAAGACGAGCGATTAGTAATACAGAAAAAATAGAGGATTAGTAGACATGATGCGTTTTTGTCCAAATTGCAAAACCGAACGATCCGTCCAGGAATGGTTCTGCGAAGGTATTGTTGATAATGCACCTTGTAACTGGGAGCTATCTGCAATCGCAATTAGGGAGAATGGATATCGTCCACAAGAACTAGTAACGGAAGAAGACAAAGAACAGCGACAAAGGATTTTATCCGCATCGTCCATCTTACGTTGCGCAAACGGCCATCTGATGAATCAGGGTGACTTAATGTGCTTGGATTGCGGTGCAGATCCAAGTTCTGTTATTCCACCTGAGCTAGAACAAGATGCGACAGCGCCGGGAGAAGACTCTGAAGAACAAGCAACTGCAGAAGAAACGCAAATCGATGGCTGGCGATTACTGAAACGCATTTCCAATGCAGATAGCGTACGCGAACGCTATGTTTGCCAGCATATTGATACAAATAGAAGTGCCGTTCTGACGTTATATCGCCCCGGCGCAGAACCTGATCCGGCGGTATATGAAGTCGTTGCCTATCTCCCCAAAGAACATGTTCCCGAGATAATTACTACAGGGCGATGGGATGGGCGAGCCTATGAAGTGACTGAAGAATTAAGCCAAGGTTCTTTTGCCAACATAGACATCGAGTTCAGTAACCTAAGTACTATCCGAAATGTCGTTTCCGAGCTCGGAAAAATCTTAAACTCCTTCTCGGAAGCAGGACTGCGTCATCGAGATCTCCGTCCTGAGACACTATTTGTTCGGAACCGCACTCCATTAGACCTTGTTATTGGCGGATTCGGGTCAGCACGTTTAGCTGAATTCGATCTGGATATTGTCGCACCACTCGAAACGACCCGTTACATGGCTCCGGAAACAGTTGCCGGAGGTGTCGCCGCGGCCTCAGATTGGTGGAGCTTAGGTATGATTTTGCTCGAGAAGCTCACCAATGGTGCGTGCTTTAAGGAGACCAATCTTCACGCCTTTCTGATTCACGTTGTCACCAATGGTGTGCCACTCCCATCCGATTTAGATCCGCAAATTCATTTGCTGTTGCGCGGTCTACTAGCACGTGACCGTCATGAACGTTGGCAATGGCCGCAAGTACAAGCGTGGCTAGATGGTAAGGATATACAAGCCCCCACAATAAGAGAAGTAGATGTCGATAGTGAAGAAGGCAACAGCATTTCTCTTGGCTCCCAACGATTCCGTAAGCCGCCCATTTTTGCCTTAAAGGCAGCAGAGAAAGAGCACTGGAACGAGGCAAAAGATCTCCTTAGTCGCGGTGTACTGATTACTTGGGCAGAACAAGCCGGCTTATCTAGCAAGGCAATAACGGGCCTACGACAGCTGATGCAGCAGATTGAAATTGATGACGACTGTCGCTTAATGATTGCCTTAAAGCTTCTCAATCCGGAACTTCCGTTAATTTTGCGCGGAGAAATCGTTAATCCCGGATGGCTGCTGCAGAATGCACTAGAAGCCTACGATCTCATTACTGGCCCTGTACCTTCTTTTTTGGAACGACTGGGAACTGAACAATGGATTTCTGGATTGAGCTCGCGTGCTGCGCTTGTTCGACAGCGCGCTGCCAGTTTAAGTATTGAACTGAGCGAAGAAAATGTCCGTATTTTTCTTCTTTCTACATCGCGTGCACGACTAGCGGCCATGTGGGAACAAACTCGACAACTTTTGCCCGACTCTAATCATCCTGGGCTATTGTCTTTATCAGAGAAAAGGACGATCAGTGAAGAGGATCTAATAGTCTTGTTGAGTGCAGCTATTTCTCAATTTCGTTCGGTTGAAACAATATTGAATGAGGCCAAGCAAATAGCAGACAGAGAAAATATCCTTAGTTTTGATAAGGAAACCGCACGATCTACTTTAGCGTTAAGTCGTGCCGAACTATTTCGGAAAGTCGATGATCGAATTGCCGGCTTTGCACGTACTGGGAAAAGGCTAATTGATGATTTGGCAGAACAGTTCCGCCTTGAGCGTCGCTTGTCGCTGCATGAAGCCATACTCCTATTAGCCATTCCAGTAGATCAATGGCTTGAGCCACAGAAACAGCAATACGTATCTCATCTTCTTGATTTTTTTGAGAAGAAAGTATCTTCCTCAGTCATGCGTGGACCATTAGTACGAATGACTATCGGTAAATCTGTAGGTCGGGCCGATCTTATGGAAATGAATAGTTCGCGCCATAATGGGCCTATGTTGCTAGACCATCTGCTGCAGCGTAATTCTCAATCAGTTCAATTAGATCCAGCACTCTTTGCTGACCATCTCGGTTTGGAATCGCGACTTCACGCGTTGTATCGTCAAACGTCAGTCTATAAACGAGATACTGGTATCGATGGCCTGTATATGGGTTTTCCGTTTTTAGCTATAAAGGACAGTCGCGCCAAAGTTCGTCCAAGAATCGCTCCAGTATTACTATGGCCAATTAAATTGCTCATGGAACTGGGGACTCGATCCCAAATTTCATTGGCTTTTGATTCGGAACGCGAGGAGATCAGAATTAATCCTGCCTTGGAGGGTTTGCTTGGCCGCGAGACGGTTAAAACTTGGCGTGCTGCAGCCGACGAAGTGTTGGGACGTTCAACACTGAAAATCGCCGATGTTATGGACGCATTTGGTCTACTGGCACCAGTCGAACAGCGCCAACTTAGGGTGCTACCACCACCAACTTACGAGATTCCGCCCGGGACCACTCAACTAGTTTGTTCCGCTGTTTTGTTTCATGTAACTTTTAGCGGCCAAGCTATAGGCGAAGATCTGAGACAACTAAAGGTTCTATCACCCTCTGGCACCGCATTGGAATCTATGTTGCGCTTGAAGGAAAAAGCGCAATATGAGGCGCCAGTGCCATCAGTGGCAGAAATAGACCGCTACCTGACAGTAGCTAGCGATCCGTCTCAAGAGTCAGCCATACTAAAGGCACGTCAAGGTCCAGGTCTTTTGGTAGAGGGGCCACCTGGAACAGGTAAGAGCCAAACCATCGTCAATATGGTCGCGGATGCCATTGGCCACAAAAAAAGTTTGCTCATTGTCTGTCAAAAGCACGCAGCACTGGAAGTCGTATACAAGCGCCTAGTTGCCGAAGGATTAGGTGACCGAATCATCATGGTCAACGATGTCAATAAGGACCGTGAACCTACAATTCGCACGATACGAGAACAACTAGATAGTATTTTTAAAGGCTCGTCGTTTGACAACGGTTGGTCAAAACAACGTGAGCGTGTCGCAGCCAAAATTGAAGCACTGGAAGGCGAATTAGATCGATTGCATCGCGCACTTCACAACGTAGATCAAGCAACTGGCTTGAGCTATCGCACCCTATTAGGTGAGTTAATCCAACTGGAAGCCGGTACGCCACCTTTAAACATGCCGCAGTTGAGAAGCAAACTTTCATCGTTAGACCCTGCATCCCTTACCACTGTTGAAGAACAATGTTCTCCCTTGGCACGTTACTGGCTTCCCGCTAAATTTGAAGGCAGTGCTTTAGCGCAATTGAAGTCATTTTCCGCCGACTCGGCAACTATTGATGAATTTAAAGTCGTTTTTATAGCCTTTCTAGATGCGGAACAACATCGTATTCAGGTACTGAATGAGCACCCTGCGCGATTCGATGTTGATGATCCAGAACCCTATCGTACTTGGCTTAAGCAAAATGCAGCTCGATTGGCTGGTTTGGATGAGACTCAACGTAAGCGGCTTGCACAATGGCTTCCGCTATTCCGTCCTTCCGACAGGAAGGATACTCCTGGCCATCTTCATTACGCAGCGCTCCAAGGTCTGCGTCATGAATTAATATCCATCAATAGCATTGGGTATAACGATGCCATGTCGACGTCACTAGCTCAAACAACTAACCTTGAGCTAATAGAGCGTATAAAACAAGCCACACTGGCCGTGCGTCCGGCTACATTCCTTAGTCGTTTGAATCCTGCTACGTATATTCGCCGAAAAAAATTATTGAAGTTCATTATTCGCACCGGCTCCACCGTTGAAGTAGATTCCATCAATAAGCTACTCGCAGCAGCACTTCTGGAACAGCAGTGGCGTCCCCTTCGTCAGAAGCTTAATACAATAGCGGAGACATTACTGATGGAGAAAGTCACGGCCGCCTGCGGTCCAACATTAGCCGATGAATGCCTAACTCGTCTTCGCAAACTTGAAGAAGTCCGAGAATTAGCGCAGCATTTAGCAGTTGCTCCCCGCTGCGACGAATTTGAAGAAGCTGTCATGACAGGAGACCGTGCTCCCGTTGAGCAACTCCTAGACGGCTTCGAGCGCGCCTTTATACGATACGCCGCTCGTCAATTAAGCTTGAAAAATCTGGCTCTACTACATGACTGGTTCTCCACAGACCTGATAGATCAATGTCATCAGTCTATCCAGCACAACCTCGAAGATCGTACCGTTCTCAATCGAATTCACGATGCACTACCCACATTAGCGGCCTATCAGCAATTCCGTACACGCTCCCAAAACTTGAGCAAAGATACGCTCGAAGTCTTTGCGACAATGCGGCACAATGAATTCCTTTTTAATAACGTCCCGCTAGAATCACTTGATGGCGAAGTCCGCCGCATTGTCAATCGTGAAGCCCGTTTGGGCTGGAAGCGCCGAATGGAACAGAATAATCCCGAACTTCTGTTAGAACAGACGGAAACAGTCGCCAAGGTCCAATCGTTAGCTACGGCTGATGAAGAAATGCGGAGGCTCAATCGTGATGTGCTACGAGAGGGTATTGATCGCAACAATATTGCAACGGCAAAACAATGGGAAGATGTCACCAGACTGCGAGGGCAGCGGTCGCGGCGCCTACGTGAATTCATTGAATCAGGCGCCAGTATGGGTTTAATGGCTTTACGTCCGATCTGGCTTATGAATCCAGACGTTGCTAGCCGTGTACTCCCACTAAAAACTGGCCTATTTGATTCAATTGTATATGATGAAGCTTCACAGATGCCTGTTGAATATGCGTTACCTACGCTCTTTCGCGGCAATGTTGCAATAGTCAGTGGCGATGAAAAGCAAATGCCACCTAGCTCCTTCTTCTCTGGTCGCACTGATAACGACGAGGCTGAGCTTTTCGATGGCGAACAACCCAATGACGATGCTAGCGAAGAAGAAAAAGAGCAGTTTGAAGAAACATGGAATCGTCGCGAAATTAAGGATTGTCCTGATCTCCTACAGTTGGCAAGAACAGCGCTTCCCATAACAACACTTCAAATTCACTACCGGTCAGTTTATCGTGAATTAATAGGCTATTCGAATGCAGCATTTTACGAGAACAATCTAAACGTTCCAGCACGACATCCTGATGCCACGATCCAAGAGATCAAACCTATCGAAATGATCCAAGTCAACGGGTTGTACGATAAGCAAACTAATGCTGAAGAGGCAGACCGTGTAGTAGCTTACTTGGCGGATCTCTGGAAAAAGCCATATATGGATCGCCCATCCGTGGGTGTAGTGACTTTCAACCTAAAGCAAGCCGAGCTAATTGAAGAAAAATTGGAGTTATTTGCTGAAGAGAATCCTGCATTCCGTACCGCTTATCAGGAAGAATCTATGAGAAGCGACGGCGGTGAGGATATGGCCGTCTTCGTAAAGAATGTGGAGAATGTACAAGGTGACGAACGTGATGTAATCGTATTCTCTACGACCTTTGGTCGCAATGGTCAAGGTGCATTCAAACGCTTCTTCGGCGTATTAGGACAGAAAGGTGGAGAACGACGGCTAAATGTAGCAGTAACTCGAGCACGCCAAAAGGTCGTTTTGGTAACCTCAATGCCAATCCATGAAATATCGGACATGCTTAGCACCCAACGTAAGCCAGCTATTCCTAGAGATTATCTGCAAGGCTATATGGAATATGCTCGCACCATGTCAAACGGCGATCTTCCATCTGCCCTCTCTTTGTTAAAACGAATGCATAGTGAACGGGTAAATGCACGCTTGGAACAAGGAAAAAAATTGGATGGCTTTGCTACGGATGTTCTCTCATATTTACACTCGATTGGTTTCAATCCAGTAGTCGCACAGGAAGGCGACGCCTTCAGTCTAGACTTTGCTATTGCAGACTCACACACAGGTCTTTATGCCATTGGTATTGAGTGCGATGCACCGCGCCACGAGTTATTACACCGCGCGCGAGCGCGAGATATCTGGCGTCCTTCTGTCTTGAGCCGTGCAATCCCTCGTCTCCATCGTATCTCATCGCAAGCTTGGTATCACGAAAATTCGTCCGAAAAAGAGCGCTTGAAATCAGCTATCGAATCAGCTCTTCAGAAGGAACTAACATGAGCGGCCCCAAAGTTGTACGTATTGTTACTCGCGAAGAAATAATTTCTATCTGTGAGGGACATCTGCGTCGCCTAGACCAGACCATTGCAATGTGGAGCAACGATGGCAAAAGGATTAAGGAACTAACTGATGAAGAAATCGCTACGACGCTGCATCGCAGAAAGGCTTTTGATATCCTGTTAAAACAAGACGCATTCATGGATTTACAAAAGAAAGTTCCTGATGAAATTGCGTTTCTAACCGCTGATCTTGATCGACGCCATCGAATAGCCTCCGAAAAAGCAGTACAAGAGCGAAAACGCCATCGCCATGGGCGAGATAGTGCCTCAACGTTAATACAGATGCTTGAGGCTCGAGATATTGCCATTCCGACAAAACTATATGAAGAACTAAGAACGCTAGCTGCTGGCAAAGCCGCCCCCAATATGGACACCATCCTTGCGCGCGGATTTTCATTACTTACGACGCCCTTTAGCAGCAAAGACTTGTCTGAAGCACAGCGTACAGCAGCAGAAGCTCTCATGGTTGGATTAGAGAAACAAGATTTCACGACTTGGAAAGCAACGCATGTTCCCCTTACCCAGAACCCAAGAATAGCGCGCATTGATCAACAGATTGCTGAACTCGAGATGCTTTTGGGCAGCGATCGAACAGCAAACTATATTGAAAGATTGAGCAAAGTTGAGAAGATGGAAGTCAGTTCAAAACAAAACCTCATCTTGGATAGCTTAATTTTAGACTTGGCCGCCGATCTGGAGAGCGCCCGAACATATCGGTCCACTATGACTGAATTGAGAGCGCTTGTCGCAGAACTGCAGGCCCATGATCTAACTACAACAACACTACTCGAACGCATTGAAGCTTGTAAGCCATTGATGTCTTTACAGGCGATAACTGAACTCACAGATGAATGCAGAACATTAATTGCCCAGGCTCGGCAACGCAAGGAAGCAGAGGCGCGGCGCCAGGTTATCCTACAAGGGCTGGCGCAGCTAGGCTACGAAATCAGCGAAGGAATGGAAACTGCTTGGGCTACAGATGGTCGAGTTGTCGCAAAAAAAGCCGCGCTACCTGGCTATGGCGTCGAAATTGGAGGAAATGCTCAGAATGGCCGTTTACAGGTAAGGGCCGTGGCGTTAGAGGCCGACAGAGATATCAGTCGAGATAAGGACGTTGAGACTATTTGGTGCGGAGAATTTTCAAAGTTGCAGGGATTACTTGCGGACCGCGGTGACAATCTTGCTATTGAACGTGCTCTGGGTGTAGGAGTTGTGCCTTTAAAAGTAGTGGCCGGAACACTGCAAAGCAATCTACAAGAAATAAAGAATTTTGATCTGGCAAAAAAAACCTGAGTCTATGCCTTCTTTATGCTTGGAGTAACGTAGATAAAATCTACATCAAGAAAGTCACGGAAAATCGCAACTTAGCTGATAGATATGCAATACCATCAAGAAAAGAAAACAACAAAAATAACAGATAGGCGTCCAGAAAAATATCGTTACGGAATCAACCTCCCGGTATCCCTTGAAGGTAGTTGTAATCTACGACGCACAATAGGGTCATCACCTTGATATTGTTTCTCAATTTCCATCTGATTAATCTCATGTTCTGAATATGTTTTCTCTATGTTGCCACTCACTTGCGTTTGAGATACCGGTGAAGTATCGCGTCGGCTTACTGGCGGCAATGTCGAACCGTGTTTAGTTGTTCCATATTCGACCTGATCAAATACTTTATTTTTTCCTGATTCAGTTTCGTCATTGGAGGAAACGGAGACGCCCGATATAGGCTCATCCGGTGAGCGTAAGTGTTCCCCGACGATCGCATCGTTCGTTGTCGATTGAATCGGAGATTTGTCCTTCCCAGAGAAAATTAAAAGTCCTACCACGATAACTGCACCCATTCCTAGTTGACCTAGTAAGCCCATCCCTGCGTATTTAACGTTCACACTCGCACATTCTGGACATCTTGCGGATAGATCTTTTCCCTTGGGATACCAAGTGTATTTACAGTCCACGCACTTATTGAGTGAGCGTTTAGTAGCCGCCATAATCGGCCTCCCTTTAATAAAATATTTTAGTTATCACATAGCTAAAGTATGGTATTTAACCATATGGAATAGAACGTCATTCCTCTATAGGTTTAATAGCTTTAAATACTCCCGTCTTACTCATACTACGTTTAAGTTCGAACTGAGATAGAGATTCCCCAACTTCAATATGAGTCAAATTCGCAAACTGAATACGACCCCACTCTTCCCTACGTACTTTTACAGAATACAAGTACTCATCTTCTATTTCCCCCGTTCGAATACTTGCCCTTTGGGAGTACCCTGATAACAAGACCAGATTAACCGTTGGAAGCGCAGCAAAGATCTCTCCAATAATTCGAAAACCGACTGCATGCACATGACGCATATAGTTTTTCTGAACTTGTGTAGCACTGATCTCTTTGACCGATAAGCGATAACCACGCTGTGGAACACTTGCTACCTTATCGGGCATGTCTTCAATCTCAGGTAGATCAACATCAACGACAACTTTTTTTCCTTCTTCCAAGATATCAAAAGAAAGAGTCGTTTCCCTAGGCCAGACAATATCTTGCAAAACCTCTTCCAAAAATATTTCCATTGATAGAGTATCGCCCTGGATTACCTTAGCAATTAAATCCTGCTTATTACGTTGCGCTGTATCGAATTCAAGTCGATCACTAGTCCACTTAGAAAGATCGTCTTCATATTTCAACTGAGTTTTTGCATTCTGTGCTTCGATTCTTGCAATCGTTTTTTTGAACCAACGATTAAAAAAGTTGGGTTTTATTGGAAGAGGTTTGACTGGCTGACTCTCTCCGTACTGCAGTGGCTCATAAGATGGGATCCGTGTCGATTCTGGGGTATACAGATGGATCTCGCTTAAAGCCTCAACTTGACTGTTAATCTGATCACATTTTCTTTGGATAAGCTCGCGGATTACATCACCGTTCTGTTTTTTCGCAACTTTTATTACATCCTCAGTCAGCAGAATCCCATTCTCATCTTTGAAGAGAATTTCTCCTAAGTCGTTTACTTCGACAGTGATAGCAATCGATACCTTGGTGTTAGAACCATGGTTATGGTTACCCCTGCTTCCTGCTAGCTTTTGGCGCGATGAAAATCCCGCTATACCTGTGTTTAAGTAGGTGCCGCGTTGTCCAATACCTAAAGAAGCGCCACGAGGACCGATTGTCCAACTAGCCCCCTTGCTACTGAAATTCATGCGAATACCAGGAGCAAGCTTAATTGACTTTCTAAATCTAATTGGCATAAGCGGTAGGGAACCTAGTTAGGAGTACATGCATATCGACTTTGCCTCGGTATAGACAGCGAGATTACTTAAGTGACAATTACATCGTTGCCACAATTGTTGCCACAAGGAACAAAGTAGCATACCGAACAATAAGGAACGATCCATCCCATATTCATGGGATGCGAATGTTTAAATGAAATCTACTTCGAACACATATCACTTCCATGAGCTTCAGCCGGTATTTCGCTGTAGTGCGTTCATTCATCAACACAATGAAAGAAACCATGGAAAATCCTTATGTCTATCCACACGACCCCGATGAGCCTATTGAGGCTTTCCCACCCTATTCCTCATCAGAAGCCTGTCCTCAGTGCCGCTCGCATCAGATCGAGAGCAGAAATTACGCTACTAAAGCCGGCTGCGTCATTGGAGCAGTCGCAGGTATGAGTGTCAGCATCGCTAGTTATGCAAGAGGAGCCCGCATTGGCTCTTCGATCGGAATGGTCGGCGGGCCGATTGGTGCAACGATAGGTGCCATCGCTGGCGCTGTACTTGATGCATTTGCTAGCGGCGCGGCAGGTTGTGCCACAGGCATCGCGCTAGGCCGAATCGTTGACAGTACCGTAATGCTTAACAATAAATGTCATCACTGCGGACATACATTCAACGTTCATTAGCTCCGCTGCCCCAACTTAAGCGCTATCTCTACGCGACTTAACCAATTCCTTTTCTTCTTTCTTTTAAACCCTCCCATGTCATCTCGTCGACGACTGTCGATTGTGATGCCATGGGTTTTTTATGCTGGGAACACAATGTCACACGAAATTGAAACGATGGCTTTTACCGGAGAAACCCCATGGCACGGCTTGGGCAAAGCGCTCACTCCTAATCAGCCCCTTAATACCTGGGCCCGTCAGTCCGGACTTGATTTCAAGATTATGGAAACACCTGTTCGCTTCAATACCGGCTTATTAGGTGCACCGGAAAAGATCCAAATGTTTAGCCACCAAAAGGTACTGTATCGCTCAGATACCAACGCTGCCCTGTCTGTCGTCTCGAATCGATACCAGGTCGTGCAGCCAGACGAAATCTTGGAGTTCTATCGTGATCTGACTGAACGCTCTGGTTTTGAATTGGAAACGGCCGGCGTCATGAAAGGTGGCCGCAAACTCTGGGCACTGGCCAAGACCGGACAATCTTTCTCAATCAAAGCCAAGGATCGTATAAACGGGTACCTGTTGCTGGCAACCGCCTGTGACGGCAGTCTTGCGACAACGGCGCAGTTCACCAGCGTGCGAGTGGTTTGCAATAATACTTTGGCGATTGCCTTATCGGGTGGGAAAGATGTTGTAAAGGTTCCCCATAGCACGACCTTCGAACCTGAGTTGGTCAAGAAGGAATTGGGTATTTCGTTTTCTGCCTGGGACAACTTTCGATATCGCATGAACAAGCTGGCGGAACGCAAGATCAAAGATCAAGAAGTAAATGCCTTCTTACACACTCTTTTCTCTTTACCCTTTGAAAACAATGAGTTACAAAACATGGGGCGAACCATGCGTCAAATAAAGCGAATCTATGAAGGAAAAGGACGCGGGGCAGAATTACCCTCGGCAAAAGGAACTGCGTTCGGACTTTTGCAGGCTGTTACTGAATTTGTTGATCACGAACGGCGAGCCAAGAGTATCGACCATAGACTTGATTCAGCCTGGTTTGGCCAGGGAGCTGCATTGAAAGCTAAGGCTTTGTGGCAAACGACTGCACTATTGGAATGAACTACTTCTTAAAAGAGGTTGAGAGATTTTCAATTTCCGCTTCGTACCTTTTAATGAAGTCCGAAACCTTTATATCTAGAACCTGTGCAACGTCGAGAAATTCGGGGAAATCTAGGCGCCTCTCACCGCGCTCATACTTCGAAACGAAAGACTGATTTTTCCCCAACCTATCGGCCACATCCGTCTGCAATAGTCCCTTAGCAATACGGGTCTCTTGCAGCATTCTTCGAAACACTGTGTATCGGGGATCATGGATGGGATTTGGCATCCAGTCATTCTCAAACCCAATTTAGGATATCCCAAAACCGGTTTTAGGATATATCATGTTGCTACTAGCCAATATGCTCTAAGCAAGAGCATTGCTGAATTTTCAACAACAAACATTAACCCTGCGGTCTTGCCCATCATTTCTAAATAGGAGAATCACCATGGTTTTTTGCCGCGGATGCAGCAAAGAAATACACGAAAGCGCCCCCTCCTGTCCTCAGTGTGGCGCCACTCAAGCGGTTGCAGCGAGCGTCAATAAAGAGTCCGGCTGGATGAGCATCGTTTCAGCGATTCTCGCCGGCTTTATGTTTCTAGGTAGTCTGGATTTCGAAGGGGGATACGACCTCGACGTAATTGTGGGCTCGGGTATTTTAGGAATAAGCAGCGTGATCCTAGCGAGCATCAGTTTGTATCAACACAAACCACTGAAGACCTTAGCAATTGTCGCGATTACCTTCGCAATACTCGGATTTCTTATTGTTTTAGGAAATAGCCAACCTAACTAATCTTCAGATAAAGGAAAAAATGAGTACTTTTCTCAACTGCCAACATTGCTCTCATCAAATCCATGAAACGGCGCCAGCGTGTCCAAAGTGCGGTGCACCAGCGACCAAAGCATCTTCGCCTGTGTCAAACCCAAACAACAAGATTATGTGGACTCTCGCATTTGCCCCACTAATCGGTCTTTTTGTGGAAAGCATTGTGGCCGGCGTGTTCGCACCAAGCCAGTATTACGCGATGCAAGACATGGCTGCTAGCAAGTACTGGTATATCTCGCTAATACTCAATATTAGTCTCTGCATGGGAGACGAGGCAGGCCTAAAGAAAGATGGTATCAATACAGCCAACTTTGGAAAATTTTCCATCCTGGTCCCGGTCTATCTCTGGAAACGCGCCAAGGCCTTCAATCATAGTCCAGCCTACTTTTGGACATGGATAGGCACGTTCGTTTTTGTCCAGCTCAGTACCGCATTCATCGGGGGATAAAAACGGCAATGGCGGAACCTCGCAAGGAAGACCTGTTTTCTTATTTCCTCGCACTGCCGCCCGTCATTCTCAAGCCGCAATAAAGCTCTACCAATACAACGATAAAAGTGCCTTTCAGATAGAGGAATAAATAGCCATGACCTTGTGCCACGCCTGTAGTAAAGAAATTCCCGATAACGCTATTCATTGCCCCGAGTGCGGCGCACCTCAAGCCGCGAAATTCATCTCCCCAGCAAAGACACCTGTCTCAAAACAAGTATTGGAACCCCTCCCCGAGGGTATTCAAGGCTGGTGCTGGGGAGGTCTCTTATTAAACGCGATCTGGGCCATCCGATTTCGGGTTTGGCTAGGTTTGCTAGCACTCATTCCCATCGTCGGATTTGGCATCAGCTTCTGGCTTGGTTTCAAAGGCCGCGAACTAGCCTGGCGAAAAGGCAATTGGGCCAATATAGAAGAATTCAACAAATCGCAGCGACGATGGTCCATCGCCGGCGTTGTCGTCTTGATTGCTGCAGTAGTAATTAATTTACTGATTGGCTTCAGTACAGGCGAGCATAGAAAGCCATCCCCAAGCGATGAGGTAGTAGCGGGGCTCAATTTGTCAGTTCCACCGATTGAAACAGAGAGCGCAGCACCCGTTGTGCATGTACATGATGAAAATACATTAGCTAACGTAGACAAAGAAGGAGTCGATTTATTAGAAACACGTTACGGCCATCTCACGACCAATGAGCACGCCCAACTCATCCTGAATGGCCGTTTGGTCAAACCAGCCATCCAAGCGAACTCCTCATTGTCCATCAAAGAGTCGTACCGTATCGGCGATGATCATATCGTCCTTATTGAAAATACCGGCGGTTCGGCATGTCCTGCGTTATTCAATTTTGTCGTGGTCAGAGCGAGTGGTGCACAAAGCTATCCGACATTCGGAACATGCTCGGACATCTATCAAGCCGAGCGTAGAGCCGACTCGGTAGTGGTCACGATGCAAGGACAAGGGAACGAATCACATCAGTACATATTTACAAACGGCGTCCTGAAGGACAATGGAAAACAGATTCAACCACGGTCCGTACGAGAATTTTCTGCTGAGGCCGTCATTGATGATCCAGACGGCTATACAAACGTTCGCGCTCAAGCGAGCGGACAGAGCAGCATCATCGGACGTGTGGAAAGCGGGACATCCTTTCAGACACATCCACAAAACTCTGATTGGTGGAAAGTTCAGATCGGAGGAAATCGTATTGGTTTTATCCATCGCAGCCGCATCGTTTTAATGCAACAGAGATTCTAAACAGCACTCAAAACAAAAATTTCACGAAGGAGAATGCAAAGACCGCTTTCCCTCGCCCCTTAAGACCGCTTCGGCGGTCTTTTTTTCGACCTCATATTCAACATACTCGAAAAGTGCTGTCATTTCCCGACCTGCACTCTCCCAACCTGGAGGTTCTATGACGACCAATATCGATACATACGCATTGACTCAAGATACCGAGAATCCGCGACTTTGGAGTGATTTCTTAAGCGACCTTACCGCCATAGATACTTGGATTGTGCACCGCGCCATTGAAATCTTGGATGAACACGTCATCAAACACGGGCCGAAATTAAGCTGCCCTCAAGAAGTAAAGGATTATTTGCGCCTACAACTAATCAATGAGCAACGAGAGGTCTTCGCGGTAGTTTTTATGGATGCGCTACATCGCGTTATCGCTTACGAACCACTGTTCTTTGGAACGATTCATCAGACGTCGGTTCACCCACGCGTAATCGTTCAACGCGCCATGTCACTCAATGCGGCGTCGATGATCTTGGCACATAACCATCCCTCCGGCAGTACCCAGCCCAGTGAAGCAGATAAATTGCTTACTAAGCGCCTTACGTCACTTTTGGAATCGATCGACGTTCGTGTACTAGATCATTTCATCATTGGAGAAGGGCCGGCATTTTCATTCGCCGAGAACGGATTGCTCACAAATGCCTAGCTCACAAGGCAAATCCTATTAGGAGTTGCGGTAGGAGGAGATTTAAATTGAGAAGGGCTTATTAAAGCTATTGCTGAAGGTTACCTTGGAACAGATCAGGTAGGCGCTCATTTTTCTTCGATCTTTCCTTAACATTCATAGCCCTAGCCACCAAGTTTGTAGGCTTCCGAGTGAAAAATAAAAGCGACCAACTGGTCGCTTTTATTTTTCATGGACGTCCGCTATTGGCCGTTAGTAGACGTCTGCTCTCGATCCAAAGCTGACATTGATCGGCACAGCCGTACACGTTATTAGAAATCCGTGTGTCAAACATTACGGAAATTAAATACTAAGGCTTTGGCACCAAGGACATCAACAACTCGCATGTTTGGGTTCACTTTAAACTCAGGTTGCCTTACATTCACGCTGTGTGGCGAGAAAATTTCAACAAGCTCTATGCCATCTACTTCTCCCATTATGCGATTGTGAGAGGACGAAAACTGTAGAAAAAGTGACTTAATAATTTCGTCAACAAGTAATGAAAAAGTTGAGTCGACTTCAATGCTGTACTTAATCTCAAGAGGACCAATTTGGTCATCTTGAGAACAACAAGCCTGTCGATTTACTGTGATATTCATAGGTGTCTATCGGTAATGTATTGAGGACAATTTTGCACTATCTGAATCTCTATTTTTGGTCGATTACAGTCGTCTCTACACTGCTACGAGCTTACAGTTGGTCGAGCCAAAAACTCTTTGACCCATCCAGACAGCTTCGCCACATCTTCTTCCAACTGATCGATATCTACCTGTTGCGCTGGGAGCTCTTCTGACTGCGAGTGTTCGTACACAGAATATCTGCTCATCAGAGCATCAATCATGGCGCAATCGTCTACGCGTATCCTGGCGAGACTAGCAATTCGTCCTTGTGTCGTGATGCTGCGGCGAAACCTAACAACGACTTCGTTTAAAAGCACAATCTCAACACAACGTTCAACGAGAATTCGGAAATCACTACAGATAGATTTCGCTTTTTCGTCGAACCCGCCTACATCACTATCATCCATTAACTTACGCAACTGAGGAATAGATTCGAGAAGCAGCTTATTCAAAGCCTTCTCCGGCTTTGCATCTCGTACGCTCATGTCGCTCACCAAACCGACAGTGCGCCCCATTCGTCGCAATGAGGAAGTATGCAATGTAACCGGCGCCACCACCTGCTGAAGCTTCGCCTGATCAGCCAGTTTCTTCACAATGGTCTCTACAAGAACGAGCAAAGATAGTCGGTGTGTAAAAATAATCACCTGCCGTTGTTGCGCAAGGCTAACTAGTCGTTCGACGACATGCTCCTCAAAGTCTTGGTCGAGCGAGGAAATTGGATCATCAAAGATAAATGGTGTGCTCTGCTCTGAGCCGGATATATCTGCAAGGAAAGCCGCTAAAGCGATAATTCGTCTTTCTCCTTCGCTCAGAATAGATTCAGCCTTAATACCTTCATCTGCATCCTTAACTATCAAATTGAAAGTCACCTTACCTTTGCCTAGCTGACGACTCTTAGGCATCACAGGAAGCCTTGTCCCATTTAGCGCCTTCAGCTCAAGCTCAAATCGTGCCTGATAGCCTTCGCTTAGCTCCTTTACAGACAACTCCGTATTCTTCTTTGTTAACAAGGCTGTTGATGTCAGAGAGCCTGCGTTGACAAATGCAGCAACGTCCTTGCGTCGCTGAAGTTCTTCAAGAATGGCATTTTTTTGCTGACTAAGCCATTGGAGTGCAGATAATTCGAGCACACGCGCAGCCTTCTTTTGTCGCGTACCGTCCTTCTGCAATTCCTCCAGGGAGGTCTTTTCTTGATTTTTTGTTTGGATGGAAGTTGTAATCAATGCGCCTACAATCTCCCACTCCACGCTACCCACCGCCTCTTTCTTATCTTCGGTATCTAAAGCTGTTCTTCTGGACTGAAGCGACGAAAGCCAGGCTTGAGCCTTCTCTTCTTCGAACTTAAGAATACCGGCGCTTACTAGCCAAGTCTCCACACTAGGAATTACCGGCAATGCATTCAAAAGAACTTTCAGCGTTTGCTCTGAAGCCAGGGCGTCGCGTTCTAGAGCTCCTCTCACAAATGTTTCAAATTGGCGCATGCGGTTTTTTGCGTCATTTTCCAACGGTTGCTGACACAGGACACATTTTGCATCTTCTTCAACGTGCGGATAGACCAATCCGGCATAGGCATGAGCTTCTGAGAATTCACGAGCTTTATTCCACAGTGCTCTCCAGGCATCATTTCCGACTCCCTCCAATGATGCGTCGGCGAATACCTTCTCTGCATCCTGATTCGCAAGCTTTCGTTTTTGCGCGGCGTCAACCCTCGCAGCGATAATCGCTTCGACTTTTGTATCATCGAGGCCATTCTTCCACGTCTCAAATAAGCTTTTAACGTTATTTACGGCGAGGAGTTCTTGGTCAAGAACTTTCAAGCGACCGGGAATATCCTTTTCCGCCAATGCACCTTCTGCACTTACTCTTTCAGCGTCTAATTCTTCCGTATATTGACAAGCGATGTCGACCTCTGCTTGAGTCGTTGTCAATTTCATCGCATTAAGCCATTGAGCGGACGGCGTCC
This sequence comes from Herminiimonas sp. KBW02, assembly GCF_003852535.1. Classification (GTDB taxonomy): domain Bacteria; phylum Pseudomonadota; class Gammaproteobacteria; order Burkholderiales; family Burkholderiaceae_D; genus Oxalicibacterium. The sequence continues at coordinate 31,809 of NZ_QAJP01000004.1, read as the reverse complement.
CTGCCAGAGCTGGTGACATGATGGGTAATTTGCTAATTAGACGCTCTTTTCTAGAATTTAGCTCCTCAGCTACTTCGTCGCTGAGGCGAATGAGCGAAGAAACAAACCTCATTCTGGAAGGCTCATAAGTTGCTTCATTTTTAGGCCCAAAATACAGAGCAGCCGTCGCGGCGTCGAAGACATGCACATGGCGAAGATCTGCAAGACCACCATTTTCCAAGATCCAATCGAGTTGAATGCTCTCGCCCCCCTTCTCGATCAAAACCTTGGCCGTTGGTTCACCAGCCTTTTTATCAAACACATTTTTTAGCAGATCTTCTTTTGCACGTGATCCGCAAATCTGTTTTAACAACCGGGCATATCCGCTCTTCCCCGATCCGTTAGAACCGTATACCACCGTTAAACCAGTCTTCCCGAACGTCAATTTAGCGCCAGTCTTAATTGCATTGACGCCAGAAACATCAGCTAGCTCAACTAAGCTAAGCTGCGGCCGCATTGCAGCCTGTTCCAAAGATCCTGGCGTGATCTTTCGAAAATCCTTACTTTCCACTTTGGTCGCTTCAAGTAAACACAAATCAGCGAAGTGCCGTATGACCTTTTCATTAGGCCGAGTTCTATTTTCAATCATCCACACTGCCGCCGTCTGAAGCCATTTATGGCGTTCGGAAAGCCATTTTTCGAATGGCTGCAATACGGCATTCCCGTTTTCTTCTTTTGCGTTCACAATGCTTCCTTCTATCGAGTGGTAATGTACTAAGCGCTTTACCTTCTATCAATGATGCTTACCAGCATGCGTTACAGTCTCCAGCTAAGATAAAGAACTAAGATATTCGAAGAGCTCAGTTTCGAGTTTCAATCAAATTAGTGAAGTGGATAGAGCATAGAGAGCACGTTCTGTTGCCTCTCGTGCTCTATCGGGATCTGGTCGGGTCTTAGTTTCGCGAATTAATTTGCTTGATAACCCAAAGTAGCTATGTGCTTTCCGAATGGATTCGTATTTCGATTTGACTTAATCATGATACTTCCTGAAGGTAATGAGGGAGAGTCTATCGCAGAGAAAGAATGCCACTTATTAAATTGGAATTTTGGCGACGAATTTTCCTAATCTACTTGCCCTCCCTCTACCTCACTCAGCTTTCTCCTTTACTTGTACCCAATGGCCTCCACCATCTCGTCGAGTCGTCAAACCAGGGTAGCTCTCTACCATCTCAAGCAATCCACCGTAACCATTCTTTTGCGGAGAAAAGCCAGGATCTGTTCTACGCATATATTGACCCAGAGCGCCCAAACCGACCCATCCTTCTGCACTCTCCGCTGCCATAAGAGAAACGGCTGCGATCAAGGCTTTAGGTCTTTTCTTAGATTTCTTGGCAGTGCCCACCTTCGCATTCTCTGCTTCGGGCTTCTGATATTCAAAAAACTGATCGCTGGCGTTTCGTAAAGCATCCGGTGTTTTGTCTTCCCCCACGATGCATACGGTTGCCCCACGTTCACGCAACTTGCGGCACAAGTATGCGAAATCTGAATCACTGGTAACGAGGCAATACGTATCGGCACGGTGATCAAACAAATCTTCAAGTGCATCCAGTGCCAGTGCGATGTCTGAAGTGTTCTTGCCCGCCGCGTATTGATATTGAAGACATGGCGTAAATGCGAGACGCACTAAAGCCTCTTGCCACTTGTTTGCCAGAGTGGCGTGATTACCATAGCCGCGACGCACGACAACTCGTCCAAACTGAGCAACGACACGTAACGCATATTCAAGAATCTCAGGGGATGTATTGTCACAATCCACCAAAACAGCTACTCGATCACCCTGCTTTGCGTACTCAGCCATGTCAAACCCCAGAAGAAAATCGAACGATACAGAGGTGGCTGACTGAGCAATATCCCATAAACATGGGATATTTGAATTCCTTCCACATGTAAAAATCTACTATTTTTCAACTCATAGCCGGAGCGGAATTGGCTTTTCAGAGGTACGCTGAGTATGCACACGTATATTTCCACTAAGCCCAAAAGCAAAGCTGCCATTAGCATGGACCGCTTGAGACGCCTGCTTTCAGCACCAAGTTAGAAAATCAGAACGCCAACTTTTTATAATCCTCTGAGCTGTAACTTTGCTTTACGAACTACAGGCAAGTAGCATGCGAATACTCCCTCCCTCTCGAACATGAGGACGGGACGTGTTATTAATGATGCAATCGTTCCGGTATGATGTATGCGTTCAATTTAATAGAAAAACCAAATTGGCTGAAGAACTGAATCAACCGCTCCAGGTTGATGAACAAGAATTCGACTCCTTCGATGGGTATTTTCGTGATCCCAGCTTAGCGACAGAATCCATGCTGGCTTGGGGATTAAACCAGCATTTGGACGTACTAGATGCCTTGCGCGGCTTGTTGTCGGGCGGGCATGCTGCGGCTCGCCTGCGCATATGGGTGTTTCTCGAACTTGCTGCGCAGCCTAAGGGGCGATTGCTCCGAGACGATCTCAACCAACTTTTCTACAATCTCAAACCCGAAGTATTGGACGCCGTCCTTAAGCGACTGCGGGAATTAACTTTACTAGTCTGGGATGCAACCGCACAGGATTACTATTTATCCTCACTTGCGTTACAGGTACAAGCGCTCCTGGCTCCACTGACTAGGGCAAGCAGCGAAGATGATGAGATGGCTTCCCTTCTGGCGCAGGTAGCGGGCGCACAAGCCATGGGTCTTTCGGATGCTAGCCAGATTCGGCATCTGCATGCGCAATTGGCTCGCTTGTATGATGAATTCGCCGACGCCATCGCTAGTGGTTCCGAAGCCAGATTACGTGAAGCACAGCCGCGCTTTGAGCGTGCCCTGAAATTAGTCGGACGTGCCGGCGAAGCGCTTACCGCATTAATCCGTAGCGAACACGACGATGCACGCTTGGAGCGTGAAGCGCGTGCCTTAGGCAATGGACAAGCACGTTTGCTATCCATGGCCAGCCAGTTCACGCGCGCGCTACAACAGGCTGACCGTCAGCGAGTAACGCTGGGTAGTACCGGCGTTACCAGCTCCGACGTACGCCAATGGCTGCAAACCTATCCTTTTTTGCCGACATTACTCGGTGACGCACTTTCTATCGGTGTTCAGCCGATCTTTGTAAGCGGTCATGAATTAGTGGACGTAGCCGAGGGAGAATTTGAGCGCGACAGACCAAATCCAAGACGTTCCGAAGGACTCCCACCTCCCGCGCAAGCTGCAGCGGGCGAGATAGAGGTTCTCAGCATGCCAGCTGAATTGAATGAGTTAATCGATCAACTGACCCGGTTAGGTGCGTTGCCGGAAGGTGAAATGGCAGAGCCTTTGCCATTGCAGCAAGTTGTGCTCGGCGGCCGTTTTTCTCAGGCGGCCTATCGCATGCAATTATTGCCTTTGCTCGGCGACCATCAATCTCGAACCTTAAAAGGCCAGACCGGTGATTTGGCACGATTGCCCTGGCAAGCTAGCTTTCTTCCAGCTATTGAGCGGGTTGATGACCCTAATGTGTGCGCCTTAAGCCTAGGGGCGTTACATCCTGATATTTCAAGAGAATCCAATGAATGAAGTAATTGACGATGCTGGATTGTTGGCAGCCGAGTTATTGGCACGCCGCTGGTTACCTCGTAAACATCCACGGGTACGTCGTGCTCTGATCGAAGCCGACATGTGGCAAGCCGTGCAAGAGCGTTTGGCACAGGTAGGTCTGCGTTTAATAGATAACATCTATGCAGATCATATCTGCGTCGCTCTTTTACGCAACGCTGAATCAGCCGTGTTCGGCGAGGCGGGACTGAATGCCAACAATAATTTGGAATTGCCACGCGATGCCGTTTCACTGCTAGTCGTGTTGTGGTCTCTCATCGTATTACCTAAGCGGGAACGGCAATCCGCCCGTGCCTCTACGTCAAATGGGGATATCCAGGAGGAGATGTTTAATAGTGACAAACCCCTGCCTAGTGCTGCTACGGTTAGCCCAGTTGTTTCATATAAGGCTTTACTAGCCGATTTTGGTACGCAGTTGGGGAAGAAAACGCGAATGGATGGCAATCTCAAGCGACTTGAAACAAACGGCTTCATTCTTCGCCGCGGCGACGACATTATCGAAGGGCCATTGCTGGACCTTCTGCTCGACTACGACTCGCTAGCCCCGCGCATACTTGACGGCGCCCTGGGAGACGTACTGACACGCGTAAAAAGCCAAGAAGCAGAAATGCCCGAAGTGCAAGATGAAGAGAAAGGTGCCTGATGTTTCACTTGCAATCGCTTGAACTACTCCAATGGGACTACTGCCAACGTCTGACATTGCCGTTGGACGGTGCCATTATCACAGTAGCCGGACCAAACGGCTCAGGCAAGACCACTTTGCTCGACGCTATGCGTACCCTTCTTGGGCTGGAATGCTCCGGGGGGCGCAGCTATAAAACCTATGCGCGTCACGCCAATGCTGATACGACCTGGTTACGGGCTACGGTTGATAACCGCCCACATTCGCGACAAACGTCGACCCGTCCTTTTGCACGCAATCTTTTATACGCAGACCAAGTTACCCTAGCTTGTCGCATTGAGCGTAATGGTGGCGACTGGCAACGGCGCTACTCGATGAGCGACGGCGACGTCTCGATTGAGACCTTAGCCGAGATGGCCGATAAAGAATGGCTGGGTGTAGAACATTGGCGCAAACGCCTGGAAGGCGCTGGACTTTCGCGGGCGATTGCCCGGGTATTGGCTTTAGAACAAGGTCAAACCGACAGACTCTGCGAATTCTCACCAAAGGAGCTGCTACGCTTAGTATTTGAAGTGTTCGGCGACCAAGAAGTCTTGGATCGCTATGAAGAAGCACGCCGCCATCAACGAGAACTGACCGCAGAAGTCGAATCCGCTGAGCGTGAGTTAACGCACGGCGAAGCTCAGTTGGCGGTACTGGACGGACGCGTTAACCTCTATCGCCAATATCAAATAAAGCTGCGGGAACGGGAATTACTCGCGACCGAAGTGATCCCTGTGTTGACCTGGCATGAAGACCGGCAGACAAGTGCCACCCGCTTGCGAGAATTACATCGCCAGCGTCTACATGCCAGTTCGCAGCGGCGCCAACGTGCTGACGACAGCGCGCGACTACTTCGACTATTCGAAGAGAGCCAAGCCGTTGTCAATAAAGTACGGGACTTGGAAACTGCCAAAAAAAATGCTCAGGATGCCCAAGTTAAGGCACGGGATGCCGAACGACCGGTTGAAGAAATGGTCAATCGCGCCAACGAACTGATGTCTCTAGCGGCAGTCGAGAGTGATGCTGCGCAGCTCTCAGCACGCCTGCAGGAGTTGGAACAAGAGAAGTCTAAATTAGCTGACCTGTGGCGCAGCTTAGAAATCCAGCGCAACGAAGCCCAAAGCGCTTGGGACGGATTGCAAGGCAAGCATCAAGCGCCACCGCCTTCCGAAGTACAACGGTTTGAGCGCATGCTCAAGCAAGAAAATATCAGCCACCATTTCTTGGCTAATGTTATCGAAATCACCGACGATACTTGGCGCGCAGCGGCGGAAGGGGTTTTACGCGCTTCTCGTTGGATCGTAGTTTTGGATGACCCAAAAGATGAAGGGCGTGCCATGGCGATCGCTGAACGTGAGCGCTACAGACACTATGTTGTCTCAGATACGGCACCCGCTCCGATGCAACCACCGGCTGATAGCCTGCTGGCAGTATTACGCTTCTCGGAAAAAGTACCCACTTGGCTACTACGACAATTAGCTCAAATTCACCTTGTTAGCGATACCAAAGAAGGCGCAAAACGGGGCGGAGAATGGATCACACCACTTGCTTACCTGCGAGATGGCCGTGGCGGACGTAGCGTCTGGAGTGATGCAAGCGATTATCAGTTCGGCGTCGCCGCTCTCACCGCTCGTAAAGAATCCATCGAAAAGCGACTCAACGCGCTAGATAAGCAACTCACTGAGGTGGCAATAAAGCAAAAAACGGTTAATCGTCAATTTGATGACGCGGTCGAGGCAAGCAAAGGGCATCGTGCAGCAGAAGAATTGGCAAAACATAGTGAAGAATTCGAGCTTAGTCGTAGACAGCTACCTGCGCTCAAACAAGCCCGCGTTGCCGCCAGTGAACGCTGGCAAAGCCTGGATTTGGAACATTCCAGCGCCGTAGAAGCCCAGACTAAAGCGCTTACTAATTACGAGACCTTGCAAAGGCAGCTGCGTGACAGTGAGGGTGAGGCCGACCGCCAAGAGCGAGAGTGGCGTAACCGCTACGATGAGCAACGTACGAAAGCTACCGCTTCAAATACACAGAAACGACAGCTTCCCTCGAGATGGGTTACTGCTACCGCGTTAGAGTCACTCTACGTTACGTACGCGAATGCCAAACAAGCAGAGTTGCGTATGACATCGGTAGAAAACGAATTACAAAGCGGAAACTGGGAAACAGACGCTACTGTCGAAGAAAAACAAACGCTTATGCGAGGAACAGTCAGCAAACAGCGTATCGACCTTGATGCACGTAAGTCAAGCAATTCGGCAGCAGCTGTAGCAGTGGACAATGCTCGCGAACGGTATATCGATGTGTTGCGCGCAACCATCCGACGCTATCGTAAAAATATTGTCGAATTGGGCCTGTTAGCTGGTGTCGACGTGAGCGCTGATTTACCGCACCTAGAGAATGATGACAACGTATTGCGCCAAGCCGAGCTAAAAGTCAGCTTCAATTTTGATGGAAAAGGCGAAATTGGCTTGAACGATGGCGAAGCCTCGGGCGGACAACAAGTAATTAAGTCCTTGATTCTGCTCGTAGGTTTGCTCAAAGACGAAGATGTGCCTGGCGGCTTTGTTTTTATTGACGAGCCTTTTGCTCATTTAGATGTACGTAACATTCAACTCGTGGGGCACTTCCTCAAATCAACACGAGCACAATATGTGTTAACTACACCTATCACTCACAACGTAGAGGTATTTGAGCCTGCCGATATCACGCTAGTCACCTCCAAAAAACTGAAAGAAGCACGATGGGCGCCGCCGATCGGTGTCTTACAGCGTCGCTCAGGTGCTGCTTGAGCAGGCAGGCTATGCAAGATATAGGAGTCACGCCCAAAGGTCGCAACGCGCGCGACTTGTGCTCCTCTAAGCCTGTACCGCTAACGCTGCCTTTGCTCGATGCCGATCAGAAAGCACTTTTATTACGTTGGGCACGTAGTGATGCTCAAACACGTAAACGTGGAGCATTGCTGAAAGAAGCTCAAACCAGCGATATATCTATCGAGCGAGCGGAAGACCTCTGCCAAAAAATGCTGAACAATGGATGGATATCGCGGCGTGAACAGCTCGCTGGCGGTAACTGGCTATGGGAATCCATTACCTGGCGTGACTTGCCTCATTTACAAAGTTTAATGGGTCTATCCAGCGCCAGTCAGCGTTTACAGGCACGCCAGGAAAAAGTCGGAGAGATAGTAGATTGGCTACAGGTAAGGTGCACCACGACAGTCGTGCCAGCACTAGACCCTGACTTGCTGGACGAGTTGTCTCGAGCTGTGACCGAGCTGGAACAAGACAAATCATTGCGTCTAGAAGTCTTGGATAGCCGATTTTCTCTACTGAAGTCTATCGCTACGTGGCACGATAGCCGGCAGGAAGGGTCGCGTCGCAATTTTGCCCTACATGCCCGAGATGCAACCAAGGCGCTGACAGCTGCCGAATGGCATTGGTTGGAATCGATCTTTGATCTAGAACGACTAGGCATAGCCCGTTTTGCTCAAGTCGCTTGGTTAGCAGGAGACATTGAGCTACTCTGGGGGAAACATAAGGTTGACCTAGCGCCATTGCATTGCTTAGGCTTACCGTTGGCGGATCTAAGGAACTTGGAAGCTGTGAGCCCACCCGAACGCTGGTGGCTAATTGAAAATCGCGCAAGTTTCGAAAAACAGGCTAGCCAGCGCCAACAGGGAATAGCAGTAGTCTGGATGCCTGGTCGCCCTTCTCATGATTGGATGCTCACTATGTCCAACCTGCTACGCCTTGCCCCTGCGCCATGCTGGATTAGTGCTGATGCTGATCCAGCTGGTATTGACATCGCTTGCGGGGTTGGACGGCTTTGGGAAGAGCAAGGTTCTAGTTGGGAGCCACACTTGATGGGAGTCCCACAATGGGAAGCCACTATTCAGCGTTGGCCATTAAATGATCATGATCGGCGCTTACTAGGCGTCCTGCTTGCGAAGGCAGATCTCCAACCGACGTTACGTGCTTTGTGCGAGGCTATGGCCCAGGAAGGACGTAAGGCTGAACAAGAGGCGTGGCTCTAATCATCAAAGATAAAGCGATTGCATGCGTATAGTTGCGACCACCAAGTTGCAAATGCGTCTAAAACTAAGCCGATATCAAATACTGATATCGGCCGTTTTCTAACTGTCTCTCGTCCACCAATAGGCACGTCACAAATAATCATTCGCGCAGATCAAGCTCCCTAATGACTTTTAAACTGCGCATTCTCCATCTACTCTCTCCTGGACCAGTCGTTTCAGATCTGCAGCTTTACCCTGTGCACAACGACAATACTCGCGGATACTCGCAACAGTCAGCTTAATGTGCCCGCCTTTGACTAACTGCGCCAGTTTTTCAACTAGATCATCGTACTGCTGTGAAACTGGCATCTGACTAATCTGACTTGCGCTCGTCACATCCTCAATTACCGTGACTGGTGCCACGACTGGAGTCACAATGGGATGAGTCAAAGAGAAATCACGTCGCTGCAGTACCAAGTACCAACAAAAGCAGGCCACCCCTTCAAGAATAAGGGAAAAGACTATTCCCATGATGAGTTCCAAATGGGTAATCGTCATATTCGACCACTCCGCCAATCGACTTAATGCCGGGTTGTTTTGGGCAATTTCCTGACGTTTCTGTTGCTGCTCCAACTTCTTCTGCCAGTTTCTAGCGACTGATTCCTGTTCCTCCAATACCGCTAGCCGAGCCTCAAGATTTGCCTTCGTCGAAGCCAGTCGGGTACAGGCTTCCTGACAGCGAAATTGTATTTTCGCTAACTCAGTCTGCACCTTGACCTTGTCATTCAAAACCTCAATCAAATCCTTCTGCGGTTTGCCAATTACGGGCGAAGACGTGATTGCCATTTCCCGCTGCATTCCAGCCTGCTGCTGCGATAGCAGAAAGAAATTCGCATGACTAAACGCCACGTATGTCACACAAAACAGCCATAACGTCAGACCGACAAAGCGTACTTTGTGCGATTTCGAAGCGTATAAAGCTGGCATTAAATGCGCTGCCATCACTGCCAATACACCAACCGCAGCCATCATTGCTTTCGTCACAAAGAAATCCCCTACCTGCCATCCGGTAATTACCGATAGACTGAGCGAAATCCCCGTAGCGAAGATTGCCAACATCGCACACCCGAACCACGCCGGATCCTTGCTTCCCATATTCATAAGTAACCTCAATATTTTTTCATTGGGTAGGCGTACCTAACCACACCTACCCCAATTGTTTTGTTTTTCAATAAGTCCTTGATCTAAAAGAAAAAGGACAAAAACGGATATAAAAAATCACAGAGCCGAGCCTTGGTTTGGTGTGGGTGAGTCGCCACGCGTGCGAGGCCGGCCACTATGATTTCCCTTTCCACGGTCACGACGAGCAAACCCAGTTCCAAAAAGATGGCATCCACGATACGGAACCACCTGAACGATCTGATTCGTCTTGCAAAAATATTGCATCGCAGCTTTCAAGTTATTCCGTCTCGCAACTTCCCAGTGATTGATTGTGCCAAGCGCCCAGTAACCACCGTACTTTGTCTTGTTCCTGTTACAGCTTTCAAAGTAGCCACGGCCTTTCGTGATGACATCACGCCAGTATTCGCCAATTTCTTGAGCGAGATATTCATGCTTCTGGACATATGAACCATCAAAGAAAAACATGACGTGCAAGTGATAGCCGGCCTCATGCCCGCATTCAATACGCCACGCATAGCCGACCAGATGCTCAAATAAAGAAGGCTTGCCTTTCATGTTTCCGAATAAATGCTTCCGGTCACGCTGAACCTCTTCTAACGCAATACGCCCTTTCATGACTCGTTTTTCTGAAAGGTCATCCCCAGCCCAATAGTCGGATAGGTCACGCTCTTTCAATGCAGCATTCTGCGTACATAGTTCTTCGATTTCGGCTGGCGAAAACTCAGCCTTGTGATAGTTAAAATCCAAGCGAATCACCATCAATCGCGCATTCTTTTTAAACAACTTGTTTTCAAACGCCATAAGGCTTTTTTGATTCTTCTTGCTTTTGCTTAGCCAATCAGCCACCTTTTTCTTTAGCTTTACCTCTGTTGCGTGCTGGCGCATTGTCGAAATGAAGTTATTAAATATATCGATGTCGTCTGAATCAAACTCATCAAGCGTTAGGCATTCATGGATCGGATGAATACGATATTGCTCGAAGAAGAAATCAAGCAATGGTGAAAAATAGTAGTTCTTTGAATAAAGCTGAATATATTCAGGTAGACACTTCATATGGAGATGAAGCCTCGTTTTCTTAAGTTCGCGGGCATATCTTCTGTTACTACTCGCACTACCCATCAACACTTGACTATTGATGACCAGACCCATAAAACTCATCAACTGGTGGATATCACCTAAGGCATAGGGCATGATGTAGTTCGTACCGTTGGTAGCTTTCAAGGTGTATAAATTAATATTGGCATTCATATAAATTTCTTCAAATATTGGTATTGATCCCTATCGCTATCTGAGGCATGGATAACCACTTGTACCAACGCATATCTCACTAATAACCAGAATTCAGCGCTTCAGAAAACATCCATGAAACTGCATTCACGGAAATCCGAGCCGCCACCCTCACCGATGTTTCTGCAAGATGGTCGATATGCTTAGTTATTCCGATACGACAGGGCATAAAAGCGCATGAATGCATGTCAATGCATTCATGGCAAACAGTCTGATGATCAGTATTGAGGGAAGCGTGATGCGTTCAACTCAACCCAAGGCTTTTTGAGGTGTACGAAGACACGAATGCGCCCTTGCTCACCAAGAGTAGCCAGCGCTCGAGTAACACGAGTAGGCGTAAGGCCAATTGATAATGCCGTATGTCGAAGATCAGACATGGGGAACTGTAAATACCGGGTCTGGTAGAAAAATTGGTAAAAACAATCCGCGAGCTTGTCAGCATCATCTTCGGCCTGAGTCGTCTTTGGCGGTTCGTAGGCGATCTGCGCAAACGACTCTATATACCAGTTACCCAAGCCCTCAGCGCGTAACAAAGTATCGAGAGATATTTCGCCGCTAGTACCATGCATGAAGACATGAAAAATCGCCGCCAATCGCAGGACACGTTCAGCATGACGACCGATATACTCCGAAATGAAGAACCAATCCGAACCAGGCAAGCATTGTTTGCTCGCGTGCTGACTCAATCCTTTAAAATGACGAAGGGCATCATTGCTTAATTTAAGTATTGGGCGCTTCGCTGTCTCACCTTTCAGATAGAAAATGCTAGCGTCCATCAACTCGGTTACTTTTTTCTCATACCAAACAGTCATATCGTGTGAGAGTTTTACGTCATCGTATGTACCCTCGGACAGCTTGTGCGGTATCGACACCACAAAACAACGATTGATCAACCCGACGCCACCCTTTTTTGCACCTAACTTGATTTTTGTTTCTTGGAACAAGTCAGGCTGCTCCATCAGCAACATCACCAGGCGGGGATCCTTCACCTGAGTTCTGCCTGTGGCCTTGCGTGCGTGATGCAACGAAGAGCCATCTGACAATTTTGCCAATGTGTGAGCATGGCGCAGTAATGGCTTGAGCATGCCCGCTTCATCCGTTATCAAGCCGGCTACCGGCCATTCACGCATGCTATCAATCAGAGATTCACGCGAAGCATCCTCGATCAAGAAACCGTATTTTTCACCGCTGGCATCCGTATGAACTTCTCGATAGGGGCTGAAGGGAGCCTTGAGTATTTTTTCGATAAAACTCTTGCCAGTGGAGGCACCCACACCCATTACAGCGCTAATGCCGACAGGCATAGGCTGTTCGTTTGGCCATGCGACATCAGCAACCCCTTGAGCGGCCAAAGCGCAAAAAATAGCTAATTGCGTACCAACAAGTTCAGGCGGGATGGCACCACTGCCGCACAATTGCTTCATCATTTGGCCCAATTCATCCGGATAATAATGGCTAGGGAAAGGCATTAGATCGGGGGGAGACAATGACGCCTGAGGCATCAAAAGTCCACCCAGTGGCTGCCCAAAAGGATACGTAGCCATATGCTTCAATGACATAGTTAAATTAGTCATTTTTTCTCTCCGACTATGCCGCGATGCGCGATGCAATCCAGGCATCAACCGAAAATTCGCAATAACCAACGGTACGTACAGACAATTTGATTTTGCGAGGAAAAGTTGGGTCGTTCACAATAAGCCAGTACAAAGTCGAGCGCGATAATTGTGTGCGCTCAATCAGTTGCTTCATGCGCAGGATGCGCAGTGAATTATCTTTTTGAGATGAAAATAAAGCGACGTTGCCCGACGTAATCATGCTATTGGAGTTGGTCTTAGTTGTCGAAATGGTATCTACCGGTGTCGTTCTGTACATAGCTAATCCTTTTTTGAACGCTGCGAATTGCAGCTCGACGAATGATTAAGGATTAGGGCCAAATTCGCGATACCTAGCACCTGTAAAAAATTACCTTCTTCATTTAGGAAACGATGTGATCGGCAACTACGCGAGTCGAGCGATATGAAATTAATGTGTGGCGATAGTAGGAGGAAATAGATCGTCGCAAGAATTACGTGCGCGCCTGGCCCGAGGTCACTAAACGAATTTACAAAAACTACCCGAGTTCATGATTCGCCAGAACGACAAGATTGATAGCAGGAAGTCGGGCACTCACGGAACGTCCGACGAGGGACCTACAGCGTCGTGGGAACGCGCAGGCGAAATGTAATCATGCCGTGCTTGATGGAGATTCGACGTTGCACTAACGCATGCTAACGCACGCATCAGAGACGTTACTCAATCGGCTAATGTCGTATACCGCTCGACCATACCGCAATCATGCGCATGGCATTTTGAAACCACCTGCTTGTTGGACTTCTAGGTCACCGTTCAACCAAGCGTAAAGAAGCTCATGGACATCGACTTCTTCGCGTTGTTTTCTAATCATTTTTTCGACCTTTGGAGCTACGGCAGCGATAGCGACACTCGTAGAGCTCCACCCCCCTAGGGGACAATCATTTTTTAGATGTTGCATACAAGCATTCCGAACCGCTTGCCGCTTATTTTTCTCTTTAGATATCCCGCCTTTTTTCCCGCTCCTCCGTTTATCCTCCGCTGGCTTTACCCTTAGGTAATACCCCTGTGCTTGCCCGTCATAAAAACTGGCACGAGACAAATGCCACCATGCTTTTTCCCTTAGACCAGTCTTGAGTGCGAGTTTAGCTCTCAATAATTCGCTACAAAAACACACCATATTTTCGCGATACACGCCATCGCTATCCGTCAGAATTTCGGAGGCTAGAGGATAAGTATCGATCAACTCTACAAATGCCTGCTCATCGAAGCTTTCTTCCGTCCAATACTGTCTAGGCCAACCAGGAAGTGCACCAAGTTGAGCCACTCGATGCAGATATGCCTGAAGACTGGCGACATCTGAATCAAAATTTTCTCGTAATATCCGCTGATATTCATACTTGATCTGCACAGCGGCATCAAACCACCGTTCGTTGCTGGAGTCATCCTGCAAGTCGAGTAGCCACTCCATATTTTCCATATTTTCCATCTGATATTGTTCGTCTTTTAGTCAAAACGGCCTGTTGCTCATAAATTATTGTTACCGAAAACTGATCCACCTTCCATCGCCTTGCGAAGGCTGAGACCCGGTCATACGACCCATCAAATCCCAATGCACATAGATCGATGTGCGTCTTTTTCAAAGTCCGTCGTTGCTTACGCGACGTAGCCGCCTCGGTCTTTAACCAAGCCGAAAGCTTGAACCTATATATGTTCACTTACAAGTGTCCGAAAAAATCAAGTAGTATGGGCATCGATTGCTCAAGTTTGAATTACATACTAAAGGATGATCATGGCGTCACAGGTATTTGATTTTAAAGGACCTAAAGGCTATCGGCTATCTGGCCGCATTGAAGGACCAGAAGCACCGCATGCTTGGGCGATTTTTGCACATTGCTTTACGTGTGGAAAAGACAGTCTAGCGGCTACTCGAACAACACGCGCTTTGGGAGCGCTTGGTGTAGGTGTGTTGCGTTTTGACTTTGCCGGATTGGGTGCGAGCCAGGGCAAATTCGGTGATTCGACTTTTGCTGCAGATGTGGCGGACCTGGTCGCCGCAGGTCAGGCAATGACTGCAGCTGATAAGGAACCTTCTTTGCTGATCGGTCATAGTCTGGGCGGTGCAGCATCTTTAATGGCAGCAGGCATGATGCCAAATATCCGCGCGGTCGTAACGATCGGTTCGCCATACGATTTAAAACACGTTCTGCATCAATTCGACCCTGCTGCTTTAGAAAAAATCGAAGCCGATGGCGAGGCCGAAGTCCACCTAGCTGGTCGTCCCTTTTTTGTTCGCAAAGATCTGATCAATGCGTTGCGAGAAAACGACTTGCACTCGCACATCGCGACCTTGAAACGTCCACTATTGGTGATGCATGCGCCAGGTGACGATACGGTATATGTCGAGAATGCTTCACGTATCTTTGCAGCGGCCAAGCATCCTAAGAGTTTTATTTCGTTGGACGATGCAGATCATTTACTGACGCAACGCCGGGATGCCGACTATGTAGCTGATCTAATTACTGCATGGTCATCCCGTTATCTATCGTTGAAAGGTAATGCAAGCTAAGTCGTATTACCGATAAGTGGATTATTGATTTTCATCGAGAACTGACCCAGGCTTAAAATGTAGTTCCGCATACTCAAGTGAGTAGAAGACTAGTTCTGTGGACCAAAATCCGACTCTGTCAGTGAACACCGCAATTTTTCGAAAACAGAAATTTCCAGCCAAGAAAAAATGGTACAAAGTATAAAAAAACTACATGAAGAAATTGCTGCTTGTACTAACTGCGTACCAAATTTACCCTTAGGTCCCCGTCCGGTGGTGCAGTTCAGCAGAACGGCGCAGATTTTGATCATCTCACAAGCACCAGGTACGAAAGTGCATGCCAGCGGTATTCCGTGGGACGATCAAAGCGGTGCGCGTTTGCGGGAATGGCTTGGCATATCATCACAAGATTTTTACAATCCAGAGAAAGTCGCCATCATGCCAATGGGATTTTGCTACCCAGGTAAAGGAAAAACTGGCGACCTACCTCCACGACCTGAATGTGCGCCGTTATGGCATGACAAAATTTTGGCGCAACTCCCATCCGATCGTTTGACATTGTTAATTGGAAGTTATGCGCAAGCGCGTTATTTGCCGTGGACAGCGCCTCGATTACAAACAGATAGAGTTAAAGCATTCTCCTCTTTTCTTCCCACATTTTTCCCATTACCGCATCCGTCATGGCGCTGCGTTAGTTGGATGGCCCGTAATCCCTGGTTCGAGAGTAAACTTTTACCAGTCTTGCGTGAGACAGTAAAAAAACGTTTGGATTAGATAGTCGCTTTATCAGGCCCAGTCAATGAGGAACTGAAATGTCGAACCTAGGTAATAAACATTCAATGATTTCGATTCGTCGAGCATATGAGGATCCTTCCGAAGATGATGGCTATCGAGTTCTGGTTGACCGTCTCTGGCCTCGCGGCCGTAGCAAAGAATCGCTGAAACTTGATCATTGGGCACGTGAACTTGCGCCGACCGACGAATTGCGAAAATGGTTCGCGCACGATCCGCAACATTGGGAAGTTTTCAAACAGCGCTATAGAAGTGAACTAACTGAGGTAGAAAAATTACGGCAGATGCAATTACTACTCGTGAATGCTGCTGGCCGGCCAATAACGCTTGTCTACGGCGCTAAAGATGAGCAACATAATCAGGCAGTAGTTTTGCGCGAAGTCATGTCAAAATTACATCTAAGATAGAATCATTATTCTATTTTGGATCGATAAATACCCACTCAAACAGTGGTTTGCTAGCAATATCGGTCGATGATCTCGAACAATTGGCGACACGATTTAGCAACGTACGATTCAGGTGCAGAGGCAACCCCAAGCAAAAGACCAGGTAAGGCTCTGGATGGAGTCGCGAACCAAGCAGATAACGGCGATGGTGCGATACCAATGCTCCTCGCATCCCGAACAATCTGCACGTCGGGGGCTCCCTCGGGTAGTCTGAGGAGTACCGCCAAGCCGGCCTTAATCCACTCGGCGTCACGCATGCGTAACTGCTCGCATAGCGCGTTACTCTGGGCAGAATATAAACGCTTGAGTCGACGTACGCGCTGAATGTAGTGACCATCACGCATAAATTGAGCAGTAGCGAGTTGAGTTACGGGTGATGGCGCAGGGGCAAGTGTTGTAGCAACCTCGGAGAACGCAGCAGTCTGTTCAGCTGGCACCACGACAAATCCAAGTCGCAGTCCCGGACTAATAGTTTTGCTAAAAGAACCTACGTGAATAACTCTTTTCCCCTCATCCAAAGACGCTAAGGCGGGCGCGGGCCTGCCTTCTAGTTGAAGTTCGCTGAGATAGTCATCTTCGACGATCCAGGCATCATTCGCGGTTGCCCATTCAAGTAATTGAAGCCGTCTCCTCAAAGACAGAGTAGTGCCCAATGGAGCCTGTTGACCAGGCGTTACCACGACCAACGCTGCGTCCGCGGCGTTCTCGATTCCGTAGTCTACGTTGAGGCCTTCTGCGTCTACAGGTACCGGGACAATATTCAAGCGAGCAAGTTCTAATCCCTTTCGAGTGAGGAAAAAACCAGGCTCTTCCATCCAAACCTTCCTATGGTCCAAACCTAACACTCGCAGTACAAGGCCTAAGCCGGAGCTGTATCCCGAAGTGATAAACACCTGCTCTGGAAAACAGTGAAAATTTCTAGAAATGGAGAGATAGCCTGCAACTTCTCTCCGCAGCTCGAACTCCCCCCTAGGGTCAGGATAGACCATCGATGAGAAAGATCCAGTCTTCAGTAAATTGGAAGAGCGGGCACGAGCGAAAAGCTGTTCCGGAAACCCTTCCATCGTTGGAATACCGAGTTGAAAGATCGCTGGTCCGGCCATCATCTCCAGATAGTTTTTTATAAAAGCTCCAGGCTGAGGCACTTCGGGTTTCATCGCAGTTACTAGGGGTCGTGGTGCTACGCGGGTACCTTTTGCTCCAAATGTTTCGATCATCTGAGAGTCTGATAATCGTTCATACGCCGCTTGAACAGTACCGCGAGCCACACCAAGTTGTGCAGCTAGAGCTTGCCACGAGGGCAATCGAGTGCCAGGCGCAAGAAGTCCCGACTCTATTGCCCGCCGAATGCTCACACAAATTTGTTCGGATAGAGATAACTTTGCAGTCCGATCGATTTGAATTTTCAGGTTTGAAATCATATCCTTAGTACACACAAAAATTGGGAATCTTGGTTCTTTTATTCATACCATTGATGGTACAAAATATTTTCATATTAACCCACATAATCCTAAGGTCAACATGACGCTCGAGACCCCACCCACGCGGAAAAGTTCGTCTCCAGGAAAAGCAGGTGCTAGGTCCACCAGAGAAATCAATGTGAGGCGTGAGGAAAGCAACATCGAGCAGCAGTCTCAAATCGGCGACAGAATCATAGACAAATCGGCACCGCCAGATGAAAACATGATCCGAAACTGGATCGGGCTGGAGGCGTTCGAGCATTGGAACCAGCTGCGAAGCTGGATCGAAGCATCCTATCCCAATGTTTTCACACCGGATTGGCTCCATGGCGGTAAAAACCGCGGTTGGTCCCTGCGCTACAAGAAGACCAAGGCGTTCTGCACATTAATACCGGGATACAAACTATTTTCAGTTCTGGTGGTCTTGGGAAGAGCAGAGCGAGAGAAGTTTGAGGAGCGGCGTTATGCCTGGAGCCCTCAATTGGTTAAGTTCTACGATCAAGCCCGAACATACCCTGATGGGAAATGGATGACAGTTGCTATCTCATCTGCAAATGATCTTCATGATGTGATGGAACTAGTCAGTATGAAGCGCCCTCCACTCGCCATTTCTTAGTACACACAAAAATAGCGAATCTTGGTTCTTTTATTAATACCATTGATGGTACAGAATATTTGCACGTTGCTGCACAAAATTTCAAGGGCAATATGAGACATCCACACATGATCATTCATCCGATTCTGATTGCGCTATGCGCGGCAATTACAATCTTCATTAGTAGTGATGTCGTAGCGCATGATGGCAGTGAAATTGTGAAGCTGAATTTTGAACAAACGATTCCAAATCTACCCGGTAAATCACTGGTCGCTGTAGAGGTTAAGTATCCACCGGGTGCAGCCTCGTTACCCCACATGCACGCAAAGTCCGCTTTCATATACGCGTACGTGGTATCAGGTGCGATCGAATCAAAAGTCAACGATGGTGAAGTTCGCGTATACCGTGCTGGTGAGAGCTGGTCTGAACCGCCTGGTGCGAGCCATTCTATTAGCCGAAATGCGAGCAAAACCAAAGCAGCAAAGCTATTGGCCATATTCATCGTTGATAGCAATGACAAAGAACTGACCAAACCAGCAAAGTAAGCATTTTCTTATACCTCAACATACTCTTTTGTCCCTAGGAATAATCATGATCAACGGAATCACCACGAGCAATCCTGTCATCGAATGTATTTTGAGTCGCACCGCTGCCAAATATTACGACCCTGACGCCACCTTAAGCGATGAGCAAATCTATGAACTCGTGCGAATCGGTACTACAGCACCAACATCCTTTCACATGCAGAACTGGCGCTTCATCGCGGTGCGCACACGCGAAGCCAAGGCTCGGCTGAGCCCGATTGCTTGGGGTCAACCCCCGATTACCGAAGCAGCTGTTACCTTTATCATCTGTGGCCAGTTAGCCGATTCCAGCGTAATACCTGAACGCTTAGCTCCATTGGTGAAAGCTGGTGTCATGCCTGCAACGATGGTACCGGAATGGGAAAACCCTGCGCGTGGTCTTTACATGGACCAACCGCAGCGTCAACGTGACGAGGCCATGCGCACCGGCACCTTTGGCGCGGCGGCGATGATCTATGCGGCCCGTTCGCTCGGATTGGGTTCGACGCCGATGATAGGCTTCGATGCCGATGGGGTGCACCGCGAATTCGGTCTGACCAAAAACGAAGTGCCAGTCATGTTATTGTCCGTTGGGGTTGAGCGTGCCGGAAACTGGGCGCAGAAACCACGCCGTCCAGTTACAGAAGTACTAAATTTGATCTAAACTTAACCCAGTCACAATACCCCTTTCGAGGGATCTAGAAGTAAGGTAAACGTAACACCAAAGCCCGGAGGGGCCCAGGAAGCAGTCTTGGAAATCCCTCCGGGTTTTTCGTATGTGCTCGATTTCTTCCATGAAAGATGTCAGACACTATGTGTACGGTCGGCTCGCGCATTGAACACCGGGGTGCTCACAACCAATGTGCAATCGCAATCAACGTTTTAAGTTTCCGAGATTCTATGTCCCAAGTCGATTGGCTCAGCCGCCTCCTGCAAATAATTACCGTCACCGGCAAGCTGGAGGTCCACTGCACGTATGGTGCACCATGGCGTGTGGCTTGGCCACAATCTGCAGCTCATGAAATCCCCTATCACGTGGTGCTCAATGGTCGGGCTATTATTGAGGATCCGGACACGAAAACGAACAAGGAACTAGTGGCCGGCGATATTGTGCTGTTGCCTCACGGGTCTGCGCATGTGCTGCATGATGGCAGCGGACATCCCCCGAGCGCCACACACAATCGACAGGGTTCTGCGGGATGGAGACTCAGCGAGAATGACAGTCCGGGTGAGCATCTAGACATGCTGTGCGGGCGATTCTTCATCGAACCGCCTCATGATCGGTTGGTTCGTGATTATCTACCCGCGACTTTGATTGTGCGTGCCATCGACGGCCACCGTGGGGGAGACATCAAGTCCGCTTCCAACCACCTAGCCAATCTCGTAGGACTAATGCGTGTGGAGTCTGCCAGCGATAAACCGGGAGGATGTGCAATCCTCAACTCACTAACTTCGGCACTATTCACACTAGCACTACGCGCGGCGAGTGAATCAGATCAGGCACCGTCTGGCCTACTAACGCTTGCCGGCCATTCCAGATTGACCCCAGCCATTTCAGCAATGTTCGCTAGTCCGGCACGCCCTTGGAATCTTCCTGATCTTGCCGACTTGTGCAACATGTCACGCGCTACTTTTGTGCGGCACTTTCAAGACAAACTGGGGCGTTCGGCGATAGAACTTCTGACGGAAATCCGGATGAGCATGGCCGCTAATGAACTTAAGAAACCTGGAATGACCACCGAGGCTGTGGCCGACGCGGTCGGTTATCGATCCGTGGCAGCATTTCGGAGGGTGTTCACTGAAAAAATGGGAATGACCCCCGGGCAATGTCGACGCCTATCACACGAAGTCAAGTAATGTCTTCGCTTTCAATCTGCGGGCTGAATGAGATGCTAGTCGCACCATTTCCTTTCGCGATCAGTCGATGAATTATTTCTTTATGTTGATCTTTTTGAGCATTTTATTGAGCCAAGGTCGTCTCGAAATTTGTACCTAGCAGGCCTAAAGTAGAGTCACTAACCGAAGGGAAGATTCTAAGAGGAATTTCCCAAATTAGTAAAACCACTGCCTACTTTACTTATGGAGATCATGATGACCAGAACTATTGCTTTAACGCCAGACCAAGTGCCAGCTGCTTCGAAACCAACTCTCGATATGTTCACCAAGAATATCGGTTTTACCCCCAACATGATGGCGACTTTCGCGCAAAGTCCCATTGCTTTCAACGCATGGGCCACTCTGCTTGGCTCTTTGAGTAAGGCGCTTGACGTAAAAACTCGTGACAGCATTGGCCTAGTTGTCTCCGAAATAAATGGTTGCAACTACTGCCTGACAGTTCACAGCTATACAGCTGAGCATATGGCAAAGATGCCGGCCGATGAAATCATTCTCGCTCGAAAGGGCCATGCTACTGATCTGAAACGGGACGCAGTTATTCAGTTTGCACAGAAAGTTACCAAGGCGCGCGGCCAAGTTAGTGACGCCGATATACAAGCCGTCCGCGATGCTGGTTACACAGATGCAAATATTATGGAGATTGTTGCGCTAGTGGCTATGTATTCCCTGACGAACTTTATTAATAATGTATTCGATCCCGAGAAAGACTTCCCGGCCGTTACACCAGCTGGCTCAATCTAAGCTCATGCATGATGCGAAAACCCGGATGCATCCAAAGAGATATCTCAGGAACGCGTCGGAGTTTTCGTGTATGCCGGCGATGGACATTGACGAGAAATAATATTATCAGGGGCAAGGAATGAATAAGTCACAGAAGGTAGTTGTCGTCACAGGTGCATCGCGTGGTATCGGCGCTGAAGTCGTAAAGGCATTTCGAAAACTCGATTACCGCGTCATCGCAACCTCACGTTCGATCAAACCATCGGATGACGAGAACATTTTGAACGTAATCGGCGACATAGGCAATCCTACAACTGCTCAACGTGTTATTTCCGAAGGTGTCGCACGGTTTGGTCGAATTGACACGTTGGTGAACAACGCCGGCATTTATATCGGAAAACCTTTTACTGAGCACACAGCAGAAGATTACGCTTCCGTAATGAATGTGAACATGGCAGGTTTTTATCACATCACGCAACTTGCGATTCAGGAAATGGAAAAGCATTCGAGTGGTCACGTGGTGAGCATCACAGCTAGTATCGACCAAGTAGCGATCAGCGGCGTTTACTCGGCTTTGGCGGCTTTATCGAAGGGCGGCATCAATGCTGCGACGAAATCACTCGCAATCGAATATGCAAAGAAAGGTATTCGAGTGAATGCCGTTGCTCCGGGAAACATAAAGACGCCGATGCATCCAACCGAAATTCACGAAGCCCTGGGAACTTACAACCCTATTGGACGCTTAGGTGAAACTAACGATATCACCGATGCCATTCTCTTTCTCGACTCCGCACCGTTCATCACGGGAGAAATTCTGCACGTTGACGGTGGACAAAGTGCTGGCCACTGAAATACTCCATTAAATAAACCGATAATTTTAGAAAGATTACCATGCCAAGAACTACTGCTCTAAAGCCAGAACAAGTGCCGCCGGAGTCGAAACCAACTCTCGATGCATTCAGCAAGAGTCTCGGCTTTACTCCAAATATGCTGGCGAGCTTTGCGCAGAGTCCAATCGCATTCAACGCATGGGCTGCCTTCCGCAGTTCCTTAAACAAGGCACTCGACATGAAGACGCGTGAAGCAATCAGTCTCATTGTTTCCGAGGTGAATGGTTGTAATTATTGTCTAGCGGTTCATACCTATGCAGCCAATTTAGCTAAACTTCCTGCCGATGAAATTATTCTCGCTCGAAAGGGACATTCCAGCGACCCGAAGCGCGATGCAGCAGTCCAATTTGCACGTAAAGTCATTGAGACTCGCGGCCAAGTTAACGACTCTGACGTGCAAGCGGTGCGCGATGCCGGCTACACGGATGCGAACATTATGGAAATAATTTCAATGGTGGCGATGTTCTCTCTAACCAACTTTTTCAACAACGTGTTTGATCCTGAAAAAGATTATCCAGCCGTTCCGCTAGCTGGTTCAATCTGAACGCTGACAAATTTAGGAGAGAAAATGATACTCGATCATCCAATTTTTAAACGATGGCCAGCACAATATCCCGATCGGCTTCAACTCTTTTCCTTGCCGACACCAAATGGGGTGAAAGTCGGAATTATGCTCGAAGAAACAGGCCTCGCCTATGAACCGCACCGAATCGACATCGCAGCAAACGAAAGTCACGACCCGGCCTTTCTCTCACTCAACCCCAACGGTAAGATTCCCGCAATCTACGACCCTGAGGGGCCAAGCGGTAAACCACTCGCGCTGTTTGAATCGGGAGCTATTCTCTTATACCTTGCAGACAAGACCGGACAATTAATTTCGAGTGACCCAAACACCCGCTACGAAACGATTCAGTGGGTGATGTGGCAAATGGGCGGAGTTGGACCAATGTTCGGCCAGGTCGGGTTCTTCAATAAGTTCGCCGGCAAAGCTTATGAGGACAAACGTCCGCGCGACCGTTACGTAAACGAATCAGCACGGCTACTCAGTGTCCTTGACAATCGACTCGCAGACCGCGACTGGGTGATGGGAACTTACAGCATCGCCGATATTTCATTGCTCGGCTGGGTACGCAACCTTATCGGCTTTTACGAAGCGCGCGAACTCGTCGAGTTCGACCGTTTTCATCATGTACAAGCATGGTTTACCCGTGGCCTAGCACGCCCGGCAGTGCAACGCGGACTCGAAGTAACGGCGACTAACTAAGGAGAGCAATTATGAATATAGTCCTGATCAACTCTGTAAAGCAGTTGGGATCGTTCGCATGAACATCCTCCACATAGATTGCAGCCCGCGCCCAGAATCACACAGTCGCCAACTTTCGGCAGCAATCGTCAAAAAACTTCTTGAGATCGTTCCTAACGCGCGTATCAGCCGTCGAGACTTTGCCTCAACCCCTCTACCCCACGCGTCATCCGATTATGCAACTACCCTATCGTCACCAGGCACTTTGGCGGCTCCGCTGAAAGGCTCACTGGATCTGTCCGAAACTCTTATTCAAGAAGTTGAAACAGCGGATGTGATTGTCATTGGAACACCAATGAACAATTTAACCGTTCCGTCGGTCCTCAAGGCTTGGATTGATCAAATTCTTCGCGCCGGCCGAACATTCAAGTCCACTCCAACGGGGAAGGTGGGAATGCTCCGGAATCGCCCAGTTTTTGTCGGAATTGCTTCCGGCGGCGTCTTTACGGGCGATCGAGCTAACCAGCCTGATTTTCTAACTCCGTATCTGTCGGCAGTGCTGGACTGCATTGGACTTAAATCTCTACAATTTCTCTCCGTGCAAGCCACTGCCTTTCTCGACCAAGAACAAGCCAAACTAGCGAGAGAAAAAGCACTCGCAAAAATCGACCTAACAGTCATAGGAAATGTCCCATGTCTATGATTGAAATTAATGCCGACGTTGAGATAATCATCAAACAGGCGATGCTGTCATTTGTCGCGACAGTCAACGAAGATGGAACACCCAATCTTTCACCGAAAGCATCTTTGACAGTCAGAGATGGTGCTCTCTACTTCGCCGATATCGCTTCACCTCGCACGATAGAGAATTTGAAGCGTAATCCCGCCGTCGAAATTAATGTAGTTGATATTTTCCAGAGACGAGGCTATCGATTCAAAGGTCGAGCATCGGTACTGCCGTCAAATCACAACGAATTTTCAATGATTGCCGATTGGGTTCGGGCGACGAACGGCCCAGAATATCCTGTCGATCATGTTGTCAGAATAGAGACAACCTTGATCACCCCGTTGTTGTCGCCAGCGCATGTTTTTGCTGATCCTCATCGAAGTCAGGAAGAAATCAAGAACACCTACTATCACAAGTACGGTGTGAAGTTCGTCGGTCCATAGACGCCGGTGCACGAAGAACAACAACCGACTCATAACGTCCACGTACCCGCTCCATACCGCAGCGAACACCTAAATTTTAGGAACATTCCATGCAACCAGTCGAAATCAAGGACATTAAAAACGACGATTTTGAAATTTGGCTTCCTCTGTGGAAAAGCTATCAGCGATTTTATGAAGTGGATATCCCTGATTCTGTGACACACAAGACTTGGATTCGTTTCTTAGATCCGCTCGAACCGATACATGCGGCGTTGGCCATGGTGGATGGACAAGCGGTGGGACTAGTGCATTTTATTTATCATCGCTCGACTTGGGCAACGAGTGATGACTGCTATCTTCAAGATCTTTTCGTTGCAGCCGATGGGCGTGGCAATGGCGTCGGCCGCGCTTTGATCGAACATGTCTATGCAAACGCGAAAAGCCGCGGAGTATCTCGTGTGTATTGGCTGACACACGAATACAATCATAACGCCAGACAACTATACGACCGCATCGCTAATCGTTCAGGGTTCATCCACTATCAAAAACTATTTACCTGACACGCTAATGTGCGGTCAGTACTTTAATTTTCGACCTTAGTGTCTAATAAGTTACTCATTCGTTAAAAGTTTAATTTCCGGGAAGATTACATGACTACCTTTGACTATGATTTATTTGTAATTGGCGGTGGATCGGGTGGAGTGCGGGCGGCCCGACTCGCTGCGTCACTCGGCAAGCGAGTTGCAATTGCCGAAGAACATAGGCTCGGGGGAACCTGCGTCATCCGAGGCTGCGTACCTAAGAAACTCTTCGTCTATGCTTCTCAATTTCATGAGCATTTCGAGGATGCTATAGGTTACGGATGGGAAGTCGGTAAAAATACGTTCAATTGGAGGAAGCTAATCGCTGGCAAAGATAAAGAAATTACCCGACTCGAAGGTCTTTATCGTCATGGCCTTGAGAACAATGGTGTTGAGATCATTGAAAGTCGCGCAGAGTTGATCAATGCCCACACTATTCGTTTTTTAAGAACTGGAGAGACGGTAACTGCAGAAAAGATCATCGTCGCCACCGGCGGCACACCAAACCCACATACCTCTCTACCTGGCCATGAACTCTGTATTTCGTCCAATGAAGCTTTCGACCTTCCAGAGTTGCCTCGATCAATCCTGATTGCCGGTGGCGGCTATATCGCCGTCGAATTTGCCAATATCTTCCATGGCCTTGGTGTACATGTAACACTAATCTATCGTGGAAAAGAAATTCTGTCACGTTTCGACCGAGACCTTCGTCATGGTCTGCACAAAGCAATGACTGAAAAAGGTATCCACATTGTACTATCCGACGTTATAGAGAACGTTACGAAAACTCCTGAAGGGGGTCTCATGGCAAAAACAATGGACGGAAAATCGATAGCCGTAGATTCCGTCATGCTGGCACTTGGTCGCAACCCAAACACTCAAGAACTCGGCCTGCAGGCTGCCGGCGTCAAGATTAATGAGCGCGGCGCAATCATTGTGGACAAGTATTCTCGCACCAACGTCACCAATATTTACGCACTAGGAGATGTCACTGATCGAGTACAACTTACACCGGTTGCGATCCATGAAGCCATGTGTTTCATCGAAACCGAGTATAGAAACAATCCAACTGCTCCTGATCACGACGTGATCGCCACTGCCGTATTCTCGCAGCCGGAAATTGGAACAGTGGGGCTATCTGAAGAAGAGGCTACAAAACGCTATCCCGAACTAGAGGTCTATCGTGCCGAATTTCGTCCGATGAAGGCGACGCTTTCCGGTCGTGTGGAAAAAACGATCATGAAACTCATAGTTGATGCGGTAAGTCGAAAAGTTCTGGGTGCGCATATACTTGGACATGACGCTGGCGAGATGGTCCAACTACTTGGTGTTGCTCTAAAGGCAGGCGTCACGAAAGAGGATTTCGATCGTACTATGGCTGTTCATCCCACTGCTGCGGAAGAACTCGTGACCATGTATAAACCGAGCTATCGCATCCAAAATTCTGAACGCGTTTAATTTTTATGTCACGCTAACACTGTTACGAAAATGATGCGTTCATTAGCGCCTAATATGATTTCCAACGCAACGGTTCTCGACTTTAACGCACAAGAATTTGTTGACTTGGAAAATGACATACCAATTTTTTCTTCTCCAATAATCAGCTGAGACTGCCAATTATCTACGCTCCGCCGCCGAGATGCGTCAGTAGGCTTTGCATTGGTGAAGATAACTTGTGCCATTGCTGAAAACACAGACAGAGTTGCCTGCGAGCCCAATCATCGCTAATCCTGAGAGTTTTGAGTGGATATCGACTTCTAAAACGCCTTGCGGCTCCATACGGAACAATCGCCACCCCCACTCCTTGCGATACCATCTGACATACATCCTCGAAGTTCTTCATACGAATACGGAAAGCTAGGGTTTTCCCTAATTCGGTCGCGTGTTCGTCGATATGGTTCTGAAGCGCACTCCCAACCTCTAGGCCAATGAATTGTTCACCTGTGACGTCGGCAAAGTGGGTCGCCTTCAATCCTGCGAGACGATGCATTAGAGGAACAATCAGGACGAGATGATCGCTGGCGACCGGTTGAATTAT
Source organism: Herminiimonas sp. KBW02 (assembly GCF_003852535.1). Classification (GTDB taxonomy): domain Bacteria; phylum Pseudomonadota; class Gammaproteobacteria; order Burkholderiales; family Burkholderiaceae_D; genus Oxalicibacterium. The sequence continues at coordinate 4,563 of NZ_QAJP01000004.1, read as the reverse complement.
GAGACCTGTGGAGTCTATCGCATCCGATATCACACCCGCCTCTACCAATCCTGAACTGATCATCTTCACAATTTCCGTACTCGTCCGTTCCTTCAAATCGATGTTTAAGCGGGGACGTTGCGCCAGCCAGGGTGCTAGCCTCTTCGGCAAAAAATCTGTCAACGCTGCAGTGTTCGCATACAACAGCAACGTACCACGCGCGCCGGCACCGAAATCACGTAACTCTCCTTGTAAGAGGCCATGTTGCTTGAGTATGAGACGCGCATGATGCGCCAGGGCTTCTCCCGCCTCGGTGGTTATCACACCCGTTCGACTTCTTACAAGTAGAGCGACACCGGCATCCGATTCAATATTACTAATACGCTCGCTGACTGAAGCCAATGCGAGATTAGCTTGTCTGGCCCCAGCCGTAATGCTGCCTGCATCAACGACACAAATGAACAAGCGTAGATCCGTGAGATCGAATCTCATACCCCCCCCAAAAAAAACAACTTCCCTTCGGCAAATCCGAAGGCGGCATCGGAAAAACCGCATTGTGCCAGCTTCTGACTGGATATGTAATGCACACCATGAATACTTTGAACCTTGAATTGATTTGCATACTATTTGCCACGTTTCTAGGAGCCGGTATCGTTAAAGGCGTGAGTGGAATGGGATTACCCACGGTCGCTATGGGGGTCCTAGGGGCAACTATGTCACCGCTGACAGCAGCAGCAATCTTAATCATTCCGTCGTTCGTGACTAATGTGTGGCAAATGTTGGCTGGGCGTGACACATTTCGCCTCTTGCGCCGACTGTGGGCAATGATGCTCTGCATCGTGATTGGTACACTTTTGGGCGCGCGACTATTGGTAATCGTTGACCCCATCTTGTCGGGGCGTGCTCTAGGACTTGCCCTGATCGCCTATGCCATCACTGCCCTGTTCTTACCGACGCTCTCGATTCCAAAACGTTTAGAATCCTGGCTCTCGCCTCTTATCGGCATTGTTACCGGATTGTTAACTGGTGCCACCGGCGTCTTCACTCTTCCGGCCGTGCCTTATGTGCAGGCCCTAGGACTTCAGAAAGATGAACTAGTCCAGGCCCTCGGCCTTTCATTCACCGTCTCTACGGTTGCTCTCGCAGGAGGACTCTTCACCCAAGGTGCGTTCCGACTTGATCAGCTCAGCCTGTCGTTATTGGCCGTCTTTCCCGCTCTTATCGGAATGTGGTTAGGCGCGATTGTTCGGCAAAAGATCAGTCCGAAAACATTCCGTCACTGCTTTCTTCTCTTCCTCGTGATCTTGGGCCTTGAACTTACGCTACGTCCGTTTTCTTAAGTTATAACTGCCTAACGAAGGCTTTCACCATGAGCCGTATCGCTATTCCTATCCGTTCGAATCTAGAGCATTAGGCAAATCAAAATCGGGCATCATAAGTCAATACTAATATGTTTCAATGTCTGCATTTTGCTTGTGTGACTTTATCGCTTCTGTCTTAATCATAGCCAGAACTTTGATTTGATAACTCAGTCTCAATTCCAAGGACACGTTATATCGAACTCGCTAAAATGATATCTGTTTGATTTTCTTCCAATCATTTCGCCGTAGAGAACCTGACTTCCGAAATTACACTATATATTTACGATTTCTCGATAGAAAATTAACTGAGTCGTCATGAAAAAACCCAGGATATTCATAGATGGGCAGGCTGGAACAACCGGCCTCCAAATTCACCAATTGCTTGCCAACGACGATGATATCGATATCATCTCAATCGACGAGTTTGATCGTAAAAAAGAACACGTGCGTCGACAACTTCTCAATGATGTCGATGTGGCGATCTTATGCCTGCCAGACGACGCAGCGAAAGATGCAGTATCTTGGATCAAAAACGATAACGTACGTGTATTGGATGCCAGTTCTGCTCACCGTGTAGCTTCTGGGTGGGTTTATGGTTTTCCGGAAATGCACCCAGAACAAGCAAGTCGTATCGCTCAAGCTCGTCGGGTGTCGAACCCTGGCTGCTATGCCACAGGTGTGATTGCACTTTTGAGTCCTTTAATTCAAAAAGGCTTACTTGCGCCGGACACGCCAATAACGGTCAATGCGATCAGCGGATACAGCGGGGGCGGCAAAGCGATGATCGCTTCCTATGAAGATCCCTCAGAAAAGAGGCCGGCGTTTCGTCCTTACGGTCTGAATTTTCAACATAAACACTTGAGAGAAATGCAACAACACTCCGGGCTTTCTCGCCCGCCTTTATTTATACCCGCGGTCGGCACCTTTCGCCAAGGAATGCTGGTACAAATACCACTACCGCTATGGGCATCGCGAGTTGCTACTACTCCTTACGATTTGCATGCAATACTTTCGGAACACTATGAGAGTTCCACCGCAGTATGTGTCGCTCCATTGATTGAAGGCACGGCAGCTGATTCGGTGAACATCAATCCGGAAAGGTTCAATAACACTAATTCACTGGAAATTTCTGTGTTTGGTGACACTGCATCGGAACAAGCAGTGCTGATCGCGTGTTTCGATAATTTAGGAAAGGGCGCTTCAGGTGCCGCGATTCAGAATCTCCGCTTAATGCTCCGATCATCGTAAATTCTTTGTTGATGTCGGCCAGTCACAGCTAAGAGTTGCCGACCATTCCAGACAATGTCGATGTCAGCATCGAGCAATTTCACCTTGTTCTTCATACATCTCGGTATCACCGTCAAGAAGCATTTGATTCACATCCGCAGCCTCTTCTCCGCCCTAATTGACATAAATCAAATCAAAGGAAATTCTTAGTTACTTTTGGACGGAAACGGGTGGTCTTCGTCGACCAATCCGTGCAGCTTTTCATCTTCCTTTATTTCATCCATAGTCCAGTGGTGCGTCGGAGCTGGTTCCGAATTTTCTTTCCATAATTTTCTTTTTATAGGCACATCGTTTTGTGGCTCACTATTTTCATCTGTTTTAGGCATCATCGCTCCATGGTAAATATGAGATACAACCAGCTTACTTTAACGTATCTAAGAAAAATTCCGTACTTTTACCCCTAATAACATTTTCCCCTTCTGAGTTATGCGTCTATTTAAGCAGCAGATCGGCCAAAATAGGCATCGCAATTAAATAATTATTGCCCCGTGTTTACTAGCTCATCAGTGCATCAATATCAGGCGACCACACTGATTCTAAATTCCTTACCATTCCATGTGAACCAGTCGTCAGGCGCTTTTCCTTCCATCGCTTTGAACAATGGAGCATCGGTTGATATGCCCATAAACGGTGTTCCATCACAATCAAATTGCGTCGTCGCAACAGCAATAACAAACCAGCGATCTCGCAAAAAAATAATTGCGCCTTCTTCGACCACGACTTTTGGAGAAAAATCGATAGTTCTTAGTTTACTTATCGCATCTATATGGCTATGAAGGGTAGTTTCAAATGCTTGCGCTACTTCTGAGTCAGCGAACTCTATGGAGAAATCATGGTGATCTTGCGGTTCACTGCTATTCCGCCTCGCACTTCCGAGATACTCTGAGTATGCCTTTTCTGAAAACGCTAATTTTTCTTTTTCCAGTACAAGCATTGACTCTCGTAACGCACTTTTGTTAATCATGATCACTCTCCAAAATTTTCTTACTCGTCAGTTACTGCCATCACTCTATTCAGGAGACACCTTTTTACGGTCTGAAATAACCACAGAAAATTCTTCCATTCCGCTCAACCTATGAACTCCGTTCCGCTATAAGCTAGGAGAGCCATCATCAAGTGGAGAGCTCGACTTGATGATCATCAGGGCTTTCTCAAAATTCAATCTAAAATCGTTGTAAATCACGACATTGTTAGGATTTATGAGAACAAACCAAGGCGTCCCCCGACTTCGATAATCCTCTATAGTTGCAGGGTAAAGATTAGCGGTCAAAGGTGCATCATGACCGAAAGGGATTTTTAAGTGATGTCGCCGCTGATTCACAAGAATTTTGTCTTTGGTATTTGTGTCCATTCCTTCAAATACCGTTTGAATTGCAGCAAATCCCACTCCTCTGTGTTCGAGATGATCAATAAGACGTTTTAGCTGCGGGAATCCGTCGGTGTGACATCCGGGACACCAATTCTGAAAAAAGAAAAGTACTTTGAAATCGGGCCCAAGTTCGGCAAGCTTCAACGGATGACGCTCCTTTCCATTGGAATCAATCCAATAAGAAACCTTTAATTCTGGAGCTGTACTTCCTACTATTCCAATCGGCATATCGACTCCAATTCCAGTACATCCGTTTTGAAACCATAGAATCCTGACACGAAATTGCATCCTACCAGCCATAGCAAAGCACATTTTTTCTTCTACGTCGCAATCTGGAAAACATGGCTATTAACTTCGCGCACCTCAGTGTTGCGTTTAAGAGGTTAACAAACAGCGTCAACTCAGTTATTACCTTGTAAGTGTGGCGAAAGCCTACAACGCTACGGGATGATGAAGGATTAAGACTGCAATCACGATAACGATTTTAGCCGAAACATCTTTCTCTCATTTCGCCTTGATCGATCGTGATTGCTTGAAGTAATTTCAATCATCCAGGAGTGGGTAGAA
>NZ_QAJP01000003.1 GCF_003852535.1 Herminiimonas sp. KBW02 | reverse complement strand
TTGAACTTGGCAAGCGCTTTGCTGAAATAATTTTGAAATAATTCAAATTAGTTTTTTCAGGCGCTATTAACTGTTCCTGAAATGAGGTGCACGCTTCTCTATAAACGCCTGCATACCTTCCTTCTGATCCGCAGTAGCAAAGGTGCTGTGGAATAAGCGGCGCTCGAATTGCACACCTTCTGCCAGCGTCGTTTCGTATGCACGGTTAATAGACTCTTTGACCATCATCACCATCGGCAGAGACATATTGGCAATGACCGTTGCCGCCGCCAATGCTTCTTCATGCAACTTGTCTGCAGCAACCACGCGCGAAACCAAACCCGCACGCTCCGCTTCCGCCGCGTCCATCATGCGCGCCGTCAGGCACAGATCCATCGCTTTCGCTTTGGATACTGCGCGCGGCAAACGCTGTGTACCGCCCGCACCAGGAATAATCCCGAGTTTGATTTCCGGCTGGCCGAATTTGGCCGTATCGGCCGCGATGATGAAATCGCACATCATTGCCAGCTCACAACCGCCGCCCAGCGCATAACCGGCAACCGCAGCGATGACCGGTTTGCGCACACTGCGGATTTGCTCCCAGTTACGCGTGATGTAGTCGCCTTTATATACATCCATATATGTGTAACTGGCCATCGCACCGATATCGGCACCTGCAGCAAAGGCTTTTTCACTACCAGTAATGATGATGCAACCGATATCGTCGTCGCCATCGAAGGATTGCAGAGCCAGGCCCAGCTCATCCATTAACTTGTCATTGAGCGCATTCAGCGCAGCAGGGCGATTCAAGGTGATCAGACCAACCTTGCCGTGGATTTCGACCAGAATATTTTCGTATTGCATGGAATCGCTCCTTATATAACTACGCTCAGTTGCACTAAATACTATTCAGACATCATTTTGGTAATAGCACCCACATCGTACCGCGCTGCTTCATGCGACCGGCTTGTTCTCCCGCCTGCGCACCGAAACCCCAGAAGAAGTCGGCACGCACTGCATTTTTGATCGCACCGCCGGTATCCTGCGCCATCATCAAACGTTGCAGCAAGACATTGCTGTTCGGCTGAGTCGTCGAGAGGAAGACCGGCGCACCCATCGGTATATATTGCGGATCGATAGCAATTGAGCGCTGCGGCGTCAAAGGCACGCCCATCGCGCCCTTCGGCCCGACGCTAGCATCCGCTATTTTTTCTTCCTTGAAGAAGACATAGCTAGGATTCGCATTCAGCAATTCCTGTTGGCGGGTCGGATTGGCAATGACCCAGGCTTTAATACTTTGCGCAGACGCCTGATCCAGAGTCATCTCCCCCTTATCCACCAGATAACGACCGATGGATTTATACGGCTGGCCATTTTGATCAGCATAGGCGACGCGGACAGTTTCCTTGCCATCCGCCAGTTGCACGCGGCCGGAACCCTGGACTTGCAGGAAGAAAGCTTCGATAGGATCGTCCACCCACAGGATTTCCTTACCTGCCAGCGAATTCGATTGGGCCATTTCAGCACGCGACGGATAAGCCACTACCTTGTTGCCCACCAGGCGACCGCGCAGACGCATACCTTTGAGCTCCGGATAAACACTGGCCAAATCTATCGTCAGGATATCGTCCGGCGCACGGTGTAAAGGCGTCTGGTATGGGCCGCCGCGTTTACGTGAACCACGCAACAACGGCTCGTAGTAACCAGTGACCAGGCCATTATCCGAACCATCAGGATTACGCACCTCGTACGGCGTGAAGTAAGTTTCAAAGTGCTGGCGGATGGCTTCGCTATTATTAGTATCGACATTCGCCGCGGCAGTACATGCGCTCTTCCAGTTCACGCGGCGTATCAGCACCGAGCACGACGACGCGTAAGCCGGCCATGCTTCGCGCAGATTATCCAGGCGCCATCCCGGCAGGGCGGCATAGGTAGTCGGGCGCAGCGTCGGCCCGATCTCGGTTTTCGGCAAATCGCCCGGCGTCACTACCGGTTTCGGCGGCGCCACGACCGGCTTCTCGGGTGGGGGCGGCAGCGTGGAACAGGAAACAAGGCCGAGTAAGAGGGATGCGAGTAAACTAAGACGGATCAATGACATAGGGGTGATAAGCAATGTGGCTACTATTGGTTGAAGCGGGAATCGCGCTGTTTTTACTGTTCTTTATAGTGTGGTGGACCATGTTCTCCGGCAGAAAGCCAACACAACCACCAGCACAAAAGTCTTTACCGCAGACAGACGACGAGAAAAAACAGGATTAATGCAAGGTACGCGGCAGGGATAAGACGAACTCGGGTATTTTCGCCTCGAACTGTTTGCCATCCTCGGCAACACAGAAGTAATCTCCCGCCATGGTTCCCTGCGGCGTCGCCATCGAAGTACCACTGGTGTACTCGAACTGCTCACCCGGCTGCAACAAAGGCTGATTACCGACCACACCAAGGCCACGCACCTCCTGCACCTGGTTGTTGGCGTCGGTAATCACCCAATGGCGCGAAATCAATTGTGCCGCGACCTGCCCTGTATTCCTGATCGTCACTGAATACGCAAATACATAATTGGAACGAGCCGGATCTGACTGCTCCTCCAGGTACTGCGTATTAATAGTCACGGTAAATTCATAAGATGCCATTTGATTCCTTTTGCGCTGCAAGTTCCCTTGCTTCTTGTATATGTCGTTGTGGCGCTGCCATGCCCTATATATAGAGCAACAAGCCATTGCACACGAAATTCCCGGCGCATGCAAGGCAGGCGGGCGGAGTCACGGGTAAAATAGCGGCTTCTTTAGCAAAATCACGATCATGCCTAACTACCGCATCGCTCCCAGCATTTTATCCGCCGATTTCGCCCGTCTTGGTGAAGAAGTACGCAATGTCGTCACTGCCGGCGCCGATATCATCCATTTCGACGTGATGGATAACCATTATGTGCCTAATCTGACTATCGGGCCGCTGGTGTGCGAAGCGATACGCCCGCACGTACAAGTGCCTATCGACGTACATCTGATGGTCAAACCGGTTGATCGCATTATTCCTGACTTTGCCAAGGCCGGTGCCAATATCATTACCTTCCACCCGGAAGCATCCGAGCATATAGACCGTACCCTGCAATTGATCCGTGATAACGGCTGTAAAGCTGGCTTGGTGTTCAATCCGGCAACGCCCCTGAATCACCTCGAACATGTGATGGACAAGCTGGACATCATCCTGATGATGTCGGTCAACCCGGGCTTTGGCGGCCAATCCTTCATTCCGCATACGCTGAAGAAGATCGCTGCCGTACGCAAAATGATCGATGAATCCGGCCGCGACATCATGCTGGAAGTCGATGGCGGCATCAAAATCGACAACATCGCGGCTGCGGCCGCAGCTGGCGCAGATACCTTTGTCGCTGGCTCCGCCATTTTCGGCAAACCGGATTACAAAGCCGTGATCGACGCGATGCGCAGCGAACTGGCGAAAGTCTGAGCTTGAACGCGGTGACTGAAAACCAGATGTTGCACGGCATACGTGGCGTCATTATTGATCTCGATGGCACCATGCTGCATACCGCACAGGATCTGCACATAGCCATCAATCGCATGCGGGCCGGACTCGGCCTGACACCGCTGGACCTGGAAACCGCCATCAGCTTTGTCGGCAAGGGAGCAGAAAACCTGGTGCGCAAGACCATAGGCGTCGATTTCTCAGAAAGCGAAGTCGAACTGCGCTTCAAGGAAGCGATGGCCTTGTTTGAGCAACATTACTTTGATGTGAATGGCGAATTCGCGACCGCTTATCCAGGCGTGCACGAAGGTTTGCAGGAAATGCAGGCCAAAGGTTTGCGTCTGGCTTGTGTCACCAACAAACCCATCGCTTTCACGCTGCCGTTGCTGAAGAAGACCGCTCTGCATGATTACTTTGAAGTCATTTACGGTGGAGACTCCTTTACGAAAAAGAAGCCGGATCCCATGCAATTACTGCAGGTCTGCGCTGATTTTGACCTTGCGCCGGAGCAGATCGTCGCCATCGGCGATTCGATCAATGACTCGCAAGCCGCACGGGCTGCGGGTTGCAAGGTCCTCGCGGTGCCGTATGGCTACAACCACGGGCAGGCTATACAAGACGTCGATTCGGATGGTATAGTTTCTTCGCTGCTAGAAGCAGCTCAACTAATGCAGCTCACCTAATTTCATCATAAACATCATGTTTTTCAACAAAAAACGACTCGCATTACCAGGCGCCCACGAGGCCTGGCTATGGCGACGCTGGCAAAACTGGTCTTAAGCACCAATTGCCGCTGATCGTCTGCGCCCATTGCGCGATCAGCAACGTTTTTTGAACTACCACGCCGCTCGACTACAATAGCGGTCCGGAGAGAAACATGACTGAACTCGAATTCAAATCGTTGGCCGCGCAAGGCTATAACCGTATTCCGCTGATCGCCGAAGCTTTCGCTGATCTGGAAACACCACTCACGCTGTACCTGAAACTGGCACAAACCCAGAATGGCGGGAAGAATTCCTTCCTGCTGGAATCTGTCGTCGGTGGTGAGCGTTTCGGTCGCTATTCCTTTATCGGCCTGCCTGCCAATACACTGATGCGCAGCTTCGGTACGCGCATAGAAGTCGTCAAGAACGGCAGCATCATCGAAACCAGGGAAGGCAATCCGCTCGATTTCATCGCGGAATTCCAGGCCCGCTACAAGGTAGCGATCCTGCCCGGCATGCCACGCTTCTGCGGCGGCCTTGCTGGTTATTTCGGTTACGACACCGTACGCCATGTTGAAAAGCGCCTCGCGCATACAACACCAAAAGACGATCTGGGCCTGCCGGAAATCCAGCTGCTGCTGACCGAAGAACTGGCAGTCATCGACAACCTGTCCGGCAAGCTGTATCTGATTGTGTATGCCGACCCGACCCAGCCGGAAGCATTCAGCAAAGGTCGTCAACGCCTGAAAGATTTGCGCGCCATGTTGCATCGCGCCGTCGAATTGCCTATCACTACCGCGTCGGTACGCACTGAAACGATACGTGAGTTCGATAAGGAATCGTATCTGGCCGCGGTGGCCAAAGCCAAAGAATACGTGATGGCAGGCGACCTGATGCAAGTACAGATAGGCCAGCGCATCAAGAAACAATACGTCGATTCGCCGCTCACGCTGTACCGCGCGCTGCGTTCGCTGAATCCGTCGCCGTATATGTACTTCTATAATTTCGGCGATATGCAAATCGTCGGTTCGTCACCGGAAATCCTGGTGCGCAATGAAACCATTGCGGAAACTGCGTCCGGCGATACCAAGAAAGTCACCATCCGTCCGCTGGCGGGTACCCGCCCACGTGGCGCGACACCAGAGAAAGACGCGGCGCTGGCGAAAGAATTGCTGGCTGATCCGAAAGAGATCGCCGAACACGTGATGCTGATCGACCTGGCACGTAATGACATAGGCCGGATCGCCGAAACCGGCAGCGTGCAAGTCACCGACAAGCTGGTCATCGAAAAATACTCGCACGTACAACACATCGTTTCCAACGTCGAAGGCACATTGAAATCCGGCCTGTCGAATCTGGACGTGCTGAAAGCGACCTTCCCGGCAGGCACCTTATCCGGCGCGCCGAAAGTCCGCGCGATGGAAATCATCGATGAGCTGGAGCCAACCAAACGCGGTATCTATGGCGGCGCTTGTGGTTACCTATCCTTCGGCGGCGAAATGGATCTGGCGATTGCGATCCGTACCGGCGTCATCAAGGATGGCATGTTGTACGTACAAGCAGCAGCTGGCATCGTCGCCGATTCGGTGCCCGAGATGGAATGGCAGGAAACCGAGAACAAGGCACGTGCGGTGCTGAGAGCCGCGGAACAGGTACAAGACGGTTTGGACGGGGAGATTTAAATGTTACTGATGATCGATAACTACGACTCGTTCACCTACAACCTGGTGCAATACTTCGGCGAATTGGGCGAAGACGTGCACACCGTGCGTAACGACGAGATCACACTGGAACAAATCGCAGCGCTGAATCCTGAGCGCATCTGCATTTCACCTGGCCCTTGCACACCGCATGAAGCGGGCGTGTCGGTACCTATTCTGCAGCAATTCGCAGGCAAGCTGCCTATCCTCGGCGTCTGCCTCGGACATCAGGCTATCGGCGCGGCATTCGGCGGCAAGGTTGTGCGCGCGCAGCAAGTCATGCATGGCAAGACTTCGCAGATCACACATACCGGCGTCGGCGTCTTCAAGGATTTGCCATCGCCATACACCGTGATTCGCTATCACTCGCTGGCGATCGAACGCGCATCGCTGCCGGACTGCCTGGAAGTCACCGCATGGACTGACGATGGTGAAATCATGGGCGTGCGCCACAAGGAATTCGATATTCAAGGCGTGCAATTCCATCCGGAATCCATCCTGTCCGAACACGGACATGCGCTGCTGAAAAACTTCCTCGTGCGCTGAGATGGATAGTGCCGCAAGTTATTTGAATACAGAAAGCATCGTCATGCCGATCACCGAACAAGAAGCTTTAATGCGCTGTATCGATCATCGTGAAATCTTCCACGATGAGATGCTGCATTTGTTCCGCAAGATCATGAGTGGTGAAATGTCGCCGGTCATGATCGCGGCATTGACGATGGGACTGCGCGTCAAGAAGGAAAGCATAGGCGAGATCGCAGCAGCGGCTCAGGTCATGCGCGAATTCTCGACCAAAGTGCCGCTGAGCGACACCACCAATCTGCTCGACATCGTCGGCACTGGTGGCGACGGCGCCAACACTTTCAATATTTCCACCGCATCGATGTTTGTCGCCGCTTCGGCTGGCGCACGCATCGCCAAGCACGGCGGTCGTAGCGTTTCCTCATCGTCAGGCAGCGCCGACGTACTGGAATCGCTGGGCGCAAATATCAATCTGAAGCCTGAACTGGTCGCCGAATCGATCGCGCAGACCGGCATAGGCTTTATGTTTGCGCCTAACCACCATGCTGCGATGAAGCACGCCGCACCGGTGCGCAAGGAACTCGGCGTACGGACCATTTTCAATATCCTGGGCCCGCTGACCAATCCTGCCGGCGCACCTAACATCCTGATGGGCGTGTTCCACCCTGATCTGGTCGGCATCCAGGTGCGTGTGTTGCAACGCCTGGGCGCGCAGCACGCAATCGTGGTCTGGGGTCGCGACAATATGGATGAAGTATCACTGGGCGCAGCCACCCTGGTCGGCGAACTGGTCAACGGTGAAATCCGTGAATATGAAATCCATCCGGAAGACTTCGGTTTGCAGATGATTGCCAGCCGCAACCTGAAGGTGGCCAATTCGGTGGAATCCAAAGCCAGGATATTTGAAGCGCTGGATAACGTAGATGGCCCGGCCCGCGATATCGTCGCGCTGAATGCCGGTACCGCGCTGTATGCCGCTGGCGTCAGCAGCTCCATCGCCGATGGCCTGGCCAAAGCGCGTGCAGCGATTGCATCTGGTGCAGCGCGTGCCAAGCTCGAACAATTTGTACAGGTTACGCAAGCACTCGGCAAAGCTTAAGCACCACCTGCAATCTAAGGTAAGAAGAAATCATGTCCGATATCCTGAACAAAATCCTCGACGTCAAAGCTGACGAAGTCGCCGCTGCGAAAAAATACCGCAGCCTGGCCAGCCTGCGCGACGAAGTGGAAGGCAATAAAGAAGCACGTGCAGCGATACGCGGCTTTGAAGCCAGCCTGCGCACCAAGATTGCCGCAGGTCAGGCCGGCATCATCGCCGAGATCAAGAAAGCCTCGCCCTCCAAAGGCGTGATACGCCCGGACTTTCATCCGGCCGAGATCGCGGTTAGCTATGAAAAACATGGCGCAGCCTGCTTATCCGTATTGACCGATGTGCAGTTCTTCCAGGGCTCGCCGGAATATCTGAAACAAGCACGTGCCGCCTGTGCCTTGCCGGCACTGCGCAAAGACTTCATCGTCGATCCGTATCAATTGTATGAAGCACGCTCATGGGGCGCTGATTGCATTTTGCTGATCGTGGCAGCGCTGGATCATGGCTTGATGGCAGAGCTGGAAGCCTGTGCGCATGAACTGGGCATGAATGTTTTGGTGGAAGTACACAATGCGGAAGAACTGACTGCCGCGCTGAAACTGAAAACCAAGCTGCTCGGCGTCAACAACCGTAATCTGCGTACCTTTGAGACTTCGTTGCAAACCACGCTGGATTTGCTGCCGCGCATGTCGCCCGACAAACTGGTCATTACCGAATCAGCGATCGTCACGCCTGACGATGTGAAGAAAATGCGTGATGCCGATGTGCACGCCTTCCTGGTTGGCGAAGCATTCATGCGTGCGCCAGACCCGGGTGCCGAACTGGGTCGCCTGTTTAACTAAGCGCCGTACAGTCCGATTTCAGGTGCGCGAGCTACGCGCACCTGCCCTTCTTAATCCTGCAAATTCAGCCAGGCCTTGCGCAAACGCAGGGCCGTCACCGGCTTTTCTGCACTCTTCAGGCTAACTGCCGGGATATCCGATGCAGCCAGCGCAGCATTAAAGGTCATCAATTCATCACGACGGAAGGCATGTACGCCTATCGCCTGACCGATACGATAACGACCCAGCAAACTATCCAGATTGGTCGCCGTTACACGCAAACCATCGATAGCAACCAATACATCACCGGCGGACAAACCAGCCTTATGTGCCGCGCCACCTTCGTACACGCTGGCGATCTTGCAATCATTGCCGTCACGTACCGTACGCATGCCCAGGCCCGGTTTCGCATTCTTGCGTTCATCGGCCAGGCCCACACCAAAAGGCGCCAACAATTTGGCGAGAGGAATATCTTCGGTACCGCGTACCCAGCGATCCAGCACACGCTTCAATTTGAGGCCGGTCACGCTATCGAAAAGGGCATCGACGTCCTCTTCCGTCACGCCGCGCCCCGCCTTGCCATCCTGATAGAAGTCGCGACCGTATTGCTGCCACAAGGCGAGCATCACATCATCCAGCGACTTCTTACCCTTGGTTTGCTCACGTATGGTCAGGTCCAGCGCCAGGCCAACCAGCGAACCTTTGGTGTAATAGCTGACGATGGCATTCGGTGCGTTCTCATCCTGGCGATAATATTTAACCCAGGCATCGAAGCTGGATTCCGCCACGCTTTGCTTGTGACGTCCGCTGCCACGCAGTACGTTATTAATGGTTTTAGAGACCAGCTTCAAATAAGCCGTCTCATCTATCACGCCACTACGCACCAGCATCAAATCATCGTAATAACTGGTGAAGCCCTCAAACAACCAGAGTAAAGGCGTATAGCCTTCCTGCGTGAGGTCGTACGGAGCGAACGCGGCTGGCTTGATGCGCTTGACGTTCCAGGTATGGAAATATTCATGGCTGCACAGACCGAGGAAGGTGCGATAGCCGTCGGTCATTTCATTCTGACCTTTCACCGGCAGATCGGCACGCGAACAAATTAACGCGGTTGAAGCACGATGCTCCAGTCCACCATAACCATCGCCCACCACCATCGTCATGAAGACATAGCGATCCACCGGTGCCCTATGCGTCTTGGGTTCAAACAGGGAAATCTGCGCTTCGCATATTTTCTGCAAATCTGTGCTCAGGCGCTGCAGGTCCAGATTCGGCACACGTCCGGTGAACACCATATCGTGCTGCACGCCATGCGCCTTGAAACTCGCCAATGCAAACGTGCCGAGCTCGACCGGGTGATCGATCAATTCATCGTAGTTCGATGCGATGTAGGAACCAAAACCATAACGCTTGGCTTTCAGTTGACGCATCGCCGTCGCTACGCGCCATTTGGCGTAGGCTTCGCCTTGCGGCTTCTGGATATCGACTTCATGCACGCGCTGTTCCTGGCCATCCACCTGCAGGAAGACACTGGTGCCGTTGAAGAAGCCATGTGTCTGATCCAGATGAGCGGTACGCACCGACAAGTCCCACGCATAGACTTCGTAGTACACGGTCAATGGGCCGGTGCAGACATCCGCCAGCCAGGTATGCTTGTCCAGCTTGTTTAACGCAACTTCATAACCACCCGACTCGGCACGTATGCGCACGATATTCTTGGCGAACTCGCGGATCATGTAACTGCCAGGTATCCACGCCGGCAAGGAAAAGCGCTGGCCCGCAGGATCAGGCTGGTTCACTGTCACGCTGACCGCGTACAGATGCGCTGCCAGATCTTTCGGGACTATGGTGTATTGAATTGCGTTTTTCATGCTGTACCGCCGTTAAGTGTAAGTACGCTAGTTTAGCTGTATCTGCTGCACCGCGCAGAGTCTGCGCCCGCAATCGTCCCGGTATCGCACATATAAAAATGGCCACGCAAGCGTGGCCATCTGAAAAACTATCGCAGTGTGATTACTGTTTGATCGAGGACAGTTTGACTTCCAGTGCCTTCGCATCGATCGCACCCGGAATACGGGAACCGTCGGTAAAAATAATCGTCGGCGTACCGGTCACACCCATTCTTTGCCCCAACGCCAAAACTTTTTCATGCGGTGTCGTGCATTTATCGGAAGCAGGTGCCGGTGCTTTGCCGTTCAACATCCAGTCATCCCAGGCTTTGTTGCGATCTGCGGAACACCATACATTGCGTGACTTGGCAATCGAGTCCGGCGACAGGATGTTGTACATAAAGGTATAGACGGTAATGTCGTTGATGCCTTCCAACGTCTGGCGGAAACGTTTGCAATAGCCGCAGTTCGGATCTTCAAACACGGCGATGACGCGCTTGCCATTACCTTTGACCTGTTTCATCGCGAGCTCCAGCGGCAAATCGCTGAATGCGACCTTATTGATTTCTTCCAGGCGGGCCTTGGTGTAATCCTGATAGGTTTTGGTATCAACGATACGGCCTACGAACAAAAACTGCGCTTTGGCATCGGTGTAGATGATGTCGCCGTTCACTTGTACTTCAAACAAGCCGGAATAGGGCGTTTTGCTCACGGCCACCACTTTGGCATCTTCACCCAGACGTGGTTCGATTGCCTTACGTACCGCCGCTTCCTGTGCAGTTTCTGCAAATGCAGAGACAAAAGCCAAGCCGAGCAATGCTGCTACGGCAGCCTTGATTAATTTCATATTGATTCCGTTTAAGATTTTTTAGCTGAAGTTACAGAAACTTTTACAGGGACTTGCCCAGTGCGTGGCCTATCAGGCGCCTTTTTAAGACAGGCAACTGGTTCACCAAGTTCAAACCAATATTGCGCACCACACGCAAAGGCTCCAGATCCGCACCGAAGAGGCGAGCCAGACCGTCGGTAGTCAATTGCATCAGCAGTATATCTTCCTTGCGGGCACGTGCATAACGCGACAATACCCGCGCATCGCCGCAATCCCGGTGCTGCCCACGCTCGCTGACCGCTTTGATCAAACCGGCAACATCTGCAAACCCGAGGTTCATGCCATGTCCGGCCAGCGGATGCACCACATGCGCCGCGTCACCGATCAAGGCCACGCGTGACGCAGTAATCGCATGCGGGCGCAGCAAGGACAAAGGAAATGATTTCACTGCCTCAGGTTGCAAAGGCGACAAGGTACCCAGCTTTGCTCCGGCCAGTTGCGTCAGACGTGCCGCGATTTGCGTGAGCGACTCTTTCAACAGGGTATCGGCCAGCCCATCCGGTGCCGACCACACCAGCGACACGCGCTGTCCTGGCAAAGGCAGCAAGGCGATGATGCCCTCTGCCGCCGAGAACCATTGGTAGGCCACGTCATGATGCGGCATTTCGCAGGCAAAGTTGGAGACGATGGCGCGCTGGCCATACGGCCGATAATCAAAATCGATATTGCATTGCGAGCGCACCCAGGACTGGCCACCATCGGCACCGACCACCAGCTCGGCACTCAGGGTATCGCCATTTGCCAGTTGCACGTTTGCAGCTGTTGCATTGGCCTGCAAAGCGACCGCGCGGCCACGTACAACATTTACATTGGAAGCAAACTTCAGGGCCGCATCCAGCGCCTGGTTCAGGTTACGGTCTTCGACTATCCATGCCAGCGCACCGACGCGCGCACCATAGGCATCGAAAGCCAACTCGCCGGCAGTAGCGCCGTCGCCATTAACCACCATCGCATCGACCGGCGCCACGCGCGACGCATCCAGCGCCTCCCAGACTTTGACGGAAGACAGCAAGCCATGCGCAATATGATTAACGGCATAAACACGCACATCCCAGTCGTCAGTGGCCGCAGGGGCCTGGGCCGACGCCGGGCTTAACAATGTGACCTTCAGTCCGGCCTGCGCAAAACCCAGGGCTGCCGCTTTACCAATAGCCCCGTCGCCAATAATACAAACGTCGCTTTGCACATGCATAAAGCTGGATATCCGTGAAAATAAGAGGGAGAAAACAATTTCAGTGCGCTCATTATAGCGGCTGCTAACAATTTAATTTGCATCTAGTGCTTGCAAATCCCAACAGCTTTGCTATACTTGCGCGCCTTGGCCTGGTAGCTCAGTCGGTAGAGCAGAGGATTGAAAATCCTTGTGTCGGTGGTTCGATTCCGCCCCGGGCCACCAAGAAAATCAAGCACTTAGCCCACCCTCTGCGGTGGGCTTTTTGCTTTCTGGCATGTGTGTGCCGTTTACGCCTTTTTTGATTTTTTTGGTGTTCCGCGCAAAAAGTCGTCAGAACAGGAAAATATTTTCCCGTCCCTCAGCTTTTGACGAAATGTTGTCGCTGCCAGCTCACAAAGAACCTGACAGCAAGTTCATTCAAATTTGCCAACAGCGGGCGATGTCACATCCCCCTCATGTATCCCGGTCGTAGCAAAACGTTCGCGATAAAGCTTGGGCGTAATGCCGAGTCGCTTCTGAAACACACGGCGCATATGATCGTCATCCGTGAACCCACTCAGTGCCGCTATCTTTTTGATCGGCAATGCAACATCGGCCAATAATTGCTTGGCGCGCTCCAGGCGACTCGCCTCTATGAACTCCTGAGAACTTTGGCCGACCTCTTGCTGGAACACACGGGCAAAATTACGCACGCTCATCATGGCCTTCTGCGCCAATGCGGTAGACGTCAGACGCTGATCCAGGTTTTCCAGGATCCAGTTCTGGATTTCACGGATATTCGGCCTGACCGTTTTCTGGCTCAACAAATGCGTGCTGAACTGTGACTGGCCGCCAGGACGTTTGAGATACACCACCATGTCGGTTGCGACATCAAGCGCCAGCTCGCGGCCAAAATCTTCTTCCACAAAAGCCAGCGCCAAATCGATTCCGGCCGTCACACCGGCCGAGGTCCACAAGTTACCCGTGCGCACGAAAATCGCATCCGCATCCACCTCTATCGTCGGAAAATTTTCCTGCAGCATTTGCGCCACGCTCCAGTGGGTAGTGGCACGCTTGCCTTCCAGTACACCAGCAGAAGCCAGGAAAAAAGCGCCGGAGCACAAAGCGGCAAGACGACTGATGTGCGGATGAACCGCAACTATCCAGTCCACCACCGGCCATGCATGTTCGAGCGCACCCTGGATATTGCGCGCACCGACCACGATGGCATCATCGGGCAAAGCCAGCGTACTGACTGCCTTGGAAGCATGCAGCATCATTTGCGTATCCGATTGCACCGGGCCGACGCTGGTCGAAGCGAAACGCACGTCATAACCCACTCCCTTGCGCTGCTTTTGCAGATGCAGATTGGCGTACTCGAATACGGAAAGCGGACCTATCGCCTCCAGCGCTTTAAAGCCGGGATAGATAATGATGTCTACGGTTCTGGGGGTATGGGAGTGAGGTGCGTTCATGGCTGGTTTGTAACGGTATGGCTAATCGCCTGAAAGCAAAAATATGCTCTTGCGCACCAGTGCAAAGAGATGCAGCCTGGTGCAAGGGGCATTAAATTCGGGTCATTATGGCAGCATTTTCGGCCATTCATGTATCAGCTTTGCCATATACAGATTGTCCTCCATGACAATCATGGCCATTCTTTACCCGATACAAAAAGTGAGGCGAAACATGAAAACCAAAGCGGCCGTTGCATGGAAATCCGGTGCTCCATTAACCATAGAAGAAGTCGACCTTGCTGGTCCGAAAGCAGGCGAGGTCCTGGTCGAAATCAAGGCCACCGGGATTTGCCACACCGATTACTACACACTGTCCGGCGCCGATCCTGAAGGCATCTTCCCGGCCATCCTCGGACATGAAGGTGCAGGCATCGTGGTCGATGTCGGCCCTGGCGTCACGACCCTGAAAAAAGACGATCACGTCATTCCGCTCTACACACCTGAATGCCGCGAATGTAAATTCTGCCTGTCACGCAAAACCAATCTGTGCCAGAAAATCCGCTCGACTCAGGGACGCGGCCTGATGCCGGATGCGACCTCGCGCTTTTCCATCGACGGCAAACCCATCTTCCACTACATGGGCACATCAACGTTCTCCAACTACATCGTGGTGCCGGAAATTGCACTCGCCAAGATTCGTTCGGACGCCCCGTTTGATAAAGCCTGCTACATCGGTTGCGGCGTCACCACCGGGGTCGGCGCTGTCGTGTTTTCCGCCAAGGTGGAAGCGGGTGCCAATGTGGTCGTGTTTGGTCTCGGCGGCATCGGCCTGAATGTAATCCAGGCCGCAAAGATGGTGGGCGCAGACAAAATCATCGGGGTCGATATCAATCCGGGTCGTATAGAGATGGCACGCAAATTCGGCATGACGCACTTCGTCAATCCGAAAGAAGTGGAAAACGTGGTCGACCACATTGTGCAATTGACCGACGGCGGCGCGGATTACTCGTTTGAATGCATAGGCAATACCACCACCATGCGCCAGGCGCTCGAATGCTGCCATAAAGGCTGGGGCCAATCCTTCATCATAGGTGTTGCAGCTGCAGGCCAGGAGATCAGCACACGCCCGTTCCAACTGGTGACAGGGCGCGAATGGAAAGGCTCGGCATTTGGTGGCGCCCGCGGCCGCACCGACGTTCCAAAGATTGTGGACTGGTATATGGAAGGCAAACTCAATATTGACGACCTGATTACCCATACCTTGCCGCTGGAACGCATCAACGAAGGTTTCGATCTGATGAAAAGTGGTGAGTCCATCCGCTCGGTCGTCCTGTACTAAGCACCGACGTCGGGCAACATTGCTGCCTTGCAGCTTAGCAATTAACAATTGTTAATATGTAATCGACATGCCATCTTTTTGATTTAGTATGGCCGAAGTGGGTCGCAAGCTCGCGCCCATTTCGTGCCGACACTATGCCGGCACGACGGGCATGGTTTGCTATTTCGGAGGGTGTGATGGGATTATTCGATCAACTGGCAGGACAGGTAATGGGATCGCTCGGCGCGCAAAAGCAGGACCCGGTGGCGCAGGGCGATTTACTCAACAGCATCATGGCACTGGTCAATCAGGCTGGCGGCGTACAAGGCTTGCTGGAGAAGCTGCAAAGCGGCGGTCTGGCCGATCAGGTCGCTTCATGGATAGGCACCGGCGAAAACCAGCCTGTATCCGGCGATCAGATCAAAGATGCACTCGGTGCCGATAATATCCAGCAAATCGCACAACAGGCAGGACTGGCACCGGAACATGCGACGACCAGCCTCGCCCAGCTCTTGCCGCAAATCATCGATCAGCTCACTCCCAACGGACAAGTCCCGCAAGGCGACTTGCTGGAACAGGGCCTGGGCATGCTCAAAGGTAAATTTTTCGGCTGATTGAGATGTGCACGACAGAATTTGTCGTGCGCAGCGCGATACGCGTCAACTGAACAGAGTTTCAGGTCGTTGTAGTTCAGGCAGCATGGTTGTACCCATATCAAAACCAATAAATGTTTCCCTTACTTGAGAGGTTCCCATGAATAAAATTCTAGCGTTTCTCATCTCCGCCGCTTTTGCAGGTGCAGCATTTGCAGCAGATCCGGCACCCGCTGCCCCAGCCAAGGAAAAAACGGCGCAGCAAACCAAGATGACGACCTGCAACAAGGATGCCGAAGGTAAAAAGGGCGATGAGCGCAAAGCATTCATGAAAGACTGCCTGAGCGGCAAACCAAAAGTCAGTGCAGCACAACAGGCACAACGCGACAAGATGGCCAGCTGTAACACGGATGCCAAGGACATGAAGGGCGACGAGCGCAAGAAATTCATGAAAACCTGTCTCGCAAAGAAATAATCTCGGCACCCGTCATATGACGGGATGACCAAAGACAATGGGCGGAACTGCATGCAGTTCCGCCCATTTTTTTCAGATCAATGCAGAGCTGTTCGATCAGCCTACATCGCAAACAAAATTTCGAGGAAGGTCACGGTTCCCAGCGTAACGAGCGGGGCGCCGACCACAAAAGCGGCGATCGGTGCAAGATCGCCATCAGCGTCTACTTTCTTAGCGGTGGTATGAACAACGTCGGGTAGATGCCATGAATGAAAGTCTGTCAGTTTCATGATTGTCTCCGGTTGGTTCTCACGTTAACTTTCTCGGAATTGCACCTTCAGTATAGGAAATAAACTGACGGAAACAAGCCGTTTTCTTTCCATGCAACATTTGCAGGCATAGAAAATGTGAATCTGCTCACTTCACAATTACGTATAAGAAGAAGACACACATTTTGCGTATGTCACAAAAAACAGAGGCAGAGTAAACTTCATATCCGGCACTCTTATGCAATTTTTAGATCTTTTTGCTAGAGCATCAAGGTAATTCACATCAGAAGCAAAAGTCAGACAAAGACTGACGTGATGCAAAAAAACCATAAATACAGAGTATTCCTACGCGTATTTTGTGAAATATTGTCACATCACAATCCTTGAAGACCCATCGTGTGAATACTTTGTTAAATTAGAGCAACGAAATACAACACGCTGTCCAAAGCGCCAAAATTATGCGAATTGCCGTACTTGATGATGACCGCAGCCAGACAGATTTAGTCTGTCAAGTGCTTAGCGCCGCCGGCCATTTCTGCCACCCCTTCCAAAGTGGCAAGGAATTGCTGAATCAATTGCGCCGCGAAAGTTTCGATATGTTGATTATCGATTGGCAGGTGCCGGATCTGAGCGGCGCCGATGTGCTGCGCTGGGCACGTGAAAAGCTGCCGACCAACCTGCCGGTACTGTTCATGACCAGCCGCTCCGGTGAAGACGATATTGTTGCAGGGCTGGCAGCAGGCGCCGATGATTACATGATCAAGCCCATCCGCCGCGGCGAGCTGCTGGCGCGCGTGCAGGCTTTGTTACGTCGCGCCTACCCGAGCCAGAACCCGATTGAGCAAATCCAGTTCGGCAACTTCATTTTCGAAGCCCGCACCGGCCGCCTGACCATGTCGGGGACACCGATCGAGGTCACGCAGAAGGAATTTGACCTGGCACTGCTGTTCTTCCGCAACCTGGGTCGTCCGCTGTCACGTGCCTATATTCTGGAAGCAGTGTGGGCGCGTGATGTAGAAATTCCATCGAGAACCATGGATACTCATGTATCCAGAGTCCGTAGCAAGTTACAATTGCGTCCAGAACATGGATTTCGGTTGGCTCCGGTGTATAGCTACGGCTACCGCCTCGAGCAAATGACAGGCTAGCAAGGCGCACCAGGGTTGCGCGGAGAACAAGCATGCGCATTACCCTTCAAAAATTGATGTTGGTTCTGGCACTCGCGATAGGGCAAACCCCTATCGTATGGGCAGCTGCATCCGCGGCTGCGCCGGGCAGCATCACGATCCAGACCTCAGGCATTACCTACTACGCCCAGGCCGGCGACACCCTCATATCGATCGCACAGCGCCTCACAACCAAGACCGGTAACTGGGTTGCCCTCGGCACCATTAACCGCATCAACAAAGACAGCAACATCCCGATCGGTACCGGCATCATCATCCCGACCGAATTGCTGGCGGATGAACCGACCGACGCCACCGTCATCGCGCGCAACGGCAATATCACGGCGACGACTGCCGATGGCCGCACCATCACGATAGATATCGGCAGCAAAGTGGCCGAAGGCATGCGCATCAGTACTGGCGCGAATAGTTTCCTGACCCTGGCGCTGGCAGACGAATCACGCATTTCCGTACCGTCGAACAGCAATGTGCTGCTCGCAAAATTACGCAAATCGCTCTATACCGGCAGCCCGCGTACCGAAGTGAAATTATTGCGTGGCCGCGTCGTGTCTCGTGTGTCCCCGCTCGACAGCAACAAGGGCCGCTTTGAAGTACGCACCCCGGCCTCAGTCGCAGGTGTGCGTGGCACGCACTTCCGCGTCGGCCTGAATGGCGACAAGGTAGCGACGGAAGTATTGGATGGTCATGTCGCCGTCGGCTCGCTGCAGGCACCCGAGGCGCGCATGCTCGATAGCGTGAAGGGCAACATCATCGCCGGCAATTCAGTCGGTCGCGCCATCGACTTGCTGCCGGCACCGCAACTGGCGAGTATGCCGTATCGCATGAATGGTAATGCGCAGTTCGCGATTACACCTGTCAAAGGTGCGCGCGCCTATCACGTACAGCTGGCGCAAGACGCCGAAACCCTGCACATGCTGGCAGAGACAAAAGGCAATGCGCCAGAGGTCGTACTGGAAAACATCCAGGAAGGCAGTTACTTCGCGCAGATCTCCGCGATTGACGAACTGGGCCTGGAAGGCATGCCGCGTACGCTCGCCGTGACGATCAAAAATCGTCTGCCACCGTTGAAGGAAGGGGCCATCCAGGGCGCGCCGTCAGTATCCAACAACTACAGCAAGGAATTGGATTTGCGCTGGGCCGGTTCCGCCACACAAAAGTACAACATACAGGTTGCACGCGACCTCGAATTTACCTGGTTGCTGTTCAACAGCAGTGTCATCGGCAATGAAGTCAAACTGCCGCGCCCTTCGTTCGGCACGTATTTCACGCGTGTACAAAGCGTGAATGCAGATGGCAGCAGCAATCCTTTTTCCTCTGCACAAACCCTGATTGTTACTGATCAATGGATCATCAACGACGGCCATCCAGTACGCAGCAAAGAAGCCTCGCGCGACAGCGGCCGCCCGTCAGATCGCCAATAAGTTAGCAACGCCGACATAACTGATGAAAATACGCTGGCTCTCTCCATTCGTGCGGCGTCTGGCACTACGCGAATGGCTGATGCTATTCATCGGCTTGCTGACGCTGGCGATCGCACTGGGCTGGCAAAATGGCCTGGGACGACTGGACCAGTCGCTCTATGATTTATTCCTCTCCATCGACGACAACAAACCGGTACGCGAAGACGTCATCATCGTCGCCATCGATGATTACAGCCTGGCCGAACTCGGTCGCTGGCCCTGGTCACGCAACCTGCATGCAGATCTGATCAATAAACTCACGCAAGCCAGACCGCGTGCAATCGGGCTGGATGTGATCCTGTCCGAGACATCAACGCCGCAGAACGACGCGCAGTTGGCTGCCGCCATTGCACACAGCCAGCGCGTCGTCTTGCCGGTCGTCCTGACCAATGCGGGGCAAGGCCTGACTGCAGGCTTGCCGATACCAATACTGGCTGAATCTGCCCGTGCACTTGGCCATATCAATCTGGAACACGATAGCGATGGCGTGATCCGCAGCGTATTCCTGCGCGAAGGACAGAACGGTAAAAGCTGGCTGCACTTTTCAGCCGCACTCATAAGTACAGGCAGCGGCATGCAATATAGCGGCACCGGCGCCTTACCCGTCGCGCCGACGGCATCACTGATAGACACATGGCAACGCGGCGATCAGCTCTATATCCCATACGAAGGCGGCATAGGCCACTTCAAGTCTGTCCCGTATGTGTCGGTACTGCGCGGCGAAGTACCGGATGAATTTTTTACCGATAAGTATGTGCTGGTGGGTGCGACTGCGCTCGGTATGGCCGACTCTTACCCGACGCCGGTATCACGCAACTCGGGTGCTATGCCGGGAATAGAAATCAACGCGAATATATTGGCCAGCCTGCTGGACGGTGAAGAGATACATATCGCAGCGCCATGGCAAACCGCCTTGTTCAATGCATTCCCGGTATTCATGGCCTTGCTCGGCTACTTGTTGCTGTCGCCGCGTTTCTCTTTATTCGCAACCGGAATCTGGATGCTGATGACACTGGTTGCCAGCTATATCGGTTTGCATATGGGTATCTGGATCGCTCCGGCAGCGGCCGTTATCACCCTGATCATTTCTTATCCGCTGTGGAGCTGGCGCCGGCTGGAAGCCGCCATTACCTATCTCGGTCAGGAATTTACCCGGCTCGACCAGGAACCGCATTTGCTGCCGGAAGAGAAACCTGTGGCATCTGCCAATGAAGTGGGCGACGTACTCGAACAGCGTATCAGCGCAATGGAAAATGCCGCCCGGCGCGTACGCGACCTGCGTCAGTTTGTATCGGACAATCTGGATAATCTGCCGGATGCGACGCTGGTTACCTCGGTCGAAGGACAAGTCCTGCTGGCCAACAAACATGCAAATGACTATTACAGCTCGCTGGGTATCGACAATGTACTGGGCCGCAATATTCTCGACTTACTGGCGCAGTTGAAGAATCCGCAGCCCGTCGACCAGGCCGCCAATCTTTCTTTTGACTGGCCTGATTTGCTCGACATGCAGCGCTCGCAAACCCTGAACAACGGTATCTCGGTACAGGATCACAAAGGACGCGACCTGCTGGTCAAGAGCAGCCCCTGTAACTCGGCCGCCAATTTACTGACCGGCTGGATCGTCAGCGTGCTGGATATATCCACCATACGCGCTGCCGAACGCAGTCGCGATGAGACCCTGCGCTTCCTGTCGCATGACATGCGCGCGCCACAGGCATCCATCCTGGCCTTGCTGGAACTGCAAAGTGAAACCTCTTCAGCTTTGCCGCAGGCAGAACTCTTTGCACGTATCGAAAAAGCATCACGCAAGACGCTCGGCCTGGCTGATAACTTCGTGCAATTGGCACGCGCTGAATCACATGAATACCGCCTGGAAGAAGTTGACTTCCAGGACGTGCTGTTCGACGCTACCGATGAAATGTGGTCGCTGGCGAAGAGCCGCCACATCAGTGTACAAATGGAAATCAGCGACGGCGAATACCCGGTCAAGGTCGATCGCACCCTAATGACGCGCGCGCTGGCCAACCTGCTGTCGAACGCGATCAACTACAGCCCCGACCATACCAGCATCATTTGCTCAGTGCGGCTGGATCGCGACGCTCCGCAACCGCGCGTCGTGTGCCGCATCCTGGATCACGGTTACGGCATCGCCGAGGCCGACCAGGGCAAGCTATTCCTGCGCTTCCAGCGTGTCGATTTACCAAACCAGCCACGTCATGATGGCGTAGGCTTAGGATTGGTATTCGTTAAAACAGTCATCGAAAGGCATCAGGGTGATATAAGCTTCATTAGTCAGGCCGGAGTAGGAACCAGTTTCACCCTGATGTTGCCGGTCTGTCACGACGTCTAGCTGCCCGATGGCAACAGTCTCGTGCCATATTGCAACAGGCTATAATGTATCGCTATTCACTTATTGAATATTTGTGCCATAAATGCAACTCCTCGCCGTCGGCCTTAACCACACTACCGCGCCAGTCTCATTGCGCGAGAAGGTAGCCTTTCCCGCTGACCAGCTTGGTCAGGCGGTGGCTTCCGCACGTAGCTGGTATGGCCGCAGCGATGCCACCACATACACGGACGAAGCAGCGATCCTGTCGACCTGCAATCGCACCGAGTTATACGCTGCCAGCAATCTGCCGGGCGGCGTGAACGAAGCGATCGATATCACGGCACACTTCCTCGCCGATTATCACAAACTGCCTTATGCGGATCTGCGCCCGTATCTGTACGCGCTGCCGCAAGACAATGCCGTGCGCCACGCCTTCCGTGTCGCGTCCGGACTGGACTCCATGGTTTTGGGCGAACCGCAAATCCTCGGTCAAATGAAAGATGCGGTGCGCCAGGCCGAAGCGGCCGGTGGACTCGGCACTTATTTGCACCAGATGTTCCAGCGCACCTTCGCAGTCGCCAAGGAAGTCCGCAGCACCACCGAAATCGGCGCGCACAGCGTCTCGATGGCGGCCGCGTCAGTACGTTTATCGCAGCGCATCTTCGACAAGATTTCGGAACAGAATGTACTGTTCATCGGCGCCGGTGAAATGATCGAACTCAGCGCGACCCACTTTGCAGCGCAGAATCCGAAATCGGTCACGATCGCCAACCGCACGCTGGAACGCGGCGAAACCCTCGCACATCGCTTCAATGGCAAGGCTATCCGCCTGGCGGAATTGCCGGATCAACTGGCGACTTTTGATATCGTCATTTCATCGACTGCATCATCATTGCCCATCATCGGCCTCGGCATGGTGGAACGTGCGATCAAGGCACGTCGTCATAAACCGATGTTCATGGTCGATCTCGCCGTACCGCGTGATATCGAAGCCGAGATTGGTCGCCTGGACGACGTCTTCCTCTACACCGTCGATGACCTCGGCACCTTTGTGCAAACCGGCGTTGAGAATCGCCAGGCTGCAGTCGCACAAGCCGAAGCCATCATCGAAACCCGCGTGCGCTCCTTCATGCACTGGATAGACGCACGTGCAGTCGTACCCGTCATTCAGGACTTGCACGAATCCAGCGAAAGCATGCGCATGATAGAGCTGGAACGTGCACGCAAACTGCTGGCCAAAGGCGAAGATATAGACGCCGTGCTCGAAGCCTTATCCAAAGGACTGACTGCAAAGTTCCTGCACGGCCCGCAACAAGCACTGAATAATGCACAAGGTGATGAACGCGCCCGTCTCGCCGCCTTGCTGCCGCAGCTGTTCCGCACCAAGCGCTAGCGACGCTTTTCCCGCCGGCCCGCCACTGCGGTGACCACCCTTGTACGCTGTCCCGCACAGCGCTGCGTAGCACCAAGATCAACCAAACCAGAATTAAAAATATGATGAAACCATCCATGCTCGCCAAGCTCGATCAATTGACCGAGAGACTGGACGAATTGAATGTGCTGCTGACGCAGGAAGATGCCACGTCCAATATGGACAACTATCGCAAGATGACACGTGAGCATGCGGAGCTGGGCCCATTGGTTGCGCTGTACGGCAACTACCGCCAGGCAGAAAGCGACATCCAGGATGCACAAGGTATGTTGTCCGATCCGGACATGAAGGAATTTGCGCAGGAAGAAATTGCCGCCGCCAAGGCACGCATGGAGCAACTGGAAATCGATTTACAGAAAATGTTGCTGCCGAAAGATCCGAATGACGACCGCAATATCTTCCTCGAAATCCGCGCCGGTACCGGCGGCGATGAAGCCGCGCTGTTTGCCGGTGATCTGTTGCGTATGTACACCCGCTTTGCCGAACGCAATCGCTGGCAGATAGAAATGGTGTCGGAATCGGCCTCCGAAGTCGGCGGCTACAAGGAAGTCATCGTCCGCATCATCGGTTTCGGTGCGTACTCGAAACTCAAATTTGAATCCGGCGGCCATCGCGTGCAACGCGTACCGGCCACCGAAACACAAGGGCGCATCCACACCTCGGCCTGTACCGTCGCCATCATGCCGGAAGCCGACGAAGTCGAAGACGTCAACATCAATCCGGCCGACTTACGTATTGATACCTACCGCGCTTCCGGCGCCGGTGGACAGCACATCAACAAAACCGACTCCGCCGTCCGTATCACGCACATACCGAGCGGCATCGTGGTCGAATGCCAGGATGATCGCAGCCAGCACAAAAACAAGGCTTCAGCGCTGAAAGTGCTGGCGGCACGTATCAAGGATGTACAGTTGCGCGAACAGCAATCGAAGGAAGCTGCGACGCGTAAATCGCTGATCGGCTCCGGTGACCGCAGCGAACGCATACGCACTTATAATTTCCCGCAAGGCCGCATGACCGACCATCGTATCAACCTGACTTTGTATAAACTCGACTTCATCATGGACGGTGATCTGACCGAGTTGACGAATGCGCTGGCAGCAGAGCACCAGGCTGAGATGCTGGCGGCACTCGCCGATGCGACTTGATGCAACTATTCCGCTGCAACCCACTCTTAATGTGCATCCTTTTTTGAGAACCCAGCAATGAAAACCTCCAAACCCGTGTTGCTCGCCGTCGCCTTTGTGTCACTTGCCCTGCTGGCAGTTGCACTGTACCTGCAACATGTAGAAGGCATGCTTCCTTGTCCGCTGTGTGTGATCCAGCGTTACGCCTTCGCTGCGATTGCCGTCATCTGCCTGATCGCAGTCTATCTGCCACGCGGCGCCGGCAAGATCGCCACCGCACTGGCCGCACTGTCGGCGATAGCAGGCGCCGGTGTCGCTGGCTGGCACATTTATATCAAAGCCAATCCGACCGTATCCTGCGGCATCGATCCGCTCGAAACATCGTTGAATACGATACCAACCGCCAAGCTGCTGCCTTTCCTGTTCCAGGCCGACGGCTTGTGCACCACCGAGTACGCACCGATACTCGGCCTGTCTTTGCCGCAATGGGCGCTGGTCTGGTTTGCCGTGATCGCGACTTACCTGATCTACACCGTCGTCAAGAAGAACTAATGAGTCTCAAAGATGCAAGCGTCGCTGCCGGCACCACCATTGCTGCCATCATGCAGCGTGCGCCGGTCGCGCAACTGGAAGCACGCATCTTGCTGGGACACGTCACGCAACTCTCACGCGTGCAACTGATAACCCAATCGGAACGCGCACTGACGGCAGACGAAGCACAGCAACTGTCGCAATTATTTGTACGCCGCCTTGCTGGTGAGCCTATCGCTTATCTGACAGGGGAACGCGAATTCTTTGGCTTGTCGTTTAAGGTCAGTCCGGCGGTACTCATCCCGCGTCCAGATACTGAATTGCTGGTTGAACTGGCGATACAACACCTGCCGCCACAAGGCCGTGCGCTGGACATGGGCACTGGTTCCGGTGCGATTGCGATTGCGCTGGTCCATGCACGACCTGATGCCGGCATCACCGCACTGGATGTCAGCGCAGAGGCACTCGTCATTGCGACGGACAATGCCAGTAAAAATCATGTGCAAGTGGAATTCCTGCGCAGCGACTGGTTCAGCGCAGTGAATACACAGCACTTTGATTTGATCGTGTCGAATCCACCTTACATCGTCCAAGGTGACCCGCATTTATCCGAAGGTGATTTGCGCTTTGAACCGGTCGACGCATTGACCGATCATGGCAACGGTCTATCTGATCTGCACACCATCACCAGCGGTGCAAGGCAATACCTGGCATCAGGAGCATGGCTATTGATGGAACATGGTTATGACCAGGCAGCAGCGGTACGTGAGATGTTGAGCGCGCATGGCTACGCGGAAGTGCAAAGCTGGCGCGATCTGGCGGGGATAGAAAGAGTCAGCGGCGGCAGATACGACGCTGCATAAAAAAACGAACTACAGCGCTATAAATTAAGCCGCCAGCGCTTTTTCCAGCAGCTTATGCAAGGCGGAAAAATCGGGTTCACCGACATAGCGCTTGATGACGTGGCCATCTTTATCGACCACTAATGTAGTCGGCGTCAGTTTGATATCACCAAATGATTTTGCCAGTTCGCCCTGGGTATCGAGTGCGATCTGGAATGGCAGTTTACGTGTCTCGACAAAATTCAGTACATAGTTAGGCGGATCGTAAGCCATCGCCACTGCAATGAACTCCAGTCCATTATCCTTGTACTTATTGTAGGTATCGACCATGTCCGGCATTTCCTTGACGCAGGTCACGCAGGACGTCGCCCAGAAATTAATCATCACCACCTTGCCGCGCAAATCCTGCGAGGTAAATTTCTTGCCTTGCAGATTGGTAAAGGTCACATCCGGGATCGCATCCTTTTTGGATACCGACATATAGCCAACCACCGCCAGCGCCACGATAACGAGGGCAGCCAGGATTTTGAGCCAGGTACGCTGGGAGGCGGCAGAGGATGCTTGCATGATCGACAATCCGAAGAATTCAGTGTGCCTATTATAGTCAGGTCCTACGTCATACGTTCAAACTGACGTATGCAATACATTCAGGACAAGGATGCAGCTGGCCATCCTGCATCCGTATAGACCGCAGCAACCGCCGGCGGCATAGGTGCCTCCAGCGCTGCGCAAATGGCGCGCAGAAGATCGGCCAGCGGCAAAGGCAGCGGCTTCTGCTCTCCGGCAATGGCGAGCAAGGATTTGATCAATGCCGGATTCGCCAGCGGCGCCAGTTGATTCAACTTATCCAGCGCCACCTTAATCTTGCCGTAACTCAATGCATCTATCCCGAGCATATCTTGCTCCGCCAGCGCCAGCGTGGGTGATGCATGTGTTGCACGCATGAACAATGAAGACATGGCTTCTTTGCGCAAGGGTTCCGCCACATGCGCCAACAACGAAAACAAGACCAGACACTCTGCCTTCAGTTCGTTGACCGTCGCATACTTAATCCGCACTGCGCGATTCGCCTGCGCTGCCAGGCGTCGCACCAACACCGTCTGCAATACAAACTCATGCAAGCTGACGCGCTTGTCACTCGCTATCATGCGTTGAAACTGCACCAGCATTGCATCGCGTTCGGTCAGCGACAACTGGCGCAAGGCAGGCATCATCAGATCCAGCAAAGGTAAACGTGCATTCTCAGGAAGCTGTACTACCGCAGCTGCCAGTCGTTTTACCTGAGCGACTTGCATCGGTAAATGTTCATGTAAATATTGCAGTTGCGGACTCTGTTCGTCTCCGTGATTAAGCAATAGGGCATAGAGCAGCAACGGCGCTTCAGACGGATCATGCGCAACACGGTCTATCTCCGGACTCAATCTGATTTGTGCAAGGGCACCGTCGCCATATGCTTGCGCCGCCGTTATCGCGATGGCGGCACTGGCTTCCTGCAAATCCGTCGGCATCGCCGCCAACGGCGTACTGACATAAGCAAGCCCGGGCAAAGCCTCGGACGGCACAGGGAAAATACGTACATCAGGCACACGCAACTCCTGCTCATCCGCCATCTCCACCTCACGACCATAGATGCGACGCAGACGTTCCTGCAACGGTGGATGCGTGGCAAAGAAACCCGCCATCAAATGCGGCCTTACCGCACTGACGAAAAGATGCGATAGCTGCTCGGCATTGCGGTGGCCGATGTATGCGCCGGAAAAGCCCTTGTCACTCAGGGCTGCGATTTTGCGCAAGGCATTGCCGAGACCATCAGGATTACGCGTGAACTGAATGGCACTGGCATCGGCCAGATATTCACGCTGGCGTGACACTGCGAACTTGATGACACGCCCAAAAAACAAGCCGATATAACCGATCACGAAAAATGCAAAACCAAAGATGAAAGCGATGATGCGAAACACCGCCAGCTTAAAACTGGATTCGATATCATCCGAGTTGTACCAGGCGAACTCCATCGCCTGACGACCAAAGTCACCCACCATCTCGATACCGAAGGTCACACCGAGCAACTTCAGATTGAGGCGCATATCGCCATTCAGGATATGGCTAAACTCATGCCCAACCACGCCCTGTAATTCATCACGCGTGAGACGTGTCAGCGCACCTTGCGTCAGCACCACTACCGCTTCATTCGGGTTGTAGCCTGCAGCAAATGCATTGATCGATTCTTCTTTGGCCAATAAGTAAACCTTGGGGCAGGCGATACCGGAAGCCAGCGCCATCTCTTCCACGATATTGAGCAGACGTCGCTCATGCAGGTCTGTCGTGTTCGGCGAAACCTGGCGACCATCTACCATGCGTGCGACCGCCTCACCACCATCGCGCAGATTGAAAATCTCTATCATCGTGCCGCCGCAAATCAGCAGGACGGTGATACAGGTATTGGTAAAGAAGAAACCGTGCGGATAGTGGTGCGCGCCAGTCAGCGGCTGACCTTGCAGCAGTATCCATAGCAAGGCCATGACGCCATTTACCGCCAGCACAATGGCAACGACTGCCAGTGCAAACAGCAGCACCAGCATCCTGCTCTGCCGTCTGGCGTGATCCTGTTGCTCGAAAAAATTCATTTCAGTGGCAAGCAGAAACTAAACGCACGCGCATATCACTAGGGAGTGACACTGAGACTCAGAACGTGACTTTGATCGCTTTGCGCTCTTCCGGCGTTTCCGTCGACTCCAGCAATTCCGCTTTCCGAAAGCCGAATGAATTGGCGATCAGCGAACCGGGGAATTGCTGGATTGCGACGTTGTATGACATCACGCTATCGTTATATGCCTGACGCGAGAAGGCGATACGATTTTCCGTACTGCTGAGTTCTTCGCTCAACTGCATCATGGTGTGATTCGCCTTCAGATCCGGGTAGGCTTCCGATAATGCAAAGAACTTGCCGAGGGTGGCGTCGAGCGCGCTATCGGCGACCATCATATTCTTGAATGCTGCGGCGTCGGTGCGACCCGCAGCGACCTTCTTATTGGCATCGACCGCATGGTTGCGTGCCGCGATCACCGCTTCCAGCGTTTCGCGCTCATGCGCCATATAGGCCTTGGCAGTTTCAACCAGATTCGGGATCAAATCGTAGCGTCGCTTGAGTTGCACATCGATCTGGGAAAAAGCATTCTCAAAATAGTTACGCAAAGAGATGATGCGGTTATAAACACCCACGCCCCAGAAGGCGACAATTGCAACGATAGCCAGTATCACGAGCACTGCTGTCATGGTCTCTCCATATGAAAAAGCCGCGCGACTCATTGCCGCGCGGCTTCAATATAGCATTGCAAAACATCAAGTTACCAGGCGTTAACAATTATTTCAGCGCTTCACTTGGAAATCAGTTGCCGCATACGCTGGCGCAACTCTTTTTCCACGCGCTGTTCTTCTTTCCAGTCCTCGCGTACGGCACGCCACAAAGAAATAGCCATTAAAGCAACGACTATCGTGAATGGCAGGGCAAACACGATAGTCGCGGTCTGCAAGGCATCGATGCCGCCAGCCAGCAAGAGGCTGATCGCGATACCGGCAATCAGAGAGCCCCAGATAATCTTGATGCGATTCGAAGGATCGGCTTCGCCCCCCGTACTCATCATGCCCAGCACCAGGATCGCAGAGTCTCCTGAGGTCACGAAGAAAACCAGCACCAGCAAGGTCGCAATCACCGACATGATTAAACCGAAAGGCAGCGCCTCCAGCATCGAGAACAAAGCCATCGACAAGTCGGCCTTGGCCGATGCCGCTATCGGTATGCCTTGCGCGATTTCCATGTGCAAGGCAGTGCCGCCAAAGACCGAAAACCAGATAAAGGCTGCGATTGATGGCGCAATCACGGTTCCGACGATAAATTCCCGTATGGTCCGGCCATGCGAAACACGCGCAATGAAGAGCCCGACAAAAGGCGACCATGACAACCACCACGCCCAGTAAAACACGGTCCATTCACCGACCCATTCACTGTCGCGGAACGGCGTCATACGCAGGCTCATGCGCACCAGCTCGCTCATATAACTACCCAGCGTATTCGTGAAGGTATCGATGATGACGACGCTCGGGCCGAGCAGGAAGACCATCAACGTCAGCAACGCAGCAACCAGCATATTGATGGATGACAGCCATTTGACGCCGCGTGCGACGCCGCTCACGGCCGAGGTAATAAACAAGGCTGTCGCCAGCACGATGATGCCGACCTGCGTGTATTTATTGATGGTCAAACCAAACACCGCAGCGAGGCCGCCATTGATCTGCATCGCGCCCATGCCGAGTGAAGTCGCCACACCAAACGCGGTAGCAATCACCGCCAAACCATTAAACAGGCTGGACATACGCTTGACCGGCTGCCACGGCAGGGATCTGGTAGATTCGCTGATCAGCGCCACACCCTGGCGCCGGTACTGAAAGAAGGCAATCGCCAGTGCGACGATGCTATATACCGCCCACGGATGCAAACCCCAGTGGAAGAAGCTGTAACGCATCGCGGTATTGGCGGCTTCCGGCGTCCGCGCGATGGTGCCCGGCGGTCCTTGCGTGAAATGCGATAAAGGCTCGGCTACACCCCAGAACACCAGGCCTATGCCCATGCCGGCAGCAAACAGCATGGCAAACCAGGCTGGCAGCGAAAACTCCGGCTCGTCGTCATCCTTGCCCAGCTTCAGGTTGCCGTAACGGCTAAAGGCCAGGAAGGCGGAGAACAATACCAGGCCCAGTACCACCCACAGGTAGAGCCAGCCAAAGTTTTTGGTAATCGCAGCCATCGCGATATGGGAAATTGCGCCCAGTGAAGCCGGGGAAAATATACCCCACAGGACAACGATCAAGATCAATCCGACAGGAAAAATCAGTTGCATCTTTTCTCTCCCAAAAAGAAAAGCCGCGCAGCAATTTGCTGCGCGGCTTTAATATACACCCCGCAAGAAACAGTGAAAGATTTACTGTTTCTGCGCAGGTTGTGATTCCGGTGTAGTCGTCAACACGCGATACTCTTCATCGGTAATATATTCAAACACTTTAACGACCTTTTGTACGCCACTTACACCTCGTGCGATATTCGCTGCCAGGTCGCCTTCACGTTCCGTTACACGGCCCATCAGGTAGACGATGCCACGTTCGGTCACGACTTTGATCGAGTTTGCGTACAGGGTGCGGTTATCAACAATCGATGCCTTTACTTTGCCGGTGATCAGCGTGTCGTTGGAACGCGAACCGAAACCGGATGCGCCCAGTACAGCCAATTCATTCACCACCGATTGCACGCCTTCGATGCCGGCAGCTTCACGTGCGGCAGCTTCTTTCGCCGCTTCGCTAGGTACTTCACCGGTCAGCAAAACTTTACGATTGAAGCTGGTCACGTTGACATGCGCTGCATCGCCGACCACTTTAGGAATGGCGATTTCACCTTTGACGGCAATCGATTTATCTTCGGTCTGCGCACCCAGCGTACGACGATCTGTTGCCGCCAGCGTACCCGCCACAACGCCGCCTGCGATCAAACCGAAACAACCCTGCAAACTGACCAGCATCGCGCCACCCAGCAATACCATCGCAACCGGACGCTTTACCGCATCCATATAACGTTTCAAATCATTCATTCTCATCTCCTCCAAATAGTGCAACATCAATGCCGTCACACAAACAATGTATCGTTAATAAATGTACTTCCTGTATCCGTGCTGTCCGGTCATGCGGCACGCAAATATGCACGTCCGCATCTGTCAATAATTTGGCGGTAGCGCCACCGCCTTTACCGGTCAGTGCCACTACGCGCATATCGCGCTCCAGCGCAGCTTCAATCGCGGCGTTAACGTTGGCTGAATTACCGGAAGTAGACAATGCCAGCAATACATCGCCGGATTGTCCGAAAGCCTGCACTTGCTTGCTGAAAATTTCCTGATAGCTGTAATCGTTACCGATGGCAGTCAGGATAGAAGTGTCGGTCGTCAGCGCCATCACTGGCAGTGGTAAGCGTTCACGTTCGAAACGTCCTACCAATTGTGCTGAAAAATGCTGGCAATCTGCAGCCGAACCGCCATTGCCGCAAGCAAGAATCTTGTTTCCATTAGACAGGGCACCGAACATTAGTTCCACGGCCTGCTCAATTGGGCGTGCCAATACTGATGCGGACTGGATTTTAAGCTCGGCACTTTCGTGGAAGTGACTGAGTATGCGTTGATTAATCATGGTGTGGGAATTATAGAGCAGTCCATCGCCAAGAGTGGCGCAAGACGTGGGATTTCAGGCTTCAATCGCGTTCTTCAGCCATGTCATCTGCTTGTCATCCAGAGCAATGACGTCGAAACGACAGGGCGGAGGGATGCCGTAACGCTGCAAGTAAATCTGCGCGGCCATGATCAATCGTTTCTGCTTGGCACTGCCGATGCTGGCAGCAGCACCGCCGAATTTTTGATCACTACGCATGCGGACTTCGACAAACACCAGCACTTTTCCATCTTGCATGATGAGGTCGATTTCACCGCCCTTGCAGCGGAAATTCCGCTCCAGCAGTTGCAAACCCTGCTGCTGCAAGTAGACCAGTGCCTGGTCTTCACCAGCTTGCCCGGCACGCTGCTGCGCAGTGCGCGGACGCAGGAATCCGGGCATGCGCATCAAAAACTTACTGCGCTTCGAGTGGCTGCACCATACCTTCACGATAAGTTGCAGGCTGCAGTACGCGTTCAAAGTAAGGCGCGCCCCGGCCAAAACGCACCGTCAGCTTGCCGGTCACGCCGTCCAGGGTGAAATCTGTTTGTTTGATGGCGATGTTCGCCGCTACCCGATAAGCATCGATACCCAGCGCATACAGGCGCTCAACGTCGGGGCTGCTGCGTTGGCCACTCACCTTCGCCAGACGTGGATAGGCCATCACGGCGGCATGATCCGGCTGCAATTGCCATGGCATATCCACCAGGCGTACACCTTCCAGGTCAGTCAGACGATCCGCATTCGCCCAGTCATCAAGTGCAAACGGATTCAACTGCGAAATACCGTACATCGTGACTTCGCCGCCGATCGCCAGACGCAGCTGTATAGCTTGTGCCGCGTCGAGCCCGACAAAAATCAGCGCTGGCTTTTCTGTCTGTATGCGCTTCTTGAGTTGCACCAGGGCATTCGCATTCATGAAACCACCGCTCATGGTGAGCTCCATCACTTCAGCCGTCATGCCCAGCTGACTCCATTGCGCAGCAAAGGCACTGACCGCACGGCGCTGCCATGCCGCATTGGTAGACAGCGCGAAAGCCTTCTGGCGTGTCCGGTTCTTGCCGACCCAGTTTGCCACCTGACGTGCCTCATCTTCTATCGACAAACCCATTACCAGCATACTGGTCGGCACCTTTACTTCGGCTTCGCCCGCGGCATTCAATTGCGTCAGCGTAATCGTCGGTTTGGTGACAGCATGATTTTGTACGATAGCCGTCGCGCCGCTACGCGTCAGTGGACCGACCACGATGTCATTGTTGGCAGCTGCTTCGGCATAACCGCTCAGTACGTCTTGTGCGGCATCGCCGGTTTCTACGAAATTGATGACGATATTGCCCGGTTCATGCTGGTAGGCCGCGATGAAACCGGCGCGTACCGCGTCCGACACTTGCGCCAGCGACTCCGAACGGCGCGGCAGCAACAGTCCGATCCGGACCGGAGGTAAGCGGGTGGTGATGACAGGGACTTCTATCGGCTCTACGATAGGGTCATCGAGCGGGGCGCTCATCGCTTCCGGCAATGCCAGATCGGTCTGCGCCAGCTGCATCATGTCCAGTGATGACCGCTGAGCCTGAATGCCGGGTACACTGGCAGAACTGTCAGCAGCGATGTCGGCAGTTGTATTTGCCAGCACAGGCGAGCACAATCCGCTGATGAAGCTTGCCAGCACGAACATTCTCGCTAAATTTCCCAACATCCGACTCTCCCCATGACTGAAACAAGCAACAGCCTTTCCACTATCTTGCCGATTATGCACGATGTGTCTAACCAGACCTATCCTCCGGCAACATTATATGTGGTGGCTACCCCGATCGGAAATGCAGGCGATATATCGTTGCGCGCTTTGCACACTTTATCGATAGTCGATGCGGTCGCTTGCGAAGATACGCGCAATACCGGCCATCTGCTGACACGTTACGGGTTATCGAAGAATCTGATCGCCGCACACCAGCACAATGAACGAGAAGTAGCGGAGAAACTCATCAGCCGCCTGCAGGCCGGTGAGCGCATCGCACTGGTATCGGACGCCGGCACGCCTGCCGTTTCCGATCCCGGCGCGCGCATCGTCGATGCCGTACGCACTGCAGGTTTACGGGTGATACCACTGCCTGGCGCATCTGCTGCGGTCACCGCCTTGTCCGCCAGCGGTTTGCTGAATGACCAGTTTTACTTCGTCGGCTTCCTGCCCGCCAAAGCCAAACAACGCGAAAGTATACTGTTCGGCTTGCAGGCAGTCGCCGCTACCATGGTGTTTTACGAAGCGCCACACCGTATTACTGAAACCGTCGCCGCACTGGCAGCGGCTTTTGAACCGACACGATACATTGTTTTCGCGCGTGAACTGACCAAGCTGTTTGAAGAAACACACAGATGCACGCTGGCCGAAGCCGTGACGTGGATCAACGCAGACGCCAACCGGCAAAAGGGCGAATTTGTCGTATTGCTGGAAGGCGCTCCCAGCGCGGGCGATCAGGATCAGATCGAAGCCGAACGCATACTCGGCATCTTGTTACAGGAATGTTCGGTGAAACAGGCGGCCGCACTGGCGGCTCAGATCACCGGACAGAAAAAGAATTCTCTGTACGAGCGTGCCCTGCAAATGAGGGACACCAGCGATCAGGACGAAACGTAACTCCGGATGGCACGTCCTGATTTTTTAATCAACGCTGTACGACAAATGGTTTATTGAGGCCGCTTTGCTGTACCTGCAAGGCGGCCGCAGCAGCTTCATCACGGCTGGCAAAAGGCCCGCTGTATAAGCGATACAGATTGTTCGACGGCTCCACTTTCAATTGCGGCAAGCTGCTGCCCACATCCTGCGTCACGCGCGCGCGTACCGCTTCCGCATTCGCCATTTGCGCATAGGCGCCGAACTGCAAATAGAAGCCCGACTGCAAAGGCGTCGCTGCTGCCGGTGCACTGTTGCCAGTTGCCGGGGGTGTGATCGGCGCGGCCAGTGCGACTGTCTCTACGGTCGGAGCCTGCACCGGCGAGGCATCCGAAGCGACGACTGTCGCCCCCTTGTTGGCATTGATGCGCTCAATATCCGCAGGCAGCAAACGCTCGACTTCCAGCTCGGCGCTGCCGTGCCCGATATAACCCAGCTTCAGCGCTGCGGTATACGACAAGTCAATCACACGACTCGAATGAAACGGCCCGCGATCATTGACGCGCACAATCACCTGCTTGCCATTGCTCAGGTTGGTCACACGCGCATACGAAGGAATAGGCAAAACCGGATGTGCCGCCGTCATCTGATACATATCGTAAGGCTCGCCGGATGAAGTCTTTTGTCCGTGGAATTTTTTGCCATACCAGCTGCCGCGTCCACGCTGCTTGAACGGACGCTCATCGGCGATAGGGACATATTTCTTACCGAACACGACATAAGGCTTATTACCGCGATTCGCATAAGGCTCTACGCGCGGCTCGGCATCGGGCAAATTTTCCAGGCCTTCCGGGATATTCTCACCAGGGCCATCGTCCTTGTAATAGCCACCACGACCGGAACCGGCAGGCGGCAAGACTGGCGTCGTTGAAGAACGGCTAGCGGAACTGCCGGGCGCCGGCTTACCGGCGGAAGGCGTGCTAAGAGGTGTGGTACTGCAACCTGCTAAAGCGACGATAGACGATATCGCCAGGACTTGTATTACAGTGCGAAATTGCATCGCTTGCTCCTGTTGATGACTGCATTGCACCTGCTACCTGCAATGCAGTCGATAAACGGTACATCAGCTTTGCATTAACTTCCTGTGCCGCTGAATGCTCATCAAAATGCCGACGCCCAATCCGAGCGTGACAAAGGCGGTGCCGCCATAACTGAAAAAGGGCAACGGTACGCCGACGACCGGAAGAATACCACTGACCATGCCCATGTTCACAAATGCGTAAGTAAAGAAAATCAGGGTAATTGCACCTGCCAGCAAACGACTGAACAAGGTCGGTGCATTCGCCGCGATGATCATGCTGCGCCCGATCAGCAATAAATACAGGAACAGCAGGACGCAGTTACCGATCAAACCAAACTCTTCCGAAAACACCGCGAAGATGAAATCGGTGGTTCGTTCAGGAATGAATTCGAGATGGGCCTGCGTACCGTTCAGCCACCCTTTACCGGTAATAC
The DNA here is from genome assembly GCF_003852535.1 of Herminiimonas sp. KBW02. Taxonomy (GTDB): domain Bacteria; phylum Pseudomonadota; class Gammaproteobacteria; order Burkholderiales; family Burkholderiaceae_D; genus Oxalicibacterium. Next base: position 508,338 of record NZ_QAJP01000003.1, on the reverse strand, counting down.
CGCCGGAACCGATGGCTATCGTTGACTGGATGATGTGAAAGCCTTTACCCAGCGGATCGGTGGTCGGATCAATCAGCGTCAACACCCGTCCACGCTGGTAATCGTGCAGCATCGACCACACAACCGGCAAGCTGGCTGCCACTGCCACCGCTGCTGCCACCAGCACCTTCCAGGACAAACCCGCGAGGAAAATGACATAGAAACCCGCCGCCAACACCAGCAACGCGGTACCCAGATCGGGCTGGCGCATGATAAGGCCAACCGGTGCAATCAGCATCAGGCCTGCCACCAGGAATTCACGCCAGCGCGTTACGCCTTCACGTTTCTGAAAGAACCAGGCCAGCATCATCGGCATCGCGATCTTCATGATTTCTGACGGCTGCACCACCACACCCAGATCGACCCAGCGTCTTGCGCCATTGCGTATCAGGCCAAACTGCGCAACCGCCAGCAACAACACGATGCCTGTGATGTACAAAGGCACGGCAAAACGCATCAGCGTCTGCGGCGGAATTGCGGCAGCTACCCACATCACGACGAAAGCAATCGCGATGTTGCGCAGATGATCTTCCACCCGACCAGGGAAATCGATGCCGGCCGAGTACAAGGTGACCGTACCCACCGACAGAATCAGGCAGACGATCAGCATCAATGGCACATCAAACATTTGGATGTAAGGCTGAACGATTTGCCCGACGGAGCGTCGATTCATCTCATTACTCATTCGACGAATTCCTCCTTCGGCTCATTCTTGGGCTTGGGTGCCGGCTTGTCGTCAGGGCGCTTACCGAGCAGATAAAAATCCATCGCCTTCTTCGCAATCGGCGCCGCCGCTGCGCCGCCAAAACCGCCGTTTTCGACAATCAGGGCCAGTGCTATGCGTGGATTGTCGGCAGGTGCAAACGCGGTGTATAGCGCATGGTCATGATGGCGATCGGAAATCTTGCTGGCGTCGTACTTCTCGTTTTTCTTGATCGCAATCACCTGCGCGGTACCGGTCTTACCAGCCGATACATACTCGGCGCGCGCAAATGCACGGGCACCGGTACCTTCCTTGTTGACGCCCACCATTGCATTCTTGATGACGTCGATATTTTCCTGCTTCAACGGTATGCGGTAGCTTTCTTTCGGCACAGTCAGCGTGCGCTGACGCGTGGTGCCGTTTTCCAGCATCTTCACCAGATGCGGCTTCATTACCACGCCGTTATTGGCGAGGACTGCCGTCGCATGCGCCAGTTGCAAGGGTGTGAATGAGTTATAACCCTGACCGATACCGATCGAGATTGTTTCACCGGCGTACCATTTCTTTTGCTCCGGCTTGCGATAAGCCGCCGCCTTCCAGGCAGTGGACGGCAACACACCGGTACGCTCGAAGCGCAAATCGATGCCGGTCTTTTGACCAAAGCCGAACGGTTTCATGAAGTCATGAATTGCATCCACACCGAGATCGTTCGCCAGCATGTAGTAATAGGTGTCGCAGGATTGCACGATAGATTTGTACATATCGACAAAACCGTGCCCGCCCTCTTTATCGTCGCGGAATTTATGGTTACCAAACCAGAAATAACCCGGATCGGAAATGGCATCCGACGGCTTCCGCTTACCCAGCTCCAGCGCTGCCAATGCCATAAATGGCTTGTAGGTCGAGCCCGGAGGATAAGCACCGGACAAAGGACGATTCAGCAAAGGATGATCCGGCGAGTTATTCAGCGCATCCCAGTTTTGCTGGTCGATCCCTTCCACAAACAGGTTGGGATCAAACGTCGGCATCGAGACATAAGCCAGAATGTCGCCAGTGGACGGCTCAATTGCAATCAATGCACCGCGACGGTCACCAAAGGCCTGCTCAACCACCTTTTGCAATTCGATATCGATAGAAAGAATCAGATTGTCGCCCGGCGTCGCAGCAGTGCGCGACAAGGTACGGATAGGACGGCCACCAGCCGAGACTTCCACTTCTTCGTAACCGGTACGGCCGTGCAACTTGTCTTCGTAACTCTTTTCTACGCCTTCCTTGCCGATGTGCTCAGTGCCACGGTAATTGGTTGCGTCATCGCCCTCATCGATTTCCTTGGCTTCACGCTGATTGATACGACCGATATAACCAATCACGTGTGAAGCAACCGAACCAAGCGGATACTGGCGGAACAGACGCGCCTGAATTTCTACGCCGGGAAAGCGGTAACGCTGCGCCGAAAAGCGGGCCACTTCTTCATCCGTCAGACGCACCCGGATCGGTGAGCTGCCGAGCTTGCGCGACTCTTCCTGCAACTTCTTGAAACGACGCCTGTCTTTGGGCTGGATATCGACCAGTGTAGCCAATTCATCGATCAGCTTTTCGAGGTCACCGTTGATTTTCGACGGCGTGATTTCCAGTGTGTAGGCTGAATAATTACGCGCCAGCACCACGCCATTGCGATCCACGATCAGACCCCGATTCGGTACCACCGGCACGATGGAAATACGATTGTCTTCGGCCTGTGCAACGTAATCGTTGTGTTTGTATACCTGCAACCAGATAAAACGCGCCAGCAGACAGCCGAACAAAATGAACACCACAAAGCCTGCGACCGACAGGCGCAGGCGGAAGAGTTGTAGTTCGCGTTCGGTATTTTTTAATTCAGTCATGCGGGTTCAAATACCGGCTAAACATCAGATCAGGGCGGCCGCTTACAGCGGGCGCGTATCGTCGCGATTAATGGCGCGACGTTGGGGTGCCAGCAGGATCCAGGTCACCACCGGCCATAACAAGGCCGCCACAGCGCTTTCGGCAAAATACAACCAGCCCGGAAAACTCCCGCCGACAAACAGGCGCACGATGAGTTCGATGATTTGTGTCATCAGCAACAACAGGAATACATGCAAGGCTTGCGTCCCGATCGGGAACCACAGCACGCGGCGGTGGATCATGATCGCGATGTAAGACAGCAAGGTATAGGCCAACGCGTTCTCACCCAGCACAGCCGCATCATGCACATCCATCAGGATACCCATGGCGAACGCCACGCCGATACCGACCTTGCGTGGCTGGTGCATGCTCCAGAATACCAGCAGCAATGCCACAAAATCAGGCACACCTATCCATTGCCCCCACGGCAGCAGATTCAGCAAGAACGCCATAATCAGGCTCAACGCTATAAACGCCGGGCTCGCAGGCAACAGTATGTAATGAGGCTGGTGGTTCATCGCGGTGCACTCGCTGGCTGTGCTGGCGCAGGAGGCGCGGGTTGTAGATCGATACCCTTGCCTGAAGTTCCATTGGTACGGCTGGCGGCATGTCGCAAAATACCGGCCTGCTTCGCATTCTTGTCTTTTGCATCATCCGGTGCCCGCGGCGCCAGTTTGTTTTCAGTCAATAGAATCAACAACTGACGATTACGGTCGATACCAGCCGATGGCTGGCAGATGATGCGTGCAAACGAATCAACTGATTTATTTTCCACCTGCGCCACAGTCGCAACCGCCAGACCGGGCGGATAAATACCGTCGATACCGGAAGTCACCAATACATCACCCTTCTGGATATCCGCATTGGTCGGCATGAAGCGCAAATCCAGCACATTCGACTGACCGCGACCATAAGCGACACTACGGAGGCCGTTGCGCACCACTTGCACCGGGATCGCCTGGTTCTTGTCCGTCAGCAAGGTCACTTCAGAGCTGAAAGGGAACACCCGCGTGACCTGGCCGACTACACCGACATGATCAATCACCGGCTGGCCGAGCGCGACGCCATGCTGTGTACCGCGATCAAGTACGATCTTGCGGGTGAAAGCGTCACGGGTGTCGTACAGGATTTCGCCGAGTACCGACTTGACCGGCAGGCGTTCGCTGGTGCCCAGCAATTCACGCAGCTGGGTATTCTCAGCCAGCAGTTGCTGACCTTGCTGCAAATTGCGCGCGTTGAGAATTTGCTGTTGCTTGAGCTTTTCGTTTTCCTGCTTGATGTCGGAAAGCGAAGTGAAGTAATCGCCGACGTAATAAAGCGCGTCGCGCGGGGCGAGGGCAACTACCTGCAGAGGATAGAGTGCTGTCGAGATGACCTGGCGCACCACTGCGAGTGAGCGCATATGTGAATCCACTCCCAGCAGCACCAACGCAATCAAGGCGAAGAACACCATCTTTGCACGTGCCGAGGCACCTTGTTTGAAGAGTGGCGGTGGGCTGTATTCCATTTATTACTTGTTGGCCAAGCTGCCGAGGAGGTCCACAACAAACTGCGCTGCCGGGACATTGCGTCCGGCAGCGGCAGCCTGTGTTTCAAAAATATATGCTTTCATGACATTGTTCATGTCAGCCAGTCAGATGGGTAATGCGGTCAGGAACCGATTATTCGTAGGAGAAAATCGAACCCAGCTTATCCATACGTTCCAGCGCCATGCCCGAACCGCGCACCACGCAAGTCAGCGGGTCTTCTGCGACGATGACCGGCAAGCCTGTTTCTTCCATCAACAAACGATCCAGGTCGCGCAGCAAGGCGCCGCCACCGGTCAGCATCATGCCTTTTTCGGCAATATCGGCACCGAGTTCCGGCGGAGTTTGTTCCAGCGCGTTTTTGACGGCGGAAACGATGTTGTTCAGCGGGTCGGTCAGTGCTTCCAGGATTTCATTGCTGGAGATGGTGAACGAACGTGGAATACCTTCGGACAGGTTACGGCCCTTGACTTCCATTTCACGCACTTCGGAGCCCGGGAAAGCCGAACCGATCTCTTTTTTGATGGCTTCAGCAGTTTGTTCGCCGATCAGCATGCCGTAGTTACGACGGATGTAATTGACGATGGCTTCGTCGAACTTGTCGCCGCCAACGCGGATCGAGCCTTTATAGACCATGCCGCCCAGCGAAATGATGCCGACTTCAGTGGTGCCACCACCGATATCGACCACCATCGAGCCAGTTGCGTCAGATACCGGCAAACCGGCGCCTATCGCTGCTGCCATCGGTTCTTCGATCAGATATACCTGTGCCGCACCTGCGCCCAGCGCCGATTCACGGATCGCACGACGTTCCACCTGAGTGGAGCCGCAAGGTACGCAAATAATGATACGAGGGGAAGGTTTGAAGAGCTTGGTGTCGTGCACCATGCGGATGAACTGCTTGAGCATTTGCTCGGTAACGGTAAAGTCGGCAATCACACCGTCTTTCATCGGGCGGATCGCCTCGATATTGCCCGGTACCTTGCCCAGCATCTGCTTGGCTTCCTTACCGACGGCCATAATGGTTTTTTTGCCATTTGGGCCGCCTTGCTGGCGAATTGCCACTACAGAAGGCTCATCCAGCACGATTCCTGCACTGCGAACATAAATCAGGGTATTGGCGGTACCCAAGTCGATAGCCAGATCATTCGAAAAATAACTACGTAAAAATCCAAACATGAATTGTCCTGGTGCGCAGCAGTGGTGCGCTTAAGTAAAAAAAGGGGTTTATGGCCGCGGCGACCCCAATATCGGCGCCAGCAAGGCATTAACCCGATATTCTACCTTATAATTTACCTTAAATTAGTCGTCTAAAAAGGCAAAAATATCCGCTGGATGCGCTATTTTGCAAAGCTTTTGCCAACACTAGAAGACTTTTGCATCTTCCGATTTTCTTAACATTGAACAGCGGCACGACCGCAATCCGACCATGTCCCTCGAACTTTCCGATGTCAAACGCCTATCAACGCTCGCTCAAATCGAACTGACTGCAGAGCAATCCGCGCAAACGCTGGACAAGCTGAATGGCATTTTTTCGCTGGTTGAACAGCTGCGTGCCGTCGACACCACCGGCATCGAACCATTGAATCACCCGATCGCCGCCATGCAGCCTGACCTCGCGCTGCGTCTGCGCGAAGACATCGTCAGCGAAGCGAATCGCCGCGACGACTATCAGGCTGTCGCCCCTGCAACGCAGGACGGGCTCTACCTGGTACCGAAAGTCATTGAATAAGTCGCGCATCATTTATACGAGTACGCGCGCGGGCAGCATCCTGCCCCTCTAACCGAACACCAGAAATTCACTATGCATACCAAGACTCTAAAAGAATTATCCGCACTGCTGCATACCAAACAGATCTCCGCGACCGAACTCGCGCAACTGTTCCTCGACCGTATTGCGCAGAGCGATCTGAATGCATTCCTGCACGTCGATCCGGCACTGACGCTGAAAGAAGCCGCAGCGGCCGATCAGCGTCTGGCCAGCGGTGACACTACTGCATTGACCGGCATCCCGATTGCGCACAAAGATATTTTCGTGACGCGCGACTGGCGCTCGACTGCCGGCTCCAAGATGCTGGAAAACTACGTCAGCCCGTTCGATGCAACCGTCGTTGAACAATTCCGTCAGGCTGGCATGGTGCATCTGGGCAAACTGAATTGCGATGAATTCGCGATGGGTTCGTCGAATGAAAACTCTTACTTCGGCGCAGTCAAAAATCCGTGGGACAAGACTGCAATTCCGGGTGGCTCATCGGGTGGTTCTGCGGCTGCAATTGCTGCGCGCCTGACGCCGGCATCAACCGCGACCGACACTGGTGGCTCGATCCGTCAACCAGCAGCACTGTGCGGCGTCACCGGCATCAAGCCGACCTATGGCAGCGTTTCGCGCTTCGGCATGATTGCATTTGCTTCGTCGCTGGATCAGGGCGGCCCGATAGCAAAAACAGCAGAAGATTGCGGCTTGCTGCTCAACGCAATGACAGGTTTTGATCCACGCGACTCGACCAGCATCGAACGCGCGAAAGAAGATTTCACACGTGACCTGAACCAGCCTTTGCAAGGTTTGAAAATCGGTTTGCCACGTGAGTACTTTGGTGCAGGTCTGGCTGCCGATGTGGAACAGGCAGTACGCGCAGCATTGAAAGAATACGAAAAACTGGGCGCAACCCTGGTCGATATTTCTTTGCCTAAAACTGAACTGTCGATCCCGACTTACTACGTCATCGCACCAGCCGAAGCATCGTCCAACCTGAGCCGTTTCGATGGCGTGCGTTACGGCTATCGCGCACAGGACTACAGCGACTTGTCCGACATGTATCGCAAGACCCGTGCTGAAGGCTTCGGCGAAGAAGTCAAACGCCGCATTCTGGTCGGTGCTTATGTACTGTCACACGGCTACTACGATGCTTACTATCTGCAAGCACAAAAAATCCGTCGCCTGATCGCACAGGATTTCCAACAGGCGTTCACACAATGCGACGTCATCATGGGACCGGTATGCCCGACCGTTGCATGGGATCTCGGCGACAAAGCAGACGATCCTATCGCCAACTACCTGGCCGATATCTTCACACTCTCGACCAGTCTGGCTGGCTTGCCTGGCATGTCTATTCCTTGCGGCTTCGGTCAGGGCGAGAAAAATTCAAAACGTCCGGTCGGTCTGCAAATTATCGGTAACTATTTTGCTGAAGCGAAGCTGCTCAACGTGGCACATCAATACCAGCAAGCGACCGACTGGCATTTGCGCCAGCCTGCAGAATAAGCGTCATCAATACATCGCGAAGAATAATTAATCCGCTCAGTTAATACGCTAACAAGCGAGTAAGGAAATATATGCAGTGGGAAGTGGTAATCGGTCTGGAAACGCACACGCAGTTGACGACCCAGACAAAAATTTTCAGTGGCTCGCCGACCCAGTTCGGTGCAGAACCAAACACACAAACATCGCCGGTCGACCTGGCCTTGCCAGGCGCCTTGCCGGTGATGAATCGCGGCGCAGTTGAACGCGCGATTCAGTTCGGCCTCGCCATCGGCGCGACCGTCGCACCGCACTCGGTGTTTGCACGTAAAAACTATTTCTATCCTGATCTGCCGAAGGGCTACCAGATCAGCCAGATGGACCTGCCTATCGTACAAGGCGGCCGTGTTTCTTTCCCGCTCGAGGTTGATGGAAAAACTGAAATCCGCTCGGTGCAACTGACACGTGCACATCTGGAAGAAGACGCCGGCAAATCACTGCATGAAGACTACCATGGCATGACCGGCATCGATTTGAACCGTGCCGGCACACCGCTGCTTGAAATCGTTACAGAACCGGACATGCGCAGCGCAGCTGAAGCAGTTGCCTATGCCAAAGCCTTGCACGCACTGGTGACCTGGCTCGGCATCTGCGACGGCAATATGCAGGAAGGTTCATTCCGCTGCGACGCCAACGTATCGGTACGTCCGGTCGGGCAAAAAGAATTCGGCACACGCTGCGAAATCAAAAACCTGAACTCCTTCCGTTTCCTCGAAGACGCCATCAACTATGAAGTGCGTCGCCAGATCGAATTGATCGAAGACGGTGGCCGCGTGGTGCAGGCCACACGCCTCTACGATCCGGACAAAAAGGAAACCCGCGAAATGCGCAGCAAGGAAGACGCGCACGACTATCGCTACTTCCCTGATCCTGACTTGCCACCTCTGGTCGTCAGCGCGGAATGGATCGCACGTGTAAAAGCAGCGATGCCGGAATTGCCCGGCGCAATGCGTGAACGCTTTGTGCGCGACTACAGCCTGTCCGAATACGATGCAGCAGTGCTGACGCAATCGAAAGCCATGGCGAATTACTTTGAAGCCGTCGTCGCTGCTGCAGGCAAGGAACAAGCCAAACCTGCCGCCAACTGGCTGATGGGTGATGTCGCATCGACGCTGAACCGTGAAGGCATAGAAATCGCGGCTGCGCCAGTCGCAGCTACGCAACTCGCATTGCTGCTGCAACGCATAGCGGACGGCACGATTTCCAACAAGATTGCGAAAGAAGTATTCGGCGCAATGTGGGATGCCAAATCGGACAGCGCCAAGCTGGCAGATGACATCATCGAATCCAAAGGCCTGAAGCAAATCTCCGACAGCGGTGCCCTGGAAAAAATCGTTGATGATGTATTGGCAGCCAATACCAAATCCGTCGAAGAATTCCGCGCCGGTAAAGAGCAGGCGATTAACGCACTGATGGGTCAGGCGATGAAAGCCAGCAAGGGCAAAGCCAATCCGGCACAGCTCACTGAATTGTTGAAGAAAAAGCTGACCGCTTAATTCAGTCTGCTCATAAAAAAACGCGCTCCGTAAAACGAGCGCGTTTTTTGTTGTCTGCAGACATCGCTTAAGGTGCCAATGCCGTCTTTGTAATCTCGCGATAGCGTCGCAAAGTCAGGTCATATTTTTCATTGATCTGCGCCAGCTCAGCCTCGCAGTCTTTAATGCGTTTTTTTAAATCCTGCACGCTTTGCTCGGTGCGATCGTACTTGGCTTGCATGGCCGGTGAGAGCGCGCCTTTTTGCTTTTTCTCCAGGCCTGCAGCCTGCTCTTTCTCGGCACCATGCAAGGCTGCTTTGTACTGCGTGATTTGTATACTGACCAGATCAGTGTCACGCTTGCGTGCGGCAGCGATATCGTCCTCGCTGCGATAGCGTGCCGAGAGGGCGCGGTCGGCTCTCTTTTGTTCGGCGGCTGCCACCTGTTCAGCTTTTATCCGCTCCTGTTGCAATTCCAGCGCCTGCTTTTGCTCGGCGGTGAGTGGCGCTGCATAGTCCTTATGCTTGCTGCCATTGTTGCTGTATTCACGTACCGGACGGTCGGCACACTCCGGAATCGGGCGATCAGAGGAGAGTGTTTTACCGGATGCATCTTTGCACATGTAAATCTTTGCCTGTGCACTTGCCACCATCAACATCGAGAGAAAAAACAGTGTCTTGATTGCACCTTTCATTTCACTCCCCGCGGAAAAAAGTCTTGTTATGCCACGCCGTACCTCTTGCGGTAGGCCGCGACAGCTTCTTTGTATTTCGCCTGTTCCGAATCCGCACCGGCATTCGACAGGTATTCAAACAGATCCGACAAATTGCCTATCGACACTACCGGCATACCGTAGGTATTACTGACTTCCTGCACCGCCGAATGCGCAGACAGTGCGTTGTCTGCACCCGAGCGCTCCATACGATCCAGCGCAATCAATACTGCACATGGCGTCGCACCGGCCGCACGTATCATGTCGACCGATTCACGCACCGAGGTACCGGCCGAAATCACGTCGTCGATGATCACGACACGTCCTTGCAACTTGGCACCTACCATGGTGCCGCCTTCGCCATGATCCTTGGCTTCCTTGCGGTTAAACGCAAACGATACGTCGCGCCCCTTGTTCGCCAGCGCCACGGCCGTCGCCGAAGCGAGCGTGATGCCTTTGTAGGCCGGGCCAAACAACATATCGAATTCGATGCCCGAATCGATCAGGGTTTGTGCATAAAACTCTGCCAGCGTCGCCAGCGTACCGCCCTGGTTGAACAAGCCAGCGTTAAAAAAATAGGGCGATGTGCGACCAGCCTTGGTCACAAACTCGCCGAAACGCAGTACGCCGGTTTCAACCGAAAATTTGATGAATTCTTGCCGTAAATTGTTCAAAACGACTCCATAACGGATAAAAGTGACGAAAATTGTCGTTATTTGCTCGACTAAGGCCACATTTTAAAGCGTTATCGGGTCTGCATGCCTGTAAATGCAAAGGATATGCCTGCCCGCACCCACCGCTAGGGCCGAAGGCAAGCCGCACGGCTGCGAATCGGTTATCCTGATCGCCTCATTTTTTTGAACGACGCTATGTTGAAAATTGTTTCCGCCAACCTGAATGGCATACGCTCCGCCGCCAAAAAAGGCTTTTTTACCTGGATGGCCAGGCACGACGCCGACTTTATCTGTGTGCAAGAACTGAAGGCGCAGGCACCTGATATGACGCCTGAATTCCTGACGCCACCGGGCTATACCGGTTATTTCCACTATGCCGAGAAGAAGGGCTACTCCGGTGCCGGTGTGTACTGCAAAACCGTACCCGACAACGTGCAGATCGGCTTCGGCTGCGCCGAGTTCGATGCCGAAGGGCGTTATGTGCAATGTGACTTTGGCAAGTTGAGCGTGATTTCGGTGTATTGCCCGTCCGGCTCGTCCGGCGAGGAACGGCAACAGGCCAAGTTTCGCTTCATGGATGTATTCCTGCCGCACTTGCTGGAACTAAAAGCGCAAGGGCGCGACTTCGTCATCTGCGGCGACTGGAATATCGCGCACAATGAAATCGACCTGAAGAATTTCAAAGGCAATCGCAAGAACTCCGGCTTCCTGCCAGAGGAACGTGCATGGCTGTCGCGTGTATTTGATGAAGTTGAGCTGGTCGATGCATATCGTCGCCTGCATCCAAATACCACCGATGAGTGCTACACATGGTGGAGCAACCGCGGCCAGGCATATGCAAAGAACGTCGGCTGGCGCATTGATTACCAGGTGGCAACACCGGCACTGGCAGAGACCGCGCGTAGCGCTGCCATCTATAAAGATGAACGCTTCAGCGATCACGCGCCGTTGACGATAGATTACGACTGGAAACAGTAATGGCATGACCGCTTTTCACGAAGCGGTCATAAAGCATTTTTATAATCCCGGACTACGCGGGGATCGCACGACAATTTCCAAAACTCATTTCAACCATATCCGCGAACTTGGATATGATCGATAAGGGTTCAGCTTGGGGCCACCGGCGCATCGCAACTCAACCATCCTGGAAATAACCATGTCCGATCAGCCACAGCCTTCACGGAGACTAGCTCTTAAATTCCTCGCCAGCGCACCTTTGTTGCCGCTGGGCGCATCATCTGCCTTCCTTGCAGCCTGCAGCACAGCAGCACCATCCGCCGCAAAAGAATACGTCGCCACCAGCTTCACGACTATGGCTGCGCCGTCACTGGCGGATGCAGCCGCCATGGCCACTACTACGGTCGGCTCCACACTGAATGTGCACTACGGTGACAACTCGGTACAGAGCTATCGCCTCGCTTACCAACCATTCTTCATCACCGGACAAGCGGTACCGGATGGCAAGGGCGGCACCATTATTAGCGGCGGCTACTACGACATCAATAACAAGCCCATCATCGATCGCTCGGTTGCGGGGAAAGAAAGACAATTTTTCTCCGACTCGCCGGACGGCACTTCGCTGCTCGCACTGCCAAATGCGAACGTCGCCAATATCAAAGGCAAGGCAATATTCGGCGTCGTGCAGTTTGAATACACCACACGCGACCAGGCAGGTGCAGCAAGCGGCAAGAACAATGCATACGGCACCTTGCCTTCACCAATAGCAGTACTGACCCTGGACCAGGATCAAAGCAACGGCAAACTCTCACTGGTCAAATATCACAACGTCGATACCTCGTCCGTGCATGGCTTGTGGATCACTTGCGGCGCCAGCCTGTCACCGTGGAATACACATCTGTCCAGCGAAGAGTACGAGCCGGATGCGCAATTCATCAACGACAGTCCTTTCTTCAAAACTTTCAGCAAGAATTTGTTTGGTGATGAGAGCAAAGCCAACCCCTATCACTATGGTCACCTGCCGGAAATCACCGTGCATGCAGATGGCAGCGGCAGCATCAAGAAACATTTCTGCCTCGGTCGTATCTCACACGAATTGATACAAGTGATGCCTGACAATCGCACCGTATTGATGGGCGATGACTACACCAATGGCGGCCTGTTCATGTTCATCGCCGACAAGGAAAAAGATTTATCGGCGGGTACCTTGTATGTCGCCAAAGTAGGTGCGGGTTTCTCGGTCGATCCGGCTGCACCGGGTGCAGCACTGAGCTGGATTAAATTGGGTCATGCCAGCAGCGCAGAAATCGAAAAACTGGCGAACACCTTAAAGCCGTCCGACATCATGCACAGCGTCAAAACCGATCCGAATGACGCCAGCTATACCAAGCTATATGCCGACGGCATTGCGAACTGGGTCAAGCTGAAACCAGGCATGGAAAAGGCGGCAGCTTTCCTCGAAACACATCGCTATGCGAATCTGGTCGGCGCCAGCATGGGCTTTACCAAGATGGAAGGGACGACTGTCAACATCAAGGACAAGATCGCTTACTCTGCTTTGCAGAACATCCAGAACTCGATGGTAAAGAACGATCCGGCATGGAATCCGGCCAGCAACATCAGCGTCAACAAAGCCATCGTGGCTGGCGGCGTGTACGCGCACAAACTGACAGGCGGACAACGCGACACCGGCGGCACCGCAATCACCAGCGAGTGGGTACCGGTGCAAACCCGTGCCCTGTTAATCGGTGAAGATATCGCCGCCGATGCTTTGGGTAACCTGGCGAATCCGGACAAGATTGCGAATCCGGATAACCTGAAATTTTCTGAAAAAATGCGCACGCTATTCATCGGCGAAGACAGCAGCACGCACGTCAACAACTTCCTGTGGGCTTACAACGTAGACACCAAAAAGCTGGCGCGCATCATGTCTGTGCCGGCAGGCGCCGAATCCACCGGCCTGCACGCAGTCGATGAAATCAATGGCTGGACTTACATCATGAGCAACTTCCAGCATGCCGGTGACTGGAGTGGCAAATTGCACAGCAAGGTCAAAGACAAGCTGGATCCTTTGATTAAGGCCAACTACAACGACAGATTCAGCGCGGCAGTTGGTTACCTGACAGCAGATCCTATGCAACCCAGGTTGTCCAAATCTTGAGCCTGATTAAGATAAGCAGTCATGCATAAATAACAGGCGCTGCTTTTGCGCCTGTTTTTACATCTGCCGTACGCGATCCGGCCGAACACAATACAATTCAGCATTGCGTGCAAACGCAACCATTCCGCTTCTAGTTATCCGATGTCCACTGAATCCCTGTTATCCGCTGCGCCCCGCTTTGCCCGTTTGCGTTCTGCCGCCACGCCCTTTCTCTTCATTCTGCTGGGTGTGATCTATGCATCATGGGCAGCACGCATACCGGCAATCCGTGACGCATTGCAATTGAATCCGGCACAACTGGGCATGGTATTGCTGGGCGGTGGTTTTGGCGCAGTCGCATCCTTCCCTCTGGCTGCATGGCTGGTCGGGCGCTTCGGCGGACGACGCGCCGCCTGGTACTCGGGACTCGGCCTCATCGTTGTATTACCCGCGCTGGCATTAGCACCCAGCATGACATGGCTGGTGATCGTCGCGGTGGCGCTGGGCGCAGGCTCCGGTTGCTTCGATGTTGCGATTAATGCGATCGGCACCGAACAGGAAAAACAGGCAGGGCGCTCAACTATGTCGCTGCTGCATGCGTGGTTCAGCGTGGGTGCAGTCAGCGGTGCTCTGTTCGGCAGCCTGATGGCAGGCATAGGAGTCACACCGACCGTACACTTCATCATCACTGCACTTGCCTTGCTACTGCCCTTGTACATCGCTTACCAGGCATTGCCCACGGACCAGATAGAGCATGTCAGCAGCAAACAATACTTTGCAATTGCGCACGGCCCGCTGGTTGCGCTTGGCATCATCGGATTTTGCGGTGCAGTTGCAGAAGGCTCGATCGCCGACTGGAGCGGCGTCTTCATGAAGGATCGCATGGCTGCACATGATGGCGTTGCGCCATTGGCCTATGCAGGTTTTGCAGCACTCATGCTGGCGGCTCGCCTGGTGTGTGATCGCTTCAAGGACAGATACGGCGCGCGACGTGTGGTTGCAGTCGGTGCCTCATTCGCCGCATGCGGCATCTTTATTGCCGTTGCTGCGATCAACATTCCACTAACCATATTCGGTTTCGCGATAGCGGGCGCCGGCTTTGCTTCCGTCTTTCCATTTGTGTTCAGCTCTGCCGGACGACATGGTGCGACGGCATTGGCGGCGGTAGCCACCTTCAGTTACAGCGGCGGTCTGATCGGACCGCCTGTCATTGGCTTTCTGGCGCAAGGCTGGGGCATGCAGGTCGCACTTGGCCTGATTGGTGTCATGGCTATCGCGATTGCCATCTCAGCCAGCCGTGCACGCTGGCTTGAATAATATTAAAAACGTTTGGATACAGGTTGTCGGCTTCGGAAGCGCAAGGCGAGCATAGCCGACAGATACAGCAAGACTAGTCCGCCACTCAGCAAGATTTCATCCATCCAGTCGAAACGCTCATCGAATGCATCGCCGATGATGGCGAGTGTGAGCAACACCAGAATCAGGTGCGCACAGAACACCGGCAATGACGCAGCGCCCATCGTTTCCAGAAATTTAAAGCGAGGAAGCTCTACGCGCTTGGCACTGCCGATGTGCATGACGATCACTAGCAGTGCCATAAAATTAAGCAGGCGTAATGGCCCGAGGTGCCATTTATCCAGCCACAGATTCAATGTTTCATTGCCGGGGAACGGTATCTGCCCGACCGTATGACGCCAGATGAAAAACATCAGCGCCAGTGCAACTGCAGTCCACACCAGGCGCGGCATAAATGCATTACGTCCTTGCAAAACACCGTTCGCATCCAGCGAACCCAGCCACAAACCAAATACCCACAACAATTGCCATGCAAAGGTTTCAAAGGATCCGGTCTCGCGGAATGGAACTGGCAAACCAGTAACCGCAACCAGCATGCTGTACAGGAACGAAGACAGGCCGAACTGTGCGGCCAGCCACAAGGTTATGCTCACGATAAAGATGCCACGCCAGCCATGTCGCATGCCATGTGCGAGTATCCACGGACTGATCAGCAGCAACATCACATACAGCGGCAGGATGTCGAGCAAGGGCGGGTTGTAAATCAACATGATGCCGCCCAGCAAACCCGACACTGGATTTTCCAGATAGTAGCCAATCAGATTTTTCAGGCCGGACTGATCGAATTTCAATCCCAATGCGGCAATCAGCGTGAATAGCAGGAGCAGGCAGGCGACGTGGCAGGCGTAAACCGTCAGTGTGCGTTTGAAGAAAGCCCTGCGCATAGCGTCTACACCATCCCGCATAGCCTTGCTGGTGTAGATCATGCCCGCCATGAAAGCAGACAGCATGACAAAGCCTTCCGCCGCCGACACATAGCCCAGCGTCTGTCCGAATCCGATACTGAAACGGGTAGGCAGGTGAGTGGAAAACATCATGACCAACATCAAGCCGCGCAGGGCATCGAGCTCCCAGCGGCGCTGTATTACTGTATTCATGGATAGCGGCAGGCATATGCTGACGAGTAACAGCAATGCCTTGTTCGTTCAGGCAAGAACGACGGTAGACCTGTGTATGTACTAAAGGTTCGCGCAGATTGCTTACATCTGCATACGACCGCGCTGCTGCAGGTGATGCAGGACAACACCGACCACGAAACCAGCACCGACATTCCACATGCACAAGGCGGCGGTCAGCAACACTACGACGCGTGCGCCACGATCTGCGGGAAAAACGCTACTACCCAGTGCCAGCTGAGCTCCGGTGAGAAACAGAATGACGCCCAGCACCGCTGTGGGAAACAGCTTAAACAACACTTCTACTGAATCGCTGAAGAAAAATGCCAGCATCAGCAACACTGCCCCCAGGATGACTACCGCACCGCCGGTCCTCGCACCGAACGCAATATGTCCGGCCATACCACCTGCGCCATGACACATCGGAACGCCACCGACCGATGCACTGAACAAATTCATGAAACCAGTTGAGATCGATACGCTGCGCTCGCTCACTGGCCGCTGCGGAAACAAGCGGTTGTTCTCTTCCTTGATGGCGATCACGGCATTGCCGAGAGTCAAAGGGATTTGCGGCAATGCGAGCAAAACCGCACCCACAAAGAATTGATTCCACGATAGATCAGTCAGGGCAAATGTCGGTAAATGAAAACCTATATTGCTTTGTGCCAGTGCCGTCAGCAATTCCGGATTTTGCACTACTCCGACTGCCGCACCAAAGGCCAGCAAGACAAACATTGCGGGTATTTTTTTATTTCCCATCAACAGCAAGGTACCGCTACCGCCTATTACCGCAATCAGCCAATCGGTCTGCATCATCGTCACGCCTTGCAACATGAAGCCAAACCCCAGACCGAACACGATACCGATAATGACCGGTGGCGGCACCAGTCGCGCCACGCGCGAGACCAGGCCGGTCACGCCGAGCAACAGCCAGATGACGCCTGTCACCAGCGTTGCGCTATACACTGCGGCCGGAGTCACGACTGCAGTCTGCACCGCCTGCAAAGCCGCAACCGCGCCGATTGCCTTCATAGGTTGCACCGGGAATGGCGTCTTGTAATACAGGCCACACACCAGCATACAAATACCGAATGCAAACAACACGCCGAACGGGTTCATCTTCAGCACGCCGATATAGGCAGCAATGAACGGAATCAGCGTGCCCAGGTCACCAAAGGCACCGGCCCACTCCATGCGGTCGTAGCGATTATGCGGTGCGCTGTCGGTCAGCGGCGTATTACTGGATGCGCTCATATATCCGGTCGTGACAAATCAGGAGATCGATGCCAGCGGCAGATTCAACAATAAATTCTGCGGCTTGATGCGCAACAATTCTTCCGCATTCATTGCACAAGCCATATACACAGGGCGACCTGCGACATCGGCACGCACCACGGCCGGATCAACGAAGTCGAGCTGGAACAGGGACAGGATGCGGCGATTGCGCTCCTCTTCCAATTCCGACCCTGTATATAAATCATTCAGGATGGCGCTGGCTTCGGCATCCAGGCCTATATGCCAGGCCCAGTGCCTGGCTTCAATCGCACGCAACGGCCGCACGACTACGGAGACGCCGTAGAAGTGCTGTATCCACTTTTCCACGATCCGACAAAATGCTGTTAACGCGGCACGACCGTAGGCAAAGCTGATGACCGTATCGTGTCGTTCGTTGCGCGCCCAATAGGTGTCGGCGTTTTCCTGATCCAGCACATCCAGCTCGACACGCCGTGGCTTGGTATTAGCCTCTATCAGCAAACGACCGATATCGCCGTAATTGCCGCCAGTCGCATGCAACTCGACGGTATCGGCATCAGCCAACATGACGGCACCGTTTTCTATCGCTACTTTTTGTTTGCGGAAAAACAGTTCGGCAGCGCGGATTTGCAAGGCTTCTTCACTGCCATCCAGCATGCCGTGTACGATCATCTGTGTCAGCTGGTCGATGAAAACCGGCGGCACATTGATGCTCCCCCCACGGAATAAATCGAGATACGCCGCTTCCAGCGTAGGCGCTGCCAGCAAACGGTCACGCCACGCCAGCAGGATGCGATAGTTATCCTGCGCATCGGCATCCTGCAGCGCGCTGATGTCCGCTTCCGTGACGACCCGCCGTGGCTCGGCCAGCAAAGCAGCATGCAACGCACGTTCACGTTCACAAGATTCATCTATCGGCGCCACTTCCGGCCGGTGCCACCAGGCACGCAACAGGTCATCACTTAACAGCAAACGGCCGTCAACATCGCGACGGGTCAGTTTGTAACCAGAATGCGGCCAGAACTCCTGCCGGAACTGGGCCGCCATTATTTGCACACCCTTAGCTCGTTTGTCGTCAGTTCACAGTGCACACGGCTCTCCCTTACAACAAATCATCCGGCGGCTCATCGCCGGCCAATACACCGTAGTTGAATGGCAAACCTTCACCCTTACGTATCAACTCATCGGCCGTTTCATACACATTGGGACAACCTGTTTCCGCAATCAGCGCCTGCACAATGGCGACTTTCCAGGCATCGACACCTGCCGACTGAAATTCGCAGATCAGGTAACCCTTCTGGTCGCCATACCAGTCCACCAGCAAACCCGACAATTCATCTTCATCGCCTATTACCAATGGCAAACGCTTGGTCACACCCACCCGCTTACCCTTGGCAGCAGCAACACGTTTTTGGATCGCAGCCTTGACGCGACGTTTGATCAGCGCATGATCGACCGGTTGCGCTTCATCGAAAGTCCAGACGCGTGCCTGGATCTGGGATTTCGGTGCATGCGCAGCGCGCGCCAGGAATTTGCCTGACGACGAGCGCACCAGCGCGGTTGCACCCTGCTTCATGCGTTCCGCCGGCTTGCCATCAACGCGTTCGACTGCGGATGCATAAATCCATGGCTGGCGTGCGAGCAGGCTTTTTTCTTTGCCTTGTTTAATGGTGATGATCAGCATAGGAATAATTGCAGCGGTATAGGGAAGGCTCCCATGATAAACCGTCGTTAGCAGTTGCAGCAGAAAAACCCCCGTTATCCCTGCATTCCGGCGACAGGCATCGCTGCATCGCTTGCTGCCAGGGCACTCTTGTGTCAGCATCTCAGCCTGTTGGCGCAATGTCGCCACTCCTTTCAATCAAGGTAAGAAAAGATGATTTTTCGCAACAGCGATGGTGTACGGCGTTCATGGGCAGACACTTTCAAGGTCTATCTGGAAACCGCCACTTTGCGCATGCTGTTGCTCGGATTTTCCGCCGGATTACCCCTGATGCTGGTACTCGGCACGCTCAGCTTCTGGCTGCGCGAGGCCGGTATCGATCGCAGCACCATCGGCTACCTGAGCTGGGTCGGCCTGGCCTATGCGTTCAAATGGGTATGGGCGCCACTGGTCGACCGGGTACCTATCCCGCTGCTGACACGCTGGATGGGACGGCGCCGTAGCTGGCTGCTGCTCTCGCAACTGGCAATCATGGCCGGACTGGTCGGCATGGCATTGAACGATCCGCACGTCGCGCTGGAACCGGTGGTCTGGTGCGCGCTCATGGTGGCCTTCGGCTCCGCCACACAAGATATTTCCCTCGACGCGTTCCGTATTGAATCCGCGGATACCGACCGCCAGGCAGCACTGGCGGCCAGCTACCAGACCGGCTACCGACTCGCGATGATCTGGGCCGGTGCAGGCGTCTTGTGGATCGCGGCACGCGCGGAGATCGTCGGCAACGGCAGCTACCAGCCCGGTGCCTGGCGCGTCGCGTACTTCGCGATGGCGCTATCCATGCTGGTCGGTGTGATCACGGTCTTGTTCTCGGCGGAACCGGCGCGACGCGTCCTGCCGCCAGCCAAGAATGTCGCTGCGTGGCTGGACGACGTATTGATAGGGCCGTTCCGCGAATTCATCGTGCGCTACCGCTGGCAGGCGCTGCTGATCCTGGCCCTGATCGCGACTTACCGCATCAGCGATGTCGTGATGGGCATTATGGCAAATCCGTTTTATGTGGATATGGGTTACAGCAAGGATGAGGTGGCAGCTGTCACCAAGATCTTTGGCATCATCATGACGCTGGTGGGGGCCTTCATAGGCGGGGCATTGTCGATGCGCTTCGGCATGATGCGCATACTCGCGCTCGGCGCCATCCTGAGCTCTGCCAGTAATCTGCTGTTTGTCTGGCTGGCCGGGCACGGCCACGATGTGCAGGCGCTGGTACTGGTAATTTCTGCAGACAATCTGGCCAGCGGCATCGCCAGTGCCGCCTTCATCGCCTACCTGTCCAGCCTGACCAACATCAGTTACTCGGCCACGCAATATGCATTGTTCAGTTCGATGATGTTGCTGCTGCCGAAATTCATCGCCGGTTATTCCGGTGCGTATGTCGACAGTTTTGGCTACGCCAGCTTCTTTACCGGTACTGCCTTGCTTGGCCTGCCAGTCATCGTCCTGCTGTGGTTTGCGGCGCGCACGTCACCAAAAACGGCAGCGCAGGGAACGACAACCGCACAGCAGGAAAGTTAAGCCTTACTGCTTTTTCCGCAAACGGAATACAGCGAGGCTGCCGCGCCAGTTACGCATGAAGCTGACGGGCTCGCCTTCGTTCAGGGCGACACATTCCACGACTTCCAGCCCGACTTCATTCGCCAGTTCTTCAAAGTCATTGATCGTCGCGCAACGCAGGTTGGGCGTGTCATACCATTCATACGGCAGGCTTTTGGATACCGGCATGCGTCCGCGCAACAAGGCAATCCGATGCGGCCAGTAAGCAAAATTAGGAAAAGATACTATTGCCTCACGGCCGACGCGTGAAATATCGCGCAGCACACCCTCAACGTCTTTCATCATCTGCAGGGCAGACAGACACAAGACCGTATCAAATGCGTTATCGGCAAAAATCGCCAGGCCGGCTTCGAGATCGCGCTGGATCACGGAGACGCCACGATCGATACACAGCGGTATTTCCTTGTCGTCGATTTCTATGCCATAGCCGCTGCATTGCTTGTCCGATTGCAGATAGTCCAGCATGACGCCATCGCCACAACCGAGATCCAGCACCTTGGTGCCTGGATTGATCCAGTGTGCGATAAACGCGAGGTCAGGTCGCAGGGCGCTTAATTGTTGGAAGTTCATGCGCTTGCTCCTGCTTTCAGGCTACCGCCATCAATTTCTTCATACACCCGTGCAAAGTAGGAACGCACGACATTCATATAACGCTGGTCGTCGAGCAGGAAAGCATCGTGCCCATGCGGCGCATCGATCTCTGCATAGGTGACGGTGCGATTATTATTAACCAGTGCCTGCACCATTTCATGGCTGCGCTCAGGCGAGAAACGCCAGTCTGTTGTGAACGACACCAGCAGGAACTTGGCGCGTGTATGCTCCAAAGTCTTGGTCAGGTCGCCGCCGAAGTCCTTGGCCGGATCGAAGTAATCCAGCGCCTTGGTAATCAGCAAATACGTATTCGCGTCGAAGTAGGTCGAGAATTTGTCGCCCTGATAGCGCAGGTACGATTCAATCTCGAAGTCGATACCGAAACCAAATTGATACGAACCGGAACGCAACTCACGGCCAAACTTGGCCGCCATATCGTCGTCCGACAAATAAGTGATGTGACCCAGCATGCGCGCCACACGCAAACCATTCTTCGGCACTACACCGTGCGCGTAAAAATCGCCACCGTGATAATCAGGGTCGGTCAGGATCGCTTGTCGTGCCACATCATCGAAAGCTATGTTTTGTGCTGTCAGCTTCGGCGTGGATGCGATCACCACGCAATGGCGCAAACGTTCCGGGAACAGAATGCTCCAGGCCAGCGCCTGCATGCCGCCCAGCGAACCACCCATGACGGCAGCAAATTGCTTGATGCCCAACTCATCCGCCAGGCGCGCCTGCGACTGTACCCAGTCCTCTACTGTCACCACCGGGAAATGCGCGCCGTACTGTTTGCCGGTCGCCGGATTGATATGCATAGGCCCGGTTGAGCCAAAGCAGGAGCCGAGGTTATTGACGCCGATAACGAAGTACTTATTCGTATCCAGTGGCTTGCCCGGCCCGACCATATTGTCCCACCAGCCGGTAGTGCCCGCGTCTTCGCTATAGGTGCCCGCGACGTGGTGCGAAGCATTCAGTGCATGGCACACCAGTACCGCGTTCGAATGATCGGCATTCAAGGTACCGTAGGTTTCATACACCAGCGTGTAGCCGGCAATTTCCGCGCCGCTCTGCAAGGGCAGCGGTTTCGCGAAAAACATGGATTGCGGTGCAACGATTCCGATTGAGGTCATGTTATCTATTCAGGAGAAGGGCCTGCTGCTTCAGCACTGGTTTCTCTGGCATTACAAAAAAACAAAAGCCCGAAAGCGATCCGCTTATCGGGCTAAATTCGAGACTCAGTTGCGAGCACGCTTTAGCCGTATTTATTATGCGCCCGCAAGCTGATGTCAAATCGGCGCAATGCCATAAGAATAAACAAGTCGCCCCGCGCCGTCAAACGGGCTGCGCTTCTGCGGCAAACCATCATGGACAAATAAACAATAAAAAGACAGCGCCAGCAGCGATTCTGACCAAAAACAGTTGAAACAGCATGAAATCCGGCGCAGTCCCGAGTCCGCACCACAAAACCGAACGCAACATCTGATCAGGATAAGCGGCAATGTGTGTCGGAACATTGAGTTCGATTACCATAGGTTAAGACGGCTTATCGCATACCCGAATATATAAATTGAATACTCATGACCATTCATAACGCACGCGACGAGGACATACAACCCAAGACCGGGCCGCGCTCGCTTGCCGATCTGTTTTTTTCCTTCACGCTATTGGCACTGCAAGGCTTCGGCGGCGTACTCGCCATCGTGCAACGCGAGCTGGTGGAAAAGAAGAAGTGGCTGACACCGGAAGAGTTTGTGGAAGACTGGGCTGTCGCGCAAATCATGCCGGGGCCGAATGTCGTGAATATGTCCATCATTGTCGGTGGTCGCCACTTCGGCCTGGCCGGTGCGATGGCGGCTCTGGGCGGCATGCTCCTGCTGCCCTTGTTGCTGATCCTGACGATTGCCATTATCTACGCGCCTTTTGCACATTACCCGCCGGTGGTCGATGCCTTGCGCGCGATGGGTGCAGTGGCTGCAGGTCTGATACTCGCTACCGGCGTCAAACTGGCGCGGGGCTTGAAGAAGAATCCACTCGGGCCACGTCTGTGTCTTTTGCTCGGGGCACTGTGCTTTATTGGTGTCGCGCTGCTACGGCTGCCTTTGGTATATCCATTATTCGGCCTCGGTCTGGTCGGCTGCATACTCGCTTACCGGAAGCTGGCACCGTGAACACTTCCTTGCATCTATTCATGCAAACCAGCGACTGGTTGCATCTGTTCCTGCATTACGTATCCCTCTCCCTGCTCTCACTCGGTGGCGCGATTGCAGCGGCACCGGAGATGCATCGCTATCTGGTGGATGAACAGCATTGGCTGACCGATGCGCAATTCAGCACCTCCATCACCATCGCGCAGGCAGCCCCCGGTCCTAATGTTTTGTTCGTGGCTTTGATGGGATGGAATATAGGACTGAATGCAGGCGACATGAGTACGGGCTTGCTCGGCATGGTGGTCTGCATGACAGGGATACTGCTGCCCAGCACCACCTTCACGTATCTGGCAACGCGCTGGGTGCATCGCAATCGCGAGCTGCGCTCCGTGCGCGCGTTCAAACTGGGGATGGGACCTATCGTGGTTGGCCTTGTATTTGCAACCGGCTGGATACTCGCCAGCGCACATAGCAAGCCGTCCGAAGACTGGCCGTTATGGCTCATCACAGTCGTCACCGTATTGCTCATGTTAAATACACGCATCCACATCCTGTGGCTGCTGGCAGCGGGGGCGGTGATCGGTGCTCTGGGCTGGATTTAAAGTAAACGGGTAGTCACAACTGCGCTCGCAGACAGATTACAAAGTACGTAGTTTTTCTACCGCTTCGTTAATCGCTTTCGGCTCAAAGATGCGTGTGATTTTTTTGGTCACCGGTTCGAGTACGGTCAGATCGCTGTTCAAAATTTCATTCTTGACCGACAGCAGCTGCGACGGATGCATGGAGAATTCGCGCAAACCCATACCCAGCAAGAGACGCGTCATATTCGTATCACCGGCCATTTCACCGCATACCGAAATAGGCACGCCCGCTTTGGCCGCTATCGCTATCGTGCTCGATAACAGATACAAGACCGCAGGATGCAATGGGTTATACAAATGCGCGACTTCATGATCAACACGATCAATCGCCAATGTGTACTGAATCAAATCATTGGTTCCGAGCGACAGGAAGTCCATACGCTTGATAAACAAGGGCAGGGTCAATGCTGCAGCAGGAATTTCGATCATGGCGCCAACCGGCAGCTCCGGATCAAATTTGATTTTCTCTTCGCGTAACTGGGCCTTGGCCTGCCCTATCATCAACAGGGTCTGGTCGATTTCAAATGCATGCGCCAGCATAGGCACCAGCAGTTTGACCGGGCCAAAAGCCGAAGCGCGCAAGATCGCACGCAACTGCGTCAGGAACATTTGCGGCTCGGACAGACAGAAACGAATTGCGCGCAAACCCAGCGCCGGATTCAACGCCGTCTGCTCGGCAAAATCAAGCGGCTTGTCGGCACCGATGTCCAGGGTACGTATCGTGACCGGACGTCCTTTCATCGCAATAACGGCGCGCTTATAGGATTCGAATTGCTCGTCTTCCGAAGGCAGTTTATTCGCGTGACCAGTACGTCCCATGAAAAGGAACTCGGAACGGAACAAACCTATGCCATGCGCACCCGCATCCATCGCGTGTGCGCAATCGTCAGGGAATTCAATATTCGCCAGCAAGGTAATCGGTGTACCATCCAAAGTCAGCGATGGCGTTTTCTTCAGCTTGCCCAGTTTCTTGCGCTCGCGCACCTGGCGCGCCTGTTTCTCACGATACTGATCCAGCACGACCGGAGTCGGATCGACTACCACGACGCCGGCATCACCATCGATGATGAGCCAGTCGCCTTGCACGATCAGTTCAGACGCATTCGAGACACCGACGGTAGCCGGAATATCCAGGCTACGCGCGACAATCGCCGTGTGCGAGTTTTGGCCACCTACGTCGGTGATGAAACCATTGAAGGCACGATTGCGGAATTGCAGCATATCGGCCGGGGAAATATCGTGCGCGACCACGATCATGCTGGCACTGCCTTCACTGCCATCCGACTTCGGCAGCAGATTGGCGCTACCGGTCAGGACTTTGAGTACGCGTTCACCGACTTGCTGAATATCGGCACGTCGTTCGCGCAGGTAGGGATCTTCTATTTCCTCAAACTGTGCAGACAATTCTTCGATCTGCGTGACCAGCGCCCATTCGGCGTTGTAGTAGCGCGAGCGGATGATATCCAGCGGCATTTCCGAAATCATCGGATCAGAAAGTATCAGTGCGTGCACATCGATAAATGCGCCGAGTTCGGCCGGCGCATCCTGCGGCAATTCATTCCAGATGGTTTGCAATTCGGCGTGAACTGCCGCGATGGCTGATTGCAGACGCGAGACTTCCGCTTCGACCTGATCGTCGGCGATGAGGTAATGCTGTACATCGAGCGCTGCCGGCGCAAGCAGATGTGCGCGGCCGATTGCAATGCCGCGCGATACTGGAATGCCGTGTAGCGTGAAAGAAGTCATCGGTTCGGTCCGAAGCTAGGGAACAACAAAACGGAAATAAGGCCAGTCTGTGCAAGCAAGGTGCTTGCCAAGTTTATCGGCTTATTCGCCTTCGCCGAATTTATTTTGGATCAGCAGCTCGAGTGCATCGAAGCACTCTTTTTCATCCGGCCCGTCTGTTTCCAGGGTCACCTTGGAACCCTTGCCGGCGGCCAGCATCATCACGCCCATGATGGACTTGGCATTGACGCGGCGCTTGTTGCGCGTCATCCAGACTTCGCTTTTGTATTTCGCTGCCAGTTGTGTGAGTTTGGCTGATGCGCGTGCATGCAAGCCGAGTTTGTTGATAATTTCGATTTCTTGTTCGATCATTTTTCTTATAGATTTGGGTTCAAATTAATTCGGCGAAAGTCGTACGCGGTTGTCCACCCTGACCGCGCCGCCCTGGCCACCCGCCAGCGCCATTTCCACTACTACATCCAGTGTGTCTTGCCGATACGTAATTGCGCGCAACAGCATCGGCAGACTGATACCTGCAATGACGGCTACATTATCAACATTGCACAAACCCAAAGTACAGTTGGACGGCGTACCGCCCATGACATCTGTAATCACCAGCACACCAGAGCCATCATCCAGACCAACAATGGCTTTCTTCGCCAGGCGCTCAACTTCGCCTGTGTCCTGATCTGCGTTCACATCGACTGCGTCGAGGCGCTCCGGACGCGTGCGGAAGACATGAGTCGCAGCCGAGATAAAGGCTTGTCCCAGCGGCGCGTGCGTCAATAACAAAATACCGACCATCTATTTAATCCGAACCTTTTTCACGCCAGAATTTGCCCGGCAAGCGCAAATTCTATCAATTACTCAGGAATTCCAGGTTTCAACATTTTTTTCCAGTGCATCAACAAACATTCCGGCAACATCAAAGCCGGTTTGCTGCTTGATTTCCTGGAAGCAAGTAGGGCTGGTTACATTTAATTCAGTCATGTAACTACCAATTGCGTCCAATCCTACCAGTAACAAGCCTCTTTTTAGTAAAAGTGGCGCCAAAGCCTCACCGATTTCACGATCACGCGCCGAAATTTCACGCGCTACGCCGATGCCACCGACCGCCAGATTACCGCGTATTTCGGTCCCTTGCGGGATGCGCGCCAGGCAGTAAGGCACGACTTGTCCGCCGATCAGCAGGATGCGCTTGTCGCCATCGGTAATTTCCGGGATGTAACGCTGCACCATGATGGTACGGCTACCGTTATCAGACAGGGTTTCGATGATGGAACCCAGGTTCAGGGCATCGTCTTTAACACGGAAAATACCGGCACCACCCATGCCGTCCAGCGGCTTGAGGATGATGTCGCGATGCTCCTCATGGAAAGCACGCACCCGCGTCGCGTCGGCAGTGACCAGCGTAGGCGCAATGTATTGCGGGAATTGGGCAATCGCAAGCTTTTCGTTGAAGCTGCGTATCGCTTCCGGTTTGTTGAAGACACGCGCGCCCTGTTGCTGCGCCAGCTCCAGCAAATAGGTCGCGTAGATGTACTCCATATTGAAAGGCGGATCAGTGCGCTCGAGGATGGCGTCGAAGCTGGTCAACTCCTGCGCCACCGGCGCCTCCTGGCGATACCAGTCTTCCTGCCCGCCGCCTGTGAGAATCACGGGCGAGACATTGGCAATGACCTTGCCGCCTTCGAACGCCATATCCTTGTGCTGGAAAACATGGATGCTATGACCGCGTCGAGCCGCTTCGGCCATCATCGCGTAGGTAGAGTCCTTGTAGATTTTAAAACCAGCGAGCGGATCGGCAACAAAGACTATTTTCATTCAACACGTCCTGAAAAGCGCGCGGCCCGACTGCATCGGACCAGCATGTTATTGGTAGGTATTACAAAGGACTCAATTGTGACACCAAGTCGGATTTTTCACCGAAAGTGAAATCGCCACCGGCGAGGGTGGCGATGTGGGTCTTAATATACTTCTGGATTGGGATCGGTTTTTTCCATCTCCAGCGACGCCGCCAGCAGCGCCAGCCGTGCCACCACGCCGTACATATAGAAGCGGTTCGGTGCCACGGTTCCCGGCTTGGCCTGGTAATCCGGCAATGCATGCTGATGCGCAAAAGCCAGCGGTACGAAGTGCGCACCAGGCGCATTCAGGTTTTCATGATTGCCGCGTTCCGAGTGGACGCGATAGAAACCACCGACCACATAGCGATCTATCATGTACACCACCGGCTCCGCGACGGATTCATTGATACGCTCGAATGTCGGCACGCCTTCCTGCAGGATGACGTCTGTCACTTCCAGACCATCCTTGACCACCGCCATCTTGTTACGCTGTTTGCGATTCAGGTCTTTCACCTCACTCGCATCATGCACGGTCATGATGCCCATGCCATAGGTACCGGCGTCGGCTTTGATGACGACGAATGGTTTTTCCTTGATGCCGTATTCCTTGTACTTCTTGCGCATCTTGGCGAGCAGGGTATCCACATTCGAAGCCAGGCAATCTTCACCTGTATTGTCATTGAAGTTAATGCCTTCGCACTTCATGAAAAATGGATTCAGCATCCATGGATCGACATCAATCAGCTTGGCAAATTTCTTGACCACTTCGTCATAGGCGGCAAAGTGATTGGTCTTGCGTCGTACCGCCCAACCTGCATGCAAAGGCGGCAGCAGGTTTTGCTCATTCACGTTTTCCAGTATGGCTGGCAAGCCGGATGACAGGTCGTTGTTCAGCAGGATAGTGCAGGGGTCGAAGTTTTTCAGGCCGACACGGCGACCGTTCTGCGAACGCTCGAGTGGCTCCAGCGTCAGCGTGGTGCCGTCCGGCAATTCGATCGGCGTCGGGCCGGTCACATCCGGCGACAACGAACCCAGGCGCACATTCAAACCGGTCTGACGGAAGATTTGCATCAGGCGCGCGACGTTTTGCAGGTAGAAGGTATTGCGGGTGTGGCCTTCCGGCACCAGCAGCAAATTCTTGGCATCTGGACAATATTTTTCTATCGCCGCCATCGCCGCTTGCACTGCCAGCGGCAGCATTTCGGGCGAAAGATTATTAAAACCACCAGGGAACAGGTTGGTATCGACCGGTGCCAGCTTGAAACCTGCATTGCGCAAATCGACCGAGCAATAAAACGGTGGGGTATGTTCTTGCCACTCCAGCCTGAACCAGCGCTCGATGGCAGGGGTGGCGGTCAGGATTTTCTTTTCGAGGTCAAGCAGCGGACCGTTCAAAGCCGTGACGAGATGCGGAACCATATAAACCTTTTGTGCTGAAACTATCGTTAATTGAAGCTGATTCTAACGGGAAAAGCCGCTTGCGTCGTCCGCATTGCAGGCGGATTTGCTCAATTTGGCATACGTAGATTAGGGCTGGAAAGCCTTTTTAAAGTCCCAAACCAGCTCGCAAATGAAAAAAGCGCCCCGCGAGGGGGCGCTTTCTTTAGGTACCCCACTTGCGCGGGGCCATCACGTTACAACTGTTATCAGGAGTGATAAGCCGTTTCACCGTGGCTGGTGATGTCCAGACCTTCACGTTCCGCTTCATCCGAAACACGCAGACCGATGACCAGATCAACCAGTTTGTAGATGATGAAGGCAACCACAGCCGTCCACACTACAGTGATCAATACAGCTTTGAACTGCACCATCACTTGGTGAGCGATCGAGAAGTCTGCTGCACCGGTACCACCAAACGATGGGGCAGCCAGAACACCAGTCAGGATCGCGCCGACGATACCGCCAACACCGTGCACACCGAATACGTCGAACGCATCATCCGCACCCAGCAGGCGTTTCAGACCGCTCACACCCCATACGCAGACTGCACCGACGATCAGGCCGAGAACGATGGAGCCCATAGGACCGACGAAACCGGCAGCAGGTGTGATACCAACCAGACCAGCAACCGCACCGGAAGCAGCACCCAGCATCGAAGCCTTGCCTTTGAGCATGGATTCAGTGGTGATCCAGGCCAGTGTTGCAGCGCCGGTTGCCAGAATGGTGTTGATGAATGCCAGGCCAGCGATCGGGTTTGCACCCAGTGCGGAACCAGCATTGAAACCGAACCAGCCCACCCACAGCAACGATGCACCAACCATCGTCAATGTCAGCGAATGCGGAGGCATTGCTTCTTTGCCGAAACCGATACGCTTGCCGACCATGTACGCACCAACCAGGCCAGCTACACCAGCATTGATGTGAACCACGGTACCGCCAGCGAAGTCGAGTGCACCGTCACCGAACAACAGACCGGTAGGAGCCCAGACCATGTGCGCAACCGGGATGTAGCTGAAAGTGAACCACAGGATGCTGAACGCCAGCACTGCAGCAAACTTCATACGTTCTGCGAAGGCACCGACAACCAGTGCACAGGTAATCGCTGCAAAAGTCGATTGGAACGCAACAAACACATACTCAGGGATCGTGCCGGACAAGGTGTCTGGTTTGATACCGTTCAGGAAGAGTTTGCCGAAGGTTCCGACGAAGGAGCCGCCATCCGCGAACACCAGGCTATAGCCATACAGGCACCACAGCACGGTGATAGTCGAGAAGATCACGAAGACCTGCATCAACACGGACAACATATTTTTCGAACGGCCAAGGCCGCCGTAGAACAATGCGAGGCCAGGGATGGTCATCAGGATAACCAGCATCGTCGATGTCAGCATCCAGGCGGTATCACCTGTATTAAGCACGGCTTCCGGCGCAGGAGCAGCTGGCGCCTCAGCAGGTGCTGCGACTTGCGCTTCGGTCACAACCACAACCGCTTCAGCGGCTGGCGCTGCAGCCGGAGCTGCCGCGTCTTCTGCCATTGCAGGAGCCGAGAATCCGACTGCCAGCAACAGAGCACCTGTGGCAAGGGCACTTGTGAACATTTTCTTCATACTCATCTCATTCCCCTTAAAGTGCTTCTTTACCGGTTTCACCGGTACGGATGCGGACGACTTGTTGCAGGTCATAGACAAAGATCTTGCCGTCGCCGATTTTTCCGGTTCTTGCTGCAGTTTCGATCGCTTCAATCACGCGATCAACGATCGCATCATCAACCGCTGCTTCGATTTTTGTCTTAGGCAGGAAATCAACGACATACTCTGCACCGCGATACAACTCGGTGTGACCTTTTTGGCGACCGAAACCTTTAACTTCGGTAACGGTGATACCTTGCACGCCGATTGCAGACAAGGCTTCCCGCACTTCATCCAGCTTGAAGGGCTTGATAATGGCAGTAATCAGTTTCATGGGAACCTCTTACGTTATTTTTAAAATTAAAATGCTTTGGAGATCGACAGCACGCCTGTGGTACCAGCGGTTTTCTTGATCTTGCCGTTGCTGCCTGTTACTGGAGCGTCGCCACTGATATCGGTACCGATGATAGCCAGGCCAATTGTTGCGAAACCGAAGTCACGAGCCAGCGAAACTTTGTAATCGGTGTAATCAGATGCGCTGTTGTGACGCACTTTTTGATGACCGACGTGGAAGCCCAAAGTAGTTTTATCCATGACTTCGAAGTTTGCGTTCAACTCGAGGTAGCCCGAACCTTTGGAATCAGGTGTTGCAAAGAAATCCGATACGGTGTGGCTGTATTTCGCGGTGAACCATTTGTAACCGATCGAGCCGTATACTTCAGTCGTGTTGTACTTTTTACCGGTCGCGAAATTGTCTGCACCTGGGTAGTAGTAGTACAGAACACCGACATCCGCTGCGACGTCAGGTGTAATATTGAATTTGTAACCACCGTACAGATCCATTTCGATCGAACCGTTGGTAAACGAATTGCCGCTTACGCTCGAGTTCCAGTTACCAACGTAGAAACCGCTGGAGTGTGCGTAGTCGAAACCGCCTTGTACAGCTGGTTGTTTAAATGTTTGTGAAACACCACGGAAACGATAGTCGCTGACTACAGAAAGGTTGCCC
Organism: Herminiimonas sp. KBW02; assembly: GCF_003852535.1. Taxonomy (GTDB): domain Bacteria; phylum Pseudomonadota; class Gammaproteobacteria; order Burkholderiales; family Burkholderiaceae_D; genus Oxalicibacterium. Next base: position 476,858 of record NZ_QAJP01000003.1, on the reverse strand, counting down.
GTAAACGAATGTTCTGGAATAACGTCTTCTGCGTGCGCCAGGCTACCGGCGAATGCACCCATTACAGCAACCGCGATAATCAGTTTTTTCATGATGTTCCCTTTAAAGTTTTGAAAGTAGAAACCAAACATTGGTTGTCTTCGATACATATTTAGCAGGACTCATGCCAGCCTTTTTTATGCTGGTTGTACTATCATTTTTATCGTTTACAGTTGCCGACAGACATATTTCTCGTAGCAAAACCTTGAAATATGCACTTTTATAGCACACGGACAGACGGATCGCACCATTATGGTGCCAAATATTTTTAATTCAGAGGATCACATGGAAAAGCCTAATTTCTTTAACGAGATGCAAGACAAGATCAACCAGGTGCTGGAAAACTCACCCGCCAAGGACATCGAAAAAAACGTAAAAGCAATGATGAGCCAGGGCTTCTCCAAACTGGATCTGGTCACACGTGAAGAATTCGACGTGCAGGCACAGGTACTGGCTAACACCCGCGCCAAACTCGAAGCACTGGAAGCACAGGTAGCAATACTGGAAGCGCAGCTGAAAAAGTAAGGCAGTAAAAGCACTATATATATGTCGCACACGATTCAGGCCGGCAACGCGCCAGTGCTGATCGTTTGCGCCAGGCAGTAGCGATACACAGTCGGCATCGGCATCCAATCAAAAATAAGGAGCAAGCCATGCGTATGAGCGACGAAGAGTACTTCCGTAGTTGCGTCTCCAAGGAGCGCCAACTGGCCCAGCTACTGGGCTGCCACAATGTCGAAGAGTTCTATGAGAATGCTGGTTCGCTCTGGGACAACGGCAGACAACTCCCGAAATGGACGCGCGACTGGCAAGCCTGCGGCCCATTGATTGCAGCTTATGAGTTAGCAATCACTTACCAGCAAACCCCCTCCGATCCTCATGGCAAAGCCATCCATATAGGCAGCACCGTGGTCCACATCTCGGATCATCCGAGCAAAGATCAAGCCTTGATGTTTGCCATCGTCAAGGCGACCATCGCACATCTCGAGCACGCCAGGCACTGCAAGCAGCGCGCGGAGCACCATCTTTAGCTATATATAGTCAACGCAAGGAGAGGCATGAGCTTAGCGGTTTTGACCAGCCGCGGATTGAGCGGCATGCAGGCACCGGAAGTCACGGTCGAAGTACATCTGGCAAACGGCCTCCCTTCTTTCACCATCGTCGGCTTGCCGGAAACCGAGGTCAAGGAATCCAAGGATCGCGTCCGCGCCGCCCTGCAAAACGCAGGCTTTGAGTTCCCGGCACGGCGCATCACTGTCAACCTCGCTCCCGCCGATTTACCGAAAGAGTCCGGGCGCTTCGATCTGCCCATCGCCCTCGGCATCCTCGCCGCCTCCCAGCAAATGCCGGCCGACACACTGAGTCAATACGAGTTTGCTGGCGAGCTATCGCTGTCCGGCGAACTGCGTCCGATACGCGGCGCCCTTGCCATGACTTACGCGATGCACCGTCGTGGTGATCGGGGTGGCCAACAACGTGCATTTATCCTGCCGCGCATGAATGCTGATGAGGCGGCACTGGTCGCAGATGTGACCATCTTGCCCGCTGATTCCCTGCTGCAAGTATGCGCACATTTTGCAGCGCATGATCCGGATACACGCCTGCTTCGTCATGTGGCCACACCGGCAACAGTATCGCCCGACTATCCGGATCTGGCCGACGTCAAAGGACAAGTTCAGGCCAAACGCGCATTGGAAGTGGCTGCCGCGGGAGGCCATAGTTTGCTGATGGTCGGACCGCCGGGAACCGGCAAGTCGATGCTGGCCAAACGCTTTGCCGGCATCCTGCCGCCCATGACGGACGAAGAAGCACTGGAATCCGCTGCCGTGCAATCGTTGACCAGCGGCTTCAGCAGTGCACGCTGGAAGCTGCGGCCATTTCGTGCCCCGCATCACACCGCATCCGGTGTGGCACTGGTCGGTGGTGGTGGCACACCCCGTCCCGGAGAGATTTCCCTCGCGCATCACGGCGTACTCTTTCTTGATGAGCTGCCTGAATTCCAGCGCTCCGTGCTGGAAGTTTTACGCGAGCCGCTGGAATCCGGTCACATCACGATTTCAAGGGCAGCACGACAAGCGGACTTCCCTGCACAGTTTCAATTGATCGCGGCGATGAATCCCTGCCCATGCGGCTATCTGGGTCACACCTCCAACAAATGTCGTTGTACACCGGATCTGATCGCGCGTTATCAAGGAAAAATTTCCGGCCCTCTGCTGGACCGTATCGATATGCAAATCCAGGTTGGCGCACTGCCACATGAGGACTTGCTCAGGCAGGCAGACGGCGAATCATCTGCAGATATAGCAGTGCGCGTTGCACATGCCGCAGCGACGCAACTTGCGCGTCAGGGCAAATCCAATCATGCCTTGGCGGGTAGTGAAATCGAATGGCACTGCAAGCCGGATAACAGCGGCGAACAATTGCTGCGTACCGCCATGAGCCGCCTCAACTGGTCAGCACGTGCTTATCATCGCGTATTGAAAGTAGCGCGCACCATCGCCGACCTGAGTGACGCCGTGATCATCAGCAAGCCGCATGTGGCAGAAGCGATTCAATATCGCAGGGCTTTGCGTGAGCAATAAGTATTTAATTCTGGCCCGCAATACTGACATGTCACTGGCATGATGCTTGCTAAGCTATCACTGCCGAATTGAAAGCGGTAGTTACACGTGATGACATTGCCGGTCGATATTCTTCCCTTTTATCGATCGGCAATCGAGCGCCTGTGTGACCAGTTATAGCAACACATCAACGCGCGTCAACGATCTCAGGCTCGCCATTCGGATATGGATGCAGACAATAGACTTTGCCGGTCTTGCCCTGCATATGCGCTTGCGACCATTTACCGCGAATCTTGTACAGGATGTCGCCGGCAAACAAAACCGGACCTTCGATTACTTTGGAATTTTTTAAGCCGCTCTTTTGCAGGCATGCATGTGCGGTGCTTTTGTACAAGGCATCCCATGCATCAGGAGATGATGCGTGGGCAGAGGCATTGAGAAAAATGAATGCAGCAAATAAAAGGATGTGACGCATAGCGATTTCCTCTTCAAGTATTCAACAGGTCTGCAGATTTATTCGACCGGGATGATTTTGGTTTCATACATTTTGGCCAGCGGCTTTTTTGCCTTGGCCCACGCCACAGCCTGTTGTGCTTCGGCCAGGCTCATGGTCGAAGCCTTGTCTTTGCTGCGTATGAAAGAGACTCCCTCAAATACGCCTTCCTTACTTTTCATCAGCTTGGCATAGACCGGCAAGTCTTTCTCCTGCGGCCCCGTTTTGCGTTGTTCGATGAAATAGAGTTGTTCTTTATCAGTCATAAGATTCTTTAAATAGTAGCTGAGTGCGCCGGGAAGACTCAGCCCAGTTTGCTGTTGTCGAAGGTCAGCATATTCCAGGTCACGCCCATGCGCACGTCATCCTTCAGTGCAACCAGCTGGCGCGACATATAAAGCTGATCCTTATCCTTGCGCAGTTTCTCACCCAGGGTATTTTTAAGGATGCCGGCACCCGCCATGATGCGATCTATATTGCCGTAGCTTTGCAGTAACTTGGCAGCAGTCTTCACGCCGACTTTGGACACACCGGGAATGCCGTCCGATACATCCCCCATCAAAGCCAGCAGATCCGTAAGCATTTCCGGCGGCACTCCGAACTTTGCTTCAACCCACTTGCTATCATGCCATTCACCTTTGAAGTGATCCCAGATCACTGCGCCGTGCTCTATCAGCGTATGCAAATCCTTGTCGGTGGAAACGATGATCGCTTCTCCACGGCCTTCACCCAGCCAGCGCAATACGCCGGTTGCAATCACGTCATCCGCCTCCACCTCAGGCACAGACACGACATGCAAGCCCAGCTCGGCAAGCTGCGCATAAAAATCAGGCAGGCGCTCTTTCAATGCTTCCGGCATAGGCGCGCGATTCTCGCGATAGCGTGCGTACAGATCATGGCGCCATGTAGGGCCACCAAAATCAAAAGCCGGCAAGACGTGCGTAGGCTGGTGCGCCACCAATAGTTTGCGAAAGGAGGCGACGGAATGGCGCAGGGCGGTATCTGCCTTGATGGCTTCATCCTCTTCCATATTCGCTTCATAGACGCGGCGCACTATATTCAGGCCATCTATAGCAAGCAGTTTTCCCATATTTCCCAGCCTTCTGCTAACAAGCGCCGCAGCATGCCGACGCATATAAAGATGGCCATTTTACAAGCCTTACGCAGGTCGGCACGTCTTTGAATTGCCATTATCACAATCAAAATGCCGTGGACATGTCACATATTTGACGAAATTCGGCAAAACCAATGTTTCCACATGGAAATATTGGTCATTTCCACCGATAATAGCGTCCGATTTACTGCAAAGCCACGTCATCTTCGGGCTTCAGCCAACTTCTTGCATATTTCACAGCAAGACAGTAGCCAGCAATCCAAGAGCTTCAACGTACATCGCGCAGCTTCGTCCACCCTGCCGTATCTTTGGAACAGATCATGAAAATCACAAACCTGAAAATCAGTACGCGTCTCAGCCTCGGCTTCGCACTACTGCTCACCTTAATGGTCGTCATGACCGTCGTCGGCATTCTGCGCCTGCAACAAGTCGGCACTTCGACCCAAATCATGGCCGATACCATGTTGCCGAAAGAACGCCTGGCACAGGAATGGCTGTCGGCAGTCGACGTCAACGGTGCGCGCACACTGGCCTCTGTGAAAACGACCAGCGCCGAAGACCAGGCTTTTTTCCAGAAGCAAATGGAAGCGACCAGCGCACGAGCCAGCGAACTGCAAAAAATCATAGAAGGCATGGTCAGGACGCCTGAAGACAAGCGCCTGATCGAACAGGTAGGCGTTGCGCGCAACACTTACCGCGACATCCGCCAGACTGTGCTCAAGACCAAAGCCAACGGCCAGATCGCAGAAGCGCAAAGCATGATCAGAGAAAAAATGTTGCCCGCGATGGAAGCGTATAGCAAGTCGATCGACGCGGTTCTGCAAAATGAAAAGAAAATGATCGATGAAGCCGGCGCCAGCATACAGGCCGCCTTCCTGTCCGGTCGTAGCTTGCTGATCGGCTTGCTGGTCGCCGCAGTCGCACTCGGCGTCTTCTTTGCATGGCGTCTTGCAATCAGCATTACGCGTCCGTTGAACCGTGCCGTCACGGTTGCACGCACGGTCGCTTCCGGTGATTTGTCAGCCAAGATAGAAGTCGCTTCGAATGACGAAACCGGACAGTTGATGCAAGCGCTGAAAGACATGACGCAGAGCCTGAACAAAACCGTTACTGAAGTACGCAGTGGTACCGAAACCATCGCCACCGCATCACGTCAGATCGCATCCGGTAATCTGGACTTATCCTCACGCACCGAAGAACAGGCCAGCTCACTCGGTGAAACCGCAGCATCGATGGGTCAGCTGACATCGACCGTGCGCCAGAATGCCGACAATGCACGTCAGGCCAACAGTCTGGCTATGTCTGCTTCCGATGTTGCCATCAAGGGTGGCTCGGTCGTATCCGAAGTTGTCGATACGATGGAGTCCATCAATGAATCGGCACGCAAAATTGTCGACATCATCAGCGTCATCGACGGCATCGCCTTCCAGACCAACATCCTCGCGTTAAATGCGGCAGTCGAAGCAGCACGTGCAGGTGAGCAGGGTCGCGGCTTTGCAGTTGTCGCAACCGAAGTGCGTAATCTGGCACAACGTTCAGCCGCTGCCGCCAAGGAAATCAAAGTACTGATAGGTGACTCGGTAGGCAAGGTTGAAGCAGGCAGCAAACTGGTCAATGAAGCCGGCAGCACCATGAATGAAATCGTCGATAGCGTCAAACGCGTCACCGACATCATGGCCGAAATCATGGCAGCCAGCCAGGAACAAAGCTCGGGCATCGACCAGGTCAATCAGGCGATCGGACAAATGGATCAGGTTACGCAGCAAAATGCAGCGCTGGTTGAAGAAGCCGCGGCAGCCGCCGAATCCTTGCAAGACCAGGCCAGCAACCTCGCGCGCGTGGTCAGCCAGTTCAAACTGGACGGCAATCAGGTCGCCTTTGCCAGCACGCTGGACGACATTCCGCTGGTGCGCAGCAGTACGCCAGCGATCCGCAACCAGGCTGCCAAACCTTTGTTGTCTAATCCGGCGCACGCACCCAAGCGCGAAAAAGCATCTGCCGGCGCAGATGACTGGGAAGAGTTTTAATCCGGCATACGCCCGATATCTCAGGCCAGCCTTGTGCTGGCCTTTTTTATTGCTGCTATCTGCGGTGTACCATAAGCATCCGATTGCCTGCATCCGCGCCTATTGCCGCTTACGCTCATGAAATTTGCTACCCGTTCTGTTACCAGCATCGTGTTGCTCAGTACTGTCTTCGTACTGGCAGCATGCTCGCCCAAATTTGACTGGCGCGAAATCCGCAGCAATGACGCACCGTACGCGGTCGCCATGCCCAGCAAGCCGAACACGGTGACACGTCAGATCGATTTGAATGGCAGCCAGGTTGCGATGACGATGACAGTGTCTACGGTGGAAGGCGTCACCTTCGCGGTGGGCACTGCAGAGTTGCCGGACGCCACCCAGGCGCAAGTTTCATTGAACTCTATGAAAACAGCGCTGGTCAAAAATATAGCTGGCACCGTCAAGGAAGAAAAAGTGCTGACGATGCCGCACGGCACGGCCAACGGGCAATTGGCAGTGACGGAAATGCAGGCGCTCGGCGCTGCCGGTGCCAACGGCGACGATCAGGTACGGGTGTTATTTGCCAGATTCGTGGCAAAAGATAAACGGGTATATCAACTGGTCGTTACTGGTGCAGAAAAAGCCGTAAAACGTGAATTAGTGGATACTTTCTTTTCGTCCTTTAAATTGAACTAAAAAACAGCTGTAAGCATCACTACACACCCGGCACAACTTCGCTAGAACACTTGCAGAAATCGTGCTAAGGTTTAAGCGTCGTTCACTTCAAGGAGGCTGCTCATGTTAATCACGTTCAAATCCAAAGCCGCAGCCGAGGTACTGATGTATGAAGAGCATGCAAAACGCATACTCGACCTTCTGCACAAAGATCATAAGCGCGGTGTCATTACCGCTGCAGAAACAGCAAATGCCATCAAATTGCTGGAACATGAAATCACCGAAAGCAAAGCCCATTTCGCCTCGGAAGCAGTACAACGCGATGTCGTCGCACATCATGGCGAGAACGGCGACGACAATGAACACGAGCAACCAGAACCAGTACGCTTCTCCTCGCGCGCCTATCCTTTACTGGAAATGCTGCGTGCAGCCCGCGCAGAAAACCAGGATATCGTCTGGGGCGTTTAGCAGCCAGCTCATACCCATAGCGTAAAAGGCCGGAATACGGCCTTCCACCCCAGCGCAACATAGTCTCCCACAGCAGACGCGGAGCAGTTTGCCCCAGGCAACTGTCTCCGCGTTTGTCTTCCAGCCGGCGCTTGCCGCTAGCTGTTCACCTGATCTGTTCCAAATATCCCCGGTTTTTTTCGATTTATCTGGCCCGTGAGCGCGTTTAGCGCGCGCGCACCGCTACAATCACGTCATTGAGAAATTCAGGAACCGGCGACCATCGGTTCTGGCTGGAGCATGCGACGCGGCACACGAGACGCGTGCGCTACAGCTTTAACGAAAAGATAACGTGACCACCATCAATTTAAAGCCCGACTCCCTCGCCTTCAGCTTGCATGGCGCCGCCCAAGCCGTTGCGGCCGTAGGACGCGGCGTTGCCCTGCCACAAGCACTCGCGCAAATCTTTGCGCAAACCCATGCCCTACCGCAAGCACGCGGTGCCATCCAGGACCTCTCTTACTACAGCATGCGCCATATCGGCCGGGCCGAGTCATTGCTCAATGCGATGACGACCAAACCAACCGAGCCTGCCGTTTTGCACGGCCTGCTGTGCTGCGCGCTGGCGCTGGTTTCTGACGCGCAAGAAGGCGAACCGCGTTACAGCGATTTCACCGTGGTCGATCAGGCGGTAACTGCCGCCGCTGCAGATCCGGACATGGCGCATGCCAAAGGTATGGTCAATGCGGTATTGCGCCGTTTCCTGCGTGAACGCGATGCATTAATGAAGAGTGCGGCGGGCAAACAGTTTGCGCGCTGGAACTACCCGGACTGGTGGATAGACCGCATGCGTTCAGCTTATCCGGAAACCTGGCAAGCCATACTCGAAGCAGGCAATGCTGCGCCACCACTCACCTTGCGCGTGAATCGCCGCAAGACGACTGTGGATGACTACCTCGCGATGTTGGCGGCACAATCCGTGCTCGCTACCCGGGTCGGCGCAGATGCCGTCAAGCTGGCGCAACCGACGCCAGTCAACCTCATCCCGGGCTTCAATGAAGGTTTGGTCTCGGTACAGGATGCCGCCGCCCAGTTGGCTGCTCCGTTGCTGGACTTGCGCGACGGCATGCGGGTACTCGACGCTTGTGCTGCACCAGGGGGTAAAAGCGGGCATATTCTGGAAAGTGCTGATGTCGAACTGATCGCGCTCGACAATGAAGCCCGCCGTGTGCCGCGCATTGCAGAGAACCTCGAACGCCTGCAATTGCAAGCCCAGCTGTTGACCGGCGACGCCAGCAGCACTGACTGGTGGGACGGCAAACCGTTTGACCGCATCCTGGCTGATGTACCGTGCACCGCATCCGGCATCGTGCGTCGTCATCCGGACATACGCTGGCTGCGTCGCAAGGGAGATACAACACAGTTGGCGGCAATTTCTGCCAAAATTCTCGACAACCTTTGGCAGATGCTACAAGCGGATGGTAAATTGCTGTTTGTCACCTGTTCGCTGTGGCCGCAGGAATCGGAAGCGCAGGCAGCGGCATTTGCCGTACGTAATAATGCAACCCGCTTACCTGCGCCCGGCCAATTGTTGCCAACGGCAAGTGCGGATCATGACCATGACGGTTTGTTTTATGCATTGTTTCAAAAAACCGTCTCCTGATTTTTAGCGTAACCACTTAACTTACCAGGCAGTTTGTTCTGCCTTCCCAAGACGCGTGAAACGAAAACTTTTCTTTCCCCTTTACTGGCTGTGCGCCATTATGTTGCTGGCGTTCTCGCTGCAACATAGCAATGCACAAGCAGCGGAAAGCATAGAAATCGTCGAAGCCCATCTGGAAGACAGCACCGAAGGTTACCGCCTGGCAGCTACCTACTCCTTTGATTTGAGCCGCGGCCTCGAAGATGCATTAACGCGCGGCATCCCGCTGTACTTCACCACCGAAATTGAAATCAACAAACCGCGCTGGTACTGGTTTGATGCCAAGGAAGTGAGTGAAAGCCAGACCATACGCATCTCCTACAACGTCCTGACCCGCCAATATCACGCCGCCATCACCGGCCGCTTGCAACAAAGCTTTGCCTCACTGGACGATGCCTTGTCCATGGTGCGCCGTCCGAATCGCTGGATCATCGCCGACCGCAACACGCTGAAAGTCGGCCAGACCTACGAAGTCGCGGTGCGCATGCAGCTGGATGTGGCGCAATTACCCAAACCGTTCCAGGTCCATGCGATGAACAGTAGTGACTGGCGACTGTCGTCGAGCTGGAAACGCTTCACTTATACGGCGGAACGTCAGTGACCCGACTCCTTCGGTATCTGCTGGTCGTCGGCGGGGCGGTAGTCAGTATATTGTTGTTCCTGCTCGCGTCTGCATCTGAAAATTCCAACCTGTTTGAACAAAACTATCCGTGGCTGCTGATCCTCAATGCAGTCGTCGCCGGAGCCTTGCTGCTGCTGGTCATCCTGCTGCTGGTACGCCTCTACAAACGCTATAAACGCGGCAAGTTCGGTTCCAAGCTGATGGCGCGGCTGGTGCTGCTGTTCGCCGTCATCGGCATCTTGCCGGGCGCCGTTATTTATACGGTATCGGTGCAATTCGTCTCGCGCTCCATCGAATCCTGGTTCGACGTACGGGTTGAGTCAGCATTGGAATCCGGCCTCAACCTTGGCCGCGCCGCACTCGACTCCTCGCTGAGTGACTTGCAAACCAAGGCGCGCAATATGGCGCTGGAACTATCCGACTTGTCGGATGCGATGCAGATCACCCAGCTGTCACGCATGCGCGACCAGAACCTGCAGCAGGAAGCGGTGATCGTGACCAGCAACGGCCAAATGATCGCCAGCTCCGGTTCGCAACTCAGCTCGCTGCTGCCGGATCTGCCGACCGCCGCCATGTTGCGGCAGGCGCGTCAGACCCGTTATTACGCGGTCATCGAAGGCAATAACGAATTCCAGGACGAGACCAGCACCAGCAAACCGGCGACTAACACCAATCCGGTCGCCAACAATGCCAACAGCATGTATCTGCGCGTAGTCGTTGAAATCCCTACTTCCAGCAAGGCCTTGCTGCTGCAGACCGATACGCGCTACCTGCAATTACGCCAGCCGGTACCGGAACAACTTGCCAGCAATGCGGAAGCCTTGCGCCTTGCCTACAGCGAATACCAGGAGCGTTACCTGGCCCGTACCGGCTTGCGCAAGATCTACATCGTCACACTTACACTGACGCTGCTGCTGGCGATCTTTGGCGCAATTGCCGCCGCCTTCCTGATTGCCAGTGACCTGGCCAAACCACTGCTGTTGCTGGCGGAAGGTACCAAGGCGGTGGCCGAGGGCAACCTGTCGCCGCGTCCGATTGTGGCCTCCAGGGATGAGCTCGGAACACTGACCCAATCCTTTAATACGATGACGCGCCAGTTGGCCGATGCACGCGCGTCGGTCGAGAAAAATCGCTTCGAACTGGAAAACGCCAAAGGCTATCTGGAATCGGTGCTGGCCAATATGTCGGCGGGTGTGATGGTCCTCGACCGCAACTTCAAATTAGTCACCTGCAATGAATCCGTTGAGCGCATACTGCAGCACGACTTTGCCCAGCACATAGGCAAACCGTTGAAGGACATAGATGGTCTCAGCACCTTCGCCCAGGTGATCACGCAATCCTTCTCCGAACAGAGCGCACAATCAGCCGCTGGCCGCGCTGGTGGTGACAGCCTGCATTGGCAGCATCAGATCGATGTGCCGCGCCGCATGGGCGGACCGGAAACCGAGAACGACATCTCGCTGCTGGCACGCGGCTCACGCCTGCCGGGTGGACGCGAAGGTAGTTATGTGGTCGTGTTCGATGATATTTCCGACGTGATTTCGGCACAGCGCTCGATCGCCTGGGGCGAAGTCGCACGGCGCCTGGCGCATGAAATCAAAAATCCGCTGACACCTATCCAGCTCTCCGCCGAACGCCTGCACATGAAGCTGGAAGGCAAGCTGAACGAGGCCGATGCCAAAGTGCTGGAACGCAGTACCGAAACCATCGTGAACCAGGTCTCTGCCATGAAGCGCATGGTGGACGATTTCCGCGACTACGCGAAAACCCCACCGGCAGTATTGTCTTCGCTCGATCTGAATGCGTTGATAGAAGAAATTTTGCATCTCTATCTCAACGGCGACGGTGGCGACATCATCCATGCGTCACTGGCACAGGACTTGCCACTCATCATGGGCGATCCGACACAACTGCGCCAGGTCATCCATAACCTGCTGCAAAATGCGCAGGATGCGGTGGCCGATCGCGGTGAAGAGGCCGCCGCAGCCCGCATCGATATCATTACCGAGGAAATCCACTACCGCAGTTCCGACGGCGCGGTGAGCAACGCAGTGCAGCTGACCATCACCGATAATGGCCCGGGCTTCACGCCAAAAATCCTGGCGCATGCATTCGAGCCCTACATTACGTCGAAGCCGCGCGGCACCGGCCTCGGTCTGGCCATGGTCAAAAAAATTATCGAAGAGCACGGCGGCCGCATAGATATTCAGAACCGTAGCGATACGAACGGTGCGAAAGTAGCTATTTTGCTGTTAAAGTTATCCTCCGAATGAAAGCTGAAATAAAACACGGCGCATTAGGGGGGCAATCAAGATGAGGGAGGGAAACAGATGGCAAATATTCTAGTTGTTGACGACGAGATGGGCATACGCGAATTGCTCTCGGAAATCCTTGGGGATGAAGGGCATGTCGTGGCAACCGCGGAGAATGCTCAACAGGCGCGCGAACTGCGAGCCGCTGCCAAACCTGACCTGGTCTTGCTGGATATCTGGATGCCTGACACCGACGGCGTCACCCTGCTCAAGGAATGGCAACGCGATGGCATGCTGACGATGCCCGTCATCATGATGTCCGGCCATGCGACGATAGATACCGCCGTCGAAGCGACCCGTATCGGTGCACTTAATTTCCTCGAAAAACCGATTTCGCTGCAGAAATTATTAAAAGCAGTACAGCAGGGTCTGACCCGCGGCCAGGAAGTCACGCGTATCGCCAGCATGCCAGTGCGCGCGCCTATCGCCGCTACCGACCATCATCACGCACCGCTGGACAAGGCGCTCCCTGCCACCTCCAGCCAGATGTATCCGCCTATCGCCAGCGCACCGTTGATGTCGGCTGATACGCAATTTTTCACCGCGTCATTTGAACTGCCTTTGCGTGAAGCACGCGATGCATTTGAACGCGCCTACTTCGAGCACCATCTCGGCCAGGAAGGCGGCAGCATGACCCGCGTCGCGGAAAAGACCGGCCTCGAACGCACACACTTGTACCGCAAGCTCAAGCAACTCGGCGTTGAACCCGGCAAAATCGCTAAAAAAGGGGTATGACACTCACCTCGCTGGTTCTGGGCGGACGCGCCGCCAACCGTGAAAGCACGATACACAGCCGTATTGACGCCACACAAGATACCGCCATCATTCTCGAAGGGCTGCCCGACGGGCACAGCGCCCTCGATGACTTGCCTGCAACAGCTCCACTCCTGAAAATCGCCCGTATCGCCCCCGGCTGCATGCATTGCACCGGCAGCCTGATCATGCGCGTCACACTCAACCGCATACTGCGCGACAAACCCGCCCGCCTCTATATCAGCGTCGCCAACACCGAGCACCTGGAACAACTGCGCCTGTCCCTGACGCAAGCCCCGTACGACGCCTGGCTCAAGCTGACGGACGACCTAGACTGCACCGCGCAGGCAAACTGAGGCCCGGTTTTGCCAGAATTGTGGCCTGAATTGTTAATCTTTCTGTCGGGCACTTAATTTCTTTTCTTACAGTCCGTTACCAACTTATGGGCGGAATCCCTGTCCAACACTTGAAATTGCTCCGAACAACGCCATTTCCCTATCAACGCGATGATTTCTTCATTGCAATAGCGACAGGAGATTATATGAACGTGATCTACAACAGCGAGCAATACAGCGTCGTAGAATTCGGTGCTGATGACGGGCAGGACGCCCTGCGCTTTGGCGGCTATGAAATCATGGATAAGCCAGCCAAACGTGAAATATTCATCGCCGGTGCTTCCGCCGAATCCTTCCGCAAAAATGTCCGCGATTTGATCGCAACCGAACCGAGCGTCGAAGAAATCGATGAGTTTCTGGCTAATTACGATGTCTACATGAGCCAGGCACTGACCATACACTAAGCCGCTTTTACCATGCCTGCATAGCCCTTTGCGGACTATGCAGGCATAATTTAGCCTTCTCTGTTAACGCTTCATCGCGATGTACGCGAATTCCCATTTCATCACCAGCAGTCAGACCGAAGCGCATGCGCAATTGCAAACGCAGGTAGTGCGTCACGCGCAACACCCGTTCCGCAAACCAATCACGAGCTACAACCGCAGCGCGTTTGACGACAGCATCGCGCGCTGGCAAGCCGCAGGCGCTAAACCACTGATACTGGACGCCGGCTGCGGCGTCGGTTTATCCACCTTCAACCTGGCACAGCAATACCCGGATCACTTTGTCATCGGCGTCGATCAGTCAGAAGATCGTACTAGCCGCAACACGCAATGGCCGGATGCGATACCGGATAACTGCCTGCGCGTACGTGCGGATCTGGTCGATTACTGGCGGCTGCTGCTGGACAGCCGCATCCGTCCGGCACGTCATTACATCCTGTATCCGAATCCGTGGCCAAAGATAGGGCACCTGACGCGACGCTGGCATGGCCATGCCATCTTCCCGACCATCGTCGCATTGGGAGGTGCGCTGGAGTGCCGCAGTAACTGGCAGATTTATATAGAAGAATTTGCTGCTGCCCTACAACTTTTGGGACAGCAGGAAGTCGCTTGCGAGCGCTATGCACCAGATCACTGCATCACGCCTTTCGAACAAAAATACCTGGCATCCGGGCATGGCTTATGGCGTTGCCGGCTACAACTGGCAGCAAGCTAAACACCGCGCTCACTTAGTCTTGCTTAGCCCCGCGCAATATGGCAAGCAATTTATTCCCCGCCACATCCAGCGGCCCGCTATTATCCAGCCGGATTACCTGCCCCTGTGCCGTCGGCACGAATTCCTTTGCACGCTGCAAACGTTTCAGCAAAGCCGGGCCTTGCTCGCGCTGGCGCGCTTCCAGGCGTTCACGCACTATGTTTTCATTCGCGTCTATCCAGATCACAATCGCATCCGGAAAAGCCTGCAGCAATTGCGGCACATACGCCCGCGAACCATTGATCACCACATCGCGCCCGGCTTTAAGGTCTGCTTCTATGCCGCGCCGTACGCCGTAACACAGGTCATTCGCCTGCCACACCATCGCGAACTGACCACTGGCAGCCAGCCGCCAGAAGCCGGGCGCATCCACCACCTCGTGCACTTCATTGCCTTGCGTCGCGCGCGTGATCGTCCGTTGCGCAAACACCAATTTCTCGTCGCCGGCACACTGTGCGCGTACCCAATTCAGCAAGCTATCCTTGCCAACGCCGGACGGACCGACACAAAAAAATATACAGCCGCTATCCGGCAAGCCTGCACGTTCAGATAATCCAGAAAAGGGGATGCGTTGCCACTCGACAAAAGGGGCGCCCGGGTATTCTTCACGCGCTATCGTCAATGCATCTATCGTCAGCGGTGCGCTTGCAGCCGCGGCTGCAAAGTGCTGTTCCGCCGTCTTGCGTATCGTATAAATCACATCCGCATCGGCGTGCATCATGGCATCCGTCAGCGTCATATGGAAACGGAAGAATTCCTCCGTAAATGGATAGCCCCAGCGCTGCAAGAGCGTACTCTGGCGTGCCGTCAGACCCGCCTGGCGACGCCTGGCCAATTCCGGCTCGGTCAGCGGCGCACGTAAAAGGTCAAAGTAAGTGACGCAGCGCATCGCAAGTCCGCCGATTTCATCCAGCGGGCCATTCACCTGCAAGGCCAGAAAATCCATCAACGGCCGTACCCGCACCTCATCCAGCACGATCGCTTTCTGGGTAGAACAAAATGCCCGTGCCATGTGCAGCAGATGGTCTTCGGTAAAACCCTCGAACAGACGAAAGGGCGCTTTCAGCGTCGCATGAAAGCCATAGCGACGTGCGTCTGCCGTCAGGCTGGCGAGTAAAAGCCTGGGTATGCCTGGAATATTGACTTGCTCGACAAGCTCGGCACTGGCGTGGCGCCTGCCCAGCCAGCTGCTACCGGCCTGCGCCCACGGCGAGTCGTTTGCAGGCGTATAGTAAAGGGCGTAGCGCGTCATGTTTACAGATGATACTCGCACGCCGGGCAAAGGGCTGGCCATATCGCCGTCAGCCCGTGCGCCCTGCACGAAACCGGTACTGCCGTGCATCAGCAAATCCCGAGTGCGCATACGTCACCTGTATATGGGTTAGTTGCTGCCATGCTAGTCGCCGATTGTGACCGGACTTTGACATGGCATCAATCTCGCCTCATGCCGTGTAACAAATGAGACAGAGCGGAATACCGGGCAATACGCCTGATCCAACATACAACTGGCATTCCTTATATCAACGGAGATTGTCATGACAGCAAAACGCTTCCTCCATCTGGCACTCATCAGCCTCGTCATCACCCTGGTGGGATGCTCAACAACACCCATACCTGCAAAAATCAAAGCGCAGATGAGTACCAGCCAGGCCGTCGTTGCCTATTTCAGCAATGGCGAGACGGCACAAAGTTGCAACTGCACGTCAGGAGTGGATTCGAACTACTCGCTAACGCCGGTTCCAAACGGCTACTACCGGGTTCTGCTGGGACGTAATGCCGAGGGTCTGTTTCTGGTTCAGGATTTTTATCAAAAGAATAAACGCCCACAATCCTCACCGGTGTGGATCAAAGAGCCCGACGATATCTTTAACTTCAATAGCAATATCATCATAGGCTCCGCAACGCTGTACTACCCTGACGGCAAGATACTGGAAACCTTCACTAACACCGACAAGGAAAGCAGAAGCGGAGAAGGCTTTTATAAAAGCGGGCAACGCGCAACAAAATACGTAGAAGACAATACGGGTACCCAGTTTGAATACTGGTATCAGTCCGGCAAGCCGGCCGCCAGATACGGCCGATCCGCATCTGGTCAACTAAACTATGCGGAAGCCTGGGATGAGAGTGGCGATAAAACCGAGAACATAGATGCCATCATCATCGATATCGCCAGGAAAATGGACCCCGAACCCTGAGCATCTGTCCTGCCAGTACGATCCTACCCAGATCCATAACGATAGTTACGCCATCACGTTTTTACAGGCGCAGACTTACTCCCTCTTACCCATCACCTGCCAGCCAGCGCAGCGGTGGTGGGTGAGCTGATCCGCCGTTTCCCGAGCCAACAAGAAAACTCTACTTTTAGCGGCACCGCTTTTTCATCAGGAATTACTGAGTATGATGCCCTGATCAAAACGCACATGAGTCTCTATCAATGGAATCAGTCATGACATCAACACGTTACCTCTACCTGACACTTATCGGCATCGTCATCACACTGAGCGGGTGCGCAACAACGCAAATACCAACGGACATCAAAGCCCAGATGACAACGACTGAACCCGTCATAGGTTATTTCAGTCGCACTCCGACCATGCAAGGCTGCGGTTGCGGCTCATCACGTATAGACCCGCAGTATTCTCAGACTCCGGTCGAAGATGGCTACTATCGCGTGCTGCTCGGACGCAATGCCCAAGGCCTGTTCCTGATCCAGGACTTTTATCAGAAGAACAAACAGCCGCAATCATCACCACTCTGGGTCAAGGATCCCCTGCACGTATTCAGCTTCGAGAGCGATGTGGTCGTAGGTCCGGGCGTACTTTATTATCCTGATGGCAAGGTAGTAGAGAAATTCAATAATACAGACCGCGATACCAGGCAAGGTGAAGGCTACTATCCCAGCGGCGAACGGGCGCTGACCTACACACTGGATCGCCAAAAGACCTGGTTCGAATATTGGTATAAATCCGGCAAGCCTGCAGCCAAATACGTCGAGTCCCTTAACCGAGGTTCGGAAGAAACAGAAGCCTGGGATGAAAACGGCAATAAGGCAGAAAATGCGAACGACATTATTGATCGCATAATTGCAGAACTGAAATCAGGCTCAACCAAATAATGCACCACGGTGCTCCCTCTCTGGGAGCACCTTACTCGCCGCTCTGGCTATCCCACATCATTCTGCCTCCAGGCGCTCAAGCCAAACGCTCTAAGCTGTGTTTTTGTGTGAAAATTGAGCCATGTGTCACTGCGTCGCGTTCTTCAATACCAGTTGCGTCACCTCGCAAATCTGCAGGTGTTCCCACTAAGCCCTTGTATCCACAAGCTGTTGAGCCGGCAGACCACCCTAACTAAGGAAGAAAATGTGCCAGCTTCTCGGAATGAACTGCAATGTCCCGACTGACATTGTGTTCAGTTTCACCGGCTTCGCCACGCGCGGCGGCCGTACCGATATCCACAACGACGGTTGGGGCATCGCATTTTTTGAAGGCGCCGGCGTGCGCCACTTTGTCGATCATCAGGCTGCGGTTGAATCGCCGGTCGCCGACCTGATCCGCCGTTACCCGATCAAATCGAAGAATGTCATCGCGCATATCCGCAAGGCGACCCAGGGTCGTGTCGCACTGGAAAACTGCCATCCCTTCGTGCGCGAACTATGGGGGCGTTACTTCGTGTTTGCCCACAATGGCGACCTGAAGGATTTCAATCCTGAACTGAACGGCCCTTACCAGCCGGTCGGCACCACGGATAGCGAAGCTGCGTTCTGCTACATCCTGCAAGAGCTGCGTCGTCGCTTTGACGATGCCTTGCCGATGCTGCCGCAATTGACGGCTGCAATCGCCGAGCTGACGAAAGAGATCGCGCAATACGGCACATTTAACATGATGCTGTCAGACGGCTCCGCACTGTTCGCGCATTGCTCAACCAATCTGCACTACATCGTGCGCCAGCATCCGTTTGCCGAAGCGACCTTGTGCGATGAAGATGTGAAAGTGAATTTCTCGGAAGTGACAACGCCGAATGATCGCGTCGCCATTATCGTGACTGAACCGCTGACCACGAATGAGACATGGACAGCATTCAAAAGCGGAGAACTGAAAGTATTTATAGATGGTACGCCGCTGGCCTGAACGGACCTAGCCGTTCAGCCAGCGACTATATGCTTCAGGACAGATTAGGTGCGAGCCAGCGCTCTACATCTTCCTTGGCTACACCGCGACGCTCTGCCATATCGTTGACCTGATCGTCGCCTATCTTGCCGACTACAAAGTACTTCGCTTCCGGGTGCGCAAAGTAGAAGCCCGACACCGCCGCGCCCGGGAACATCGCGTAGGAATCGGTCAGCATCATGCCTATCTCTTCCGCCTGCAAGGTGTCGAACATTTCCCTCTTGACTGTGTGTTCAGGACAAGCAGGGTAACCTGGCGCAGGACGGATGCCGCTGTACTCTTCCTTGATCAGCGCTTCATTCGGCAACTGCTCATCCGGCGCATAGCCCCACAAGTCTTTACGCACACGCTCGTGCAAATGCTCGGCAAAGGCTTCCGCCAGGCGATCTGCCAGCGACTTCAGCATGATGGATGAATAGTCGTCATGCGCATCTTCGAAACGCTTTTCATACTTCTCAATGCCGAGGCCTGCAGTGACCGCAAACAAACCGATGTAGTCGGCGACACCTGATGATTTAGGCGCAATGAAATCTGCCAGACACTGGTTAGGACGCGCGACACCATCGATCACAGGCTTCACGGTTTGCTGGCGCACACCGTAGTAGGTGAACGCAACTTTCGTACGGGTTTCGTCGGTATAGATTTCGATATCGTCGTCATTCACCGAATTGGCTGGCAACAGTGCGATCACACCATTCGCCTGCAACCAGCGGCCTTCGATGACTTTTTTCAGCAAGGCCTGACCCTCAGCAAATACCTTGGTCGCCGCATCACCCACCACCTCGTCTGTCAGGATGGCCGGATAAGGGCCCGCCAGATCCCAGGTCTGGAAGAACGGGCCCCAGTCGATGTACTGAGCAATCGTCGCCAGATCCACATTCTTGAATACGCGGCGACCGATGAATTTCGGTTTAACCGGCGCGAACTTGCCGCTGAACTCAAGCTTCATCTTGTTCGCACGCGCTTCTGCCAGTGTCAGCATAGGCACGGCTTTTTTGTTCGCATGCTGTTCGCGTATGCGTTCGTAATCAGCCGCGATTTCGGCGATGTAAGCATCGCGCTGTTCCGGCGTCAGCAGCGATTGCGCAACCGAAACCGAACGCGACGCATCCGGCACATACACGACCGGGCCGTCATAGTTGTGTGCAATCTTGACCGCTGTATGCGCACGGCTGGTGGTTGCACCTCCGATGAGCAATGGCATTTTCAAACCACGGAAGTATTCATCGCGCTGCATTTCCTTCGCGACGTACGCCATCTCTTCCAGTGACGGCGTGATCAGGCCGGAGAGACCGATGATGTCAGCGTTCTCTTCCTTGGCCTTGGCCAGGATTTCAGAGCACGGCACCATCACGCCCATGTTCACGACTTCAAAGTTATTACATTGCAGCACGACCGACACAATGTTCTTGCCGATATCGTGCACATCGCCCTTGACGGTGGCGATGACGATCTTGCCTTTCGGTTTGCTGACGATGCCAGTCTGTTCCTGCAGCAAACGCTTTTCTTCTTCGATGAACGGAATCAGATGCGCGACCGCCTGCTTCATCACACGTGCCGATTTCACCACCTGCGGCAAGAACATCTTGCCCTGGCCGAACAGGTCACCGACGATGTTCATACCGTCCATCAGCGGACCTTCGATCACATGGATAGGGCGACCGCCATTGGTCAGCAATTCCTGACGCGCTTCTTCGGTGTCTTCCACGATCCACTGCGTAATACCTTGCACCAGCGCATGCGCCAGGCGCTGCTGCACCGTGCCGCTACGCCATTCCAGCGTGGCTTCTTCCTTCTTGTCGCCAGCCTTCAACGTCGAAGCGATTTCGATCATGCGCTCAGTCGCATCTTCGCGGCGGTTCAGCACCACGTCTTCGACGCGCTCGCGCAATTCTGCCGGTAAGTTATCGTAGACGCCAACCATACCTGCGTTGACGATACCCATCGTCATACCAGCTTTGATCGCGTGGTACAGGAATACTGTGTGTATTGCTTCACGTGCTGGGTCATTGCCACGGAAGCTGAAGCTGACGTTGGATACACCGCCGCTGATTTTTGCGTGCGGCAGGTTTTCCTTGATCCAGCGTACGGAGTTAATGAAATCAACTGCGTAGTTATTGTGTTCTTCAATACCGGTTGCGATCGCAAAAATATTCGGATCAAAGATGATGTCTTCCGGCGGGAAGTCCACTTTATTCACCAGCAGCCAGTAAGCGCGTTCGCAGATTTCTATCTTGCGCTCGAAGGTATCGGCCTGGCCACGTTCATCAAAGGCCATGACGATGACGGCCGCACCGTAGCGACGGCACAGCTTGGCTTCATGCAGGAATTTTTCTTCGCCTTCCTTCATCGAAATCGAGTTGACAATAGCCTTGCCCTGCACGCATTTCAACCCTGCTTCGATCACCGACCACTTCGACGAATCGATCATGATAGGCACGCGTGCGATATCCGGCTCGGAGGCAACCAGGTTCAGGAAGCGCGACATCGCAGCCTGCGAATCCAGCATCGCTTCATCCATGTTGATATCGATGATTTGCGCGCCGTTTTCTACCTGCTGGCGCGCAACTGCCAATGCTTCATCGTATTGCTCGTTGATGATGAGACGTGCGAATGCCTTGGAGCCGGTGACGTTGGTACGTTCACCGACGTTGACGAACAGGGACTGGTCATCAATGATGAAAGGCTCCAGGCCGGACAATTTCAGGGTCGGCTCTACCGTCGGTATCACGCGTGGCGCGATGGTCTTCACAGTGTCGGCAATCGCCTTGATGTGATCCGGCGTGGTACCGCAGCAACCACCGGCCACATTGACGAAACCGCTATCTGCGAAATCTTTCAGCAGTGATGAAGTAACGTCCGGTGTTTCATCAAAGCCGGTATCACTCATTGGATTCGGCAAACCCGCGTTCGGGTAGATACAGACATAGGTGTCGGCGATCTTCGACAACTCTTCCGCATACGGACGCATCAGCGCAGCACCAAGTGCGCAGTTCAGACCGACGGTCAGCGGCTTCGCATGACGAATCGAATGCCAGAACGCAGGAACGGTCTGACCGGACAGGATACGGCCCGATGCATCAGTCACCGTGCCGGAAATCATAATAGGTAAACGCTTGCCGGATTCTTCGAAGAACTGATCAATCGCGAACAGCGCGGCCTTGCAGTTCAAGGTATCGAAAATAGTTTCGACCAGCAGCACGTCGGCGCCGCCTTCGACCAGACCACGTGTCTGATCCAGGTAGGCAGCAACCAGTTGATCAAAGGTGACGTTACGCGCAGCAGGATCGTTCACATCAGGTGAAATCGACGCAGTCTTCGGTGTAGGTCCGAGTGCGCCCGCGACAAAACGCGGCTTGTCCGGTGTCGAATACTTATCGCAGGCGGCACGTGCGAGGCGCGCCGAAGCGACGTTCATTTCATAGGCCAGGTGACCCATGTGGTAATCGTCTTGCGCCACGGTGGTCGCACCGAAAGTATTCGATTCGATCAGGTCGGCACCGGCCGCCAGGTATTGTTCATGAATCTGGCTGATGACGTCGGGACGTGTCAACGACAGCAATTCATTATTGCCTTTGACGAAGAGTTCCTTGCCCGGAACAGAGAAGTCGGCGAAACGCGTACCGCGATAATCCTCTTCCGTCAGCTTGTATTGCTGAATCATGGTTCCCATCGCGCCATCCAGGATCAGGATGCGGCGTGCCATCAGGTCGCGCAGGAGAACTTCGGTAGGGCAGAGTGCGTCGCGTTTCATCTTTAATTCTTTATCTATTCGTTATCGGTTCAGCCACATAAAGACAAAAACCCGGACACAGGCTGCGCCGGGTTGTACGTGTATGAAAACTAAGGATAAATTATACGCCAAAGCCCCGCTCCCCAGTCGTTTCCGGGGCTGACTGCCATGTATTACTTAGCATTTCCGCAACAGGGCAGTAAGGGCCGACAGGGGCTAAAGAGCGGCAGTCGCCTCCGTCAGGCGGCCATGTCCGGCCTGTAAGGCTCGTGGTTCGTTCATTTTCAGGGTCAGGCATTTGGCTGCACCGCCTGCTTTCATGAACTCGGTCAGCGCAATTTGCTGCACAGTGAAGCCCCAGCGTTCCAGTTGTGTACACAAGGCTGGCGACGCCTGGTTCAGGAACACATGTTTGCCGCTGTTGACTGCATTGCAAGCAAAGCTGAGTGCATCCTGCTGCGTCACCGCATAACGTTTATGCGCCGGAACCCGCGCAGCGATACGTTCTTGCGCAGCAGCATCAAAAGCGCCGGGGTAGTACAGCAGATAACCGCCCTGCAAAGGACAGAAACAGGTATCCAGATGATAGAAACGCGGATCGGCCAGTTTCAACGGCTGCACCTCTATCTGCAGTATGTCGGCGATGACAACAGCACAGCCGATATCCGAACGATGGCCATGGCCCAGCCACAAGAGTTCACTCCCGCGATCCAGCAAAGCATCTCCCGCACCTTCGAACGGCAAACCTGCAGGCATGCGCAACACCTGCAAACCACGCGCGGCGAACCAGGCAGCAAAGTGCGCTTCTTCCGCTTGCCGCTCTACATGTTTGAACGCTGACAGAATCACTTTATCGCCCAGCACCAGACCGCCGTTTGCAGTGAATACCATATCCGGCACACCGGCTGCCGACGGCATGCAAGCGACCCGCGCCACGCTGCGCAGCGCATGGTTCAGCTCCTGCCATTGACCCTGTGCGGTGAGGCGATCGCCATGTGCGACATTACCTTCCATCCAGGGATTGATGATGTAGGCAACTTCAAAGTGTTCAGGTGCGCACATCAGGAAGGTATCGGGCGCGATGGACGTGATTGTTGTCATTTGCAGACCTCCATATGTGTGGTCGGAAAAGTGGCGAATACATGTTCGATGATGTGCAAGGCAGCATCGACTTCATCCGCGCTGATAATCAGCGGCGGTGCGAAGCGCACCACTGTGTGATGCGTTTCCTTCGATAGGACGCCGTTCTCCATCAGACGTTCGCAAAAAATGCGCGCCGAGATCAAAGCGGGGTCCAGTTCCAGCCCTATCAGCAAACCCTTGCCACGTACACTGCGTATCGCCGGATGCCGTATTGCATGCAGGCCGGCACGCAATTGCTGGCCACGTGCCTCCGCCGCCTCTATCAATCCGCCATCGCGCAGTAGCGACAAGGCCGCGTAACCAACAGCAGCGGACAAAGCGTTACCGCCAAAAGTGCTGCCGTGGTCACCAGGTGTAAACACATCCATCACATCACTGCGCGCAAGAAAAGCCGAGACCGGCAATAGACCACCACCCAATGCCTTGCCGAGGATCAGGCCGTCCGGCCGGATGCCTTCATGGTCGCAAGCCAGCAGGCGTCCGCTACGACCAAGCCCGGTTTGCACTTCGTCGCAGATCAGCAAGACATTACGTCGGGTACAGATCTCGCGGCATTGCGCGAGATAGCCATCCGGCGGCACGATGATGCCGCCTTCGCCCTGTATCGGCTCGACCAGAAAAGCTGCCGTGCGTGATGTGATCGCCGCCTCGAGGGCCGCCGCATCACCGTAAGGAATGGTCACAAAGCCACCGTCAAACGGGCCGAAGCCGGCGCGATATTGTGCTTCCGAAGAAAAGCCGACGATGGTGGTGCTGCGTCCGGCAAAGTTACCCGCACATACAATAATTTGCGCCTGTTGATCGGGCACGCCCTTGACCTGGTAGGCCCATTTGCGCGCCGCCTTCAATGAGGTTTCCACTGCCTCGGTACCGCTATTCATAGGCAATGCCCGGGCCATGCCCGTCATCTCGCACAGCAGTTGCAGGAATTTGCCCAGTTGATCGCTATAGAACGCACGTGAGGTCACGGCCAATTGCCCTGCCTGCTGCGTGAGCGCAGCGACCAGATCGGGATGACTATGACCAAAGCTGACAGCAGAGTAGGCCGACATCATGTCCATATAGCGCTTGCCGTCTTCATCCCATAACCAGATGCCGCGCCCTTTGCTCAACACCACCGGCAGCGGTGCGTAGTTATGCGCGCAGTAACGATCTTCCAGTGCAATACGTGGGCTGCTCACGATAAGGCTCCTTATGGCAACAGGACGGGGCAAGGACGCTTACATGGTAAGGCTTATGCAATGAAATATTTCTGCGTTATTCAACGTGAATTGGGTATAAAGTGAACGTATCTTGCGCGTAAGGAGGGATTTATGAATGAATTCGATCGCTATGACCGCATCTTGCTGCAAACGCTGCAAAACAACGGGCGCGCGTCTAACGTGGAATTATCCGAGCAAGTGCATCTGTCTCCGCCGCAATGCTATCGACGCGTGCAAAGGCTGGAGCAGGAGGGCGTGATACGCGGCTATAGCGCGCAAGTCGATGCTGCTGCACTCGGGCTGGGCGTAACTGCTTTCGTGAATCTGAACATCGCACGCGAACAGTTCAAGCAAGTGCGCGAACTGGAAAAGGCGATCCGGCAATTTCCGGAAATCCTGGAGTGTTACACCATCTCCGGCGACTTCGACTATTTGCTGAAAGTGGTGGCGACGGATCTGAAATCGCTGTCTTCATTCCTGACCGACAGGCTGATGCAGGTACCCGGCGTGGCCGGCGTGCGTTCCATGGTGTGCCTGGAAGAGATCAAACCCGCCAGCCCTTTACCGCTGCCGGATTAACTCTTACTCCATCAGGCGACCACGTTCGCCGCAGCCTTGCAGCTTGCGCTTGCCTATCGTGACTTCGGCAGTCCACGGATACTGCGCACCCGACATGCTGTCTGTGCATGTTTGTTGCAACATGCGTATCTCTATGGTCGTGTGCTCGTTGCTGGCTTTGAAGGTACGCGTACTTTCATCGTGACCGAATTCTGAATACGGGAAGTATTCAGCTGCTTCACCCAGGCTCTCGAAGCGCACCTTGCCGGAGTCTGAGGTGAATTTCCAGAACGGTTCATTGCCATGCGCCCACCAGATCACTACATTCGCCATCGAGAGATTGCGCTCCGGCGCGGAGCCCGGCGTTCTTTCCCTGATGGCATCCGGACTTTGGCAGGCAGCCAGCAATAGCGTTAATAAAATCAGGCAACGTCGCATCGCATTTCTCCAGTCTTTGCAGATCAAACAGAGTGCATGAACTTACTGGAAGTGTTTGTCTTCCAGCGTAAAACCTTTAAGAAATTCAACTGCCGATAAACGCTTGCCACCCGGCTTTTGCAGCTCAGTCACACGCAAGGCGCCGTCGCCGCATGCAACCAATACACCGTCATGCGGATTGGCTGCAATCACCTGCCCTGGCGGCAATTGATTCGACGCAGGCAGCGCCTGTGCATGCCAAAACTTGATGAGGGTGCCGTCGCAGGTCGCGGCAGCGCCGGGGAAGGGATTGAAGGCGCGTATCTTGCGCGCCAGTTGCTCGGCCGATTGCGTGAAGTCCAGCGTCGCTTCATCTTTCAAAATCTTTGCTGCGTAGTTCGCGCCATCCGGCTGCGGCACTGCATGCAAATCGCCTTGCTCCATCTCGCGCAAGGTCTGCACAATCATCTCGCCACCCAGCGCCGCCAGCTTGTCGTGCAGGCTCGCCGTGGTGTCGTCAGCTGTTATCGGCAAGCGTTGCATCGCCAGCATAGGGCCCGTATCCAGTCCCAGCTCCATCTTCATGATGGTGACGCCGGTTTCTGCATCGCCGCTTTCTATCGCGCGATGGATAGGGGCAGCACCACGCCAGCGCGGCAACAGGGATGCGTGAATGTTGATGCAGCCGCGCGGCGGAATATCGAGTACCGATTGCGGCAGGATCAGGCCGTAAGCCGCCACCACCATCACATCATGCGGCGTCGCCTTGAGCAGTGCATGCGCTTCTGCCGCCACCTCAGGATATTTACCATCGAGACGCAAGGAGACCGGTTGCGCCACCGGAATGTCGTGTGCCAGCGCAAATTGCTTGACCGCTGACGCGTGCAATTGCATGCCGCGACCGGCAGGGCGATCCGGCTGCGTTAATACCAGCGGGATTTCAAAACCTGCAGCGTGCAAAGCCTCAAGGGCGACTGCCGCGAATTCCGGCGTGCCGGCAAAAATGATTTTCATGGAATGGATTGTAGTACGGGCAGCGCCGGATGCGAACCCGGGCGTACCTAATGATATTAACGAGGGGAACTGCAGGCCCGATGGGCCTGCCAGTGATCAGCGTTGTCCGACGCGCTGTTTGTTGGCGCGCGCCAACTCGCGCTCTTCCTTGATCATCTTGGCTTTGATGCGATTGCGCTTGAGCGGCGACAGGTATTCGACAAAAACCTTGCCCTTGAGGTGATCCATTTCATGCTGGATACATACTGCCAGCAAGCCATCCGCCTGCAGCTCGAACTCTTTGCCATCAGCATCAAAAGCCCGCACCTTGACCTCGGCATGACGCTCAACGCCGTCGTAGACGCCAGGCACCGACAGACAGCCTTCGTCATAGACCTTCATTTCCGGGCTGGCCCAGATGATTTCCGGGTTGATATAAGCACGCAATTCGCTGCGGTCTTCGGTGGTATCGATCACGATGACCTGCTCATGCACGTCGACTTGCGAAGCGGCCAGACCCACGCCCGGCGCGTCGTACATGGTTTCCGCCATGTCTGCGACCAGGGTTTTGATGCGCTCATCGAACACAGTGACTGGCTTGGCAACTTTATGCAGCCGTGGATCGGGGTAACGCAAGATATTTAATATGGACATACGTGCTTTTGCGCAACAAGGCGACAGGTTGAGAGCGTGGTTCTTCTTGCTACTTCAATGATTTATGGGCAGAATTTGATTCAATTTGGCAAGTTTTTTCACGAATTCCTTGATTCGTTATTAACATGCAGCAGCGCGGTAATGGCGTCACAATTGGTCAAGCTCACCGGACAAACCATGAAAAATTTTAGCACAGCTGCACTCTTCCTAGCATTTGTCTCAGCCGTCATACCTGTCAGCGCGCTCTCCCAAACACCAGCAAACGCCACTCCGGGCACAGCCCGCTGTGCTTTCTTGCCAAATGCACCAGATCAGCATGTGGTGGTACGCGGCGATACCTTATGGGACATCTCTGGAAAATTCCTGCAGCGCCCCTGGTGCTGGCCGCAAGTCTGGGACATGAATCGTGATCAGATACGCAACCCGCACTGGATCTATCCTGGCCAAATCGTCTATTTCGACCGGGTGGCCGGCAAACTGCGCCTCGGCAAAGGAGTGGGCGCAGACAATAGCGGCGTTCCTACCGTGCGCCTGTCGCCGCAAGTACGCTCGACCGATTCGGCATCGGATGCGATTAGCACCGTATCCTTCAAATCAATAGAACAATTCCTGACCAAACCGCTGATCGTCGAACTCAATGAGTTGAAGGACGCACCTCGCATCGTCGCAACGCAGGAAGGCCACGTGTTCCTGGCCAATGGCGACAAGGCATATGTGCGCGGCGACCTGAAAGACAAAACCAGTTTCGAAGCCTTCCGTCCGGGCAAGCCGCTGAAAGATCCGGTCACCAAGCAAATTATCGGCTACGAAGCCATGTACCTCGGCACACTCAAGGTACAACGCGTCAGCAAGGTTGAAACTGAACCCCATACGCTGACAGTACTGACAGCGAAAGAAGAAATGGGCGTCGGCGACCGCCTGATCCCGACCGAGCCGACTCCGTTCATCAACTACGCGCCGCATGTGCCGGCACAACAAACTGATGCGCGCATCATCTCGGTCTACGGCGGCGTGTCGCAAGCAGGACAAAACCAGATCGTTGCCATCAATCGCGGCAGCAAGGACGGCCTCGATATCGGTACCGTACTGGATTTGCGCCGTCTCGGCCTGATGGTTCCGGACCGCACTACCGGCAACGGCCGCGGCCTGATCAAGCTGCCGGATGAACAATACGGCGAACTCTTTATCTTCCGCGTATTCAATAACATCTCCTACGGCCTGGTGATGCAGGTGCAGGATACGGTGCAAGTTGGCGACATCGCCACCTCACCGGAATAAACGACAGGGCACGGCCACATGCCTGCACCGGACGATCTCGCAGACTGGCTCAGGCTGGAGCAGACGCCCGGTGTCGGAGCCGACAGCGCACGCAAGCTGCTGTCGGTATTCGGTCTGCCGCACAACATCTTCAACAGCAGCTTGTCCGCACTGCAGGAAATCACCGGCAGTCGCATCGCACAGGCATTGCTGGCGCCACCTTCCGACACCCTGATCGCGCAGATAGCACGCACGCAGGAGTGGGCTGCGCATAGCGAGAATCACGTCTGCACGCTAGGCGATGCCGACTATCCACAGGCCTTGCTGGAAATCCACGATCCGCCCATCCTGCTGTATGCCAAAGGTCGCATCGATTTACTGAACCAGCCATCAGTCGCCATCGTCGGCAGCCGCAACGCCAGCGCACAAGGCATCAGCAATGCCGAGCTGTTCGCCACCGCACTCAGCACCTCCGGCCTGACCATTATTTCGGGTCTCGCACTCGGCATAGACACCGCGGCACACCAGGGCGCACTGGAAGCACTGTCAAACCAGCCACAAGCCGGCTCCACCATCGCCGTCATCGGCACCGGCGCCGACATCGTCTACCCGGCACGCAATCGCGCACTTGCACACCAGATCGCTGAACACGGCTGCATCCTCAGCGAATACCCGCTCGGCATGCCTGCGATCGCTTCCAACTTCCCGCGCCGCAATCGCATCATCAGCGGGCTTGCGCGTGGCGTGCTGGTAGTGGAGGCAGCCCTGCAATCCGGCTCGCTGATCACCGCCCGCATGGCGGCAGAGCAGGGACGCGATATGTTTGCGATACCCGGCTCGATACATTCGCCACTGGCAAAAGGTTGTCACCTGTTAATCAAGCAAGGCGCGAAGCTGGTCGAGTCGGCACAAGACATCCTGGAAGAACTGGAATATGCCAGCACAACTACGCTGCAGCCTGCGGCCACAGCGCCTGCCGACGATGCACCGTACGCGCATGTGTTGCAGCACATGGGCTATGACGCGGTAGATGCCGACACTCTGGCGCAACGTTGCCAGCTCGACATGGCAGAACTGCACGCCCACCTGCTGGCGCTGGAACTGGACGGGCATGCAGAAATGCTGGCCGGTGGCCTGTATCGCCGCGTAGATCGCCGCATTGCCTGAACGATATCGCCGATTTCAATTTGTCATCAGCCACTAACAAAAAATCCGTCCGCTATAGTCAGCATCATTTTTAATGGTATGCTTCTTCTCAGTAAGCGCTGTTTTTGATCTGCCGCTGTCGTAACACCTCTTTGTAGTGTGTGTTGTGTAAAGAGCGTGATTCATACGCATCCGATCCTGACGGCACCAAATGGTGACGTCTTAACCCAAGCGCTACGGTGAAGCCATGTTTGACGTCCTAGTCTATCTGTACGAAACCTATTACCGGCCCGATGCCTGCCCGGACTCTGAGGCGCTGGTAAAGAAACTATCCGCTATCGGCTTTGAAGAAGAAGAGATCGCGAAGGCTCTCGGTTGGCTGACTGCGCTGGCTGAGACCACCAACGAACTTTCCGACTCCTATCCGCATCAGACGGCGTTCTCCTTCGGCATCCGTATCTACGCAACACAGGAAATGGATGTGCTGGGCACACCTGCGGTCGGCTTCATCCAATTCCTCGAATCGGCCAAGCTGATCAATCCGGTACAACGCGAGATCGTCATCGAACGCGCACTGGCAGCCGGAGAATCGCCTATTTCCCTCGAAAAACTGAAAGTCATCGTGCTGATGGTGTTGTGGAGCCAGGGCAAGGAACCGGACGGCCTGATTTTCGACGAACTCTTCGTTGACGACGAAGATGCACCCCCACGGATGTTGCACTAAGCAACAGGCCGAGCAGGCATGCCCGCCCGAGCCGGACATGCCTCTTCAACAACATCCGTTTTGTCTCCCGCTTGCGGATTTCCCAGCAACGCGCTTATCATTGGCCGCTTGACGGCTATGCAATTATTATATTAGGCGGCTTTTTCATGAGAAATTGCCTCTGCGGTATGCTGCAAGCCGTCGCATGTAGTACCTATTGTGCGTATAGAAACGCGCCACTTTCGAGATCCTATTTACTATGACAAAGACCCTCATCATTGCCGAGAAGCCATCCGTCGCGAACGATATCGCGAAGACGCTCGGCGGCTTTACCAAGCACGATGAGTACTTTGAATCCGACGAATACGTCCTGTCTTCCGCGGTCGGCCATCTGGTCGAAATCACCGTACCGGAAGAATATGACGTCAAACGCGGCAAATGGACCTTCACCCATTTGCCGATGATTCCGCCGCATTTCGCACTCAATCCCATCGCCAAGACCGAATCACGCCTGAAAGTGCTGAACAAGCTCATCAAGCGTAAAGACGTCACCGGCCTCATCAACGCATGTGACGCCGGGCGCGAAGGGGAACTGATTTTCCGCCTGATCGCGCAATACACGAAGGCCAAGCAACCTATCAAGCGCCTGTGGCTGCAGTCGATGACACCGGGTGCGATCCGCGAAGCGTTCAAGAATCTGCGCAGCGACGATGAAATGCTGCCGCTGGCCGACGCCGCGCGCTGCCGCAGCGAAGCTGACTGGCTGATCGGTATCAACGGTACCCGCGCCATGACCGCTTTCAACTCGAAAGAAGGCGGCTTCTACCTGACTACCGTTGGTCGTGTACAGACGCCGACGCTGTCCATCGTGGTAGAACGCGAAGAAAAGATTAAGAAGTTCGTCCCGCGTGATTACTGGGAAGTGCGCGCCGAGTTCGTCTGCGCCGCCGGTATTTACCAGGGTCGCTGGCTGGATACATCCTTCAAAAAGGATGAAACCGATCCGGAACGTCGCGCCGAGCGTCTGTGGAGCAAGGCTGCGGCCGAATCCATCGTTGCGGCCTGCCGCGGCAAGCAAGGCAATGTCACCGAAGAATCGAAACCGACCACTTCGATGGCACCGGCCCTGTTCGACCTGACCAGCCTGCAGCGCGAAGCCAATGCGCGCTTCGGCTTCTCCGCCAAGAACACGCTGGGCCTGGCACAGGCACTGTATGAAAAACACAAGGTGCTGACCTACCCGCGTACCGATTCGCGCCACCTGCCGGAAGATTACCTGCCGACCGTGTTGCAAACGCTGGACGTGATCGCAGAAAACAATAATTACCATCAGTTCGCGAAGCAAATCACGGACAACAAATGGGTCAAACCGAACAAGCGGATTTTCGACAACACGAAAATCAGTGATCACTTTGCAATCATCCCGACTACGCAAGCGCCGAAGAACTTGTCCGAGCCGGAACAAAAACTGTACGACCTGGTGACACGCCGCTTTATGGCGATCTTCTTCCCTGCGGCAGAATTCCAGGTCACCACACGCTTTACCGAAGTCTCCGGCCATCAGTTCAAAACTGAAGGCAAGGTCATGACCAATCCGGGCTGGCTCGCGGTCTACGGCAAAGAAGTCATCGACGAAAAAGATCCGGAAAACAGCGGCACGCTGGTACCGGTCGCCAAAGGCGAGAAAGTCAAAACCGAATCGGTGGTCGCCAACGGTCTCGTCACCAAACCGCCAGCACGCTATTCTGAAGCGACGCTGTTGTCGGCGATGGAAGGCGCAGGCAAGCTGATCGACAATGACGGCCTGCGCGATGCGATGGCTGGCAAGGGCCTCGGCACACCAGCGACACGCGCCGCCATCATCGAAGGTTTGCTGAACGAGAAATACCTGCTGCGTGAAGGCCGGGAAATGATCCCGACCGCCAAGGCATTCCAGTTGATGACATTGTTGCGCGGTCTCGGCGTGAATGAACTGACAGCACCAGAACTGACCGGCGAATGGGAATACAAGCTGTCGGAAATGGAACGCGGCAAGATCAGCCGTGAAGAATTCATGCGCGAAATCGCGCAAATGACGCAAATCATCGTCAAGCGCGCAAAAGAATACGACAACGACACCATCCCCGGCGATTACGCGACACTGAAAACGCCATGTCCGAATTGCGGCGGCGTGGTGAAAGAAAATTACCGTCGCTTCGCCTGCACCAAGTGCGAATTCTCGATGAGCAAAACGCCGGGTAGCCGTCAGTTTGAAATCGATGAAGTCGAAGAATTGCTGGCCAATAAAACGATAGGACCGCTGCAAGGCTTCCGTTCGAAAATGGGCCGTCCGTTCGCTGCCGTGCTGAAAATCTCGCGTGACGAAGAGATCAAGAACTACAAGCTGGAATTTGATTTCGGCCAGAACGACGACGATGAAAACGCCGAAGCAGTCGACTTCAGTGGCCAGACTTCGCTCGGCCCGTGCCCGAAATGTGCCGGCGGCGTCTACGAATTGCCACTGTCCTATGTTTGCGAAAACTCGGTAGCCAAGCCGAAGACTTGCGATTTCCGCAGCGGCCGCATCATCCTGCAACAGGAAATCCTGCCGGAACAAATGAGCAAGCTGCTCAACGAAGGCAAGACCGATTTGCTGCCAGGCTTTGTCTCGCAACGCACACGTCGTGCGTTCAAGGCTTACCTGGTACGCGGCAAGGATGGCAAAACCAGCTTTGAATTTGAGCCACGCAAGGAAAAAGCACCAGCCAAAGGCAAGGCGACAGCGAATGCGGACGACGCGGCGGAAGCGACCGAAGAAACAGCAGTAGCGGCCAAACCGGCGAAAAAAGCAGCGGCCAAACCTGCAGCCAAGAAAGCCGTAGCCAAAAAGAAAGCGCCAGCTAAAAAAGCTGCCGCCTAATCAGCGCACCGTACTGTGTAGCGTGCCCCGCTGCACAGTACATTCTGCAGTACAATCTTTGCGTCAGGTAAGCGAACACGTAGCACACGGCTTTGATCGTTAATCTTGTATCAGCTACCGGGGGAATACCATGGATCAACTTGAACCACGCGTCCCAAGCAAAGATGAATGCAATATCGCCATGCTGGGCCACCTGCTCGGCATCTTCACCGGCTTCCTCGGCGCTCTCATCATCTGGATCATGAAGAAGGATGATTCCGCCTACATCGCCAACCAGGCGAAAGAAGCGCTGAACTTCCAGATCACCATCACCATAGGCTTCGTCATCGCATGGGTGCTGGCCTTCATCCTGATCGGCTTCATCTTCATTCCGGTGCTGCTGGTACTCAATCTTATTTTTTGCATCATTGCAGCAATGGCCGCATCCAAAGGTCAGGACTATCGTTATCCGTTGACACTGCGCCTGGTGCAATAACTCTGCATACACTTCGTGACGGACAGCGCTAGATCGCTGTCCGTCACTCTTCTTATTATTACGACACCATGGCTGACAATCTGCTCGTCCCTCCCACCGATCTGCCTGTGCCACAAGATGACGGTGCCTGCGACCACCTGCGCGGCATGCAAGTGCCTGCCATCAGCTTGCAGGCGACATCGGGAGTAACGGTGAATCTGGCGCAAGAGGGTGCGCCGTGGGTGGTCGTCTATTGCTACCCGCGCACCGGCAGGCCCGGGCAGGAATTGCCCGGCGGCGCCGATGCATGGAATGCGATACCGGGTGCACGTGGCTGTTCACCACAGTCCTGTGCCTACCGTGACCATTACAGCGAATTACAGGCGCTGGGCGCGACCGTATACGGTCTGAGTACACAAGACAGCGATTATCAAAAAGAAGCGGCAGAACGCCTGGAATTGCCGTTTCCGTTACTCAGCGATGCACAGCTCGCCTTTGCTCAGGCTTTGCGTTTGCCTACCTTCAGTTTTGCCGGACTGGATCTGATCAAGCGCCTGACCCTGATCATCCGCGCCGGACGCATAGAAGAAGTGTTCTATCCGGTTTTCCCATCCGACTCGGATGCCGGACATGTGGTGGCCTGGCTCAGTACGCACCAGGACAAGTAATCAATTTACCGCTACGCCTTCCAGCGCCAGCAGGAAGCGTTTACGTTCCACTCCACCAGCGTAGCCGGTCACCGCTCCGGATGAACCGATCACACGGTGGCAGGGCACGATAATCGATACCGGATTCTTGCCTATCGCCGCCCCCACTGCGCGCAAGGCCTTGGGATTGCCCAGCTTTTGCGCATGCTGTGCATAGCTGACACTGGCGCCAAACGGAATGGCACTCAGTTCCTGCCAGACCGAACGCTGAAATACGGTCCCCGTCATATCAAGAGCCACATCAAACTCGGTGCGTCGGCCAGCAAAATACTCATCCAGTTGCTGCGCCGTCGCCTGCAAATGTTTCCATCCAGCCGACTGTGTCGACGCTTGTTGCCAGCCATCCTTGCCCTTGAAGTGTTTGTGCTCTTCAAAATAAATACCGCTCAGGCCTTGCCCGCTTGCTGCCAGCAACAAGCGTCCGACCGGACTGGGATGTTCTATGTAAAAAATCATGATGCTTCCTTTATCGCTATCGCTACGACTAGCTCAATGCGTTCCACAACAACAGCGCGGTATAAGCACGCCACGGCGACCAATTGACGGCACGCGCCAGTAGTTCCTTTTCCGTCAGCCGCGCACCGCCTGCTACCTCCACTGCCGCCTTTTGCAAACCCAGATCACCAGCCGGGAACGCATTCGGAAAGCGCAAGGCACGCATCGCTACATACTGCGCCGTCCATTCGCCGATACCGCGTACGGTTTTCAGGACGGTCACACATTCTTCCAGCGAAGCACCCGGCTTCATCTGCAAGCCACCTTGCGCGGCGAACTGTGCCAGGCTTTGTATCGCCAGCGCGCGAGCACCGGGCATACCGAGGCCAGCGATTTCGGACACGCTGGCCTGCGCCAGTCTCTCCGCCGTCGGGAAGTGCCGGTTGATCCCGATGAATGGCGTCTCGGCAGGTGTGCCAAAAGCCTGCACCAAGCGTCCGGATACCGTGGTCGCGCCAGCCACACTCACTTGCTGTCCCAGCACTGCACGGATTGCCAGCTCAAAGGTATCGAAGGCACCAGGTACGCGCAGGCCCGGTACCAGCCTGATCTGCTCAGCCAGCAAGGGATCGGCAGACAAATGGGCAGCGATGATTTCCGGATTTGCGTCGAGATCGAACTGCTTGCGCACGCGTGCCAACATCGGCATCAGCACCGGTGCGAGATGCGCCGGCAACGACAATTCCAGTTGCTTGCGCGCAGGCAGATGCGTCACACGTAACCAGCCTGCCAGGCCATTCAACATCACGCTGCGCACATAAGAGTGCGTACCGGGCGTTTCTTCGCTCACACCTTCGACACCCGGTATTGCACGTCCGGCGAGATAAGTCAGCATAGGCTGCCATGCATAGGGCGGGCGATAAGCGAGACGCAGCGTAATCGCATCCTGCCCGCTTGCAGGCGTCACACCCGCTGCACGCCGTATGCTGGTCGGAGCCATGCCATAGCGTGCGAGGAAGAGCGCATTAAACCGACGTATGCTGCCAAAGCCCGCTGCATAAGCGACATCACTCATGGACAAATTGGTTTCCTGCAGCAATTTTTTTGCGAATAACAAACGTTGCGTCTGCGCCAGCTCAACCGGCGTCACACCGAAATGTTCAAGCAAAACACGCCGCAATTGTCGCGACGACAAGCCGACCTCCGCCGACAATTTTTCCGTATCGCCATCGTTCAGTGCGCCCGCCGCTATTCGTTGCCATACCGCATACGCCAGGTTTTGTTGCAGGGCATA
The DNA here is from genome assembly GCF_003852535.1 of Herminiimonas sp. KBW02. Lineage (GTDB taxonomy): Bacteria > Pseudomonadota > Gammaproteobacteria > Burkholderiales > Burkholderiaceae_D > Oxalicibacterium. The sequence continues at coordinate 440,784 of NZ_QAJP01000003.1, read as the reverse complement.
CGGCGCCAACTCCGGCCTGCACCGCAGGCACGGACGAAAACCGGCAGCTTCCGCTGCGGCCGCGGTAGTGAAGTAAGTACACGAAGATTCGCGTGGGGTTTTAACGGAACAGACGGGGCGGCAATAAATACCCGTGGTCTTTACCCCGACGAAGAACACACCATCGAAGCGCGCATCCCTGGCTGCCAATGCACGATAGCAACTCGCTGCGGTCAGCAGCGAAGCGGGCTGGTGCGATGAGCCAGGTGAGATATCCATGGCGTATTTATACGCGCCGGATCAGTCATCGTCTAGCCGTTTTCGGACAAGATCCCCGGCAGGATAATTCCATGCGGCAGTGACCGCATGGGACTGGATTTACTTATCAGCACCGGCCTGTTTATGCATCTGGAAGGCCAGCGAGATATGGGCGAACTCGATCAGGATATCCTGCGTGCCGCCATTGAAAGTGCTAAACGAGTTACCGGTGCGCACCACCAGACGCGGCGGGAACAACCAGCTGAGGAAAGGGATACCTATCATCTTCGCACTGCGCACATCGCGCCATTCGACCTGCCGGTTATACAGCCAGGTTTGCGTGATGCCCTTGTCATCGATGGTGATGGTTGAGCGCAGGAACCAATAGTAGCTGACCACCAGCATAACAGCAGCACCAAACAACAGGACTTTGACACTGAGGCCATACTCCAGCAGCGGAAAGCGTCGCGTGATATCGATCGCGTAAACAAACAGGCTGATCGAAAAAACGCTGGCCAAAATCTTGAACCACAAACTGTAGGCCGGGCCGGTGACGGTTTTTTCCGGCTTGTAGAAATTCATTGTCATATTATTACTGATCGATTCATGGACGTGGCGGCATCATCGCACATCTGCCCGCCACAGTCGAAATTACCGTACAACCGGATCGCGCAACGCAGCCCGGCGCGCGATGATGTTGCGCCAGATTTGCCGCCGCCCCTCGTGCTCGACCGCACCCCATACCGTGATCTCGTCTATGGTACGCATGCAGCCGCTGCAATAGCTCGTGCGGGCATCCACCCGGCAGATACCTATGCAGGGCGACGGTAATGGTGTTGCATCGATATCGAGATAAGAGATCAGGACGTCGAGATCTTCAGGGCGCGCAGGTTTTCGGCGCATAGGGCGGATACCGGAGGTTGGCAGATAGCCGCAAGTATAAACGGCTGCCGACCACGAGTGGCAGGCAGCCGTCTGAATGACGCAATACCGCAATACTAATTAAGCAGCGAGTGCTACCGGCATCGAAGGACGCAGCAAGACCGGGATCGACTTCGAGGTAGGGGTATTGCAGACATCACCGACGCTGTTGAGCGGCACCAGTGGATTGGTCTCCGGATAGTAAGCACCAATACAACCGCGCGGAATATCATACTCAACCAGCAGGAAGCGATTCGCATGACGTTCTATGCCATCGTCCCACACCGTACTCATATCCACCCAGTCACCAGCCTTGTAGCCCAGCATCAGCAAATCTTCAGGGTTAATGAAGACCACACGACGCTGACCGAAGACACCGCGATAACGATCATCCATCGCGTAGATCGTCGTGTTGTACTGATCGTGCGAACGGGTGGTCATCAGTGTCATCAGCTGTTCACCATGTTGTTGCTTCGCGCGGCGGATAGGCGTGTCTTGCTGAATATTGTGCACGATGAAATTCGCTTTGCCGGTATCAGTCAGCCACTCACGTTCACGCGAAGCTACACGCAGGTGGAAACCACCTGGTTGCGCTATGCGTTCATTGTAGTTTTCAAAGCCGTCGAGCACGCTTTCTATCGCATCGCGCACCAGCGAATAATCTGCCGCGTAGCCCAGCCAATTTACCTTCTCCGAGCCCAGCGTCGCATGGGCGATGTTGGCGACAATCGCAGTTTCCGACATCAGATTTTTCGATGCTGGCGTATTCATGCCGTAAGAGATGTGCACCATGCTCATCGAGTCTTCTACCGTCACGCCTTGCGCCACACCATTCTGCTTGTCGATCTCGGTACGACCGAGCGTAGGCAGGATGAGGGCATCGGTGCCATGTATCAGATGGCTGCGATTCAGTTTGGTAGTGATGTGCACCGTCAGATTGCACGAACGCAGTGCATCAAAGGTACGCGGTGTATCCGGCGTCGCCATAGCGAAGTTACCGCCCAGGCCGATGAATACTTTCACGTGGCCTTCCAGCATTTCATGGATGGTTTCAACCACGTCATAGCCGTGACCGCGTGGTGGTTCAAAGTTGAATACCTTGCCCAGGCTGCTAAGGAATTCCTGCGATGGCTTTTCTTCGATGCCGACAGTGCGGTTGCCCTGCACATTCGAATGACCACGCACCGGGCACAGGCCGGCACCTTCGCGACCGATATTCCCACGCATCATCATCAGGTTGGACAGCATATGCACCGTCTGCACCGAGTTCTTGTGCTGGGTGATGCCCATGCCCCAGGTGGCGATCACGCGTTTACCGTTGACATAGATACGGCTCAGTTTTTCGATATCGTCACGCGACACGCCAGACTCATCGACCAGCTCCTGCCAGTCCTGCATGCGCAGGTCCGCTGCAAAAGCGTCAAAGCCTGCGCAGTGTTCTGCTATGAATGCAGTATCCAGCACGCGTTCGCTGCCCAGTGCGACGGCTTCATCATCCAGTTCCAGCGTGCGCTTGGCAACGCCTTTGATCAAAGCAAAGTCGCCACCCAGTTTAGGCTGGATGAAAGTCGATGCAATCTTGGTGCTCGACAAGGTCAGCATTTCCACCACGCTTTGCGGATCGGCAAAACGTTCAAGGCCGCGTTCACGCAAAGGATTGATGGAAACGATCACTGCACCACGTTTCGAGCATTCACGCAATTCACCCAGCATGCGAGGATGGTTGGTCGCAGGGTTCTGACCGAAAATGAGCAAAGTATCTGCGTGTTCGAAGTCATCCAGCGTCACCGTACCCTTACCGACGCCTACCGTAGAAGGCAAGCCGCGGCTGGTCGCTTCGTGACACATATTCGAACAGTCAGGGAAGTTGTTGGTGCCGAACATACGCACAAACAATTGATATACGAAAGCCGCTTCATTACCGGCACGCCCCGAAGTATAAAAAGCAGCCTGGTGCGGATTGTCCAGTGTATGCAAATGCGATGCGATCAGTTTGTACGCATCATCCCAGCTGACAGGTACGTATTTGTCAGTCTTCGCGTCGTAACGCATAGGATCGGTCAGGCGACCGTGTTGCTCGAGCTCGTAGTCGGATTGCTCCAGCAAGGCCGCTACAGTGTTCTTTTCAAAGAAGGCAGGTGTTACGCGTTTGCTGGTCGCTTCCGCCGCAACTGCCTTCACACCATTTTCACAAAACTCAAATGTCGATGCGTGCTGACGGTCCGGCCACGCACAGCCGGGACAATCAAAACCTTCCGGCTGGTTCTGTTTGAACAGCGTACGATATTTACCGCCGGCGACTTTCTCCTTGATCATATTGATGGCGACATACTTCACCGCACCCCAGCCACCGGCCGGATGATCATAGGTTTCTATAGTGCCTTGCGACTTCGACTTTTCCACGTTTGCTTTCCTTTGCCCGGGCCCACCGCCACGCAGATAGTTCATGCATGATCACCTTGTGTACCACCTGAATGAAGCTTAGGACTACATGTGATTGCGCGAAGCGTACACATTGATATCAATAAAAAGAGTACAGTTTGAATAGCGACAAATCTGTGCTTTGTTTGGCGCTTGAAGAAACAGCAAAAATCCTTGGTAACCCGCATGAACACTAGGATATTTTGCAAATGAATATGACTCATTACAGGCGAAAAAATTAACATGACGAGTAGCAGGGGCATTTGTGAAGCTGTATGAAAAGCTGGCAAAAGATATCGAAGAACTGATCGAGAACGGTGTGTTCCGACCAGGTGAACGCCTGCCGTCAATACGCCAGACCAGTCAGCATCATCGCCTCAGCATCACCACCGTCGTGCATGCATTCCTGCTACTGGAAAGCAAAGGCGTGATTGAAAGTCATCCGCAATCGGGTTACTTCGTGCGCGTGCCACCGCAGTCGGCCAACGGCAAAGTACAGCAGGAATTACGCACCTCACAACCGCTGGCGATCTCGTCGCAAGTCGATGTCAGTCATCTGGTGCTATCGACCTTGCGTTCAATTACCAACGATGCCGTACCACTCGGCTCGCCTTACCCTGATCCCAGTCTGTTCCCGTCAGAAAAAATCAATCGCTATGCATACGGCATCACGCGACGACAAACCAAGTGGGGTGTAACCGACGCCTTGCCACCCGGCCATCCGGACCTGATACGGCAAATCGCCAGACGTTATCTGGAAAACGGCAGTGCGATCGATCCGAATGAAATCGTCGTCACGGTCGGCGCCACTGAAGCTATCAATCTTTGTTTGCAGGCCGTCGGCAAGGCGGGTGATATCGTCGCGGTCGAATCGCCAACCTTTTATGCGATGTTGCACGCGATCGAACGTATGGGCATGCGCGCGATAGAAGTCGCCACCCATCCGCGCGAGGGTATAGACCTGGCAGCGCTGGAAGAAATACTCGACCAGCATGAGATCGCCGCCTGCATGGTGATGCCCAACTTCCAGAACCCGCTCGGCTTTCAGATGCCGGATGAAAAAAAACGCGCACTGGTCGAACTGATTACCAGGCGCCAGGTGCCTGTCATCGAGAATGATGTCTACAACGAGTTGTACTTCGGTGATGCGCATCCGACTTCGCTCAAGTCTTACGATACCGAAGGCCTGGTGCTGCACTGTGCATCTTTTTCAAAGAGCCTGACTTCGGCTTACCGCATAGGCTGGGCAATGCCGGGACGTTATCGCGACCAGGTGGAGAAGCTGAAATTCCTGAATACGCTGACCACACCGACCATTCCGCAACTGGCGATCGCCGAATATCTGGAGCACGACGGCTACGAACATCATCTGCGCCATATCCGGAAAATCTATGCTCAGCAGGCAAACATTATGCGTGCTGCCGTCACACGCTTCTTCCCGGAAGGAACGCAGACCTCAGAGCCGAAGGGCGGTTATGTGCTGTGGGTGGAGCTGCCGTCACAAGTCAATTCGATGAAACTGTATGAGCTGGCATTGCAGGCCGGCATCACCATCGGTCCCGGCTATATGTTCTCTGCCACCAACGGTTACAGCAACTTCATCCGCCTGAACTACAGCTATCCGTGGTCGGCCAGCATAGAAGATGCGCTCAGGACCATAGGTAAGCTGGCCAGTGACTGCATACGCCAGGCGGAACGCGCGGTTGCCGCGCGCGCACGCGAAAACTATAATACCTAGAACTCATTTCACAAATACCCGTGAGATGCGTTCTAACGGCAGCCCTGATGCTGCCGTGCGCATGACGCTCCACAGAGAGCGCAGCGGAGACGGGATGTCCGATGCAGGATTCCTCGCATGCCAGCGGGGCCGGACATCAGCACATGTGCATTAAAAGGAAGCCTTTCATCATGGTGAACGCAAGCGCGCAACACGAGGACGATCTGGATCCGATCAAAGTCACCATCCTGCGGCACTTATGGGAAGCGTCGCAAGAGAGCGATGGCAAAGCATGGTCGCTGGCCAAACTCAGCAAACGCACATGCGTCCCCATGAGTACCTTGCGCCGTACACTAAGCGAGTTTGAAGATGCCGGTATCGTTGAAGTGACGAATCATGAAGACGGTCGTATCTTTGCAGCACTCAATGACACTGGCATAGAACTCTTCCCTACGCTATTCAGCACGCAATAGCGCTCAAGCCGGGCTGGCAACATCCGGTAGCAACTGCCAGATCCACATCTGACCATTTTCCGCATCGTCGGACACACCGGTAAACTGAAAACCGAATTTCGTCAGTATCGCGTTCGACGCATTTTCTTCATTCGCTGTATGCGCAATCACTGTCAGGCGCGGTTGCGCGGCTTGTGCGATGAGCAGTAATTGCTGCACCATCGCCGTGGCCACACCCTGTCCTTCGTAGTCAGGGAAGGTGATATAACCGATCTCTACCTTGCCATCCTGCGGCGGCGCCTTGAAGGCGCACGCACCCACCAGCTTGCGCTCCCTCTGCGCGAGGTAACCCAGCCAGGGCGGAGCAAATCCTGCATCCGCATACAAACGTGTAGTCGCTGCACACACTTGCCGTGCAATGTCGCTTAGTACGCCGACCTTGCCCACCGGTTTTCCGTGCACATTAATTTGAATCAAATCGATATCAGACATGGCTGGGATTCCGCTCACTGTTTGTAAGCGTCACGTAAGAAAAAACACAGCGACGATCACGCGTTGAAAAATATTTGAGTTATTTAATCAGAATAACTGCAACGCCACAAACGCGACTTTGTGACATCGAAGCGCTCGCCATCTTGGTGCATGTAAGTTCCGTGCAAGCTTTCGTTTGCTACTTTTCAGAGTTGGAAAAATATCGTGTTTTCCCTATGAAACACGCTCTTGTTTTCATCTGAAAATTTCGACAAAAAGTGCAAGAAAAAATATCTCGGGCATCAGCCATCAACATTTAACACATATGATTTTTTAATAGCGATTTCAAAAAACAGCGTGAAAAAAAACAGGCTACTTGTTGCGATGCAACTTGACATATGCATACGAAAGCGCATTCTACTCACGTCAGTACTGCCGCCATTAAAAATCAATGGATGCTACCTGTCGGTTGATGAATCAAAGTGATTTCTAAAAAATATAAAAGGAGATACACAATGAAGAAGAGCCACAAGCAGAATCAGACGACTACCTCCTCCCGCCGTAAATTCCTGGGGACCGCAACAACCGCAAGCGCAGCAGCCGCACTTAGCTTCCCGATGATTTCGACAGCACAGACTGTCACCCAGATGCGCTTCCAGAGCACCTGGCCTAGCAAAGATATTTTCCACGAGTATGCACAGGACTTCGCCAAGAAGGTCAATGACATGACCGGTGGCGAACTCAAGATTGAAGTTTTACCTGCAGGCGCCGTAGTGCCAGCCTTCGGCCTGCTGGATGCGGTATCGAAAGGTACACTCGACGGCGGCCACGGTGTGATGGGCTACAACTACGGCAAACAAAGCGCAATCGCATTATGGACATCCGGTCCGGTCTTCGGCATGGATGCGAACATGGTGCTGGCATGGCATAAATACGGCGGCGGTAAAGAACTGCTGGAGAAACTCTATACCTCCATCGGCGCCAACGTCACCTCCTTCCTGACCGGTCCGATGCCGACCCAGCCTCTCGGCTGGTTCAAAAAGCCGATCACCAAGAAGGAAGATCTGCAAGGCCTGAAGTTCCGTACCAACGGCCTCGCGATTGATTTGTTTACCGCGATGGGTGCAGCGGTGAATGCACTGCCAGGCGGCGAGATCGTACCGGCCATGGACCGCGGCCTGCTGGACGGCGCTGAGTTCAACAATGCCAGCTCTGATCGTGTACTTGGCTTCCCTGACGTTTCCAAAGTCTGCATGCTGCAAAGCTTCCATCAAAGTTCCGAGCAGTTCGAAATCACCTTCAATAAAACCAAGTACGAAGGACTGCCGCCGAAGATGAAGGCCATCATCGCGAATGCGGTAGAGGCTTCGTCAGCAGATATGTCATGGAAAGCCATCGACCGCTATTCGAAAGATTATCGCGAGATGCAAACCAAGGATGGTGTCAAATTCTACAAAACGCCAGACGCCATACTGCAAACACAACTCACCATCTGGGATGATGTCGTCGCCAAGAAAGGGGCTGACAATGCATTGTTCAAAGAAGTCGAGAAGTCACAAAGAACCTTCGCCGAACGTGCCATGAAGTGGGACATGGACACCAATAATAACAGGCGCATGGCATACAACCATTACTTCGCCCGCACCGCTCCGAAGAAAGCCTAAGCGGCATCGATCGCGTTTTCTACGACACCATCCAAGGCATCGGATGGTGTTTTATTAAGCGCAGACAAAGGTCGCATTTGCGACTACATCCCCTGTCTTTGAATCGGAGCCTTTATGCAGAATCTTTTATTTTTCATCGACAAGGTCAGCAGTTGGGTAGGTCAATTATTTTCCTGGCTTATCGTCATTTTGACCTTTCTCATTTCGTGGGAAGTGTTCGCACGCTATGCGCTGAACAGTCCTAATCCCTGGTCCTTTGACCTGATGATCATGGCCTACGGCACTGCCTTCATGATGGCGGGTGCATACACGCTGGCAAAAAACGGACATGTCCGTGGCGACGTGCTGTACGGCTTTTTCCCACCGCGACTACAAGCCGGGCTGGACCTGACCTTGTACTTTGTTTTCTTTATTCCCGGTGTCATCGCACTGGTATGGGCTGGCTATACCTATGCCGCGGAATCGCTAGCCATCAAGGAACATTCGACACTTACAGCGAACGGCCCACCGCTCTATCCGTTCAAGATGGTGATTCCGGTCTCGGGTGTGCTTCTGCTGATGCAAGGTGTGGTTGAGATCATCCGTTGCATCATTTGCCTGAAAGAAGGCGAATGGCCTTCGCGTGAAAAAGACGTGGAAGAAGTGGACGTAGATAAACTCAAGGCGATGGTACATGTAAAAGATAAAGACATCGCCGACGCTGACCGGCTCATCGTCAACAACACAGGGGGTAAGCCATGAGGAAAGAAGTCTGGTTCGGCCTGTCCATCCTGATTGCCATTGTTATCGGCTTGTTCGTCCTGATGCCATCACCCGAACATATGACCAACGGTCATCTGGGCTTACTGATGCTGGCACTGGTGGTCGTTGCCATTATGCTGGGTTTCCCTACCGCGTTTACGCTGATGGGCATGGGCGTCATGTTTGCATGGTTCGCCTTCTATAGTCGGGACCCCAATCTTGCCACGCAGCAGACGCTGGATCTGATGGTGCAGCGAGCTTATTCGGTCATGGCTAATGACGTGTTGATCTCCATACCGCTATTTATCTTCATGGGATATCTGGTCGAGCGTGCCAACCTGATCGAAAAACTGTTCAAGAGCCTGCATATCGCCATGGCACGGGTTCCTGGCTCGCTGGCGGTCGCTACCATTGTTACCTGCGCCGTATTTGCAACGGCCACGGGTATCGTTGGTGCGGTCGTCACGCTGATGGGCTTGCTCGCCTTGCCGGCCATGCTGAAGGCCGGTTACAGCACTCAGCTGTCAGCAGGTGCAATCACTGCCGGCGGCTGCCTGGGCATCTTGATCCCGCCCTCGGTCTTGCTGATTGTGTATGGTGCGACCGCAGGTGTATCGGTAGTCAAACTGTATGCCGGCGCTTTCTTCCCCGGCATCATGTTGGCCGCTCTGTACATAGGTTATGTGATCGTACTGGCGAAACTGAAACCCAGCGTGGCCCCGCCATTGTCTGCCGCGGAACGTCATGTTGACCTGCCAGCTTACGCGGAAAAAATCTCCACCTCCGTCAGCAACAATGTATTGCCCGGCCTAATAGGTGCACTCAAGGGACGTCGCAATGCAGATGTCTCCACCCGTACCTTGCTCTCGCAACTGGGCATAGCGCTATTGCCTGCGCTGGCATTCGCACTCGTCATGGGAACCACCTATCGTCTGGTGACTACACCGGAAGCAGCTCCGGTCGAAATCATGGAGATGGGTATAGGAGCAGAAGAGAGCGCTACTGAATCCGGCTCCCTCAATGATGGCTTCGGTGAACCTCCGGCAGAAGGTGGCCTCAGCGAACCCCCGGTAGAAAACGCAGCGGCAAGCACGACAGAAGCTGCAGCTGCGAGTGCGCCAACGGCACCGACTGCACCAGCCACGCCACAAGCTAAGGCTGCGCCGCAGAGCTACTGGATCGCATTCGGCATAGGCTTCGCAGCGATGATCGTGTTCTACGCCTTCTTCACCTTTGCCCGGCTGGAGATCTTCAAGATGTTGCTGGGCTCATTATTTCCGCTCGCCTTCATGATACTGGCGGTGCTGGGCAGCATCGTATTCGGCCTGGCAACCCCAACTGAAGCGGCGGCCATGGGTGCATTCGGCGGCATCGTGCTGGCAGCCTGCTACCGTCGCTTTAATTTCGGCATGCTGAAAGAGTCGGCTTACCTGGCAACCAAAACCAGTGCCATGGTGTGTTGGCTCTTCGTCGGTTCCAGTATCTTCTCCGCTTCCTTTGCACTACTGGGTGGGCAAGAGATCATCAACGACTGGGTACTGTCGCTGGATATGACGCCACTGCAATTCATGATACTGGCGCAAATCATTATCTTCTTGCTGGGCTGGCCGCTGGAATGGACGGAGATCATCGTGATCTTCATGCCTATCTTTATTCCGCTGCTGGCGCACTTTGATATCGATCCGCTGTTCTTTGGTTTGCTGGTGGCGATGAATTTGCAAACAGCATTCCTGTCACCGCCAGTCGCAATGTCGGCCTTTTACTTGAAAGGCGTCGCACCTGCGCACGTGACACTGAATCAGATATTCCTTGGCATGATGCCCTTCATGGCGATACAGATCGTTGCACTCATCCTGCTTTACATGTTCCCGGCCATTGGTTTGTGGCTGCCGAACATACTGTATAACTAAGCAGGCGCATGACAAAAAACGGGATGTCAGCCCTGGCTGCATCCCGTTTTTTATTGCCCGGCCTGAAACAGGCCTAGCCGCAACTTGCTCCGCGCGTGGCCGCGATCGCATTACCGGCGCGACTGACAGCCTTGCGTCCCAGTTTGTTGGAAATGAATTGCCCGGCATCGACCACCATATCGAAATCGATACCGGTCTCTATGCCCAGCCCCCGCATCATGTACAGCACATCTTCCGTCGCCACATTACCGGTCGCGCCTTGGGCATAAGGACAACCGCCGAGGCCTGCCACTGATGCGTGATAAATCGTGATGCCGACTTCCAGGCTCGCATAAATATTCGCCAGCGCCTGGCCGTAGGTGTCGTGGAAGTGACCGGACAAACGGTCGATAGGGAATTCCTCTATCGCACGCTGCATCACTGTTTGTACATGCCGTGGTGTGGCCACGCCTATGGTGTCGGCAATATCGATTTCATCACAGCCCAGTTCACGCAACTGGCGCACCACATCGGCCACGCTATCAGCTGTCACCTCGCCCTGATACGGGCAACCGAAAGCGCAGCTCAAGGCACCACGCAAGCGCAGATTATGTTGCTTGGCCGCCTGCGCGACATCACGGAAACGGGCGATTGATTCGGCGATAGAACAATTGATATTCTTTTGCGAAAAAGCTTCCGATGCCGCGGCAAAGATCACCACTTCATCGACGCCTGCCGCCAGCGCCGCTTCGAAGCCCTTCATATTCGGCACCAGCGCCGAGTACAGCGTACCCGGGCGTCGTGTAATGCCCGCCATCACTTCGGATGAAGTCGCCATCTGCGGCACCCACTTCGGCGACACAAAGGATGCGGCTTCGACGTTCGCAAAGCCTGCTTGCGATAAACGGTTCACCAGTTCTATCTTGGTCTCGGCGCTGATGGTTTGTGCTTCATTCTGCAAACCGTCGCGCGGCCCGACCTCGATAATTTTGACGGATGCTGGCAGTGGCTGGGCAAGATTCAATTGAGGAACCTCAACTTGGCGGTGGAAGGAAAAACGGCCGGTCGAAAGTATCAACCGGCCGCATCAATTTCAAAAGTTACTAATTACGACGGCGTTACATCGCAGCGCGCATCGATAGCGGTGCTGCGGGTATGCATGCCGAGTTTTTCCAGCAAGTCCTGATCAGCCATCGCTTCAGGATTACCGGTAGTCAGCAATTTGTCGCCGTAGAAAATCGAGTTTGCACCAGCGACAAAGCACAGTGCCTGGATCGCTTCACCCATTTCGCGACGACCTGCGGACAAACGTACACGTGCTTTAGGCATGGTGATACGCGCGACCGCAACGGTACGCACGAACTCCAGCGGATCGATCGCTTCAGTACCGTGCAAAGGCGTACCTTCAACCTGCACCAGGTTATTCACCGGTACTGATTCAGGGTAAGGATCCATATTGCACAATTGCGCGATCAGGCCGGCGCGTTGCAGACGCGATTCACCCATGCCGACGATACCGCCGCAGCAGACTTTGATACCGGCACCGCGCACACGACCCAGCGTGTCGATACGATTCTGGTAATCACGGGTCGAGATCACGTTCGAGTAAAACTCGGGCGCGGTGTCCAGATTGTGGTTGTAGTAATCGAGACCGGCGTTTTTCAGTTTCTCTGCCTGGCCTTCGCCCAGCATGCCGAGCGTAGCGCACGTTTCCAGGCCCATGGCCTTCACTTCACGCACCATCTCTTCGACTTTTTCCAGATCGCGGTCTTTCGGTTCGCGCCATGCTGCACCCATGCAGAAACGGGTTGCGCCGTGTGCCTTGGCTTCACGCGCAGCGGTCAGGACTTCTTCCAGCGGCAGGATTTTTTGTGCGGTCACGCCGGTGTCGTAGCGCGCAGCTTGCGGGCAGTAGCCGCAATCTTCAGGGCAGCCGCCGGTTTTGATCGACAACAGGGTCGCCAACTCAACTTCGGTCGGATCGAAGTTTTCACGATGCACGGTTTGTGCACGGAACATCAATTCATTGAACGGCAGGTTGAACAAGGCCAGCACATCGTCCACTGGCCAGGCAGTAGGAACGATAGGCTTTACAGGCTCTTGGAATGTTACTGGTTGCGACGACATCGAAAAACTCCTGACTAAAATTTAAATCGGGTATTCGCCAGATCAGGCCTGAGGCCAGTTCGGCAAACACGAAAAATCCAGATACGAAGCAGCAGCGGCGGGCAGCGGTGCCGACAAGCGCGGCACACAACCCAGCAGCGGCGCGGACAAACGCGCGCGTAATGCTTCGACATTATCCTCGGCAAACGGCATGGCGGCATCTACTGTATTTGCCACCCAGCCGACCAGCTTCAGGCCGCGTGCAGCAATCGCATCGGCGGTCAATAAAGCATGATTCAGGCATCCCAGCCGCAGCCCGACCACCATTATGACGGGCAAAGCCAGTTCCTGGGCTAAATCCGCAGTATCCGCATGATCAGACAAAGGCACGCGAAAACCGCCTACGCCCTCGACCACCACCGCATCCGCCATCTCACGCACCTGCGCATAACAGCTCTTAATATGCGCGATATCTATAGCAACGCCTTGCAACTCCGCAGAAACGTGCGGCGCGCAGGCTTCATTCAGCAAATACGGCGTCGCCAATTCGCGCGGCAAAACCACATTTGCAGCCTGCGCCAGCGCGTCAGCGTCGTCATTGTGCCAGACCTGACCCTCACTTGTCTGAATTGGCGTGGCGCCGGCCGCCACACTTTTGATCGCCGCCGCCCGCACCCCTTGTTGCACCAGGGCATGTAACAAGGCGGTGGAAATCATGGTTTTACCGATTTCGGTATCGGTTCCGGTCACAAAACAATTAAAAGTAGCAGCCATTTTTATCCTCGGAGTTCCAGTTGCTGCAGCGCCTCGACCAATCGCGTCACTTCAGCCGCAGTATGCGCCGCCGACAAGGTCACGCGCAGGCGCGCCGTATTGGCAGGCACGGTAGGCGGCCGGATCGCCGGTACCCACAAACCTTGTTCATATAAAGCGGCGGCGATCTTCATCGCCTCATCGTTGGCACCGATGATGACAGGCTGGATCGCGGTATCCGACGCCAGCGCCTGCCAGCGTTGCGGCTGCAACGCACCGCGCCATTGCGCGATTAGTGTTTGCAGGTGTGCACGCCGTTCGCTGCCTTCCGCACCTTCTATGATATCCAGGCTGGTCAGCAAGGCATGCGCAATCGCTGGTGGCGCCGCGGTGGTGTAGATATATGGCCGCGCACGTTGCACCAGCCATTCGATCACGCTCTTGTGGGCGGCGACGAATGCACCGGCCACACCGGCTGCCTTGCCTAGCGTCCCCATATACACCAGGTTGGGCGAGCTCAATGCATAGTGTTCCAGCACACCGCGACCATGCTCACCGAGCACGCCAAAACCATGCGCATCATCGACTACCAGCCATGCATCATGCTGTTCGCATAAAGCCAATAACTGCGGCAAGTCAGCGAGATCGCCATCCATGCTGAACACGCTATCGGTCACCACCATCTTGTTACTGGCAGTACTCGCCGCCAGCAGGCTGGCAAGTCGGGTGAGGTCGCCGTGCGGATAAACCTGCACATTGGCGCGCGACAAACGTGCGCCATCTATCAGCGACGCATGATTCAGTGATTCAGAAAACAGGTCGGCACCGCTGCCGGACAAGGCGCTGAGGATGGCGATATTCGCCATATAGCCAGTGCAGAAATACAGTGCGCGCGCATCGGCAATCTGCGGCGCGACGAACTCTGCCAGGCGCTCTTCCAGCTCGGCATGCGCTCGGCTGTGACCACTGATCAGATGCGAAGCACCGCTACCGGCACCATACAGGCTGGCACCTTCCTGCAAGGCATTCACGATGCGCGGATGCGCCGCCAGGCCGAGATAATCATTGCTGCAGAATGCCAGCATGTCACGACCATCAAGCTGCACCCGTGGCGCGCATGGCGACTCGGTAATGCGACGACGCCGACGCAGACTTTGCGCATCGATTTGCGCGAGTTGTTGTTCCAGTCCTGCGATCAGCTTACTCATACCCGCATGACCTTTGCAAAAACGGTTTGCGTACGCGCTGCCAGTCCATCAATTTCTTCATTGCTCAGGATGTAGGGCGGCATCAGGTACACGGTGTTACCGATAGGGCGCAGCAATAATTCATGCTCGAGCGCAGTCGTGAAGAAGCGGCGCGAGAAAGTTGCCGCTGCATCTGCATCAGCTATCACCGCATCGAAAGCCCAGATCATGCCGCGTTGGCGGAAATTGCTGACTTGCGGATGCGCTGCCAGCGGCTCCAGCGCTTCGGTCAAGCGTGCCGCTTTGATGCGATTGGCATTAATCACATCATCTTCTTCAAAGATCGCCAATGTCGCCAGTGCAGCACGGCAAGCCAGAGGATTACCGGTATAGGAATGCGAATGCAGGAAGCCGCGCGTCACATCACCGTGATAGAAGGACTGATAGATGTCATCACGTGTCATCACCAGCGACAGCGGCAGGTAACCACCGCTAATACCTTTGGACAAACACAGGAAATCAGGCCAGATCGCCGCCTGCTCGCAAGCGAAGAAAGTACCGGTACGACCACAGCCCACCGCGATCTCATCCGCGATCAGATGCACCTGGTACTTGTCGCACAGTACGCGTACTTCCTGCAGATAAACCGGGTCATACATCGCCATACCGGTAGCACATTGCACCAGCGGCTCGACGATGAGGGCAGCAATATGTTTGCCACGTTCCTGCAACAGCGTTTCCAGTGCAGCGGCAGCACGACGTGCCACATCGGCAGCGGTTTCTCCGTCGCGTGCAGCACGTGCATCCGGGCTCATCACCACATGCGCATGCTGCAGCATGGAGTCGTAGGCATCACGGAAAATAGGCACATCCGTTACTGCCAGCGCGCCTATGGTTTCACCGTGATAGCTGCCTTTCAGGCAAACGAATTCACGCTTGTCAGCAAAGCCATTGTTGCGCCACGAGTGGAAGCTCATCTTCAGCGCGATCTCTACCGCCGATGCACCATCCGATGCATAGAAGCAGTGACCCAAAGCATGACCGGTACGCGCCGACAATTGTTCCGATAACTGCACCACAGGCTCATGCGTGAAGCCAGCCAGCATGGCATGTTCCAGCATATCGAGCTGGGAACGCAGCGCGCTATTGATGCGCGGATTGGCGTGGCCAAACATATTGACCCACCAGGAACTGATCGCATCCAGATAACGCTGACCATCGCTGTCGTACAGCCATGCACCGCGACCGTGGCTGACCGGCACCAGTGGCAGGGTTTCGTGATGCTGCATCTGGGTACATGGATGCCAGACGCTACGCAGGCTGCGCGCGACCAGATCGTTATCCTTATGCGGCGCTTTATTAATTGCATCCACCATTGAGTGTCTGCCTCTCTGCAATAATTTATTCGGGGAAGACGCCGTCTATATAAAACCAGCGTCCGTCTTCGCGTACGAAGCGGCTGATCTCGTGCAAGCGCTGCGCACGGCCACCGCTCTTCGAACGCGCGACAAACTCAACCGTTGCCTCATCCTGCCCGGGTACAAACTGGCGCACTTCCAGCCCCAGCCATTTGGTGGCGGCATCATGCACAAAATCGGTCAGTGGCGGCCGTGTCGATGCGTGCCAGGTTGCATGCACATAGTGCATCAGGCCCAGGGCATACGCGCTGTAGCGCGAGCGCATCAGCGCTTCGGCAGTCGGCGCGGGCGTGCCGTCGTGATACGGCTTGCAGCACGTCGCGTAATCGCCTTGGCCGCAGGGGCAAGCGGTCGTGATTGTTTTTGCCATCTTCTGTCCTGCTTGTTCAAGTTGCAATGACGTAATCCGAACGAACACCGTAGAATGACGTCATGCATTTCCGTCGGCTATTGTAGGCGCGCCTACCGGGAATGTGAATCTTATTGGCTTGATACGGGACCGCGATGAATTTGCTTGAAGCACAACTAGCCTATCCATTTGACGACACGTTGCCAGACGTTGGCAGCACATTCGAGGTAATGCCCGGCATCAAGTGGCTACGCATGGGCCTGCCCTTCGCCCTCAACCACATCAACCTGTGGCTGCTGGTCGATGAATACGAAGGTGAAAATGGCAAGGTACGCGGCTGGACCGTGATCGACTGCGGTATCTCCAACGACGCCACCTGCGCCGCCTGGGAAACCATCTTCGCCACGCAACTTGAAGGCTTGCCGATAGTGCGCGTCATCGCCACCCACTGCCACCCCGATCACGTCGGCCTGGCCGACTGGATCTGCAGTCGCTGGAAGGTGCCGCTGTGGATGACAACAGGTGAATACACCTTCGCCCGCATGATGTCCGCCGCCTTGCCCGGCGCGGACGGCACCTCGATGTTCCCGTTCTTCAAACGTCATGGCCTGGCTGATCCGCAAATGCTGGCCGAGCTGGAAGGCCGCCGCAGCTACTACCCGACGCTGGTACCTAGCGTGCCGACTTCATACATACGCATGCATGACCAGCAAAGCTTCCGCATAGGCGATCACGCCTGGCGCGTCATCACCGGCTTCGGCCACGCACCGGAACATGCGGCACTGTACTGCGCAGACCTCAACTTATTAATCTCCGGCGACATGGTGCTGCCGCGTATCTCGACCAACGTCTCGGTATTCGCGGTAGAACCAGAATCGAATCCGGTACAGCAATACCTGGACTCGCTGCTGAAATACAAAGACCTGCCGGAAGACACGCTGGTACTGCCATCACACGGCAAACCTTTCCGTGGCTTGCATACGCGCATCCAGCAATTGTTTGACCACCATGCAGCGCGACTGGAAGAAGTATTGAAAGCCTGCGTCACACCACAATCGGCAGCGGACATCGTGCCGATTATGTTTGTACGCAAGCTGGATTCACATCAACTGAGTTTCGCCCTAGGTGAGGCGCTCGCGCATTTGCACAAGCTGTGGAAGGATGGGATGTTGAAGCGGATTATTGGTGAGGATGGGGTGATTCGGTTTCAGGTTTATTAAGGCGTTAGTGAGGAAAATTGAAGTACAACGAGACAAAATATAACTGCTTACGAATGCAAGCCCAATCAGCTCGCTGTTTTACTCAATAAAAAAATAGAAGAGGTCACATGGCACTCAAAGTAATGGGTT
Organism: Herminiimonas sp. KBW02; assembly: GCF_003852535.1. GTDB lineage: Bacteria > Pseudomonadota > Gammaproteobacteria > Burkholderiales > Burkholderiaceae_D > Oxalicibacterium. Next base: position 423,109 of record NZ_QAJP01000003.1, on the reverse strand, counting down.
TCGCAGACGGTGAGAACCTAGTTTATCGCTATGAAGACATGGTAAAGAATGGCGCAGTTCCTCGCGACGATGTTATTCATTTTCCGGGCCAAATTGTTTGGCACCCCGAGATGACCACCCGACATATATTTGACTATATTCGCATATCTTATTACCAGACCGTAGTTGGTGATGAGCCCAAAGTGGACAACTTAAAAAGAAGTATTTGTGATATTTGCTACGAATACAATTCAGATATAACGCACCCAACACTAGAGGTACTCAGTGCTGGATATCTGTGTCCACGCGTCTTTAAAAAGGAACACAAAGGTGCAAAATCGAAAAGCGTCGATATCAATCTGACTGTTGATATGATGCGTCATGCGACTGCAGATAGAAAAACGGATGTATTAATACTATTCAGTGGCGATGGCGACTTCCTACCTTTAGTTGAAGAAGCTGGAAAACATGGCAAACAAATCCTACTCGCAGCATTCTCGAAAGGTTTGAATAAAAATCTTAGGTTTGCAGCTGACGAGTTCATAGATTTAGATACCATCTTCTTTAAGTCAATTCCCACATCGTATTAGTTTACCTAAGAAGTTTTACGCGCCTTCCTAGGCGCATTAGCAAACAAAAAATCATAAGCCCAGTTAGGCAACAACCTAAGCACCTTAGCCACCACTCCCATCTGCCAAGGAATCACCCGATAGCTGCAGCCCGCAGCTATAGTGGCAGTAGCGACTTCAGCAAACTTCTCCACCGGCATCAAGAAGGGCATCGCGTAATCATTCACTTGCGTCATAGGTGTATCGATGTAACCAGGTGCTATCGTCACCACCTTGATCCCTGACTTCTTCAACTCCACCCGCAGCGATTCGCAGTAGCTGATGACAGCCGACTTCGACGCACTGTAAGCACCCGCACCCGGCAAGCCACGTATGCCTGCCACGCTGCCTATACCGACCAGACGGCAAGCAGTATGTCCGGCCGCAGCCTGTGCCTGCATGGTCGCAATGAAGGGTGAGAAGGTCGCCACCGTCGCTGTGACGTTGGTCGCAAACACTTGCTCAAAAACTTGCAGATCTTCCGCATACTCGGTCAGCGTCCCGCGCGAGATGCCTGCGTTCGCAATGACGATGTCTATGCCTTGCGCGTGCGCGATGAAGGCAGTCGCAGCTTCTGTCAGCGCAGCATGATCGTTGACATCCAACGCATAGATCTGATGATCAGCTGCGTGCGGCAAAGCCGCTACCAGTTGCTGCAGCATTTCGCGACGCCGCGCCACCAGCCCCAGCACTGCACCTTGCTCTGCGTATTTACGCGCCAGCGCTGCACCCAGTCCGCTGGATGCACCTGTGATGAATACGCGTTGCCGGTTTGTTGTCATGGACGTTCCCCAATAAAAAATCCGCAATCTTGCGAGTTGCGGATTTTACTCATGCTGCGATGTGCTGAGTACTCAGCACTATAAATTTACTTTGCCGATTTGGTAACCAGCCAGTCCATGACTTGCAGGGTAGCTTCGTGCAAGATGGCTTCCGGTCGGTTGCCCAGCGATGCGCCGACGATGGATGGCGAGGTGATGTAACGGCCATCGATTGCGATCATCGGTACGCCGTCAACCTTGTACGCGCCTTGCAGTTGGGTTGCGCGCTGTACTTTGGACTGAATGCCGAAAGAGTTGTAGGTTTCGGCGAATTTCTTCGTGTCTACGCCTTGCTTGGCGATGAAGTCAGCGATTTGCTTGTCGGTATCCAGCGGTTGACGCTCTACGTGGATGGCACGGAATACTTTGCCGTGCAGGGAGTTAACCCAGCCCAGTGCTTCCAGCGTGTAGTAGAGCTTTTGTTGCGGGATGAAGGAGTCGCGGAAGGCAACTGGTACACGCTTGAAGTTGATTTTATCGCCTTGCTTTTTCACCCATGCTTCGAGCGATGGTTCCAGCGCGCTGCAATGTGGGCAGGAGTACCAGAAGAATTCGGTGACTTCGACTTTCTTGCCGCTGTCGACTTGCTGGGCTTTTTCCAGTGTACGGTAATCGGTGCCATTGACCGGAGCGGTCGGCGAAGCGCCGGCGGTCGCGGCAAACAAACTCAGACTTGCGACAGCCAACAGGTGTTGAATAAAACGCATGTGATCCCTTTCAGTTATTTGCCGATGCGCACCACTGCAACATCGACGCCGTTATCAGACAGCTTGCCACGCACTCGGTTCATTGTTTCCAATTGGCCGAACGGACCGATACGCACACGGTGCAATGCACCGGTATCGGCCTGATAGGCAGAGACGCTTGCTTCGAAACCTAATAATGCCAGTTTTGCCTTCATGTTTTCTGCATCGGCACGTTCACGGAACGCGCCAGCCTGCAGATAGTAAATCCATTTCTCATCGCTTTCAGCCTTGGCTGCAGCTTCCACCTTGGCCTGGGCTTTTTCCTTGGCCAGTGTCGATTTGTCTACGACTGGCGCAACAGGTGTTGCCGGCTCAGTGGTTTCTGCTGGCTTAGGCTGCTTCTTGCCGTACAAAGGCTTGTTCGGATCGGACAGGTCGTTGGTCGCTGGCGGCAGCTGCGTCGAACGTTCCGGTTGCGCCCCGGTTTTGTTGGTGAACGGCAGCGGCGTTTTGGAAATCATCAGCGCCACACCGACCGCTATACCCAAACCGATAATCAGGCCGAGGATGAGGCCGAGCAAGGTACCGCCAGCCTGTTTTTTTAAATCTTTAGTCATAAATATCCTGTTACATGCGTGCCGGCGCAGACACACCGATCAGGGCCAGGCCGTTACGCAATACTTGTCGTGTTGCACTCATGAGGGCGATACGCGCCATCTTCAGTGCTTCATCATCTACCAATACACGTTCTGCATTGTAGTAGCTATGTAATTCGCCTGCTAAGTCACGCAGGTAGAAAGCGACCTGATGCGGGCCGAGTTCTTCCAGTGCTTTTTGCAGGGTTTCCGGATATTCGGCGAGCTTGGCCAGCAGCGCTGCTTCGCGCGGTGCGGTCAGCGGCGACAGGTCTACATTCGTCAGACTGGCTTCATCACCATCGATCCATTGTGCGAGTACCGAGCAGATACGTGCATGCGCGTACTGCACGTAGTAGACCGGGTTTTCGTCGCCCTGGGTCAATGCGATATCGACGTCGAATACGAATTCGGTATCGGCCTTGCGCGAGATGAGGAAGAAACGCACCGCATCGCGGCCACGGGTCAGGTCGCGTGTTTCGCCTTCAGCGGTTTCGCCATTCGACCATTCGATCAGGTCGCGCAAGGTGACATAGGAACCGGCGCGCTTGGAAATTTTTACTTCCTCGCCGTTACGCATGACGGTGACCATTTTGTGCAGCACGTAGTCGGGATAGCCTTGCGGGATGCCGATGTCGAGTGCCTGCAGGCCAGCGCGCACACGTGCGATGGTGCCGTGGTGATCACTGCCCTGGACGTTGATCGCTTGCGTAAAGCCACGCTGCCATTTGACGGTGTGATAAGCGACGTCCGGTACGAAGTAGGTGTAGGTACCGTCGGATTTTTTCATCACGCGATCTTTGTCATCGCGGTAGTCAGTGGTGCGCAACCACAGCGCGCCATCCTGTTCGTAGGTCTTGTCGGCCTTGATCAGCGCTTCCACGGTTTTTTCTACTTTGCCGTCAGCATAGAGCGAAGACTCGAGGTAGTAGTTGTCGAACTTGACGCCGAAGGCCTGCAAGTCCAGATCCTGCTCGCGACGCAGATAGGTCACGGAGAATTGACGTATCGATTCGATGTCGTTGATGTCGCCGCTGGCGGTAACTGGCTCGCCATTGCTGGCCGAGACTGTTTTCTTCGCCAGGAAGTCGTTCGCGATGTCCTGGATATAGTCGCCGTTGTAGGCCGATTCCGGCCAGCCTTCGACGCCCGGTTTCAAACCCTTGCCGCGTGCCTGCACCGAAGTGGCCAGGGTAGCGATCTGTACACCAGCGTCGTTGTAATAGAACTCACGGGTGACGTCATAGCCTTGCGCCTGGAACAGCGAAGACATCGCATCGCCCAATGCACCCTGGCGACCATGGCCGACGTGCAGCGGACCAGTCGGGTTGGCGGAGACGAATTCGATGATGACTTTTTTGTCATTGCCCAGATTGCTTTTGCCGAACCCGGCACCTTGCTGCAAGACGGTTTTCACCACAGCCTGGCGCGACGCTGCGGTCAGGCGCAGGTTGATGAAGCCCGGACCGGCGATGTCAGCCGATTCAATCAGGTCACGATTTGCAGGGTTATCAAGCAGGGCGGCGACCAGCGCCTGCGCTACTTCGCGTGGATTTTTCTTGAGCGGCTTGGCAATTTGCATCGCCAGGTTGCAGGCGACGTCGCCGTGGCTGGGATCGCGCGGGCGTTCCAGCGTGATGTTCGGCTGCAAATCGGTACCGGCCACCAACGGTGCGACGGCGGCTTGGAAGAGTTCGGTGAGGCGTTGTTTTTGTGCTGCGAGCATGGAGTTGTTTCTGACGGTACAAGACCGAATATTGAATTGGAATAAACGTAGACGGAATTATACTGGCTAGCCAGCCCTCATCCGCCCATTTTGTCGCTGCAATACGTCCCTATGAAACGCGACATCCGGAAAGCCTGCGGCTCCCACGGCAAGCCGGAAAGACGTTGTTCAGCCAAAAAGATGTAAGTACACGCTATCACGGTTTCGCCTGATTTTATTACAACATTCACGTTCTGGCGGCGATATTCGCTACCCTCAAACTGATCCAGCGCGGCCACGTCCTGCGGCGTAACATCATAATAAAGTACGCCTTCCACCACTGCATCAGCCTGCGCCACCATGCCGGGATAGGTATCGTCGGCCAGCGCATAGCGGGCGTGACCGCTGAGCGTTGCTGTTGCCGTAAGGTAATTGCCGCGCACGACGCGCTGCCAGATTTGCGGAAACATCAGCGAGCCGTAGGTAAATATATGCATAGGGGCGAATAGGGCAGAACAGTTACGCGGGCAGGATATGCCGCCGACTTTCGACCAGATATTCTAAGGGAAGTGCCCTAAGGCAGTGTGACAGCGGGAGAGAAATGAAAAAGCAGGTCATGCGACTAATCCGCATGGCCTGCCTGACTAAGCAATGACTGAATACTTAATGCGCGGACGGATCAGCCGCGATGGCGTCATGCTCATCCAGCACGCCTTGCTGTGCCGCCACTTTACGCGCCAGCGCTTCCGCACTATCGACCAGGCGTTCGGTCGCCTCGCTCACCAGGTTCACATTGCCATAGGCAATCGCTTCCGCCACCCCGGCATGCAGCAAGGCCGTGACCGACAGGTAATCGAAGCTGTTGTAATGGCAAAACCAGAAACGCCGTGACAAGCCCTGGATGGAACGCAGGCTGTCGGTAAGGAATTCATTGCGTGCGCAGTTGAGGCACAGTTCATTGAACTCTTTATCGTTGCGGATAAAGAGCATCTTGTCATTCGTCAGCGAAGCACGGCGGAAGTTTTCACCCAGCAGCGCGAACTGGCGACGCTGCTCGGGCGTGGCGCGCCGGGCGGCATGCTGGAACACCAGCCGGTCTATTTCACGACGCACTTCCAGCAGACGCAGTTGCGCAACCGGATCGACTTCGGTCACAAAGATACCGCGCTTGGGTTTCACCACCAGCAAATGCTCAAAGCACAGCTTGCGCACTGCTTCCCGTACCGGCGTGCGGCCAAAGCCGGCGACGTCGCTGAGAAAAGCTTCGTTCACATCGGTGCCCGGCGGGATTTCCATCGTGACGATGGCTTCCTCTATGCGCAGGTAGGCGCGTTCAGACGAGCTCGCGACGGATGGTCGCGGCGAGGGTAAGGGTAGACGGGTCGGCGTAAGCTCAGGCCCGATGGATACTGGTTTGACTGCAATGCGGTTAGTCGCCATAAATATTATTCTCTGTATTTCTATGTTCAGGCTAGCCTGGTCTCTACCCATTTGACGATACCGTCCAGGGTACGAAAATCTTCTGCCGAGCGCGCCTCCACCGTCGCGCCCAGTTCATCAAACATACGACTCAGCGCACGGCCGGGCCCGAGTTCCAGTACGACAGTGACACCGCGTTCCAGCGTCGTCTCCATGCAATCCTGCCAGCGTACCGGCTCGGCGATCTGCGCCGACAAGGTATCGGCTATTGTCGCTTCGGCTCCAGCCAGGCCATTGATGCCCGCCAGCACCGGTGCTTTCAGCATGCGGGCAGGCGTACTTTTCAATAAATGCCGGAAGGGCGGTACTGCAGCCCGCATCACCGATGTATGCGAAGGAATAGCCACATCCAGCGCCTTGCACCAATGACCTGCAGCCGTGATTTCCGCTGCCGCCAGGTCTATATTCTGCCGCACACCACCCAGCACAAAGTGATCATCTGCATTGATGATGGCCAGCTCCAGACTATAGCGTTTGCAGATGTCATCCCGTGCGGTGGCCGACAGTCCTTTCACTGCCAGCATGCCTGCATGCGCCGGTGCAACCTGATCCATCAGCAATGCACGCTGCGGCACCAGCAAGCCCAGCTCCCTGACGTTCCACGCACCGGCACAGCCATATGCGGCCAGTTCACCCACGCTGTAACCGATAAATACTTCCGGTTGCGGCAGGCGTTCCTGCAATGCGGTCCAGGTTGCGATCTCCGCACCGCAGATCAGCAATTGCGCATTGCGGTTGCTGAATAAATTCTCACCGCTGGCGGCCAGCGCAACTACATCCACTCCAGTCGTCGCAGAATATGTCGCCAGCCATTCACGTGCTGCCTCCGATTGCAGCGCGAGGTCAAACATCTTCGGATGCTGCGCACCCTGCCCCGGACAAGCTATTGCCAGGCCGCTCATATCACTACCGCCCGTTCCGTCACCGCTGCGACGAACAGGGTTGCCGCCAGCAAATCAGCCGAACCACCCGGACTCAAACGGCGCGCAACAAAAGCATGATGGATGTACTGCGCGCGTTGCAACCAGTTCATCGCGAACACGCCACCTTCAGCCAAAAAAGAAATCGCTGACGTGCGTGCATAGTGCAAGCCATCCGCACCGGCCCTGTGCAACAGATTGGTATCTTCCAGCGCCGCCATGATGGCGAAGAAGGCCTGGCAACGTGCAGCCATCACACTACCGCCGACCTGATGAATAGCCGCCAGCGTCGGCAAGCCTATCTTGAAGACATGCGGGAAGCCAGCCGCTGCTTCACCGCGTGCACCGCCGACCGCGTACTTGCGGCACACCAGGTTGCCGTGACTGGAACTCATGTCCTTGCTGTCTGCCAGCTTGATGTCGGCACCCCAGCTATCGATCACGATTTGCGCCAGGTCGGCATGAGGCAACGCGGCAGCATCCGCTTTGCCCAATGCTGCGCACAACAAGCCCAGGTTGAAGATCGCACCGCGATGCGTGTTCACACCTGCAGTCGCACGCAACATGGCCACTTCTGCTGCGCGGCCCAGGTGCGTGAGTTCGGCAAAGTCGGCATCACGGGTACCCGCCTGATAAATCGCCGCGAAGTAATGACGCAGGCTGAACAGGCTTTTGATAAAGGTGGCTGCCTGCATATCATCGTGACTGCCGTTATCCGTTTTGCTGACCAGTCCCGGTTTCGGATACAGGCACATCTCGTCATACAGCGCGCGCACCGCTGCCCGCGCAACCTGTTGCGTGCGGAGTGGATGTGCTGCGCTTGCGATCAATGCCATGCCGATTGCTTCCATACTGATTCCAGCGTTGCCAATGCAACGCCTTCGTTACTCTTGACCATGACCAGTCGGGTATGCGCCAGTAATTCTTTCCATGCGACGGCACGACCATCCGGAAATATCATTTCACCATCGAGTCGTACGCGACCTTCTTTTTCCACCGCATCCAGCAAGCGTAAACCGGCATGTGCCTGTTCCAGCGTAGCCGGTGCCAGCAGCAAATCGACATCCGAGTTATCTGCCAGGTAAGGTGTACCGGTCACACATTGCCAGGCCAGCGAGCCGTAGATGCGTAAATTCAGTCCCAACTTCAGCGCATCTGTCTGCAGATGCATCAGCGTGTCATACCAGCCGTTCGGCAACGGCGTTTGCTGCAGCAATGCCTCCGACAAACTCAGCGCATCACTTGCTTCACGCACCACCGAGGCCGGCACGCAAAATGCCAGTGAACGCTGATCCGTCGTGCGCGGCAGGCGCAAGCCGAGCTGCACCATGTCGGGCCGCTCACCGGGCTGGCGACTACGCGCGACGAAGGGCAAACCACGCGCCGCATGCTGGTGTATCGCAGCAGCTTGCACGCCATCCTGTACATGCATACATTCAGCAGCTTCCGGCCAGTTCAGCCAGACCCGCGCATGGCGCTTGTAGAAGAATGACGATGATTGCGGCGCGATCATGTGAGGCTCCGTCAGTGTGCACGCACCAATTGCGCTACCCGTGCAGCGCCAGTGCGACCACCACGACTGGCACCCAGTTCGCGGCGCAGATCCAGTTTGTTTTTCTTTGCCAGCGCCGTCAGCAAACATTGCTCCAGCGGGCCTTCCCAGATTTCTTCGACCGCACCAAGAGCGACGAAGTTATGCGCACCCGGACCGAGGATAGGCGAAGTACGACACAAGGCTTCCAGTTCTTCCAGCGGCAGCTTGGTGATGCGCGACATTGCAGGCAGCGCCATCACGCGTATCTGTGCACCGGGCACGGCATAAGTTTCATCCGCGATCATGCCGAGCGAGAGGAAGCCACCACTGACTGCTTCGCTGTACACCACGCTCAGTAATTGATGACCACGCGTGCGCGCTACGGCAAAACATTTCGCCAGATGCGCGAGGAACGGGCTGTTGCCTAATAATTCATCACGGCGCGACAGCTGCTGTCCCTGTGTATCGACCAGCATCAGGATGGGCATGCGCGGCTGATCGTTCATGATGGCGATCACGGCCTCGGACAATTGCAACGCGATGTCGACGCCGATAGCAGCATGATCCAGCGTGCCGACTACCGCGACCGTTGCATCGCCTGCGCGTCCCTGTCCGGTCAGTACCTGACCACTGGCCTCGACCGTATGCCCTTGCGGGAACAGCTGGTCACATAATTCTTTCCACTCAAGCATGTTCTTCCCTCCGCACGTGTGCGCTCATTTCCAGGAACTCGGGTATCTCGGCCAGCGGCACATTCTTCGCATCCGCCACGCCCAGCGCCTGCCAGATTTGCGTCGCATCGGCGCAATCAGAGAAACGCTGCATACGATTCTGCAAGGCTGCGTGTTCCTGCGTGACGCTTTCCAGCGTGAGCGGGCGCGATGCGCCGAGCAGGCTGATCGCTGCATCACGGAACGCAGCAACATCATCCGGCACGATCAGGTCGGCATCACCCATCAGGTAACGATGCTTGCCACCCATGGTGCGCCACACCAGCGCGCGATCACGGGCGTCGAATTCTTCCACACCTTTCGCCGCTTCTATGACTTCAGGGCCGGAGACGGACAGGCGACCTTCTTCCGAGATGATCATGTGATCACAGCATTTGGCGACGATGCCTATGCCGCCATAGCAACCATTGGAGCCGCCTATCATCACGATGACCGGGATACCGGCGTGCCTGACTTCAAATACGGCGCGCTGAATTTCAGAGATAGCGATCAAGCCCGCATTCGCTTCATGCAAACGTACGCCACCGGTATCGAGCAACAGCAATACAGCAGCCGGACGCTGTTCTACTGCGCGTTCCAGCAAGCCTGTCAGCTTCGCACCGTGGATCTCGCCCACCGAGCCACCCATAAATGCCGGCTCTTGCGCTGCGATCAGAACCTTGGCACCACTCAGCAAACCGGAGCCAATCACGATGCCGTCATCAAATGCGACGGGCTGACCGAGTACCGGCAAATGCGGGCTGAAATGACGTTCTGCCGGCGGCAGGATTTCTGCGAAGCTGTTTGCATCCAGCAAGTCGGCGATGCGCTGGCGTGCAGTCCGTTCGAGGAAGCTCTTATGTGCGCCGCTCATGCGTTCCCCCTGAATTCTTCGACTGCCTGCATCAGGCGCAGACTGACGACGGCCGGAGTTGCACCCGCATCATTGATGGTGATGACCAGATTAGCCAGGCGATAGCGTTCGGCGCAGGTACGCGTGACTGCACGCCAGGTTTCATCGAAACCATGTACCGAGGTTGCGATGATGAACTTCACTTTATCGTTCAGCTCTGCCGGTTCAAACAGCACTTCAAGGTTGCCGGAACCGACGACACCGACCAGGCCGCTGCCTATATTGCGATCAGGGTGGTCACAAGGACCAACTTCAAATTCAAGTGTTTGCATGGATGCCTACCAGTTTCTGAATCTGTTTGGTGGTTGATAGAGATTGCCCGACCATCTGACCAAATCCTTCATGGACTTGGCGGCCAGCAAATCGCGTGTCGCCAGCGATACATCGACGCCTATGTCTTCCGGCCGCTGGATCACGCCGCGGTCGCGCAGGTTGTCGACCACGCGCTGGTCGCGCTTGAGGCCGACTGCGGTAAATCCTGCAACGCCGCGCACCGCTTGCTCACGCTCCTGCGGGTTGCTGCATTTATGCAGATGCGCGATCCCTTCTTCGGTCACGATTTGGGTGACGTCATCGCCATAGACCATGACCGGCGGCAGCTCGAGTGAAAGGTCTTCCATCAGCTGCCAGGCATCCAGTTTCTCGGTGAAAGTCGGGCTCATTTTTTCGCGAAAGGATTCGACCATCTGCACCACCAGTTTGCGGCCGCGCGGCATGGTGGCACCGGTAGCTTGCGCCGCCTCTTCGCCTGCCTTCAGCCATGGATAGCTGACATGACGGCGTGCACGTGACTCGGAACCGAAGTTGGGCGCGCCACCAAAACCGGTGATGCGGTTGAGGGTAGCGGTCGAGCTATTGCCCTGCGTATCGACTTGCAGGGTCGAGCCTATGAACAGATCCGAATAATGACCTGCAATCTGGCAAAACACGCGATTCGAACGCATGCTGCCATCCGGTCCGTTGAAGAAGACGTCAGGGCGTGCCCGCACATACTCTTCCATGCCGAGCTCGGAACCGGCGCAATGTATGCCTTTGACGAAACCGGATTCGATGGCCGGGATCAGCGTCGGGCATGGATTGACCGTCATGTAATTACAGATCTTGCCGCGCAGACCGAGTGACTCTGCGTATGTCGGCAGGATCAGTTCTATCGCTGCAGTATCGAAGCCGATGCCATGATTCAGACGGGTGACGCCATACGGTGCATACAAACCCTTGATGACCATCATCGCCATCAGGATTTGCGTTTCGGTAATCTGGGCCGGATCGCGCGTGAAGATAGGTTCGATGTAATGCGGCTTCGGCGCCTGCACCACATACGATACCCAGTCACCCGGCACGTCAACGCGCGGCACAGTATCAACGATTTCGTTAACCTGCGCGATGATGATGCCGTTCTTGAAGGCGGTACCTTCCGCCACTGCTGGCGTGTCTTCTGTATTCGGACCTGTATAGAGATTGCCGTTGGCATCTGCACTTTGCGCCGCGATCAGCGAGACACGTGGCGTCAGGTCCATGAAGTAGCGACCATACAACTCAAGGTAAGTATGGATCGCACCGACATTGATCTTGCCCGCCTTGATCAGACGTGCGAGGCGCACACCCTGATCGCCGGAATAGCAAAAATCCAGCCGCGAAGCGACGCCGCGTTCGAATACATCCAGATGCGCAGCCAGTGCCAGATTGGATTGAATGATGTGCAGGTCATGCACCAGATTCGCATCCATTTTAGACAAGGCCGTAGCGAGGAAGTCCGCATGCTTCTGGTTATTGCCTTCGACGCACACACGATCACCGGATTCGATCACCGCATGCAGCAGGGCGGCGATGTTTTCGGCGGCGACGACCTTGCCGCTGGCGTGCGACGCACCGCGCCTGAGGCGCGTCGCAGTGTTGCGGGCCAGCGTATCCCAGTGGAAGTCCGGGGACATTTTCATGCTGCCACCTCCACCACTTTAGACCGCTTGCTGAAGAGGCCGGAGATGACTGGCCACATCAATGTGATCAGCGCCAGCGTCGTGATGGAACCGACCAGGTAGTTGGACCAGAAAATTTCCATGCCGCCATGCGACAGGAGCATGGTTTGACGGAACGCATCTTCTGCCTTGTCACCCAGCACCATCGCCAGTACCAGCGGTGCCAGCGGGTAGTCGAGTTTCTTCAGTACATAACCGATAATACCGAATACCACCATCAGCCAGACATCGAACATCGCGCCGTGCACGGTATAAGCACCGATTGCACACAGCAGGATGATGACAGGCGCAACAATGGTGAACGGTACACGCAGGATGGCAGCGAAGAATGGCACAGTACTCAGCACCACAATCAGGCCGACGATGTTACCGAGATACATACTGGCGATCAGGCCCCAGACGAAATCCTTTTGCTCAACGAAAAGCATAGGGCCCGGTTGCAAACCCCACACCATCAGACCACCGAGCAAAACCGCAGCAGTAGCCGAACCCGGAATGCCGAGCGCCAGCATAGGCAGCAAGGCGGTCGTGCCGGATGCGTGCGCCGCTGTTTCCGGTGCGATCACACCTTCCAGGCTGCCTTTACCGAACTGGTCTTTCTCTTTCGAGAAGCGACGTGCGATACCGTAGCCCATAAAGGAAGCAGCCGTAGCGCCGCCAGGCGTCACGCCCATCCACGCACCTACCACCCAGCTACGCACCAGCGATGCCCAGTAGCGCGGCAACTGACGCCAGGTTTGCAATACCACTTTCAGGTTGATACCTGCCTGCTTGCCGCGGAAGGCCAGACCTTCTTCCATCGTCAACAGGATTTCACCGATACCGAACAAACCGATCACGACGATCAGGAAGTCTACGCCGCGCAGCAACTCATCGAAGCCGAAAGTCATACGCAAGCCGCCGGTGATGGTATCCATACCGATGGTGGCGAGGCCAAAGCCCAGCATCATCACAAGTATGGTCTTGAATGGCGAGCCACCACCCATGCCGACGAAACTGCAGAAGGTCAGCAAGTACACCGCGAAGAATTCCGGCGGACCGAATTTCAAAGCGAACGAAGCAACCAGCGGTGCCAGGAAGGTAATCAGTACGACTGAAAAGAATGCGCCGATGAACGAACCGCTGAAAGCGGCCGTTAACGCTTCCCCGGCCTTGCCTTTCTGCGCCATCGGATAACCGTCAAACGTCGTCGCGACCGACCACGGTTCACCCGGAATGTTGAACAGGATGGAGGTGATCGCACCGCCGAACAAGGCGCCCCAGTACAGGCAGGACAAGAGGATGATGCCGGCGGTCGGCTCCATCGAAAACGTCAGCGGCAACAGGATCGCCACGCCGTTCGGCCCACCCAGCCCCGGCAATACGCCGATCAGGATGCCCAGCGTGACGCCTATGAACATCATTAAAATATGCTGTCCCGTAAGGGCGACAGAAAACCCATGCATCAAATAGCCCAGCTCTTCCATGAATGTCTCCTTCTATGGATATCTTTTTTAGCGAGATTCAGTAGCCGAATGCCGCTTCAAGCGGGCCCTTGATCAACGGAACCATGAATTGAATTTCAAACAGCCAGAACACGACTGCCACTACCGACAAACCTACCGTCAATGACTTCAGCCAGCTGTATTTGCCGAGTACGCGCATGAAGCCTGCGATGAGTGCCAGTGCTGCGATGTACATGCCGAGGAATTGTGCTATCGCGACAAAGCCGAGTATCGGTGCCAGTACCTGCAGCACTGGCTTGAGTTCACCACGTGTGACAAACGATGAACTGTTGATGGCTTTGCTGCGGGTCGCGTTGAACATCACGACCGCAGCAGCGATGCACATGATGATGCCGATGCGGAACGGGAAGTAACCGGACTTCGGTCCGGCACTTCCCCAGCCTGCGCCCCGGTGGTAGCTGTCCCAGATCAGCAAACCACCGGCAATCATGAATGCCAGGGCGCAGGCGAACTCCGCCACACCGTGCTTGATGAGAACACGGTCTTCTTTTTGATTGCTATCCATGTTGCTGCTCCGTTTATTTGCCAGCGGCCAGGAAGCCAGCTTTTTTCAGCAAGTCGTAATGCAAGTCGGCATCGGTTTGCAGGAATTTCTGCAGGGCAGGACCAGTGAGGAAGGCATCCTTGAATGCATTGCGATTGGAGAATTCTTCCCACTCCGGTGTGGCAACGATTTTCTTCATTTGATCAACGTAGTAAGCAACCTGCTCAGGCTTGACTCCTGTTGGCAGGAACACGCTGCGTTGCATCAGATAAGTAACGTTGAGGCCTTGCGATTTGCAGGTAGGAATGCTGGACCAGGATTCAGTCGTAGTGACTTTCTCGGTTTGTGCCATCGGCTTGTCGTCGAATACGCACAATGGGCGCAGCTGACCGGCACGCCATTGCGATACTGCTTCGACCGGATTATTGACCGAAACGTCGATGTGATTGCCGACCAGCTGGGTTGCCACGTCACCGCCGCCTTTGTATGGGATGTAGTTGAATTTCACCCCTGCGGCTTGTTCAACAGCTGCAAACAGCAAATTGTCTTCACGTTTGGAGCCTGCACCACCGGCGCGAATCTGACCCGGCTGCGCTTTTGCCGCTGCGAGCAATTCAGCTGCCGTTTTGTATGGCGAAGCTGCATTCACCCACAGCACGAATTCATCCATCACCAGGTTGGCGACCGGCGTCATGTCTTTCCATGAGAACGGAACGTCTGCAGTCAGCGGCAACATATACATGTGCGATGCAGAGATCAGGATTTTGTGCGGATTACCTGGTGAGGTTTTCAAATCGATGAAACCTTCAGCACCACCTGCGCCACCCTTAGGGGTAACGATGTACGGCTTTTTTGCCAGACTGTGCTTGACCACGATGCTGGACATCAGGCGCGCCATTTGATCAGTACCGCTGCCACTACCGGATGGCAACACCATTTCTACAGCTTTGCCTGGCTCCCATGCGTAGGCCGGGGCACAGAGCATGGCGGCGGCGACGACAGATAGCGACGCGCGTGCGACGTTAAGGCGATTCAACATTTTTGTCTCCTAATTTTTATTAACGACGTTTTCTTAACTTCGTTTTTTAGCCGCGCAAACTCGTGATGCACGGTCTGGTTGGTGGCGCTTTTTTGCACCTGATTGATATATTCTTCTCATATATTAGTTGTGTCAATCAATTTTGCAGAAAATTTTAATTTATTGACGCGCGGGCAAAATACGACAAGTATCTGGAGTATGGATTTGCACTTCAAAACAAGTGTCAACAACGCCAAAACCGCACCAGGACTGGGCATCTGGCGGATGTCGCATAAAGTTGACGGGTGTTGCGAGAACGCCGCAGCAAGAAGTGCGCAGGTAGCAGGGACGGCATTTGCAGTGACAATCAGGGTTATGAGGGCGCTCACACTCCGTGGAAAACCGCTAAATTACGGGCTGAAAGATAGCTTCCACAGAGCAACAATTTAACGCAATCATCAAATAAATCGCGCAAAGAAATATTTGTGATATCTTAGATGAACATAATTAATATATAAAACGTTCTGAGACCCATTCCCATCCCCGGAGGAGACTATGAAAAAGCCCGTTTCATCAGTTGAAGTTTCATCAGTGAAGGTTCCATCCATCCAACGTCGTACCGTACTCAAAGCTGCCGGTGCCGGTATCGCTACCGGATTGCTTGGTATGCCGGCGTTTGCGCAAAACAAACCTTTGCGTGTCGGCGTCATCGCACCACGCGGCGGCGTCGCCGGCACGATCGGCGAATGCGGTTTGCGCGGCGTCGAATGGACCACTGCCCGCATCAATGCCGCCGGTGGTATCGGCGGTCGCAAAGTCGAACTGGTGATCCAGGAAGAGACCTCGCCTAAAGACACCATCGATCGCTTCCGCAAACTGGTACTGCAGGAAAAAGTGGATTGCGTACAAGGTATCGTGTCCTCCGGCGTCAGCCTGGCACTGGCACCGGCCGCCGAAGATTCGCGCATGCCGACCATTTTCTGGGATGGCACCACACAGGACGGCGTGAAAGAAACCATGCCGAAACCGAAGTATGTGTTCCGCAGCACCGATAACGAATGCGAAGCCGTGATGGCGTCACTGCTGGCGATCAAACATTTCAAAGGCAAGTTCAAACGCATCGCCTGCGTCAACCCTGACTACTCATATGGCCGCAATACCTGGACCGCGTTCCAGGCACTGCTGAAAAAATACGGCATCGAACACGAAGTCGTATCCGAACAATGGTCGAAGATCGGCAACCTCGATCTGACCGCCAACGTCGCCGCATTGAAAGCAGCCAAACCTGACCTGATTTTTTCGTCCCTGCTGTTTGCCGATTTGCCGGTCTTCATGAAGCAGGCGCACAACGCCGGTCTGACCGAAGGTACCCGCTTCATCCTGCCAGCAGCTGGTTGGCAGCACACCGCGATGAAGAAGGAGTTCACACCTGAAGGCATCGTCTGGGGTCACAACACGATGTACTTCGATGATCCGAAAGCGTCAGCGACACAGAAGGAATTCGTCAAATGGTATGCCGACAAGTACAAGGATTACCCGCACTGGGAAGCTGACCGCGCTTATTTCTCGATGATGGTCTACAAAGCTGGCGTAGAGAAAGCGCTGGCGGCGAAGAAATCATGGCCAACAGCGGAAGAGATTTGTCTGGCGATACCGGGCGTGCAGATCGAGTCGCTCGGCGGTAAAGGGGCAATGCGTGCCGACCATATCGCCAACCAGACTTTCCATCAGGGCTTGTCGACCAATAAGAATAGCTACGACTTCCCTACGCTGGCATCAGTCGAGACTATGTATTCCGACCAATTGCAGAAACCGACAGGCGCGGATTTCTGGGAATGGCTGAATACCGCAAACTTCAAGATCTAACACCTGACAAAGAGGAGGGAACTTCCCTGATCCGTACTTAGTAATAAGAACTGATCAGGGAGGGGTGTATCTATGGCTCCGTTTTTCAATATCCTTTTGGCTGGTGTGTTCCAGGCGGCAGTACTGTTCCTGGTGGCGTCCGGCTTGCAACTTATCTTTGGCGTACAGCGCATCATCAACCTGGCGTGCGGCTCGATTTATGCGCTCGGCGCGTACTTCGGCATCTTCGTCACGTCGTGGGCGCTGAACCAGGGCTTGCCCGTTCATCTGTTCCCGCTGGTACTGCTCGGCGCCGGTATCGTTATCGGTCTGATCGGCCTGCCGCTGGAACGATTGATACGCACTATCTATAACCGCCCGGAATCATTCCAGTTACTGCTGACCTTCGCAGTCATGCTGATGTTCCAGGACGTACTGCGTTTCTTCTGGGGCGCCGACCCGCAGCAATTGCCTAACGTCTCGATGACTTTCGGCACCATGTCTGCCTTCGGCGTCAGCATGCCTACCTATAACGTGATGGTGATTGCAGTTGCGGTCACCCTCGCGATCGGCATGGCGTACTTCCTCGGCAAAACCAAAACCGGCAAAATCCTGCGCGCAACCGCAGAGAATCGGGAAACCAGCGCGGCGATGGGCATTAACGTGACCCGCGTCTACGTGATGGTGTTCACACTTGGCACCATGCTCGGCACCATAGGCGGTGCACTGGTAATTCCGAATGCTGCGGCTTCGCTGGAGATGGGCGTCGAACTGGTGGTTGAGGCATTTGCGGTGGTGGTGATCGGTGGTCTCGGCAGCATGAAAGGCGCAGCAGTCGGCGCCCTCATCGTCGGCCTGATCCGCGCCCTCAGCGCCATGTACTACCCCGAAGCTGAAATCCTGGCTATCTATGCAATTGTGTTGGCGGTCCTGATCTGGAAGCCGGCAGGTCTCTACGGAAAGGCTGAAGCATGAGAACCGATACCGTACACAGCGCGCCTGTTACCGCGCCGGAGGAACTGGAATTTGTCGCACCACCTCCGATTTCCCGCGCCAAACTGATTACCGGAGGCCTGGTGCTGGCCGTACTGGCAGTCGCGCCATTGGTCATCAGCCAGTACTACATGACGCTGCTGATTCCATTCTTTGCCTATGCGGTCATCCTGCTCGGCTTTAACCTGCTGTTCGGTTACGGCGGCCTGCTGTCTTTCGGTCACGCACTGTTCGTTGCGATTGGTGCTTACGCCGCAGCGGCCATGGTATCGAAGACCGGCATGGTCTCGTTCGAGATGATGTTGCTGACAGCTGTCGTCGCCTCCTTCGTGATATCTATCCCGATTGCCTGGCTCGCAAGCCGCTTTACCGGCATCTTCTTCGGGATGCTGACTTTGTCGTTCGGCATGCTGTTCCACTCTTTCCTGAACAAGTTTTACTACATCACAGGCGGTGACAGCGGCATGCGTGTACCACGCCCCAGCCTGTTCGGTATGGAACTGGATCAGTTCGACAAGACAGCCTTCCTCGGCGGCCCTTTCTATTACTACTGTCTGGTGATGGTGTTGCTGCTGACCTGGGTCATGTGGCGCATCGTGCGTTCGCCTTACGGCATCCACCTGATGGCTTCGCGTGACAATGCAGTCAAGGCGCTGTATCTCGGCGTCAAGGTACGCAGCGTCCGTGCCATCGCCTTCGTGGTGTCTGCCGTGTATGCGTCCATCGGTGGCGTGATCCTCGGCGTCAACACCGGCCTGGCCGATCCGGAACTGGCGTACTGGACGCATTCGGGTCATCTGGTGTTCATGGCGGTGCTTGGCGGCTATCAGGAATTCCTTGGCCCTGTACTTGGTGCGTTCGTCTTTATCCTGCTGCAGGATGAGCTGTCCTCACTGACGCAGTACTGGCGCTTCTTCCTCGGTGCCATCCTCGCCATCCTCGTCGTCGCCCTGCCGGGCGGCATCATGGGTGCCATCCGTAAATTCAAGTCCAAAGGAGAGCAAGCATGAGTACCAGCGATGTATTGCTCCGCGCAGAACAGATTTCACGTCACTACGGTGATTTCATCGCGCTGCATAATGTGGATCTGTCCGTTTCCCGCGGCGAGTTTGTTTCCGTGGTCGGGCCGAATGGTGCAGGCAAGACGACACTGGTCAATGTGCTGACCGGTTTGCATCAGCCAACCACTGGCCATGTCAATTTCAATGGCGACAATATCGCCGGAGTCGGTGCGGTCGATCTGGCAACACGCGGCCTCGCACGCGCCTTCCAGCTCACCAGTATTTTCCCCGAGCTGACCGTGCGCGAGACCATCGCTGTGTCAGCCTGCTCTTACCTGAATCAGCGCTGGAACGGCTTTGGTCATTTGTTCGGCAGTCGCAAGATCAACGACATCGTAGTGCGCACTGCCGATGCCTTCGGCCTGTCGCCGTGGCTGGATACCAAGGGCGGTTCACTGCCGCATGGCCGGCGCAAGCTGCTGGACGTGGCCAGTGCGTTCGCGCTGCATCCGAAAGTCATGCTGCTGGATGAACCGACTGCCGGCGTGTCCACCGCCGACAAACACGGCGTCATGGAAACCCTGTTACGTGCCGCCAAACATATGGGGATAGAAGCAATCATGCTGGTAGAACACGATATGGACCTGGTATCGCGCTATTCGACACGCATCGTTGCCATGCAGGGCGGCAAGAAGATTGCCGACTTGCCGCGCGATGAATTTTTTGCCAATGAAGAAGTGGTATCCATCGTAGTCGGCAAAGGAGCGCACTGATGTCTCTCGCACTCGATAAGGTTAACGTCATCCTGGCCGGCAATCCGGTCTTGCGCGATATCTCCATGCGCATCAATCCGGGTGAGCTGGTTTGTCTGGTCGGTCGCAATGGCGCCGGCAAATCCACTACCTTCCGTTCCATCATGGGTTTCCAGGGCCTGAAGTCCGGCGCGATCAAATGGAAAGAAAAAGCGATCAACGGCATGCAAACGCACAAGATCGTGGAACTCGGTCTCGGCTATACGCCGGAAGGCAGCGATGTATTCGGCGATCTCACGGTGGAAGACAATATTGCGTTGCCGACCTGGACCCGCAAATCAACGCGCAGTGCACAGGAACGCATAGATGAAGCGTATGCGGTTTTCCCCAAGCTCAAGCAGTATTTGCATAGAGGCGGGCAGCAACTGTCCGGCGGCGAACGCAAGATGGTTTCCATCGCCCGCGCACTGGCGCTGGACCCGGAGCTGCTGTTACTGGATGAGGCGTTTGAAGGTTTGTCACCCGCCATCATCCCGACCATCAGCGAAGGTTTGCAAAGCATCCTGAAGCAGGGACGCGGCGTGTTGCTGGCCGAGTCCAACTTCTATCACTTGCCACCGTTTGCTGATCGCTTGTACGTAATAGAACGCGGCGAGATCGTATTTGAAGGAACGCTGGCGCAGGCAGAAGCCGATACCGCGACCATGAAGATCATCAAGGGAACCTGAGGCTGTATCCATGCACTGTATGGCGACAGGTACACAATGCCTGTCGCTATTGCAGCAAAGGGGATGATGAAAAAAGGGCTGCATCTGCAGCCCTTTTGTTTGAGTGATTCCGTTCTTAGTCGCCCAGGGTGCCGTGCCACGCGGCATCGATGATGCACGCATAGGCAGCAGGAACATCCTGCACCGGGAATGCTTTCGCCAGGCGCGTCACCGCCAGTGCATCGCGTGTCAGATCACCCAGATGTTCACGACCGACACCAAAAGCCTGCAGCGTGGTCGGGATACCGAGTTCGCCGATCAGATCACGTATCACCACCGGCACCTGACGCACTGCCGCGACCGGATCTTTGGTGTCTATGCCGAACAAACGCGCCACTTCGAGCAACTCAGTCGCACGCTCTGTGCGCAAGGCATCCAGCACATACGGCAGCATTACGGCATTGGTACTGCCATGCGTGGCATGCGTGAGGCCGGCTACAGCATAGGCGATACCGTGCACCGCATTCAAACCCGCACCGCCGTATGACAGCGCGGCATAGTGACTGGCGTAAGCCATGCCTATGCGCGCTTCGGTATCTGCGCCATCTTTATACGTACGCATCAGGAAGCGTGCGCACAGGTCTATCGCTTCACGTGCAAACAACATGGTCAGCGACGAGCGCCCGCTGTAGCCGGGATCTACCTGGCCACCACGATCAAACTCGGCCGAGTCGAGCGTCAGGTAAGACTCGACCGCATGGGTCAGTGCATCGATGCCGGAATCAGCCGTCACACGCGGCGGACAAGTGTAGGTAAATTCAGGATCAATCAGCGCGATCACCGGACGCAGGACGTTATCCATCACCGCGACTTTGGTCGCATTTGACGGATCGATCAGGATCGCACCCGGCGTCGCTTCCGAGCCGGTACCTGCGGTGGTTGGCAGAGCGATCAGCGGCAAGGCTTTCGGCGCGGCAGGCAGGGCGCCAATGAAATTCTTCACCGGCAAGCCATCCGGTATGGTGACGCACAGGGCTTTGGCCAGATCGATATTGCTGCCGCCACCGAGTGCGATGATGTGATCCGGTTGCTGCGCACCGATTTGCGCGCGTATCAGTTTGGTCGCATCGTCACACAATGTCGTAGTCGGATCGGCTGCGCCGCCGTCAAACACGATGGTGCTGATGCCCAGCGCTTCAGCGGCGGCGATGTATTCCCGCACCCACGGTGTTTGCTTGCTGAAAAAGGTATCCGTTACCAGCACACCGGATTGATAGCCGAGACGTTCCAGCAAGGCAGGTAATTGCGCACGACTGCCGCAACCGAGTACGACCCGTGCAGGCGGACAAAAATGGATAACATCATTACTTCTCATGGGAACTCCGCAGGGTTGGAATATCAGATAAAAAAGCACGCATTTCGTCGGCAACGCGCGCCGTGTTTTGCGTCAATATGCTGTGCATCGCATGTTCTATCGTGCACAGACGGGCTTGCGGCAAACCCTGTTCCAGCAATTGCGCATGCGCATAGGGTGAATCTTCATCATCGCTGCCGTGCACAATCAGCACCGGCAAGTCCATCTCCGGCAGCAGCGACCGCTGATCGCTGCGGCTGATGCTTTGCCAGGTCCAGGCTACCGCATCACGATCCGCCGCGTCGCGCAAACCAAGGCGCTGCTCGCGTGCGGTAATTTCTTCCAGCAGGGCGCCGTGCTCCGTTGCATGGAACCAGCTGGTCTGTTGCAGCACCGGGCTGCCCGACATCAGGATCAGCGCCTGCGGCAAGGGCACGCCCTGTTTGCGCAACAAATCCATGGTCGCCAGCGTGACCGAAACGCCCATGCTCCAGCCCGCCAGCACGTAGCGCGGCGTCGTCACGTAGCAAGTGATTACTTTCGCGATTTCGGCGGCAAATGCTTCAAGGCTGTAATCGTCGCTGCCATGGCCGCGAAAAGCCTGGGCCCGGCCGCGCAGATTTGGCAGAACCCAGCGCACCTGTTCGCCCAGCGCCTCGGTCAATGCCTGCCAACTGGCGCGCGTGCCCTGGATGCCATGCACCGCGACTATTGTTATGCCGCCGCCACCGCGGCAAACCACGTCCATCACCTCTCCTTGCGCAGTTTTTGCCTGCTTTCGCGGCACATTTCCCTGTGCATTTACTTGTTCCACTGCAAGCTTATTGAAATTGTTCATACTAGCCATATATAAGATGAATTACAGTAGGCAAAACGACTTTTTAAAACCATAATTGCAGACATGTACAAAGCGCTGCATCTTTCATCCAGACTGACCACAACCATTTGATCGCCCCATGACAGCTACTAAAAAAGCGCCACGCAAATCAGGTGCAACAAAAACTGCGAAGCAGGCAAAAATGCCCTCTCCTCAATCTGCGATACAAGACATGGCCGAACCCAAGGTAAAGCTGACCGATATCGCTTACGAGCAAATCGAAGAAGCCATCATCACCCTGCGCATACCGCCGGGCTCCGTGATCTCCGAACTGACCTTGAGCGAAATGCTCAACATCGGTCGCACGCCGATCCGGGAAGCCATCCAGCGCCTGGCCCGTGAACATTTGCTGCTGGTCTTGCCGCAACGTGGTTTGCTGGTTCCCGAGATTGATCTCAGGAAGCAACTCAAACTGCTGGAAACCCGCCGCGAAGTGGAGCGCCTGATCTGCAAGAGTGCTGCCCGTCGTGCGCTGCCGGAAGAACGTGAACGCTTTGCCCGCCTGCACGATGAATTCGTTCATGCCGCCGCGACCGACGACGACGTTGCCTTCCTGCGCTCCGACCGCGAGTTCAACGAACTGTCGCTGGTTGCAGCACGCAATGAATTTGCCGAGGGTGCGATGCGTCTGATGCATGGTCTGTCACGTCGCTTCTGGTATTTCCACTATAAGCAGGCTGCCGATGTACCTGAAATGGCACGTCTGCATGCCGCGGTCGCTGGTGCCATCGCCAAAGGTGATGTGAATGCAGCTGGTGAAACCCTGGACCTGCTGCTGGATAACATCGAAACCTTTACCAAAGCCACGCTGATGTCTGACATGTAATGACTAGACCTTTTCCCGCAACGCCGCTGATGCAAGTGCGACGATGCGGAAAACAGTGCAAAAAGCGCCGGGCATAGACCCGGCGTTTTTTATGTTCAGAGTACGAGACCGCGATCTATGCTCGCTTCTTCTTCCTTGGTCAGCTGCGGGCCGTCCAGCGTCACGCGGGAATCGTCGTAACGGAAGCGTTTGATGATGGGCTTGAGCTCTTCCTTGATGTGCTCTTCGCTGTAGCCATTGAACAGGTGGCCGATCAGACCGCGGTCCAGATCAGTGCTGCCCATTACCCAGTCGGCAATCGGGAAGGTCAGGTTCATGTTGTACTTCATCATGATGCCCTGATTGTGATGCGCAGTATGGTGGCGGCGTATCGTGTTGATGAAGGGCATATTGCGAACGAACCAGTTTTCGTGCACGTGGCAGCAATAGTGGAAAGTTTCATAAATCAGATATTGCGCCACCATCGTGATGAACAGGATGTAACCGGCATTCGTATTAATCAGCACCGACGCCAGATAACCCAGAGTCAGACCGCCCACACCCAGCGTAATCAATACGCGCCACGGGAAGAACACGATACGGAATTCACGCGTGGTATCGATGGTCGCTTCATTGTCGGTGAAGTACTGATGATGCTGACGGGTGTGACGATCATAGATCGCGCGCAATGCAAAGACGTCTATCTTGCGATGCATGACGAAGCGATGCATCGCCCATTCGACAAAATTCCCTGCCAAAAACACCGGGATGACGATCAGCCATTCCCAGCCTGAATTCTGTAACTGCGATACGCAGTACCAGATAGCCGCAATCCCGGTCGCATACATCACACCTATGTGCAGCAAGCCGTTGTACAGCGGGCTGATGTCCGCCTTGTATTCTTCGCGGAATTTCCGCTGGCGTTCACTCATCATGATAAATCTCCTGAAGTAGATGAATTATTCTTATTGTGTATGACTGACATATTAGTAGTATCCGAAAGCGCTGTCAAGCGCGCTTTTGGGATTCTGTTGGCGCGGCGGCTTTTACCTGCTAATGTGCAATTGCATGGTCAATATGCAAACAAGAAACATAAGAGACAGGCAGTGCTGGTGCGCTTTTCCGCAGCTAATGGCCTGAATGGGGCTGGCAGGGGATAAGGTCTGGCTACGCCAAAAAAACAACAGATTCCATACAGAAACCAGGTCAGCTTCTTACACCAAAAGCCATTGGAGACTTGCCATGCTTGAACTCATTTCAGACCCACAAATCTGGTTGGCCTTCATCACCCTCACCGCACTGGAATTGGTGCTGGGTATAGACAACATCATTTTTATTTCCATCCTGGTCGACAAGTTGCCGGTCGAGCGCCGCGAATTTGCCCGCAAACTGGGGCTCTTCATCGCCATGTTCATGCGCATAGGCTTGCTGATGGTGCTGGCCTGGATAGTCGGCCTGACCGCACCGTTGTTTACCGTGCTGGGACAGGAAATATCAGGACGAGACCTGATACTGATAGGCGGCGGGCTATTCCTGATATGGAAGAGTACCGGCGAGATCCATCAATCGCTGGAAGGTGAGGAAGGGCATGCATCCAGCGCGGTGAAGGCAACCTTCACTGCCGTCATCCTGCAAATCATGGTGGTGGATATGGTGTTTTCGCTGGACTCCATCATCACCGCAGTCGGCATGGTGGATCAGATCGAAGTGATGGTGGCAGCGGTGATCGTCTCGGTCGCGCTGATGATGCTGTTTGCCGGACCGATCGGCCGCTTCGTCTCGCGTCACCCATCGATCAAGATACTGGCGCTGGCTTTCCTGGTTGCGATTGGCGTGGTGCTGATAGCCGAAGGTTTCGACCACCACATCCCGAAAGCCTATATCTATAGCGCGATGGGCTTCGCCCTGGTGGTAGAGATGATCAATATCCGCATGCGTTCACGCACCGCCAAACCGGTGCATCTGCATGCGCAGTATGCGAACGACGAAACTACGCCTGACAATAAGTAAGGAAGAATATGGTGTGACTGCAGCTCAACTGTGGTCACACCATCACTGGCTCAGGCCAGCTTGCGCATCGCGAGGATGGCTTCGTGATCGGTCATGAAAATGTGATCATCACCCAGCGCCTTGATCCAGCCCGCATGATCCAGCACATCCCACACCTGCTTCTTGATATTCGATGCATACAGTTCTATACCCAGTCCCTGCAAGGTAATCTGCAGGGACTCCAGGGTTTCAACGCCGGTCGCGTCTATATCATTGACCGCACCCACACATAGCAGCACCCGGCGGATATCGTGATCGTTACCGCATTGCGTCACGACAAAACGCTCCAGAGAAGAACCTGTCAGGAAGTTAAGTGCAGCATCTATGCGCACCGCCAGTACGCCCGGTGCCAGTCGTGGCAAATCGAAGCGCTGGCTATCGCGCAAAGTACCGTCGCCATGCTCGCTGACTTCAATAATGCGCGGCTGCATATGGCGATACAGATACGACACCATGGTCAGCGTAATCCCGGCGACCACGCCCCAGTGCAGGCGCGGCATCGAAATAATCGTGACAACGAAAGTGACGATGGCAATCGCCGCATCATCCCGCGAAATCATGAACAGACGCTTGAACGCAGAGAAATCAAACAAGCCAAATACCGGGATGATAATCAGCGCCGCCAATACTGAGCGCGGCAGGTAGTACAACAGATCCGCCAGGAACAGCAGGCTGAATAGCACGCACAGGGCGCTGAACAAAGTAGACCAGGCACTGGTTGCACCTGCATACAGATTCAGTGCCGAACGTGAAAAAGAACCGCTGACGGGGAAGGCACCACTCAGGCCGCTGGCCGCCTTGGCCAAACCCTGGCCTATCAATTCCTGGTTTTCATCCCAGCGTTCACGACGTTTGCGCGCCAGCACGCGGCAGCTCGACATCGCTTCGGTAAAACTGATCAACGCCAGTACCAGTGCCGCCGACCACAACTCACGATGATGCTCGAACGGGATCGCGGCAGGCAGGGCCAGTGGCGGCAAACCCTTGTCGATATCCCCGACGATAGCCGCACCGGTCGCGGCATAGCCGACCAGCCAGCTCAGGAAAGTACCGAGTATGGTCACCAGCAAAATTCCGGGGAAACGCGGGAATAAACGCTTGATAACAACCAGCAAGATCAGCGTGCCGAAACCGAAGGCACTCGTCATCAGCATGATGGATGGTGCGTCGATGACACGCTGTACCACCTTGCCGATATCAGCCACGAATAAATCCGGTACGCCTATCAGCGCAGGCAGTTGCGACATCATGATGATGATGGCGGCCGCATTGATAAAACCGATGATCACTGGCTGCGACACCAGATTGGACAAGCGCCCGAGGCGGAACGCGCCCAGCATGAACTGGATCACACCGGTATATATAGAGAGCCAGATCGCCAGCGTCACCCACTGCATGCTGGCCGGAGCCGCCATCGGCGACAGCGAGCCAAACACCAGCAAGCTGGTGAGCGCCGCCGGCCCCACCGCCAGCAAGGCGGACGAACCCCACAAAATCCCGATGACGCTAGGCAACAGAGCTGCATACAAACCCGTCGCGGCAGGCATCCCGGCCAGTGTCGCATACGCCACCGCCTGCGGAATCAACACCAGACCGACACTGATACCCGCCCAGGCATCGCTTTTCAGCGAAGCAACAGTCGGCCGTGGCCAGTTCAGGAAAGGGAAAAACCGCTTGATATCGAATGCACTCATGGAATCGAAAGGCCAGGCTGGGGATACAGAAAGGCATAGTTTACTCGCATTGCATTTGCCCCAGTGCAAAGCTGTGCAGCAACTTTTTACGCCTGCTTACCGCCACAGCGGTGCGAGCGTACAATGAGGCGATGGACATCACCCTAGCCGACCTCGAACAAGCCATTAATCACTGGCGCCACCGACGTCCCTCCACCGGGGAAGAGCGCGCCTTGTCGCCTGAGGTCAACATCCTCGCCAAGCTCTATGCACTGATGATCTTCCATCAGCAAAAGAGCATCGCGATGGATACCATAGACCCGGCGGCGCGCCAGTTAGTCGAGGCCTGGCAGCAACAACTGACGACTTGAATTACGACGCCATATGCCGTGCCTGCCGACGCGGAAGACTCGATAAGGCTTCCCCCTGCAACACGGCTTGCTTTTCTTCCTTGACGGCCTGCTTGTGCACGGCCTGCGTCTTGAGCTTGGTATTGGCCTGACCGGCGTAGTCGCTGCGCACGACTTCCGCCGCCGCTTCTTCGTCCATGCCTTCCAGCACCAGCCATTGCCGCACCAGTACCGCCAGGCGCTCCAACGCAATCCGGTTGGTCGCATCGGTAGTCGAGTAGAGCCAGTTCGATAGACGCATGAAGTTCGCGAACGGGGTCTCTCGCAGGATGAGCGGCAAGGTATGCGCGAAGCGGCCGGAGTTGGCGATCAGATCCCAGTAGCGCGCGAAGCGCACCAGCTGCTGCATTTCATTAAAATCTATGCGGTCCGTCGCGAGAATGGTGTAAGGCGGGTACGGATCGAATACCAGGCCGTATTCCTGCGTATGACGGATGATAGGCGTACCGCGCAAACGCTTCAGGATACCGAACTGAATTTCATGCGGACCCAGTTCCAGCAAGCGATCAAAGCCACGCGCAAAACTGGCCACATCTTCACCCGGCAAACCCGCGATCAGATCAACGTGCAAATGCGCGTGTGAGTTCTCGCAGAGCCAGCGGATATTCTCGGCGGCTTTTTCATTATTCTGTTTACGGCTGACTAAAGTCTGCACTTCAGGATTGAAACTCTGGATGCCGATTTCAAACTGCAAGGTACCGGCCGGGAATTTTTTGATGCCTTCTTTTAAGGCGTCGGGCAAATGATCGGGCACCACTTCAAAGTGTGCATAGACCGGATCTTCCGGATGCGCTTCCAGCTTGTCGAGGAAGAACTGCATGATCTTCAGGCTGGATTTGATATTCAGGTTGAAGGTGCGATCGACGAATTTGAACAGGCGTGCACCACGTGCATGCAGCGTTTCCAGTTCACCGAGGAATAAATCGAGATCGTAAGGCCAGGCGGTCTTGTCCAGTGCCGACAGACAAAACTCGCATTTGAACGGGCAGCCGCGCGACGCTTCCACATACAACGTGCGGTTCTTGATGTCTTCATCTGAATACAGGCTGTAAGGCATGGTCAGCTCGGCCAGCGGCGGCTGCACGCCTGCGTGTGTCTTCATCAGCGGCTTCGGACCGTGCAGTATCTGTTTGCATACTTGCGGGAAGGTGACGTCGCCCCAGCCGGTAATCAGATAATCGGCCAGTTGCACGATGGTTTGCTCGGACGACTCGTACGATACTTCCGGCCCACCCAGCACGATCACCACTTCCGGTGCCACACGTTTGAGCAGGGCAACCAGTTTGGTGGTTTCTTCCACATTCCAGATATAGACGCCAAAGCCGATGATACGCGGCTTGCTTTGCAGCAGCTTCTCCGCCATATCGGTGGTACGCGCGCCGATCACGAATTCCTGGATGTGCGTGACGTCCTGCAAGTCGCCCATGTTCGCCAGCAGATAGCGCAAACCGAGGGATGCATGCGTGTAACGGGCGTTCAGCGTGGAAAGCAGTATGGTCATGAGGCGAGAACAACGACGAAACGGCCATTTTACGCCGCTATAGTGGAAACCAACGCGGATTTGGTATAACTGGCAACATGGGACTCATATAATGAGCCATATCCTCACAAAAGCACCTTCACTGATTCATGACACCATTCCCGCTCATACACCGCTACCTCGCTATTGCTTTGTTATGCGTCGCAGCAACAGCCCAGGCCGGATCAAGCATCTCCGAAGTCAGCGACACCGCCTGCAACACCATGCGCCAGCAAGGCGTGATGCAAAAAGATGCGCCGCTTAGCTGCGCGCAATTGCGCATCGTGCATTTCTCTTACCTCGACTTCGACGGCAAGCTGCGCAACGACGGCGAGATCATGGTGCTGGCTGCGGTGGCCGAACATGTGCAGGCGATATTCGATACGCTGCTGCAACGCAAATTCGCCATCGCCCGCGCGCGTCTGATGGATCACTATCGCGGTGACGATGTCGCGTCCATGCGCGACAACAATACCTCGGCCTTCAACGACAGACGCATCACCAATGGCAAGACACCATCGCTGCATGCCTATGGCGTCGCCATCGATATCAATCCGCTGCAGAATCCCTACATCCAGTTTGAAGCCGACGGCAAAGCGCTGTACAGCCCACCCGGTGGCAGCAAGTATGCAAACCGTCTTGCCGTGCGCCCCGGCAAGGCTGCGCGGCCGGGCATGGCGGAAGAAGTGGTGGATGTCTTTGCCGAACACGGCTTCCTGGGTTGGGGCGGCAACTGGGATGCGCCCATCGACTACCAGCACTTCCAGGTCAACCGCGCACTGGCCTTGCGCATGATCAGCTTGCCAGTGCCTGAAGCGCGCAGCGTGTTCCATGCTTATGTCGAACGCTATCGCCAGTGTGTACTGGGCGGTAAAGAACAGAACCGCGCAAGCGTGCAGGCCAGCTGTGCAACTTCGGTCGAACGCAACGGTCAATAATCAAACACAGTCTGCATGGAAAGCTTGACTGAGCGACACAGTGAGTGTGTACTCTCCGTTAAGCGCAAGCAAAAATAAAAACCAAACAGCCCCAATTTCGGAGACTTTATACATGCTGATCAACTGCGTCGTCTATCAGGACGGCAATAAACTATCCGACATCCCGATAGAAGAAATCAGCGATTACCTGAAACGCCCGGATTGCTTCGTCTGGGTCGCACTGAAAGATGCAGATCCGGCCGAGCTGGAGAAGATGCAAGAGGAATTCAACCTGCACGAACTCGCCGTCGAAGATGCACGCAACGGCCATCAGCGTCCGAAAATAGAAGAGTATGCCGACTCGCTGTTTACAGTTGTGAAGACTGCAGAAATGGTGGATGGCGAATTGCATATAGGCGAGATCGATATCTTTACCGGCAAGAACTATGTGCTGTCGGTACGCAATCGCAGCAATCAGGGTTTCCTCGGCGTGCGTGCACGCTGCGAGCAGGAACCGGAGCAATTGCGTAAAGGCT
This sequence comes from Herminiimonas sp. KBW02, assembly GCF_003852535.1. Taxonomy (GTDB): domain Bacteria; phylum Pseudomonadota; class Gammaproteobacteria; order Burkholderiales; family Burkholderiaceae_D; genus Oxalicibacterium. The sequence continues at coordinate 392,698 of NZ_QAJP01000003.1, read as the reverse complement.
CGGCCTTCGTCCTGTATGCGTTGATGGATGCGGTCGTTGACCGCTACTTCCCGGTAGTGGAAAGCCTGGAAGCGGAACTGGAAACCATCGAAGGCAAGATTTTCGAAAAAGGACTGGCGCGCCTGAACATCGAACGTTTATACGACCTGAAACGCCAGGTCGTGATGCTCAAGCACGTAGTCGCACCGCTGATGGAAGCGGTCGGCAAACTCTCCGGCGGACGCGTACCGGCACTGTGCGAAAGCACACGTGATTACTTCCGTGACGTCGGCGATCATCTGTACCGCATCAATGCGCTGACCGATGCGATCCGCGATACGGTCGCCACCGCGATTCAGGTTAACCTGTCGATGGTGACGATTGAAGAGAGCGAAGTGAACAAGCGGCTCGCAGCATGGGCCGCTATCTTTGCGGTAGCCACAGCCTTCTTCGGCTTATGGGGCATGAACTTCAAGTTCATGCCGGAACTGGACTGGAAGTACGGCTACCCGGCCTCGGTCTTACTGGTGGTCGGCGTCTGCGGCTATCTGTATTACCGCTTCAAGAAATCCGGCTGGTTATAAGTATCACCCGCCGGATCAATATTTAAAACGTGGTACCGCGGCTGACGCCGTCCAGCATGCTGAGTGCGACGGCTTCGGCCACGCGTATGCCATCTATTGCGGCTGACATAATGCCACCTGCATAACCGGCGCCTTCACCTGCCGGGAACAGACCACGCGTGTTCAGGCTTTGCAGGTCATCGTCATTGCGCTTGATGCGGATAGGCGATGAGGTGCGCGTTTCGATACCGGTCAATACTGCATCCGCCATCGAGAAACCTTTGATCTGCTTGTCAAAAGCAGGCAGGGCTTCACGTATCGCCGCAATCGCATAGTCGGGCAGCGACGGATTCAGGTCGCCGAGTTTGACGCCCGGCTTATAGGAAGGCAATACCGAACCGAAGGCCGTCGATGGACGATTCGCAATGAAGTCGCCGACCAGCTGGCCCGGCGCATCGTAGTTGCTGCCGCCGAGTTCATAAGCACGTGATTCCCACTGCCGCTGAAACTCCATACCAGCCAACGCATGACCCGGATAATCGGCTGGCGTGATGCCGACCACGATACCGGCGTTCGCATTGCGTTCGTTGCGCGAGTACTGGCTCATGCCATTGGTCACGACCCGACCCGGCTCGGATGTCGCCGCCACCACAGTACCGCCCGGACACATGCAGAAGCTGTACACCGAGCGACCATTGCTGGCGTGATGCACCAGTTTGTAATCGGCGGCGCCGAGGAGTTCATTGCCGGCATTCGGGCCGAAGCGGCAGCGATCAATCAATGATTGCGGATGCTCGATGCGGAAGCCCATCGAGAAGGGTTTCGGTTCGATATAGATGCCACGTGCATGCAGCATCTGGAAAGTATCGCGTGCGCTATGGCCGATGGCCAGCACGATATGGTCTGTTGCGATGTGCGTACCATCCGCCAGTTTCAGGCCGCGCACCTGGCCGTTTTCGACTTCGATATCATCTACCTTGCTCTCGAAACGGAATTCGCCGCCCAACTCTTCAATAGACGCACGCATCAGTTCCACCATCTTCACCAGACGGAAGGTGCCGATGTGCGGCTTGCTGACGTACATGATCTCTTCCGGTGCATCGGCTTTGACAAACTCGGTCAACACCTTGCGACCATAGTGTTTGGGATCCTTGACCTGGCTCCACAGCTTGCCGTCCGAGAAAGTCCCGGCACCGCCTTCGCCAAACTGCACATTCGATTCCGGATGCAGTTCGCGCTTGCGCCACAGGCCGAAGGTATCTTTGGTTCGTTCGCGTACAGCTTTACCGCGCTCCAGGATGATGGGGTTAAAGCCCATCTGCGCCAGGATCAGTCCGGCAAAGATACCGCAGGGACCGGTGCCGATGACGACCGGACGCGTTTTAAGACCAGCCGGCGCCTGCGCCACGAAGTGGTAACTGGTATCCGGAGTGAGTCCTACATGGCGATTGCCAGCCAGGCGCTTTTGTACCTTGGCTGCATTCTTTACTTCCACATCCAGCGTATAGACGAGTGTGATCGCGCTCTTTTTACGCGCGTCATAGCCACGACGAAATATCGTGTAGGCAATCAAATCATCTGCAGCAATACCCAGGCGCGCGAGGATCGCGGCCTTAAGATCTTCTTCTTGATGGTCGAGTGGGAGTTGAACGTCGGTCAATCGCAACATGCTTGTTTCCAGCCAGGCCCTGTAAAAAACTGTGCTGCCGCCAGGGTCGTGTCGGTCGGCAGCGCGCTATTTTACTCCAGCTAGGCCATGCGACCATGCTGCATATCGGCGGTATTGCGCCGCACACATGCGATGCCGGATAAGCAATTCCGGGATGATCCAGCCTTATTTAACAATCTTTTGCCTTCCTGCCCGATGCCAGCAGACGGCCGATATTCGTGCCTGACACGCGCACATTCTCCTATGACACGACCTGCCGCCAGCCACAAATAAACCCGGCTCTGCCCCGATTCCCGCGTCAGATATGGCCTCCGGCATTGTTGACGCATGGAAACTAATTGTTTATGGTGGGTGTGCAAGGCTGCAGCGGCTAGCATGGTCTTGTGGCAATCGCTCTACATCCATTAAGAATCGACGTTAAAAACTAGACGTTCACAGAACGCTTAACAGAGACCGCAAGGAGGATGCACATGGCCACACTCAGCACGCAATCCGCCATTCCCAGTCATGGCGAATCACTCGAATACCTGGCTTTCACGCTAGGCAAGGAAGAGTACGGCGTTTCCATACAAAAGGTGCAGGAACTGCGCGGCTACGACGCCGTCACGCAGATTGCCAATGCTCCCGAGTTCATCAAGGGAGTCGTCAATCTGCGCGGCATCATCGTGCCCATCATCGATATGCGCATCAAGTTCAATCTCGGCACCCCGACCTACGACCAGTTCACGGTTGTCGTCATTCTCAATATCAACAATCGTGTCGTTGGCATGGTGGTCGATAGCGTGTCCGACGTCATCACGCTGACAACGGAGCAAATCAAACCGGCACCGGAAATGGGCGGCGCAGTCGACACCAATTATCTGGTCGGCCTCGGCACCGTCGATGAGCGCATGCTGATCCTGGTTGATATCGACCGCCTGATGTCCAGCAATGAAATGGGCCTGATCCAGCAACACGCGGCCTAAGCCAGCCTGCCTTTACTCCTTGTCCGTCCGTGAGGATGGGCGTGCGCCCGTGCACGCCTTATCGGCAACTTTTCTTCCACTCCTGTCACATATCACTTGTCTGAGAGCGTCATGTTGAAGAATCTAACCATCAAATCCCTGCTGCTGTCCGTCATGGGCATTCTTGCCGCTCTGCTGGTCGGTACCGGCCTGCTTGGCCTGAGTTCCCTGTCCGCCACCAACAATGCGCTGAAAAGCGTGTACGAAGACCGCACCACAGCGCTGGGTGAATTGAACACCGTCATCACCTTGCTGACCATCAATCAGCTCGATCTCGCGACATCCATTTATGGCGATCCGAATCTGGTGCTGCCCAAGATGGATGCCATCGAGAAACGCGCCAAGAAAATAGAAAGCACCTTCGCCGCCTACGCACAAACCGAGGCCACTGCGGATGAAAAAGCACTTACGGAAAAATTCCGCGCTGATTACAAAACGTTTGTCGATAAGGCACTGACGCCGGCTATCGCTGCATCGCGCGGCGGCAACGTTCTGCGTGTCACCGAGATCGTGAATGAAACGATGGAAGGCCTGATCACGCCAGTGCGCAATGACGTCTCCGCGCTGATCGATATCCAGTTGCAGGAAGCCAGACATGAGTTCGAAGCTTCGCAGACGCGCTTTACGTTTGTCCGCAGTATTTCCATCGCCGCGATTATCGTCGGCGTTGTACTGGCCGCCTTCATGGCGTTCTGGCTGCTGCGCCTGATCGTGCGGCCATTGCGTGAAGCCGTCAGCGTCGCACGCAGCGTGGCCGCTGGCGACCTGACACAGCAAATCCAGGTACGCTCCGGCAATGAAACCGGACAATTGCTGCAAGCCATCAAGGATATGAACGACAGCCTGGCGCAAACCGTCGGCGCGGTACGGCACGGCACGGAAACCATAGCGCTGGCATCCGGCGAAATCGCATCCGGCAATGCCGACCTCTCCAGCCGCACCGAAGCACAGGCCGGCTCGCTGGAAGAAACCGCAAGTTCGATGGAAGAACTGACTTCAACCGTACGCCAGAATGCCGACAATGCACGCCAGGCGAATCAGCTGGCTGCATCTGCCTCCGAAGTCGCACTCAAAGGCGGCGTCGTGGTATCCGAAGTCGTACATACCATGGGTTCCATCCAGGATAGCTCGCGCAAAATCGTCGACATCATAGGTGTCATCGACGGCATTGCCTTCCAGACCAACATCCTGGCGCTCAATGCTGCGGTCGAAGCAGCCCGCGCCGGTGAACAGGGCCGCGGCTTCGCGGTCGTTGCAGCCGAAGTACGCAATCTGGCGCAACGTTCCGCCGCTGCCGCGAAGGAAATCAAAACCCTGATCGGCGATTCAGTTGATAAAGTCAAAGCAGGCAGCAAGCAGGTGAGCGAGGCCGGCGCAACAATGGATGAGATCGTCAGCAGCGTCAGGCGCGTGACCGACATCATGGCCGAGATCACCGCCGCCAGCCAGGAACAGACTTCCGGCATCGAGCAGATCAACCAGGCCATTGCGCAAATGGATGAGATGACGCAGCAGAACGCCGCGCTGGTTGAGCAGGCCGCTGCTGCTGCCGCTTCCTTGCAACAACAGGCAGGCGGATTGTCGCAAGTGGTCGGCACGTTCAAGTTAAGTGGCGGCTATAGCCAGCCTGACGATGCTCGTCATTACACTGCTGAGCCACCAGCACACATCGCCGGCAAACCCGTCCGCAAGGCGCTGCCTGTAAATAGCGCCGACAGCAGCGGCGCCAGACCACAGAAGGCAATCGCTACTGATCGCGGTAGCGGCGACTGGGAAGAATTCTAGTCCACACATGACAACAAGGTGGCGCGTGCCGGAGGCGCTGCCTTTTTTCTTTTCGCACGTCCTGTCATACCCCTGTCATCAAAGTGTTTTTACACTGACACCGATGTGGATGTGCATGCACTCTGTCGCGTATCTGCACTAATCTTCCGATAAAGCTATCCACTCAATTGTTCTTGCACGCGTATTGATAGACAATAGCGCGCGTAGCAAGTGGAACGCTTCTTGCAGATTGTTGTCGGACTCAAGCAAGCCTGAAAAACTCATCCCTTTAGATTCAACATGACCAAATTGAGCAAGACCCCAACTGCGGCATCATCAGAAAAACCTGCATTCCTCGTCAGAAATTCACCGGTACACGGCCGCGGCGTTTTCGCGACACGCAATATCAAGGCTGATTCGATGCTGCTGGAGTACGAAGGCGAGCGCATCAGCGACAAGGAAGCCCTCAAGCGTCACAGCACCGATCCGGAAAATCCGTACCACACCTTTTTCTTCAGCCTCGAAAGCGGAAAAATGATCGATGGTGGTGCAGACGGCAGCGACGCGCGCTGGATCAATCATGCTTGCGAGCCAAACTGCGAAGCACGCGAAGAAAAAGGACGCGTCTATATCTACACGCTGCGCGATATCAAACGCGGTGAAGAATTCAATTACGACTACGGCCTGATCGTGGAAGATCGTCAGACCAAGGCATTGAAAAAAGCTTATGAATGTCGTTGTGGCGCTGAAAGCTGCCGCGGCACGATGCTGGCACCGAAAGAGAAAAAAGCATCGAAGAAGAAAAAGAAGAGCAAAAAGAAAGACAAATAAAAAACGGAGCGCTGAGCTCCGTTTTTTATTCCTGCCTTCGCGTATTAGCTGAAGTACTTCAGACCGGCGATACCGGAAACAATCAGCATGATGCAGAGTATGCGCACCACGGTGACTGCATCACCCAGCAGAATCATGCCGAGAATGACGGTGCCGACGGTACCGATACCGGTCCAGACCGCATACGCAGTTCCTACTGGCAGCGTTTTCATCGCCACGCCGAGCAAGGCGACACTGATCACCATCGCCAGTACCGTACCGACAGTAGGCCAGAGCCGGGTAAAACCCTCGGTGTATTTCAGGCCGATCGCCCAGCCGATTTCAAACAAACCCGCAATAATCAGAATAGTCCAAGACATAGTGCTGCTTCCTATAGTGTCGAGGCCGTCCTCAATTGATGGTGGAGCGGTGGGGTCGTCCCCACTTCCTTGTACTTCACGGCCCGGCACATAGTGCGATGTGGCGATACCGACAACAATGCATAACGCTGCATCGCTTTGCATCAGCCTGCGGATATTAGCAAAGATTTTGCAAGTGCACCGAAGGCGAAAAATGCGTTTCAGCTGGTGAAATGATGTCGGGCTGACATATCTATGAGGCTTTTTGTACGCGGAAGGTGACAAAGATAAAGACAGTATGTGAGCAGTTACTGTGATTTAGAGACAGGCTGTAAGGGACTTTTACGGCAAAAAGTTGCCATATATGAAAATTCTATAACTGATATCAGAAAAGGAAAGTGGCCTGCAGGCGCGCCCATCCCTATACTTCAGTTGTCTCCTCTATGTCTCCTCCTTTGATATAGATTTAGCCCGCCACCTGCGCGGGCTTTTTTTTGCCCAAGAATAAGCGATCTGCCAACTTCTCGCCACTTCTTGCAGCACTTTACTGACATATCAAAACAGCCATTTTCATAGATATTCGCATTGTGAATATCGGATATCAGAAAAGGAAAGTGGCCTGCAAGCGCGCCCATCCATATACTTCAGTTGTCTCCTCTATGTCTCCTCCTTTGATATAGATTCAGCCCGCCTTCTTTGAGCGGGCTTTTTTTTGCCTGTCGCTCGCACAGCCGCGCCAGGCCTGGCTTACACCTTATTTCTTCCCCTTGTAGCAAAAGCAGTCGACCGTATGATCGTTGACCATGCCTATGGCCTGCATATATGCATACATAATTGTCGACCCGACAAATTTGAAGCCGCGTTTGGCCAGGTCTTTGGACAATTGATCCGATAACTCCGTCTTTACCGGCGCATCCTTGATGGTTGCCCAACGGTTTTTGATCGGCTTGCCACCCACGTATGCCCACAGATAGGGATCCAGGCCGCCGACCTCATCGCGCAGACGCAGATAAGCTCTGGCATTACCTATGGTGGCAGCGACCTTGAGCTTGTTGCGGATGATGCCGGGATTGGCCAGCAATTCCGCAACTTTCTTGTCACCATAGCGCGCGATTTTCTCTGCATCCCACTGGTCAAAGGCGGCGCGATAACTTTCACGCTTGTTCAGCACGGTCAGCCAGCTCAGACCAGCTTGCGCACCTTCGAGATTCAGCATCTCAAACAAGCGCGTTTCGTCATGGCAGGGCACGCCCCACTCTTCGTCGTGATAAGCCACATAAAGCGGACTATCGAGATTGACCCAGCTGCAACGTGTACGTGTCATGATTGCGTCCTATAGCTTGTGATGAACTTGATGTCAGACGCGCATTATCGCTGATAGCGTCTAATTGATTAAATCGGCACATACACTTGAGAAAATTCCATCCATGATCAAGAATGGCGCCTTCGCCGCTGCAAGCAATTGCAAAAGCCGTGCTTCATCCGACACCTGACCCCATGGACACAGCCGCTTACCCTTTGATCTGCCACACCATTTCCTTGCTTAAAGGAAGTGCAGATGCATGAGCTGCAGAAATATACGGTCGCTGTCATAGGCGGCGGCCCGGCCGGACTGATGGCGGCAGAAGTGCTGATCGCGCAGGGCGTACAGGTTGATCTGTACGATGCGATGCCCTCGGTAGGACGCAAGTTCCTGCTGGCAGGCAAAGGCGGGATGAACCTGACGCACACCGAAGCCGAACCTGCCTTCGTCGCGCGCTACGGCGCCCGCGCCACGCAACTCGCACCCATGCTGCAAGACTTCAACCCGGATGCTTTACGCGCATGGGTACATGAGCTGGGCATCCCCACCTTCGTCGGCAGTTCCGGACGCGTGTTCCCGACCGATATGAAAGCTGCGCCTTTATTGCGTGCCTGGCTCAAACGCCTGCGTGATGCAGGCGTACGTTTCCATATGCGGCACCGCTGGCTGGGCTGGGATGAAGCTGGACAATTGCGCTTCAGGACACCGGAGCAGGAATTACACGTCCAGCCTGATGCGATAGTGCTGGCACTGGGCGGCGGCAGCTGGGCCCGTCTCGGCTCTGATGGCAAATGGTTAGCGATGCTGGAACAGCAGGGCATACACAGCGCACCGCTGCAGGCAGCAAATTGCGGCTTCGAAGTTACGTGGAGTGCCCACTTCCGCGAGCGCTATGCGGGTGAGCCTGTCAAACCCGTGATCGCCGCTTATACCGACCAGCAAGGCCAGCAGCAACAAAGACAGGGCGAGTTCGTCATCAGCGATACCGGCGTGGAGGGCAGTTTGATCTATGCCTTGTCGTCGGCGCTGCGCGAACAAATCAACGCCAGCGGCAGCGCCACGCTCACACTCGACCTCGCACCCGGCAAGTCAGCGGAACGCGTACTCGAAGAAGTATCGCATCCGCGTGGTTCACGTTCGATGGCCAGCCATTTGCAAAGCAAGGTCGGCATCGCTGGTGTAAAGGCTGGATTGCTGCATGAATATCTGACTAAGGAAGAATACACACAGCCGGACAAACTGGCGGCAGCGATCAAGGCCTTGCCGCTGCGCCTGCAGGCAGCGCGCCCAATCGATGAAGCCATCAGCAGCGCCGGTGGCGTATTGTTTGAAACGCTGGATGCGCAATTGATGGCACGCAGCAAGCCGGGCGTTTTTTGCGCGGGTGAAATGCTGGACTGGGAAGCGCCGACCGGCGGTTATCTGCTGACCGCCTGTTTCGCCAGCGGTCGCACTGCAGGCCTGGGCGTGCTGGCCTGGCTACGCGCACAAGCCTGAGCACTTACACCAGGCCCCTATCCATCAATTCTTTTTTGACATAGGCATAGAACACCGGCGCGGCAATCACGCCGGGTATGCCGAATATCGATTCCATCACCAGCATCGCCGTCAGCAATTCCCAGGTACGGGCATTGATGTGCGAACCGATGATCTTCGCATTCAGGAAGTACTCCAGCTTGTGTATCACCATCATGAACACCAGCGAACTCAATGCAACATGCACTGAGTGCGACAGCGCGATGACGACCAGTATCGTATTTGAAATCAGGTTGCCGATGACAGGCAGCAGGCCGACGATGAAGGTCACCACCACCATGGTTTTACGCAAAGGCAGATCAACTCCGGCCAGCGGCAAAATCACGATCAGGTAAATACCTGTCAGCGCCGCATTGATGGCAGCGATACGCACCTGCGCAAAGACCACATTGCGGAATGAAGCGTGCAGCGCAATCATGCGTTCATGCAACGCCGCTGCCAGCGGTTGATACACCCGTGTCGTGGTGGTGTCGTACAAACCAGCCATCGCGCCGATGATCATGCCGATCAGGATGTGCGCGAGGATGCGGCCGGCTTCGCTACCCATGGTACGTGCCTCCAGCGCATGCGAGTGTAACCAGCCGGTGATCATGGTACGCAGCGCTTCCGCATCCACCGGGATATACGCGGCGATCCAGGCCGGAATCTGGCTGCGCGTCGCTTCCAGAATATCGGCCATCTTTTGCAACAGCACCGACAACCTGCCGACATCGCTGCGAAAGAAAGCAACCGAGCCCCAGACCAGCGCGAACAGAATAATGACGATCAGGCCGCTGAGTAAAGCGACGGCAGCAACCTTGCCTTTCTGCCCGACCAGCTTGCCGCCCAGTCTCGGCGCCAGCATCTGCACCAGTGAATACACCAGCAAGCCGGAGAACAACGCTGCCAGCAAACCCTGATGCATCACCAGCAGCAGGGAAAATGCTGCCAGGGAATAGGAAGCAGTGACTACATGGGAATTCTTGATCGGGGCAGACATGGGACTCCGTGTGTCTATGGCTTACTTGATCGGGATAGGATTGCTGCGCGGTACCGGCACGGCGGTCACGCCATTCTTCGGACTACCGTCGATCAATTTATCGGAGTAGGTCAGATAGACCAGGGTGTTACGCACCGGATCAACGATGCGCACGATGTGAAGGCGTTTGAACAGGATCGACTGGCGTTCCGAAAAAACCTCTTCCTGCTGCGGCAGTTTGCCTTTGAAGGTCAACGCATCACCAACCTGGCGACAGGCAATCGACGCATCCGCCGTATCCTCTGCCAGACCGACCGTGCCGCTGACACCACCAGTGCGTGCGCGGGACACAAAACAGGAAACACCTGTCACTTTGGGATCGTCATAAGCTTCGATCACGATACGGTCATTCTTGCCAAGGAAGCGGAAGGCAGTACTGACTTCGCCTATTTGCTGCGCATGCAGCGGCAGCGCCGCTATCGTACTGCCTGCCAAAATAATACTGACCAAAACTCTACGCATACTTATTCCTCTCGTGTATTTCTTATCAAGCATACTGACAGCTTACGCACATCACCGCTGACTGAACAGTAGCCGCCCGCCAGTATAGAAAACAGCGAAGGGATGCAGTCCACCGGGCAAAATGTAATAATTCCGCATTCACCACACTATTACAGGAAGCAAACATGATTCTCGAACTCGTCGATATCCGCATCCAGCCTGGCCAACAATCCGAATTTGACGCTGCCGTACAGCGCGGCCTGGAACAAGTGATAGGCAAGGCGACGGGCTATCAATCGCACGTCATCAACAAATGCATAGAAACGCCGGAACGCTATGTCATACAAATCTACTGGGCGACACTGGAAAATCATACCGTTGAGTTCCGTGGCTCGCCGGCCTTCCTCGAATGGCGCAGCATCGTCGGCCCATTCTTTGCATCGCCACCAGTCGTTGAACACTTCAACATCCTGTCGAAATCGGCCTAAGCCATTCCTGAGCAGATACAAAAAAGCCTCGCCACTGTTTAACAGGGCGAGGCTTTTTTATTAGTACACTGCCGGGCAGCTTAAGCTCAGCTTTTTTCCGGGTGATAGCTTTTGAAGTTCTCAGCATAATCACGGAAATTTTCACGCAACATTTTTTCAAACTCGGTGCGGAAGTAAGCAACTGCCGGCTCCTGTTCGGATTTATAGATCGCGCCGTTCGGTGCATCCACTGAAGCAGTAAACGCATTGAAACGTGCCGCCGCGTACATCATTGCTGCGCAAACCTGGCCGCGCTCTGCACCCTTGCAATTTTCATTCGCAAGGTGAATGAAGGTATCGGCGATATCCCAGAATTTGGCATTAGGATCCGGTGCTTTGGTGCTGGGACGGCTGACGTCCCGTGCATTGAAATTGTCGTCGCTCATGATTTAAAAGTGATATCTGATTGTAAATATTGCGTATTCATAAGCAGGAAAAACGGCATTTTTAAAGGGCGAAAACCGCTGCCCGGGCCAAGCCGCTTACTTGCGTGTGCAGCACTATAGCCTAAAAATGGACCGACGCTTACAGCCGCATACGGGCGGGCGTACCTGCTATCAGGGTATTTCCGGTGCCAGCGCGACGAATTCCCCATGCAATTTACCGGCTTGCTGCCCCTGAAATTCCAGCACCGAACTCACCGCAATCCGCGCGCGGCCCTTGCGCGCCAGCGTACGCACGAAGCGGGGCCAGTCCGCATCCGGCGCCAGACAGGAGCGCGCGGTAAAACTACCGGCGATAGGCAGTTCATATTGCATGGTGTTGCTCTGGATAAGCAGGCGACTACTGATGCCTTCATGCTGCAGGCGTACATGCAGCAACGACCATGCAGCCAGTATCGCCACCGCAGAGGCACTACCGCCGAAGATGGTTTCCTGATGATTGATGTTGGGCGGCAGGGGCGCGGTGAGCAGCACGCCGTCCGGCTGCGCGCTGAGTACTTCCACCTGCATCGCCTGTGACAAGGGAATGTGATCGTATAAATATTGCCGCAAGATACCCTGATCCACATTCAACCCCTTATAGTCATAACGCGATAATCGGAAGAGCGCCTGTGCGGCACATCATTGCCACGGATCGTAAGTGCCGATACTCCACAGACGACCTTCCAGATCACGGCAACTGAAACCGCGCCCGCCGTAATCTTCAAATTTGATATCGATAACAATCTCCGCGTCGCGCTTCAGTGCCCGCTCGTAAACCAGATCGGCATCCGCTACGACCAGATACGGACTTTGTGTTTCATCCCCGCCTATATCATCCGGCTGGCGTATCAGCTTGCCCCACTCGCTATCGGTGACCACCGATCCGATCATGAGCATGCCGCCACCCAGAATGAGCTGCGCATGGGCCACGCTGCCATCGGGATTGGTATACACCGCCTGCTTCTCAAAACCAAAGACTTCGCACAACCAGTCTATCGCCGCCAGCGCATCGCGATAACGCAGGCAGGGAATAATGGTGGATTTCGTTGCGACTGCAGATTTGCTCATGATGACCTCCTCAGCTAAAGATGAGAACGGATGACAGCATTAGCTTGCCACAGTTGCTCAGGGATGTCTGATCATGCGTGCGATTTGCCTGTCATGCCATCTGGCAAGCAGGATGACGGCTATCGTCGCACCGATGAACGCCATGCACATATCCGACTGTGTATCCCACTGATCACCTTGCGTACCAAGGAACTCATCCGCGCCTTGCCCCATGAGGACGGCCGCCCACCATTCGATCAGTTCATACCAGGCACTAATCGCCATCGCCACGCATATCGCCAGGAAGGCGACCATTTTCTTGCCCGTAACAAACTGCCTGCGCACCAAGATCTCTTTCGCCACCAATGCCGGCACCAGCCCTTGCCACAGGTGACCCAGCTTGTCGTAGGGATTACGCGCCAGCGAAAACAAATCCTGCACCCAGAAGCCGACAGGTACATGCGCATAGGTGTAAGTACCGCCGACGATCAGAATCAAGGCGTGCAGGAAAACCAGGAAATACAACAATGGTGTCAGTGGAAAGCGCTGATAAGTGAAGCCGAGCAAAGGCAGAGCGAACAATACCGGCATGACTTCCATCAGCCAGGTCAGGCGGTCATGCGGATTGATGAAGGAAACGACCAGCGCCAGCACGATCAGTGCACCTGCGGCAAGCAAGTAGCGCGGCGATGGCGGAGCTAACTGCGGAGATGGATGCAGTGCAGGCATGTAAGGGTATGGTTAATGAGCCAGCATCAACCATACCTTTTTTACCTGGTCAGCGCATGCGTGACGCGATGCAACACATTTTCCCGCCTGATCTTGAGCACGAGCAAATTGCATTTCCATCGCCAGCGAAAATTATTCTTTTCATAAGTGAAGATGCATATAACACGCCCTTCCGGCGTGCATAAGGATGGCGAGCACACAGGATTTATACGATAGCCACTATCGCTTTTACCAAAGGCACGGCTATAATCAGCCGCGATAAGTCGCCAGCCGTCAACAAGTTGGTTGTCTGAATTCCCCCTTTTCCTTGATGCCCGCGCCATGCGAATGACGAAAGCCAAGCATAGATGGACCACATGGATCGCATGTTTTGCGATCCTGCTGGCATCGCTTGCGCCGTCGATCTCGCATGCGGTTGCTGCGGCCAACGGTGCACCCAATGCCTGGGTCGAAATTTGTACGGTGGACGGCAGCAAGATGATGATGGTCGACCAGGACCAGAATACTCAAACCCCAAAACCGGCTGAAAGAACCATCCACTTTGAACACTGTGCGTTTTGTATGACGCACGCAGGCTCGGTAGGCTTGCCGCCTCCGGCCGATTTCGTGATGCCCGTCGTCAGCGGCGATCACATTCTTCCTTCCCTGTATTACCAGGCATCGCGCCCGCTGTTCGCATGGGCCGTTGCACAACCGCGCGCTCCCCCGGCTTTTTCCTGATCGTTGCTGAGTACCGCCAGCACGTACGCCTTCAGGCGTGCGTTTGTCTGGCGGTGTGTCTTCATCTCGAAACAGGGGTTTGCCATGTCAACTCGCCGTAAATTCGTCATCACCCTCAATCTGATTGCGCTCGTGATTGCTGCGCTGCTGATCAGCATCCAGCGTCATGCAACTGTCGCCGCATCGCCCGCTACTGACGCGGCCGTCGAAATGCAACTGGTCGCACTCCCGGTATTAGCCACGGGCAGCGATTGCAGCACATCCTGCATCGTCACGAGTCGCGCTGCGCTTGGCTTAGCTACGCAAATCGCACAGTAATCCATCACCATCTTCCATCAGAGGACATCCATATGAACAAGTTTTTACTCGCTTCATTGCTGAGTCTCGCCTGTACTTCATCCTTCGCTCAAGTTTTAGTCAGCGACGCCTGGGTACGCGCTACCGTGTCACAACAAAAAGCCACCGGCGCTTTCATGCAACTAAGCAGCGCCAAAGGCACGCGCCTGATCGATGCGCGCTCACCCGTCGCGCGCACAGAGATCCATGAAATGGCAGTGCAGGACCACGTCATGCGTATGCGCCAGATCAACGGCCTGGATTTACCCGCTGGCCAGAACGTGATGCTCAAGCCGGGCGGTTATCACATTATGTTTTTCGATCTGAAGCAGCCGGTTAAAGAGGGCGATGTGATTCCGCTCACGCTGATATTTGAAGACAAGGACAAGCAGCGCGAAACGCTGGAACTGCAAGTTCCGGCCCGCGCACTCAATAGCGCAGCCAAACACTAAGCGCTCCTTCAGACTATTTTTGGATCAACAATGAAACTCGTATTTGAAAACCGCACACTGCCACGCCGACTCGCACACGCTGTTTTGTACACGCATTGCACACTGGGATGCTTGCTGGCCATGCACTCCGCATCCGCGGCAGAGACCACCACCTTGCCTGGCATCTCGGTCAGCCCGGAGCCAGCCGGCACATTGAAATCGCCTGCGTCTACCGGCTCCAATCTGGACCTCACACCATTCCAGACACCAGCCAGCGTCAGCGTCATCACCCGTGAACAACTTGAACAGCGTGGCGACGCCAACCTGGTCGACGCCATTACCCGTAGTGCAGGCATCAGCGGCATGGGACATCCGGGCAATAGCGGCTCATCGCTCTCCGCGCGCGGCTTTACCGACACGACTTCCGTCATGCGCCTGTATGACGGCACCCGTCAATATGGCGGCGTAGGCGTGTCCTTCCCGTTCGACACATGGTCTATTGATCGCGTCGAAGTATTGCGCGGGCCCGCTTCTGTGATTTACGGTGACGGCGCAATCGGCGCAGTAGTGAACGTCATCCCGAAGAAACCTACGCGTGGTGCAATACAGAATGAAGTACAAGCCACCATCGGTACCGACAACACGCAGCGTCTGGGCTTCGGCAGTGGCGGCGCAATCAACGAAAAGCTGTCGTATCGCGTCGATCTCAGTGGCGATCGGTCCGACGGCTGGGTTGATATGGGCAATTCGCGCAACCTGAGCTTTTCCGGCGCATTGCAACTCGACGTCTCTGCCGACTTCCGTTTGAAACTGAGCTATGCACAAGGCCGGCAGGAACCGATGCGCTACTTCGGCACACCGCTGGTCAACGGCCGCCAACTGGAAGCGCTGCGCACCAAGAACTACAACGTCAGTGACAGCAAAATCCAGTATGACGATCGCTGGACCGAGTTATCCGCAGAGTGGACCCCGAATGCGGATACGACGGTGCGCAGCAAGTTGTACTACATAGACAGCAAACGTCACTGGCGCAACGCGGAATCCTATGTCTACAACCCTGCTACCGGCCTGATCGACAGACCGGCATCCAGCGGGGCGACTGAAATCATGCATGATCAAACCCAGATCGGGAACACCACCGACGCGACTTTCCGTGGTCGTCTGTTCGGCCTTAAAAATCAGGTATCGGTAGGTTTTGATGTGAGCAACAGTTCGTTCCAGCACACCAACAATACTTATTTCGGTGCCTCGCCATCCGTTGATCCTTATAACCCGGTGCCGGGTACTTTCTTCAGCGCGATACCTACCATCCCGCGTTACCGCAACAAAGCGCAGCAATATTCGGTCTTTGCCGAAAATCGTCTGGAGCTGACAGACAAATGGTCGGTACTCGGTGGTTTGCGTTACGACCACGCCGATGTATCACGCGCCGACCTGACGACGAATACCCAGTCTTTCGACCAAAAATATTCGAATGTAGGCTGGCGTCTGGGCACCGTCTACAACATCACTCCTGATACTGCACTCTACGCGCAGTATTCGGAAGCAGCCGATCCGGTCGGTGGCTTGCTGATGATTACGGCAGCAAACAGCAAGTTCGATCTGTCCACCGGGAAGCAAATCGAAGTCGGTGTGAAACAGGCGTTCTGGAACAAGAAGGGTGAATGGACGCTGGCCGCTTACAACATCAGGAAAAACAATTTGCTCAGCCGCGACACCACCAATCCTGCAGTACGTATACAGGTTGGTGAGCAATCATCGACCGGACTCGAAGGAACCTTGGCACTCGCATTTGCACCTGGCTGGCAACTCGATGCGAATGCTGCAATCCTGCGTGCGAAGTTTGATGACTTCAACGATTCTGTCGGTGGCGTCGCTGTCTCCCGTTCCGGCAATGTCCCGCCGAATGTCGCCGAACGCCTGGCCAACGTCTGGCTGAGCTGGAACTTCATACCTGCCTGGACTGCCAGCGGTGGTCTGCGTTACGTCGGCAAGCGCTATGCAGATAATGCCAATACTTTGGTCATGCCTGCGTACACCACCACCGATCTGGCGCTGCAATGGAAGGCATCACGCGATACCACGGTGACATTGCGCGGCTTTAATGTGTTCGACAAGCAGTACTTCACGACTGCTTACTACTCCGGCACGCAATGGTTTAACGGCCCCGGACGTCGTATCGAGCTGACCGCCAACTATCGCTTCTGAGTCACCACATGACCCTGTCCGCACGCGTCAAACGCCTGACTTACCTGATCCATCGCTGGACAGGCGTGGCCGCGTGCGTACTGATGGCCTTGTGGTTTGTCAGCGGCATCGTGATGCTGTTCATCGGTTATCCGAAGCTGACGCCGTGGGAACGATTGCAGACTGTGCCCGCATTGCAGGTACAGCATTGCTGTGTATCGCTGCAGCAGGCACTGGCACACAGTCGCGCACCGGATAAGGTGCAGGAGATTGTACTCACCTCTATCCGTAATCAACCGTATTACCGCTTGCGCGAAGGTAAAGGAAATTATCTGCTGGTCGATGCACGCAGCGGTGCACTGGCGCCAACGATGGATAAGCAACTGGCGCTGGCCGGCGCACGCGCCTTCGTTCCAAATGCAGACGCGCATTATCTCGGCATCGTGCACGAAGACAGGTGGACGCATGCACGCTCACTCGATCCACACCGCCCGCTGCATCGGGTGCAAATGGATGATGCAGAGCATACCCTGCTGTATCTGTCGGATAGCACCGGACAGGTCGTGATGGATGCGCCGCGCGCGCAACGGCTGTGGAACTACGTCGGCGCGTGGCTGCATTGGTTGTATATGTTTCGTGACCGACCAGTCGATCCGGTCTGGAGCTGGATAGTGATCGCGCTGTCTGCGTTCGGCACCTTGACTGCCATCAGCGGCACGCTGGCGGGTATCTGGCGCTGGCGTTTTCGCGGACGTTATAAATCCGGTGCACGCACACCTTATCGCGAAGTGTATTTACACTGGCATCACATCATAGGCCTGAGCTTTGCAGCGATTATCTTTACCTGGATCTTCAGCGGCCTGATGTCCATGAATCCGCTCGGCATCTTTGATGCGCGCGGCGAGAAACCAAATAGTGCGGCCTATCGTGGTGCGACTCCCGGCACCACACACTTGTCACTGGACACAGCACAGGCTGTCAATTTATTGAATGATGCAGGGTTCCGTGCAAATGAAATCGAATGGCGTGTACTGCATGGCCGCCCATATCTGCTGGCACGCAACGGCGCCAATGCGACACGCCTGATCGTTGAGGAAGGCGGGCGCTATCAGGTACGGGAACGATGGAGTGATGCGGAGCTGTTCCAAGCCGCAACGCAATTGCTGCATGCACCGATACGCGATCATCAGGTACTGACGCAGTACGATACTTATTATTACGGTCGTCAGCAGGAAGCGATGATGGGTGCCGCCGAGCGACGCCTGCCTGCCTTGCGCGTACGCTTTGACGAAACGCATCAGACCTGGGTACACCTGGATCCGTTTACCGGTGATGTGGAAAGCAGTTCGGATCAGGCGCAGCGCACCGGGCGCTGGCTGTTCAGCTTCCTGCATAGCTGGGATTTGCCGCCCATGTTGCAGGCCGGGGCGTGGCGCGATGCGATTCTGATTTTGCTCAGTCTCGGTGGTCTGGCCCTCAGCCTGACCGGCATCGTCATCGGCTGGCGTCGCTTGCGCACCTGGTTCGGCCAGCATAGTCAGCACCATCGCACACATTGACATATCAGGACGCTGGCGCAGATAGATCAATTCCGCCACATCATGATGTTACTATTCCATCAGCTCTTGTACGCCGTCGCCTCTTGTCAACAAATGAAAGCACGGTAGTATAAGAACCAGGTCACGACAAACCGGTATCACCAGATTGATACCGGCGATGCGCCAGCATCGAATCCGGGAGGGTTATGACGATAGTTACCGTATTCAACCAGAAAGGCGGAGTGGGTAAGACTACTACTGCGCTGAATCTCGCCGCTGCATTGGCACGGCGCGGTTGCCAACCCTACGGTATAGATCTCGACCCGCAAGCACACTTAAGCGCCATCGCTGGCATTACCGCCCAGTCGGGCGACGACACCATACTCAGCATGTTCCAGCGCGACCGTCCGTTACAGGAACTGGTACAGCGCTCGCCGACCAGCAGCCTGGGGCTGATCCCGTCGCATATGGAATTGTCCAAGGTGGATACCTTGTTCGGCAAAGGCTATGACGTCGTCAATCGTCTCAATGCAAATTTACGCGCCGAGAAGTTCAACACGGAAAACACGCCGGTGCTGATAGATTGCTGCCCACTGATAGGCGTACTGTCACTGAATGCGATTTTTGCGTGCGACTGCATCATCGTGCCGGTATCGGCCGATCATTTGTCCGCCAAGGGCGCGATGCAAATCGAAAAAACCCTGCGTGCGCTGGAGCCGGTACTGAAACGACGCGTGAACCGTCGCTACCTGCTGACGCGCTTCGACGGGCGACGCGGCATGGCGTGGGAAGTATTGAAAGTGCTGGAAGAAAAATTCGGTGCTGATGTATGTCGCACACGCATCGCAGAGAACGTCAGTCTTGCGGAAAGTCCTGCTCACAATAAAACGATTTTCGAACATGCGCCCAACAGTCGCGGCGCTCAGGACTATGAAACCTTGCTCGATGAATTACTGGCTGACGGCTTTATCCAGCAACCGGCATTAACGCGAGATGAGCGAGAGGATATCGTCAACTGAGTGTGCAATGCCGGGACGCTGCACCGCACCTTTGATATCACAACGCAGTACTTCGCAATGCCGATACATCTGTCGTAGCTTGCGCTCCGCATCACTACGATCCATACCGCCGATAACGATGCTTTCCAGCTTCTGGCCTTCGCGCGTCTTCACAGAAAAATCATATTTCAACATGAGCACCTCCTCTACACTGCACAAATGGGGCAGTCCGCATTGCGCTATAAAGGGGCGCAACGAATTAGCAGATTAGCACGGACAAACAAAATAGGTTTCCAAAACGTAACATAGAGCAACAAGAATGATCCTATTTTGTGCAAAAAAGCCACTAACTGCGTCTAAAACCCCGATTTACCGCCCGGCACTGCAAAAAGTCTTAAGAAAAGCTTAACTGGGGGAAACCCATAGCAAGTATCAAGCCATCACCGTGCGCCAAGATCGGCTATGCTGAGGACGCAACCTTTGTAGTGAAGCCTGGTCACAAAAGACCTTACCCTCATTTTTCCAAGGATTTGTCATGCGCATAGATATATATCGAAGAGCTGAAAATGCAGGCCATTTTTCTTACCTCGCCGTACCGGAAGGTAAGTTTTTACCGGAAGAAGTCGTCAACACCGATTGGGAACCCACTGACCGTAGCGTCGACCTGGAAGACGATGCCAAACACCTGGCGGATTTTGCGATTGATGATCCATTCGAACAAATCAATGCCAAAGGGTATGCCATCACCAGTGTGAAAAACCTCGCGAACGAACCACCGCGCTAAAAATAAAAGATTATTGAAACCAGGACGGCGACGCGACCTGGCTATTGATCAGCCCCTGCAACGGAATATCACTTCCTACGCTGATCAACAATTTGCAAATGAGCTGATTCAACCTTCCCCCGCCCGGCATGTACCGGGCGGTTTTCAAATCCGACTTGCGCAGAGGCCTGTATGCACACTCAACTCATCAGCACTCATCTCCTCGCTACCGCACTCGTACTCACATCCGGCTACGCATTTGCACAAAATGCAGACAAGCTGCGTACCGAATTACTGGCAGAAGGGCTGGACCATCCGTGGGCGCTCGCTTTCATCGGTGACGGGCGTATACTGCTGACCGAACGTTCCGGCGATATGCGTATCCTCCAGCCTGGTGCGCCGCTCTCCGCGCCGCTGACTGGCTTACCGAAGATAGAAGTCGGCGGGCAGGGCGGCTTGCTGGACGTCATCACCGATAGCAAATTTGCCGATAACCGCACTATCTATTTTTGCTATAGCGAAGAAGCGAATGCCCGCACCGGTGGCAGCGGCAATTCAACCGCACTGGCCTCGGCCCGCTTGTCGAACGATCTGAAAAAGCTGGAACAGGTCAAAGTGCTGTTCAGCCAGAAACCCAAATTTGCCAGCCGCGCCCACTTCGGTTGCCGCATCGTCGAACGGCCGGACGGCACGTTGTTCATGACTCTGGGCGAACGCTACAGCCGCATGCAGGATGCGCAGACGCTGGACAACCATCACGGCAAAATCATACGCATACGCAAGGATGGCTCGGTGCCGCCGGACAACCCCTACGTCGGCAAAACCGGGGCGCTGCCGGAGATCTGGAGCATCGGGCATCGCAACTCGCAAGGTGCCACACTGGGACCCGACGGCAGATTATGGATGCATGAACACGGCCCGCAAGGCGGTGATGAAATCAACCGGCCGGAAGCAGGCAAGAACTATGGCTGGCCGGTGATTAGCTATGGTGAAAATTATGGCGGCGGAAAAATCGGCGCCGGACTGACGGCACAAGCCGGCATGGAACAACCGCTGCATCAATGGACGCCGTCGATCGCACCGTCCGGCATGACCTTCCTGCGCAGTACGCGCTATGGCAAGGCGTGGCAGGGCAATCTGTTTGTCGGATCACTCAAGTTCCGCTATCTGGCGCGACTGGAACTGAAGGATGGCAAAGTCGTGCGCGAAGAGCGCCTGCTAACGAACCTGGAACAACGCGTACGCGATGTACGTGAAGGACCGGATGGCTTGCTGTATCTCCTGACCGATGAAGCGAACGGGCAGCTGATACGCGTGCTGCCCGCACCGTAAACCCGACTCAGGCGGTTGCGGAAATCGTATTCACGTTGCTGCGGGTATCAGCAACGCCAGACTCGAATTGCCCGTAGGTTTGCGCCAGTTGCGTCATGATTTTCAGTACGGCATCCATACTGGTTTTGGCGTCATCCTGCGCTTTGGATTCGGTGGCGTGACTCATTTGATACAGCACCAGTTCCTGCAGACTGACCGTGCCGTCCTGATTGGTATCAGCCGCTTCGTAGGTCGTTGCGGCAGTACTTTCCGCGCCACCACCACCACCGCCCCGTGCCGGTGGCGCGCCTTTAGCTTCCTGCACAGCGCCACTGCCATCGGCGGCAGCCGCACCTTGCGGCGCCAGTTGCTCCATCCCCGCGGCGAATTCTTCCTTGCTAATCTTGCTATCGCCATCGACATCCAATGCCTTGAAAATTTCTTCCACCTTGGCGGCATTGGCTTCGGTATCGCTTGAGTTTGCATCGAAGGCAGCCTGCAAGGATTCCTTATCCAGATAGCCCTGGTTTTTGCTATCCAGACTGGCGAAGATATCGTCCGAAGACGGCGGTGGCGGCGGTGACATGCCTTTCCCGGCGCGACTCACGCGGGCGCTGTCGAATTGCGCATCCAGCTGGTCGGCCAGTTGCTTGACGCCATCCGTCAGTTCCTGCTTGGTGATCTTGCCGTCATTGTCCGCATCGATCTTGCTGAGGAATTGCGCAACCTCGCTTGATGCGCCCGATTGACCATTCGCGGCTTGCTCCAGCGTCGCCTGCAACTCGGCGGTGTCGATATAACCCTGATTCTTGCTATCAACCCTGGCGAACAGATCGCTTGCGATCTTGCTCGCATCCGGACGCTGTATGGTGCTCCAGCTACTGCTGCTCACTCCGCCGATTGCCATGTTTTTTCTCCCATTGATTTGACGCCGGCAGATGCACTTGTTCCCGGCAGGCAAGTCAGCATGTCAGCTCTATGTATCCATGGGATGTGCGCTTTGTATCAACTTTGATACATTCGGCAAATCTGCAACAAACAGTGGTTGCCAGCCGTTATCAGCGCTTGATCGCAATGCTGGCGATGAGGCCGCCATCGTCTGCATTACGCAATGTGAGATGGCCGTCGCATTGCAGTGCCGCCTCGCGTGCTATCGATAAACCCAGGCCCACTCCGCCCAGGGTTTTATTGCGCGAACCATCGAGCCGGACGAAGGGTTCAAGCACCGCGTCCATCTTCTCAGGCGGGATCCCCGGGCCACGGTCGCGTACTTCTATCAGCAGTACGTCCTTGCTATCGTGCAAAGAAATGACGGCCTCGTGGCCGTAGCGCAAAGCGTTTTCCAGCAGGTTGGACAAACAACGTCGCAAAGCCATGGGCTTGGTGAACAGTGGCTCGGCATGGCCGGTCATGCTGACCTTGTCGCCGTGCGCACTGCCATCCTCCACCATGACTTCGATCAGGGCCTGTACGTCCAGCAATTGCAAGGCTTCGGTCGAGACACGCTCGCGCAGGTAGCTCATGGTGGCGTCCAGCATATTCGCCATCTCTCCGATATCGTCGCGCAGCTTTTGCTTCGCGTAGTTCTCGCCCAGGTTTTCTATACGCAGCTTCATGCGCGTGAGTGGTGTGCGCAGATCATGCGAGACCGCCGCCAGGAAGCGCTCGCGCTCTTCGATTTGTGCCCGCACCTTGTATTGCATATGGTTAAAGACATGCGCGGTCTGACGCGCTTCATCCGGCCCTTGCTCCTTCATCGGCACGCTGTACAAATTGTTCGCCAGTTGCGCCGACGCATGCGCGACCTGCTGCATAGGACGCGCGAGAAAGCGTGCGCCAAACCAGGCGGTCGCAGTCAGCGTAATGAACTGGACAATCAGGCCTATCCACAAACCCGGCGGCAACGGCGGCAAAGTATAGCCGCCGATTTCCCACATCGGAGGCGGCGGCCTGTGTCTGCCCATATCTGCAGCAGCCATTTCTCCGGCAGGAGGGCGCATGTGCGGCGGCGGAAAATCCCGCTCAAAGAACTTGAAGATCAAAAGGAAAGTCATGACATGACTGACTACCAGCGCCATCACCACCAGCGCGAACAGGCGCGCAAAAATTGTGTTCGGAATCAGTTTCATCGCACGACCCTGGCATCGAACATATAGCCTTCGCCGCGTATCGTCTTGAGGAACTTCGGATCTTTCGGGTCTTCCTCCAGCTTTTGCCGCAGGCGTGACACCAGCAGATCGATGCTGCGATCAAAAGCAGTCGCGTTCTGTCCGCGTGCCGCATCCATCAACTGGTCGCGGCTGAGTACACGATGGGGGCGCTCGATGAACACCGATAACAAACGGAATTCTGCATTCGATAGCGGCACCACCATGCGCTGCGGCGTCACCAGCTGGCGTGCGACGCGATTGATGGTCCAGCCATCGAAATGCCAGATATCGGGGTTTTCCGTCGTCTCGCGCTGCTTGCCGTCCCGGGTGCGGCGCAGGATAGTATGCAGGCGTGCTACCAGCTCACGCGGATCAAAAGGCTTGATTACATAATCGTCAGCACCCAGTTCCAGGCCGACCACGCGATCAGCTGAAGCGCCACGCGCGGTCAGGATGATGATGGGAATGTCGGTGCTGGCACGTAATTCACGGCACAGCGAGAGGCCGTCCGTTCCCGGCAACATCAGGTCGAGAATAATGGCATCGAAATTCCGCTCACCCATCGCCGCGCGCATCGCGTTACCGTCGGCAACAGCATGTGCTGAGATAGAAAACCCGGCCAGATAATTTGCCAATAAATCGCGGATTTCTTCATCGTCATCAACGATTAATACCGTGGTTGCATCCGTCATGTGCGCATTCTGTCTTGTGTGTTAGCGGTATTTATCCAACCGGTAATGGAGCAAATAAGGGAGCAGATAATCTCACAAGCAGATATCTGTTGTCAGCCTGACTCCACAAATTCCGCGCTGCTGCGGCAGCCGAGGTGGCAGTATCTGTATGCATTAAGACAATGCATAGCCCCTGCACTCTCTTACTCACTTACAATAGCGACTCTATTAAACGGAGTCTTTATGTTTTCAAGTAAATCGCTGGACGAATTGCTGGCGCAAAAGAAGGTCAGGATAGTACTCGCGGTGCTGTGTACTTACTTTGCACTCACAGGTGTCTATCAATTATTCACGGGCGTCAATCAGGCTGACTGGTTGCGTGGCGGCGGCAACTTGCTGGTTTGGGGCGGCTTTGCCGTTAGCAATGCGATGAAGGCTTATGGCCGTACGCAGCCTGGCATCAATATTCCTATCAATATCGGCGTGGTGCTGGTAGTGGCAAGCTGGCTCGTCCGCATGTAAGCAGGGAGTATTCATGCAATTCAGGCATTTCAAAGGCGGCATCTACGATTTCGTATGCGCCGCCAAACTGGAGTCGGATCCGACGGTAACGATGATTGTGTACACCGCTGCCGACGGTTCTTACTGGACGCGTCCGGAAAGTGTGTTCTTTGAGAAAATAGAACACAATGGACAGACCGTGCAGCGCTTCACGCCTATAGACGAAACAGCGGCTTGAGCCAGGGCTCCCCACTCGCCGCACATGGCAGGCTACAATCATTGCATGCTAATCCCGACTTTCCACTTGCAGGCTGACTGAGAAGAAAACGTGTACGCACTGATCATCGAAGATAATCCCGATATCGTCGCCAATCTCTACGGTTTCCTGGAGCCTTTGGGTTACACGCTGGACGTCGCACTGAGCGGACCGGCTGGCGTCACCCGCGCCACCAGCGCACACTACGATGTGATCGTGCTCGACCTCGAATTACCGGGGCTGGATGGCGTGGAAGTCTGCCGCCAGTTGCGCAAGGAGCAGCGACTGGCGACGCCAATCCTGATGCTCACTGCGCGCGATACGGTAAAAGATAAATTGGTCGGCTTTGAAGTCGGTGCCGACGATTATCTGGTCAAGCCGTTTTCCCTGGTCGAACTGGAAGCCCGGCTCAAGGCACTGGTGCGGCGTGCACGCAATGAAACGGTAGAACACATCCTGGAATTCGGTGAGTTACGTCTCGACCTCAGCCGCAGCGAAGCCACACGTGCCGGGCACAAGCTGGCGCTGACACCAACCGGTTATAAATTATTGGAAGCACTGATGCGCAAGGCGCCGGCGCTGATTACGCGTGAAGAAATCCTGCGCGAAATATGGGGCGACGATCCGCCTGACAGCGACGCCTTGCGCACCCACATCCATGCATTGCGACAAGCGATGGATCGCACTTTTGCCCAACCCATGTTGCGCACCTTGCCGGGTAGCGGCTACCGCCTGATCAATAACGATGAAAGCTAGCCAGTCACTCAAGAACCGCATTGCCGGTTCCTTCGTTTTACTCGCTTTCGTATTGTGCAGCTTCTTTACGCTGGCGGCCTATACCGCGGTCGAGCTGGCCGAATCGCAGCTGATCGACCACAACCTGGACAAGCTGGCGACCAACCTGATTGCCCAACACCTCAACAAGATCACACTCGAGTTACCGCCGGATATCAGTTTCTATGTCAACGAAGAAATCCCGCCCACCTTTCGCAACCTGCCAGTCGGCATACATGAAATAGAAACCGGCGAAACCGAAGCCCATCTGGTCGTACGTAAAGTCGGCGACCAGCATTTTGTCGTAGTCGACGACACCAGCGATTTTGAAGAAACCGAACTCCTGATTTTTATCTCGCTCGGCGTCGGCTTTGTCACCAGCATCCTGCTCTCGATCGCGCTGGGGCTGACCTCGGCCAAGCGCCTGGTCGCACCGGTGACCGCATTAGCGGCAGCGGTAGAACGCAACGATGCACCGGCCGACCTGCCGTCGCTGGACAAGGAAAATGAAATCGGCATCCTGGCGCGCGCCTTTGCCAAACGTACGGATGAACTGCAACGCTTCCTGGCTGATGAGAAATTGTTTACCGGCGATGTCAGTCACGAACTGCGTACGCCCCTGACCATCATGCTCGGCGCATCCGAACTCCTGAAAACCAAACTGGCAGATACGCCGGATGAGCTGGCGGTGGCCGAACGCATACGCCGCGTCGCCAGCGAAGCTGCGGAGCGGGTCGGCGCCTTGCTGTTGCTATCCCAGTCACCGGATATGCTGGGCGGCTCACAACTGTCGCTGACGCACTTGATAGAACGTGAAATTGAA
Organism: Herminiimonas sp. KBW02; assembly: GCF_003852535.1. Taxonomy (GTDB): domain Bacteria; phylum Pseudomonadota; class Gammaproteobacteria; order Burkholderiales; family Burkholderiaceae_D; genus Oxalicibacterium. The sequence continues at coordinate 366,065 of NZ_QAJP01000003.1, read as the reverse complement.
CGCTGCCAGCAAATACTGGGCGATAAACCGGTCGAGCTGCATTTCCATGCACCGCAAGATGTCTGGGTTCATGCACGCACCGAACTGGCCGGGATCGCGATCGGTAACCTGCTGCGCAACGCCTGCCAGTACACCGAACAAGGCACCGTTCAGGTCTGGCTGAACACTGACAATTTAACAATTGAAGACAATGGCCCCGGCATTCCGGAAAATGTGCGTACACGTTTATTTGACCGCTTCGTCCGTGGCCACGACAATCAGCACGTCGGTTCCGGCCTGGGGCTGGCAATTGTTAAACGGGTTATCGATCACATGGGCTGGGAAATCCGCTACGAAACACCGGTCGGCGGCGGCAGCCGCTTCGTTGTTAATTTTGCCAGCACTCATCCATAAGCAAACGGTGGCGGCAAAATCGCCTGACGCAATCAAGCAGCATTCCGCAGTCTTAACGCGGCATTAACGGCGCTCTCGATAGCGTAGCGACTTCATTCCTTGAAGTCGGTGCGCGCCTTGAAACTTCCGCAGACTGCCGGTACTCCCGGTGCAGTATTAGAAATCCGTGGCCCTCGCTACTATGCGAGCGCGTTCTTTGCCCGCCTCCCCGTGCTGCGGGTCGAATGGCTGGCCATACTCGCGAGCCTGTTCTTCTCATTAAGCTGCAACTATTTATTCTTCTCTGCCGCGCTCGCCAACCGCGACTGGAGCAGCCCGACTTCATGGTTATTTGGCGCAGGCCTGTTTGTTTCCATCACTGCGCTGCAAGCGATCGGCCTGTTGGTACTGCTGAACCGCTGGACCAGCAAACCGCTGCTGACCGTCCTGTTCCTGGTGACAGCAGCGGCTACCTACTACATGAATAAGTACACCGTGTTCTTCAACACGGAAATGGTCAGGAACATCCTGCGTACCGACGTCAAGGAAGCGAGCGAACTGTTTTCGTTTAATTTCTGCATCCACATGCTGGTGTTTGGCGTGCTGCCCAGTGTGCTGGTGTGGAAGCTGCGCCTGCGCACTACGCCTTTACGGCGTGCGATCCCGATCCGCCTCTTATATATAGTCAGTGCAATCGCGGTAGCAGCCGGTTCCACCATGCTGATCTTCCAGGACTTCTCTTCATTGATGCGCAATCAAAAAGAAGTGCGCTTCCTGATCACACCAAGTAATTACCTGTTTTCCCTGTCGCGGGTAGTCGCGGCGGATACCGCCCAGGCCAATACCCCCCGCATCAAGATCAGCGACGACGCCAAACTGGCGGCGGGCTGGGGCGGCCGTACCAAACCCATGCTGTTCGTTTTAGTCGTTGGTGAAACCACCCGTGCCGCCAACTGGGGGCTGAATGGCTATGAACACCAGACCACGCCGCAACTAAGTAAACTGGATGTCGTCAACTTCCCGCACGCTACTTCATGCGGCACCAATACCGAAGTATCCGTACCTTGCATGTTCTCCATCTATGGGCGTCACAACTATGACGAAGCGAAGATACGCGGCCATGAATCGCTGCTGCACATCATCGACAAAGTCGGCATCAATACCGTATGGCGTGACAATCAATCTGGCTGCAAGGGTGTATGTGACGGACTGGAAGAACAGATGCTGGGTGCCAGCAAAGATCCGAAACTATGCGACGGCGAGCGCTGCCTGGATGAAATCATGCTGGAAAATATGGATGGCGTGATACAGAAGGCAAAGAACGGCAATCTCTTCGTCGTCATGCATCAGCTGGGCAATCATGGGCCCGCTTACTATCGTCGCTATCCGGCGGCGATGCGCACCTTCACGCCGACTTGCGATACTTCAGACCTGAGCAAATGCACACGCGAACAGATTACCAATAGCTACGATAACGGTGTGCTCTACACCGATAACTTCCTGGCTAAAACAATTGCATTCCTGAAGACGCAAAGCAATGCGTATGACACCGCGATGCTATATCTGTCCGACCATGGTGAATCACTGGGCGAACGCGGTATCTATCTGCACGGTTTGCCGTACTCTATCGCGCCGAAAGAGCAAACTGAAGTGCCGATGGTGATGTGGATGTCGCCCGGTTTTGCATCCAGCTTCGGCGTCAACAAGGACTGCATGCAACGCCGTGCCGGTAATGCCGTCAGCCAGGACAATCTGTTCCACTCGATACTCGGCATGCTGCAAATCGAATCCAGGTACTACGATAAAACGCTGGATATGACTGCAGGCTGCCGCATCTGAGTGATCAGGTAATCTGGTGGGCGACTATCATGCCGCCTACCAGGAAGCCGGTCGGTGCCAGCAAACGTTTCTTGCTGCCGGGCCGGTTCTCCACCCAGCGGAACAACAAGGCACCGCCACCGATACTGACGCACACTGCGATCAGCATACCGATCATATTTGCCACTGGTTGCTGCGGGAAGAAATGGAAAAACACGGCATTCACAACCATGCACAAAGGGAAGTGAATCAGGAACACCGAATACGAAATGCGTCCCAGATAAGTCAGGAAACCCGGCATCACCCAACGTTCCAATGCACCGGATTGACGCGCCACACCCAGCAGCAACATCACGCAACCCGCCACCAGGATGCGCCCGCGGAATTCCACCAGCAACGCCGCCAGCACCACCACGCATAACACTGCCAGCCAGGCCAGGCCGTAACGTCTGCGCGTCGTCCAGTACGCCAGTGCACCCAGGCCATACGAGCCGAAGAAGTACAAGGCGGTTTCATCCAGACCCTGATTGCGGTTAAACACAAACAATGAGGCCAGCGTCAGCAGGGTGATGAAAAGCGGTCCGAGTACACTCAGGCGCGGATAGCGTGCTTCGATCTTTCCGGCCAGCCACAAAAGCAGGGCGGCCAGCGCAAATAACTGAAAATCGATAGCGACATACCAGACCCCGGCCGACAGCGCGTCCTGATCCAGCAAATCCTGCAGCAGAAAAATATGCGGCAACAATTGCATCAGGCTGGGCGCATCCGGGATCGAATCATTGCTCACCCATTCACGCGCCAACGCCGCGCACACGATAGCAAACACCAGTGCCACCAGGTAAGGAATGACCAGGCGCAGATACCGCTGGTAAATCGCATTCAGCGGACGGCTCACCGTCGCCGCGCCTTCCCGTGCAAACTTGGTCGCCAGCAGGAAACCGGCAATCACAAAGAAGGCTTGCACCGCCATCCGGCCATATTGATACAGCAGATCGATCACGGTCGGCATGAGCGGATAAGCAATATCCGACATGGGGCCGTAAAACGCGAGGTGATGAAAAACAATCAACAAACAGGCAACCGCCTTGAGTGCATCGACGCAAGGCATTCTTGAAACAGTGGACATGAACTCTGACTTCGTGGAATTTGATCTTGGAGCGGGCGCGCCATCAGCAGATGGGCGACAGGCAGCGAAAAAGCGCAGCAAGGGCGCAAGTCTACACGCTGTATGGTTTTTTTGCAGGATAGCCTTACGTCACAGGCACGCCGGATGCCAAATCCAACTATGATATGCACCCCGGTAGACACTCACAAAAGATTTCAGATGCACAACGACGACGCAGGACACGACGCCCCCATCAATGAAGCACGCCTGTGGCGCGACAACGGCTGGACGGCGCGCGTCATCAAGAATGAAGATGACGAAGGCTGGGCAGTGGAAATGATCAAGGATGGCGAATCCGAACCGGCGCTGGTCGGCCCGTGGACGATGGGACGCGATAAAAAGAATCCGAAACCATTGGATACACCAGCCTTCCACACGCTGGTCAAAACCGCATCCGAAGTCTTGCGACGCCACGAACAGCAACTGCATGCAGATCTGCACAAAAGCGTGATCGTCAACACGGCGACCGCCAGCATCACGGTGAAACTGGATATCGTGCCGGATGAAGATGACCCTTATGCAACCCTCAGCGCCATCGATGAAGACGGTGAGCAGATCGCCGAGGTGCGCGTTGCTCCCAACTACAAACTGACGCGCAGTAGCGCAGCGGACTGGATCGCAGCGGAATACCGCAGGCCGCGTTAAGGCCGGGCATCCGGAGACTAAGAGGAAAGATTACAGACGGCTGTACAAACGCTGGAATTCTTCATCCAGCGTGTTTTTAGGCAGGCTGCTATTGCCACGGCCATACCAGTAGCGCGCATTACCGAGGTCGCCTTCGACCCGGTGCAGATAGCCGTGGATCTGACACGAGAACTCATCCGAGTGCACTTGCACCAACGCATGTGCTTCTTCCCAGTGCCCCGCCTTTTCCAGATCCAGTACTTTTTTGTGATCGCAAGCCATTTCAATTCTTTCCTGTTGATTCATCTTCTGGCGCGTAACGCTCCAGTTCAAAGGCTTCTGCATACTCTGCATTCAATCCTTGCCCGGTACGACGATTCACGGCCAGCACGCGCTCATCAAAACCTTGTGCGCGTGTATTCAAATTTCTCTGATGCTGCGATGCATGCAGGCGCAGCAGCTCAGCCTTCCATGTTGCATCATCCGCACCAAACGGTGTGTACAGATCAGTGCGCATCGCGACTGTCTTGGCATCCTGGTTCAGCACTGCCCATACCGTCCATTGCTCGCCCAATGCGACGGCGCGAAACAAGGCATACGTACGCTGGTGCGTGACATTGCTGTCATTTCCATGCGGCATAAAAACCAGGTCGGGCTGACGTGCTGCCAGGTAATCGCGTATGGATAGCTGATTGGCTTCATCCAGACGTGGATTGCCTTTTTCATCAGGTGGCAGACGCAGAAAACTCAATCGCTCCGGTGGCAAACCAAAAAATGCGCAACTCGCCGCCTGCTCCTTTTCACGCAAAGCCGCCTTGTCATCAGCAGTATACGCGTCGGCGTAACCATCTTCCACACCACTGGCACCGGTCGTCAACACCGCCAGATGGATAGTATCGCCACGCTGGTGAAAATACCGCAACGTGACAGCGATCGCATCGAAATCATCCGGGTGCGGTGCCAGCACCACCAGTGTGAGTGGTGCCGGCAATTCCATTTGCGCTAGCTGTAATGGGTCTTGGACAGGCAATTGCAACATCAATGTTTCTCCGTACCCAGCTGCTCAGCAGACTTAGGTGCTTCATGATGCGCGATGCCACGCGCCTTCCGCATCATGCGTTTCACCCATTGTTCCAGATCATCGATATAAGTAAACACAGCAGGCACTACCAGCAGGCTCAGCAGCGTCGAAGTAATCAAACCACCGATCACGGTAATCGCCATCGGCGAACGGAAACTCGGATCAGCACCCCAGCCTAACGCCAGTGGCATCATGCCCGCACCCATCGCGATCGTCGTCATGATAATCGGGCGGCTCCGTTTATGACAGGCGTCAACCAATGCATCGAAACGATTCATGCCTTGCTGGCGTGCCAGGATCGCATAGTCGACCAGGAGAATCGAGTTCTTGGTGACGATGCCCATCAACATGATCAGACCGATCATCGACGGCATGGACAAGGCACGACCAGTAATCAGCAACGCCACAAAAGCACCACCGATAGACAGCGGCAAGGCGGCCAGAATGGTAATCGGTTGCATGAAATCCTTGAACAACAGAACCAGCACGCAGTAGATACACAAAACACCGATCGCCATCGCCAGGCCGAAGCTATTGAACAGCAGCATCATCTCTTGCGCATCACCCAGTTCGGCGATCTTCACCGCAGGCGGCAAATTACGCATTGATGGCAACGCACGTGCTTCCGTGTTCAACTCACCCAGCGAACGTGAACCGAGTTCGACATCCAGCGTCACGTTGCGGCTGCGATTCAGCCTATCAATCTGTGCCGGGCCACTGTCCATATAGACCGAGGCCACATTGCCCAGCATCACCGGACCATTCCGGCCTGGCACCGTCAGACGTTCGATAGCAGCCAGGTCAGCGCGCATATTGTCCGGCAGCTTGACGCGTATCGGTACCTGGCGCTCGGACAGATTCAGCTTGGGCAGATTCATATCGTAATCCCCGGCCGTCGCCACGCGTACCGTTTCACCGATACTCGATGTGGTCACACCGAGATCACCGGCACGTGCGGTATCCGGACGCACGATGATTTCCGGACGCACCAGTGACGCACTCGACGTAACATTGCCTATGCCTTTCAGACCACGCAATTCACGTTCAACTTTCTTCGCTGCTTCCGACAATGCCAGCGGATCCTCACTGCGCAAGACCAATTGCATCTTGACGCCGGTATCCGGTGCGCCGACAGTAAAGCGCGCGCCCGGAATATCGGCAATACGTTCGCGTATCTTGGCCTCGATATCCGAAATCTTTTCCTTGCGCTCGCTGCGATGCACAGTCGTCAGCGTCATCACCGCCCGACGTGCTTCGGCAGACGCGCCAGGCGCAAATGCATCACCGCTGGAGCCGCCGCCTATCGAGCTGAAAATACTGACGATTTTTTTATCCTGCGCCACGGCCAGGCGCACGCGCTCGGTGATCGCCATGGTTTCCTTCAGCGTGCTGCCCGGCGGCAATTCAATATTGATTTGCGTCTGCGCACGATCTGTCGGCGGCACAAAGCCGGTCGGCAACAAAGGTACCAGCATGATGGAACCAATAAAAAACAAGCCGGACGCGATGGCCGTTTTCAATCGATTGGTCAGGCACCAGCGCATCAGGGTGATGTAACGCTGCATCAGCCAGCCATCTTTTTGCTCATGCTGCTTCTTCGGCTTCAGAATGTAGGCCGCCATCATAGGCGTGAGTAAACGCGCGACCACCAGTGAGGCTAATACCGCCAGCACCGCCGTCCAGCCAAACTGTTTGAAAAACAGGCCAGGTATACCCGCCATGAATGCAGTCGGCAGGAACACGGCAACCAGCGCAAAGGTTGTCGCGATCACCGCCATCCCGATTTCATCGGCCGCTTCCATCGCTGCCTGCATAGGCGTCTTACCCATGCTCAGATGGCGTTCAATGTTTTCAATCTCTACAATCGCATCATCAACCAGCACGCCCACCACCAGTGCCAGCGACAGCAGGGTCACCATATTCAGCGTGTAGCCAAAGTAGGCCAGGCCAAGAAAGGTCGGAATTACCGACAATGGCAGGGCGGCAGATGCGACCAGCGTCGCGCGCCAGTCACGCAGGAACCACCAGACCACCAGCACCGCGAGCAATGCGCCTTCGTATAGCAAGGACATCGAGCCATCAAAATCTTCCTTGATGGGCTTGGCGTTATCGATGGCTTCCTTGAAGACGATATTGCTATTGTTCTTCTGCAGTTCTGCCACTGCTTCTTTCGCACCCTTGGCAACGGCCAGCTCACTTGCGCCTTTGGTGCGGAACACTTCAAAACCAACGACGGTTTTTCCATCCTGCGATGCCGACGTGCGTCGCTCGGCGATGGTGTCCGTTACCGTCGCCACCTGATCCAGACGAACATGGTGACCATCAGTCAGCGGGATATCCATCTTCGACAATTCGGCCGCCGTCTTCACGGTCGCAATAGTACGCACCGCTTGTTCGGCGCCACTGACATCGCCACGTCCGGCCGGTGCTTCCTGCTGCACCTGACGCAAACGACGCGAGACATCGACCGCCGCCACGTTCAGCGCCGCCATCTTGGCCGGATCGAGTTCTATCCGGACTTCACGCGTGACGCCGCCGACGCGCTTGACCGAACCGACACCCGGCACTGCCAGCAAACGCTTGGAGACGGTATTGTCAACGAACCAGCTGAGTTCCTGTTCATCGACAAAGCTACCCGGGGCCGCTGCTGCGGTGAAGGTAGTGATCACGCGACCAGCGGTCGACACTTTGGTGACCGACGGATCGCGTAAATCGGCAGGCATGTCTGCGCGCACCAATGCAACCGCATCGCGTACGTCATTCACTGCGTCGGAGATATTTTTTTCAAGAATGAATTCGACCGTCACGGTGACCGTACCGTCGAGCACCTTGGTATAAATATTCTTGATGCCTTGCAGCGTAGCGACCGAGTTCTCTATTTTGCGCGCCACTTCCGTTTCCAGCTGCGCCGGTGCAGCACCGGGCAGGGAAGCGTTGACGATCACGATAGGCAGTTCAATATCAGGGAAGTCCTGCACTGCACTCGATTTAAACGCGAGCAAGCCCCCCAGTCCCAGCAACACAAACAACATGATGGCCGGGATCGGGTTCTTGATGGAAAGCGAGGAAAAATTCACGCGTGCTCCTATTTGGTCGCAACGGTCGCGCCTGCCGCGGGCGTCGCTGCTTTTTGTTCTTTAGCACTCTCTGCAGCCGCTGGCGTTTCGGTCACGACTTTCACCAGATCGCCGTCGTTCAGGAAGCCTGCTCCGTTTGCCACCAGTACCGCGTCCGTCGGCACACCGGAGATAATTTCTATGCGGTCGGCCATGCGCCGTCCCGGCTGCACCTTGATTTGCGTCACGCGGTTATCCGGGTTCATGCGGAACACATAGCTGAAGCCGTCACGTATCACGATGGCCTGCTGCGGCACGGTCACCGCCGTCGAGTTACCTAAATCAAACTGACCGGTGGCAAACATGCCGGCACGTACCGGCGCGACATCGGCAGCGGTCGGTGCAAGGTCCACGTACACCAGCGCTGCGCGATTTTGTGCATCCACGGTCGGTGCAATCATGCGCACCTTGCCTTTGACTTGCGTGCTGTTGGCCGCAGTGATCAAGGCTGGCGTACCAGTCTTCAGACGACCGAGTTCAGCCGAGGTCACTTCCGCCCGCCACTCCAGACGCCCCTGGCGTATCAGCCGGAACAACTCGGTACCTGCACTGACGACAGACCCGACAGTCGCGTTACGCGCTGAAATCACGCCGTCATCCGATGCCAGCACTTGCGTTTGCGACAAGCGGACTTCCTGCACGGCCAGCAGTGCTTTCGCTGCTTCGGCCTTGGCTTTGGCAGTTTGCTCTGTGGTCAGATACTGGTTGATCTGTTGCGTGCTCAGGGCACCGGTGGTTTCCAGCGTGCGTGCGCGTTCTGCATTGTTCTTCGCATCGGCTGCGTTCGCTTCGGCTTCCATCAGGCTGGCACGCGCTTGTGCCAATTCGGCGTTCACCGATGCAACCGAGAAGGTCGCCAGTACCTGACCGCGCTTCACGACATCACCGACGTTGGCCCGCACATCGGTCAGTTTCAGGCCGTTCGACTCACTGCCTATGATGGCTTCCTGCCATGCCGTCACCGTACCGTTCGCAGTAAGGTATATCGGCAGACTGGCTTGTGATGGCTGGACGGTAGTAACGGCCAGTGCCGGCTTAGGACCGGTTTCGTCTTTCTTCTTCGCATCGGATTGACCACCGCCGACTACGAGTACTATCCCTGTCAGCACCAATACAGCGACCACAGCGATCACTATGGTTTTTTTGTTGAAACGTTTCATGTATGCGTCCGTCAATTAAATTCAGGATGGTGTTATTTCGTTGTGGTTGCGGCCGTACTTTGCGGATTCATCCAACCGCCGCCGGCGGCGCGATACAAGGCAATCCATGCCGACATACGTTCACGCTCCAGCGTGGTCGCGTTCAGTTCAGCGGCAAGGCGGGTACGGCGTAGATCTTCGAGGTCGATCAGGCTGGCCAGTCCATTCTGGTACAGGCTTTGCGTACCGTTGAACGAAGCGCGATACCCTTCGACCGCTATGCGTGCGTCTTCACTGCGCGACGCCGTGCTTTGCAGATTAACCAGTGCTTCTTCCACTTCACGCACTGCCTGGCGCACGCTGGCGCGGTAGGCGACGACTGCTTCTTCATAGCGCGCCTTGGCCGCTTCTACATTCGCGGCACGGGTACCGCCGTCAAAAATCGGCAGCGACAAAGCCAGCGGTCCGACCGACCAGGTTTGCATATTGGTGGTCGTACCACCCGAACGGAAACTACCTGCGCCGATCGAGCCGCTCAGTGTGAGACGCGGATAACGCTGTGCCTGCGCATTGCCGACTTCGGCACTCGCTGCTGCCACTTCCCGTTCGGCGATAAATACATCCGGACGTTGCGACAAGGTTTGCGCGGGCAAACTATCAATATTCAGTGCCGTGGTCGCTACCGCTGCAGTTGCGCTGTCGGCCATCTTGCGACGCAAAGCCGGCTCATCCATCGCCGTCAGATACACCAGAGCCTTGACGTCCAGATCGCACAAGGCGCTTTGCTGTGTTGCGCGGCCCTGACCTTCAGCAGCGCTGGCGCGGGCCAACGCGGCAGTAGCAGGAGCCTGGAAGCCCGCCTTCGCGCTGAGTTCGGACAGGCGTGCTGTTTCTGCACGCGAATCTGCATCGGCACGGGTCACGATTTCCAGCTTGTTGCAGGTACGCAGGCTGTAGTAACGATTCGCCACTTCGGCCGCAACGGAGACACGTGCGTCATGCCAGTTCGCTTGCGCACCTTGCAGACGTGCCTGTGCTGCACGTGTAGTTGCACGGTTCGCGCCAAACACATCAATTTCCCATGACGGCTGCAAGGCCGCTTGCGATGTCGTTCCCAACGGTAGCGGTGGTTGCGAATTGGTACGCTGCACACTCGCGCTCACATCCAGCTTGGGCCCCAGTGCGGCACCGGCAGACACGCTGGTCGCACGCGATTGCTCTATGCGCGAGACGGCGGTTGCCACCGTCGGACTGACGGCTTGCGCCGCTTGTATCAGTTCGACCAGCAGCGGATCGTTTTGCTGTTCCCACCATTTGCTTAAATCGGCGAGGGTGCCGTGATGGGGCAGGTTCTCGACTTCAGGCGAGGCAGCGACCGGTTTAGCCGGCAGCGGCGCGAACCATTTATTAGGGGGCTGTACCGACACGGTTTCCGGCGGTGCAGTTAGTGCGCAACCAGCGAGCCAGAAGGGCAAGCCCAGGCAGGCAAGTAATTTTGTGTTCTTCATGATTTTTTCTTACTGATCAGCGCACGACGCCGCTGCGCTTCAAATTCGGCCATCGCTTCTGCATAAGCGCTTATTCTCTCAGCCCACTCGTCAATTTCTGCAGGGCTTGCCATCAAATTGGGACGAATCGCGTCGATCACATCGCGCGCAATATACATTTGCAAGGGCAGGCCGACGATGGAGAAAGCCAGCCTATGAATTTCATCATCTGCTTCCTCCACACCGAGGTAGCGCGCCAGCATCGCCACCATCGCAGCATGTGCAGGCTTGATGTTGTTATCGATATCCTCGGCCCACAGGCCAGTGGGCTCCAGCATTTCGCGGAAGTGCAGACGTACGCATAGCTGCACCAGATCACCCTGCTTCAGCGGCTCAAGAAAGCCGGCAAAGAAACCCTGCAAGGATGCCCGCAAGCTCAGATCCTGTCCGACCAACAGCATGAAGTCACAGGGATTACCCATCGGCTCGGTAAACACCGCGCGATACAAACCCGCCTTGTCGCCAAAGTAGTATTTGATCGCCGCGATATTTACGCCCGCGGTCTGGGCGATATCACGCGTTGAAGTTTTGCTGAAGCCTTTGTCGGCGAACAAACGCAAGGCCGCCTGCAGCAGGCGCGCACGTGCTTCGGCACCGTCGGAACGTTGCTTACGCGTGTCACCATCGACATGAGAGGACTCGGCACCTTGCTGGGCGGCTGGGGGAGGGGGTTTATGGGCGGCAGAATTCATGCCTCGCATTAGAACACATAAATCAAACGTTTGATTTAATTAAATCAATTGATTGTGTTCATCTGCGATACATTGTTGCCAAATAGGAAATGTCCGATAACGCATCATGCCCTGTGGGCATGCCAGGCTTCGGGATGTAATGTTTAGCGGGTGCTATCGACGCGGACGGGAAGGAAGGTAATCATCAAGGCGGACAGGGACAATATGCCCAGCAACACCGCAGCGAAATCCGGCTTCATGGCAAACCAGCCTATGGCAGAAACAACTCCCGCGGTAGATAAAAGCTTGGCAATAGATAACATAGTGTCCCCCTTTTCAATCTGGCTGATCCGGCATTTCTGGATCAGATGCCAATGTAGCCAAGATGGATAGCAGAAACTATAGGATTAACAGCCGATTACATGTCAGCGTCGTCCTACGTACTTGTGTTGTCTATCTGCGTCACTTGTTATTAAAGGTAAAAATCTGAATGTCCTTACCCTGCTTTCAGGTAGGCTGGCGCATCTTTATTTTTACCGCTATTGCCGCCCTCTTATTTATGCTTCGCCTGGTCACACGCAGCCTCTGCCAACATTTTCTGCAAACTCCTCTCAATAACGCCGTCAAGCTACCACGGCCGCTCTGCTTCATGGCGGCGCCCTTGCTCGGACTGCTGCTGTCCGGCTGCGCACTCATTAAGCCGGCGTCGCCAGACATCTCGCTCATAGAGCCGATTTCACATCCGGTGCGCTTTTTGCTGACCTTCGATGATGGCCCAAGCACCTCGAATTCGCAGAATCCGACGGCATCCATCCTGCATGACCTCGAACACAACCCGATTCAACCCGGCATCAAAGCCTTGTTTTTCGTGCAGACACGCGGCGCAACCTTGCGTTCACCCGGTCGTGAACTGTTGCCACGCGAACATGCTGACGGCCATCTGATCGGTTTCCACACTGCTACCTCCGGACATAAAAACCATCGCTTCCTGTCGCACGAAGACTTTATCGCCTCGCTTGAAAATGGCATTAGCGACATACAAAAAGTGACAGGTTCAGCCCCAAAACTCGTGCGCCCGCCATTCTGGAATTATGACGCGCGTACATTTGACGCCTATCAAATGCATGGCATGCACGTCTTGCTGACCGACCTCAGTGCAAACGACGGCAAAATCTGGGGCTTTAACGGCAGCCCTCGGCGACGCATCAATCTATACAATCAACTTTCGACCATGCGCCCGAAGATGGTCGTCGGGCAAATTCCTGTCGTTGATAACGTCATACCTGTCGTTGTCACCTTCCACGATACCAATCCCTATACAGCACGTCATTTGCATGAGTATTTGCAAATACTGCTGGAGGTTGCCGCGGAATTGAATATCCCCGTCAGCCCCCAACCGTTCTATCAGGATAAAACCGCACTCGAAAGGGCCGCTTTGGCGCGCACCATCAAAAGTGAAAGCGAAGTCGTCGTCCTGCCCGGCATATGGTCATGGATCTGGGGTTCGAATCCGGATACGGGAAAGGCCAAGCTCGCAGCATTTAACTGATGGCCGATACCTCATCCGGGATCAGGTGAGGCCCGGCTTCTTTCCCACTCCTGCAAGGCTGTCCGATAACTCTCCATCTCAAGTTCATACAAATCAAAGATGCAGGGTTCACATCCGCTATGACAACATTCGTCGTTATCGGGGCGCACCGGCATCAGCGGCGCGCGAGCCGGGGTGGTGGATGCGGCAGATTTTGGGCGCAGGGTCTTCGACATTATTTAACAGTAAGCAAGCGAAATATCATTTCGTTGATGGTTTCTTTAATATACTGCGAACTCACATAGCGGGGCGCTTTTAACTCCGCCCAGGCAGCAGCGCCCTCAGACCGCGCACTCCACACCACACACACTGCGCATGAACGCTACGCTTACGCTCTTCGGTATAGTCGATACTTCCATACTGGAACTGGCCTCGTTCGCACTCGCGCTGATCATGGTGCTGCTCAACATCCGTCAGTCGCCATGGGCCTGGTTATTCTCCATCGTATCGGCCGCGATGTATGCAGTCGTGTTCTACGACAGCAAGATCTATGGCGACATGTCGCTGCAATTCTTCTTCATTGCAGTCTCGCTGTGGGGCTGGTATCAGTGGCTGTTTGGCGGTGCCACGCATCACGGCATACAAGTCTCACGCCTCACGTTGCGATCCTGGCTTTATTCAGCGGCAGCATGGCTGGTCGGCTTCGTTGCGATTGCCGCCTTCCTGCGCATGTTTACCGATACCGATGTGCCACATATGGACGCCTTCCTCACCGCTGGCAGCCTGGTCGGCCAGATCCTGCTCTCGCGCAAAAAACTGGAGAACTGGTATGCGTGGATAGTGATCGATCTGATCTACATAGTTTTATATCTGCACAAAAATCTCTATCTGACTGCGCTGTTGTTTGCGATCTTTGCGGTGCTGGCAGTGGTTGGTTTGCGTGCATGGGAGAAATCATTGCGTGAACAGGAATTGCCGTGATGGCGAGCCCGACGCTCCGTATCGCATTGCTCGGCGCAGAATCCACCGGCAAGTCGACACTGGCTGCGGCCTTGGCACATCACTACCAGACCGCGTGGGTGCCTGAATACCTGCGCGAGTTTGTGGAGGTCCATCAGCGCACACCGCAAGCACATGAACAGATACTGATCGCGCGTACCCAGATCGCGCGCGAAGACCTGGCCATCATGCAAGCAAATCGTTATCTGTTTTGTGACACAACACCGTTGATGACGGCACTCTATAGTGAATTTTATTTTGGTGTAGTTGACGCGCCGCTCAGCGAATTGGCACACGCGCATCGTTATGACTGCACGATCGTGGCAGAACCGAGTAACCCGTGGGTGGCGGATGGCTTGCAGCGGGAGTCGGATAATGTGCGACAGGAAGTGCACAAGCGTTTACTGCGGCAATTGGATAGCGAACAGATAGCGTACTTGCTGGTTGCCGGGGATACCGGGGATCGGGTTGAACAGGTTGCTGCTTACTTGTTGAAGCAAAATAGTTAAGAGTCAGCTTTGGTCCTTAGTCTTTTTAAACAGCGGCCGGCAAACCAAGGTTGATCGAAGAAAAACCGCATCAACAACAAATCACTGAATAAGACAGACAATAAAAAAGCACGCATATAGCGTGCTTTTTTCATCCCAAAACAAACTAAATCAGAAATCCACCTGTGCCGACAAGCGGAACAAGCGCGGCGCACCCGGAATCAAATATCCACCAAAGGCATTCGCCGAATCACCCCAATAAAATTTGTTGAATACGTTATCCACACCAAAGCGGAAGGTCGTCTTCTTGCCACTGATTTTGGTCGCATAACGTGCGCCCAGATTCAGCACATGGTAGCCATCCACCGATTTGTTCAGTGAAGCGATCTGGCTGTTAGGCGCGAACACCTTGCTGGTCGAGTAGATCCAGGTTGCGTTCAGTTTCACTGCAGGCATTTGTGGCAAAGCATAGTCAGCATAAACCGCTGATTTAAACTTCGGCACGTTACCGACACGTTTACCTTCAATCGCCGAGTCACCCGTATCCACTGCTTTCGCTTCCATTGCAGTGAAGCTGGCGCCCAGCATCAGGTCACGCGTCGCACGACCTTGCAATGCGAACTCCAGACCACGATTAACTTGTTCACCCGCTGCGACATAAGCTGCGGTAGTCGCTATCGCAGTCAAATCCGAGGATTTCACGTACTCATTACGACGTTTGATCTGGAACAGCGCGGCGGAAACCATAACATCTGGTGTGATTTCAGCCTTTACGCCGACTTCGATCTGTTTTGATTTATATGGATCGAGCACAGATTCAGAGTTAGGCAAACCCGATGGAATTTCGCCACCTGGTTCCAGGCCTTGTGCATATGACGCGTAGAAAGCCAGATTGGCTTTCGGGCTATACACGACGGCAACGTTAGGCAAGACAAAGCCTTCATCGGTGTTACGGATATTCGAGCCATCAGCTGCAAACTGCACGCGCTTCAGCTTGGTATAACGCACACCTGCAATCACTTTGAATTGGTCATTGAGTGCAATCGCATCCTGCACAAAGATGGATCTTTCATCATCCTTGCGACGCAGCGCGACAGGCAACGCTTGTTCAGGCACCAGGGCGCGTTGCGGCAAGGTGTAGATATTGCCCGGCAAGCCGCCAACCGTCGATGTAAACAGGTAGTCCGCGTAATTATCCCGGCGATTCAGTGTCGACACACCCGTGGTCAATTCATGCTTTACGCTGCCGGTTGCAAACTTACCTTGCAACAAAGCCTGCGTGGTCATGACCGAACGCTTGTCGTTTTCGCGACGCAAGTCATACAAACCGAAGTCGCCGTTCGAGCAATACCCAACTGCCAAAGTTTGGTCTGGACATCCAGATGCCAGCGCAACCGCATCATCCCTGCGCAATTCGAATTTGTTTGCCTGCAAAGTCGTACGCCAGTTGTCGTTTAACTCGTATTCAAATTTAACGCCGAGGTTGTTGGTGTCATCCGTCACCGGCAAACTCCAGGTCTGGTTGTTCAGCATGGTCTTGCCACTGACGCCGGTCGGTATGCGTTGCTCAGGGCCAAGCAACTGGAAGCCAGGCACCGTCAGCTGCGACTTGTGCTGGTAGTCCATATCCACTTGCAGCAAAGCACGTGGGCTGATGCGCCAGTCGAAGGAGCCAGAGACAAAACGACGATCGCCGTTCGAACCTTGCACATAGGATTTGATGTCCTCGGCAGCAGCATTGATGCGATAACCAAAACGCTTGTCGTCGGAACGACCGCCGAGGTCGATCGCGCTGTATATCGTGCCGCGTTCACGCACTTCAAAAGTGGCGGAACGTACAGGCGTGTCGGTAGGGCGCTTAGTCACGTAATTGAGGATACCGCCGGCTGAGGCGATACCTGCCTGCATGCCAGCCAGGCCTTTCAGAATTTCCAGGCGCTCTTTGTTTTCCATCGGGATCGCGGAATGCGCGAGGATGACCATGCCGTCTTTGCGATAGTTGGAACCCATATCCAGCGTGAAACCGCGAATTGCAAACCAGTCAGAGAGGCCAACCGCGTTATAGGAGTTCTGTACGCTGGCATCGTATTTCACCGCGTCAGTCGCGGTACGTATGCTGCGCTCCTGCATCTGTTCGGAAGTAATCACGCTGATGGATGCGGGTGTCTGCAACAAAGGAGCATCCGTGTAGCCGCCTACGCTGGCATTGCGCGCGATTCCATCCGGCGCCGCTTCAGAAGTGACGACGACTTCAGGCAAGACGTTTTCAGCAGACTCGGCCATGGCGACAGGCGCAAACGCACAGGCCTGGGCAACAGCCAGGGCAATCAGGGAACGACGGGAATGTGGTGCAGACATGTTTTGTTCAATCAATCGCGTTAGAAAAACGAATGCGCGCGAAGGAATGGACAAAGAAATTACGTGGACTTTGCGCTTCCCTACGCTGGCATTATCCAGGTCAGGTACGGAGGGTTTTATCTCACCCGAAGACGTTTAACTCTTCAGGACCCCTAGCGTGGCCGAATGGTAACACGAAAGAATAAGCGGACGGAATGGCATTTTTGCCGCAAGTTGCCGCAAATTTCGCCGATCTTAACCGAGGTCAACAAAACGACCTGCCCGCCCGGCCGGGTCGTCAACAGCTGATACGGCTTATTTGTCCTCTTTGGTAAGCGCAGACTTGCCCTGCCGGATACGGGTGATACCGGAAGTTACCGAGATAGGATCGCTGGCCGGGAAGCTCAGATCCAATGCCGTATCGAGCAATTCGTCCTTTGCTTTTTCCTGTCTGGACGGCGCGTGGTCGCCCGGGATTTCTGCCACCGGATCGCTGGCAGGGAAGGTCGCCTCCAATGCATCGTCCAGCAACTCTTCGTCATGCGTATGCGTTTCTACGTCGGATGGTTTTCCTGCAACTGCCGGTTTCGCTTTGGATCGATGCTCAGTCATGGAAGACTCCTTGCGATAGTGGATAGTGCGATTAACTATAGGACAACTTGCAAGCCACGGCGTTCAACTGCGGTGCGGATAGCGCACTGTCAACACTTGCAATTCTTCATGACCGGCGGGAGTCTCCAGCGATACCGCGTCACCTTCATGCGCACCGAGCAGGCTTTGCGCCAGCGGCGATAGCCAGCTGATCCGACCTTGCACCGGATCCAGCTCATCCAATCCCACTATCGTCACTTGGTGCCGTTCACCTGCAGCATTTTCGTATTCCACCGTTGCGCCAAAGAATATCTGCTCGCCATCTTCATGCACGCTGGCATCGACTATCTCTGCCGTTTCGAGGCGGCTCTGCAGATAGTGAATACGTATATCAATGTCGCGCAGGGAAGCTTCCTGCTTCGATTCCATTCCCGTATCTTCAGCATCCTCTTGCAAAGCGGCAGGTCGCACTACGTCCAGCAAGTGTTGCAATTCCGTTTGCAACTCGCGGTAACCGTCCGGCGTGATGTAATTCCTGACGCCGACCGGCATCTCCGGCACCGGCGATACCGCATCGTCGTCATTCGTTTCTTTTACAAATGCCTTGTTCATGATGGCCTCCTGCACTGCACATGCATAAGTACCTACATTAACGCATCCCTCGAATGACTGCTGTGCACCAGCGGGAAGAACTTTGCCGCTGGCTTGCCATCGTTGACCGCGATGGCATCGGTGATGACGCCAAGCGCCTGTCCATACTTAGTCAGGTATGGACAGTCACTTGCAAACAACATGGTGCTTAGACGTCAGACCACAGTTTGCCGCCGGTAGCCCAGTTCTCACGTTTCACGTCTTCGATGATGATATCGACGGATTCAGCGCTGGAACCCAGGGTCGCGACAGTGGCTTCGGTGACAGCTTTGACGAATGCACGTTTTTGTTCAACGGTACGGCCTTCGAATAATTGCACATTGATAGTAGGCATGAGTTTTCCTTTTTAATGAGTAAGAGTAATACAGCGATTAGTTACGATAGGAAGGCGACACGGCATCCAGTTTGCGCAGCAGCGCAGGCCATTCGAGTATGCCTTCAGGCGAACCGTCACCCAGCAATTCCTTGTAGGTCTTGGCGCAGACTTCTGGTGCCGGTATGTTGAGCGGGCCGCCGCCGGATTGCGCTTTGAGCTGGAACGAGCAGGCCTTATCCAGCGTATCCATCAAGACATAGGCTTCGGCTATGGTGCGACCACTGATCAGCGTACCGTGATTACGCAAGAGCATGGCCGGGTAATCACCAAGGCGCTCGATCAAGCGCACCTGCTCGACCGGCGACAAGGCCAGCCCTTCGTAATCGTGATAGCCCATCTGCTGGTAGAAGCGCATCGCGTGCTGCGACAAGGGCAACAAGCCTCCTTGTTGCATGCCGATGGCGACCCCATTTTCATTATGCAAATGCATGACGCACATCGCGTCGGCGCGTGCGGCATGTACAGCACCATGGATCGCGAAGCCTGTGACATTTACGCGATAGGTCTGGTCGCCGATGATATTGCCCTGCAAATCGATCTTTACCAGATTGGACGCAGTAATTTCATCGAAACGGTAGCCGAAAGGATTGATCAGGAAGCGACCTTCTTCACCCGGCACCGTGGCCGAGATATGCGTATAAATCAGGTCATCCCAATTTTTGAGAGCGCACAAATGGTAGCAAGCTGCCAGGTCGATGCGGACCTGCCATTCGGCGGCACTGATGCCTGCGGGCGGAGTTGCTGGGGTAGTCATATCACCTTGCTAAGTATCTGAAGCAAACGACGCCGCTCAGGCGTCACCAAGGGTGAAATTATAGAGTCATAGTGTGCGGCACGCTGATTTCGGGCCAAATCAGCCGATTTCACGTCGAATTTTCTTTAAAACCCGGCTTGTCACACCAGAGTCGCAGTAAAACTGCATAATAGTAGCTTCGATATCGGCTATGGCATCGCCTTTTTGATAGCGAAAATAAATTGATTTTGTAAATTAAATCAATTATGCAAATGACGGATACTTCTCTATCATTCGTACTTGTGCAGTAACGAAGCTACTTTTTTAACCCAACCAAGGAAAAACGACATGTCCCTTATTAATACACAGGTCCAGCCTTTCAAGACCCAAGCTTTCCACAACGGCAAGTTCATTGACGTTACCGAACAATCGTTGAAGGGCAAATGGTCCGTGCTGATTTTCATGCCAGCAGCGTTCACATTCAACTGCCCAACAGAAGTTGAAGATGCAGCTGACAGCTATGCAGAATTCCAAAAATTGGGTACCGAAGTTTACATCGTTACAACCGATACCCACTTCTCGCACAAAGTTTGGCACGAAACATCGCCAGCAGTTGGCAAAGCTAAGTTCCCATTGGTTGGCGACCCGACTCACCAACTGACCAACGCATTCGGCGTGCACATTCCTGAAGAAGGCCTGTCGCTGCGCGGTACCTTCGTGATCAATCCAGACGGCGTGATCAAAACTCTGGAAATCCACTCGAACGAAATCGCTCGTGACGTTTCGGAAACACTGCGCAAGCTGAAAGCTGCTCAATACACCGCAGCACACCCGAACGAAGTTTGCCCGGCAAAATGGAACGAAGGCGAAAAAACCCTGGCTCCATCGCTGGATCTGGTCGGCAAAATCTAAGTTGTAGTGAATAAGTAATTGCAGGACTGTCCGGGCCGTGTGGCCCGGACATGCAGGACTTTATTTTTAAACTGAATAGAAAGCAGGGACCATCATGTTAGATGCCAATCTCAAAACCCAATTAGCCGCTTATTTGGAAAAGATCGTGCAACCGATCGAGATCGTTGCGTCACTCGATGGCAGCGACAAATCTCGTGAATTGCAGGAGTTGCTGCAAGAAATCGTTGTGCTGACCGACAAGATCACACTGATCGAACGCACCGATGATAACGAGCGCAAACCTTCTTTTGTCATCAAGCGCCCGGACGCACACGCAGGCATACAATTCGCCGCGATTCCGATGGGACACGAATTCACCTCTCTGGTGCTGGCTTTGCTGCAAACCGGCGGCCACCCATTGAAACTCGAAGACTCGGTCATCGAACAGATCCGTAACCTGGACGGCGACTACACCTTCGAGACTTATATGTCTTTGTCTTGCCATAACTGCCCGGAAGTCGTGCAGGCGTTCAACGTCATGGCTTTGATCAATCCGCGCATCCGTGCCGTCACTATCGATGGTGGCTTGTTCCAGGACGAAGTCAAGGAACGCGAGATCATGGCTGTGCCGACGACCTTCATGAACGGTCAACCGTTCGAGTCTGGTCGCGTCAGCATCGAACAGATCCTGGCCAAGCTCGACACCGGCGGTAACAAACGCAAGGCTGAAGAGCTGAGCGCGAAAGCACCGTATGACGTGCTGATCGTCGGCGGCGGACCTGCAGGTGCAGCAGCTGCGATTTATGCGGCGCGCAAAGGCATACGTACTGGCGTAGTTGCTGAGCGCTTCGGCGGTCAGGTGCTGGATACGCTGTCGATCGAAAACTTTGTCTCGGTACAGGAAACCGACGGCCCGAAATTCGCCGTCGCGCTGGAACAGCACGTGCGCAGTTATGAGGTCGATATCATGAACGTGCAACTGGCGTCCGAGCTGGTACCGGGCAAGCTGATCGAGATCAAATTGAAAGACGGCGGTTCGCTGAAAAGCAAATCCGTGATCCTGGCAACCGGTGCACGCTGGAGAACCATCAACGTGCCGGGCGAAAACGAATACCGCAACAAAGGTGTTGCGTACTGCCCGCACTGCGACGGCCCATTGTTCAAAGGCAAACGTGTAGCAGTCATCGGTGGCGGTAACTCCGGCGTCGAAGCAGCAATCGACCTGGCAGGTATCGTCGGTCATGTGACCCTGATCGAATTCGGCGCAGAATTGCGTGCCGATGCGGTCTTGCAACGCAAATTGCATAGCCTGGCGAATGTCACCGTGATCACGTCGGCACAAACGACGGAAATCACCGGCGACGGCAAACGTGTCAACGGCCTGGTCTACAAGGATCGTAAAACCGAAGAAAGCAAATCGGTGGAACTGGAAGGCGTCTTTATCCAGATCGGCCTGGTGCCTAACACTGAATGGCTGAAAGGCACTGTTGCCTTGTCGCGTCATGGCGAAATCGAAGTTGACTCGCATGGCCGTACCTCGGTACCAGGCGTGTTTGCAGCTGGCGACGTAACCACGGTGCCGTACAAGCAAATCGTGATTGCGGTCGGCGAGGGTGCGAAGGCATCGTTGAGCGCCTTCGATTACCTGATCCGCAGCTCGGATACGGATGAGGTCGAAGCACCGGCTGCCAGCGAAGCCGTAACAGCGTAAGCATCGTAATACGTAGTCCAACAAAAAAGCCGCAGCGATGCGGCTTTTTCTTTTGGGCTGCCTTAGGCTTAAAAGTTATATTCTCCGAAGACATACTTGTCGAAACTGAACTTGGTTCCTCCCGGCAGCGTATCGACCAGGCGCTTGGCATTCTTCGCCGAGATAAAAACATCGGCCATCTGATCCTTGCAGCGGAACTTGGTCGCGGGACTCAAAATGGTATTGGCCTTGATGCGGATATGGCGAAAGCTTTTCGCCTTTTCACTACAGATCAGGAAATGTCGCTCCTGGCGAAATCCCGACAACGGGATGTTCAGCCACCAACCTTCGTCACCGGCGTACGGCACGACAGTTGACCACTGTGTATTTTTATCATTCAACAGGTTGGCATGCAGCTCTTCATTGACCCGTTTCATGGCTTCATTCTTAGTCATAATTCTTCCAGCGATTTGAATACCGACAGCTTATCCATTTTTACCCGAGAAAAGCACGCAACACATCATATTTATTAGCTTTCCACGTGATAGAGTGATCGGCAGCAGCATCAGATTTCTATATATAAAAGCTGAGGAAGCCGGCAAAGCGCTGAATGCCAGCTCACGAGGCTACACTATCGAAGCCGGAAAAGATGAATGATATTGCACCAAAGATGGAGCTCGACAGTTCCGTCTATAAGACTTTGCTCGAGTCGACCAAAGCGATACCGTGGAAGATAGACTGGGCCACCATGCAGTTCACCTATATCGGGCCGCAGATAGAAGGCGTGCTCGGCTGGCCGCAGGATAGCTGGGTATCGGTGAACGACTGGGCTTCACGCATCCATCCGGATGAGCGTGAAGCAATTGTCAATTTCTGCGTCGCGCAATCACAAGCTGGCGCCGACCATGAAGCCGACTACCGGGCATTGGCCCAAAATGGTGACTACGTCTGGATCCGCGACGTCGTGCATGTGGCGCGCAAGCCAGATGGCTCAGTCGATGCATTGATCGGTTTCATGTTCGACATCAATGAACGAAAAAAAACCGAAGCCAAGCTGATTGACCTGCAAAAAGAACTGGAAACCCTCTCCTTCAAGGATGGCCTGACCGGCGTTGCGAACCGCCGCATGTTCGATTCCGTCATGAAACTGGAATGGGCGAATGCCAAAAACGACAAGCGGCCGATCTCCGTCATCATGCTGGATATAGATTACTTCAAGCAATATAACGATCACTACGGTCATATCCAGGGCGACCATTGCCTCAGGCAGGTAGCGCAAACCCTGAGTAGTGCGGCCAGCCGCTCACGCGATTTCTTTGGCCGCTTTGGCGGCGAAGAATTCATCCTCATCCTGCCGGAAACCAATGAACTGTCAGCACTGACCGTGGCCGAACGCTGCCGCAAGCTGATCGCGGACGAACAGATCGTGCATGAGAAATCCGGCATAGGTCAACGATTAACCATCAGCCTCGGCGTGCATACCGTCATCCCATGTTATGGGGATGAGCCGTTGCAATTCATCGAAGAAGTCGATCGCAGACTTTATCGGGCGAAACAAAAAGGCCGTGACTGTATCGCCAGCGATACGTAAATTTTACAGATGTCACCGAACCAGACTGTTGCGAAATCGTTTAATCGCTCATCCAGCAGTTGTAGAACTTTTTTGAAGAGGGTAAGGTAAGAACGCAATCCCAAAAACTGCCGAAGCATAACAATATGAGGGGACTAATAATGACAAAACCTTTTAGTGTGCTATCTAAACTTGCCGCCGTATCCGTACTTGCGGCAATTTCTTTACCTGCAGCAGCGCAGCAGGCCGGCGACAACATCGTTAACGTAGGTTGGTTTCATTTGCGACCAGATGAAAAAAGTGAACCACTTTTTAGTCGCATGGCACCAATCGGACCTGTAGCCGGCAGCAGCGCCACCATCAGTAATGCCGATACTCTTGGCGTCGCCTTTACTCATTTCTTCACCGATAACTTTGCACTTACTGCCGATTTGGGCATCCCGCCGAAATTCAAACTGTACGGAGGCGGCACACTAGCGAGTCTTGGCCAACTAGGTGAAGCCAAGCAATGGAGTCCTGCACTCATTGCGAAATGGTACTTCGGTGACAAAAATTCGAAATTGCGTCCGTTTGTGGGTCTGGGCGTAACTCGTGTCTGGTATTCAAGCGTTAACTTGTCCTCCTCGTTGCAACGCCGAGTCACTGGCAATGCACCAGGCGGAACTGCGACAGCCGACCTTAGTTCCTCGTGGGCGCCAGTGGCCAATGCAGGTCTTACTTACAATCTCACTGAAAGATGGTCGCTGGGTCTTTCCGTCGCATACATCCCGCTCAAAACCGATGCCGATATTACCGGGCGTATTGGCAATACAGTGGTCTCGAGAAATACAACCACTCTGACACTCGATCCACTCGTAACCTTCCTCTCGGTCGGCTACAAGTTCTGATCATCAGTTGATTTGTGGATGATGAAACACCTGGCGCAGGTAGGCCAGGAACGTTTCATCAGTACATAAAGTCTTGCCTGCAGAATCGGACAGCTTGGCGACAGGCTGTCCGTTGCAGGACATCAGCTTCATCACAATATTCAAGGTTGCGATCCCGGTATCGTTCGACAAGTTCGTCCCTATGCCGAAGCCTGTCATGACGCGATCAGCGAAGTGGCGATACAACGCAAACGCGGTCGGCAAATCCAGTGCATCGGAAAACACCAGGCGCTTGGTCATCGCATCTATCCGCAACTTCGCATAATGCGCCAGCGCCTTCTCACCCCACACGATCGGATCGCCGGAATCATGGCGCAAGCCGTCGAATAATTTGGCAAAGTACAAATCAAAATCACTGAGGAAGGCGTCCATGCCAACAACATCCGTCAACGCGATTCCCAAATCACCGCGGTATTCCTGCACCCAGTCTTCCAGTGCCGCCTTCTGAAAGTCACGCAAACGCACACCAAATGATTGATAGGCTTGCAGGTATTCATGCGCCATGGTGCCGATAGGCGTCAGGCCATACTTCTTCGCCAGATACACATTTGAGCTGCCTTTGAAGTACTGCGGCACTTCGCGCGCCAGCGTGACCACCACTTCTTCCTGCCAGGCAGCGGAGTAGCGACGACGCACCCCGAAATCAAAAAATTCGAACGGGTGCTTGCGTTCCGCTTCGTTGCCGAATGCCTGCAGCAACGCTATCTTCGCTTGCAGTCGTTGCCGCCCTTCGGCCAGAACCGCTTGCTGGTCGAAACGACGAAAATACAATTCATTGACGATATACAGCACGAAGATCTCAAACCCCATCACATGCACCTGCGGCCCGGCGGCATGGATGTTCAGGGTATCGCCGTCGCTGCTGACCGAAATGAATTTGCGCTGAAAGCGAAACACGGCGAGGAAATCAACGAAGTCGCTTTTCATGAAACGCAAACTGCGCAGATAAGCCAGTTCATCTTCGCTAAAGTACAGCGTGCATAAATGATCGAGTTCGCGTTCGACATCCGCCTGCAATTCACTCAGCGGATAGGCCGGTGTATTGCGACAGACAAATGCGTATTCGGCCTGCACGCCGGGGTGGCTGTGCAACAGCGCCTGCCACATCGTGAACTTGTACAAATCGTTTTCCAGCAGGCTGCGAACAATAGGATTCATTTGATTTATATCAAGTTTGGGACGGGGCTTGCCCGTTATCGTTGCCGAAATAAATGCCAATAATAAATATATAAGGCGAATAAAAGACGTGAAACAAGCTCTCACTGTTCCCCAACATTACACGCTAACTGTTTGAATCGTTGGCTTTTAATGTCCGGCAGCATTCTTGCCCCGGTTTTATCGTAGTGCAGGCGCACAACATCGTGCAATGCAGCATTGCTTGATTCCTGCAGAAATCGTCCGTTATACAGTTATGATGTTTCCACAGAGCATCATCGCCAGTTGCAGTTTTTCGTACAACCTCATCATGGATGGAAGTAAGAGATGAACAGCCTTAAGCGTTACTTAGCCAAGCTCAGCGTCGGTGTCCGACTTTCCGCCATATCCTTCCTGCTGATCGCGCTCAGCTTCGGCGCATTTATCTGGTTCAGTAGCCAGGCGACTGCCGATCTGCTGCTGCAACGCGCGACTGCCGACGTCAATGCCCAGGCACAGCTGGTACTCGGCCTGAGCGAAGACGCCATCCTCACCAAACAAAAACTGCTGGCGCTGAAAGTCGGCCAGAGCGGGCAATACGCGGTACTGGACGCAAACCAGGGCGCGGGCTACGGCAAGCTGCTCATCGCCGCGCAGGGGCCGAATGTACTAAGCGGCAAAACTGCTGACGGGCGTGAACTGGCCAGGGAAATCCTGGCGCAGAAAGAAGGCAGCCTGCGCTACGCTGATGGCCATGGTGCGGAACGCATCGCCATCTTCAGCGCAGTGCCGAACAAAAACTGGATTGTAGTCGGCGATACTGTCCTCAGCGAATTCACGCAGGAAGCCAGCACCCTGCGCAATATCTCTGCCGCCGTCGCGCTCGTCGCCGCATTGATCCTGGCAGGATTGCTATACAGCGCAATCCGCAGCATATTGCTGCGTCCGCTGGCGCAGGCTACCCACACCGCACGCAAGCTGGCGACCGGCGACCTGACCATACGCCTGCAAACCAAACGTACAGATGAGGTCGGGCAACTGCTGACTTCGATCAACAGCATAGGCCAGGGTCTGGCCAATGTCGTATGGAATATCCGCCACGGCACCAAGACCCTGTCCACCGCGACCAATGAAATTGCCGCCGGCAACCTGGACCTGTCGTCTCGCACCGAGCAGCAAGCCAGCTCGCTGGAAGAAACCGCATCTGCGATGGAAGAAATGACGTCTACCGTCAAGGAAAACGCGGCGAATGCCGAGCAAGCCAATCAACTGGCACGCACCGCTTCCGAAGTCGCAGTCAAAGGTGGCAACGTGGTGTCGGAAGTGGTCAACACCATGGATTCGATCAACCAGTCCTCGAAAAAAATCGTGGACATCATCAGCGTCATCGACAGCATCGCCTTCCAGACCAACATCCTCGCCCTGAATGCCGCAGTCGAAGCGGCACGCGCAGGAGAACAAGGTCGCGGCTTTGCGGTGGTTGCGGGTGAAGTCCGCAACCTGGCACAGCGCAGTTCCGCTGCCGCCCGCGAGATCAAGGGTCTGATCGAAGACTCGGTGCACAAGGTACAAAGCGGCAGCAAGCTGGTGGCACATGCGGGCGAGACCATGAATGAAGTCGTGGCCAGCATCAAGCGTGTCGACAACATCATGCATGAGATCAGCTCTGCCAGCCGGGAACAAAGCATAGGCATAGAACAGGTCAATCAGGCGATCGCGCAAATGGATCAGGTCACGCAACAAAACGCAGCGCTGGTCGAACAGGCGGCCGCTGCTGCTGAATCTCTGCAAAGCCAGACCACCGAGCTCAACAACGTCGTCGATGTCTTCACCATCAAGAGCGGCAGCCACGGCACTGCCGATGAGGCAACAGAAATGGTGACACGTGCAATCGAGACCATGCACGAGAAGGGCCGCGATGCGACCTTTGCCGAGATCAATAACAAGCTCGGTCCGTTCTGCGATCGCGACCTGTATGTCGTGGTCTACGATATGCAAGGCAAGAACCTGGCACATGGCGCCAACCCGGCACTGATAGGCAAAGACCTGATCAATGCCAAAGACGGTGCCGGCAACTTCTTCATCCAGGAACGCCTGTCCATCATCAAGACACACGGCAAAGGGTGGCAGGATTATCTCTTCCTCAACCCGATCTCAAAACAGATGGAAGCCAAGTCCATGTATCTCGACAAATACCAGGATCTGATCATCGGCTGTGGCGTCTACAAGGAAGAAGGCGCAGCAAAGAAGTCCGATAGCAAGACCATCGCAGCCAGCAATACCTTGCGCATAGCTGCCGACGCCAAACGCCTGGAGCGTAAAGCCGCGTAAATATTTGTTGCCTCATCAGGAGCCGCTGCCTGCATACGGGTCAGCGGCTTTTTTTTCGCTCGTACAATACTGCTGTCATTACCTGCCACACAGATGTCACACATGAAATCGCATTTGCACGTAAAGTAAGGGGGCACTCGCTTACCGATGCAAAGCAGCGTTAGCGCTTCAATATTTATACAAACGAAGGACAACATGGGTCACAAAGAATTATCGTTTGCGTCGCAAGCGGCACCGGCACTACCTGGCGACTCGATTAACCATGTGGACACACCAGCCTTGCTGGTGGATCTCGATGCCTTCGAAGACAACCTGGCACGTGTGCATACCCGTGTACTGCAGGCAGGCCTGAAAGTAAGGTCGCACGGCAAGGCACACAAAAGTCCGGCGATTGCGCATCGCCAGTTGGAAGCGGGCGCTATCGGCATTTGCTGCCAGAAAGTCAGCGAAGCGGAAATCTTTGTGCAAGCCGGCATCCAGGATATCCTGATCACCAACCAGATCGTCGGCCTGCGCAAAGTCGCACGCGTCGCCGCACTCGCCGAACGCGCAAAGCTGGCAATCTGCGTGGATCATCCTTTGCAGGTTGAACAAATCGGCGACGCCGCCAGCAAACAAGGCAGTCATCTCGATGTCCTGATCGAAGTCGATATCGGCCATCAGCGTTGCGGCATCAGCAATGCACACCAGGCCATCGACCTTGCACGTACCATAGAACAATACAGCCCACACCTGCGCTTCGCCGGCATCCACGCCTTCCGCGGTTCGGCGCAACACATGCGCCTGCCGCAGGAACGCGCAGCTGCCGTCGCCAGCGCTGTCGAAAAAGTGCGCGACATCATCCGGGAACTGGCAGCATCCGATTTCCCTTGCAATACGGTTACCGGCGGCGGCACCGGCACATATATGCTGGAAGCCGCATCATCGCTGTACACCGAAGTACAACCCGGTTCCTATGTATTGATGGATACCGACTACGCGGCCAACACGCCGGAAGCAGATAGTCCGCCTTTGCGTCATGCCTTGTTCGGTTTATGTACGGTCATCAGTGTGCAAGCAGGGCATGCTGTGCTGGATGGCGGCCTGAAAGCATTTGCCGTCGATCACGGTTTGCCGCGCCTGCAATTCCCGGGCTGGTCAGTACAAACGCTATCGGATGAACACACAGTGATCGTGCCGGAGGCGGGTGCGGCCCCACTACACGTCGGCGATAAGGTACGCCTGATTCCCGGCCATTGCGACCCGACCGTCAACCTGCATGACTGGCTGATCGCTTATCGCGGCGAAACCGTTCACGAAGCGTGGCCGGTTTCTGCACGCGGCGCCTTGTTCTGACAGGCAACGCTGAACGAATTCAGCGCATCGCATGTCCCATGCTAAGATTAGAACTCATGTCATAAATATCCGTGTCGAGGAGGGTGCCATGGCTTTAAGAAAACTCAACAAGCAGGAATTCCTGGATGAACTCAACCGTAACCTGAAGGATCATCCGGGTTACGAAGACTGGATGCAGTTCGTACCACCGCCGGAAGGGGTGGAACCGAATACGGTGGAAGGATTTGAACGCGCCGGTCCGGAACCACGTCACTCGCTGTACGATCTGGTCGCACTGAAAGTCGGCGAAGCATTTGAAATGTTTCCCAAGTAGTTTTCCACTCGCCATCTTAAACATTTCCCGTCCTTAACACGCACGGGAAATGTCATTACCGCCAGACAGCACTCACTCAGGATTCGGATACCAAAACACCGCGTGCGTAGGCCCAATGATCTTTCGGTGCCGGCCGCGCCTCACCCTCATCCATCAGGAACACTTCAGTCACTTCACGCGGGAAATATTCGAGGTGCACCCAGAAATTGCGTGTCTTGCCCTGGTAACCGGCAGAGGCGGTTTCACCCGATATGGAGTCCTGATACCAGACGATGCGCACGTTTTGCAGTTCTACTTTAGTCATTTCTATACTCACCGAAATCGGATCTCGCCATTCTACGCCGAGTAACTATCCGCAATGGTAAAACCTATACTGGTCTCGCCCTTATTGCTGGCGGCAAATACCGAGCCACCATGCATATGGGCAATCGCCTTGACGATGGCCAGGCCCAGGCCGTGGCTGTTGCCGCTATCGCTACGCGCTGAATCAACGCGATAAAAGCGCTCGAACAGACGCTCCAGGTGATGCGCCTCTACCGGCGCACCCTGGTTGCTGACCTTGACTGCGACCACATGCTCATTGCGTTCGATATGCACACGGATGGTGGATAAGCGATCACAGTGCTGGATCGCGTTGTACAACAAATTGGTAATTGCACGCCCGAACAAAGAGCGATCTATACGTGTATCGGCATCGCCTTCTATCTGCAAAGACACGCCGGCATCTTCGATCAGCATGTCGAGGAACTCGGCGCTCTTCGAGACTTCGGATGCGATCGATGTCTGCTCCAGATTGGCAGCACGTATGCCACGGTCAGCCTGCGCCAGGAACAACATATCGTTGATGATGGTGCGCAAGCGTTCCAGCTCTTCCAGGTTGGATTGCAAGACCTCGGTCAATTCTTCTGCCGAACGCTCACGCGACAACATTACCTGGGTCTGCCCGATCAGGTTACCCAGAGGCGTACGCAACTCATGCGCGACATCTGCATTGAATGTCGACAACTGTACATACGCGTGCTCGACGCGCTCCAGCGCACCATTGAAAGACAATACCAGGCCGTTGAGTTCGGTTGGCAAGTCACGCGCCGGCAAGCGTTCCGCCAGATTCAGCGGACTCAATTTGGCGGCATGGCGCGATAGTTCATCGACTGCAGCGAGGCCACGCCGCGCGATCCACCAACCCAGCCCGGCGACCACCACCACGCCAAACAGGAAGGCGATTACCAGCGCTGCATTGATCGCACGGCTGGTACTGTCAAACGCGCTGGCATCCAGCCCCACCGTCAGGAACACTGCAGGTCGTTCGCCGGAAGCCGGGATCTCACCGTTCAGCGTCAGGTAGGTACCGTTTTCGGTTACGATACGACGCACGCCATTACCTTCGTAACTGATCTTCGCATCGGCGGCGAATGGTTTGCCCAGCCTGAACTGCGGATTGCTGCTTTCCACCAGATAAATAATGCTGCCGTCCTGCGGCATCAACTCGGTCATTTTTCCTTCGAGCAGGACCCACTTTTCGGCATTATTAATACGCCGGACGATCAGGCTTTCGACGAATTCGAAACGGGTTTTGATTTCCTGCAATTGATGACGACGCAACTCTATGCACTGGAATTGGTAGAGGGCATAGCCGGTGACGGAAAACACCGCCGCGGCCGCCAATGCAAACATCAGCGTCAGACGACGTGCAATCGATTGCGTGCTGACGAGGGCGCGCGCATTCACAGGGCGGCCTCGCTACGCTCTTCCAGCAAATAACCCATGCCGCGTATCGTATGCAGCAGCTTGATTTCGGATGGCTCATCCAGCTTGGCACGCAAGCGTTTGATCGCCACTTCAACCACATTGGTATTGCTGTCGAAGTTCACGTCCCACACCATTTCGACGATCACGGTTTTGGACAACACCTGGCCACGATGTCGCGCCAGTGCAGCCAGCAAGGCAAATTCCTTGGCCGTCAGATCCAGTCTGCGTGTACCGCGCGTGGCACGGCGTGCGATCAGGTCTATATGTAAATCGGCAATACGGATATGTGTTGACTCCTGTGGACGGCCGCGACGTCCCAGCGCCTGCAGACGGGCCAGCAATTCAAGAAAGGAAAACGGCTTCACCAGATAATCGTCGGCGCCGGTCTGTAAACCATGGATGCGATCATCCACTTCACCACGCGCGGTCAGCATGATGACAGGCGTACTTTTTTCACGGCGCAATGCCTGCAATACTGCAATGCCGTCACGCTCAGGCAACATGATGTCGAGCACAATGGCGTCGTAGTCGCCGGTAAGCGCAAGATGCTGACCGTCGATGCCATTGCTGGCGACATCAACGATGCAACCTTGCTCGGTCAATCCGCGCTGCAGGTAAGCAACGGTTTTGACTTCATCTTCGATCAACAGGATCTTCATAAGATAAACATCCTTTCTTGCACTGCCTTATATGCTACCGTAGCTTCAATCTTACTCATGCGCGGGCCAGCCGCCGCCGAGGGCCTTGATCAGTTTCACTGTATTCACCAGGCGCTGCCCATTCAACTGCACTTCCTGACGACGATAGTTGAGGAAGGTCTGCTGTGCAACCACCACCTCCAGATTGGTGGCAATCCCGCTCTGATATCTATCCGTCGATAAACCCAGCGAACGATCCGCACTATCCGCCGCAACCTTGGCCGAGCTGATTGCCTGCGCCAGTGCCAGATCGCTGTTCAGGCCATCCTGTACTTCCTGCATCGCGACCAGCACGCTCTGTCTGTAGTTAGCCACCGCTTGCTGATAACCAGCCCTGGCAAATTCAACATTCGCTTTGGTTCGGCCACCGTCAAAAATGGTTTGCGTCGCGCTGACGCCGATAGACCAGAGCAAGGCCGGAGCGCTAAATAAATTGCTGAGCTGGTTCGCATCGCTGCCATACAAACCCGACAAACCCAGCGTCGGGAAATACGCACTGCGCGCCACGCCGATTTGCGCATTGGCTGCAGCCATCGCTCGCTCTGCCGCGGCGATGTCAGGACGGCGCTCCAGCAATGCCGCCGGCGCTGTCAGCGGTATCGTCGGCACCTGTGTTTGCACCAGCTTCACCGGCATTTTAAAATCAGGCGCCGGCACGCCGACCAGGGTTGCTATCGCATTCTGGTAACGTGCGCGCTGATCCCGCAGCAAGGTCAGCTGGGTCTGTGTCGCCGCCGTCAATCCCTGCTGCTGGTTCAAATCCAGACCCGAAGCCGCGCCCAGCTCATGTCGCGCCGAAATGAAATCCAGCGCCTTGGTTTGTGCCGTCAGCGTTTGCTGCAGCACGTCGATCTCAGCATCGGTCTGACGCAGCACCAGGTAATCAACGGCCAGCTCGGCGGTCAGCACCAGGCGGGTATTCTCAAAATCAGCCTTCGCTTGTTGCGCGCTGGCAGCGGCACCTTCCGCCGTGCGGCGCACACGGCCAAACAAATCCAGCTCATAGCTGACCGTAAAAGCAGCATTGAAATCGTTCTGGATAACGGAGCTGTTTTGCGCGTTGTAATTGGTCAGTGGTCGCTCTGCCGACGTACGATTGCGTGCCGTTCCGGCCTGCGCTCCGACCTTGGGGAAGAAAGAACTGTTTGCGACATTTGCCTGCGCGCGTGCCTGATCAACGCGTGCCTGTGCAATGACCATGGTTTGTCCATTCGTCAGCGCCTGTTCCTGCAAGGCGTTCAAGTCGGCATCACCGAACACCTTCCACCATGCGCCTTTTAATTCATCATCACGCGGATTGCTGACTTGCCAGCCGGGTTCTGTTTTCCATGCTTGCGCCACCGATGCTTGCGGGCGCTGATAGTCAGGGCCGACCGCACAGCCGCTCACGATCAGCAGCGCCAGCAAAGACGCATAGGCCGGGGTACGACGCAGGATCACGACGCTTTCCCCTTGCTGGTGGCAGGTGTGGCTGGCGCAGTTGTTTTGTCTGCTGGCGGCGTGATGACACTCACGGCATCACCATTGCTGAGCGAATCAGACGGATTGATGATCAATTTATCTTGCGCCGTCACACCGCTCGCCAGTTCGATATCTACACCCAGCTCACGTCCAATCACCACCGGCTGCAAACGCACTTTGCCATCATCGCCAACGACGGCCACACGCGGACCCTCCGGACGGAACAGCAAGGCATTATTCGGTATCGTCAGCGCGTTTGCATTGCCGCCGCTGGCCTTGATGGCAACCTGCGCATACGCACCGGGCAACAGCGCACCATCGGGATTCGGCAAATCGATGGCGACCTGCAAGGTGCGGGTCAGCGTATCAATCGCGCCTGCGGTGCGGGCAATCTTGCCTTCAAAAACTTTACCCGGTATTTCACTCAGCGTGATGCCTACTGCATTGCCAGCCTTGATCTGTCCGGAATAACTTTGCGGCACATAAACATACACACGCAAAGGATCGCTTTTCGCCAGTGTGAACAGTACGCGGGTGCTGCCGCCGGAATCGACCAGCGTGCCGATATCAATATTACGGCGTGTCACGATGCCGTCGAACGGGGCAACGATGCGGCTGTAGCCCAGTTGATCCTGCAGGCGCTGTACCGCTGCCTTGCTCGAGTTATCCGCTGCCACCGCGACCGCCAGTGCATTGCGTTTTTCATCCAGATCCTGTTGCGATACTGCGTCGCGCTTGCGCAGCGCATCCCAGCGTTCAAAGGTACTCTTCGCCAGTTGCAGGTTGGTGGTGGCCTGCGCCTGTGTCGCCTTCGCTTCGTTCAACTGCTGCGCGACTTCCGGTGTGTCGATCACCGCCAGCAAATCGCCGCGTTTGACCGGATCACCAATGTCTTTCACCCAGCGGCTGACATAACCGTTGGTGCGCGCATTGATAGGGGCTTCAATAATCCCCTGCAGCGTACCCGGCAGGCGCAGCACATTGTCCGTCGCCGAACTGCGTGGGCTGGTCACCGTCACATAGCGCGTGGCCTGTTGCTTCGATACCTCGGCCAGTTCGGTCGCTTTCGCGAAGCGCAGGCCGATAACTATCGCAGCGCCTGTCAGCAGGACGCCGACGACGATCAGTGCGAACTTGCGCGTGCGTGATAACAGATGCAAGCGTTGTATCCCGTGCGCGGCCTGATGCGCGTGCAAGCCGTGGATACCGATATCAGAGTGGCGATCTTGAGTCATATCAGCTATTTCCTTCGAGTACTGCAGTATGGGGCGGCGGCAAACCTTTTTTGGCTGCACGCTGCACCAGGAATTGATGAACGCCGGCAAATACCAGCGGCACAAAGAATAGGGTGGAAGCAGTCGCAAACAAGAGACCACCGATAGTGGCGCGGCCCAGCGGTGCATTTTGCTCACCACCTTCACCGAAGCCCAAAGCCATAGGCAACATACCGATGATCATCGCCAGCGCCGTCATCAGCACCGGACGCAAGCGGGTCGCACCGGCTTCCAGCGCGGCAGACAGCGGCGGCTCACCTGCCAGCAAGCGTTGCCGTGCAAACGAGACCATCAAAATACTATTAGCCGTCGCCACCCCGACCGTCATGATGGCACCCGTCAACGCCGGTACGCTCAGCGTGGTACCGGTGAGGAACAGCATCCACGCGATCCCTGCCAGCGCCGCCG
This sequence comes from Herminiimonas sp. KBW02, assembly GCF_003852535.1. Lineage (GTDB taxonomy): Bacteria > Pseudomonadota > Gammaproteobacteria > Burkholderiales > Burkholderiaceae_D > Oxalicibacterium. The sequence goes on along the minus strand of NZ_QAJP01000003.1, from coordinate 331,049 downwards.
GCAGGGCGGTGATAATAATCAGCGGATCTATCCACGACTGGAAGTTAACCACGATCAGCAGATATACCAGCACAATCGCCATCAGCAAACCAACGCCGAGGCCGGCAAAGGAAGACTGCATGGTTTCAACCTGGCCGCGCATATTGATCTTCGATCCCTTCGGCAATTGTGCGCGTATGGGCTCTATCGCCTTCTCCACTTCACGCGCCACCGCACCAAGGTCACGCCCGCTGACGCTGACGTACAGGTCGATCACCGGCGTGATGTTATAACGCGAGATCACCGATTGCTCGCGGCTGGTTTTGACATCCACCAGATTACTCAGCAACTGGGTAGGCGTACCCGGATTACCGGTGCCAACCGGTATTTGCATCAATGCATCCAGGCTGTCTATCTTGTACTGCGGCGTTTGTACCGTGATGTTGTAGGCGATGCCGTTGGCAGGATTCAGCCAGAACGCCGGTGCCGTCTGCGAGCTGCCGGAGAGCGGGATCAGGACGTTTTGCGCCACATTGGCCGCGCTCAAACCCATCTGTTGTACACGACTGCGATCCATCGTCAGCTGCATCGCAGGCTGATCGATACGCTGACGGATGTATACATCGACTGCACCGGGTATCTGCTTCACCGCATTCTGCAACTGCGCAGCCAGACGATAATTTTCCTTAATGTTGTTCCCGGCGAACTGCACGTCGATGGCGGCAGGCAAACCGAAGTTCAGGATTTGTGTCACCACGTCAGCAGGCTGGAAGTAAAACTCTATGCCGGGGAAGCGCTTCGGCAATTCTGCGCGCAACTTCTTCACATAGTCATCGGTCGGGGCATGCCCCTTCTTCAGCGCGATCTGGATTTCACCGTCGAAGGTGCCGATGGTGCCGGCATTGCTATATGACAAATTGATACCGCTATATGGCAAGCCGAGGTTATCCAGCACGGTTTCCAATTCATTGGCGGGTATGGTCTCGCGTATGACTGCTTCGATTTCATCTGCAATACGCGCTGTCTCTTCGATACGGGTACCGGTCGGCGCGCGGAAATGCAGGCGCGCCAGGCCTGCGTCTACACTAGGGAAGAAATCCTGCCCCAGCGTGAAGTACAAGCCGCTCGACAAAACCGTGAAACCAAGGAAGATCGCCGCATAAAAACGACGACGTGGCAGCAGGGCGCTCAAAACCAGGATGTAGCCGCGACGCATGCGTTCGAAACGGGCGTCGAAACTCAGATAAACACGTTGCAACAAATTCGGTTTGTCCTGGACTGCAGGCTGGCCGGCGCCGTGCGATTTGCGCATGAACAGCATCACCAGCGTCGGCACCAGCGTACGCGACAGGATGTAGGACGCAATCATCGCAAACATCACCGCCTCGGCCAGCGGCACGAATAGATAACGTGCAACGCCGGTCAGGAAGAACATCGGGACGAAGACGATACAAATACACAGGGTCGCAACCAGCGTCGGGATCGCAATCTCACCCGCACCTTCGAGGATCGCCGTCTCCAGGTCATGCCCAAGATGCAGATAGCGCTCTATGTTCTCTATGGTGACCGTCGCATCATCGACCAGGATACCGATCGCCAGCGCGAGCCCGCCCAGCGTCATAATATTGATGGTCTCGCCCAGCGCATGCAGTGCCAGTATCGATGACAGCACCGACAACGGTATCGAAATCGCAATAATGCAGGTGGTACGCCAGTTGCCGAGGAAGAGCAGGATCATGGTCGCGGTCAGGCAGGCGGCGATCAAGGCTTCATGCATCACACCGCTGATTGCCGCCTTAACGAAGACCGACTGGTCAAACAATGCGGTGACCTTCACATCATCCGGCAAAGTCGGGATGATGTCTGCCAGCGAGGCACGTACCGCATCGACAATATCCAGCGTCGATGCGCCGCCATTCTTCAGCAGCGATAACAGCACGCCGCGCTGACCATCCTGTCTGGCGATATTGGTCTGTGGCGTGAAACCGTCGCGCACATGCGCCACTTCACCCAGATACGTGGTTGCGCCATTGACGGTACGCACCGGCAAGTCATTCAACTCATCCAGTACGCGTGGCGAACCATTGATATTGACGGTGAATTCGGTACTGCCGAATTTGGCGGTGCCGCCCGGCAGAATCAGGTTTTGCGCATTCACCGCATTCACGATATCGGTCGGCGACAAACCCTTGGACTGCAAGGCCTGCGCATCCAGATCGACGGACACGACCCGGCTTTTACCACCGTATGGATAAGGAATCGCCACACCCGGTATCGTTACCAGTTTGGTGCGCAAGGAATTGAGTGCGATGTCGAACAAGCCCTGTTCCGACATGGTCGGGCTGGATAAACCCAATTGCATGACCGGGATGCTGGAAGCGGAATATTTAATGATGAGCGGCGGCGTCATGCCGGGCGGCATCTGGCGCAGAATGGCCTGTGATACCGAAGTCACTTGCGCAATAGCGGTCTGAATACTCGCACCAGGCTGGAAAAACACCTTGATCACGGCCACCCCGGCCAGCGTCTGCGATTCTATGTGCTCGATATCGTTGACGGTTGTCGTCAGAACCCGTTCATTGACGGCGGTAACCCGCTGGCCCATCTCCTGAGCAGAAAGACCGTTGTAGTTATAGATGATGCTGATAACCGGAATATCGATTTCCGGCAATATGTCGGTCGCCATGCGCATCAGCGCGACAGGCGTGGCCAGAAAAATCAGCAGCGCCATCACGAGGAAGGTATACGGCCGCCGCAAAGCGATTTTGACAATCCACATCGAATAATTTCCGTTCTTGTTTGGGATACCGCTGGAGCCCGGATCTCGGCATGACTATCCGGGCGCGGCAGACTGCGAGTGCCTGGACATAAAGCGCCACTAAGCAGGCAATATACCGTGTCGTCTATGTCGGCTTGCTGACCAGAAACTGACAAATTTGTCAGTTTTGTGCGACTTCAGGCTGAAAAATCGCGCAAGCACAAGGCACACTAGGCGAGGACTGCGATTCTACGCTTATCCCCACAAATATTTCTGGCAGTACATTTTTTCGCCGTTTACATATAAAAACACTGAAAAAATGCCACCAAAACCCCTCAAAACTCGCAAATAGCATGCCCAATCTGGTGTAATCTGCCTGATATGCGGAGCTCTTGAGGCCGCGCTAAAACATATAAAAGAAACACCAGACAGACAGGATCCGCGCCTGGCGAGGGTCACGGAGGAGACATGAAGACGATAACGTGCGCCTTATTGGCGCTATGTTTGGTCGCCTGCGGCAAAGCAGTCGAAACCCGGAGCAGCGATGTACCGGAGCGCCACAGCAGCCTGAACCGGGAAGCCGAATTCGAACTGACGACGGAACAGTTCGCCAACGCCTTCAACGCGGCCTCACGCGCCTACGGCCAGTCATTCAAAATCAATAAGGTCGAAGTACAACACGGCCCGATCCACGACTATTTCCAGCACACCTTCCCCAGCGGCATCTCACTGACGGCCGCGGTCTCCAAGGACACCGGCCATATCACCAGCGTCACGGCGCTGGTGGCTGAACATGGTGCAGCGACCGAGAGCCGCAACAATGTCATCGCCATTTCAGAGGTGGTCGCAGCCGCCGTCAATCCGCGCATGAGCCAGGGCAAAACCACTGAACTGGTGCAAGACATGCTGCGAGAAGTCAGCACCAGCCAGGATGCCGGAAAATTCCCGCAACGCTTCATCAACAACGTCCGCTATGTCTTGCGCAGTGGCAGCGGCATCGGCTATTGGTGGATTGCGAATCCGGTCTGAACCCCGGTAGCGACACCAGGCTGCAGCCCTTGCAGCCCTGATCTGCTGTCAGTAACCACTTACTGCAACGACTCACTTTGCCCGTGCTGCAACACCATGTCGCCGCGCGACTTGATTTACCTGCAAAACTCCCCCAGTATTTACCCGCGTTTGTTAACAGCTGTCTCGCACTTAAATATGGCATTCGCCTACCTATTCGGCCATAATGCCCAGAGGCAAGATTCAATAAAAAAACGCCGTCCCTCCGCCTACTCACAGCACTAAAAACCACTCGCCAGGAAAGCCTGCCTACATGAAAAATTGGACAATCAAACAACGGATCCTCGGAAGCTTTGCGCTCATCCTGCTGTTGATGGCCTTGATGGCGGCGGTGGCCTGGGTACGACTGGCAAAAATTGATGACGCAGCCAGCAGCATGCGCGATGACTCGACACCCGGCCTGCACGCCAGTGCGATGATCAATGCCTACTGGTATGAAAACTATATGCTGACGCAGCAGATTGCAGAGATTGCTGACACTGAAGCAAACCGCAAGGCCGACCTGGCCAAATTGCAAGTCAACAATGACCGCATCAATACGATGCAGGTGCTATACGAAAAATCGATCTTTAGCGCAGACGACAAAGCGCAGTTCGAACAATTCAAACAGGCTCGTGCCCGCTATCAGCAAGCTCAACAAGAAATCCTGCGCCAGGATCTGAGCCGCACATCAACGACAACGCACAAACTATTCACTGATCAGTTGCGCCCGGCCTGGAAAGAAGCGCATGCGCTGATACAAAAAATCACCGAAAGCAACAAGGTCATCGCCGATCAATCCGCACAGCACATCATCGACTCCGTCCATCAAGCCAAGATCAATATGGTGGTGGCGCTCATCGTCGCTTTGCTGGCTGCGATCATCTGGGGTTACTTCCTGTTGCGCGCGATTACCGTCCCTATGCAAAAACTGATCAGCATCCTCGACGTCATGCGCTCCGGTGATTTCTCACAACGCCTGCATCTGGAACGCAAGGATGAATTCGAGCACCTGGCCTCCGGCTTCAACCGCATGACCGACGAACTGACCATCCTGGTCGGCCAGGCACAAAAATCATCCGGCCAGGTTTCTACCTCGGTCACTGAAATTGCCGCCACCTCCAAACAGCAGCAGGCGACCGCAGCGGAAACCGCCGCCACCACCACCGAAATCGGCGCAACCTCGCGTGAAATTTTTGCCACTTCACGCGACCTGGTACGCACCATGAATGAAGTGTCGCTGGTATCGGAGCAGGCAGCCACGCTGGCGGGCAACGGTCAGACCGGCCTGACGCGCATGGAAGATACGATGCAGGCGGTGATGGATGCCGCCGGTTCGGTCAGCGGCAAGCTGGCCATCCTGAATGAAAAAGCCGGCAACATCAATCAGGTCGTGACCACCATTACCAAAGTCGCCGATCAAACCAATCTGCTGTCGCTCAACGCGGCGATCGAAGCAGAAAAAGCCGGTGAATATGGTCGCGGCTTCTCCGTAGTTGCAACCGAAATCCGTCGCCTGGCAGATCAGACTGCAGTCGCTACCTATGACATCGAATTGATGGTCAAGGAAATCCAGTCTGCCGTTGCCGCCGGTGTAATGGGCATGGATAAATTCTCCGACCAGGTGCGTCGCGGCATGCAGGAAGTGCAGCAAGTCGGTAGCCAGCTCTCGCAAATCATTGCGCAGGTGCAGGCACTGGCACCGCGCTTCCAGGTCGTCAATGAAGGCATGCAGGCGCAAGCCAACAGCGCCGAACAAATCAACCAGGCACTGGTACAACTGAGCGAAGCCGCACAACAAACGGTCGAGTCGCTGCAGCAATCGAGCCAGGCGATTGATGAACTGCACCTGGTTTCCAACGGTCTGCGTAACGGCGTATCGCGCTTCAAGGTTTCGGCCTGACAGGACCGATAGATGACCGCCGGTAACGGACAAAAAATGCTCTTCCTGCTCTTCCAGATCGGGCGTGACCGCTATGCGCTGGAAGCGGCGCAGGTAGCACTCGTCTTACCGCTGGCGCAGCTCAAAAAAGTACCGGGTACGCCATCATGGGTGATGGGCCTGTTCAACTACGGCGGTCAGCATGTGCCGGTGCTCGATGTCAGTCTGCTGGCGACGGGACAAGCGGCGGCAGCACGCCTCAGTACCCGACTGGTGCTGGTGCACTACACACCGGCGGGAAAGCCGCCCCAATTACTTGGACTGGTGGTGGAAAAAGCCACCGACACCCTGCGTTGCGACCCGGCTGACTTCAGCCACTCGGGTCTCGCCAACGATGATGCCGCTTATCTGGGTCCGGTCTTGCGGCGTGATGACGGCCTGATCCAGCGCATCAATGTGCAGGACTTGCTCGACACCTCGGTGCAAGCATTGCTGTTTCCGGAAGCGGCCAGCGCATGACCACGCTCAACCGCATCGCCAGTTTGCTTCGGCACAGTATGGGACTGGACGTCGCATCGGTCGGCATGATGCTGATAGAGCGCGCAGTCAGCGAACGCATGACGACGCTGGGACTCAGCCAGGATGCTTATCTGCTGGCCTTGCAGTCGGCGCCGGCAGAACTACAGGAATTGATCGAACTGGTCATCGTGCCGGAGACCTGGTTCTTCCGTGATCGCGAAGCCATCCTGTCACTGGCGCGGATGGCGCGCGAACAAATCACAGCGCAACCGGAACGGTGCGTACGCGTACTCAGCCTGCCGTGTTCCACCGGTGAAGAACCGTATTCGGTAGCGATGGCCTTGCTCGACGCTGGCATCCCCCCAGCCAACTTCCATATCGACGCAATCGACATCTGTCACCGTTCGCTCGCAACTGCCGAGCGCGGCGTGTATGGCCGCAATTCCTTCCGTGGCAAATTGCTGGAATATCGTGACCGCCACTTCAGCACCGACAAGGATGAATCGATCTTGTCGGAACTGGTGCGGAAGCAAGTGCATTTCCGCCACGGCAATATGTTTGCGCCGGATTTTTTGAGCAATGAAAAGCCGTATGACTTTGTGCTGTGTCGCAATGTCCTGATCTACTTTGATCGCGAGATGCAACAACAAGCAGTGCAAGTGCTTGATCGACTGCTGCATACGCAAGGCACGATTTTTGTCGGCCCCGCAGAAGCAGGCGTGATGCTACGACCCAACCTGGCCTCAGCCGGCATACCGCTCGCCTTCGCTTTTCAAAAGCGCAGTACACCTTTACCTGCCGTGACTCCCTTCAGAGCCAGCAAACCCGCCGTACCTGCGTCCGTCAAGATGCAGGCGTTACCACCGATACCGCCACTGCGGAAACCGTTTGCGCCTGTTGCACCTGCTGCACCGCTAGCTGCTCCTGTAGCGCAGGCAGCATCCAGCGAAGCGATACTCGCACGTGCGATGCAATGCGCAAACCAGGGTGAACTGCTTGACGCTGCGCGACTGTGCAAGGAATACATGCAGCAAAATGGCCCGAATGCCGCTGCTTACTACCTGATGGGCCTGATCAGCGACGCCAGGCACGATACCGGCGAAGCGATGCAACACTATCGCAAGGCGATCTACCTGCAACCGAATCACTATGAAGCGTTGACGCATCTGGCAGCGCTGCTGGCCGCACAAGGCGATGCTGCCGGTGCCCGCTTAATGCAACAACGCGCACAACGCGTAGCCGCTATCCAGGAGCAGCCGCATGCATGAACAACTGCAAACAGGTGATGCGGTCATGAGCATACAAATCGATGATTGCTGGAATCGCATAGGCATACGCGGCGACTGTACCTGCCCGAAACTGCAAGACTACTTCCGCTGCCTGAATTGCCCGACCTATGCAGCAGGCGCTTCGGCTTTGCTCGACCGGCCGGTATCAGCAGCAGACATGATCAGCGACTGGGGCCAGGCTGCACAAAGCCTGGCGCGCAGCGAGACTGCGGTTTCCGCATTGATCTTCCGCGCCGGGAATGAATGGCTGGCTCTGCCGACTGACGCCATCGTCGAAGTCGCCGAGCAACGCACCATTCATAGCCTGCCGCATCAGACCAATCGCGCAATACTCGGCTTAAGCAATATACGCGGCTCGCTGCTGCTGTGCGTGTCACTCACCCAGATGCTGGGTGCAGAGCGCGCAAGCGCAGCGGCAATCCAGCGTCTGCTGGTAGTCGGCTACCAGGGTCAAACCCTGGTCTTCCCGGTCGATGAAGTACTGGGTGTACAACGCTTCACGCAAGCCGAACTGCAAACGGTGCCGTCTACGGTGGCACAATCGCACACGACTTATACGCAAGCGATGATCGTCAGCAAAGACAAGAAAATCGGTCTGCTGGATTGCAATCTCTTGTTCTACGCACTGAACCGGAGCCTGACATGAGCTCGCCAGACCTGAGCCAAATGTCCATGCTGGAGCTATTCCGCCAGGAAGCGGAAAGCCAGACACACGTCCTCAGCATAGGCTTGCTCGAACTCGAACAGAATCCGCGCGCAGCCGATCAGCTGGAAGCCTGCATGCGTGCAGCGCACTCGCTCAAAGGTGCGGCCCGCATCATCGGCCTGGCGGCAGGCGTCGATGTCGCGCACGTAATGGAAGATTGCTTCGTCCTCGCACAGCGTGGCGAGTTGCAGCTGCATCGCAAGCAAATCGATGTCTTGCTGAAAGGCGTGGACTTGCTGACACGCATAGCCAACCCGCCCGGCGACGATGAAACCTGGGGCGACAAAGCAGGCAAACCCGAAATTACTGCATTCATCGCCAGGCTGACCAACGTCATGGCCGAGCCTGAAGAACAAGTCAGTGCGCCGGACAACATAGCCAGCTATGTAGAAGAAAAAATCGCAGCAGAAACACCCCCCCTCAGCAACGGCACTACGCTATCTGAGACACGTGAAAGCAGCATACGTTCGGTACGCGTCAACGCCCGCAACCTGGACCGGCTACTCAGCCTGAGTGGTGAATCGCTGGTTGAATCGCGTCGCCTCAAACCGTTTACCGCATCCATCCTGCGCCTCAAACGTACACAACGTGAAGCCGGGCAGGCTCTCGATCTGCTGCATCAACAACTGTCAGCACAAACGGCAGACGAAGCAACGCAGGCCGCGTTGTCCGAAGTGCGCACGCTAATGATGCAATGCCAGCACATGGTGGCCGATCAACTGGGTGAGCTGGAAACATTTGATCGTCGCTCAGTGAATCTGTCGCAACGCTTATACGATGAAGCGCTGGCTTGCCGCATGCGACCGTTTGCCGATGGCACCCAGGGCTATGCGCGCATGGTGCGCGACGTCGGCCATGCACTGGGAAAATCGGTACGACTGGACATCATCGGCAACGCGACGCAAATCGATCGTGACATCCTGGAGAAGCTGGAAGCGCCTATCGGCCATCTGCTGCGCAACGCAATCGATCACGGTATAGAAAGTCCGCAGCAACGCAAAGCGGCGGGTAAGCCGGAGCAAGGCACGATCACGCTAGAAGCACGACATAGTGCAGGCATGCTGCTGGTGAACGTCAGTGACGATGGCGCCGGTATAGATCTGGATCAACTGCGGGCCGCCATCATCCGGCGCAAGTTATCGAATGCCGACACCGTCGCACAACTAAGCGAAACTGAATTACTCGAATTCCTGCTACTGCCCAGCTTTAGCCTGCGCGATACCGTCACCGACATATCCGGTCGTGGCGTGGGTCTCGACGTCGTCAGCAATATGCTCAAGCAGGTGCGCGGCACCATGCGTATCTCGAGTTCCGTCGAACAAGGCACACGCTTCCAGTTGCAACTGCCGCTGACACTTTCCGTGATCCGCAGTCTGCTGGTGACGATTAATGATGAACCATATGCCTTCCCGCTGGCCTATGTAAACCGCACGCTGGAACTGCGACGCGATCAGCTCGCCATGCTGGAAGGGCAGCAACACTTCAGCTTTGACGGCCGCCAGATCGGCCTGGTCAGTGCACATCAGATTTTGCAAAAAGGTGAACTACGCGCCAAGGATGACCTGGTTTCGGTGGTCGTCATCGGTGATCATGAACACACTTACGGCCTGGCAGTCGACGCCTTCCTCGGCGAACGCATGCTGGTGGTACAACCGCTCGACAGCCGTCTCGGCAAAATCCCGGACGTACTGGCCGGCGCACTGATGGAAGATGGCGACCCGGTCCTGATACTCGACGTCGCCGACATGGTGCGCTCGGTTGAAAAACTGACCGCAGCCGGCAAGCTGGACGTGGTTCAGCATGGCAACAAAAACCAGAACGACGTCAAACGCAAGAAAGTACTGGTGGTGGATGACTCACTGACGGTGCGCGAGCTCGAACGCAAGCTGCTCAGCAATTGCGGTTACCAGGTCGTCGTCGCGGTCGATGGTATGGATGGCTGGAATGCGGTACGTACCGAACACTTCGATCTGGTCATTACCGATATCGACATGCCGCGCATGGATGGCATCGAACTGGTATCGCTGATCAGGCAAGCCACCAACCTGCAAGCGCTGCCCGTGATGATCGTTTCATACAAGGACAGGGAAGAAGACAGGCAACGCGGCCTCGATGCCGGAGCCGATTACTACTTCACTAAGAGCAGTTTCCATGACGAGAGTCTGTTACAGGCTGTCACCGATTTGATAGGAGCGGCCTGAACGTGAAAATCGGCATCGTCAATGACGTACCCATGGTAGTTGAGATATTGCGCAGGGCGCTGGCAGAGCACCCCGCACATCAACTCATCTGGGTCGCTCAGGACGGTGTACAGGCAGCAGAGATGTGCGCATGGCAGTTACCCGATGTGGTCCTGATGGACATCATCATGCCAAACGCGGACGGCGCTGAAGCAACACGTCGCATCATGCAAAAGACACCTTGCCCGATCCTGCTGGTGACAGCTGATATCAGTGCGAATGCCGTCAAGGTATATGAGGCGTTGGGTTACGGTGCGCTGGATGTCGTCACGACCCCGGTCATGACCGGCGGCAACTTCCAGCAGGGCGCTGCCGCATTAATCGCGAAAATAGAAAAAGTCGCCCGCATGAGCAAGAAGGTGGAAGCACCGGCTCCTGTGAAGAAGCCCGCTGCCATACGCGAAGCTGATCCGTCCAACAAACTGGTAGTGATCGGCGCATCGGCAGGTGGCCCGGCAGCATTGGCCGAACTCTTGCGCGGCCTGCCGACTGACTTCCCGGCCGCAGTCGTTATCGTGCAGCATATCAATTCGGCTTTTGTCGATGGCATGGCGGACTGGTTGCAGCAACAAACGGCCTTGCGTGTACGCGTGGCGAAGGAAGGTGATCAGCCGCTGAGAGGCACCGTCTTTATTGCGGGTACCAATCAGCACCTGTTGATCAAGAATCGCGACAGCCTCGGTTATGTCGCAGAGTCACCGATGGATATTTATCATCCGTCCATCGATGTGTTGTTTCATAGCGTGGTGCAGCAATGGCAGGGTAAGGCAGTGGGAGTACTGCTGACAGGTATGGGACGCGATGGCGCGCTCGGCCTGAAGGCGATGCACGATCATAAATATCACACCATCGTGCAGGATCAGGAAAGCAGTTCTGTGTACGGGATGCCCAAAGCAGCCGCTGCGCTGGGTGCAGCGACAGACATACTCCCCGTATCCGGCATTGCACAAAAATTAGTCCAACTGTTTAATTGAATCTAGGGATAAAAAATATGGAATCTTCCGCACTGAGCGACAGCGATCTCGGAATCCATCTACCGGCTGAAGAATACAAGATCATGGTCTTGCTGGTAGATGACCAGCCCATGGTCGGCGAAGCGATACGGCGCGCCTTATTGAACGACCCGAATATCGACTTCCACTACTGCGCACGTGCGGATGAAGCCTTGCGCGTCGCAGAAAAAACCAAACCCACCGTCATCCTGCAGGATCTGGTGATGCCAGGTGTGGACGGACTGACGCTGGTACGCCAGTACCGCCAGAACGCAACGACCTGCGATATCCCGATCATCGTACTGTCGACGCGCGAAGATGCCGAGGTCAAACGCGATGCCTTCGCTACCGGCGTCAACGACTACATGGTGAAGTTGCCGGACACGATAGAACTGATCGCGCGCATCCGGTATCACTCACGTTCGTACAACAATCTCTTGCAACGCGATGCCGCTTACCGCGCGCTGCGCGAAAGTCAGCAACAGCTACAAAAAAGTAACTTCGAACTGCAGCGCCTGACCAATACCGATGGTCTGACCAGCATTGCCAATCGGCGTTACTTCGATGACTACCTGGGTGCAGAATGGAAGCGTGCGCGTCGCGAGCAACAGGAACTATCGATACTGCTGATCGACGTCGACAACTTCAAGTTATACAACGACACTTATGGTCACGTTGCGGGCGACCTGGTATTGAAGAAGGTCGCCAAATCACTGGAAGCCAGCGCGATGCGCCCGGCCGATCTGAGTGCCCGCTTCGGCGGCGAGGAGTTCGCCATCATCTTGCCGGCAACCGGCATCAATGGCGCCGTCATCTCGGGCAAGAAAGTCTGTGCTGCGGTGGAAGCCTTGCAGATCCCGCATGCACACGCTGCGTCCGGCGCATGGCTCACTGTGAGCATAGGTGTCGCTACACTGGTTCCGCAATCGGAGCAGGCACCTAGCGATCTGATCGAGCTGGCAGATAGACGACTGTACCGTGCCAAGGAACAGGGTAAGCATCGCGTGGTGTGGGAAGACACATAAGTCCGGCGCCACTGGAAATTGATGCAATAAAAAAGGCTTCCCCCGGGAAGCCTTTTTACATCTGTCATTCATCTACGGATTGCCATGTTGCACGCCGACATCGATAACGCCGTAGGCTTCTACACTCGAACTGCCATTTGGCGTACGTGCATAGCCGCCACATCCGGCTATTACCAATACAACTGGCATCAGCAAACCCATCATCAATTTACGCAATATTTTCTTCATTGCATCACCGTATCAACTTGCTTTTCAAAACCTGAAAAGCTCAATCCGTACGACATCACAAGTACAGAAACATTCCCATCATCTCGAACTAACGCACCACGCAATCCACTGCATTGGATTTAGGTGGTGCGGAGCTTGCACCTGGGGTGTTTGACATCGGGACACTAAACGCTGGTGGCGGAGTAAATTGCAGGCCCGGGTTTCTCGGTACGACTACCGGCGCCTGAATCGGAGTCGGTGTAAAGCCGAACTGTCCAGCAGAAAAATTCTGCGTACCGCCCTTGTTCGTCACGTTAATCAAGCCATCGATTACCTGCACATACAAACCCGGCGGCAATGGCGGTGTTGAACCAACAGCATTCGGCTTCAGCCCGGTGGGTAAAGGTATATTGACCTGCGCCAGCAGCAAAGGCTGAATAGCTGCAGGTGCCGGCATGTCGCTACGAGTTGCATGCATGGATAAATCAAGTGCTGCAGTACTCGCCAGTAAATATGCGTGGCGCGCAGCCGCAACTGCTTCCGCTGTCGGCTTGATGTACTGCACGACGACATTCGCCGCTTGCATGCTAATGCTGGCGCTTGGCGTCACCATCTGCACGCTGTCCTTGCTGCGCTTGCCGAGCGAGCCCGCATTGGAACGCACCCCGCCTTGCACCAGTGTGAAGGCAACATTGTCTGCAGCAGGCTTGGCCGCGTCATACGAAAACTTATCTATCGTCAGCGTCGTATCCGGTTGCAGGATGAGCGTGCTGCCATCGCTGAATCTGACTTGTGCATACGCTTTACCCTGAGTGGATAAGGTGTCTCCGGCCTCGACCGTCGACTTCGCGCCGAGCACGCGCATCGTGCCGTTTGCTTTCTTCGCCAGCAAGGGACCACTCAGCAAGGTAACCGTGCCGACGCCTGCAGCCTGAACCACTGTTGCTGTACACAAAACTGCCAGCAACAGGGCTGACTTAATTACAGTACATTTTTGCGGCTGTTTCATTTTTGGTTCCACTCTTGTCATTGGATGCGAGTTCTTTGGTGTCGGCTTTCTTGTCATCAGATTTTTTATCATCCGGAATAGATGTACTTGCGGATGATCCCGACCCGCCAGATGAGGTATCGCCTTGATTTTTTGTATCGAGGGAAGCCACCTGATCGAAATCAGTCTTAGGTGCGGCTGCATTAACTGTCTTGATGATTTCATTGCTTGCCCGTTGTACCGGCTTGACTGGTTCACTTGCGGTCGGAGGTGACAGCACCTGGCATAAGGCTGAGTTGGGGGCAATGGTACAGATGTCGGCGGAAGGAGGAGGTGAAGGTGGATTCGTAATCGAATCTCTAATGGTCACCGTACCTCCGTTATTAGAACGAACCAGCCCGCCGTTGCCAGCATTGACGATGACTCTGCCACTACCGCTAGCGGTTCCTGCACCATTATCATTCGCCGATAAAACGATGGCACCACGATTCGTGGCAAGCAGCGCATTGACGACGATGTTGTTACCCGCCTGCGCCGTCAGTCCTATATCAGGCATATCAATATTGACCACACTATCGAAAGTTATATTTCGCTTAGCCTGCAAAATAACACTTGCACCCGGAGCCACTCCAGAAGCCATCGATATGGTTGCGCCATATATTTGAGTAACGTCATTTGCATTAGCTGAAAATGCAGACACATCACTCAAATCCGTTCCCGGGTCATTTTGAGGATCAAAAGGAATGACAACAATATCCAGGGGATCGAGTAACCATTGACCACTTGTGCCTTTGGGTGCGCTGGCATTCACACGTATGCCCGCCACATCAAGGAAATTACCCGACGTTTCAATGAACCCACCGTTACCCGACTGCGCACCACCCCGCGCAAAGATGGAACCATAAGCCTGCGCAGTCTGGTTACCCCAGACGATGACCTTGCCGCCATCACCACTCGTAATTGCGTCTGCCTTGATCGTCGCATCCTTGCCGACAAAAGTTTGTTCGGCATTCATCACCGCGGTATTTTTACCCTGATAGTCACCACCGACCAACGCAGTACCGCCACCGCTCTGACCGCTGACATCGACCACCGCATCACCCATCAGACCGACTTTTTCACCGAGCACCTGTACTTCGCCACCTTTGCCTGCACCGGTTGCACTCGTCACACTGCCAGCTTCCAGCAAAGTCGTGCCGCTCGCTTTCAGGATGATCTCGCCGTTCTCACCGACCACCGCGCTATTTGCATTCAACTTGCCGCGCTGATTAATCAAGGCACCGTAGATACCGATCTTGCCGCCTCGCGCAATCACTTCACCAAGATTCAACGCACGGTCGGTCGGCGCAGAGACCACTACCTGCATATCAGGATTGGTCGAATCCGCCAGTTGCACGCTGCGTCCTGCTGCCAGCACCACATCACCTTTAGGCGAGGTGATGATGCCGCTATTGCTCACATCCGGCGCGATCAGATAAACCTGCCCGCCGCTAGGCGTAGTAATCGCACCAAGGTTACTCACCGCACCAGCGACATCGCCTGCTGTAAATTTATTCTTGCCAGCGAGGAAGTCGTTGTTTGAAATCGCCAGTGTCGACGCCACCAACCCAGCTACGTTCACTTGCGAGCCAGCACCAAACATAATGCCGTTTGGATTGATCAGGAACACGCGACCGTTTGATTGCAGCGCACCCATGATGCGGCTCGGGTCTTGTCCGGTAATGCGGTTCAGCACGCTGCTGCTACTGTTTTGCTGTATGAAACGCACCATCTCACCCGCACCGATGGAGAAACTGCTCCAGTTAATAATCGCGTTCGGGCTATTCGTAATCGTGAAAACATTGCCTTGCTGCGAAAAAGTAACCTGTCCATTCACGACCGTAGGGTTGGATGGATTCGCAACTGCGCTGCCGATACCTGCGACACCAAGGCATGCGGCCATTAGTGGTGGCAAGAAAGCGCAGCGCACAGACCAGGCGAGGGCGGCGGGTTTATTCAAAGCCATATTCATAGATTTCTTCATCATGGCACCTTAGAAAGACAAGGCAAGACGTGCGTGTACACGGTTGTCACCGCTGCGGGTAGTCGTTGCCTCCGCATGCAGGACATGGCCAACATCAACCTGGAAGTTCACGTCATTACCCAATTGCACCCGCAAACCCACACCAACGCTGTTGATAGAGATTGTGCTGAACTCGCCCGGCAAAGAGTGATTACGCGTCAGGTAAGCATGATCATAAAAGGCCAGGGCGCGGCATTGCCACTTGCTGTTGCCGCACAATGGCACGGTGTACACCTCAAAGTTACCGGTAATACCTGAATCATTGGCCACTTCGCGCTCGAGGAAACCGCGTACCGAAGCAGCGCCACCCGCACCGAATTGCTCACCCGGAATCAAGGCATCCTTGGTGTACTGACCGTTGATAACGGCGCGCGCCAGCCATTCAGCAGGCAAGGCTTGCGTCAGGCTTGCGCCGACGCGCAATGCGGTGTAATTCGCCTTCGCATCAACACGCACCTTGTCGAAATCACGCTGATGACCATTGGTACCACCGGAAATGTTATGCAGCAGAGTCGTCACAAAACCGAATGAGCCGTTAGCCAGAGCCCAGTCGCCCTGATAAGCGATGCTGACCGGACGCACCGTGATATCAGCACCCAGCTCAATGCCTTGCAACTGCATGCTGTTCTTGTATTGCTTCAAATCGACGCCGTACATCAGCTTGGATTCGTAATTGCCGGCCGTCGCCAGATTCTGGTTATAACGCGCACCGTACATCGACCCCTTGCCGCTCACCGCCAAATCAAAAATACCGGCCGTCACCGTACCCGCATTCACATCGGAATAGCTCGCATAGAAGTCCATCGAATCACCCAGCGCATACAGCGGCACGTGATAACCAACGCCATACACACCAACGCGGCTAGGTTCTTCCAGCGTTGTCGTGTACTGCAAGCTCATCACATGATCAAGGCCGAACATATTCGCGTTCTGCAATACAACATTGGCGCGGGTGCGTCCGGTAGACGGAACGCCAGTGTTATCCAGGCCCACCGTAGTACGCCAGATCGACTCGTCAACAACCGCCAACGTCGCCTCGACTTCGTCATCCTGCTCGGTAGACTTCATCCGCATCGTCACCTTCTTGGCCGGATTCTCATTCGCCAGCTTCAGGCTCTTGGAAACCGCTTTCAGGTTCGGCGTTTGTCCTTCATGCAGCGCAGGCAAGGAGCGACGGATATTCGCATCATCGAAATGGCTATTGCCTTCGATGACTATATTGCTGATCTTGGTCTGCACCACATTCAGCACCACGGTGCCGTGATCCAGTTCCTGCTCAGGCAAATCGATACGCACCAGCTGATAACCGCGCGCATGGTAAGCCGCCTCCAGCGCTTCCAGCGCCTTCATCACATCAGCAAAATCACGCTGCTTGCCGAGGTAGGGCGCAACCAGGCTATCGACAGTCTGCGTGGGCAACAAAGTATTGCCGCGGACATCGAAACGGTTGATATCAAAATGAACGGAAGTGCCGCTATCGGCGAACGCCGAAGCACAGGTCGCGGCCAGCAAAGTGCCGGCCAGCATAGACATAAAACGGTATTTCATCGGATCGCCCTTGGGCAGCGTAATTATTATGGTTTTAGGTAGACGCCATGCGGGTTACGTGGCGATCCTGCCGTGGGTTTCTAGTCTACAGAATTTGTATTTCTCATAAGGAATTATTGCAAGAAAAATCGGTTTTGTGATGCTCAGACGCTACAGTGGATCAAACACCAACGGAAAATCGCACTCGCACAGACTAGTGCTTGCGCCGAAACATCGCGGATATTTCCAAAAGGCAATCCGTCGTTCATTTCTATTAATATAGGAGTTATCTTAAAAATAGGAATTAATAGAGATGGTGCCATCCGCTACAAATCCACCAATTAACTATTGGTGGGTTAATCAGAACCAAACCTACAAAGACGAGATAAATGGCGGATTTCTTTGGTCGCCCAAAACGCGCTCAGACGGCGGCCGAAATCAATTCTATGAAAACATGAAAGACGTCTCCCCAGGAGATGTCATTTTTTCGTTTTGCGATACCAGAATAAAAGCAATTGGACGCGCATCGGGCGTCGTGCAAACTGCGCCAAAACCAGATTTCGGAAATGCGGGCATCAACTGGTCTAAAGAAGGATGGCTTGTCCCTGTAGAATTCAAAGAACTAACAAATATTATTCGGCCCAAAGACCACATAGAACAGCTTTCCGTATATTTGCCAGAGAAATACTCGCCTCTTCAGAAAAATGGGAATGGCCTTCAATCAGTTTATTTGGCAAAAATCGGCAACGCTATGGCCCAACAGCTAATTGGGTTAATAGGCGCCGAGTATCATTCAACATTAACGGCCCTCACCAGCACAGTTGAAATTGAATCGACCAGCGATGATGTATTTGAAAACGCGATCAGAGGTAGAACAGATATCAGCGCCACTACAAAATCCCAGCTGATTAACTCTAGACTTGGACAAGGTTTATTCAAAACAAACGTCAGGCTAAATGAGAAAGCATGCAGAGTGACAGGAGTTAGCGATCCTCAACACCTTCGCGCGAGTCATATCAAACCTTGGCGTCTTTCTGACGATACGGAAAAATTACATGGATGTAATGGGCTTCTTCTAGCACCGCATGTGGACCATTTGTTTGATAGCGGATTTATTTCTTTCTCTGATATTGGTCAATTACTTATCTCTTCTAAATTGAATACGGATGTTTTGTCGGCATGGGGAATTTCGCTAAAGAAGAGCGTAGGAAAGTTCAACTCAGAGCAATCAAAGTTTTTACAATTTCACCGCACAAATATTTTTAAACAATGAGTAGATCATATGCAGGAAAACATTCGTGTTTTTTACTATGAATTAGATTCAAAAATTTACGTCTGCAGTGACTCTCTAATTAGAGAATCTGCAGAAAAACTTCTAAATGATTTTCAAACGGTACCACCTACTTCTAGTACGGAGCCTTGGGGGCCAAACAAGACTTACTTGCCCTTCGGGGTGACACTGATTCCCACGCCAATAACCCGGCTTTGGGAGAACAACCAAGTTCCAGTTTTTGATCCGATTTGCAGACGTTGGATTTTAAAAAATGTTAGCACCGCAAGACTATATCCAATAGAAGAATTGTGTTTTTATACTGGACATGACATTTGGCCGAATAGACCATCACTAGGATCAAATTTTTACACTGACCCACACCCTTCAAATTTCAATGATCCGATTCCGTCATGGATCAATCAAATTTTGGCGAGTAATTTTATTTACAGATTCAAATCTTCTGGTACTGTCCGAAGAGATCTTCAGCAAAGATTATTCTCTATACGAGAGACCTCAAAGCTTATCTACAAAAAATGGGACGAGGCTAAAAATCCTAAATCCGATGCAGTAAATCCATTTGATTATCATATTTCCACGGACGCATTGATTTTCCAAATCCGCCGCGTATTAGATGAAATAGTTAGCTTGCTTTTTATTGATATATTTCACAGCCAACTACAAAAAATAGGGAGCCCAATATATCTAGATTCTTTTGCGTCTTTGTTTGAAGAAACGCAGGGAATACAAAAACGGATGTTTAAAAATCTGGCAAACAATGTTGAATTAGCCAATCGTTTTGAATTATTGAAAAAAGTTTTCTTAGGGAACAATATCAGCTTTGTTAAAACAATTCAGACCTTAAGCAATGCCTCTAAACACGCATTTCACAACAGTGATATTCGTGGGCTTTTAGGAGCAGAATTTCCCACTGTACTAGCCCTGGCACAGAAACGTGACAAGCACATTAATGGCCTTGTTCAATACAGCCATCCACTACCTCAAGTTTTAGGTGGATTAGAAGATTTTCTGATTGATCTTGTGGCTCGCATTGTAGATATGCGGCGTGATGGCAATGTTGATTTAACAAAGACCTATCTTTCAGATACTCATCAACTTATTTCTTATACCGATCTTTATTAAGCTCAATAGCACATCCCATAGTTGAACGTTCATTGATGTGCAAGCGCCCCCGTACATCTGCTCTTCATCTTGCATCAAAGATCTAATGACCTTTTTAAAACAATTCACAGCGGACTACGCTGCGCATACAACCCAAGTTGAAACCCTCTTAAAGACGGTCACAACGTTAAGAGAAATTTCCCTCAATATTCCCGTTGAAACACATGCATCACTTAGTTTCATCATTCAACGCGTTCAAGTTCGACATTTTTTAAATGGGATTAATGAGCTTAACGCAACGATTTGCCACGCGTTATCTCAGAAATTTAGTACTCCCGCCGAAGCTCTTTCTCGCGTTTCTATTGAAATGTCCGTTAATTTGCTTTTTATTCTGGCCAAGACTCAACATGCGAGGTCTAAAGGACTACTGCGAGCATGCGTAGAAGCTCGTAAATCACGCGCAAAGAAATGGTACAAATTCGCAGCTGGGGCAAATTTAGTCACATCGATGAAGGCAGCAGAAGGATTATTGCAATCAACAGAATTGATTGAAAAAAGCATTACCTTTTCGCCTAACCTCCCTATCGCGCCTTGGCCATCAAATAGTCGAGAGAAGTTTAAGGCCGTAGGAAAAGAAGAGGTGTATTGTACGCACTTCCAATCGTCGTCTGATTCAGTGCATCTTCTCGGCGAAGACATTCTTAATTCAACGATTGTAGAGTTCATACCAACCGAGGATCACGCACGGGCGTTTGCCCTACTTGATGTAGAAAAATTCAGTTTCGCTATTTACCTTACCATTCAGGCGATTCTTTGCCATTGCGAAGCAATACATATCCTGCTTGAGTTAATTGGTAGCGACGAAAAGCTCAGTCAGGAGGTACAGCAAATAGCCAACAAAATCGGTGAGCTTCACTCATTACATGAAAGCGATCATGAGCGATACTTTTCTTCCAAGTAAAGCCCATCTTTTCGTTTCCATTTATTTCTTCTACACCGGAATCGATTTGAAGCCACCATTGGGTTTCGGCGACATATTCGAATCTCACCATACTTGTAAAAAAGGCTCCCAAAGGAGCCTTTTCACGTATTTGAAAACATTTCAAATGTTTTGAAAATATACCTGTAGGAAGTCACAGATAATGAAAATTATGCTCTTTGATTTTTAAAGGAAATTTCAAGCAGTTTTCTATTTTCATTATTCGGCTATTTCACAGTTTATTAAAATTTCCTATATTTTCTCAAATTAAATGAAAACTGCTTTTATGTTCTTCATTACTCGACGTTTGTATAAAGTGACTCTATTTAGCCAATAGCCTTTAAATTCGGGAAATTACCGTGCGGTAGAAAATAATTCTCGATTAGCTCCAAATGAATTCGATGATGCCCGACTGGCGAATCCAAAGAGGATGTTGTTATTTCTTCGACAGTGACGTCTTTTTCGGCACGACTGAAACCCTCCGTACAAAGCATGTGAATAGTCCGAGCATCGACGTGGTGCGCTAAAAGACAGACATTTTGAATACCGGCGTAATCAGGAGCCTTCGCGTTAAGATTTGATACATTTTTCAAGAATTTCTGGTAATTCTTATTACTTCTGCCTCGCGTTATGCTGACTTCGTAAAGGTATTTGGACACTGCTATCCCTTTCCATTGAAACTAGGCCTAGTTTGAAGGACCCCTCAAAGTTAATCTTGTATAGGGCGGAAGTATGCTTTTATTACATCTGGATTTCGCACGCATATTTGCACATGGTTTTTCTTCTCAATTAGAGACCCAGGGAAAATTGGACCGCCCTCCCAAAATGCTCCTCGAACGGTGTCATAGGCAGGTAGTGTCTGCCTTCCCGGATTTTTCTTCTGCCAGGTCTTTTGTTGAGTAACCTCACGAAGTTCGTGCAGCATATTTATCACCGCACAATCCAAATTTCTATTCCACCTTTGTGTGCCATTAACGGGCAACTGGGCAACATCACCATTATTATTTGCAAGCAAGGCTTCATACGCAAGTTCTAACGACTTCAATCCTGACGCATCTAAAAGGTTTAAGCAAAGCCCTGGGTCGATAATGGCTCCGACGACAGCAACTTTGTCTTTTCTTTTTTCTCGTGCGAATTTTGTTTCAACAAATTCTTGCGCTCTATGCGGACTATATTCCCAGAAATAAATTCCATGTCCCAACCAATCATACTGATTGGTACTTTGATCTAAATGATCTTTGCCCGCCAGAATTTTTTCGGCTGTAGCTTCATCCGTCCCGTGAAAGCACACCAAAAAACTCGGTAGAATTTCGTAACGCGATCCGGTATTTATTATTTGCTCCGATAAATTGAAGGCACCCGCCCCGTTGGCGTAGAAACACCGGCTTTCACTGCAATCTTACGTAATTCTTGAGGTTTTTTCTTAAGCTCGAAGACGACAGTGCGCAAGGTCGCCAATTCGGCGCTCGCTGTTGACTTCACAACAAACTTACTCGTGCTTGTGCGAAGCACATGTGATTTAGCCATAACACCTCCATGAGCACATTATATTTCTTCAGTTTAGGCTCTGCCTTTAAATCTAACAGGCTCCTAGGATACAGCAACCATTAGCTGCTCGGGCTGTAAATAAGTACCCAACGTTAACCCGTCATATCGGTTAAAGAACGTTTCAAATTTAAATCGATGATTTTCACCATTATCATCAGTAAGAATTAAATCAGTAGCACCTAGCGGCCCCCCACTCTGGGGGCCGCAATAACCGGCAACCGCCTTAAACAATTCAATCTCTGAAATTTTGCTGAAACGAGCCATGAACGCAGGAGAACGAATAAAGTGGCGACAGGGTTTAGCCTCATCAAATTCAGGTTTTCGTTTGGTTGAATGTGGATGGCCAGTAATCAATGCGAGCATAGGTACGTCAACGCCCACGCATTCTACAAATCTGTAAAGTGTTGTTGACAGCGTATTTCCAAATATTCCGTGTAACTTCCTTACAGATGCCAAGGTCGGATCAACAGAAAACGCTTCGTCTAAAAATCGATCGCGCAAGAACAATAATCTCCCCGCAGCAAAATTAGCCTCGGCTTCGATTTGTTCATGACACGAGTGAGAAACTGTATGCGTGTTATCTCCATGCATCATGTCGTCATGCCAAGGGATTAAACTATGCCCAATCTCATGAGCCTCATTCCATCTATGTTTTTTTTCTGGGATATCTCCATCAAGCATAATTCGCTTACGATCAGGCAAGTAAAGAGCTTTCAGAGACATCTTCTTAATCGCATCTATTAGAAGTGTAGGTCGCTTATAAACTTGAATAGTAGCGACTCGAATTCTACTGATTGTCTCTTCTGCAAAACCAGGGTCAGTAGCTGTATAAAACTTCAAATCTAGATTTAAAAGAGCTCTTACATCTTCTAACCGAATAGGTGGTTCGGGATTGCCAAGCCCATTCAGCACACGCTCTATCTTTGCATCAATATCGCGACTAGTTCTGGAAGACAGTAAGAGATTTTTTGCCATTATCTTTTATTTTTTATCTATGAGAACAGACACAAAGGCTTCCAAAGCAGCACGTTCTTCATCAGAGAGGTCAGCATTTGGGTCCGAACGCGCCGCAAATCTAATGGCCTCACTATGAAGATGTATATCTTTGGGTATAGTAAGTCCTGCTATCTGCATCAAATTACTTCTTGGAATTTTGAAGTAGTTCGCTAATTGATATACGGTCCTTGGTTCTGGCTTATGTCTTGTATCGGCCTCTATTTCTACCAGCTCCTCTATTTCTATATCGGTATCCTCTGCAAGCCTCTCAAGACTTAATCTATTCTTTCGCCTAATAAGGCTCACAAATCTGCCAAATGCAATGTTCGGCTCCTCTAAAAAGGATTCGACCTCTTCTTGCTCAACGTCCAATACTGGATCAAAACTAAATGCTCCCGCACTAATGGCAGCATCATTCTCCAGATGTGCCATCCTCATACACCATTCTTTGGTGAATTCGATTTTCATGGCTAATTCCCTTTCGCAATGAAGGCTTCTGCCTGCGCAGGTGTCATTTCGAAATAACGTAAGCCTTCTTTGTTTGTATCGATGCCCAAATCACTCATTCCGCATGAATTGGCGTACCAATCATTTGCTTGTGGCAATGAGTGAAGGCCAATCCTTCCCTTGAAACCCTCTTCTTTGCTGAGTTCGATTGCTGCCCGGATCAAAATACTGCCGACCCCGCGGTAACGCGGCGTAAGTAGTAACTCCTTTCTATTCCAGGGTGCATTTTCAATAAATTCAACGTAAATTAAATGTTGCCCCTCTTGTTCCTGAAGTCGGCAACGGTACGACGTATTTTCAACGACCATTAAACCTTGCGTAACGCCATTACACATGACGCTGAAACCCGGGTATGCGAGATAGCCTTGCACCGCCTCCATTTTTTTACGCCAATCCCAATGACGATTCTGGGGCCAATATTTTCTGGCGACCCCTGCTTGATTAAGATTTCTAATGCCAGTTTGGAGTGTTGGTGCCCATTCAGCCTCCCAATCAGCTAATTGTTTTTCAGTAATTTGATCCCACAGCTCCGCTTGCACAGAATTTTTACTTTGGATATCCAACAGGAAAATTGGCGATATGGTTACGGTCATAACATCATGACCTCAGCTTTTTCTTTGGATTTTTCATCTTCAAAAAATAGCTTATCACCTTTCTCCATGCGCTTTTCCACCAACTGATACAGCCTAAGAGCCTGCCTCACAAGCGAAGTCTTACTTAAATCCTTTTTAGCGCAAAGCTCCTCCAATACAGTCATTTCTGCATCGGTAAGATTAAGCGTCATTGTCTTTTTAGCTAATGCCATCGTGTTCCCCCAACCATTGCCTGTTATTTCATACCTACATTATATAAATTAAAAATAGCCATGTCAAAGCTATTGACTAGCTATTTTTTAGCTATATAATAATCAGCATGACTAGCGATTAACCATCAAAAGTCAGGGCTACGGCAAAGGAATTGGACCCAGGACATCCAGCGCTTCTTAGAAGCTGGCACGCGAATATCGTGGCAGTTCTTTTGTCGAACACGATGCTTTACTAACGTTTTAAAACCTATTTTATAAGCGATAAATGCTATGAAAAAATCAAATCAACACGTCGTCACTCACAACGGTGAGTGGGCAGTCCGCCGCGAAAACTCTTCTCGCGTTACAGGAACGTTTTCAACGCAACGCGAAGCAATAAATGCAGGGCGTGAAATTGCCAAGAACCAGAACTCTGAATTAATCATTCACAGACCGAATGGCCAAATCAGGGATAAGGATAGCTTCGGCAACGATCCATATCCACCCAAGGGTTAATAATATGGCGATCGAATCAAATGAAGCAGGGTCCGAAACCAACCTTACTAGTCCTCTTTTATGGGAGGGTTTAGGTGTTGGTATTTTTGCCTTAGCTGCAGGTGCATTGCTCATAGCAGAACGAATGGGCTGGATATCCAAAGACGTTTCATGGGGATTCCCCCTGATTTTGTTTGTCTTTGGCATTGTTACCATTGCACGTGCCCTACGAAGAAAATGAAAGCCAACCCAAAAAGAAGCCAACTCTAAGTTGGCTTCCTCCCCAAATTTAATACTTACTATTTACTCTAAATCTCATGATTAAAATTACTGGGCTTGATGAGCTAAGCCAAGAACTAAAAAATGCAGAAATGGCACTTGAAACTTTGGATGGCGAGCTCGGCACAGTAACCTTTGATGCCAATGACCCTGCAAGTATTGAAGCCGCGATCTTAAGTGTTGAGACGATAATCAATGAAAAGCTCGGGGAGTATGCTGACAACTCCTTTATTGGCCCACTCGCCGAACAGATGAAAGAGCATTATCGAGAGGCAATTATCGATCGGGCAGCCGCAATACGTTTAGGGAGTACAGATGTCTGACGATTTAGATTTATTCCTACAAATCAATAATGCAATTCTTGATATACAAGCCGCACAGCAACAATCATTTGAGCGGCCATTAAAAGCGCTCGTGCGCCTTTTACATCATCCTAGTTTGGAGGAAATAAATCGCTCACTAATTACCAATGTGGATTTCGACGCCTTCATACATGAAAGTGAAACGACTGGTGGAAGCATGGTCGGCAGTCATCAACTTGTTTGGCCGGATGAACCTGAAAAAATTCTAGGTCTGACTTTAATATTGTTGGACAAATTTGCAGCTGACCCAGACTATGCACTTAATTTTTGCAATCAATTTTTCTACTCAGGTCGAAAAGTAATCGCTGGACTACAAGCATTCACCCGACAAGTAATAATTCCATTCGCTAGGGACTATAAAACTTATGTCATAAATCATGGGAGCCTTAGTCCAAAGCTAATGCAATCAAAATCGAATAAAATTTTTATCGTTCATGGTCATGATGGCGAAGCACGGGAAACCGTTGCTCGATTTCTCAGCAGTATAGGGTTAAATCCGATAATTCTTCACGAACAGGCCAATAGAGGGCGTACGGTTATTGAGAAGGTTGAAGCCAATAGTGATGTAAGTTTTGCCGTTGTTCTCCTTACCCCAGACGATTTAGGTAAAGCGAAAAACGATATCGAGTTAGAACCGCGTACTAGGCAAAACGTGCTTCTAGAACTAGGCTACTTCATTGGTAAGTTGGGGCGTGAAAATGTATGTGCCCTTAAGCGAAGCGAGGTAGAGATACCAAGTGATTTTGCCGGTGTTGTATGGGAAGCCATGGATGTAGGAAATGGCTGGAAGACGGCCCTAGGCCGAGAGCTAAATGCCGCAGGTCACAATATTGACTGGAACAAAGTAATGAAGTAAATGCTCTGTTTAGTGAGTATTCGCATGAAGGTTGGCATTAGTTAGCAAAGCAAAGTTGCCACCTAGTCGCATCTCAACAGTGCCACCTATTCGCATTAGTTAATGCTGGCGTCACTTCGTATTAATTTCAGTCCACGTCAAAGTATCCAAAATACCGCCGCTCCCTCGCGAAATATTTATTGAAGGGGGGAACTCAAATCTAGTTTCTAGATAATCAAAATCTATCGGGTACTGGAGTTGGCAATACCAACCATCTTTGTCAACTGAAAACCAAGGAACTGAAGTGGGCTTATTACCAATTTCAATTAAAGCGTAAATGATAGGTTCTAGGTGTGCGAATGGCTTTAGCCTTTCTAACGATGAAGATAGAATTTTGGTTTTCATGGATTGAATGACTCGCTTCAAATTGTTAGCACTTCAAGATACTACCAAGTGATATCCGCTTTTGGCCGAAAGCAGACATTGACCAATGCGCATCAGTGGCAACTTTGCGATGCTATTCGGTAGCAATTTTTATGCGAATACTCAGTTTAGATCAATTTTTCTGCTCGCAAAGATTTAACGTACGTAAAAAAGCATTGCTCCCAAATATAGGATATCGAGAATGAGTATTACTTGGTGGGAAAAAACTGTTGAGTATAAATTTGTAGTAAGTGTAATGGCAATGGAGAGGATGTTTCTTTCTCCACTTGACGGAACGCACGAACAAGCGGGTGATGCAATTTTTTCTAAAAATGAAAAATGGATCTTGATTGAGTTTAAGAAAGATCAAATCTCCATTAATAGTGAGAAAGCAAAATTTATAAATTACACAAACGCTAGGCAAGCGTTATCGAATAGCGATGGTCACCATTTGAT
Organism: Herminiimonas sp. KBW02; assembly: GCF_003852535.1. Lineage (GTDB taxonomy): Bacteria > Pseudomonadota > Gammaproteobacteria > Burkholderiales > Burkholderiaceae_D > Oxalicibacterium. The sequence goes on along the minus strand of NZ_QAJP01000003.1, from coordinate 303,772 downwards.
CGTATTTGGATCCAAGGGAGATAAGACCCGTCCAAGTATCCTACTGAACTACCAGACTTATTTCAGTTCCACCAAAAAGAACGACGTTAATGAAGTATTAGCGAGCGGAATAGAATTTAAATCTTTTAAGCATTATGTTGAGAGCTTTGCAAAATTTAAAAAGGCTTCAAATGGTGGGGGCGGGTTAAGCATGAATGATTTTAGTTTGGTTGCCGGCATCAATAGCGATGGAAGTATTTCACAATATTTATCGCTATCAGAATTTCAACGGCAACTTAACATGGAACTCTTGCACGAAAAAGAACTGAATCGCGATCGCGGTTATGAACGTTGAACTTACCTCGAAAATAGTCGGAAACAATTCGAGATTTAGTCAGCTCAATAAACTAATAAATTTTGATCGTTTAGATCCAGCTTTCGGCATACACATAGTGCTTAGCGTTAACGTCATTAGTGTACGGCGATTAAAATTTCAAGTTCACATGAATGGATAGCAGTCTTTACCCGGCAGCAGAAGAGAATACGCTCTCTGAGAAAATCGGATATATCATCCTGACATCACATTCAGCTTTTATGATTTTTGTATAGATCAGAGCCAAACTCTCTACCGACGGGCAAGACCTTCCCCCATATTTCATTACCGAATTGTAGAGGGTCATTGAATTTATCCGGTCGTCTTATATCGAGAGTTGAGCTTTTATGCTCAGCAACTAGACGGGCATAGAGAAATCTTTTTTGAAATCTTCTCCTCATATTTGGCTGTCCTTTATCACTTATATCTTGATTATTCGCATTCACTTCGCGTGTAAGCATAGCGATTAGCTTTAGCATCATTCAATGCATGATGATCTTTCAGTTTCCTCTCGATAAAGAACCGATGCAAAGCCACGGGATCAATATATGGATAGATATTCTCACCTGAAATCCACTCAGGAATATCATTACCGATCAAATCACAGAATAGAATCCAATCTCCTTCGTAGTCGTATGAAATGATAATTGGAGCTTCCTTCTCATATTTATTAAGCCATTCAATTAAACGCATCTGCAATTGTGATCGATCATATAAGACGCCTGGCAGATGACATAATTGAGGAAGGACTATGGCAAGAACGAAATTGTTACAGCGGCTCAGATCTACTGGAAGCTCAGCATAAAATTCATCTTCCCCACACTCTGCAACCAAACCAATACTTATCAGCTCAGGGTTAACGAAATCACTAAATTCTGTATCAATAAAAATTCGCATTGTATAAAGCCATCTTTCGATATGTAAGCCACTACAAGACCCGCATGAGTGCGACATCATTTTTTTTGTAAAAGTACTGTCGACAACCATCTATGGAAGGGCCAGAAATTGGCACGATTCCTTCTGTCATTAAATTCTTGATGATAAATTTTGGCGAAGTATTGCGAAGCTTTGCGAGTTGCGCCGAAGATATGTATTTATCCTCAAATTCATTTAGGGCTGCAAGGGTAACAACTCTGTATTTCCTTCTCCCAGATTTTTGCGTTAGCGATTGCAACAATCCTGAGCCGGCAAGATGATAAATAACCTGTTGTTTGAACCCCAATTTCTTGGCTAATTGGGGAAGAGTCCATTGCTCATCTCCCTGGCATAAAGTGAAACGAGATCGCCAATCATAGTATTCCGTACGATCCAGTAGGACCCCCGCAATACCATCTTTCGATTCCGGCGTACCGATGGTTGATATATCACCGGAAAGAATCGCACGCATCATTAAAACAAATTCTTTTCCTGAAGCTATGTGGCTCTTTAACACGGACCCCATTGAAATGGGCGTATTTTCGGGCGAGTGCAATTTTTTAGGAATAGATAAGGTCTCGACCAATTTCTGAACTTGGGTTTTACAAAATATTCGTATACCTCTTTCGCGTGTTTCATCCAAAATGCCTGCCCCTACTAGGTCATTCGTACGTCTGCGCGATAGGTTTAATATGGCGATCACATCAGTGAATGTGAGCATATTCGTCCGATAGTACTTAGCTTTATTAAGCGAACTTCGCTCAATGACGAGATAACTCCGTTTATTAGTTTTGATACTGTAACCAACCAAAATCTCTTTCTGTACCAGGTCGGCAATAACCGCTCTCTTAACCCCTAAAATCTTTGCTGCAAGTGTTCCTGGCATGTAACGCTGTTCTACTCTCTGTTCTCTAGTCGCCCAGCTATTTCTGCGGTCCAGTAGTCGCGCACCATACTTCGCCAAATAGTCTTGAAGTTCTCTTGCGATGAAATCAAGTTCCCCGTTCTTTCTGGCCTGTTTGCGAACTAGTCTCGAAAATTTAGCAAATTGCTTTGCTGTTTTTGTTCTCAGATCAAATGAGATGTTTTCTTTTAAGAACTCGTAAAAGTTGAATGGCCAATTCGTTATTGCAATTGAGGTAAGTCGGGTCATTTTGTGTGCATCACTCACCTTGCTAAATTTAGCTAGGCCGGTACCTAAATTTTTTCCTCTATCTACATAAGTACCAAATGTAAATATCAAACGCACTAACGCATGAAGATTCAGCACTTTTAGCGTATCTATTTCCGTATTCCCTTCCCAGGAAGCTTGAAGACCACATTCGTAAAGGATTCTCTTTGATATAGCAGCGCATAACTGGGATTCGTCAGTCAGAACATCGGCACTACGCCAACTAAGTATTGAGGAACCACATCTACAATGGGTAAGACTGGGACGGTCCCATGTTAGGTAAGCATTGCATTCAGGGCACTGATCACGAAGTAGATGCCGATGAACATGACAGACGGTATAGAAGATATGTTCCCATTCAATCCTCCAGAATGGATATTCGATAAGGCAGTCGGGACAACAACGTGAAAGCTTTCCCAGATAGTGGTGATGACTTAGGTCTCCTGACAAAAGCGCCGCTCCCCGCTCTCGAAGCCATGACGGTATCCTGCCATGCACAGAGACTCCTATCATGGTACGTAACCGTCGGACCTCTTCAGGCAGTTCTTTTAACCAACCCATGCCTGGCCAACCATAAGCCGTACTCAATCTAAGAAGATAGCCTCTCAAGCTTTCCCCTTGTTCTGCCTTTATTGGATGCAGTGTTGATCTCTTCATGAGCGATAACGAGCGCGTACACTTCGAACATGTACTGGCGCCGGTGCAAACGGCTCACCAATTTGATTCAATTGCCTGAATTGGAAAGCTTTGTTGAAGGGATTAAGCGACTTCAGACCGTCCTTCCAAATTACATCGATAAAGGTTTGTTCAAATATAGTCGCATCCAATTTGCTCGCTTTTTCGATAACCATTAACTCATAAGCTGCCGTGATCAACGGGCGTAGATAACCGATAAGACCATTGCTCGCAAAGTAAAGCCGCCTGGCCATATCCACATCTGCGAGTTTTGATAACTCGCTGGTAGGAAGCGATTTATCGATCTGATGTACTAACGCTCGAAACTCCCGCTCTCCCTCCATTGTGTCTAATGAGAATGCAGATAGCTTCAGACGAGATGAAAACCGACGACGCAGTTGTTCGTTAACCTGAAGAATCCCCTCACATCGTGGCAAGCCCATCAGCAAACAGGGCACGCTAGCATCATCAATGAAGCGTTTCAGCCAATCGGACACGGCAATAAGTGAATCAAATTTCCCATGGTCGAGAAAATGTTGAAATTCATCTAGGACTAGAAATTCAACATTGCGCCGCCTTAATAGATCAAGAGCTCGATTTCGCTTTTCGGCCGCCGTTCCTTTGAAAAACAATGGATCTCCAAGCGCCATTAACATCGCCTCCGCGAGCCCTTTCAAAGATGGAATGGCGGGTGTTTCTACAATTAGAACCGGAATAGGACCTATGACATCATCTGGATTAAGCCTTGGCGGATACAGTGACGCGAAGTGCTGTGCCAGCCAGGTCTTTCCAGTTCCCGATTCGCCAACCAACAATGTATGTCGAGGCTCCGCACCCTGTTGCGAGAACTCGATGGCCTTTCTCAAACGAGACATCACTTTTGTAAAACCGCTGTGAGGTATTAGAATGTTCTCCACCGCCCTGAGTTCATCGAAGAAGCCTATAGCATCTTTGTGCTTTCTCATGATTGACTACCCTTTGTTTTAGAACGACGTGTGAAGACGGCAGAGCCGAAGTCTGGCAACTCATCGTTCTCGATATGAGCGGAGGGGGGTGGCGGAGCCCTGCGAACGTTTTCCTTGGCAATTGAATCATCAAGAAAGTTCGGCTGTTTTTTTTGTTTAATAGCTTTTATTCTGGCGCTTCGCTGCCGAATACGTTGGGATTTGTCGATTGATAACTCATCAATGAACTGGCGAATTTCATGCTTGGCTCGGGCGAGCGAAGTGATGTCAATAACGCCGGCGTTTGTGTCACGTGCGCGAATTCCGATTAGACGGTGTTGCTCCATTGTTAGGCCACGCGCGTAATCTTGCGCTAATGCAGGAACTGCTATGGTTTGTTTTGTTAACGGGTCAATGACGTGAATGACCGAGATATCGTCAAAGTAAAATCTAACTTGAAACTTCTTCTTTTCGCCGTGCTGACGGCGGAGCACTAAGAGTGCATTGTCGTTGTATCGGATATTGTGCAGCTCAATACCGTAATGCCAGATAACGCGCTCGCATGTACGTCCCAGAGAAACGTCCAGCCTATTCAAATCTGTCAACAGTTTAGGTGGCACAGATTTGGCGCCATCTTGCCATTTTTTATAGGGGGACGTGTTGATGCCTCGGTGCAGTTGTCGTGCATATATATCGACAATCCATTTGTGCAAGAGCCTCATCAACTTGTCAAAGGTAACTAAGGCATGTTTTTGCGGATCATAGTCTTCCCGATGAAACCATTTAGGGAAGCTATGCCCTGGTATCTCTCTTGAAAACTGGTAATTGAGCGTCTTCAAAAACCGCTCTACAGAACCTTTGTAATAAGCCTGTCTTTTGGGGCAGTATTGCATTGACACACCAACCTCCAGCGCGACCCGCTCAAGCTCTTTGCTGTGAAATTCAAGCCCGTTATCACAAACGAGCGTTTCAATATGTCCGTGACATGGCCAATCTCCTTCTATCTCCGGATAGCTTTCCTTGATGTATGTTTTGGGAGTTAAAGCATGTCTGAGACAGGCGAATACGGCTTCTAATGACGGGCCAGAGAATCCGACATGCAATCCGACCAACATCTTTGAGTATTTATCGATGGCCACCGTAACGGTTGGTCTCCCCGACGGCAAGCCTGTCACGTCGTCGATAATAAAGAGATCGAGAGGGGTATGGTCAATTTCCACACATTCGAGAATACGAGTTGCTCTAATTCCTTGACCACTCGTCCGGTACTTCATTTGTGCATAGCGGGCACCGAAACGAGCGGCTGTCTTTTCATAGTGGTCTAGACTAGCGATAGCACGATTGATCGTCGACTTACTTGGCACCGGTAGTTTCTCTCTTTCATCGAGGAACTCATTTAACTTGTTGATGCGATAGACGACTTCATAGAATACTGTCTCGCCTGAGTTTCTTTGTTCTGATAGATAAATTTCATCGATCACGTCTTGTACAACTGTGCATGTACCAGGATGAAGTCTGCTTCCCAAACCACCCTTACGATCATGTCTATCTATGAGCGCGCGATAATCGCCATGATGACGTAACAACTCTCGATGCCATCTATATACAGAAATTGATGATGGAGGATTTACATCATTAATGCTCTTCGCAAATTCAGATATCTGTTGATCGAGAATGTCTTTTGTTGATACAAAAGGACCCATCCCAAGAATGAAGTCGAGGTATCTCTTTTTTCGTATTGCATTCGCTTGAATTGGCTCTGCGAAAGTTGAAATTGAACGGTTCAATGGCAACTCCGGGATCTGCTTTTCTGACAATTTTTCTACAAAAATAATTCTCTTGTCCGCATAACCTTTTAGAAGTTCTTCTATAGAAGTTCGAATCAATGTTCCGTCCGTCAAGCTTTCAAGTTGTACCTGACTGTCTTCAAGCATCCGTTCAATTTTGAACATTTGAGAATCAATCTTTAGAGATGTACCGACTTTAAAAGAGAAAGTCTTCATACGAATCTCCTTTAGCGGAAGTCGAGAAAATTGTGCCAGCTCCCACTTCAACTTTTAGATCACAGATTAAGAGTCCTTCGTTAATTAACATCCATACTGTCTCGCAACTTCCGAAAAGAATTCGGACCTCGTCAAAAGAAATGGCGTCTCTACCAGTAAATTGCTCAGCAAAGCGCAGCCGCTGAAATTTTGTCAATGGTTTGCATCGATAGCGCATCATCATGCGCAAGTTGTCGAGCAAATCAGACTGGCGAATTTGTATTTCGGTAAGAACACGGAACGATTTTCCATGTGCGGAAAAATGTTCGAAGATGCATTCGAAGCGACGTTGCTCTTCTATGTCTTGTAGTTTTTCCATAGGCTTTACTTCGATTAACAATAGCTCTTCGTTGGCTAGTGTTAGTTCAAAGTCCGGCGTATACCTACGCGTCTTTCCAGCCAACGTGTAATACGTTTTGAATGGTTGTTCTCTGTACGCAAGAACACCAGGGGAGAACTCAAACAGATACACTGCATCACGCTCAAGCTGACTCTCCCAGTGAATCATTCGGCCCATTTTTTGCGAAGGGAACTTTCCGCGCACAGAACCAAATGAGCGCCCAACCGGTTCACGTGCACGTATTCTCTGGTTTCCCAAGGCGGGTGTGGCCGATTCCGAGCGAGATACAAAATCGTTAGGCATAGCATTCCCCGCATCGCCATAAATGGACCAAAACTGATCCATTCCTCGGCGAAAACTTGTTCATCGAAGATGAGTAGGGGGCTTGACCGCGGGAAGGAAGAGGACAATACTAGAATTTCCACGTTCAGTACTATCTGCATCACCCAGCGGGACAGCCCATCAAAGGTTCGTCCCGTTTGTTTTTCTACATAGTGTTCTCCATTGCTTTACCTTCGCTCACAGCTTCAAAATCGCATTGATCGCACTTATCTGTGCCGGCCTTAGCTTGCCTATTAAGCTCATGATCTGCCAAACCATTTCATGTTCGCTCTCGTTAGCTTCAGAAGGGATCCGATAAAGCCTTTGCGAGAATTGCACCGCTTCTGACAAGGCCTGGCACTCTTGTTGATCAAGGTTTAGTTCTTTCTCAAGCCGCTGTACAAAACTACTAGTAGGAGACTTCTTACCACGAGCCATCGCGCTCAGATATGACGGATCAACTCCGGTCATATAGGCGACCTGCTTTTGTAGCATTCCGCGAGACCGACAAATGCCGTTTAAAAACGCTGAAAATGGCGTCATGATCAGCCCAACCTTGTTAATTTAATTGAATAAATCTTAGCAAGATTCAGACGAAAACACAAAATTCCTTTTAAAATCAACATGTTGCTATAATTTTGCTATAAAAATGCAACATAGAAAATTACCCAACATCCGCCATTAGGCGCGCAAAGAGATTGCGTGTTTTAGCGAAATAAATTCGCCATCAGCGAATTTATTCTTGCATTTCAACTTTGCCCCGTATATATTGGCCGGGTAGTAAAGAGAAACCTCGAAGTAGTTTGAGCATTTGCTCTCGACAGCAGGTAATCGCTGTCAAAACCATGCCTCGGTCTACTATCCGGACACGTCGAATCATCGAAATATCCGGTATTGACTGAATGCATACCTGATCGCCGAGGGCGGCGATCAGGTCAAGAATGGATGAAGGGTATTCGGGACGGTCTCTCTAAGTTAAAAAAGGGCGAGGGGGAAGCGAAGCTTCCACATTAGTCACCCGACTAATGTCTTTTTTAACTATAGGAACCATATGGTAACTAAAACTACAGTCCGCCCGACGCACGGGAAGAAGTCAAAAGAAGGCACCGGGCCTTGCATTCAAGTTGAACGCAAAAACGGTGCAACCAAACTCCTCAAAGCCAGTTTGCGCTGGTTGCTGTTACGTCCATCGGTGTGGAATTTCTGCATCGTTACTGTGCCGGAATACGCAGAGAAAGCTTGGTCTTATATGCGAGAGTTTTTCTCGCATGCCGACTTCTAACTGTGCGCCCTTCCATTATTGAGGAAAGACCATCATGTTAAGCAATGCACTTAAAGTTATACGTCAGTATCACAACCTGAATCAAACGCAGTTAGCTGGGAAGTTGTCGATTTCAACCTCTTATCTTTCCGAACTAGAGTCAGGTAAGAAAGAACCATCTTTGGATATTCTCAATAAATATTCCGAGGTCTTCAATGTGCCGCTTTCATCACTTGTCGTATTTTCGGAGACCTTAGATGGTTCTCAAAATATGAATAAAGCACGCGCATTTATTTCAAAAAAAATGCTGAAAATACTTGAATGGATTGCAGATAGCGATGACGAAGAATCCAACCAGAGGATCAAAAAAGTATGATCTGGAGAGCTCTCCACTTTACCGTTTGTCCAACAAACGTAAGCTCGCAGATTTACTGGGAGTAGAGCCAAGTAAAATATTGGGGTTAAAGAAATCCGCTATTTGCTCTCAATATAAAATATTCAAAGACAAACAGACTTCTCGTTTTATCACCGAACCGCATAGCGACCTACTATTGGTCCATCGGCGACTACTGGATTTACTCACACGTATACAGTGTCCTCCCTATCTTCATTCAGCGAGAAAGAAGCATTCATATAAGACGAATGCTGAAGCTCATCAACATTCTTCTGCTGTTCTCAAAATCGACATACGAAAATTTTTCCCGTCGGTAAAATTTCATTATGTTTATGATTTTTTTAAAAACGAGATGTCTTGTGCTCCAGATATTTCAACAATCCTTGCAAAGCTCTGTACGGTCACAACATTAAAGTTCGGAATCCATTTACCAACTGGTAGCTGTATAAGTCCACTTCTTTCTTTTCTCGTTAATAAAGTGATGTTTGACGAGATAGACGCGCTATGCCGCGCACATGATTGCAAGTTTACTTTGTATGTCGACGATATGACGATATCTGGCGACAAAGCTTCGAGGGCGCTACTGACTTCTATCGCAATGATTATTCACCGGTTCGGCTACGGATACCACAAAATAAAAACATATCATCAAGTACCAACGGTTATTACAGGCCTAGTGGTCTATAAAGGTATGTTGCGTCTACCTCATCGTCGAGCCAAGCTTGTAAGAGTCGCTAGCCAAGCATTAGCTCAGGCAGTAAGTGGATCTATGAGGAAGAAGCTTCTAGGCAGTTTGATAGGGCGCTTATCTGAGGCCGAGCAAATCAACCCACTCTACAAAGTCCGCAAGGAAGTTTTATTGACTCGCTACAAATCAGAATGGCAGACGATTATGGATGAGAGAGTAGAAAAAAGTCTAAAAGTGCGAGGCACTAAATCGAAGTAAATAAATAATCAAAAACCATCTGTCTCTGAATGCATGTCGAAGAGTTCAAGAAAAATAAAAAAGCCCAGCACATGCTGGGCTTTTTTGAATCTAGATGTTTTCATCAACCATGAAAAAAAGTTTTCACGGGAATGACTTAATTTTCATCTTCTATGGCTTCCTACAATACCAAATCAAATATCAATATTCCCCGCAGAAAGCGCATTCAACTCAATAAACGCCCGACGCGGTTCCACGTCATCGCCCATCAAGGTAGTGAAGATCTGATCCGCAGCAATCGCGTCTTCGATCTGCACTTTTAACAAGCGGCGTACAGCTGGGTCCATCGTTGTTTCCCACAGCTGTTCTGGATTCATTTCACCCAGACCTTTGTAGCGTTGTTTGCCGACGTTGCGTTCTGCTTCGCTGCGCAGCCAGTTCATCGCCTGGTGGAAGTCGCCGACTGCCGATACTTTGGCTTTGTCGCCGGCGCCACGTTGCACGATTGCGCCTGGGCCGATGAGGCCTTTGAAGGTTGCTGCGGCAGCTGCCAGTACGGTGTAGTCAGAGCCGTTGACGAAGTCGGTGTCTATGCTGCTGACTTTGACGTTGCCGTGGTACATGCGCTGGATGCGCAGTGTGTGTTTGTCGGACAGCTCATCCGATTTCACACTGACAGTGACCGATGGTTCGTTGATGCCGTCTTGCAGGCGCTGTGCCGATTCTTGTGCTGCGCTTACCGAGCTCAGGTCCAACGTGACGCCGGTCATGATGGCGGTGAGGGCGGCGCCGTCTACTGCGCGGGTGAGGCGGTTGATGATGGCGTTGGCCATGTTGTACTGGCGAACCAGCTCGGCCAGTGCGTCACCAGCAATCGCTTGTGCACCTTCAGCAGGAATCAGTGCTGCGTCGTTCAATGCGATTTGCATCATGTAGACGGCTTCTTCCACGTCATCTTTCAGATAACGTTCGTCCTTGCCATGCTTGACCTTGTACAGCGGCGGTTGCGCGATGTAGACGTGGCCGCGCTCTACCAGTTGCGGCATCTGACGATACAGCAGGGTGAGCAGCAGGGTACGAATGTGCGCGCCGTCGACGTCAGCATCGGTCATGATGATGATGCGGTGGTAGCGCAGTTTTTCGATGTTGAATTCGTCGGCACCGATGCTGGTACCCAGCGTTGCGATCAAAGTTGTGATCTGTTCACTGGCCAGCATTTTTTCAAAACGGGCTTTTTCAACGTTGAGAACTTTACCGCGCAGTGGCAGGATGGCCTGGAATTTACGGTCGCGACCTTGCTTGGCCGAGCCGCCCGCGGAGTCACCTTCGACTACGTAGAGTTCGCACAGTGCCGGATCTTTTTCCTGGCAGTCGGCCAGCTTGGCGGAGAGGCCGAGGCCGTCCATGACGCCTTTGCGACGGGTGAGGTCGCGCGCTTTACGTGCTGCTTCACGGGCACGTGCTGCCTCCACGATTTTGCCGCAGATGATTTTGGCGTCGTTTGGTTTTTCCTGCAGGTAGTCAGCCAGTGTCTTCGCAACAATTTCTTCGACCGGGCCACGCACTTCGCTCGATACCAGTTTGTCTTTGGTTTGCGAGCTGAATTTCGGTTCAGGTACTTTGACTGACAGCACGCAGGTCAGGCCTTCGCGCATGTCGTCGCCACTGATTTCCACTTTCGCTTTTTTTGCGAATTCGTGTTCGTCGATGTATTTGTTGATGACGCGTGTCATCGCCGCGCGCAGGCCGGTAAGGTGAGTACCACCGTCGCGTTGCGGAATGTTGTTGGTGAAGCAGAGCACTTGTTCGTTGTAGGCGTCGTTCCATTGCATGGAGACGTCCACCGTGATGTTGGTGCCTTGATCCGACAAACGTTCGCCGGTTGCCTGGAAGATGGTCGGGTGCAGGACGCTCTTGGCTTTGTTGATGTATTCAACGAAGCCACGGGTGCCGCCTTCGAATGCGAAGTCTTCTTCCTTGCCGGTGCGCTGATCGCTGAGTTTGATGTGCACACCATTGTTGAGGAAGGACAGTTCGCGGATACGTTTGGCCAGGATGTCGTAGTGGAATTCGACGTTGGTGAAGATTTCTTCATCTGCCCAGAAGTGCACTTCGGTACCGCGCTTGTCGGTATCACCGACAACTTTGATCGGCGATACGACCATGCCGTCGATGGTTTCGACTTCACGGTTTTGCGGCACGCCGCGCACGAATTCCATTTCATGCTTTTTACCATCGCGACGGATGGTCAGACGCAGCAGCTTGGACAAGCCGTTAACGCAAGACACACCCACGCCGTGCAAACCGCCGGAGACTTTGTATGAGTTCTGATCGAATTTACCGCCGGCGTGCAGTTCGGTCATGACGATTTCTGCCGCGCTGCGTTTAGGTTCGTGCTTGTCATCCCATTTGATACCGGTCGGAATACCGCGGCCGTTATCGGTGATGGAGATGGAGTTGTCGGAGTGGATGGTGACGTGGATTTCGGTGCAGTGACCGGCCAGCGATTCATCGATGGAGTTATCCAGAACTTCAAACACGCAGTGGTGCAGACCGGTACCGTCCGACGTATCACCAATGTACATACCTGGGCGCTTGCGCACCGCTTCCAGCCCTTCGAGGATCTGGATGGAGGACGCACCGTACTGAGCGGATTGCGGCTGTGGGGCGTTGTCGTTAGGGATCGCGGACATGGTTACCTTTAATAACGGTTACTAAGTCATAGACCTGCTGTGGGAGCGTGGAAGGAAGGCGGGTTTGAATACCTGGCGGTTACTCAAAGAGGCTGACCTGTCCGGTTGCTCCTGAAGGAAAGGAACTGGCTTGCGCGGCTTACGCGCTGGCTGGCTTGACCTCACACATACGGGCTGATGACTTAACTACAAAAAATTGCTGCAAAACTAATTACTACCGCAGCAAAGCCGGACCATCTTTATTCAGTGCAACAAAACAAAGACAGTGCGTGCTTTGCGATCTTTTCTACATGGGGGCAAAGCGCTGTTTTTAAAGCGTTTTATCCCCTTTTTTACCTCTGGTTATGGGTCTTAAATACGCATCGGCATGACAACGTATTTGAAGTCCGGATTGTCCGGCACGGTGATCAGTGCGGACGAGTTGGCATCGCCGAGGGCGATGTTGATGCTGTCGCCTTTGAGGTTGTTCAATACGTCCAGCAGGTAGGTCACGTTGAAACCGATATCGACGCTATCGCCGCCGTAATCGATTTCGATTTCTTCGACGGCTTCTTCCTGGTCGGCATTGGTCGAGCTGATTTTCATGCTGCCCGGGCTCATGATGCAACGCACGCCCTTGAACTTGTCCGAGGTCATGATCGCAGCACGTTGCAGCGAACGCAGCAAAGCATCGCGGCCGATGGTGAAGTTGTTCTTGTAACCCTTAGGTACGACGCGGGTGTAATCCGGGAACTTGCCTTCTACCAGTTTGGAGATCAGTTCGATGTCGCCAAAGGTCAGCTTGACCTGGTTGTTGGCGATTTCCAGATCGACTGGCTGATCGTTTTCTTCCAGCAGGCGTTGCAGTTCGATGATGGTTTTGCGCGGGATGATGACTTCCTGACGTGGGAATTCCTGCTCGGTAGCAACCTGGCAGAACGCCAGACGGTGACCGTCGGTTGCGACAGCGATGACGTTCTTGCCGTCAACGACCAGCAACAAACCGTTGAGGTAGTAACGGATGTCTTGCTGCGCCATCGAGAAGTGCACCATGTTGAACAGGTGCTTCAGAGTTTTTTGCGGCAGCGTGACTTTGGCGTTGTATTGCTCAGCCTGGGCCACGGTAGGGAATTCTTCAGCAGCCAGGGTCTGCAATGCAAAACGGGATTTGCCCGATTGCACGGTCATGCGCTTGTTAGCGAGTGTCAGCGAAACGTCGCCGGAATCCGGCAGCGCGCGCAAGATGTCGAGCAATTTACGCGCAGCAACCGTGGTCGATGCAACATCGTTGCCGCTACCGACTTGTGCGTGCGTGGTGATCTGCACTTCAATGTCGGTCGACAGGAAAGAGACTCTCTCGCCATCCTTGCGTATGAGGATATTGGCCAGAATCGGCAATGTGTGCCGACGCTCGACAATACCACTCACAATCTGCAGCGGACGTAACAGCGCGTCTCGTTGGGTTTTGACCAATTGCATAGTTAGATCCTTATCGATAGTTAAACGAATACGGTATTCAGTGAAACCCATGCCTGATGCACTTTATCGGCACTCTATATTTAGAGACTGATTTCGCGCACGTCGACCGGCATTCTTTTTGGCCTTCATTCTATTTCCGCCTGGATAAATACAGAGGGAAGAGAACGCGGCATTTTTAACCGGAGGCATACTCTACAACACCCCGTATTTTGACAGAAACACCTGTCTAAAAGCCGATTTGCCGCGATTTTGTCCTTCTTCTTACTTATGCACCGGATATCCACCACTTATCCCACGGATATCCACAAAGTTATCCACAGGCTGATAGGCAGCAGCGATTTCGGTGCTTAACCCTTCAAGGTTTGCTCGAGCACGTGCAACTCATGGTTGCATTCCGGGCTCTTGCCGCGATCCGCCGCGATCTTGCGAACCGCGTGCAAGACCGTCGTGTGGTCGCGTCCGCCAAACAGCTCGCCGATTTCGGGCAAACTCTTTTGCGTTAATTCTTTAGCAAGGTACATCGCAATCTGCCGTGGTCGCGCAATATTCGCAGGACGTTTTTTGGAGTACATATCCGCCACTTTGATATTAAAAAAGTCAGCCACGGTCTTTTGGATGTTCTCTACCGAGATCTGACGATTTTGCACCGATAACAAGTCTTTTAATGCATCCTTGACAACTTCAATCGTGATGTCTTTGCCATGAAAACGGGAGTAAGCAAGAATCTTGCGCAGTGCGCCTTCCAGCTCACGGACGTTGGAACGTAAATGTTTGGCAACAAAAAACGCTACGTCATCGGAGAAGGTCACACCTTCCTGCACCGCTTTTTTGAGCAAAATAGCAACCCGCATTTCCAGTTCCGGCGGCTCGACGGCAACCGTCAAACCCGAATCAAAACGTGAAATCAGGCGATCATCCATACCCGTAATCTCTTTCGGATAGGTGTCGCTGGTGATGATGATTTGCTTCTTGGCAGCGATCAGCGCTTCAAACGCATAGAAGAATTCTTCCTGCGTGCGGCTCTTGCCGCCAAAGAACTGGATGTCGTCGATCAGCAACAGATCAAGTGAGTGATAGTAGCGCTTGAAGTCATCAAAACCCTTACGTTGGTAAGCGGTCACTACGTCGCGAACGTATTGCTCTGCGTGGATGTAGCGGATTTTGACATCAGGATTGTCGGCCAGCACCTGGTTGCCGATGGCGTGTATCAAATGCGTCTTGCCGAGGCCGACGCCGCCATATAAGAACAGCGGGTTGTACGAGCTGCCGGGATTATTCGCGACCTGGATTGCCGCCGCGCGCGCCAATTGGTTGGCCTTACCGGTGACGAAACTGTCAAATGTCAGCGCTGTATTAATACGACTCTGATCGCGACGCGGAGTCGATTCGCTGGCATTCGACGGAATCGGTTCGAGCACGCTGGCCGGCACGTCGTCGGATTGCGCCGGTGCAACACTAGCCGATGTAGCCGGCTTGCGCGGTGAGGCCAGACGCGGGTCAAGTACGAACTGTACGTCCACCGGCATTTCCCAGAATTGGGTCGCCAGGCTGGTGATGCGGCTCGCGAACTGGGTTTTTACCCAGTCCAGCTTGAAACGATTCGGCGCGGCTATACGCAGCGTGCCATCCTCGTAATCGAGCGGCGCGAGTGGTTTAATCCACGCACTATATTGTTGAGGCGTCAATTCCTGCTCCAACTGGGCGGAGCAGGTCTGCCAGAAATTTTCCATGAATCTTCTACGTGAATTTGTTCGGGGGTGTTGCTGCGGCGCCCAGGGGTGGTCTATTTATATGCCGGGCGGCGCGCCACATGTAGTCCTATTCTACCCTTGACCGGCAAAGTTATCCACAGGCCAGGCGCTTATTTCAATATGTACTCGCTGACTAAAAGTATGCTAAGTGATTGACAGGGAAGCAGAAAATGCTGTCTAATTCAGGGTTCACTACCCAGGATGTTGGTAAGTTGTGTTGTCGCCAGTCAGGCATCAGCATGCACCAGCTGCCCAGAAATTTGGCGACGGGCGCGTGATGTTCCGATTTATATTATTTGCTGATTAGCGAGACCAACATGAAACGTACTTACCAACCTTCCGTCGTTCGCCGCAAGCGCACCCATGGCTTCCGCGTCCGTATGGCAACCCGCGGTGGCCGCGCTGTGCTCAATGCACGTCGCGCCAAAGGCCGTAAGCGCCTCGCTGCTTAAGCGAATGGCGTGACCGGCGATCGCTCGCTCGACTTTGCACGCGATCGGCGGATCGTTAAAACGGATGAATTTTCATCCGTTTTTCGTTTGCGACCCGTGCAACGTACCGCACACTTCGTGCTGTATACACGTCAGACCGATCTGCCACACGCCCGTCTGGGTGTGGTAGCGGCCAAGCGCTTCGCGCCACGTGCCGTGACTCGTAATACGATCAAGCGCGTGACGCGGGAGTTGTTCCGACAAACGGCATTGCCGTCCATCGATTGCATCGTTCGTCTGTCGCAACCTGTTAATTCGAAAAAAGGGCCAGCCACTACGGCCAGCCTGAAAGCCGCATTACGGGAAGAATTGACGCGACTGTTTGCTTCTCTAAGTCTGCATCAAGGTGTTTCGCAGCGTTTGCCGGAGGCGAACAAATGAAAACGATCTTGCAGTTACTGGTACGTGCTTACCAATTGGGCATCAGCCCTTTTCTCGGACAGAATTGTCGCTTTTATCCAAGCTGCTCCAGCTATGCTATCGAGGCTCTTGAAGAGCACGGCGCATTGAAGGGCAGCTTTTTGGCGACCAAGCGCCTGTGCAAATGCCATCCGTGGCATGCCGGCGGCGTTGATCCGGTACCCAAAAAATCATCGTCCAAAACTTCTACAACCGCTTGCGGTTGCGGCCATTCCTGATTACTGATTAAGACACTTATGGATATCAAACGTACCGTCCTGTGGGTTGTGTTCTCGTTTTCACTGCTGATGCTGTGGGACAACTACAACCGCTATACCGGCAAACCATCGATCTTCTTCGACAATCCGACCACGCAAGCAGCCACACCTGCTGCTACCGGCGACGGTAAAACGGCCCCAGCCCCAACCGCAGATGTTCCGACTGCCAGCACCGCACATCAGGCAAATGCCAGCGGCGTGCCAACCGATGCAGCAGCAACTGCAGCAAAAAGTGAAGTGGTCACCATCACCACCGACCTGATCAAGGCTGACATCGATACCGTCGGCGGCGAAATCCGTCACCTCGAATTGCTGACACACCACGAAAGCTCGGATTCGACCAAAGACATCGTCTTGTTCGATTCGACCCCGCCACGTACTTACCTCGGCCAGACCGGCCTGATCGGCGGCGCGTACCCTAACCATAAGTCGCAGTTCTCCGTACGTCCGGGTCCACGCACGCTGGAAAGCGGCGACCAGATCCAACTGGTGCTGGAAGCCGAGCAAAACGGCGTGAAACTGGTCAAGACCTATACCTTCAAGCGCGGCGAATACAAGATCGACATCAAACATGACGTCATCAACAAAACCGCTGCAGCTATCACCCCATCGCTCTACCTGCAACTGGTACGCGACGGTTCCAAGCTGAACAATGAATCGATGTTCTACAGCACCTTCACCGGTCCTGCCGTGTACTCCGATACCGACAAGTTCCAGAAGGTCAGCTTCGAATCGATCGAAAAAGGCAAGATTGAGCACGTCCTGAAAGCCGACAGCGGCTGGATCGCGATGGTGCAGCATTACTTCGTGTCCGCATTCGTGCCACCAGCCAATGCGCCGCGTGAATACTTCACCAAGAAACTGGCGACCAATCTGTACGCAGTCGGCGCGATCATGCCTATGGGCTCTGTCGCTCCGGGCGCAACCGAATCGATGGACGCGACGCTGTATTCCGGCCCGCAAGAATCGAAACGTCTGGAAGCCGTTGCTCCAGGCTTTGAACTGGTCAAGGACTATGGCTGGCTGACCGTCATCGCGCGTCCGATTTTCTGGCTGATGATCCAGATTCACCAATTGCTCGGCAACTGGGGTTGGACCATTATCGTGTTGACCATTGTCATCAAACTGGCGTTCTTCCCATTGTCGGCAGCCAGCTATCGCAGCATGGCGAAGATGAAACTGGTCACGCCAAAAATGACCGAAATCCGTACCAAGTACAAGAGCGAGCCGCAAAAGATGAACGCGGCCATGATGGAACTGTACAAGAAAGAGAAGATCAATCCGTTGGGTGGCTGTATGCCTATCCTGATCCAGATCCCGGTCTTCATTTCGCTGTACTGGGTATTGCTGGCCAGCGTCGAGATGCGTAATGCACCATGGCTGTGGATCAGCGATCTGGCGTCGCCTGATATTCTGTTCGGTTCCTACATGATTGGCTCGTTCCACCTGACCATCGGTATCCTGCCTATCCTGATGGCGGTTTCGATGTTCATCCAGACCAAGCTGAACCCGACACCACCAGATCCTATCCAGGCTAAAGTGATGTTGTTCATGCCGATCGCATTCTCGCTGATGTTCTTCTTCTTCCCTGCCGGCCTCGTGCTGTACTGGGTAGTCAACAACATCCTGTCGATTGCGCAGCAATGGACCATCGGTAAAAAGATGGGTACCAACTAAATCTGCATGCCGGTAATCACTGATTACCGTGTATAAAAAAAGCCCGTGTTGTTTGCGGGCTTTTTTGTTGCCTAAAATATCTGAACTCACTATAGAATTGCTGCATGAACTTTGACTCTTCCCCCATCGCAGCAATCGCCACCGCACCAGGCCGTGGCG
Source organism: Herminiimonas sp. KBW02 (assembly GCF_003852535.1). Lineage (GTDB taxonomy): Bacteria > Pseudomonadota > Gammaproteobacteria > Burkholderiales > Burkholderiaceae_D > Oxalicibacterium. The sequence goes on along the minus strand of NZ_QAJP01000003.1, from coordinate 285,526 downwards.
GCATCGGCGTCGTACGCGTCTCCGGTAAAAATATTTCTTCCATCGTCGAGGCAGTGTGCGCCACCAAAGGTGCCGAACTCCAGCCACGCCATGCCACTTTCACCAACTTCGTCAACGCTGATGGCAGCGTCATTGATCAGGGTCTGGCGCTGTACTTTAAGGCACCGCATTCCTATACCGGCGAAGATGTGCTGGAGCTGCAAGGCCACGGCGGCCCGGTCGTCTTGCAAATGTTGCTGACCCGTTGCCTGGAAGCTGGCACGGACATTGGTTTGCGCATGGCGCAACCGGGTGAATTCACGCACCGCGCCTTCCTCAACGACAAACTGGATCTGGCACAAGCCGAGGGCGTGATCGACCTGATCGAAGCATCGACCGAAGCCGCGGCCAAATCCGCCTCGCAATCGCTGTCCGGCGCTTTCTCCAAAACCATCCAGGAACTGGTCGATAAGATCACCAACCTGCGCATGCTGGTCGAAGCCACACTGGACTTCCCGGAAGAAGAAATCGACTTCCTGGAAAAATCCGATGCACGCGGCCAGTTGAATGGCATACGTGAAGCACTGCAAGCCGTTTTCGCGCAGGCTTCACAAGGCGCCTTGCTGCGTGACGGACTCAACATCGTGCTGGCCGGACAACCGAACGTCGGCAAATCATCGTTGCTGAATGCACTGGCAGGCAGCGATGTCGCCATCGTCACCGCCATCGCCGGCACCACCCGCGACAAAGTGATCGAAACCATCCAGATCGAAGGCATACCGGTCAATGTGATCGATACCGCCGGTATCCGCGACGCCAGCGACGCCACCGATGAAGTAGAGCGCATCGGTATCGAACGCACCTGGGCGGCAGTAAAAACCGCCGACGTCATCATCCACATGCTCGACGCCAACCGTGGCCCGACACGTGCTGACGAACAAATCGTTGAACGCTTCCCGGAAAACATTCCGGTGATGCGCATCTGGAACAAGATCGACTTGTCCGGCCATCGCCCGGCGATCGATCGCATGCCGGATTCGACCCACATCTATGTCTCGGCAACTGACTCGCAAGGCATGGATTTATTACGTGGTGAGTTGTTGCGCCTGATCGGCTGGCAGCAAACCGGTGAATCGCTGTACCTTGCACGCGAACGTCATCTGATCGCGCTGAAGGCAGCGCATGATCATCTGGAGATGGCGGCACAGCATGCAGCGCACGATAGCGAAGCAACTGATCCGGCACTCGACTTGTTCGCGGAAGAATTGCGCCTGGCGCAAGAACGCCTGTCCAGCATCACGGGTGAATTCACTTCGGATGATTTGCTCGGTGTGATTTTCAGCCGTTTTTGCATCGGTAAGTAAGGCCATCTGTCGGGGTTCCGGTTTATATACGGAACCCCGTGTACTTCATTCCTCCAGCGGATAAATATCCTTACCCCACACCGCTAAAGATTTCTCTACCGGGAACAGCAACACGCCAGTCCGACTCGGTGTCAGACCGGGGCTACGATTCTGGTCGACTTGCCGCACATAGCGCGCGCCTATAAACGTCTTCACCAGCACGCCGCTCTTATACTCAATCGCACAAGAGTTGCCATCCGTATCCACGCCAAATCTGCGTGCGATTTCATTCGGCGACAGGCGTTTTGTGGAAGACTCGATGATGTTCCAGCGCTCTGACTTTGTCTGACGTTGCATCAGTACGAATTTGTTCTTTTGCCGTTTCACCCGATATTGCATATCAGCGCCTCGCCACGGTTCGTACATGCCGATGAGCTCGCTGCATGCCCATGACGATGGTACGACTAACATGAGTACCAACAGCATCGCTACTGGTCTTACCAGTTGCCTATTGTTCATAGCTTCATCCCCCGCGCATGATGCAAACTGCGTTCACCACTGATCCGGCCTGTCATCTGCGCAGTATTACTCCGCGCCCACGCAACAAAAATAGGATGCGTCCCGAAAGCAGCGTTACCCCATGGCTGGCCATATAAGTCTTGTGGATTTGTCACAATAAGCAGTCCGGTATGCGCTTGCGACCACAGTTGGGTACAATTTGGGCTCTAGTCACACTGAAACGGAATTGGCGACCTCAGATCTGCCATCAAGAGACCCGTGTGATACTCAGCCGCCCCTGCAACGGCAAGTAGTAACAATATGCACTTGTAGCCGTCGTGGATGGCGACACAGGCATACAGCAGATGCTCCACACTAACGTGTCATCGCATCGATACCCGGCAAGAGCCGCTCGTTGCTTTGATATTTCTTTACCTCTGCACTATAGGAAATGACACATGTCAGCACGCTCAAAGATTATCTACACCCTCACTGACGAAGCACCTGCGCTGGCAACGTATTCATTACTTCCTATCGTCGAAACCTTTACCCGTTCTTCCGGTATCGCCGTGGAAACCCGCGACATCTCGCTGGCTGGCCGTATCCTCGCCGCCTTCCCCGACTACCTGGACGACAAGCAAAAAATCGCGCCGGCACTGGCCGAACTCGGCGAACTGGCGACCAGACAAGAAGCCAATATCATCAAGCTGCCAAATATCAGCGCATCGATACCGCAACTGAAGGCCGCCATCAAGGAACTGCAAGAGCAGGGCTACAAGCTGCCGTCCTATCCGGATGAAGCCAAGACCCCGGAAGAAAAAGATGCCAAGGCACGCTACGACAAGATCAAGGGCAGTGCGGTCAATCCGGTACTGCGCGAAGGCAACTCCGATCGCCGCGCACCTTTGTCGGTAAAAAATTACGCACGCAAACATCCGCACAAGATGGGCGCCTGGTCAGCCGACTCCAAAGCACACGTTGCGCATATGGATCACGGCGATTTCTACGGCAGCGAAAAATCCGCGCTGATCGCGCAAGCAGGCAATGTGAAGATCGAATTGTTTGCAGCTGATGGCAGCAAAACCGTACTGAAAGAAAAAACCGCGGTCAAAGCGGGCGAGATCATCGATACCGCCGTCATGAGCCGCAATGCCTTGCGCAGCTTCATCGAAGCGCAAATCGTTGATGCCAAGGCGAAGGACGTACTGTTCTCGATACACCTGAAGGCCACCATGATGAAGGTCTCCGACCCTGTCATCTTCGGCCACGCTGTTTCGGTGTTCTACAAAGACGCGCTGAGCAAACACGCAGAAGTATTGAAACAGGTCGGCTTTGATCCGAACAACGGCATCGGCGATTTGTACGCACGCGTCAAAACCCTGCCAGCCGACACCCAGGCTGCGATCATCGCCGATGTCGAAGCCGCGTACACCCAGCGCGCGCAACTGGCGATGGTGAATTCGGATAAAGGCATTACCAATCTGCACGTACCTAGCGACGTCATCGTCGATGCTTCGATGCCCGCGATGATCCGTGACTCCGGCAAGATGTGGAATGCAGCTGGCGATTTGCAGGATGCCAAAGCAGTAATCCCGGATCGCTGCTACGCCGGTATCTATCAGGTTGTGATCGACGACTGCAAACAACACGGCCCATTCGATCCGGTCACCATGGGTAGCGTGCCTAACGTCGGCCTGATGGCGCAAGCCGCCGAAGAATACGGTTCACACGACAAGACCTTCCAGCTCGCAGCGGATGGCGTAGTGCGTGTAACAGATGAAAACGGCCAGGTATTGCTGGAACAAAAAGTCGAAGCAGGTGACCTGTTCCGCATGTGCCAGACCAAGGATGCGTCTATCCAGGACTGGGTCAAACTGGCCGTCAACCGCGCTCGCGCCACCGGCACGCCAGCCGTGTTCTGGCTGGATGCACAGCGTGCACACGATGCGCAAATCATCGCCAAGGTAAATCACTACCTGAAAGACCACGACACCAAAGGTCTGGATCTGCGCATCCTGTCGCCGGTCGAAGCAATCAGGTTCTCGGTCGAACGTATCCGTGCCGGCAAGGACACCATCTCGGTGACCGGTAACGTCTTGCGCGATTACCTGACCGATCTGTTCCCTATCATGGAGCTGGGCACCAGCGCCAAGATGCTGTCCATCGTGCCTTTGATGGCGGGTGGCGGTTTGTTTGAAACCGGTGCCGGCGGTTCGGCACCGAAACACGTGCAGCAATTCGTTGAAGAAGACTTCCTGCGCTGGGATTCGCTCGGCGAATTCATGGCACTGGCGGCTTCGCTGGAGCACCTCGGCAATGCCTACGGCAACGCCAAGGCATTGGTACTGGCAAAAACGCTGGATCAGGCGACCGGTAAGTTCCTCGATACCGACAAATCACCAGCGCGTAAAGTCGGCGGTCTCGACAATCGCGGCAGCCATTTCTATCTGGCGCTGTACTGGGCACAGGCACTGGCCGAGCAAACTGAAGATCCGGCCCTGCAGGCACAATTCCAGGGTCTGGCCAAAGCGCTGAAAGACAATGAAGCCACCATCGTGGCGGAGCTGAAAGCGGCACAAGGCAAGCCGGTCGATATCGGCGGCTATTACCATCCGGACACCAGCAAAACCAGCAAGGCCATGCGCCCAAGCAATACGCTGAACCAGGTACTGGACGCCGTCGCCTAAACCCTGGCATTAGCTGACACACTGCGGATCGCCCCGGCCTGACGGTCGGCGCGGTCCGTTTTCTATGGACAAGATTGTTAAGATAATGTTCAGAATGCAACACTCTCAGCACAGCCCGCTGCAGTTGGGTACAATTTGCCTTTCGCCCTGTCTGTACTATTTTTACCAATGATTAAATGGACTCTGATCACGCTGTTCCTGGCCAGCGTTTGCTATACGCACTATCGCGGCAAGATACGGCATAAATGGCTGCGTCAGTCGACCGACCATTCAACTTTCATGGCGCCTATCAATGCGTTCATGACGCTGTTCTCCAGCCTGCCGGACAAGCCTTACCATGATGTTGATAGTTATCCGGAACTGAAGAAGCTGGCCGACCAATGGGAAGTGATCCGCGATGAAGCTATCGCGCTGCAAAGCGAAGGCGGCATCAAGGCCTCGGCCAAGATGGATGACGCCGGTTTCAACTCCTTCTTCCGTCGCGGCTGGACCCGCTTCTACCTGAAATGGTACGGTGACAGCCACCCATCGGCGATTGCACGTTGCCCGCGTACGGTCGAAATTCTCGACTCCATTCCTTGCATCAAGGCCGCGATGTTTGCGCAATTGCCGCCGGGCGCGGATCTGGGCAAACACCGCGATCCGTACGCCGGTTCGCTGCGCTATCACCTCGGCCTGGTGACACCTAACGATGATCGCTGTTTCATCAATGTGGATGGCATCGACTACAGCTGGCGTGACGGTGAAGCGGTGATTTTCGATGAAACCTACATCCACTGGGCTGCCAACAATAGCGACAAGAACCGCATCATTCTGTTCTGCGACCTGGAACGCAAGATGAAATGGGGCTGGGCGCAAGCTGTGAACCACTGGTTCAGCAACACCGTAATGTCGGCCACGGCAGCACCTAACGATATGGAAGACCGCACCGGCGGCGTGAATCGCGCATTCAAGAATATCTATGCGATCCGTGCCAACGGCAAGAAACTGAAGGCCTACAACAAGCCGCTCTACTATCTGGTGAAGTGGTCTATCCTGCTCGGCATCGTTGCCGCCATCATCCTGATCTGATGTCAACGGACGGAAACAAAAAGCTCGCTACGGCGGGCTTTTTTATTGTCTGAGACATACAGGGAGGCGGTCGCACAAATAAAAATGGCCTGGTTGCCCAAGCCATTAATCGTTGTTACTGATGGATATCTAATGGTGCACGGCGGGGATTTCCAGCCGCTTGTTCCAGGCAGTTACTGCGCTTTCGCTATTCCTGGCTTCAGTGTTGCCGCTGAAATGCGCAGTGTTGTGGTTGAGGGTGCAACTTTCACTCGTGCAATGCACGTAGCTGTAAGGCAATTCGGATTCAAGGTAATGGGCTTCTTTCAGTTCTGCCTTGCTGCCGCAAAACGGACAGGATTTCAGTGCTTTATCCATTTTTTTCCTCCAAGTGATTGCGTTATATCTCTCAGTTTGGTCCCATCGTTTGATAACCTGGATACTCAAGAGTTCAGCCGAATTCCCCTTAATAAATGAGTTGTTGTTGACGCCTGATGAAGGGCTGCCGTAATGCAGCCACTCGATTTAAATTCTAGTACAAATTTAAAAGTAAAGTTTGAAGTAAATATTAATAGCCCTACAAGCTGTGTTTATATCGCCGCAGCGCTCAATTTTTCGCTACCGGTGTCTTGCACTTGCTGTCGTCGGATGCCCACGGCTGTATATGGAAGCGCTCACCCGCCACCTCGAGGTCAGGAAACAGCGGCGCCACGCCATGCGCGCGGCCAGCGGCCAGATCCTCGTTGACACCCTTACATTTAAAGCCGCCGGTCATGGTTCCGGCCGGTTTCCACGTGCCATCCGTTTGCTGCGCAAACAACACCGCCTGACCATAATTTCGCTCATTCCTCATCAGTATCTCGGTTTTACCGTCACCATCTATATCCAGCAGGTAGGCGTCGCACTTGCTATGCTCCAATTTCAGGCAATCCGGCAACATGTAATTACGCTCAACGTTGCGCATGTCTTGTTTGAGGAAAGCTTCGGGCAAGCTCTGTCCGCTCGGCCAGACCGTGATATTGGCGGCACGCAAGGTCGCATCCATCTTAACGTCTGGTTCGCTCCAGCGACTTTTCCGTTCCAGCGCGACAGCCGCACGTTTGCTGATCAGCGCAGCGTCGGGGCCTTCGGTCTTCTCCTTCAAAGCACGCAAAGCGCGATCCCCGTAGCGCGCGCCCTCAAAGCGCAAATAGGTGAAATCGAATTTATCCGCACCAACCTGACCAGACTCCAGGCGCGCCATTTGGTTGGCGACCGAGATGCGTACCGGATCAGCGACAGGCGTAAACAATGCCAGCAATATAGCCAGCGTCAGAAAAGCCGTCAGGACATTAATGGCAGCAATACGGGTGAGCCAGACACCGCGCTCCAGCGCCGCCCACAGATAGCCGCAGGCGTAGCAAGTCGCGACCAGCAAACACGACGCCGCAATCACACGGTCTACACTCCAGCCATATTGCTGTACGCGCAAAGTCAGCGAATAAATCGCGATCAGCGCCATCGGTAGCAGGAGCACACACGCCAGCCTGGCGCTGAAACGCAATACCCGGGCCACTTCCTTGCCGACCTCACCGCCCTGGAAAGCCGCGTTGATCAGCAGCACCAACGTAGCACTGGTACCGAGCAAGACCGAAGTCGCATGACGCGTCGCCCATAAAAGTTCGAGTCCGGTGAATGGCAAGGTAAGCAGGAAACCGGCAACGATCAGGGTGGTAATCGGCAGCAGCCAGGACATCAGCACCAGCAACAAACCACGTATGCCGCGTACGATGCCGGGCCGCACATCGGTAATGTGCAAAGCCGTCGAAAACGCAAAGGTAGTAACCGGAATGAAAAACCAGGACTGCTCCAGCAGGGTTTGCAGGAAGCTGAGCTTGACCAGCATGAAGAGCGTCGCACCCAGCCACAAGATTAGCCACAACACCGCGACGAAGAGCACGGAAAATTTGATCTGGATAATCAGCTTCCATGCGGTTTCAAAGTAAGTCGGATAGCGCGCGATGCGTCGTTCGTCGTTAGCTGCGGCCAGTACCAACGCATGCGCAATATAGAAACCGCCGGTAATAAACACCACCAGCATTGCGGATGGAGTAGGTCGCAACGAGCCATCAGTAAGCAGATTATTCCCGTCCAGCGCAGCCATGCGCCAAATGTCATAAACACTCAGCAGCACACAAATCAGCGTCGCTATCGCCATCCATATCCACATGCGACGCGTATTCAAATGACCTAATGCAGAGATGAAAAGTATCGGCACGAAGACAAAAATCATCGTCAACGGCGAGAACAAATATCCACTCGTTGAGGGCCAGAATTTTTCTTTCAGGCTATAGTAGAGCGCATACAGGATCACGCCCTGCAGCAAACCCGTCAGCAGCCGCAGTCGTGCTACGCGGCCGGTAACGATGGCTTTGGGTATGGATAATTCTTCATCTGCCGTATGCATGCTTGTTCTCACTGTAGGTATTGATAACCAGGCACTCAGGACGTGAGCACCACTCTACACAGGAATTGCTGGCCTGGCCACGCAGGGGTCTACGGCTCAGATAAAACTGAAGGGAAGGATGGGGCTTGACTCAGGCTTTTTCAAACACACCGGCGCTGCGATTCTTGCGCACGTTATTCCAGGTGAAAATTTGTGCGTTCATCGCGATGTAGACGCCGTGCGGCAATGCCTGCGCTATGCCGCAAGCGAAACCGAAGTTGAACAGCGCATCTGAATTCTTGATTTCATATGGAATCATCGCGCCGGTCAGGACGATGGTTTTCGGCAGTTGTGCGGCACCCAGCACTTCAGCCGTTTCGCGCATGGTGTCGGTGCCATGTACCACGACGATGCTGGTTTCATCTGCACGCAGGCAGGACGCAGCGATACGCTGACGATCTGCATCGTGCATTTCAAGAGAATCGAGGAAGGGGAGTTGTTCGAGCTGCAGCGGCACGGTAATGCGTGCCCGTTTGATGACCTGCGGCAGGTGACCATGGCTGAAATTTAACTGGCCGGTAATTTCATCGTAATGCTTATCGAAAGTACCGCCGGTAGCAATGATGCGCAGTGTCATTTAAGGTCACACAACTGAGATAGTCCAAAAGCGGATATCGCATCATAACGCGAGCCGGATGATTGTGAAAAGAGGCGCGCATTTATTAGCCAATAAATTTACAAATGGATGGGCCAATATTCCGGTCCATCCATCATGTGCTTATGCAGCAATTTTCATGGTCTCTGTCATGGCTGCTTGCGGGATAGGAATCTCCTCATCATTCAGCAAGGCAAACAGATGATCCACATTGATGGCCTGGATCAGCAAGCGGCCGCCATTCGCCTGTATCACTTCCGTCACCAGCATGCCATCGGTCGGGCTGGCCAGTGGCGTCGGTGTGATTTGCGCCGCCTGGAATTCCGGCACACCATGCAGCTCACTCACCAGCAAGCCTATGCTTTGCGAACCGCGCTTGACGATGATGACCTGACTGCTGCTGTCGATCTCGGAGCGATAACCGCGCATCAGATGGCCGAGATCAAAGACCCAGACGAAACGCCTGGATTCATTGTCATGTTGCAGTGCGAGTATGCCGATGCGTTCAGCACGCCCACCCATGGAGACAGGTGATACGGCAGAGGCAGGCAAGGCTTCCTCGGCATGTTCTGCTGCAATCGCAAACAGCGAACCATCGATAAAGAAGGTGGCGAATTCACGTCCCGGTACCGCGTTGATATCGACTTCCAGCGTGGTATCAACATGATTGCCGTTGTTGATTTTTTGCCGCTCCTCACCGAAAGATTTATACACGACAGCCAGCACATCTTCACGATAGCCATCCGTCGTCTTGAACTCGCGATAACCATGCGACACGGTGCAACCGAGGATTGCATAATGACCGTCATGGATAACGATGCGCGATGTGCTACTGCCGTTTTCCATCGTCAACAATTCCGGTGCGATGTCTAATACATCGCCAACCGGACGCGTGGGATCGGTGCTGGAAATGATCCGGCCACTACGGTTAATGAAGAGGGCGCTGACGTCTTCCTTGTCGCCCAATGCACCTTTCAGCATCGCCGCGAACTCAGGTTCAGAATCAAACACGATGCCTATTCCGCCTACCATTTGCGCCGAGTGCTCCGGATGTCGGATCGCCGCGTGGTACACATAGGTTGGCCGCTCGCCGTACAAGGCGGTGCTTTCAAACGGCGTCACGTAGTACTGTTGATCGCTGCGCAGCATGGATACATGCCCCAGCGTCGTGCTGTCTATGCTGGTGCCGACCACATCCAGGCCATCTGCCTTGAAGTCGGTGCTGGCAATAATCACACCCTCGCTGTCATAGACGAAGATGCGCGTATAGACGGTATAAAGCGAGTTGATGTAAGCCAGGATTTCCGTCAGGCGCGCCACACTCTCTGCCGATTGATACGGCTCCGCCAGCGCCACTTGCAGCTCCGGCGTCAACGCCCACCAGCGGCAGTCATCCGAGCGCTCATACAGATTGCGGTCGAGCAGATCGACCATCAGGTGCGAGACGAATTCTGAATCGCTCAGACTCGATGACAACACGGTTTCATACAGATCACGTATCGATTGCGAAAACAATTCATTGCTGCGCGCACCGGTTTCGCTGATTTGCTCGAGTATGGTTTTGAGTTTCAGCAATTCGCCGTTCTGCCCGGCAGTCATGACCTGGCCATTCCACACCACGCGACGTATGGTTTCAGCCGCACTCATGATTTCAAACAGGGGCGGGCAGAATGATTGCGCATGCGATAGCAAGCCGTCAGCGACATCGACATCCAGTGATTTCAGGGCCGTAGTTGCCAGTCCGGTAAAGCCCAGCTCCACCGGTATCATGACTTGCCCTTGCCAGCCTGGCGGCCCCATATAACCCTGGTAGCCGTCGGCAGAGAAGGTACGTGCCAGGTATTCACGGCCACCGTAGACCACCAGTCGCGGATCGGCATCACAATTGACCGGCACGGTCGTGCCTACCGGTATCCACAGCGGATCGGCACTGGCGATCACGCGGTTGCTGCCGTCCAGCAGCAGCATATTAGAGCGTTGCGCCGGATCGCGATGCGAGCGGAAGATGCCGGCCATTTCTTCTTCAAAGTGGAAGCACAGACAAAGAATACCGACCACTGCACCGGTTTCCGGATGATGCATGCGACGTGAGTACACCAAGGCCTCGTGCTTGCCGGGACGCAGGTCGGTCGCACGGAAGGTTTCGACATAACTATCGGATGCCAGAGTTTCCTTCAACAGCGGGTCCGTGGTTCCTTCCAGCGGCGTCGCTTCATCGATTTGCACCAGGACATTACCCGCCACGTCGATCAGCATGATTTCATCATAGACGGTGTACTTGCTGCGATAGGCGCGCAAGCGCGCACGTATCATGTCGCGGTCCTCATGCAAACCCGCGACAAAGCTGCACAACTCACGATCGGTCGCGAGGAAGCCGACGTCGGCAGTGCGCTCGTACAGATTGCGCACCACGATATCAATGACGTATTGCGCCTTGGTGCCTATCTCTTCCAGTACGTTGGCGACTTTTTCACGCACCAGACTGCTGACCAGTTCCTGCTCCAGTCGATTGAAACCGGCACGGGTTGCCGCCATGGTCGGCAGGATGGCCTTGGCCTCGACCGGGCAATTCATCTTGGCCGACGCTTCGATCATGCGCCACATCAGGTTCAGCTCGCGCAAGGACTGTTCACATCGGCTGACATCTCGCATATAAGGCAGGAAGGTGTCGATTTGCAGCGCGGCTTGCGGGTTCATTGTAGACTCCTGGGCGTTAACGTTCTGGCGCGGCCCGGCACGGATAGCTGGCAGAGCCGGACATGAAAATTTCTATGTCTATACATGCTCCAAAGCAATTTATAGACCACCCGCACAAGCTGTACCCGCACTGGAATCTGCGCCAGGAAGCGACATTTTGAAACTGCGCATTCCAGCGTGAAGCCGACACGGTATACTTATGGTTTGGCCCGCACCGGATTAGTGCAGGCACGCAGCACAAGTCTGACTGTACAAATATAAGCAACAGAAAATCCCGCTACACTGGCGCGGGATCGCAACCCTGATTAAACGTAGCTAACGAACATCGCTTTACCCATGAAACCTATCGCTCCAGGCACCGTGATTTTCCACCGCCATCGTGGCTATGGCGTGATCACGGCCGTTAACCTGATGACCGGCTGGATCTCTGCCCGTTTCGGCAACGAAATGCGTACGCTCGACCTCAATCTGTCGACCGACGAAGTGCAGCATGCGGATGGTGAAGCGATTTTGTTCCGCCGCACCCCACCCGACCCTATGCCGCATGCGCGACTGATGGCGATGGTGCGCGAACTGCATAAGGCCGGTTACCAACGTCTGTATTTATATAGCTGGCCCAAACCTTCGGGCTTGCATTGGCGTTGGCATTTGTTCACCGGTCCGCGCAACTGGATGGAGCGTCCATGGCGCGAAGGCTGGTACGGCTCAGGCGCTGAGTACAACTGCAATCCGGTGATGGGTTGGGGCGATGCGCCAGGCGAAACCGCGGAAGAATTGGCCAGCACCCTGGCGCAGTTCGATCCGTCCGGTATGTCGCAGGCACTGGGACGCGACGAAGATCACGCCGCATGGTTCGATATGGTGTGCGATGCGCTGCTGCCTGACTACACCTTCTCGCTGGGTTGGGATAAACAGGATGGCCGCATCCCCGATGCCTTGCCGGTGATACCGGTGCGGCGCGGTGTGCCGGAATACAGTGGCCCCGCATTGCCTTGGCCACCAGGCTGGACGAAGCTGTTCGGTAGCGCGCATCTGGCCAGCACGACTGCAACCGTGCTGCCGAAACCGGCCAAAAGCGCCAGTAGCGATAAATCCGATACCGTCAAATAAACTGCGGCTTTACATCCGCCAGGTCACTGCAGCACATTCTTCGGCGTGCCACGCGCAAAGTCGACTATGTTTTGAAACGCGCTGCCGAAATAGAGTTCGTAACTGTCTTTCTCAACATAGCCGAGATGCGGCGAGGCCAGCACATTCTCCATCCGCAGCAAAGGCGAACCCGGCGGCAGCGGCTCGCTTTCGAATACATCGAGTGCGGCATAACCGGGACGGCCTTGCTCCAGGGCTGCCTGCAAGACATCCGGCGCGACCAGCTCGGCACGACTGGTATTGACGAAGAGAGCCTGTGGTTTCATATGCGCCAGATCGTCGGCAGTGACGATACCGCGCGTCGCATCATTCAGGCGCAAATGCAGCGTCAACACATCTGCTTCACTAAAGAATGCCTGCCGTGATGGCGCCGCGCGATAACCGTCGCGCACCGCCGCCTCGCAACTGGCGGCACGGCCCCACACCATGACGTCCATGCCAAAGGCTTTACCGTAAGCGGCGATCATCTGACCGATACGACCATAACCCCAGATCCCCAGCGTGCGTCCTTTCAATGCCGTACCCAGCGTATTACGCGCAGGCGACATCGACGCGATCTGCCACAAGCCATCCTTCAGGTTATTGACGTACTGCGGCAGTTTGCGCATCGCCGCCATGATCAGGGTCCAGGTCAGTTCTGCCGGTGCAGTCGGATCGCCGACGCCTTCCACGATGGTGATGCCGCGCGCCGCTGCCGTCGGCAAATCGATATGGCCGCTGACCTTACCAGTTTGCGCAATGAGTTTCAGATTGGGGAGTTTTTCCAGTAACTGCCGCGACAAAACCGTACGTTCGCGTATCAGTACCAGTGCATCGAAGCTGGCCAGGCGTATCGCCAGTTGACCGACACCACGCGCACCATTGGTGAATATCTTGACTTCGTGGCCGTCCAGCAACGAGTAGCAATCAAGGTGGCGCACACTATCCTGATAGTCATCGAGTATCGCAATTTTCATCTGCACATTCCTGTCGGCGGCCGTAGGTACTTACTTAGCCGCTTATTATCCGACAGCTGGAGCAAATGCGGATGATCTGTTCCCGTTGCCGGCGCAATAAAAAAGCCGCTGATGATCAGCGGCTCTGCGCAACAACACACGCGAATATCAAACCGTCTGCATGTTCGATGCGTCCGATGACGCAGCCTTGCGTGCATCCACCCTGGCGCGTATGCGTTCCCACATCTTGTCATGCAGCGGCAACAGCATCACGTTGCAGATAGGCTCGACCACTGCGGCCACACCGCCCAGCGCGAGCGAACCAGTGGCGACATACATAACAGCGAATGCAACTGTCATGTGCATTGCGACCTGGCTAACGGTTTTTGCTGCGGTGACCATGATGGCATCCTTTCTATCTTTTGTTCTCGGGCATGTAACAGATGATAGCGATACGCATTTAATAGCTCAAATTGATTTAAATAAATAATTCAATAGAAATTGACTATGTCCTCCGGAGCGCTTTCCCAACCGGCTCCTCCCGCTTCGCGTAGAATCAGGGGGAGAATTACCCTTAGCCATCCGGATCTTACGTGCCACTTCGAATCACCCCTCTGATTGCATCGCCTTATCGTGTGATTCGCAACTCCATCCAGACACTGTGGGCTGTCCAGAGCCGGGAACGCGTACGCCTGTGGGATGAGATGACGGAAATGCGTGGCTTGCTGCCGTTGCTGATGAAGCAACGCAACGGCTATCGCTGGACTGAACTGGATCGCAAACGGATCAAGGTGCACCTGCGCAAACTGGTAGAGCTGAGTCCTTACCTGGTCTTGTTCGTGGCGCCCGGTGGCTTCATCGTGCTGCCGGTACTGGCCTGGTGGCTGGATAGACGCCGCCTGAAACACGATGAAGAAACCGCTGCCCGTATCGCCGAAAAGCTGCAGCCTTAAGTGCTTATAACGCTACGCGTGGCGGCGGCAGGATGATGCGCATGAGTGCATCGATGACGAAGCAGGTAGCCCACACCAGCCATACACTCCATAAATTGTGCGACAAGAAATGCGCGCCGCGCGCCATTTGCACGACACTCATCAACGCCCCCATACCCAGGCTGAATAGCAATATAAGGCGCGCCAGTTTCGGCTTGCTGTCACGCAGCGCAAAGTAACCCGCCATCACGGCAAAACCACCTGAAGCATGACCACCTGGCCAGCATAAACCCGGGCCGGACATTCCACCGATCGGGCCGAACAAAGGGAACCACTGCGCCGAACCACCGAAGGTGTTGATGTCCCACGGGCAGGAATGCACGCTGGCACCTTTCAGCGTTTGTACCAGGTAAGCGGCACATGCCGCCATCAGTACAAACAGAAAGAGCGCACGGCGCCACGGCTTCAAAACCTCTACCCAATTGCTCACTACCAGCACCACTGCGGCGATGACGAGTATCCAGACCGTAAACAATTTCAATACGGTATGACCCCAGAAATCCAGTGCGTCAGAAACCCGCAAAGGGAAACTATGTGTAGCGGGATCGAAGAATAGTTGCGCCAGGCGGAAATCCACTGCGCCGTCGCGCGCAAGCCACGTGAACAACAAGCCGCACAGCAATAGCCCGATGACATTGATCGTGGCAAAACGGGTATAGGATGAATTCATTTCTTATCGTCGCGCAAACGGATCAGGCCTTCTTGCGCCACGGTCGCCAGCAATACGCCATATTGATTGTAAACATGCAGGAAACAAAGGCCGCGCCCACCGGATGCGTTCGGACTTTCCATCGCAAACAGCAGCCAGTCGTCCATGCGTATGGGGCGGTGAAACCAGATCGTATGATCGAGGCTGGCAATTTGCAGGCGCGGATCGCCCATCTGGATGCCGTGCGGTTGCAAGGCCGTCCATAACAAACCGTAATCAGATACATAAGCGAACAAGCTCTCATGTACCAGCGGATCATCCGGCAACGCCACAGGCGCACGTGCCCACACCTGGCGCACGGCCGAAGCGCGTTCGCCACCAAAGATATCGTCGGCTACATTCGCACGAAAATCGACCGGCGCCGGATGAAAGGCGCGCCCAGTCGCGATGCCGCGCTGCTGCCATAGCTTGACGCTGGATGGCAGCGTCTCGGGATCGGTCATTACCGGAGCCGCCTTCTGATGCGACAAGCCGTCTTCGTCCGACTGAAACGAAGCCGACATCACAAAGATGCGCCGCCCTTCCTGCGTTGCGACCACACGTCGGGTGCTGAAAGTACCGCCGTCACGCACACGTTCAACTTCATATTCAATCGGCAATTGATGATTACCGGGCAGGATGAACAAGGCATGCATGGAATGTGGTCGTCGCTGCGGCACGGTGCTGCAGGCTGCATACAATGCCTGACCCAGCGCCTGTCCACCGAACACATTCGGACTGCCCATGAAATGGCTTTGCCCGAGGTATCTGTCTGTGCCGATCTCCTCCAGGGCCAGCAAGCGGATGATCTCTTCCGTGTTGTACAAGGATGTATCCAGCATGGGGAGCCTTTGGTCAGGGACGACGAATAGTTCAGGACTGCCAGACATCGGCCACGATGTCATACGAGCGCACACGTTTGGCATGATCGAAAATCATGCTGTTGATGATGATCTCATCCGCTTGTGTACTCTCCAGGAAATCTTCCAGCTTTGCTTTCACCATAGGCGCATCACCAATGATGGAAGCGCGCAACATGGACTCTACCGAGATACGTTCATGCGGCAACCACGCATCGTCCATATTTTCGATAGGCGGCGGCAATTTACCTGGCGTGCCGCGTACCAGGCTTAAATGCATTTGCTGTTGCGAAGTCGCCAGACGTTGCGCTTCGTCTTCCGTATCTGCCGCAAATACATTCACACCAACCATCGCATACGGTGCATCCAGTGTGTCCGAAGGCACAAAAGTCTGACGGTACAAATGCAATGCGTTGAGCATGTAATCCGGCGAAAACTGTCCGGCAAAGGCAAACGGCAATCCGAGGTGGCCCGCCAGTTGTGCGCTATAGCTGCTGGAACCCAGCAACCAGATCGGGATATCAATACCCGCACCCGGCACCGCTTTCACCGCGGCGTTTTCATTTGTCGGTTTCAGGAAAGCGCGCAGCTCATTCAATTGACGCGGGAATTCACTGCCATCATCACTAATCTCACGGCGCAGGGCGCGTGCCGTCGCCTGATTCGAACCCGGCGCACGTCCAAGCCCGAGATCGATGCGACCCGGATACAAGGAAGCAAGCGTACCGAATTGTTCCGCGATGACCAGTGGCGCGTGATTCGGCAGCATGATGCCACCGGAGCCGACACGTATGGTCGAGGTTCCGCCCGCGACATAGCCAATCACCACCGAAGTCGCGGCACTCGCAATGCCGGGCATGCTGTGATGTTCAGCCAGCCAGTAACGGTTGTAGCCACGTTTCTCTGCATGTTGTGCGAGATCGAGCGAACGGTGGAAAGCATCAGCTGGCGTACCGTCCACCAGGATAGGGGATAAGTCGAGTACGGATAAAGGCGTATTTTTCAGGGATTTCATGAGCAACTATATGACGGCGTAATGTATGCAATCCGTTGACACTTGGAAATACACAAAGAGGTTTTAGCAACAGGCGTAAGACAGACAGCATAACGTGAATCCGAAAATCAGGTCGGCCGTCAAAATTCGGGAGCGGAGTATGTGGATGACGCTTGCTGTAGAAGAAAGGCACATAGAAACATGCGGCGTCCCCGTGTAATTTTTACAAACCAGGGCTTTTCTTCTGTTATTTCTTTGTTGGCGAAAAATAAACCTTACCCTTGCGCGTTACGCTCACTACAATGGGACGACCAACCCACTGAAGGAGCTCACATGCCTTACACCCGTTCCATACTTGTTTCTGCTTTTCTGGCGGTACTGTTGATCGGCTGCAAGAAGGCAGAGACGCCGCCGGCACCCAAAGTAGACAGCGGCGGCTCCGTTGCCGCCCCTGCTGCATCCATGCCCTCATCTGAAGCCAGTACGCCACCAGCTGCCGCTGGTGCAAGCACCGGTAGTGGTGATGCCAGCGGAACGACGCAGGCCAGTCCGAAAGAGTTAAGCAAAGAGCAGGAATCCACCTCCATGCCTTTATCCGGACAGGCAAATAATCATTCCACGGCACCACCGACAGAGAAAAAGTAAAGCACCCGGTCTGATATCAAGCCAGCAGTCGCACGGTGAATTCCGTGCCCTGGCCGGGTTCGCTCCTGACCGTGATAGTGCCGCCATAACGTGCCACCAGCGTATAGCTGATAGACAAGCCCAGGCCGGTGCCGCCTTGCCGCTTGGTGGTGAAGAAGGCATCGAAGATATGCGCGATATCTTCTTTGCGGATGCCGCTGCCGGTATCTTCTACGCGTATCAGCACACCGCGTGCGCCGTTTTCTTCTTCCCAGTCGCTGGTCGTTATCGTCAGCTTGCCGCCATCTTTCATGGCATGGATAGCATTCGTGCAAAGGTTGATGAGCACTTGTTGCAACTCGCCACGATTGATAGGCACTGACAATGTCGCTTCTTTTTTATGCACGACGATGATGCGGCTTTGATTCAGCAAATGCCGCACCAGCACCAGCGAATCCGCTACCACTTCATCAATGTTGATCGCTTCCACATAACCGGCAAATTCACCCGGACTGGCGAATTGCAGCAACTTGGTCACGATGGTGTTGATGCGATAGATCTGTTGATCCATCAATTGCAACTCGCCTTGCACCGGCCTGATCGCAGGTCCCAGCGTATCGCGCAATACATCCAGATTGCCTTGCAGAACCGCGACCGGATTATTGATTTCATGTGCAACACCGGCCGTGATTTCACCTATCGCTGCCAGCTTCTCGGCCAGCACCAATTGCTGTTGTGCCTGCACCAGTAATTTATTGGTTTGCTGTAGTTCGGCGGTACGCTCGACTACTTTGCGATCCAGCTCATTACCCCAGGTTTTCAGTTCCGCATTTTGCTCTTGTACGGTATCCAGCAATTCATCCAGGTGGCGTGACAGATTGCCCAGCTCATCGCGCGCCTGGTCACCACCGGTGCGCGCATCCATATCACCTTGCTCTACCGCCGTCATGGTGCGGTTCATGCCCTTCAGCGGCTCATAGATGCTGCGCGCAACCCGCAGGGAGAAATAAGCGCCACCGATACCTATCGCGATGAATAAAAGCGCCAGCAAGATGATGGCCGTTTCCTTGGCCTTGCGGAACGGTTCTTCCAGATACCCGACGTACAGCATGCCAACCCGTTTGCCGAAGCTATCGCTGATAGGCTCATAGGCGGAGATGTACCAGTCGTGCACGACAAAGGCGCGATCCAGCCAGGTCTTGCCGTCATTGAGTACATGATCGCGCACGATTTGCGATGCGCGCGTACCCAGCGCACGCTTGTTGCCAAACAAACGCACATTGGTCGCGATGCGCACGTCATCGATAAAGAGAGTAGCGGTACCCGCGCTGCCTTCCGGCAACGAGCCTTCGGCATAGACCAGACTATTGATGGTATCGACGAAGCTCAGGTTTTGGTTCAGCAACATGCCACCTTCGAGTACGCCCAGCAATTTGCCGTCGTCGTCATACACCGGTGTCGCCGAGTGGATGACCATGCCGCTTTTTTCAGCGGTCTTTTTGGTCGGCGCCGCATTCGAGGTATTCAGCAGTTCTGTATAAGCCTGCTGTGCCGCCTTATCGCTCAGCTGGCGCAACTGCTCTTCCGAGTAGATATCTATCTCGGTCGCTTTCTCACCTTGCAGCGCGCTGTACACGACAGGCCAGCTTTCTGCGATCAGCTCTGCCGGTTTGCCGTTGGAAGAGACGATGACGCGCCCTTGCGGATCGAGGAAGTTGAGGAAATCAAGATCCAGTGATTTCTGCTTTTCCGCCAGCATGCGCTGCAGGTTCGCATTATTGTCATCGCGCACTGTGGTCACGAAGCGATAGGAGTCGCCCAGACTCGATACGTCCTGACCTATGCGTTCGCGCACATGGATGAAGTATTCATGCGCCACGGTCAGGTCGCTGCTCACCTTGAAGGTAAGCAGGCGGTCGTAATAACCAAGTCCCCAGTAAAAAATCAGCGAGAAGATTATCGGCAAGGCGGTCAGTATGGGTACCAGCGCCACCAGCAACAACTTCGTGCGCACCGATACATTACCGAGGATATGACGGGTAGCCACCCATTGCATGAAACGTCGCACTATGTCCCGCTTCTATACGCCCCACTCGGCGCATTTACGCTCGAGGGTCTTGCGTGAAATCCCGAGACGACGACCAGCCTCTGTCTTGTTACCATCGACTTCGGCCAGTATCTTCAGGATGTGTTGTTTCTCGACTGCTTCCAGCGTGACGTCACCGTTCGTAGTTGCGGTTGCCGCTCCGGTATTGGTAGCAGGTGTTACGTCAGAAATATTGCCGAGTATCAGCCAGCGTTCGATCAGATTACGCAACTCACGTACATTGCCCGGCCAGCTATACGATGCCAGTGCAGCAAATAAATTGTTATCCGGTTTCTTGGCCGCCACGCCCAGCTGGTGCGCCAATTGCCGGACGAAGTATTCAGCGAGGGCTGGGATGTCTTCGGTGCGTTCACGCAGAGGCGGCATATGCAGTTGCACGACATTCAGGCGGTAGTACAAATCCTGGCGGAAGCGGCCCTCGCGCACGGCTTCTTCCACGTTGCGATTGGTCGCTGCGATAACGCGCACATCGACCGGTATCTCGCGCTCGGCACCGACCGGACGAATTTTCTTTTCTTCCAGTACGCGCAATAGTTTGACTTGCATCACCAACGGCAATTCGGCGACTTCATCAAGGAAGAGGGTGCCGCCTTGTGCATAGAAGAACAATCCTTCACGCGAAGAAGCCGCGCCACTGAACGCTCCTTTGACGTGTCCGAATAATTCGCTTTCAATGATTTCCGGCGCCACCGCGCCGCAATTAACCGGAACGAAATGGTTGGCGGAGCGATTACTGAGATTGTGCATCGCACGTGCTGCGATTTCCTTCCCGGTACCTGACTCACCGGTGATCAGTACCGTACTCGGTACTGTTGCCAGCCGCTTGATCGCTTCACGTATCGGTTGCAAGGCAGTCGAAGCGCCGATCAGTCCATCGACGCCCGCCAGATCCACATGCGTATCCAGCTCGCGCCGCAAAATAAAGTTCTCACGTCGCAGATGCGCACGGTCAAAGCAACGGCCTATTGCACTGAGTATCTGATTGACGCGAAACGGCTTCAGCAAGAAGTCGGCAGCACCGGCGCGCAAGGCGCGGATAGCCGTTTCCAGATCGGCAAATGCCGTGATCAACACCACGTCGTTATGCAAACCCAGGTCGCGTATCTCCTGCAACCAGTCCACACCCGATTTACCAGGCAGTGAGTTGTCCAGAATGATCAGGTCAAAATGATGCTGGTCCAGTAGTACGTTCGCGGCCTCCACCGACTCCACGGTTTCAACACGGCTGCAGCGACCGACCAGCGTACGTTGCAAAAAGCTGCGCATGCCGGGCTCATCGTCCACGATCAGGATGGAGCGCTCTTGCCAGCCGCCGAATGCTTCGACGAAAGGCTCTTCTGGATGGTTGACGGGGGTTGCAGCGCTCATAATCAATTTTATGCGGGATAAGCCACGAACTATGGATAACGTTTTCTTATAACCCATAATTGCGCATCCTGCAGTTTGCGTCTAGTCCCCATGGAATCGGGGCGACGTTAAGACAGAAAAAAGCGAGGTACATATGCGTACCTCGCTTTTGTTGGCCGCGACTGATGTTAATGGAATAGTGCCATCGACTTTTGCAGCGTAGACCACACACCCCATATCAGCGGTATCGTGACGTAGGCCCAGAATATTGCGATCAGCGCAGGGCTGGTTTGCTTACTGCTAACGGATGTTTTTGCATTCATATCTTTCTCCTAATCATCTGTAGCGCAAGGCTTAAGCCGCGCTGGCAACTTGTGCGTTACCACCGTGCACGGGCTTGTCGGCTTTGGCGGCATCGTCACGCATATAGTGTTTTGCATCTACCGGCTTGATCAACATATTGCAGATGAACCCGACCAGCAACAGACCTGCCATGATGTACATGGTGACTGCGTATGCTTCGCCTTTAGCCACACCCTGGTCGATCTGATATTGACGGATGTAATTGACCAGCACCGGGCCCAGTACGCCTGCTGCCGACCATGCGGTCAACAAACGGCCGTGGATTGCACCAACAAACTTGGTACCGAACAAATCGGCCAGATACACAGGTACAGTCGAGAAGCCGCCGCCGTACATGCTGACGATGATGCCGTAGAAAATGACGAACAACGCTACGCTACCGCTATGACCGGTGTACGGAATACACGAGTAGAGGATGATGCCGACGGCAAAGAAGATGAAGTAAGTACGCTTGCGACCGAGGTAGTCGGACGCCGACGACCAGAAGAAGCGACCACCCATATTGAACACACTCAGCAAACCGACGAAACCAGCAGCGGCAGCGACCGACACGGTATCCTTAAAGGTTTCCTGGATCATCACCGAGGCCTGGCCCAGGACACCGATGCCGGCAGTCACGTTCAGGCACAAGACCAGCCACAGCAGGTAGAACTGCGGCGTTTTCATGGCCTGCTCGATATCCACGTGATTCTTGGTGATCATCTTGTTTTCGACCACAGGTGGCACCCAGCCAGCAGGTTTCCAGTCAGGTGGCGGGATACGGATCGCCAGCGCACCGATTGCCATCGAGAGGAAATAGACCACACCCATCACGACGAATGTCTCGGTCACACCAACCGAAGTCGCGGTCTTGAAATGATCCATCAGATAGACCGACAAAGGCGCGCCGATCATAGCACCGCCGCCGAAACCCATGATCGCCATACCGGTCGCCATGCCGCGACGGTCCGGGAACCATTTAATGAGCGTTGAGACTGGCGAAACATAACCGAGGCCCAAACCTATACCGCCGATGACCCCATAACCGAGATAGACCAGCCAGATCTGGTGCAGTGAAACACCGATGGCAGAAATCAGGAAGCCGCCACCGAAACAGCAAGCCGCAACAAACATGGTCAGGCGCGGACCAACTTTTTCCAGCCATTTACCACCGAAGGCAGCTGCCAGACCAAGGAACACGATGGCGAGACTGAAGATCCAGCCCAGCGTGGTGAGTTTCCAGTCTTCCGGAGCAGGACTGTCCACACCGATCAGACGGGACAAGGGGCCGTTGAATACGCTGAATGCGTAAGCTTGTCCGATACACAGATGGACTGCCAGTGCGGCTGGCGGCACCATCCAACGATTGAAGCCGGGACCGGCGACACTTTTATCTTTAGCAAAAAAATCGAGCATGTAAATCTCCTCATTTGATCTTGTTCGCAACATCGCTGTGTTGCGAGGCGTTTTTGACGGCGCTCATGCATCGTCTGCGGCGAAGCTTCTTCACCAGGCCCTGATCTATAGGCAATCGACATGCCATGCCGGGAAATCAGTGCAAGTCATTGATTCTTATTACTTATTGCGACTGCACATAAGTTTATTGCAGGGACAATTTGACCGCGCACAGCGACAATTTGTCCCGCCATCGCGGTATAAGGACTGCCCCCGACATCTGCCATACAAGCTTGCAAACTGTGGCAAATCGTCATCAACCGCTGTTAATTTCTCGTTAAAACATTATGTTGTTTAAATACATAACGTATATACTCTCGCTTTTTTAAAATAGGTCGTTATTCCTGATCAGCTACAACGTTGCCATCAGCGAGGCCATAAAATAGTAGAGGGAGTAAGATGAAATATCTGTTGTCTCGCACCACCATCGCAGCGTCCTTGCTGCTGGCATTTGGTAGCAGCTTCGCTGCAGAACCGGCCAATGATTCCAATGTGTTTAAGCTGGGTGAAATTAATGTTGCCGGAACCGGCACATCGAATCCTGCGGTCGGTGGCAGCACCGTCACCCGCGAAGATCTGGACGACTTCAATCGTGAAGTCGTGGTTGACGCACTCAATCTGCTGCCAGGCATCACGACCACCGGCGGCGGTCAGCGCAACGAACGCATGGTGACGGTGCGTGGCTTCGATAGCCGTCAGGTGCCCGTCTTTATCGACGGCATTCCTGTCTACGTGCCATATGACGGCAACGTCGACATGGCACGCTTCACCACATATGACCTCGCTTCGATCGAAGTCGCCAAAGGTTTCAGCTCAGTCCTTTATGGCTCCAATACCATAGGCGGCGCAATCAACCTGGTGACACGTCGCCCGGCAAAAGAGTTTGAAGGCAACATCGGCGTCGGCATCCGTAGCAACGATAAATTCAATAGCAACGGCAAAAGCACCAACGTCAATCTCGGCACCAATCAAGGTTTGTGGTACGCGCAACTTGGCCTGTCTTATCTCGACCGCGATGGCTACACGATGTCGCGTGACTACCGTCCTGTTGCCGCACAACCCGACCGCGAAAGACGCAATGCATACAACACCGATAAGAAAATCAATATCAAAATCGGTTTCACGCCAAATGCGACTGATGAATACGCACTGAACTACGTCAATCAAAAAGGTGAGAAGGGTAGCCCACCTTATGCCGGCACTATTGACAGAGCCCGCTACTGGCAATGGCCAGCATGGGACAAAGAGAGCCTGTACTTCATCTCTAACACTGCTATTGGCCAGAATTCGTACATCAAGACACGCGTGTACTACGACAAATTCACCAATTCATTGGCGATCTTTGGCAATGCAAACTACAACCAGGCAACGTCCAGAAGCTTTTATGATGACCATACCTACGGTGGCAGTGTCGAGTACGGAACCAAAATATCTGATGTAAATACCCTTAAGGTCTCCATGCATCTTAAAGAAGATGTACACAAAGAACATGATCAGGGCGGACCTGAACAACGTTCGGCTGACCGTACAACTTCGCTCGGCATTGAAGATACACATAAGCTTACAAACAAGCTGGATCTGGTTGTGGGCGCCAGCTACGACCAACGTAAAGAAAAGCAAGGGCAAAAATTCGCCAACGGTGCCATGACCAATTTCCCGGTCAAGGATACATCGGCATTCAATCCGCAAGCAGGGCTGATTTATCACACATCCGAAACAGGCAATGCCTACTTCACGATTGCGCGTAAATCTCGCTTCCCGACGATCAAACAACGTTACTCCGCCGGTATGGGAACCGCCATCCCTAACCCGGGTTTGAATGTCGAACGCGCGATTAACTACCAATTGGGTATTTCTGAAAAGCTAACCTCGAAGGTTCGTGTTGATGCAGCGATCTTTTACAGCGACATCACCGACATGATGCAATCGAATGTTGTTCCAGGCACGTTCTGCGCTCAGAGCACCAACGCAGGGAGAGCCTGTAATCAAATGCAAAACATCGGCAAAGTTTCCAGCAAAGGTATCGAACTTGGTCTGACCGCTGCAGTCAGCAACACGCTGGAATTGGGTGGCAACTACACCTACCTCGATAGGAAAAACAAGTCTGATTCGAAGTTACTGACCGACGCGCCTGCGCACAAATTGTTCACCTATGCAAAATGGGCGGCAACACCAAGCATGAACGTTATCGGTAGTGCCGAATACAATTCCAAACGCTGGAGCAATGACTCCGGTACACGTGCTGCCGAAGGCTTCGGTATAGTCAATGCGAAGTTAAGCTACAACCTGCAAAAGGGCGTAACGTTGGAAGCAGGCGTCAACAATTTGCTGGATCGTAACTACGCCTACTCCGAAGGCTACTACGAAGAAGGCCGCAATTTCTTCGCCAACATGAACTACCGCTTCTAAGAGCTACGCTATGCTACGCACATCACTTTCTCTCCGTAAGCTGTTCGCTGCTGCGCTCTTCGGCTTTGCTTCAGTCATTGCAATGGCGGCAGACCAACCTGCCGGCAAGGTCGTGGTCATGACCAGTTACCCGGAGGAAGTGGTGTCGCGTTTTGAAGCTGCTTTTGAAAAAGCACATCCCGGTACGCGCGTCGAAATACTCTGGCGTCGTTCCGGTGATGCGCTGTCTTACTTACGCAAACCGAATCAAGGCAATGTCGATGTCTACTGGGCACCGGCACAACGCAATTTTCAAATCCTCGCCAAAGAGGGTGCTTTCCGCCGTCCTGATCTGGATATGACGGGCCTGCCTGCCAAAGTCGGCGGCTTCCCGATCTCCGATCCCGCCGGTTTTTATCTCGCAAGTGAAATTGCAGGTTATGGCTTTGCGCTCAATCCGCAGCGCCTGCAAGACAAAAAATTAGCGCAACCCAAACAATGGACCGACCTGACCGGCGCTGAGTGGAAAGACGAAATCGTTTTTCCGGTACCAGGCAAAGTCGGCTTCGCACCGATACTGATAGACATCATCCTGCAAGGCTATGGCTGGGATAAAGGCTGGGCCCTGCTGCAAGCGATCGGCAGCAATGCGCAACTATTGGGTGCAGGTGGCGCCAATATTTCTGACGATGTACGTAACGGTAAAGCCAGTGTCGGCGTGTCCAT
Source organism: Herminiimonas sp. KBW02 (assembly GCF_003852535.1). GTDB lineage: Bacteria > Pseudomonadota > Gammaproteobacteria > Burkholderiales > Burkholderiaceae_D > Oxalicibacterium. Next base: position 259,585 of record NZ_QAJP01000003.1, on the reverse strand, counting down.
CGATTTTTTCATCAAATCGGCGATTGCCAATGGCGCACCGCTGCAATTCATCTATCCCGGCGTCACCGGTTACTCGCCTGCACATGTAGGCATCATGAAGAGCGCACCGAATCCGGAAGCCGCACGCGCATTTGCTACCTTCGTCTTGTCGGATGAAGGACAGAAGATACTGTTCCACCATGACATCCGTAAACTGCCGGTACGTCCTGCGGTGTATGCCGAGAAACCTGCTGGCTATTACGATCCGTTCGAAGCAGCCAAGGCCATGCCGTTTGTCTTTGATACCACACACGCACTCGCGCGTCAGGGCTTGAACAATACTCTGTACGATGTATTAATCACCAATGAACACGCGCGCCTACGCCAGACCAATGACAAAGTCATACAGGCTGAGCGTGCTGCCAATACCGCGGCGTTGAAAGCAAAAGCGTCGCAAGCGCGTAGCCTGCTCGATACGGTGCCGGTAAGCGAAGCAGAAGCCGATAAGCTCGCACAGCAGTTTGTATTTGCCTTCGATGAAACCACAGACGCACATCGCAACGACGTCATCACCACACAATGGACAGCACGCATACGACAAAATCGCGAGCGCGCGGAACAACTGGCGCAAGAAGTATTGAACGCCGCAGGTACGAATTGAAACTCGGGCGTCTTGTTGGCTACCTCGGCATCTTGCCGGTAGCCTTCCTGCTAAGCGGTGCAGCCAGCGTCGATCCCAAAGCATTGAACGGTGGCAGTGCTACCGTCTTTGATGACAGTCGTGAAGCTTTTTCGCTACCCAGTCCGGTCATGGATCCTGACAATGTTGCCGCATTCGCACAAGGCCGCAGTCTGTTTCGGCAATCCTGGGTAATCGCTCCGGCGAACGACAAAGTTGCCGGACTCGGACCGCTCTACAACCGCATCTCCTGCATCGCCTGCCATGCAAAAAACGGGCGTGGCGGCGCACCGGATGGTCCCGACGGCACCATGCAAGCCATGCTCTTGCGCCTCAGCATCCCTGGCACCAATCCGCATGGCGGCCCCAAACCGCATCCCGCTTATGGCGATCAGTTGAATGAACGCGGCGTGCCGGGCGTACCAGGTGAGGGCATAGGTTTCCTGATTTACGATGAGCACGTGGAGACACTAGCCGACGGCGCCAGGGTGACACTGCGCAAACCCAATGTGCACTTCAAGGAAATGGCTTACGGCACACTTGGGCCAGACATCATGGTGTCGCCACGCGTAGGCCCGGTCGTATATGGCCTGGGCCTGCTGGAAGCGATCAGCGACGAGACTATTTTGGCGATGGCGAAACAGGCCAAGCCGGATGGCATCGCAGGCCGTGTGAATATCGTGTGGGATGCAATGGCACAGAAAGAAGCGATAGGCCGCTTCGGCATGAAGGCGAATGTCGCCACGCTGACTGAGCAAATCGCTAACGCTTTCTCCGGCGACCTCGGGATTACTTCACCGTTGATACCGCATGAAAATTGCAGCAAGGTACAAACCGCATGCCAGCGCGCACCGTCCGGCGGCGAACCCGAACTGACGCGTGCAGAGTTGTACGCAACCGTGTTTTATCAACGCATGTTAGCGGTACCGGCACGCCGTGATGTCAATGATAAGCAAGTGATTCGGGGCAATCGCCTGTTCGAGCAGGCGCGCTGCATCAGCTGCCATGCTGCGCCTTTGCGCACCCGTCCTGATGCTGCGTTGCCAGCCTTATCGAACCAGTTGATCCGGCCTTATACCGATTTGCTGCTGCATGACATGGGGCCGGCTCTGGCCGACGGTCGCAGTGACTATCTGGCAAATGGTCGCGAATGGCGCACACCGCCACTGTGGGGCATAGGCCTGACGCATAAAGTCAACCCGGATGCCGGTTACCTGCATGACGGTCGTGCCCGCACCTTGCTGGAAGCCATCATGTGGCACGGCGGTGAAGGCAATTACTCGAAGGAAGCGGTGCGTGCAATGTCGACCCAAGACCGCACTGCCTTGCTGCGTTTCCTGGAATCACTTTGAGATTAAAATCCTGCTTCCACTCAGCGCGCTGGCATGTGACACTGTGCACATCAACGCATAAATGGAAGAAAGATCATGGCCAAGAAAGAAGAACTCGATCCGGAAACACTCGCACTGATTAACTGGTGCATAGAAGTAGAGGGCTTCCTGGTTGCCGGTGGCGCCACCGTAACCGAAGCGCAAGATCATATTGAAGAACAAATCGAATGGTTCACTGACTTGTTCTATGATGGTTTGACGCCGGAAGAAGCGGCGAAGGAAGCACTGGCCTGAAGTCGCTGCAGTGAAAGTACACGATGAAATAAAAAGCGCGCCTGACTATGCAGAGCGCGCTTTTTTATTGTGTGTAATTTCCCGGCTCGGCAAGGCCGGCATATAAAGGTTCAGGGTTGACGCGCAGGAGGACGTACCGAAAGCGGATCAGCCTCGCTGCGCATGATGCGGTCCATGAAGGCCAGCGCAAAACCATAATTTCCCGCAGGACTTGCATGGTGCAAATGATGACGGCGGCTGGCAGCTAGCGGATGACGCAAACCGACTGACGGGAAAAAGTCGTAATTTGAATGGCCGATGGAATTCAGTATCAGACTAAGCCCTGGCACCGCGGCAAGCGACCAGAACGCGAAGTCATGCACCACCATCGGCCACAGGATGATATTCCCCAGCATCATCGCCTCTAGCGGATGAAAGCTATAAGTGGACCAGGGCGTAACCACGACCGAGCGATGATGATCCCCATGAAAACGTATGAACCAGGTCGTATGCAGCAATCGATGGGTAATCCAGAAATGTACATCGTTCCAGATCAGTAGCACCCCGATTTCGATGGCGATCTGCCAACCACCTGGATTGACAGCGAAATGCGCCCAGCCCAGTTGCACAAAACCCCATGGCACGATCATACCCAGGCCAAACACGAGTATGGAGTAGAAGGATTGGCGCCATTCACGTCGCAATTGATCCGGCTTGAGCGGACGCGTATCCAGCACCTGACCTATGCCGTGTTTTTGCAGGAAGCGTGTCAGCGCTGTCATACCCAACCCTCCTGCGAGGTACAAGGCAGAGAAAAACAAAAGGCCCCAGATCATCACTTGCCAGGTGCTCAGATTGGTAAATATTTGGGCAGCGGTCATAAGAAGGTACTACATGCTGAAGTAAGGTACACGACGATAGAGAATATCTAAAACTACAACCTAATCCGGTTGCCCGGCGGCAGACTCTTCTTTATTGCAAGACGTGTGCACAATCGCAGATTGGTAAAGCGCTGAAATGCAAAGGCGAGCCTGAGCTCGCCCTGTATTTCGTCTATACCCTACTCATCGTTGGCATTAGCATTATCAGCTGACGCCGATTGAACACTACTTTGCCTGTTGCTTGTGGCCCTGCGTTGCCACTATCGAAAGCAATCCAGCTATCAAAGCACACCCTGAAACCTGCACGATGCCTGCCATCGACCAGCCCAGCGAACCTTTCAGTTGCCCCAGCAAGTAACCGGCAAACGCCGCTGGAATATACAGACTGGCGACAAACAGACCGGATGCATGCGAGGCATGCACGCGCTTGACGGATTTAATAATGCCCGCCGACAGGTTCGCATACACCATGCCGCTGATCGCACCGCCAAACACAAAGGAGAAGATGGCATGCAAGGTCAGCGATTTCTCCAACCCCGAGAACAACAAGCCACCCGCAATGGCCGATAAGACCAATGAAAAGAACAGGAGCTTGCGGTAGTCATAGCGATCACCCAACCAGCCACCCAGCAGCGACAACAAGGCGCCCATGCCATAGAAGCTGACAGCAAAGCCTGCTTGTTTGGGTGTGAAGCCCAGCGCTTCGCGCAGATAGGTCGGATACAAACCCAGATAGCCGTATATCGCCAAGCCTGCAAACACCGTCGCCAAGGCCAGGGTCATCGGTACGCGCGACCAGATACTGTCTGCCGCATTTGCATCTGCCGCTTCTGCTGCGCCATCCTGTTTCACTGATTTGATTTCAGTGAACCAAGGTTTAACAAAGAGCACGATCAGCACCAGTGCGATTGCGCCGGATGCGCCAAACACCATGAAAGGCATTTGCCAATGTGTCGCACCGAGGATGGCGGCACCGAGGTTGGGGCCTATGATGGCACCGATACCAAAGGTGAAGTTCAGCGAGCTGGCAGCCACTGCACGATGATTGAAAAAGTAAGTCGTACCTATCGCCAGCAAGGCAGTCAGTTGCATCGCTTCGCCGAGACCGGAAACAAAGCGATAGAACAAAAGATCAGGCATGCCTTTGGCCAAAGCCGTGAGGTAAGTCGCAACGGAAAAGATAATCAGGCCGACCAGCACCACGTTCTTGCGCGACATCACACTCAATAGATAACCAGTCGGTATTCCGGCCACCCCCATGCCCAGTGTGAACACGGTAGAAGCCAGGCCTACCTGTGGCAATGTCAGGTCCAGCGCCACACGCACATCCGGCGCCAGCACCGAAAACAGTTGCCGGTCCATCGCATTAATCACATACGAAAATAGCAGAATGATGAACATCCATAGTGCTGCCTTGTTCTTTTCCATCTCGGGTCTCCCTTCAGTATCTCGTCAATACCGCATCAATATTTGGTCCGCTCTTCTCAGGATCGGCGTTTGCATCTGTGCTTACATTAGCTATTGCTATTACTTCGTTCTGCATACGCAGCACGCAATGCGCTGCCACTCATGCCCTGTGCCAGTAACAAACGCAGCAGATGCACTGCTTTAACACTGCTGATGGTGCCGCCAGCAATGGCGCCGCGCGCCAGCAAATCCATTTCCGATCCGGGGAAACCATAGGTCTGTGTAAAGACCGGACCCGCCGCCACGCGTGTCGCCAGGACTACCGGCATCGCATTTGCCAACTCGCTCACCTTGTCCGCCAGACTGGCTGGCAAATGCCCGGCACCCATAGCCTCGATCACTGCGCCGCGATATGCCAGACCCGGTAATGCGCTTAACATACGGCCGTCGTCACCCAGCGCGATCTTCACCAGCGCGACTGCCGCTTCAGACTTATGCGGGCGCGACAATGTCGGCGTTCGCAGCAGCGTGGCATAGCGTACGAAGCGGCCTTCGAGAACGCGTCCCAATGCGGCGAAACCAGGGGAAGCAAAGGCAGCAACAGAAGCGGTATGCGTTTTCTGCACATAGCGCGCCGCATGCACTTCATCATTCAGTACGACTAAGGCACCCAGGCCAGCAGCATCTGGTGCCGCTGCCACCGTGACGGCTGCAAGCAAGTTGGCGGGTCCGTCCGCACCTGCTACGCTAGCGCCGCGCATCGCGCCGGTCACGACGACAGGGCGCGCAGATTGCACCAGCAAATCCAGTACGAATGCGGTTTCTTCTATGGTGTCGGTACCCTGTACCATCACTGCGCCATCAAACCCGGCCGCCAGTTTTTCATCCAGCAGCGCGGCAATTTCTATCAAGTCTTCCAGCGTCAATGAAGCGCCGGGCTTCATGGAAAAGGTGTGCACGTCGAGTTCAGCCTGTGTCGCCAGCTGAGGTACTGCCTGCACCAGATCCTCGGCGGATAGCGTCGGCGTGATGCCTGCTCCGGCAGCCGAGGTCATCGTGATTGTGCCGCCGGTAGAGACCAGCAATATGCGTGCTTTATTCATGATGGATAGCGAAGGTGATATTTAGAAATGACGCGTTGCACATAGCGTCAGGACTGGCTTTTATAGATGTCGAGGATTTCCTCGCCGGTGCACATCAGCACATCGTCGTGTCCGCGTATGTAGTCATACAGCTCGGCCAGGTAACGTATGCGATGCGGCGCACCTGTCAGATAAGGATGGACCGAGATCGCCATCACGCGCGGTATGGTTGCGCCTTCCTTGTACAACTGATCAAACTGATCGCGACCGCGACGCAGGATTTCATCAGAAGGCTGCTGCTGGATCGCAGACATGACGACGTCGTTGATCTCTACCGTGTAAGGAACGGAAACCAGATTGCCGCTGCTGGTGCAGATAGGAACCGGCTGATCATCCAGCACCCAGTCAGCGACATATTCGATCCCTGCTGCGGCCAGCAGGTCGGCGGTTTCCGCGGTCTCGGTCAGGCCCGGGCTTTCCCAGCCACGTGGTGCTTTGCCGGTAAATTGCCGTATCGCTTCCATGGTCTGGCGTATCTCTGCAGCCTGGTCTTCTACTCTGTGCATAGGTTTCTGCACCAGGCCATGGCCCATGAATTCCCAGCCTTCTTTGAGTGCGGCCTCGCATGCTGCCGGGTACTCACTGCATACGCTGCCGTTCAGTGCCAGCGTCGCCTTCAGCCTGCGCTCTTTCAAGGTTTGCAGGATGCGCCAGTAGCCGACACGCATGCCGTATTCATGCCAGCACCAGTTCGGCACATCCGGCAGCAAGGGCTGGCCCATAGGTGGCGGCAAGACGGTACGCGGCATAGCATTTTGCGGCAGCCAGTTTTCCAGGTTCACGATGGTCCACACCGCGACGCGCGCATTGCCCGGTAACTTGAAAGGGCGGCGGTGGACGATCGCTTCATAGGGCACCCGCTCACGCGCGCTAGGTGTCGACTTGTCTTGCGTCATATGACTACTCCCGGAAAATGTATATAGAGCCAGATATCCACTATGTGGAATAATCGTCCACTCTAATGGCCTGATTGCACGTCAACGATGCTATTTTTCGGTTACTAGCCGGTCAACACGATTTTCATTTGTTCCGTTATGTGGACTTTTATATGAACGAAGCGACAAAAAGAGAAGGCTCGCAGTCAATTTCCCGCGCGATACGCGCAATGAAACAGATCGCCAGGCATACGCCGAATGGCATGCGTCTGGTCGACATTGCGGAAGAGATGAATCTCGAACGTCCGACCGCGCATCGCGTGCTGAAGGCACTGGTGCAGGAAGGCATGCTGGTGCAATTGCCGGGCTCCAAACGCTACACCCTGGGGCCGGTGATGTTTGAGCTCGGACTGGCAGCGACGCATCAATTCAATCTGCGCGATATCTGCGCGCCGATACTGGAACGACTGGCATATGAAACCGGCGATACCTCATTCCTGTTTGTGCGTAGTGGCAATGATGCGATTTGCCTCAGCCGCATACAGGGTAATTACCCGATACAGACACCGGTGGTACCAGTTGGCAGCCGTCAACCGCTGGGGGTCAGCGCTGGTGGCCTGGCGCTTCTGAGTTGCCTGGCCAAGAGTGAAGCAGAGCAGATATTGCGCGAAGTCGAACCGCGCCTGAGTGTCTACGAGAATCTGGATATCAACGATGTGATCGATCATTACAATCGCACCCACGAACTCGGCTATGCATGGATCTCGAATCATGCAGTACCTGGTGTCAGTGCGCTCGGTCTGCCGATACGCAATGCGGCGGGTACCGCGGTCGCCGCCATTACCGTCGCCACTACGCTGGCACGCATGACTGAGGGCCGAGTAAAGGAAATTTTACCTATCCTGCGTCAGGCCGCTGACGATGTTGCGCAGTTGTTGCGTCCATAGTTGAGATTAAAAATCTCTCTGCAAGAAACGTATATCCGGCGCAAATCTGGGCGAAAATACGCCATCCATGAAAGAGTCCCAGCCATGCCTAAAAGCCAGACTAAGAAATTCCTCGCCCCGCAACCCCGCGTACGCGTGCTGATGGGTGAATTGACCGCGATGGGTCCAGGTCGCGCTGACCTGATCGATGCAATAGAACGTACCGGTTCCATTTCGGCTGCAGGCCGCGAGATGAATATGTCCTACCGTCGTGCGTGGACACTGGTCGAAACCACCAATGCCTCCTTCATCGAACCACTGGTGGTAACCAGCACCGGCGGCAGCGGTGGTGGCGGTGCACTGGTCACTGACTTCGGGCGCGGCGTCGTCGAGCGCTATCGTGCGATGGAGCGCAAAGCATCCAAGGCCATCAGCAGCGACTTCGCGGTATTCAGCAAACTCTTATCCACCACTCCGCCTCCGGCAGCCAAAGCCAAGGCCAGCAAGACGCCGCAAAAGTAAGCCCGGCCCGTCCTCAATTTGTAGCGATAGGATCAACCTATCGCTACATATATTTTCCTTCACAAAATATTGATACACCGCTGCCGTATTTCGGCTAATCTTTGCTTAGCAAACGCAAGGAAACGCTGATAAATACTTGCGTTAGGTAGTACAACGCTATATTCTTACGGACATAGCGAAATCGGTTTAAACCGCGCACTGCGAAATACATACCCTTCCGGCACAATTTTCCACGCTGATAACCGAACGCGTTATTACTTCCCGTTACCGGCTTTGCATAGCAGGATGCTAGTGCAAGCGTATCGTCGGTAACTTTGTGTACATCCAGTTGAATTATTAACAGGACTAACATCGTGGCTTTACTTGAGTACAAAGGGTACGTTATTTCGGTAACGGCAACCGAACAGACATGGGGCTTCTCATTCGGGGAGTGGGGTGGAACTTATCGCGTCTGGCATAAGGAAAACCTGGCGCCGATAGAAGGTGTGATCGAAGGATGCGAGACTTCCGCGTTTGAAGCAGAGCAGCGCACCTTGCGCATCGTCAAGGTGGCAATCGATGAAGCAACCTCCAAGACCAGCGAACAATTAGTGCAATCGCTTAGCCAATTGGGCGAACGGTTTGCAATGTAAACAAACCCGCATTACTTCACTCTCTAAACTGATCTGATGCCTGACCACACAACATCAGATCAGCGACACATCCCCGCTTACCAATACTTGGGATATTTATTCTTGCGTACGACGTTGTTGTAGAACATCGCAACCAACACCAGTATGCAAGCACCGATGAGAGTCGGGAATATCAAAAAACTCCAGCCTGGCATCGCAAGAAAAACAATCACCGGATTGGAACCTGCCGGTGGATGCACGACACGGAAGGCCATCATCACGATGATGGCAGTCGCAACGGCCAGCGCCAATGCCCACCAGTGTGGCCCAAATACATTAAGGTAAAAGAGACCTGACAAACTGCTCAGGAAATGTCCGGCTATCACATTGCGCGGTTGCGCCAATGGTGTATCAGGTAAAGCAAAAACAATCACACAAGATGCACCGAACGATCCAAGGATCAGAATCGCCTGCGTGTAGTCTGCAGCCAGTGCAATGACACTGATCGCAATGAAGCCGCCGAGGCCAGACAACATCACATTGACGAATGTAGGTTTGGGTGGCAGCGCCATGCTGCTACTAAAAAATTTCTTGATGGGATTCGACATGAGGGATCCTGGCGAGTAGATGTCTGCAGACAACGCAGCAGAAGCATCTCGAATTAAAAAATGCCGACGTCATTACTGCACGTCGGCATTCAATAAAAATGGTCAGCCACCAGATCCGGTCACCCAATGGCTTACCGTTTCGTCGAATTACGCTACTTTAAATTTCGCAGCTTCTTCCGAACCTTTGGTTGCGTTACCGTCACTGTAGGAGTGAGCGCCGACGCCTGCCAGTTTGCCGCCTTGAACGATGAGGTATTCGTCACGGATAGGACGACCTTCAAAGTAGCATTCCAGGATTTCGCGGGTACCTGCTGCGTAGCGTGTTTGCGCTGTCAGGCTGGTGCCGGAAATGTGTGGTGTCATGCCGTGGTGCGGCATGGTGCGCCATGGATGGTCTTTTGGTGCTGGTTGTGGGAACCAGACGTCGCCAGCGTAACCAGCCAGTTGACCGCTCTTCAATGCTGCAACAATCGCGTCGCGATCGCACAGTTTGCCGCGTGCGGTGTTGATGATGTACGAACCACGCTTGAAGTTTTTCAAGGATTTTTCGTTGATCATGTGTTCTGTTTCCGGGTGCAGCGGGCAGTTCAGTGTCACAACGTCACAGACTTTGGTCAGGCTGTCGAGTGTGCTGTGGTAGGTCAGGTTCAGTTCTTTTTCAACTGCTTCTGGCAGACGGTGGCGATCCATGTAGTGCAGTTTAACGTCGAATGGTTTCAGCAGACGCAGTACGCGCAGACCGATACGGCCAGCAGCAACAGTACCCACGCTCATTGCTTCCAGATCGTACGAACGTTCTACGCAGTCAGCAATGTTCCAGCCGCCGTTTACAACCTGATTGTACGAAGGGATGTAGTTACGTACTTGCGACAAGATCATCATGACGACGTGTTCTGCAACGCTGTGGCTGTTGCAATAGGTCACTTCGGCGACGGTGATGTTGTGCTTGTTCGCTGCTTCCAGATCGGTGTGATCGGAACCGATACCGGCTGTCACGATCATCTTCAATTTTTTAGCTTTAGCGATGCGCTCTGCTGTCATGTATGCAGGCCAGAACGGTTGCGAGATGATGATCTCTGCATCGTGCAATTCTTTGTCGAGGACGCTGTCTGCGCCGTCTTTGCTGGAGGTAACAACCAGAGTGTGGCCGTTCGATTCCAGGTATTTACGCAGGCCCAGTTCACCGGATACGCTACCCAGCAAAGTGCCTGGTGTGAAATCGATACCTTTTGGTGTCGGCAGAGTCTGGCCGTCCGGGTAGATCGATGGTTGCGCTACGTCATCACGTGCGTAGGTCTTAGGGTAACCGTTGACTGGATCATCATACAAAACACATAAAACTTTTGCCATGTTACTTCTCCATAAGATAGGTTGCATAAAATTGCTGGCTACACCGAATCGAAAATTGCTGGCGGTAGCTGAATTTTCTTTTTCTTCTGCAAGCGGACATCAGAATGTTGTCCAGCGCAGCCATCTTATGAAGTAAGTTTTATACGGTCTAATCGTTTGATGTGATGGGCTGATAGCCTCCGCTTATGTATGCATCGAATTGCGCTTGCAGATTGATCTGTTCGGCTATGCTGCGCGCCGCTACCACTATCGGTGAGCAAGGTTCATGATCGAGTGAGATCAAGCCGATCGAGCGACTCAGCTCGGGCACGATAGGGATAGCCATCATGCCGTCACGCAATTCAAACAGGTAGAGCAGACTATGCGGCACCACGCTAAATAAATCCGCGTGACGAACATGGGAATACAAGGCAAACACCGAATCAGTTTCCACCACCACATTCGGATGCACCTCGGCACGACGAAATGCCGCATCAACGATGCGACGATTCTGCATATGAGAAGTCAGCAGGCATAAGGGCAACTCGGACGCTTCTTCCCAGCTCACATCTTCCTTGCCGTCCGGCATGCTGCCGGTACGCGCCAGCAACATATAACGTTCGCGATACAAGGGCTGCACATGGAAGCCATTGAGCCGCTGATCTTCCAGATAAGTCAGGCCGACATCCAGCTCGAAGTCGTCCAGCCTGCGCATGATTTCTTCAGTACTTAAAGAAAGTACCAGTTGCCGCAAGTCCGCATGCAGTGCGCGACAACGGCCGGTCAGCAGCGAAACAATCGGCATGGTGGTCGGGATCGCGCCCAGGCGTAACGTGCCGCTCAGCTTGACGCGCGACATCGATGCTTCCTGCTTCAGACCTTCCAGCGCCGCCAGCGTCTGCCGCGCCCAATCGAGTATGCGCTCGCCTTCCGGCGTGAAGCCCTGGAAACGCTGGCCGCGCTGCACGATGGAGATGCCCAGTTCGGTTTCTAGATTCCGCACCGCTGCCGACAGCGCCGGTTGCGAGACACAGCAGATTTCAGCTGCACGGGCAAAATGCTTTTCCCGGGCAAGGGTGACGAGGTAATCGAGCTGACGTACAAACATCGGGATGGCCTGTAGAAAGTGATGGCGTAGTCGTGGTGACTGGCACGCCGCGGAAGGGGTAAGGCTGAGTTCATCTTATCCGCTTATGCGCGATTTTCCCGAATGCCCCTGCTGCCAACGTGACCAATAGGCCAACGGAATTCACGATACACAAATAGAATGGTGGTACTTCACCCTGTTCTCGTTATGTCGTTAAAAGTTATATCGTGTATAGTATCAACTTTTAGAGCGACTTTTGCTGAACAGCCCTTCATCATTTTTAAAAAGATATTGACTGTTATGAGCAAGACAACTTCGCCCATCAAACTGGAAGGTCTGTCCAAATCGCGCGGCAAGCGCTGGGATCATTTGGAGCTTCTGGAACGTATCGACGCCTCGGGCTCCATTTCCGCCGCAGCAACAGCGATGGGAATGAGTTACAAGGCTGCCTGGCAGGCCGTTGAATCGGTGAACAATCTGTCGCACGAACCGCTGGTGATACGCCAGCCGGGCGGCAGCACCGGTGGCGGCACTTGCCTCACTGAGTATGGCAGGCGTGTGGTTGCAACCTATCGCCGCCTTGAGCAGGAATGGGCAGCGGTACCGGCGGCTATCGGCCGCACCATGGACGATTTTGATCAGTACTACACAATGAGCAGGAGATTCGATATGCAAACCAGCGCACGCAACCAATTCCTCGGCACTGTCAGCGCCGTCAAGAAAGGCGCCGTCAACGCTGAAGTCATCCTCGATATCGGCAACGGTGCAGAACTGGCCGCCATTATCACGAATGACAGCGCAGATCATCTGGCGCTGGAAGTCGGCTCTGAAGCTTATGCGCTGGTGAAGGCGCAATGGATCATCCTGACTGTAGAAACTAATTTCAAAACCAGTGCACGCAATTCCCTGACCGGCACCGTCGTCCGTTGCCAGGAAGGTGCAGTCAATGCAGAGGTCGTGATCGAACTGCCGGGCGGTAAAACCGTCGCAGCGATTATCACCAATGAAAGCGTAAAGACACTCGGTTTAAAAGAAGGTGTGCGCGCCACCGCCATGATCAAGGCATCGCACATCATTCTGGCGGTGCCCGCCTAAAAGGTTTTTTAACTCGTTTTACTCATCACCATGAAAACACTTTCGTATTCGCTCCTGTCCGGTCTGCTTGCCCTTGGTATCTCCGCTTCTGTTTCGGCAGAAGAAGTGCAAGTCGCTGTTGCCGCTAACTTCACCGCACCGATGAAAGTCATCGCTGCTGATTTCGAAAAAGCGACCGGCCACAAAGTGACGCCTTCGTTCGGCGCTACCGGCAAGTTCTACGCACAGATTACCAATGGTGCGCCTTACGATGTGTTCCTCGCGGCTGATGATGAAACACCGATCAAACTGGAAAAGGAAAACGGCATCGTTGCAGGTTCACGCTTCACATACGCAACCGGCAAACTGGTGCTGTGGTCGGCTAAACCTGACTTCGTTGATGCCAAAGGTGACGTCCTGAAAAAAGCCAACTTCGCACACATCGCACTGGCAACGCCAAAACTAGCTCCTTACGGCCTGGCTGCAGAAGAATCCATGAAGAAGCTGGGCGTGTATGACAGCCTGCAATCGAAATTTGTGCAGGGCGAAAGCATAGGCCAAACCTTCACCTTCATCTCGACCGGCAATGCAGAACTCGGCTTCGTCGCACTGTCGCAAGTATTTGAAGGCGGCAAAGTAAAGAGCGGTTCGGCATGGATCGTTCCTGCCAACCTGCACAACCCGATCCGTCAGGACGCAGTTATCCTGAACAAAGGCAAAGGCAATAAGGCAGCTGCTGAATTCGTCAAATACCTGAAATCGGAACCAGTCAAAGCCATTATCCGTAGCTACGGTTACGATCTGTAAGAGAGGTTCTCGTTGTTTACCGATCCTAATATCGGTGCGATTGTCCTGACCCTCAAGCTCGCCAGCCTCACCACCATCATTCTTCTTTTGATCGGCACGCCTCTGGCGTGGTGGCTGGCGCGCACACGCTCCTGGTTGAAGGGCCCGGTAGGCGCGTTCGTTGCGCTGCCTATCGTGCTGCCGCCCACCGTCATCGGCTTCTATCTGCTGGTGGCGCTGGGTCCCAACGGTCCGGTCGGACAACTGACGCAGGCGATGGGCTTAGGCACATTGCCCTTCAGTTTTACCGGCCTGGTTGTCGGTTCGGTTTTTTACTCGATGCCCTTCGTTGTACAACCTATTCAGAACGCTTTTGAGGCGATGGGCGATCGCCCGCTCGAAGTGGCCGCTACCTTGCGTGCGTCACCACTCGATACTTTTTTCAGTGTCACCCTGCCATTGGCCAAACCCGGTTACCTGACTGCCATCGTGATGGGCTTCGCGCACACCGTAGGCGAGTTCGGCGTGGTGCTGATGATAGGCGGCAATATCCCGAATCAAACACGCATGATTTCTGTACAAATTTACGACCATGTGGAAGCACTTGAGTACGCGCAGGCACATGGTCTGGCAGCTGGCATGCTGGTGTTCTCTATGCTGGTACTGATCATACTGTACACATTGAATCCGACCGGGCGACGCAAATGAGCGATATCCGAGCACGTTTCAATATCGCTTACAGTGCGTTCAAACTGGATGTAGACCTGAGCTTGCCCGGCCGTGGTGTGAGCGCATTATTCGGCCCGTCCGGCTCCGGCAAGACCACCTGCCTGCGGGCGATGACCGGACTGGAGCGCTTCCCCGGCTCCTATCTGGAAGTCAACGGCGAAGTCTGGCAGGACGATGAACGCAATATTTTCCTGCCAACTTATAAGCGACCACTGGGTTATGTATTCCAGGAAGCCAGCCTGTTTCCGCATCTGAGCGTACAGCGCAATCTGGAATACGGTATGCGCCGGGTTCCTGGCGCCCGGCACCAGGTCTCGCTGGATCAGGCCGTGGCTTTGCTGGATATTGCTCATCTCTTGCAACGCAGTCCTGATAAGTTGTCCGGCGGTGAACGTCAGCGCGTCGCCATCGCTCGTGCACTGGCTACCAGCCCGCGCATCCTGCTAATGGATGAACCGCTGGCTGCACTCGACAGCAAGCGCAAGGAAGAGATCATGCCTTATCTGGAAAGGCTGCATGATGAACTGGATATCCCGGTCATCTACGTCAGCCATTCGTCGGACGAAGTAGCGCGCCTGGCTGATCATCTGGTTCTTCTGGAAAACGGTAAAGTCATCGCCAGCGGCGCCACCAGTGATTTGATGACGCGCCTGGATCTGAACTTCGCGCATGGCGATACGGCCAGCGCACTGGTAGTCGCGACGGTGTCCGCGCATGATGCCGATTTCCATCTGACCTCCGCTGAATTCTCCGGCGGTCAACTGCTGTTACCGCAACAGGCAGCCACCATCGGTCAGCACATCCGTGTCCGGATACAGGCACGTGACGTCAGCTTAAGCCTGACGCCACAACGTGACAGCAGTATCCTGAATATTGTCCCGGCAACGGTCGCAGAGTTGTCTGACGATGCGGCAGGGCAGGTGATGATAGGACTGGATGCAAATGGCACGCGCCTGCTGGCGCGCATTACACGCAAATCATGCGAAGCCATGAGCCTGGCGCTGGGTACGCCAGTCTTTGCGCAAATCAAAGGTATCGCTATTCTTAAATAGCGATACTTCTTTAGACGGCTGCTACTTTCGCGTGGCCGAAAGCTTCCGACAGCAACAGGATCTTGCCGGTGTCACTGGAATCATACCCGGCAAGACCATTAATCACTTTGCGGAAGTATCCTGACTGCACCACATCGATGACCAGCTGTATCAGCGGATCATCCATGATAGACAAGGGCAGGGCCAGGAAATAGCGTTCACGTATCAACGGAATGAAGTCCAGGCTGAAACGTTGTGCCGCCGTTTGCACGCCTACGCCTACATCGGCCATGCCGCTTGCTATATAAGCAGCAACCGCGGAGTGGGTGAATTCGTTGCTTTGGTAGCCTTCTATATCGAACGGCGAAATATTTGCGCCTGCCAGCATCAGCTCCAGCAACATGCGGGTACCGGAACCGATCTGACGGTTAACGAAGCGTATGCCCGGGCGTGTCAGGTCTTGCAATGTCTGTATGCGCTTCGGATTCCCCGGCGCCACGAACATACCCTGAGTACGAATGGCCAGATGGATCAGGCAATGCTCGCGCGGGTTGAGCCACTGGGTATAGCGCTCGACGGCCTTTTTCTCGAATTCACCAAGCGGTACGTGGAAACCGGCCAGATCGCATTCATTCCGAGACAACGCAGCAACAGCATCGGTGCTGTTGCGATAACGCAAATCTACCGGCAGGTTGGCTTCCGTTAATTGATGTAACAGCGCGTCGACTGCAAAACCATGGCTGGCATCGAGCCGGATAGGTTTGGTTTTACCGACGATGGTCTTGCCGATTTCGCTTTCCAGCTCGGAAGCCAGACTTTCCAGGGTAGGGGACAGGCGCGCGCGGATGCGGCGATCAGCCCAGATCAGCTTTTCCGCCAAAGGCGTCAATGTTGTCCCGCGACCGCGATCTGTATTTAACAAAGCCGTGCCAAACAGTTTTTCGGCTTCGCGCAACAAACCCCAGGAATAGCGATATGACAAGTCGACCAGACGGGCAGCCTTGGAAATGGAGCCGGTCTTCTGGATCGACATTAATAGATTAAGCAGGACGGCCGTATCCAACGGCGAGTCCGTGCTATGGGTAATTTCCCAATGGGGATTAATGACTACTTTAAACATATGCCATCTCGCTTCTCTGGCTAGTTTGATTATCGCCGCGCTGTCGCGTTTACGCCTCTTTTTCGGCTATGCAAAAAATAGCCTATTGAAGCGTCGATTTCCGAGTGCTACCTTTCACATGTTGCAAAGGTGCGCCCGCAAACTATATGCTATTAAAAGCATATATACAAGATAATTTTTAACAAGGAAGCAGTATGGTTTCGTTCGATTTCACGACCTCGCGGCATGTAGCATTGCCATCGGTGTCGCTAGCTGGAGACTCTAAGTGAACACCCAAACCCAATTTGATCTGGCCGCGGTCGAGGCCATTATTGCACAGCGCAAAGCTACGCCTGGCGCGCTTTTGCCTATCCTACACGACATCCAGGGCGTGGTTGGTTATATCCCGCCTAGCGTGGTTCCTGCGATAGCTGAGGGTTTGAACATCTCGCGCGCGGAAGTACACGGCGTGATCACCTATTACCACTTCTTCCGTCAGCATCCGGTCGGCGAACACGTCGTTCAGATCTGCCGCGCTGAAGCCTGCCAGGCACGCGGTTGCGAATCGCTGGCTGACCATGCGAAAGAATTGCTGGGCTGTGATTTCCACGGCACCACTGACGACAACAAATTCACCTTGCAGACCGTGTACTGCCTCGGCCAATGCGCCAGCGGCCCGGCGATCCAGATCGACGACGACCTGTACGCCCGCGTCTCCAAGGAAAAATTCAATAGCCTGATCCAGGCCAAGCGAGGTGTGCAATGACCGTAACCATTTTTGTTCCACGCGACTCGACCGCCCTGGCGCTCGGCGCCAATGAAACCGCAGCAGCGATCGAACGCGAAGCCAAGGCACGCGGCATCGACATCAAACTGGTGCGCAACGGTTCGCGCGGCATGTTCTGGCTCGAGCCGCTGGTTGAAGTAGCGACCGACGCCGGCCGTATCGGCTTTGGTCCTATCGAAGAACACGAAGTTGCCGGTTTGTTCGACGCTGGTTTCACCACTGGCGGCAGCCACCCGAAAGCGCTCGGCCTGACCGAAGAAATCCCATACCTGAAAAAGCAGGAACGCCTGCAATTCGTACGTGTCGGCATTACCGATCCGGTATCGCTGGACGACTACCTGGCGCATGAAGGCTATGTCGGCCTGAAAAAAGCCATCGCCATGGAACCGGCTGCCATCGTGCAGGAAGTAACCGATTCCGGCCTGCGTGGTCGCGGCGGTGCAGCGTTCCCTACCGGTATCAAATGGAAAACCGTATTGGGCGCAGAAGCGCCACAGAAATACATCGCCTGCAACGCCGATGAAGGCGACTCCGGTACCTTCTCTGATCGTATGGTGATGGAAGATGATCCATTCATGCTGATCGAAGGTATGACCATCGCTGGCCTGGCAGTCAAGGCTACCGAAGGTTATATCTATGTGCGCTCCGAATACCCGCACTCTATCGCCAACCTGAACGAAGCGATTGCTGCAGCCAACGCTGCCGGTTACCTCGGTGAAAACATTCTCGGCTCCGGCCGCACCTTCAACCTGCAAGTACGTAAAGCCGCTGGTGCTTACGTCTGCGGCGAAGAAACCGCGATGCTGGAAAGTATCGAAGGCAAACGCGGCATGGTACGTGCCAAACCGCCACTGCCAGCGCTGCAAGGCTTGTTCGGCCAGCCTACCGTTATTAATAACGTCATTTCGCTGTCGGCCGTACCATTGATCATGTCCCGTGGCGCTGAGTTCTACAAAAACTACGGTATGGGTCGTTCGCGTGGCACCTTGCCTATGCAACTGGCAGGCAACCTGAAATTCGGCGGCCTGGTAGAAAAAGCATTCGGCGTGACCCTGCGCGAATTGCTGTACGACTTTGGCGGCGGCTCGGAATCCGGCCGTCCTATCCGTGCAGTACAGGTTGGCGGCCCGCTCGGTGCCTACATGCCGGAATCGCTGTTCGACACACCGTTTGACTATGAAGCATTCGCTGCTGTTGCCTCTACTGTAGGCCACGGTGGTCTGGTCGCATTCGACGACACCGTCGATATGGCCAAACAAGCACGTTACGCGATGCACTTCTGTGCAGAAGAGTCGTGCGGCAAGTGCACACCGTGCCGGATTGGTTCGACACGTGGTGTAGAAGTTATGGACAAAATCATCGCTAACCAGAATCGGCCACAGCAAATCCACCTGCTGCGTGATTTGTGCGATGTGATGGTAACGGGATCGCTGTGTGCGATGGGCAACATGACACCATTCCCGGTGTTGTCTGCTCTGAACCACTTCCCAGAAGATTTCGGCGATCAAAAAACATTGGCAAACGCAGCTTAATTGGCAGCCTAAGCTTAGAAACTGGAGCGAAAAATGAATCAACTTAACGGTATCGACTACGGCACGAAAAAAAGCACGTCCGAAGTCATGATCTCCCTGGAAATCGATGGCGTCGCCATCACCGTGCCGCAAGGCACTTCCGTCATGCGTGCAGCAGCTGAGTACGGCATCAACGTACCTAAGCTGTGCGCTACCGACAGCCTGGAATCTTTCGGCTCCTGCCGTCTGTGCCTGGTTGAAATCGAAGGCCGTCGCGGCTACCCGGCATCGTGTACAACACCTGCCGAAGCCGGCATGAAAGTCAAAACACAAACGCCTAAGCTGGCAGACATCCGCCGTGGCGTGATGGAACTGTACATCTCGGATCACCCGCTGGACTGCCTGACCTGCCCGACCAACGGTAACTGCGAACTGCAGGACATGGCTGGTGTAGTTGGTCTGCGCGACGTACGTTACGGCTACGACGGCAGCAACCATCTGAAACTGGAAAAAGACGAATCCAATCCTTACTTTACCTACGACGCATCGAAATGTATCGTTTGTAACCGCTGCGTCCGCGCTTGCGAAGAAACACAAGGTACATTCGCTCTGACCATCGACGGCCGCGGCTTCACATCGCGTGTGTCGGCTGGTCAAAAAGAAGACTTCATTGATTCGGAATGCGTATCCTGCGGCGCTTGCGTAGACGCATGCCCAACCGCAACGCTGACCGAAAAAACCGTCATCATGATGGGTCAGGCAGAACACAGCAAAGTAACCACCTGCGCGTACTGCGGCGTCGGTTGCTCGTTCAAGGCCGAAATGAAAGGTAATGAAGTTGTCCGCATGGTGCCAAATCCGGATGGTAAAGCCAACCAGGGTCACGCTTGCGTCAAAGGCCGCTTCGCATGGGGTTATGCAACACATAAAGACCGCATGTTGAAACCGATGATCCGTAGCAAAATCACCGATCCATGGAAAGAAGTATCGTGGGACGAAGCGATCAACTACGCTGCTTCCGAACTGAAACGCATCCAGGCTAAATACGGCAAGGATTCGATCGGCGGCCTGGTTTCCTCGCGTTGCACCAACGAAGAAGGCTACCTGGTTCAGAAGCTGGTTCGCGCTGCATTCGGTAACAACAACGTTGACACCTGCGCACGCGTTTGCCACTCGCCTACCGGTTACGGTTTGAAAGTAACGATGGGTGAATCCGCTGGTACCCAAACCTTTGAATCGGTGATGAAGTCTGACGTCATCCTGGTCATCGGTGCGAACCCGGCATCCGGTCACCCGGTATTTGCATCGCAAATGAAACGTCGCATCCGTCAAGGCGCGAAGTTGATCGTTGTCGATCCACGTACTACCGAAATGGTTAAGTCGCCGCACATCCAGGCTGACTATCACCTGAAATTGAAACCAGGCAGCAACGTTGCTATCGTCAATGCGCTGGCGCACGTGATCATCACCGAAAACCTGCACAAGCCTGACTTCATCGCAGCACGTTGCGAAGTTGACTCGTTCGAAGAATGGGCAGAATTCGTTTCCCTGCCAGAAAACTCGCCAGAAGCAATGGAAGAAGTATCCGGTGTACCGGCTGCTGACATCCGTGGCGCAGCGCGTCTGTTCGCAACCGGCGGCAATGCAGCGATCTATTACGGTCTCGGCGTTACCGAGCACGCACAAGGTTCGACCACTGTTATCGGTATCGCCAACCTGGCGATGGCAACCGGCAACATCGGTCGTGACGGCGTCGGCGTGAACCCGCTGCGCGGTCAAAACAACGTGCAAGGTTCCTGCGATATGGGTTCCTTCCCGCACGAACTGCCAGGCTATCGTCACGTGTCCGACTCCGTCGCACGCGCTGAATTCGAAGCAGTATGGGGTTGCACACTCGAATCCGAACCAGGTCTGCGTATTCCTAACATGTTCGATGCAGCGATGGACGGTACCTTCATGGGTCTGTACTGCGAAGGTGAAGACATTGTTCAGTCCGATCCGAACACCCAGCACGTTACCGCTGCTCTGGAAGCAATGGAATGCATCATCGTTCAGGACATCTTCCTGAACGAAACAGCTAAGTACGCACACGTCTTCCTGCCAGGTTCGTCGTTCCTGGAAAAAGACGGTACCTTCACCAATGCAGAACGTCGCATCTCGCGCGTACGCAAAGTAATGCCACCGAAATCTGGCTACGGCGACTGGGAAGTCACCCAAATGCTGTCGAACGCACTCGGCTATCCAATGAACTACAAACATCCACGTGAAATCATGGATGAGATCGCCGCATTGACCCCGACCTTCACCGGCGTCAGCTTCAAGCGTATCGACGAATTGGGCGGCAGCATCCAATGGCCTTGCAACGCTGAAGCGCCAGAAGGTACCCCAACCATGCACACAGAAGAATTCGTGCGCGGTAAAGGTCGCTTCATCAATACCAAGTACTTCGGTGCTGGCGAGAAGGTCAATAAGAAATTCCCATTGATCCTGACCACCGGTCGTATCCTGTCGCAATACAACGTTGGCGCGCAAACACGTCGTACCTTCAACAATATGTGGCACAGCGAAGATCGTCTGGAGATCCATCCGCACGATGCAGAAGAACGTGGCATCAAGCAGGATGACTGGGTTGGTATTGAATCGCGTGCCGGACAAACGGTATTGCGTGCAGATATCACCGAACGCATTCAGCCTGGCGTCGTGTACACCACCTTCCACTTCCCTGAATCGGGTGCGAACGTGATTACGACCAACTCGTCTGACTGGGCGACCAACTGCCCAGAGTACAAAGTGACGGCAGTGCAGGTAATGCCGGTGGCCCAACCTTCGGAATGGCAACGCTCGTATAATCGCTTTAACCGTGAGCAAGAAAGTTTTGCTGCCGAGAAGATGATTCCACGTGGCTCCGAGTTGTCCACATCGAAGTAAGGTCTGATAACACTTAGAGGTCTGTGTGATGAACGCAAGCACTGACGACGAACGTACGGCACTGGTTCGTGTCCCGGTAGAAAAATGGGACATGGATCAGCACACTATCTGCGAGGATGATGTCGCGGAAGAGGTCCCGGTCGCGTTGGAATACAACGGCATTTCGCACGCCGTCATGCTTGCTTCGCCATACGACCTGGAAGACTTTGCGCTCGGCTTTTCGCTCAGTGAAGGCATACTGAAGGACAAGTCCGAACTCTACGATTGCGAAGTTGTACCTGGCTGCGAAGGCATACAGGTACAAATGCGTATCGCGACGGAACGCTTCGTCACGCTGAAAGACAAACGACGCAATATGACCGGACGTACCGGCTGTGGATTGTGTGGCGCAGAAACGCTGGAACAGGCGATACGTCATCCGCAGGCAACGGTCGGACATGCGATGTTTTCGGCACGGCAGATTTATGCCGGCATGAAGGCGATGAAAGCGCAGCAACGCCTGCAGAAGCATACCGGCGCCACCCATGCAGCAGCGTGGATGAATCTGGATGGTTCGGTAGGCCTGGTACGTGAAGATGTAGGGCGCCACAACGCGCTCGACAAACTCATCGGTGCCATGGCTGAAGACAAGCGCGATTTCACACAAGGTGCGGCATTGATTACCAGCCGGGCCAGTTATGAAATGGTGCAGAAGTCGGCCACCATGGGCATCGGTTTCCTGGCGGCTATCTCAGCGCCTACCAGCCTGGCGATACAGCTGGCGGAAGAGACCAATGTCACGCTGATCGGTTTTGTCCGTGATCAAAGCCACGTCGTTTATGCGCAAGCACATCGCCTGATACGCGAGTCGAAATAAATTATATTAAGGAAGAGCAGAATGAGCGGTAGCACAGTAGATAATCTGATCAAGATGGCTAACCAGATCGGCGACTTTTTTGAAACCATGAGAGATCGTAATAAATCTCTGGAAGAAATCGCCGGGCATCTGAAAAGATCATGGGATCCACGTATGCGTCGTGCGTTGATGGAGCACGTCGAACAGCACAATGGTGAAGGCTTGAAACCTATTGTGCTGGATGCGGTACGTGCCCACAAAATGCTGAACTAAATTTTTGTGATGGGTTGTCTCAACAACTCAACACGATTACCATGGCTGCGCCACCCGCCGGGGTTCGCAGCCATTCTCATTATTAAACCCTCAGGAGGAACCATGTCACGTCGCCCATTATTGCGTTTTGCCGCCGTCGTTCTGGCATCTGCATTCGTTGCGCCACTCGGCTTCGCGCAACAAATCATCAAACTCTCGACTACCACCAGCACCGAAAACTCGGGTCTGCTGCCGTATCTGCTGCCAGAGTTTGAAGCCAAGACCAATTCCAAGGTCCACGTGATCTCGGTCGGTACCGGCAAAGCACTGGAACTGGCCAAGAACGGTGACGTCGATGTGACGCTGGTACACGCACGTTCGGCTGAGGATAAATTCGTCGCTGAAGGCCACGGTGTTGATCGCCGCGACGTGATGTACAACGACTTCATCATCGTCGGCCCTGCCAGCGACCCTGCCGGTATTAAAGGCAGCAAGGACGTACTTGCTTCGATGAAAAAAATCGTCGATAGCAAAGCCAAATTCATTTCGCGTGGCGACAATTCCGGCACCGACGTGATGGAAAAAGCCTACTGGAAAGAAATCGGCGTGAAGCCTGAAGGCAGTGCCTATGTATCGGCAGGCCTGGGTATGGGTGAAGTATTGACGATGGCAGGCGAGCTGCAGGCTTACACCTTGTCGGACCGTGCTACTTTCGGCGCTTACAAAGCAAAAACCGGCCTGGCTATCGTAGTACAGGGCGACAAGAAGATGTTTAATCCGTACGGCGTGATTGCAGTGAATCCAGCCAAGTACAAGGACATCAACTACAAGGGTGCGAAGCAGTTCATCGACTACCTGACTTCACCTGAAGGTCAAAAGAAAATCGCAGCTTACAAAATCGACGGCGAACAAGTGTTCTTCCCATCGGCCAAGTAAATGGATAGTGCTACGTGTGATCGCTGAGTGCGATCATGCGCAGTGCAGCAGCCTGAACCAAGCAGGCCGCATAAAACAAAAGCGCGGAATTCCGCGCTTTTTTATTTACAGCTGTTCAAATACGTCTTCGCTGGCTGTCTTCAATTCCTTCGCCTCTTCCAGCATCCTGCGGTGTTCTATGCGCTTGCGCATGATGTCCGCATGCTGCTTCGCCGTCATCGGTGGCGTAGTCATTAAATCCTTCAACAAAGCGGTATTGGAGTAGTTGTTTTTGATCAGACGGCCCAAGTTGCTTGACTCCGTAATTAAGCATCAACATCACTGCACTATCAGAACTGAAGCAGACCAGATAGATGATGTGTAAAACGATTACCTTGCTGTATTTTGCACGAAATTAGCTTCTTTATCATGACATCGGAAAAAATAGCCGATTTAAACAACAGTCGCGCTTAATCGCTATCCCGCCTACAGACGAAAAAAATCCCGCCGAGCTTGCGACTCGCGGGACCTTGAGACCTTCCTTGAGAGGGAAGAGAGAGACTGGTAAGCGTTTACTGAGGCTGTCATCCTTGTGAGCTGACAGCCTCGGTATCGGCGTTAAAACTTTTCCGGATGTGTGCAATTCGTGGTCGCAACGCCCGGGTGATGAGAACGGCGGCAAAGCTGCCACCGCCATTCAGCACCACGCCAGATAACAGCGCTTGTACTGCAGGTGACCAACGTAATGCGTGTACGACGTAACTGGCATAAACGTTGCCTGCTACCAGTCGCATTAAATTGATCAGATAAATTTGATTACCGTTCAACTAAAACTCGCTTTACAGCGTTAAGCGTAAGCAGCTTGCATACGTAGCTTGGCTGCCAGTTCAGGCTGAGTCTGGGCAATCTGGTTCGCTTTGCGGTTCAATGCAAAACGGGTCTGTGCCGGACCCTGCGACTGCACAACAGCGCGTTTGCTGATACGTTGTGGTGCAGAGTAAGCAGCACGCATACGCAGTTCAGCAGCCAGCGCAGGTTGTGTTTGCGCGATCTGGTTGGCTTTACGATTCAACGCAAATGCGGTTTGCACCGGGCTTGTTGCAGCGACAGTAGCTTTCTTGACAACAGCAACCTTTTGGCTAGGTGCGAGCGCCAGCAAGATGTTGCGCAGCAGTGCCACGGTCAATGGTTTAAACAGTAATGCCAGGGCCGCTACACCAGCTACCGCGATGATCGCAGGACGAGCTGGGCTGTAGGCGAGGCCGATTGCAGCCAAAACAGCTGGAACGGCGATCAGCGCCGGGTTCGTGTATGAGTTATTCGATAAAGTAGACATGATGATTTCCTTTTTTCTCTGATAATCCTTGTTGTTGCATTGCAGTATAGGTAGGATAGAGATATAAATCTAATTTCAATTTAGGATACCAGTCATCGATTTCGTGAATATGTCTGCTAATCTCCCCATTGAGCTTTTTTTGGTAAAAATAATATGAGTTTCCTGACCCTTGATTTGAATTTGCTGCGCGTCTTCGATGCCGTCATGACCGAGCAAAACCTGACGCGCGCCGCCAATTTGTTGGCAATGACGCAACCCGCCGTCTCCAACGCGCTGCGCCGTCTGCGCGACACGCTGGGCGATGAGCTGGTGATCCGTACCGCCCATGGTGTCAAACCGACATCGCGGGCCGAAGAACTATGGCCCGTGGTCCGCCGCGCGCTGTCTGACTTGGAAGCAGCGGTCACACCGGATACGTTTGACGTGTCCCGCGCCAATACGACTTTCCGCATGGCGATGGCCGATGCGACCGCCGCACTGTGGCTGCCTTTCCTGGTACGTGCCATCGAAAAAGACGCGCCAGGCCTGAATGTCCGCATGGTGCCGCTGACCACCCGTGAACCACGCCCAATGCTGTTACGCGGTGATATCGATCTGGCTATCGGCTTTTTCCCGGGCGTAGCCGCGCAACTGGCAAGTGGACAAAACACCGCTGTTTCGCAGATCCGCCATGAGCGTCTGTACACCGGTGAATATGTTTGCGTGATGCGAAAAAACCATCCTTTGGCCAAAGTCGAACTGACACTGGATAATTATTGTGCGGCGCACCATTTATTGGTGAGTTTCTCCGGCCGCGCGAAAGGTTTGATGGATGAAGCCCTGACCAATCTGGGACGCGAACGTCGCATTTTGCTGACCGTGAATCAATTCTTTACCGCTGGTCGCGTGGTCGCCAGCTCGGATCTGATTACCGTCTTGCCGCGCCATTTGATCGCTTCTACCGGTATGGCGGAAGCACTGATAGCCAAGGATTTGCCGTTTGAATTACCGGACGTGCACGTGGACATGCTGTGGCACGAACGGGATGCGCGTAACCCTGCGCATAAGTGGTTGCGTGAACAATTGAGTGCCAGCACGGAAGAGGGCATAGGACGCGTCAAGAAGCGGCGCTAAACCGCTTTCTGCGCCCCTGGCCCGGTCATCTCGGCTTGGTCGCGTATTAATCTCGCATTAATCTATATCGCAGACCAGGTATTCAAGGATAGCTGCCATCAAGGCATTGATTTCGACATAGTTGCCGTGGCTGACATTACGCAGCTCGGCTTCACTTTGTACATAGCGCTGCGGCACCAGTTCATCACCGCAATGCAGGATGATGGAGTTCGCACTATCTGGCGTGGTTTCCAGATGGAATTGCAAACCTATGACGCGGCTCCCGACCTGGAAGGCCTGGTTGCGACAAGCCGCACTGCTGGCAAGATGGATTGCTCCCTCCGGTAAATCAAAGGTTTCACCATGCCAGTGGAAAACATCAACCCTGGCAGGGAAGGCCAGTCCATCCAGCATCGCCGGTTCAGCCACGATAGGAAACCAGCCTATCTCTTTCTCTGCCGCCGGATACACTTTGGCCCCCAGCGCATTTGCGATCAGTTGTGACCCCAGACAAATTCCCAGCACCGCTTTGTGTTCGGCTATTGCCTCTGCGATAAAACGCTTTTCTGCACATAACCACGGCAAACTGGCTTCATCATTTACGCTCATCGGACCACCGAGCGCAATGATCAGATCAATCCCATCCAGCGACGGGAACTGGTCTGATTCAAACAGCCGTGTATAGCTGATCGACATGTTACGTTGTAGCAGCCATTCTTCTATGCTGCCCAGACCTTCAAAAGGAACATGTTGTAGTACGTGTACGTGCATACCGGGACCAAAGCGTAAGTTGATCGGATAGAACGGGTGACGAAACGACAGAAACAGCATTCGACACAGGACAAGGACTGTAACACGCGTTTCATTTTCGTTCCGGCACTCACTCAGACCAACACTTTCATGCAGCGCTGGCAGTGACCTTCCAGCATGCCGCATTGAAGCTGACCTGCTCACCATGCACATAGGGCTCAAATGCGCGTCGCACGATCTTGATGACGCTGCTACGCGTCTGCTCATCCTCTTGTTGCAAGACACGACCCAACGGCCCCATGCGACTGAGGTAAAGCAGCAAATCCTTTTCCGCGAAAGAGCAAGGTACATCGATCGCTGCTACGTTTACGCCAGTCCAGCCACTGGCTTGCAGGATGTCCGTCATCCGTTCTTTGTTCGCAAATGCAAATTGTCCGGGCTCATCAGGTTTGCGTATCGGCATATGCGGCAACAGGCTGCTCCCGACCCGTTCCGCGGTCGTCATAAAAGGATTTTCATCAGCACTGCGCCAGGCGATAAACCTCAGTTCAGCATGCCTGCGTGCAGCCTGTTTCAAATTGGCAAACGCTGCAACGGGATCATCGAAGAACATGACGCCAAAACGCGAAATAATTAAATCAAAACTCGCTGGTGCAAATATGTACCTCTGTGCATCACCACAGATGAAGCGTGTAGTTAAACCTTGTTCACTTACAGCAGTTTGCGCAACATTGATCATTTGCTGCGAGATGTCTATGCCCGTGCATAATCCTTGCACCCCGAGTTGTCGCGATGCGGCGGCAGAAGTGCTTCCGGTACCACAACCTACATCCAATACTTGGCTTGCAGCACTGATGTCACACACGAGCATCGTGGCAATTTCCTGAAACATTTGCTCGATCAGTTGCTGAGTTTCTACCCATGCGCGTCCGGCGTCGCCATTCCATATTTTTGTTTGTTCCGTGTTCATGATTACTTCCTTTCATACACATGTAAAAGCTGGAAGTGATATCGTGCAACTTAAAGTCAACTTGAGGTCAAGCATGGCAAGACTGGATATCGCCGAAGTCGTGGAACAAGCCGGAGTACCTGCATCCACACTGCGCTACTACGAAGATAAAGGTTTGATCAAACCGATAGGCAGAAGCGGATTGCGTCGCGTATTCGACGCCACCGTATTGGAGCGTCTGACGCTGATTGCATTAGGACGCGCAGCTGGTTTTACGCTGAGTGAAATTGCCGCCATGTTTGAAACCAATGGCAAGGTGAACCTAGACAGAAAGATGTTGCTCAGCAAGGCCGACGAACTCGACCTCACTATCCGCAAACTATCTGCCATGCGTGACGGATTGCGCCATGCTGCCAAGTGCGCAGCACCCAGCCATATGGAATGCCCGACCTTTAGAAAGATCCTGCGGGCGACGGCATCCGGCCTTATCGCTGCTACACCCCCGGCACGAAGCCTGAAAAAATAGCGCTGCGCCATTGCCCCCATCTCAAGTTCTATTGTTTTCGCTGCAATTGCTATAAGCATACGAAGAACCGTCCGCGTAATTATCCCGGTCAACATTTCCACACGGAATATCTTATTGAACTCGCAAGTTATCGCAGAGTCGTACTAACTCGTCTCCCACTATTTGAGTCCGCTTATGTCTCGTACAAAAAAAATAATGCTGTGGAGCGCCATCAGCTTTTCCGCGCTATTACTTATCTGTGTGTTGTTCCTGTTGATGTTTGACTGGAACAGGGCCAAACCCTGGCTGAATGAAAAGGTCAGTGAAGCAACAGGACGTCGCTTCGCCATTAACGGCGATTTAATCCTGACCTGGCAGCGCGCAGAACCTGCAACCGGCACCTGGCGTGACTGGGTACCTGCGCCACGCCTGAGTGCGCATGACGTCAGCCTCGGTAATCCTGAATGGGCCAAAGCCGATAGCAATATGGCGGAAATCGGCCACATTACTTTCTCTGTCAATCCATTGCCGCTGTTAAACAAAACCATCGTGATTCCATCGCTGCAACTGGATGATCCCAACGTCGCACTGCAACGCGTCAGTAAAGATAAAAACAACTGGACCTTCAAGCAGACCGAACCGTCAGCCTGGACGCTGGATTTGCAGCGCCTGTATTTTTATCGCGGCGAGATCACGTTAAAAGATGAAGTCGAACATATCGACGCAAAGGCAAACATCGATACGTTGGAACCGAGCGCCGTCAATGACTTCGTAATGGGTTGGAAAATCTCCGGTACTTACAACGGCGCGCGCATCATCGGTGACGGTAAGGCTGGTGCCTTGCTCGCCCTGAAAAATGTGGATAAGCCTTTTCCACTGGAAGCAAAACTGAATGTCGGAAAAACCGTGATACGCGTCAACGGTACGATTACCAAACCACAGGAACTGGCTGCCATCGATATGCGCCTGTATCTGGCAGGTGCCAGCATGGCCGATCTGTATCCGCTGACCGGCATTACGTTGCCGAAGACACCTGCGTTTTCAACAGAAGGGCGTTTGATCGGTGTGACTGACAAACGCGGTGGCAAGTGGACGTATGAAAAATTCAAAGGCAAGGTGGGCGATAGCGATATCGCCGGCAGCCTGGTGTATGAAGCGAAACAACCAAGGCCTTTGCTGTCAGGAACGGTGGTTTCCAACTTGCTGCAATTAAGTGATCTTGGCCCCGTCATTGGCGCCGATTCCAATGAGAGTAAAAAAGAACGCGGCGTCGCGGCCAATCAACCGGCAAATAAGGTTCTGCCCGTCGAAAAATTTACGACTGAGCGTTGGGGCAGTATAGACGCCGATGTGAAAATCACTGGCCATAAAATCGTACACAGTGCATCACTGCCTATCGAAAACCTGGATACCCACCTGAAGCTGCAAGATAGCGTGATTAGCTTGTCGCCACTGAAGTTCGGTGTTGCCGGCGGTAATCTGATCGGCGATATCAAACTGGATGGGCGCAACAATGTGATCAAGGCTGAAGCAAAAGTTTCGGCACGTCATTTGAAACTGAAACAGTTATTCCCGACCTTCCAGCCTATGCAAGCCAGCTTCGGCGAAGTCAACGGTGATACTTCTTTATCCGGTACCGGTAATTCGATCGCCAGCCTGCTGGCCACATCGAATGGTGAAATCAAATCACTGATCAATGAAGGCACGATCAGCAAACTCTTGCTGGAACAGATAGGTTTAAATATCGGCAATATCGTTATTTCCAAATTGTTTGGCGATAAGCAGGTCCAACTGAATTGCATGGCGACCGATCTTTCCGTTACCAACGGTCTGGTACAAACACGCACCTTCATCGTCGATACCAGTGATGCCGTGATGTATGTGACGGGCACAGTAGATCTGGCGAAGGAACAACTGAACCTGACCATCAAACCGGAAACCAAAGGCGTACGCATTGTTTCCTTGCGTGCACCGATCTACGTAACCGGTGAATTCACCAATCCCAAGGTAGGCGTGGATACAGGCGTACTGGCATTGAAAGCGGGGAGTGCTGTCGCTCTGGCTGTCGTCGCTCCGGTAACCGCCTTATTGCCATTGATCAATGTCGGTACCCAGGAAGAAAACAAATGCACGGCCTTGCTCAGGGAAGCACGCAGCAAGCCGGTCGCACCGCCACCAGGTAAAACATATAAAGCCAAAGCTGCCAGCAAGGCACCGGCTAAGTAATTGAAATAATCCGGCTGTTTTTGCAGAGCCCGTACAACTTGTGCATAAAGCTCTGCAAAAACGGTGGATAGCTTGTGGATAATCCTGTGGAAAAAGAAGGTTGTGTTTTTATCCCCGAACTATCCTTAGCGAGTACACCGTTTATGCAGGCTTTATCCAGATTCCAAGTAGTTGATTTCTTTCAGGCTTTTCCCCTTATCCACAGAAAAGCGCCTGCGTTAACTATTACTACTAAACATATATATAAACAATTAACTTAAAACCAGAATCGCGTTTTCTTTTCAAAATTCGAAAAACCTAAAGTCAAAAGCCTCTGTAAAAACACTCTTTCCAACTCTTTCTTCAGTTAGCTATCGCTATACAAGCTGCAAGCAACACCTCAGCAGCTGTTTCATTGCAAAACCGCTCTGAAAAACACATTCCTCAAATGATTTACAGACAAAAATCAAAAAAATTTCGTTTGTCTGCAAGTTAAAACGCCAGCTCATTCAACGCGCTATCTTCATTTAAGAGTTCTGTAGCTGCCATACAGGGCATTTGGGCTGGCAAGTGACAGGGCAGACACGCGATTTCATTTAAAAATCGTCTGGAGGCCGCAAATCCATGTTTTTGTTCAGCAGCACTTTGGTTTTTACCAAACTTGCTGATCTTGGAAGTTATTTAAACAGCTGTTATCAAAACTGATGGAATGTTGAATGTCATTGAACACCTGTTTTGCAAAGAGGCTGTTGTTTTAAGGTTTTAGATTTAAAGTTTTTGAGCTTTTGGGTTTTAGAGGTTTAAAAAGAGGGTTTCTGGTTTTAAGTTAATTGTTTATATATATGTTTAGTAGTAATAGTTAACGCAGGCGCTTTTCTGTGGATAAGGGGAAAAGCCTGAAAGAAATCAACTACTTGGAATCTGGATAAAGCCTGCATAAACGGTGTACTCGCTAAGGATAGTTCGGGGATAAAAACACAACCTTCTTTTTCCACAGGATTATCCACAAGCTATCCACCGTTTCTGCAGAGCTTTATGCACAGTATTTTTCCCTTATTGCCATGTTAATCTTGAACAGATTACAAGCAGGCAAGATGAAACCTACCGAAGGAAAGCTGATGACAACGACTGCCAAAATTAAGCATTACATCCATGGTCGCCTGGTTGATACCGAGGGTGGCAGACAACAGGACGTTTTTAACCCGGCTACTGGCAAAGTCAGTGCACAGGTGGTTCTGGCCAGTGATGCAGATGTACAGGCAGTCGTGGCGACGGCAAAAGCAGCCGCACCAGCCTGGGCTGATACCGCGCCCTTGAAGCGTGCGCGCATACTTTTCAAGTTCAAGGAATTAATAGAGAAGCATCATGATGATCTGGCCGCTGCTATCACCCGTGAACACGGCAAGGTTTTTTCCGACGCCAGGGGTGAAGTGACGCGAGGCCTGGAAGTCGTCGAATTTGCCTGTGGCGTACCGCACTTATTGAAGACCCAGTTCACTGACAATATTGGCGGCGGTATAGATAACTGGAATCTGCGTCAGCCTCTGGGCGTGACCGCCGGCATTACGCCTTTCAACTTTCCATTCATGGTACCGATGTGGATGGCGCCAGTCGCTTTGGCAACGGGCAATACATTCATCCTTAAACCGTCTGAGCGTGATCCTTCACCTTCGTTGATGGTAGCGGAGCTCCTGCAGCAAGCGGGGCTGCCTGACGGCGTTTTTAACGTCTTGCAGGGCGATAAGCTGGCAGTGGATGGCTTGCTGCAGCATCCCGACGTGAAGGCAGTTTCTTTTGTTGGTTCTACACCGATAGCTGAATATATCTATGCGTCCGGCGCGGCACGCAAAGGTGGTAGTTATCCACTGCGGGTACAGGCGCTGGGTGGTGCAAAAAATCATTTGGTGGTGATGCCGGATGCGAACCTGGAACAAGCGGTCGATGCCTTGATAGGTGCGGCATATGGTTCGGCTGGCGAGCGTTGCATGGCGATCTCGGTGGCGGTGGCAGTAGGTGATGTGGCTGACAAACTTGTGGCTGCATTAGTCCCGCGCGTCAAATCACTGAAAGTAAAGAATGGCATGGAAGCCGATGCCGAAATGGGGCCTGTCGTCAGTGCCGCTCATAAGGCCAAGATAGAAGGTTATATAGATGCAGGTGTAAAAGCAGGTGCCAAATTACTGGTAGACGGACGTGGTTTGAAGGTGGCGGGACACGAAGAGGGATTTTTCCTTGGTGGTTGTCTGTTTGATCACGTCACACCAAAGATGACAATTTATCAAGAAGAGATATTTGGCCCGGTACTTTGTGTCGTGCGTGTGCCTAACTTTGCTGCTGCTCTGGATTTAATTAATCGACATGAATTTGGCAATGGTGTGTCGCTGTTCACATCCGATGGAAATACTGCACGCGAGTTTTCCCGTCGCGTCGAAGTGGGCATGGTAGGGATCAATGTACCCATTCCTGTACCGATGGCCTGGCATTCATTCGGCGGCTGGAAGCGATCAATGTTTGGTGACACCCATGCTTACGGTGAAGAGGGCGTGAAGTTTTACACCCGTTATAAATCCATCATGCAGCGCTGGCCGGAATCTATCGTCAAAGGTGCAGAGTTCGCGATGCCCACCACGAAATAAGGAAAAAATGAAGTCCTGAATAACAGGCGTCGCTTCAGGAGACAGCGGAGCGATGAGTCGGGTGATGAATAATAATGAGTTCTAAATAAGCTGAGTCACTCATTGTCAGTCGACTGTAAGTGCAGTCGGTGATGATGGGGTTAGTCCAACGCAACATCAACCTTACCGATAGAGACCATGGCAGAATCCGCAGGGAAGTACGATTACATCATCGTAGGAGCTGGCACTGCCGGCTGCGTATTAGCCAACCGACTGACACAAGATAAGGGTGTGTCAGTATTACTGATAGAAGCGGGAGCGAAGGACGATTATATCTGGGTACACATCCCCCTCGGTTTTCGCCAGATGATAGACAACCCCCGTACCGACTGGCGGTATCGCACTCAGCCCGAGCCCGGCTTGAACGGACGCAGCCTGCTTTACCCGAGCGGTAAAATCCTTGGCGGCTCATCCTGCATTAACTCCATGATTTACCAGCGCGGTCAGTCGCAAGATTACGATAACTGGGCCGACCTGACCGGCGATATGAGCTGGCGCTGGGAACAGGTATTACCACTATTCCGTACTACAGAAGACCACGAGCAGGGTGCCGACAGTTTGCACGGGGTGGGTGGTGACTGGCATATCGAAAAGCAAAAGACTCACTGGAAGATACTCGACGCTTTCCGTGAAGCAGCCGCCCAAACCGGGATACCCAAGATAGATGACTTTCATCGTGGGGAAGGATGTGCCTACTTCTACATCAATCAAAAAAATGGTTTGCGCTGGAATACTGCAAAAGCATTTCTCCGGACCATCACCCGTCGTGGCAATCTGGAAATCATGACCGGTTCGCAAGTGCGTCGTCTGATCATAGAAGAAACTGATCAGGGTAAGGTTTGTACCGGAGTCGAGTTTGTTGGTGGGGGACAGGAATGGGTCGCCGATGTTTCACGTGAAACAATCCTGACGGCGGGCACTTTTGGTAGTCCGCAAATACTGCAACGTTCAGGCATAGGCCCGTCTGACTTGCTGCAGGAACATGGAATTAAGGTCGTGCAGGATTTGCCCGGTGTCGGTGAAAATGTGCAGGATCATATGCCCTTGCGTATGCGCTACAAAATATCGGGTGCCAAATCATTGAATACCTCGGGCAGGGGTTACCTGGGTATGGCAGCGATGGGGCTCGAATACATCTTCAAGAAAAATGGCCTGGCGTCGACGGTACCTGCACCCCTGGGAGCTATGGTACGTTCAGATCCAGCCCTGGCCAGACCGGATTTATCCTTTCAGATCCAGCCCTGGTCGCAGGCAGAAGTGGGGCGGGAAATGGACGCATACCCGGCTTTTACTGCCAATATCAGTAACCTGAGACCTGGTTCACGCGGGCAGGTAAGGATATTGGGCGCCGATATTTCCGTCGCTCCGGCGATACGGATGAATTATCTGAGCACCGATGAAGACCGCAATATAGCTGCTGCTGCCATCCAATTGACGCGTAAAATTGTGGCTGCGCCAGCCTTGCAGTCTTATGCTCCGCAGGAAATCAAGCCGGAATCCCATCAGGAAGCAGACTTGCAGCACCTTGCCAGCCAGATAGCCGTCGCCGGTAGTAACCCCGTTGGCAGTTGCAAAATGGGAGCGGGCGATGACCGCCAGGCCGTGGTGGATAGTGCATTAAGGGTGAGGGGAGTGGCCTGCCTGCGGGTGGCGGATGCTTCCATTATGCCGGTGATTATTGCTGGTGATACCGGTGCAACGACCATCATGATTGCGGAAAAGGCGGCGCAATTGATACGCGCCGCAGGAAAAACCGGTGCATAAATACATGTAGTACGGATGTAGGTGCTGTCGCCTTTCGCTCGGCAGTTTATGAATTTTTGGATCAAGCATGACTGATTATGTGTTTCTGGCTGCGGCCGCATTTGTGGCCGGGATGATAGACGCAGTCGTCGGTGGTGGTGGCTTGATCCAGATTCCCGCCTTGTTTTCTGCTTTTCCAAATGCTTCCATGGGTACCTTGTTGGGTACCAATAAACTAGCCAGTGTCTGCGGTACCAGTGCCGCGGCGGTCGGATTTGCCCGTAAAGTGAAGTTGCAATGGAGTACGGCAGCACCTGCCGCCATGGCTGCTTTTGCCTTTGCATTCATCGGTGCCTTTACCGTGACGCAGATTCCTTCGGAATTCATGCGTAAATTGCTGCCTTTCATCCTGGTAGCGGTTGCCATTTATACCTATAAAAAGAAAGACTTCGGTAGCGTCCATGCTCCTATGCATGTAGGTGGAAAAGAGAAGGGCATCGCTATCCTGGTTGGTGCCGGGATCGGTTTCTATGACGGATTCTTTGGTCCGGGTACTGGCAGCTTCCTGGTTTTCCTGTTTGTCCGCTTCTTTGGCTTTGACTTCCTGGGTGCTTCGGCGGTAGCCAAGATCGTTAATGTCGCCTGCAATATTGCCGCCATCCTCTGGTTTGGCTATAGCTCGGAACTGTTGTGGAAACTGGCGGCGGTGATGGCGGTATGTAATGTGCTGGGTTCCTTATTGGGAATACGTCTGGCGATACGACATGGCAGTGGTTTTGTGCGTAAGATATTCCTGGTTGTGGTGTCGGTACTGATTTTGAAAAGTATTTACGATGCCTTCCTTCGTTAGGGTAGGGGTGCAGCAAGTGATACGTTCGGGCAAACTTATGTTTCACGTGAAACAAAACGTGGCTTAATTTTCCGCTAAATTCGCCTTGCGGGGAAATTAAAGCAAAAAGACCTTATAATCTCGCCTCTGCTTAAGGTCTTACTTAAGGTCTCATCGAGGCACACCATGATCTTTCCTACCAAATTTGATGTCATCGTAGTTGGCGGCGGCCATGCCGGAACGGAGGCCGCGCTGGCTTCTGCTCGCATGGGGCAAAGCACGCTTTTGCTCTCGCACAACATAGAAACCCTGGGGCAAATGTCCTGTAATCCATCCATCGGTGGTATCGGCAAAGGCCATCTGGTCAAGGAAGTCGATGCGATGGGCGGGGCGATGGCGATAGCCACCGATGAGGCGGGCATCCAGTTCCGCATCCTGAATTCGTCCAAAGGGCCGGCAGTGCGCGCAACCCGTGCGCAAGCCGACCGCATCCTGTACAAGCAGGCGATCCGTTCGCGTCTGGAAAACCAGCCTAACTTGTGGCTGTTCCAGCAAGCGGTTGATGATTTGCTGGTAGAAGGTGATCGCGTCGTTGGTGCGGTAACCCAGGTTGGGATCAAGTTTGAAGCGAAGGCAGTGGTACTGACGGCCGGTACCTTCCTCGATGGCAAGATACACGTAGGCTTGAATAACTACTCGGCGGGCCGTGCCGGTGATCCGCCTGCGATCTCGCTGTCCGCTCGTCTGAAAGAATTGAAGCTGCCGCAAGGTCGCCTGAAAACTGGTACGCCGCCACGGATCGATGGTCGTTCGATAGACTTCTCCGTCATGCTGGAACAACCGGGTGACCTCGACCCTGTACCAGTATTCTCGGTGATGGGTAACGCGGCGATGCATCCGAAGCAAATGCCTTGCTGGATTACGCATACCAATGAAAAAACCCATGACCTGATACGCAGCGGACTGGATCGCAGCCCTATGTACACAGGTGTGATCGAAGGGGTGGGGCCTCGTTATTGCCCATCCATCGAAGACAAGATACATCGCTTCGCAGGCAAAGAGTCACATCAGATCTTCCTCGAACCGGAAGGCCTGACGACCAATGAGTTCTATCCGAACGGTATCTCGACCAGCCTGCCATTCGACATCCAGCTGGCACTGGTGCAATCGATGCGCGGTCTCGAGCATGCGCACATCCTGCGCCCGGGTTATGCAATCGAATACGATTACTTTGATCCGCGCGGCCTGAAGTCGACGCTGGAAACCAAGGTTATCCAGGGCTTGTTCTTTGCCGGACAAATCAATGGCACCACCGGTTACGAAGAAGCCGCGGCACAAGGTATGTTGGCTGGTATCAATGCCGCCCTGCAAACACAGGAGCGTGATGCCTGGACCCCGCGCCGTGATGAAGCTTACCTCGGCGTATTGGTCGATGACTTGATTACCAAGGGTGTGCTCGAGCCTTACCGTATGTTTACCAGCCGCGCTGAGTATCGCCTCAGCTTGCGCGAAGATAATGCCGATATGCGCCTGACCGAGATCGGACGTAAGCTCGGCTGCGTCGGCGATGCGCAATGGGCGGTGTTTGAAACCAAGCGTGAAGCGGTGGCGCGTGAGCTGGAACGTCTGCGTTCGACCTGGGTCAGCCCGCGTATTTTGGCTGCCGCAGAAGCAGAGCGTGTTCTGGGTAAAGGGATAGAGCGTGAGTATGCGCTCGCTGACCTGTTGCGCCGCCCGAACGTCAGCTATGAAACGCTGATGAGTCTGAAGGGCATGGACGGGCAAGATCTGGCCGGTCCGGGCGTGAGTGAAGATGCGGTGCGCGAGCAGGTCGAGATTCAACTGAAGTACGCCGGTTACATTGATCGTCAGGCGAAAGAGGTAGAGCGTCATGATTACTATGAGAATCTGAAG
Organism: Herminiimonas sp. KBW02; assembly: GCF_003852535.1. Lineage (GTDB taxonomy): Bacteria > Pseudomonadota > Gammaproteobacteria > Burkholderiales > Burkholderiaceae_D > Oxalicibacterium. The sequence goes on along the minus strand of NZ_QAJP01000003.1, from coordinate 221,990 downwards.
CTGCCGCAGGAATTCGATTACATGGAAGTCAAAGGCTTGTCCTTTGAAGTGCGCCAAAAGTTGTGCAAGCACAAACCGGAAACCCTGGGCCAGGCTTCACGTATTTCCGGCGTGACGCCAGCTGCGATTTCCTTGCTGTTGGTACATTTGAAAAAGGGCGGTTTCAAGGAATTCGCCGCATTACCACCTACTTCTGAAGCTGCTGCATGAAGGCATTTGATCGTCCCGCATTAACCGTATTGCTGATCCAGGGCGCGCGCGATTTAACGCTGGACCTGAGTGAAGCGCAAATCAACAAGCTGATCGATTACCTGGCCTTGATGGCGAAGTGGAATTCGGTCTACAACCTGACCGCGGTGCGCGATCCGGTGCAGATGGTGACTCAGCATTTGCTGGATTCACTGGCGGCAGTATCGGCTTTCACTGGTGCGAAGAATGTTCTGGATGTCGGTGCTGGTGGTGGTTTGCCTGGCATCGTGTTGGCAATATGGGCGGCGGAAGCGCAGCCCGATATGCGTATCTCGATGATAGATACCGTACATAAAAAAACCGCCTTCCTGACGCAAGTAAAAGCCGAGCTGAACCTGAGTAATGTCAGTGTGCATACGGCACGCGTGGAACAATGGCAGGCGCCGCAAAAGTTTGATGTGATTACTTCGCGTGCCTTTGCCGACCTGTCTGATTTCGTTAATTGGTCGGAACATCTGTTGGCAGAAGGCGGGCAATACATTGCACTCAAAGGCGTGGCACCGGATAGCGAAGTGGCAGGATTGCCGCCGGGCTGGCAAGTGAGTGAAGTGCGTGCATTGCAGGTACCGACTTTGCAGGCGGAACGTCATCTGGTCTTCATCAAAAGGACAGTGCCATGAAAAAGCTGCTGATCGCTACCGCATTATTTGCTGCATCCCTGAGCGCGCCGTCATGGGCGCAGCAGGTGAGTACCGTCGTCAGTGTTGACCTGGCACGCTACACCGGCAAGTGGTATGAGATCGCACGCTTTCCCAATCGCTTTCAGGATGACTGCATCGCGAATGTAACGGCACAATACGACAAGCGCGCCGATGGTGAGATCGATGTCACCAATCGTTGCTTGCAAGCGGGTGGCAAGATAGATGAAGCTGTCGGCCGTGCGCGTGTGGAAGATACCGGTACCAACGCCAAACTGCAGGTGCGTTTTGCACCCGACTGGTTAAGCTGGATACCGTATGTATGGGCCGACTACTGGATCATCGATCTGGATCCGGCTTATACGCTGGCAGCAGTGGGTGGTCCTACACGTGATTATCTGTGGGTGCTGTCCCGCACACCAACCGTGCCGGAAGCCGCGTATGAAGCATTGGTGAATCGCGTAACGGCACAAGGATTTGATACGGCGAAGCTGGTCAAGACCAGGCAGGACAGTGCAGGCAAGTAAAGCAGTTTGCAGTAGCAGTACTTGATGGATCCAGGAATGTTTGACCACTAACTAGAACGAGAATATGGCAAAAATATTTTGCGTTGCGAATCAAAAGGGCGGGGTTGGTAAGACCACCACAGCAGTGAATCTGGCAGCAGGGCTGGCGCAATTGAATCAGCGCGTATTGCTGGTAGATCTTGATCCGCAAGGTAATGCCACGATGGGCGCAGGGATCAACAAGGCAGAGTTGCAGTCGTCTATTTACGAAGTCCTGCTCGGCATGGCGGATGTAGCGACCGCACGCGTGAGATCCGAGACCGGCAGGTTTGATGTGTTGCCGGCCAATCGCGAACTGGCTGGTGCCGAAGTCGAAATGGTCGAACTCGACAACCGCGAAAAGCGTTTGAAGGATGCCCTGGGTGTGGTCGATGCGGAATACGACTTCATGCTGATCGATTGCCCGCCGGCTTTATCCATGCTGACCCTGAATGGTTTGTGTGCGGCACACGGTGTCATCATTCCGATGCAGTGTGAATACTATGCACTCGAAGGTTTGTCCGATCTGGTCAACACCATCAAGAAAGTTCATGCGAAGCTCAACACTGATTTGAAAATCATCGGTCTGTTGCGTGTGATGTTTGATCCGCGCATGACTTTATCGCAGCAAGTATCGTCGCAGCTGGAACAGCATTTCGGCGACAAGGTATTCAAGACCATCATCCCGCGCAATGTGCGTCTGGCGGAAGCGCCATCGTATGGTATGCCGGGTATTAACTTCGATCCGTCGGCCAAGGGTGCGCAAGCCTACCTGGCCTTTGGTGCGGAAATGGTCGAACGCATTAAAACGATATAAATATGTAGCGGGCGAGGGCGCTAACGGCGTCGCCTGCAACGAACTAAGAATGTGAGTCGGGAATTATGGTCACGAAAAAACAAAAGGGTTTGGGTCGCGGTCTGGAAGCATTGCTGGGCGGCGCTTCCGATTTCAATGAAGCGATTGCTGCATTACCGGGTGCGCCATCCGTCTTGCAAGTCACCGATATGCAGGCAGGTAAATATCAGCCGCGTACGCGCATGGATGAAGGTGCGCTGAATGAATTGGCCGCATCGATTAAGGCGCAGGGTTTGCTGCAAGCGATTCTGGTACGTCCGATTGCGTCGGGCAACGGTCGTCAACGTTATGAAATCATCGCTGGTGAGCGTCGCTTCCGCGCAGCGCAACTGGCAGGCCTGACCGAAGTCCCGGTGCTGGTCAAGGAAGTTGACGACGAAGCGACCGCGGCGATGGCGCTGATTGAAAACATCCAGCGCGAAGACTTGAATCCATTGGAAGAAGCGCAGGGCATACATCGCCTGATCGCCGATTTCAATTTCACGCATGAGCAGGCGGCTAACTCGGTTGGTCGTTCACGCAGTGCGGTGTCCAACCTGTTGCGTTTGCTGAACCTGGCGAAGCCGGTACAAACCATGCTGATGGCAGGCGATATCGATATGGGCCACGCGCGCGCCTTGCTGGCGGTGGATGCGGCGTCGCAGATTACGCTGGCCAACCAGGTGGTTGCCAAACGCATGTCGGTACGCGAAGCGGAAAAACTGGTGGTGCGTTCGACGCTGGAACAGAACGGCGCCAACAAACCGCGCAGCAATGGCAAGGAAAAATCCCGCGATATCACCCGCCTGGAAGAAGAGTTGTCAGATTTGCTCGCCAGCAAGGTTGAAATCAAGCTGGGCGCAAAGAACAAGGGCCAGTTGATCGTTGATTTTGCTGATCTGGATGCGCTGGACGGCATTATTGCCAAATTGCGCGTTACCGCCTGATCCCGAGCGGCCGGTTTGCTGACTATAGACAGCGGAACGCGGGTGGATTCTGCGTTTCCGTTGGTCTGCAGCGACGTTGTTTGGGTGCAACATCGCGTTAAATGTTTGTTAAACATCTAATTTCTGTTGTCGTATAGACAGAACACAAATAATTCCATCCGCCACGCTTAATTTGCAACGTAGCTACGTGTTTTTCACATAGCAAACGTTTGACGGTGGCGAAGGAAAGCCCTTATAATCCCGTGGCTTCATGGAACGCACGACTTAGTTTGTATTCACTCCAGTCCGAGTAGCTCGATCGTGAGGGTCGCCAAAGGACTGCATCATTTGGACCAGTATGCTGCCCGTCGTCCTCCTGCAACTCGCGACAACGGTAATAGCCAGCATTATTGCCGGTTTGATTGCCGGAATGCCTGCGCTGTATTCGGCGTTGTTGGGAGGGTTGTGTTGCGTGGTGCCGAATGGTTTGTTTGCGCTACGTCTATTTTCCGCTGCGCAAAAATCCGAATCCGTTAATCCGATGACTTTTTTCATCGGAGAATTTATCAAGATTGCATTGACGATCGCTTTGTTGGGTGCGGTTGTCTGGTTGTACCGCGATTTGAATTTGCTGGCGCTAGTCGCCGCGTTCGTCGTGGCACTGAAGAGTTACATAATCTTATTATTTAGGCATTAACATGGCGACTGATCACGCAGCACCGACGGCTTCCGAATATATCGTCCACCATCTGGGGCATTTCTCCACCAAACACCAAGACAAGATCGTTGATTTTTCGATCATCAATATGGACACGATTTTCTGGTCCATTTTTGCCGGTGTTATTGGTTGTTTGTTCATGTACCTGGCAGCACGTAAAGCGACCTCCGGCGTACCGGGTCGTTTCCAGGCAGCTGTAGAAATGATCGTTGAAATGGTTGATAACCAGGCCAAATCGATCGTTCACGGCGACCGCACCTTCATCGCTCCACTGGCATTGACCGTATTCGTCTGGGTTGCCCTGATGAACTCGCTGGATTTCTTGCCTGTCGATATGTTCTCGGCATTCTTCCACGCAGTCGGTATTGATCATATCTTCCCGTATCACCGCGTTGTTCCTACTGCCGATCTGAATGGCACCATGGGTATCGCACTCGGCGTTTTCGCGCTGATGATCTTCTACAACATCAAAATCAAAGGTGCTGGCGGCTTCGTACACGAACTGTTCGCTGCTCCGTTTGGTATCTGGCTTGCGCCGTTCAACCTGTTGTTGAACATGATCGAATTCGCAGCAAAAACCGTCTCCCTGGCGATGCGGTTGTTCGGCAACATGTACGCCGGCGAATTGTTATTCCTGTTGATTGCATTGCTGGGTTCGACCGCTACCGCGTTCGGTTTCTTTGGTCATGTGGTAGCAGGTACGATGTGGGCAATCTTCCACATCCTGATCGTCTTCTTGCAGGCGTTCATTTTCATGATGCTGACTCTGGTGTACATCGGCCAGGCACATGAATCGCATTAATGGTTTGAGTATTTAGGCTTTTGGTTTTTTGATTTAATTTTTTGATTTAACTTTAACTTTGAAGGAATTGTTATGACTGACCTCTCATTTGTTGCGCTGGCTTGTGGTTTGATTATTGGTCTGGGCGCGATCGGCGCTTGTATCGGTATCGCTATCATGGGTGGCAAATATCTTGAGGCATCTGCTCGTCAACCAGAATTGATGAACACACTGCAAACCAAAATGTTCCTGTTGGCTGGTCTGATCGATGCTGCGTTCCTGATTGGTGTTGGTATCGCTATGTTGTTCGCATTCGCAAACCCGTTCATCGCTAAGTAATTCGGTAGTTTTACCGGTTCTCACGCTGAAGATATTTTCGGCACACGATACTTAGAGAAGGAATTACCATGAACTTAAATGCAACTTTGATTGCGCAGTTCGTGGTCTTCTTCATCCTGGCAGGCTTCACGATGAAATTCGTGTGGCCGCCACTGATGAATGCGCTCGATGAGCGCGCCAAGAAGATCGCGGATGGTTTGGCAGCAGCCGAACGTGGCAAGTCTGATCTGGCAGTAGCTGAAAAGCGCGCCCAGGCAGAACTGGCTTCCGCGCAAGAAGCAGGTCAAAAGCGTATCAGCGATGCTGAGAAGCGCGGACTGAGCATTATTGAAGAAGCCAAGAAAACTGCAGCTGAAGAAGCCGCACGCATCCTGGCCGCCGCTAAAGCAGATGCAGATCAGCAAGTTACCCAGGTACGCGAAGCATTGCGTGACCAGGTTGCTACCCTGGCAGTTAAAGGTGCTGAGCAAATCCTGAAGCGCGAAGTCAATGCTGCTGTTCACGCTGATCTGTTGAACCAACTGAAAGCCGAGCTGTAATCATGGCCGAACTCGCAACGATTGCCCGTCCTTACGCCGAAGCTCTGTTCCGTGTGGCGAAAGCTGCCGATCTGAACGGCTGGTCGAATCTGGTCTCCGAAATGGCACAGGTTGCTGCGAATCCCGATGTGTATGCATTGGCGCACAACCCGAAAGCCTCGGATGAACTGATCGGCAGCACATTCATTTCGGCGCTCAAATCGCCGGTTGGCGCTGAAGCGAAAAACTTCATCAACATGCTGGTGCAAAACGACCGCTTGACGCTGTTGCCGGAAATCGCGACTCAGTTCCACGCATTGAAAAATGCGCAAGAAGGCGCAGCTGACGCAGAAATCGTCAGCGCGTTTGAACTGTCGTCAGCGCAGTTGACCGAACTGGTCGCAACGCTGGAAAAGAAATTCGGCCGCAAGCTCAACCCGACAGTCGCCGTTGATGGCGCATTGATCGGTGGTGTGCGCGTCGTTGTCGGTGATGAAGTGCTCGACACCTCGGTGCGCGCGAAACTGCAACAGATGCAAGTTGCGTTGACTGCGTAATCGTCGCCGGGCCCCTAGCCTAAGCTACAGAGAAAAATTTTAGGAGTTTATATGCAACTCAACCCGTCTGAAATCAGCGAACTGATCAAGAGCCGGATTCAAGGGCTCGGCGACAACGCTGAGATTCGCAATCAAGGCACGGTCATTTCCGTGTCCGACGGTATCTGCCGCATCCACGGTCTGTCTGACGTTATGCAAGGCGAGATGCTGGAGTTCCCAGGCAACACGTTCGGCCTCGCGCTGAACCTGGAGCGTGACTCCGTCGGTGCCGTTATCTTGGGTGAATACGAACACATTTCCGAAGGCGATACCGTTAAATGTACCGGTCGCATTCTGGAAGTGCCGATTGGTCCGGAACTGTGTGGCCGTGTGGTCAACGCATTGGGTCAACCAATCGACGGTAAAGGTCCTGTCACTACCAAGCTGACTACCCCTATCGAAAAAATCGCTCCAGGCGTTATCGCACGTCAATCCGTTGATCAACCGATGCAAACCGGTATCAAGGCTATTGACGCGATGGTACCTATCGGCCGCGGTCAACGTGAATTGATCATTGGCGATCGTCAAACTGGTAAAACAGCTGTTGCGATCGATGCCATCATCAATCAAAAAGGCCAGGGCGTAACATGTATCTATGTTGCGATCGGTCAAAAAGCATCGTCGATCAAAAACATCGTGCGTTCGCTCGAACAGCACGGCGCAATGGAATACACGATCGTGGTTGCTGCAACCGCGTCGGAATCCGCTGCGATGCAATTCGTGTCGGCCTACTCCGGCTGCGCGATGGGCGAATACTTCCGCGACCGCGGTGAAGATGCGCTGATCGTGTATGACGATTTGTCGAAACAAGCTGTTGCGTACCGTCAGGTTTCCCTGCTGTTGCGCCGTCCACCAGGCCGCGAAGCGTTCCCTGGCGACGTGTTCTATCTCCACAGCCGTTTGCTCGAACGCGCAGCACGTGTTAACGCCGACTACGTCGAAGCGTTCACCAAAGGCGCAGTTAAAGGCAAAACCGGTTCGTTGACAGCATTGCCTATCATCGAAACACAAGCCGGCGACGTTTCCGCATTCGTTCCAACCAACGTAATTTCGATTACCGACGGTCAGATCTTCCTGGAAACATCGTTGTTCAACTCGGGCGTACGTCCAGCGATTAACGCTGGTATCTCGGTTTCCCGCGTTGGTGGTGCAGCTCAAACTAAAGTCATCAAGGGCTTGTCCGGCGGTATTCGTACCGACTTGGCGCAATACCGTGAATTGGCAGCGTTTGCGCAGTTCGCTTCGGACCTCGATGCTTCGACACGTAAACAACTGGACCGCGGTGCACGCGTTACAGAATTGTTGAAACAAGCTCAGTACGCACCATTGTCGACTTCGTTGATGGCGGTTTCGCTGTTCGCGGTCAACAAAGGTTATTTCGATGACCTCGAAGTCAAGAAAGTACTCGCGTTTGAATCGGGTCTGCACGGTTTCATGAAGTCCAGCCACGCAGCATTGCTGCAAAAAATCGAAGACACCAAAAAGCTCGAGAAAGACGACGAAGCTGTATTGGCTGCTGCGATTGCTGATTTCAAAAAATCGTTCTGATTCTGGGGCTATAAGGAGTAACAACTCATGGCTTCAGGCAAAGAGATACGTGGCAAGATCAAGAGCGTAGAAAATACGAAGAAGATCACCAAGGCGATGGAAATGGTCGCTGCATCCAAAATGCGTAAAGCGCAAGACCGGATGCATGCGGCACGTCCTTACAGCGACAAGATTCGCAATATCGCTGCGAATCTGTCGCAAGCCAATCCGGAATATACGCATCCGTTTCTGGTGAAGTCGGATGCGTCGAAGACAGTCGGCTTCATCATCGTTACGACTGACAAGGGTTTGTGCGGCGGTATGAACACAAACTCCTTGCGTATCGTGACCACCAAACTGCGCGAGTTGGAAGCAGAAGGCAAGAAGGTCGAAGCAGTTGCAATCGGTAACAAAGGTTTGGGCTTCCTGAATCGTATCGGCGCGCGTGTCGTGTCGCATGCGGTACAAATCGGCGACACCCCGCACCTGGACAAGTTGATTGGTCCAGTCAAGGTGATGCTTGATGCGTATCAGGATGGCAAGCTGGACGCGGTTTACGTCGTCTACACCAAATTCATCAACACGATGAAACAAGAGCCAATGATGGAGCAATTGCTGCCATTGGCAACTGACAAGCTGAAGGCAGATGAAGATTCGCTGGCATGGGATTACATCTACGAACCTGATGCACAAACCGTGATTGACGAATTGTTGGTGCGTTACGTTGAAGCGCTGATTTTCCAGGCTGTTGCTGAAAACCTCGCGTCCGAGCAATCGGCTCGTATGGTGGCGATGAAATCGGCTAGCGACAACGCCGGTAGCGTGATTAGCGAATTGAAGCTGGTCTATAACAAGACGCGTCAAGCAGCGATTACGAAAGAACTTTCCGAGATCGTTGCCGGAGCGGCTGCGGTTTAATTCGATTGCGGGACAGCGTAGAAATGCGCTGTCCTCAACAACCAGATTTTAAATTTTATATATTGAAGGAACGAAAATGGCTGATGGCAAAATCGTTCAGTGTATCGGCGCGGTGGTGGACGTTGAATTTCCCCGCAATGCGATGCCTAAGATTTACGATGCCTTGAAGATGGCAGGTTCCGATCTGACGCTGGAAGTTCAGCAACAGTTGGGTGACGGTATTGTTCGTACCATTGCGCTCGGTACATCCGACGGTTTGCGTCGCGGCATGATCATTCAAAACACCGGCAATCCAATCACAGTACCAGTCGGTACGGCCACACTGGGTCGTATTATGGACGTGTTGGGTAACCCGATCGACGAATGCGGTCCTGTGAGCAATGAGCGCACAGCATCGATTCACCGTAAAGCACCAGCGTACGACGAATTGTCGCCGTCGCAGGATTTGCTGGAAACAGGTATCAAGGTTATTGACTTGGTTTGCCCGTTCGCAAAAGGCGGTAAAGTCGGTCTGTTCGGTGGTGCGGGTGTTGGTAAAACCGTGAACATGATGGAACTGATTAACAACATCGCTAAAGCACACAGCGGCTTGTCCGTGTTTGCTGGTGTTGGTGAACGTACTCGTGAAGGTAATGACTTCTACCACGAGATGGCTGACGCGAAAGTAGTTGATCTGGAAAACCCAGCCAACTCGAAAGTAGCAATGGTCTACGGTCAGATGAATGAACCACCAGGTAACCGTCTGCGCGTTGCGTTGACCGGTCTGACCATGGCTGAAGCGTTCCGTGACGAAGGTAAAGACGTGTTGTTCTTCGTCGATAACATCTATCGCTTCACACTGGCTGGTACCGAAGTATCCGCGTTGCTGGGTCGTATGCCTTCCGCTGTGGGTTATCAACCTACACTGGCTGAAGAAATGGGCCGTCTGCAAGAGCGTATTACATCGACCAAAACCGGTTCGATTACATCGATCCAAGCCGTTTATGTTCCAGCGGATGACTTGACCGATCCATCGCCAGCAACCACGTTTGCTCACTTGGACTCCACCGTCGTTCTGTCGCGTGACATCGCATCGCTTGGTATTTACCCTGCGGTTGATCCACTCGATTCGACATCGCGTCAATTGGATCCACTGGTCGTTGGTCAAGATCACTACGACACCGCACGCGCTGTTCAAGGTACATTGCAACGCTACAAAGAATTGCGCGACATTATCGCGATTCTGGGTATGGACGAACTGGCACCGGAAGACAAACTGCTGGTCGCACGTGCACGTAAGATGCAACGTTTCCTGTCGCAGCCGTTCCACGTTGCTGAAGTATTTACCGGCGCGCCTGGTAAATACGTTTCGCTGAAAGATACGATCAAGGGCTTCAAAATGATCGCATCGGGCGAACTCGATCACCTGCCAGAACAAGCGTTCTACATGGTAGGTACCATCGAAGAAGCAATCGAAAAAGCGAAAAAACTCAACTAATCGTTGAGCCGCTAACACGCTGTGTAATAACAGTGCGTTAGCGGCAAGTTCGTATCGATCCTGTATCGATCTTTGAACGAATGAATAAGGTTCTAACATGGCACATACTATGCGCGTAGACGTCGTCTCAGCCGAAGAAGAAATCTTCTCCGGCGAGGCAGAATTTGTCGCGCTGCCGGGTGAATCGGGCGAGCTCGGGATTTTGCCGGGACATACGCCTTTGATTACACGCATCCGACCAGGTGCGGTACGCATCAAGGTTACAGGCCAGGCTGAAGATGAATTTGTCTTCGTAGCAGGCGGTATCCTGGAAGTACAACCGCATGTAGTTACGGTTTTGGCTGACACCGCGATTCGTGGTGGCGACCTGGATGAAGCGAAGGCAGCGGAAGCTAAACAATTGGCCGAAGAAGCACTGGTCAATAAAGAATCGAAAATCGACTACGCACAAGCACAGGCTGAATTGGCCAGCGCAATTGCACAGTTGGCGGCGATCCAAAGATTGCGTCAAAAACGCTAATCTTCAAATCCCGCATACAATAAAGGGCAGCTCAGGCTGCCCTTTTTGTTTTTGGAAAAAAGAATCTATGACTAATGATCTCCAGATAGCTGACAAAATACTCGCTGAATCACGCGTCATCGCGGTGGTCGGCATCTCACCCAAACCAGATCGTCCCAGTCACTACGTGGCGAAGTATTTGCAGAGTCATGGTTATCGCATTATTCCGGTCAATCCGGTCAGTGCGGGTACGCACATCCTCGGCGAACATTGCTATGCGACGTTGACGCAGGCTGCTGCAGCGCTGGCTGAGCAGCAGATCCGGATCGACCTGGTAGACGTCTTCCGCAAGTCGGAACTGGTCGAGCCGATCGCAGATGAAGCGATCGCCATCAAGGCACGCGCCTTCTGGCTGCAGATGGGCATCATCAACGAAGCGGCGACCAACAAAGCACGTGCAGCAGGACTCGATGTGGTGGCAGATCGTTGTACCAAAGTCGATCACGCCAGATGGCGTGCCCAGCAAGCATAAGGGAGGTAAAGATGGCCAGCAACTCGCAATCATTCCGCGCCGACAAAAAGCAAAAGGTCGCAGATGCCGCTGCAGGAGAGAAGCCTTTATCCAGTGGCGACAAGGAGCAGGACAAATTACTGGTCGAGCAACAGGCGCTGCAGATCGCTGAGTTGCAGGAAGTCCTCTATGCCGAACGCAAGCATAAGATACTGATCGTTCTGCAAGGCATGGATACCTCGGGCAAGGACGGTACCGTACGCGGCGTATTCGGCAAGATAGATCCGCTGGGCGTCAGCAGCGTTGCATTCAAGGCGCCGAGTACGGAAGAGAAGGCGCATGACTTTCTGTGGCGCATACACAAGCAGGTGCCTTCACAGGGCGAGTTCACCATCTTCAATCGCAGTCACTATGAAGACGTGTTGATTACACGTGTACACGACTGGATAGATGACAAGGAATGCAAACGTCGTTACCAACATATTCGTGACTTCGAACGCATGCTGGCGGAGAACGGAACTGTCATCCTCAAGTTCTTCCTGCACATCTCCAGTGACGAACAAAAGAAGCGTCTGGAAGAGCGTATCGCCGATCCGAACAAGCACTGGAAGTTTGATCCGGCCGATCTGGAAGAACGTAAATCCTGGACCGCTTATCAGGCGCAATACGAAGAAGTCATACGCGAGACGGATGCCGATCATGCGCCGTGGTATGTCGTGCCGGCAGATTCCAAGACGCATCGCAACCTGGTCATCAGCAGCATCGTGCTGGATAAACTGACGAAATTGAAACCGGAATTTCCACCGGGGAATCCTGCGTTTTCAAAGTTGAAAGTAATTTAAAAAGATGGCGCAAATCCGTTCATTTGCGCCACCCAAAAAGCAACAATGCGATAGGTATGCGTTGACCATTAAAACGCGAATCATTATCATTGCCTCACCAGACAAATCTGTCTGATTTGTCCCTGTCCCCGCCAGCCATTCTCTCCCCGCCGACCACGTCGCGCTGTCAGCAGATCAGCCAGTGCGTACCTATCGAAACGGAGAATTATCTATGGCTACTATTCAAAGCCGCAAATCAAACTCGCTGCGCAAGCTGAAGTGTTCAGCAGCAGTTTCTGTCGCCATGATGGCGTTCCCGGCTTTATCACATGCGCAGCAAGCGACTGGCAAAGCAGATGAACCAACTACGCTGGAGGCTATCCAGGTGAGCGGAGATTTGCTCGGCACAGGTTTACAAAACAGTGTGAAGCGCTACGCCGGTGCACGCACAGTGGTAAAAAAAGAAGAGATAGAGAACTCCGGTGCAGCGAGTATCAGTGATGTGATGCGTCGTATTCCCGGTGTCCAAAGTACCGATAACTCAGGCAGTGCGGGCAGTGCAGTTTCACTTAATATCGGCGTGCGGGGTCTGGCAGGTCGTTACTCGCCCCGTTCGACGGTCTTGCTTGACGGTATTCCTATGGCCGTTGCTCCTTATGGTCAACCGCAGTTGTCGTTTGCACCCGTTAGCTTGAACAACATTGAATCGATAGATGTGGTGCGTGGTGGCGGTGCAGTACGCTACGGACCGCAAAACGTCGGCGGCATCATCAATTTCAAAACACGTTCAATTCCGACGGGTAGCGACGCAGTTGGAGACGTATCAGTACGTCAGAATGGCTACAGCAAGGGTGGCAGCAATACTCAATACAGTGCATTTGCGGGCAAACAACTGGATAACGGCTTTGGTTTTGCGGTGTTGTACTCGGGCATGAGTGGCAGCGATTGGCGTGTGGGCAGCGATGAAAAGGTCAATGATCTCGCACTGAAGTTCCGATATGAACTGAGTCCCACCTCTGAAATCTACGGTAAATTTTCCTATTACGATGTTACTTCGCGGACGCCAGGTGGTTTGACGACCGCGCAGTACAATGCGAATCCATTCCAGAATACGCGTCCTACGGATTTCTGGAGTGGTGATCGTACTGCTTTTGATATTGGGTATATCAACTCTATTTCTGACACGCAGGAATTTGAGATTCGAACCTATTACAACGAGAGTAATCGCCAAAGTACCTTATTCAACAATACGAATAAAACGGATATCGATCATCAGCCGCGTAGCTATCAAACATTGGGAATAGAGCCGCGTTATACACAGCGCTTTAACATCGGAAGTACAACAAATGATGTGACTGTCGGTTATCGCTACATACGTGAACGTGGGGATGACAACAAGTTCAGTGAAAAAATTGCGACAGGCGTTGCTACAGCGCAGACGACAGTCGATAACTCGACCGACGCGCATGCAATATATATCGATGACAAGATCGCTTTCGGTGCCTGGCGTATTACGCCAGGGATTCGCTTTGAGCGCATAAAATCTGTCAGTACCGATCGCACGACAGGTAAGAGTCCCGAGATCACTAACAATGAGCCCTTACCATCGTTGAACATAGCTTATCTTCTAACTCAGGACATAACCTTGTTCGCTAACTACGGTACCTCATTTGGAACGATTCAGAACTTCCAGCTGGCGGCACCTGTGGCACCGACCACCCCGTTGAAACCTGAATTGGCTAGGACAACAGAGGCGGGCGTGCGGTGGCAAAACAAAAGTTTTTCGGCTGAATTGACTGCATTTAATATTCGCTTCGACAATCAGATTCAGTCAGTTGGTAGTGGCACGTCATTGTCTTACTACAATCTAGGAAAAACCACACACAATGGTGTGGAAACGGCGTTTGACTACACCTTTGATAGGACCGGGCCTTTTGCGGGACTGAACGCCTACATCAACTATACATATACTCGCGCCACGCTGGAGTCGGGTATAACAGCGGGTAATGATGTGCCTTTTTACGCACGCAATACCGACACAGTTGGCGTACGTTATAACGTTGGAAATTGGGGGCTGAACCTTTCAAGTACACACCAAAGCAAACAATTTGCTGATGAAAAAAATACTGTCGCTGAAAGTGCCGATGGTAGCAATGGAGTCATTCCGGGGTTCCGTTTGTGGAATGCACAGGTCAACTGGAAAGTACCGAAGCAAAAAGGATTGGAAATTCTTGCCGGGGTCAACAATTTGACTGACGAGCGTTACTTTACTCGTACTACTGACGGTAATAGAGGGAAGCTGGTCGGCGCACCGCGTATGGCTTATATTCAGGCGCGTTACGCATTCTGATGCATAGTATGTTGTCGCAAGCCCTTTAACAAACGGCCGGTCATACTGACCGGCCTTGTCATTTAATATGCTTACTTCTTTTCCATCGCAGCCAACCACAACCCGCGTCGTCAACATGCGCCGCATCTGGGTAAAAGTCCATCGATGGCTGGCACTGAGCGTCGGCTGGATACTGGCTGTAGTAGGTGTGCTGGGCGCGATATTGATACTCGCGCAGCCGTTGGATAAATGGGCGCATCCGGAATTTTTCAAAGCGGATGCAATCACGGGTTCAGCAGTTGCACCAACGGTGACGCTGGAAGCGATACGCAAGCAGTTAATCACCGAGTTCGGAACCAAGAGCAATTTCACGCTGCGTCCGCCGCGCGTAGCGGGTGATACCTACTGGGTAATCGTGCGTGGTGAGCCGTGGAGTGGCACGGTGTATCTGAATCCTGTAACCGGCCATGAACAGGGCCGCCGCGGTGAGTACGACGGCTTCGTGAACTTTGCGTTCAAGTTGCATAGTGCCTTGCTGCTCAAAGATACCGGCAAAGCGATCCTGGCCTGGATCGCACTCGCATATCTTGTCTTGCTGATTAGTGGTCTGGTGCTATGGTGGCCCAAGCGTTGGCCGCCTTCGCTAAAGATAGAACTCGGTAAAGGTTTGCTGCGCGGTCTGTTTGATATGCATAGGATAGGCGGAGCGGTGCTCGGCTTATTGATCGCTGTATCGGTTGCTACTGGTGCGTATATGGCATGGCGGCCGCTCGGTCAGTTTGTCACTACACTGAGCGGTAGTGCGGCCGTCAAACCGCCGGTGCTATCGAAAGAAGAACTGGCGCAGCCGGCCACCGTCACACTGGATCAACTGGTCGCGCGTGGACATGCGGTGTTTCCTACGGATCCTGTCACCTATGTACAGCTACCGGCCAAGGCTAATCAGCCTATACGTCTGCGCCTGCTTTTGGCAGATGATCCGCATCCGAATGGATTGACGTCTGTTTACATGCATCCAAAAACCGGAGAAGTGCTGGCCGCGTATCGTTGGGATCAGCTCGATCCAGGTGCGCGCGCATTTTCGTTTGTGTACCCATTGCATACCGGTGAGCTGGGTGGCATCACTCTGGAGGCTTTGACCTTCCTGAGCGGACTCGGTTTGGGCATGCTCGGAGTGACCGGAATTTGGTTGTGGTGGCGCCGGCGTCGCTGAGCAACTTTTTCTTAACGTTTTCTTAACCACCTTTTGCAACAGAAAGTAACAATTTCAGACAAATCCGCTGGATTTCATTGATGTTAGTAATACGAATTATTATCATTCACTCCAAGCCGATGTTCATCGACTGCCAGCCATCTGATTCATGCCTCCGACGAGTTGTTGTCGCACCGGCTGCAGACTAGCCAGCCCAACATACCGACCCCAATCTAGAGGATTTAAAGATGGCTCATATTAAAAGCCGTAAGCACGTTGTCGCCCGCCGTTCGGGCTGCTCGGCAGCTGTTGCGATGGCATTTGTTGTATTACCAGGCGCTGTTTCCGCACAGCAATCTGCCGCGGTTCTGCCGGAAATTGAAGTTCAGGGCGCTGCAGAAACCTATAAAGCAGATACCGTTTCGTCGCCGAAATTCACCCAGCCTTTGCTAAATACCACCCAGACGATTACCGTCATCAAGAAAGAAATCGTGCAGCAACAAGGTGGTACGACCCTGACGGAAGCACTGCGCAACACACCAGGTGTAGGCACGTTCTCTCTGGGTGAAAACGGCAATACTACGACGGGTGACGCGATCTATATGCGCGGCTTTGACACATCGAGCTCTATTTTCGTGGATGGCGTACGTGATCTGGGCGCCGTGTCGCGCGACATGTTCAACATCGAACAAATCGAAGTGACCAAAGGTCCTGCAGGTGCAGATACAGGCCGTGGATCTCCGACCGGCTCGATCAATTTGTCGACCAAACAACCAACGATGAAAGAAGCTTATTCCGCTTCTATCGGTCTTGGCAGCGGTAACTTCCAGCGCGTTACCGCAGATCTGAACAAGCCTTTGAATCTCGAAGGTGGCGCGGCATTCCGCGTCAATCTCCTGAAAGACGACTCCGGAGTTGCAGGTCGTGATGTGGTAAAAAGTGATCGCCAGGGCATCGCTGCTGCACTCGCATTTGGTCTCAATACCAACACCAGAACATACTTGAACTACCTGCATATTGATCAGGACAATATTCCGAACGGTGGCGTGCCTACCATCGGCTTGCCTGGTTACAGCAACACCAATGCTTTCCTCAATAGCGGTGTAAAAGTAAATCCAAAGAATTTCTACGGTACGACTGGCGATTACGAAGAAGTCACCGCGGACATGGTAACGGCACGTATCGAGCACGACTTCTCGCCGAATGTGAAGCTGCAAAATACCACGCGTTTCGGTCGCACCAAGCAGGATTACCTGCTGACCGGTTTTATGACGCTGGCCGCACCAACGGCTAACCCTGCCAGCTGGAATCTGGCGCGTAGCTCACAAATCGTTGACCAGAAAAACGAGATCATCGCTAACCAAACCAATCTGACCGCCAAATTTGATACCGGTGGAATCAAGCACTCGGTAGTGACAGGCCTCGAGCTGTCGCACGAGAAGCAATGGAACGTCGGCTATGATCCAAACAGCCTTGGCACTCTGGCTAACTCCAGCCTGTACTTCCCGAATCCGGCGATACAGCGCGTAGGTTTCAATCCGGTTACTAACGGAAACAATGCGGTTGGTTCAACCAACACTGCATCCGTATATCTGTTCGATACGCTTGAGCTCAGCCCTAAATGGCAAATCAATGGTGGTGTGCGGGTTGATCGCTACGATACCGACTATCAAAACGCGACGCTCGGCAACGGTGTACTCGGTGTTGATTGTACGGCGCGTTGTAACGGCATTACGAAAGGCCTGGTTGTACAAAATGCTCCTTTGAGCACATCGGGTACCCTAGTTAACTGGAAGCTCGGCGCTCTGTATAAACCGACCGAAGACAGCAGCTTGTATGCATCGTACGCGACATCCAAGCAACCACCTGGCGGTGCAAACTTTGCACTGAGCGCAGCAAGCAACAGCGCGGCGAACGTCAACTATGATCCGCAAGGTACGAAGACCGCAGAAATCGGCGGGAAATGGGATGCGCTGGACAAACGTTTGGCTTTGACCGCTGCCGTGTATCGCACGGAAATCACCAACGAAGTTGAAGGCAACGCAACCGATGGTTATTTCCAAACCGGTAAAAAACGTGTGCAAGGTATCGAGCTGGGGGTAGTCGGTGATATCACTACAGCATGGGCAGTCAGTGCGGGGTACACCGTGATGAACACGAAAGTGACCAGTGGCGCAGTAGTTGCTGCAGATGGCACCCGTGGTTTGAGCTACACACCAAAACAGGCGTTTACAGCATGGACCACGTACAAGTTGCCAGGCGGCTTCACGATCGGTGGTGGTGCGCGCTTTGTTGATAGTTTGCGCAAGCCTTCGGACGGTGCAGTTGGTACGCCAACGCATACCGAGTCTTACTGGGTCTACGATGCAATGGCGACATACGCAGTTACGAAAAACTTCGACCTGCAGCTTAACCTCTACAACCTGACCGATAAAGAATATGTAGCGTCGATCAATAAGAGCGGTTATCGCTACACCCCAGGTATTGAGCGTTCTGCACGCCTGACTGCAAATATCCGTTTCTAAGTTTATAAAAGTAGTCCGGAGCTGAAGTTATACTGATAAGCCTCTCCTCAGGGAGAGGCTTTTTTTCATTAAGGTAGCCATCATGATGCTGCATATACCCGAAGTACTGACTCCTGCTCAGGTAACTGAAATCCGTCAACGGCTGGATACAGCCGACTGGATGGATGGCAAGGCGACCGTTGGCGCCCAAGGAGCGCAAGTAAAAAAGAACCGCCAGTTGCCGGAGCTGTCCCCGGTAGGTATGGAACTAGGTCAGATCATCCTGAAGGCACTGGTAAATAACCCGCTGTTTTTTGCAGCAGCTTTACCTATGCGTTATATGCCACCTTTATTCAATCGTTATGAAGGTGGTGAACATTACGGCTTTCATATCGATGGTTCGGTGCGCAACATCCCGGGCTCAAACCTGAGCTTACGCACAGATCTATCGTGCACTTTGTTTTTGTGTGAGCCGGAAGATTACGACGGAGGTGAATTAATCGTAGCGGATACTTACGGCGAGCATGAAGTGAAGCTACCGGCCGGAGACATGATCCTGTATCCGTCGAGCAGCCTTCATAAGGTGGAACCGGTTACACGTGGCGCACGCGTCTGTTCATTCTTTTGGGTGCAAAGCATGGTGGCCGATGACGGCAAGCGTAGTTTGTTGTTTGAGCTGGATCAGAACATCCAGAAGTTACGTGCAAAACTGGGGGATAGTGAAGAGGTGGTCGGACTTACCGGGCATTATCACAACCTGTTGCGGCAGTGGGCCTCGGTATAAATCCAGGATATCCGTTACTGAGTTGTACTGGTGGTTCGTCCATATTTGATTCGGTTGGCTTTGCAAGTGATGAAAGCTGATCGATCATCCATAAAGCCAGTTGTACTTGGTTCCCTGCGTTTCTGAAAGCAAGATATTTCTCAATCGCATCTGGCATACGATAACTAATCGCCAGCCATTTCATAGCGCTTCAGATCTCCTGATGCCGATACCAGAGACAGCCAGCATGCGTTGTCCAACCAATCGGGAGATTTTAGATGGCTCACATAAAAAGTCGCAAGCATCCTGCTGCGCGTCGTTTGAACTGTTCTGCAGCAGTCGCTTTGGCATTCATTGCATTGCCCGGCGCTATTCACGCACAACAAACCAAACCGGCTTCTGCAAAAGCAGCAACTGAAGCTACTCTGCCTGAAGTGAATGTGCAAGGTCAGGCGCAATCCTATAAGTCTGATCAGGTTTCTTCACCTAAATTCACCCAGCCCTTGGTTGATACGCCGCAAACCATCTCCATCATTAAAAAGGAAGTATTCCAGGAGCAGGGTGCGACTACCTTGACCGACGCGTTACGCAATACCCCAGGCGTGACGATGTTAATTGGAGAAGGCGGGAACAGTAGCGCCAGAGGCAATATTTCTATGCGCGGTTTCGATACGGCCGGCAGTATTTTCGTTGATGGTATGCGCGATTTGGGCAACTTCCCACGTGATATTTACAATACAGAACAAATCGAAGTCATTAAAGGTCCGTCGGGTTCTGAATATGGCCGGGGTGCGCCATCGGGTACCGTTAATATGTCGAGCAAGACTCCATTTGCTGGCAATCTCAATGCGGGTTCATTAAGCGCGGGGACTGATAAGCAAAAGCGTGCAACCGTTGATCTTAACCGCAAGCTAAACGAATCATCGGCTTTTCGTATCAATGCGATGGCCCAGGATAGTGGCATACCTGGTCGTGATGTTGCGAAAAACAAAGGATGGGCGTTAGCTCCTTCGTTTGCCTTTGGCTTGAATACGCCGACCCGCATCTTCCTGAACCTGGAGCACATCGAACAGCGCAATCGTCCCGACTTTGGCGTACCGACGGTGGGTTTGCCCGGATACTACAACGCGGCTTTGGCAGCTAAGGGGATCGTACCTCCGAGTAAGGTGAATCCGAAAAATTTCTATGGATCCACTAGCGATTTCGAAAACGTGAATGGCGATATGGTTACTGCGCGCATCGAACACGATATTCGCCCGGGGACGATACTGCGTAACACAACCCGTATCGCGAAAGTGCAGCATGAGTGGATGGCGACCGCGCCATCAGGTGCTGTTAGTGATGGCAGCGGGTCAGCAGCGGTTGCACGCCCGGATCCGAATACGTGGACAGCAAATCGTAGCCGACAGACTAAATGGCAGAAAAATGAACTGATTACAAACCAGACTAACCTGACGACCGAATTTAAGACGGGCTCGATAGCGCATACATTGAGTACAGGGGTTGAATTTATCTATGAGAAACAGTTAAGCAAAACGATAGCCGGTGCCGGCACCATGAGTCCGGCGAATCTGTGGAATCCGAACCCTTCTGACCCGATTAGTGGCTATGCTTTGACTCCGAATGGTGCGCAGAGTAAAGGCGATACGATGACGGTGAGTCTGTATGCGTTCGACACGCTGAAATTATCTGAACAATGGCAATTGAGTGGCGGCGTACGTTTTGATCGGTACAGTACGGAAAATAACAATGTCATGGTTGATGGCGTGCGAACGCGCTTGAAAAGTTCTGACACGCTAGCGGGCTGGAAGCTTGGTGCGTTATATAAACCTGCTTCAAATGGAAGCATTTATGCGTCTGTATCGACCTCGCAACAGCCGCCGGGTGGTAGCAATTTCACTCTTAGTGCAACAGATACCAATATAAATAACCCGAATCTGGAGCCGCAGAAAGCAACTAACGTCGAAGTTGGTACCAAGTGGGATGTGCTGGATAACAAGCTGGCGGTAACGGCGGCTGTTTATCGCAGTGAAAATACAAATGATTTGACGACTCGAGGTGCGGACCCTGGACAAATCATTCAATATGGGAAAAAGCGGGTTTCCGGTGTCGAGTTGGGTGTAGTAGGTAATATTACCAATCAGTGGGCTGTCAGCGCAGGCTTGGCAAAAATGAACACCAAGGTCGTTGCCGGCTCTGCTACACAGACGGGCTCTTCTTTGAACTGGTCACCCGAGCTCACATTCACGGCATGGACGACCTACAAACTCGCATCCGGTCTGACGATAGGTGGTGGCGCCCGTTATGTGGACGGGATGGTGCGCTCGGTCAGCAATACGGCAAATGCAGCGACTACCAATATGCTTAATGTGCCTAGTTATTGGGTATATGACGCGGTGGCTTCGTATAACGTCAACCAAAATCTGGCATTGCGGCTGAATCTTTATAACCTGTTTGACAAAGAATACGTCGCAAGTTTGAACAACAATGGCAATCGTTATACACCAGGTGGCGCGCGAGCAGCGCTGCTAACGGCGAATTTAAAGTTTTAAGTTCAGATTTCCCAGCATTTGTTTAATCAGCAAATGTGGTCAGAGAGCCCCCGATAAAGGGGCTCTTTTCATTGGAGTACTCATTATGATGTTGCACATATCGGAAGTGCTGACAGCAGCGCAGGTAACAGGGATTCGTAAAGCGATAGATACAGCAGAATGGGTGGATGGTAAAGCTACGGTCGGCGCACAAGGTGCGAAAGTTAAAAGAAACCGGCAATTGTCGGAACTATCACCAACAGGGCTGAAGGTTGGCCAGACGATTCTTCAGGCATTAGCGAGCCATCCTCTGTTTGTGTCGGCGGCCTTGCCGACGCGGTATATGCCGCCATTGTTTAATCGCTATGAAGGTGGTGAACATTACGGTTTTCATATCGACGGTTCGGTGCGTGGTATTCCCGGTAGTAATCTGAGCTTACGCACCGACTTGTCGTGTACCTTGTTTTTAAGTGAGCCGGAAGATTACGACGGCGGTGAGTTGATCGTAGCGGATACGTACGGCGAGCATGAAGTGAAACTGCCAGCTGGAGATATGATTCTGTATCCGGCCAGTAGCGTACACAAGGTTGAGCCGGTAACACGAGGTGCGCGTATCAGCTCCTTCTTTTGGGTACAAAGCATGGTGGCCGATGATGGTAAGCGTAGCCTGCTATTTGAGCTGGATCAGAATATCCAAAAGCTGCGAACTAAACTGGGTGACACTGAAGAAGTTATTGGTCTGACAGGGCATTATCATAACCTCTTGCGCCAGTGGGCTATCGTGTAGTGCCACTCGCTTCAATCAATACACATCGCGCCGATAGCGGCCTTGCTCTATCAGTTGTTCCACGCCGGCACTGCCGATGATGTCGGTCAGGGTTGCTTCCACTCCGCCAGCCATGCCTTCCAGGCTGCCGCATACATAGATGGCGGCATCGGCGGCCAGCCAGTTGCGCACTTGTTCCGCCTGTTCACGCAACTTGTCCTGCACATAGATGCGTTGTTCCTGATCGCGCGAAAAGACGATATCGGCGCGTTCCAGCACTCCCTGGTTTTGCCAGGCGACGATTTCATCACGATAGTAAAAATCGTTTGCGGCATTGCGCTCGCCAAAGACCAGCCAGTTCCTTTGCATGCCATTCGCCGCGCGCGCTTTCAGGTGACTACGCAAACCAGCGAGGCCGGTGCCGTTGCCGATGAGGATGAGTGGCCTGTGCTGGTTATCACCGAGACGGAAGTTGCTGTGTGGGCGTAAGCGCAGATCTATGCTTGCTCCGACTACTGCCTGTTCGGTCAGCCAACCAGAGGCGATGCCGAGGCTGCCGTCTTCACGGCGCTCCTGGCGCACCAGCAGATGTACACGGCCGTCAGCTGGTATCGATGCTACCGAGTACTCACGTGGACGGTCCTGATCGGCAGGTGCCAGTACTTGCACCAGGTCACCGGCTTCCCATGTTGCCGCGTCATCAGGCGCTTCCAGTTCCAGATGGAAAGTAGGGCCACCTGCGCTGTCGGGGTTGAGGCGGTGGCGTGCTGCCAGTCGCCATTGCTGATACGACGGTGCTTGCCAGTCCGGAGTATCGGCAGTGCCGGCCAGATGGCTCAGATGATGTTGCCAGGTGTGCAGTGCTTTGGTGTCGCCATTGTCTGCTGCGACGCTGTCAAACAAGGCTTGCGCTCCGCTCTTGCGTAACCAGCTGGTCAGGGTATGGCCAAAGCCGCAGAAATGCGCGTAATGGCTATCACCCAGCATCAATACACCGAAGTGCAGATGCGGCAACGCTTGTCTGGCATGCATCAGTTTGGTGGCAAACAAGGATGCGTTGTCCGGCGGATCGCCTTCGCCGTACGTACTGACGACAAATAATGCGCGCTCGCTTTGCAGCAGGTCGTCGAGGCTGATGTCTGAGAGCGCGGCGACGCGTGTCGGTACACCAGCGGTGTGCAGCATGCGCGCGGTTTGCCAGGCGAGTTGTTCGGCCGAGCCGGTCTGGCTGGCATAACCTATCAGCCATGGCTGTGCGCCGTCGGCAGCAGGGCGGAGCGCAGCGGCGTCGCGCAGGGCTTGTAAACGCTTGCGTCGTTCGGAAAGATAAATACCGCCGCATAGTACAAGGTAGGTGAACACCAGCAGTGCTGCGACGATGATACGGGTAGTGTCGCTCCAGTTCATTGGAGTAAAGCCAGTAGTGAGGCGCTCAGATGTTCTTCAAATCCATCTTTGCTGCGATTGATAAACAGTGCCGCTATATCGTGTTCGTTGGCGTAGGCCAGTCCCTGTTCTGCACCCATGACGTTGAGTGCAGTTGACCACGCGTCAGCAGCCATGCAATCTGCATGCAGCACGGTGACGGAGGCCAGTCCGTGCCGTATAGGTTCGCCGCTGCGAGGATCGATGGTGTGCGAATAACGTGTCGCATCATTTTCAAAATAGCGCCGATAATCGCCCGAAGTTGCTGCCGACCAGTCATACAGGGCAGCGATGGTTTCTATGCCGATGGCGGTGTTCGATGCTGCAGAGGTAAGTGCATCCGGTAACGGATGTTCGAGTGCAACCCACCACGGTTGCCCGTCCGGTTTCACTCCTGTGCCACGCAGCTCGCCACCGACTTCAACCAGGAAGCTGTCTATGCCGAGACGCAGCAGTTCGCGGGCGATCTGATCGACGCCAAATCCTTTGGCAATGGCGGAAAAGTCTATGTAAGCATTGCCAGGCTGTTGCACATGTTTTGTGGCGCTATCGATTTGTATGCGTTGCCAGCCGCATTGTGCGCGGGCTGCATCAAGTGCTTGTGCAGTGGGAGGGATGAAATCGGATTCGTCGTAACGCTGGCTGGGACCAAAGCCCCAGGCATTGACCAGTGCGCCTGCGGTCGGATCATAAGCACCATCGCTGGCGCGTGCGACCTTCAAGGCGTATTCCAATACGGTGAAGAACTCATCCGGCAGTGCATGCCACGAACCTGCAGCTGACTGATTGTAGATGCTCAGATTCGACGATGGCTCCCAGGTGCTCATCTGGGCGACGATGGTATCGAGCTGGGTTTGTATTGCCAGGCGCAAGGGCGGTAAGCGCCGTGTGACTTCTGCCACCAGTTTGACGGACCAGCTGGTTCCCATCGTCTGACCATGCAGGGTGTGCACGACGCTGCCCAGGGCAGGCGATTCAGGTGGGTTCTCTATCAGCGGGACTAGTGTGCGTCGCATGGGTGGTTCGGCAATATAGCCATTCATAGCCATTAAACTAAAAACGCCCGCTACCTGTGACAGGCAACGGGCGTATAGCAAGGCGGGTAATTACGGTTGCAGCACTTCCAGTGTTGCGGTGTAGCTGACGCGACGGATAGGTTTATCCAGCGTGCCGACAGTCTTGGCTGCTGCGGCACCCATTTGCGGGCCACCGTTGTTGGCGCTCATCCAGTACATGCCGGCAGTCGGCCACTTGACGCTGAATTTGCCATCCTTGTCGGTTTTAACTTTGATCTCGCCGAGCTGATCGCGGTAGCGTATGCCGCCAGGGATGACGGTGACTTCGATATCAGCAGCCGGTTTGCCATCGAGCAGGAAACGGAAGTTGCTGGTGTCGCCGGCGAACAGGTCGTTAGGATGGGTGATAGGAACCAGTTCCAGGCCGGCACCGGTTGGTTTCAGCACGGTGTCCGACGGTTTGCCGGAACTGACGAAGACTTCCATGCGACTTTGGTTGCGGCTGACGTTGACGTCTTTGGCATCGGCTGGCACTTCTTTGGCGAAGTTGTTAGCGGTGCCACGCCAGCGTTTGTTTTCGGTACCAACTTTGTAGCTGGCGCTCAGACCGTCGTTGACCATAGTCAGCTTGTACGTGCCTTTTTGAGTCAGCTTGACGTCGAAGGTGCTGCGATATTTACCTGTGCTTTTGTTTTCTGCCGTGGCAGCGCTGCCGTCCGGTGCGATCACGGCCAGGCCGTCCAGGCGCAGGGGGTTGTGTTCAAAGTAGAACAAGTCATTCGATACTGCTGCATCCACGGTGACCCATGGTTCGTTACCGGACAATACGGTGGCGGATGGCAACATCCACGCACGGTGTGCGTGTGCTGCCATAGGCAGGACGACGGAGAGGGAAACGGCCAGCGCTGCAACGCGCCACAACGGAGTTTTTTTCATGGGATGTCCTTGGGTCTTATGGTTTTAATTCGATGGAAACGGCGCCGAGCTCGTGCTCACCTTTGACTTGCGCGGTTTGCAGAGATTTAGGTGGCCACTGGAACGGTACGCGGATTAATTCACGACCGCCGACTTCGCGTGCGGCTTCCACCACCAGGGCGTATTCACCTGCAGGCAGTTTGTCGAGGCCGGACTTGGCGCCATTGAAGCTGAGGGTTTGCTCACCCGGTGCGCGGGTTGCGCCGCTCAGGCCGTCTACCGGCATGTGCAGATCGCGACCGCTTTTGCGCCACCACTGACGCATGTCTTTCAGCCATTTGGTGCCTTCGTTATTCTTCATTTTCAGGTCGTACCAGACGGCCAGGTTGCGCACGAATACCTGATCAGCGCCTTCGATCCAGAATGCGACGTAAGGCTTGTGGTATTCGGCAACGGTCAGGCGAGGAATCTCGACTTTGACGTTCAGGTCTGCAGCAAAAGCCGGAGTGGTGAGTGCGGCACCCAGCATGAAGGAATAAGAAATTCGCATAAAACCCCGTAGTTATCGGTTGGTGAAGCGGTTAGTGGATTAGTGAATAAATAAAAGCGCCAGCAAGAACGGAATCAATACACCGAGGCCGACGATAGGCCAGGTACTCGGGCGATTGGTCGCGTGCATCTTGAGGATGAATAAACCGGTAATCGAAAAAATCAGGCAGGCTGCCGCGAAAATGTCGATGAACCAACTCCAGGCCACACCGGTATTGCGGCCTTTGTGCAAATCATTCAGGTAAGAAATCCAGCCGCGATTGGTCGATTCATATTCAAGCGTGCCGCTGCTGCGATCTATACGTACCCAGGCATCGCCACCCGGACGCGGCAGCGCGATATACACCTCTTCCGGCGACCACTCAATGTCACGTCCGCTGACATCTACCGATAAGCGCTCTTTCATCCAGCTCTGCAATTCGGGCGACAAGGTGCCACCTTGTTTGCCTGACGCGCTGGCATCTGGTTTGGCCAACTGCGCCTGCAATGCGGCGGGCAGCTGTAATTCCTGGGTGGAGACTTGTGGTTTTGCTTCGATCTGAGATGAGTGATTCAGCGTAATGCCGGTCACGCTGAATAGCAGCATGCCTAACAGACACAATGCCGAACTGATCCAGTGCCATTGGTGCAGGGTCTTCAGCCAGTAAGCACGTTGCGGATTATTCGGTCGTGCTTCCATTACATATTCATTTTCATATCATTTCGGTGATGCGATTGCATGTAAATAGCAATTATTCTCATTTGGATTTTCGTCGATCCGGTACCCAAATGCAAGGTTTTTCATGTAAAGAAGTTTGAAGTTGGGGCTTTTAAGAACTTGTCTGGTTGTGGCTGCAGTGGCAAGTTGAAAAATTTAATGGAAAACGGCGTTGCCATCGGGGCAGAACAGGCATTTTTCAAGATCTTGAAACTCATTTTGTCGCGCTTATATCCGACTCAGCGGATGCTCAATTGAGGTCCGCATTAACCATATCGCTTCACTTTAAAAGGATATAAGCATGCGTACATACGACTTTTCCCCACTTTATCGCTCCGCTATTGGTTTCGATCGTCTGGCACAGCTATTCGACGAAGCACAGCGTGGCGAAGCGCAACCCAGCTACCCGCCATACAACATAGAGCTGGTCGGCGAAAACAAATACCGCATCACAATGGCCGTCGCTGGTTTTGACCGTTCCGAGATTGAAATTGAAAGCGAGCGCGATACGCTGAAGATCACCGGCCGCAAAGCGCGTGAAGAAGGTGCGCGCAATTTTCTGCACCGTGGCATCGCCTCGCGCAACTTCGAACACAGCTTCCAGTTAGCCGATCACGTGCATGTCGTCGGCGCCAAGCTGGACAATGGCCTGCTGAATATTGAGCTGGCGCGTGAAATACCGGAAGCCCTGAAGCCGCGCAAGATTGTCATCGATGCAGTGGCTGAGAATGTGCAAACGCTGAAAGCAGCGTAAGCATTATCCGTATGTCGTCATGCAGCTGATGACGACAGAAGTGCAGGGAGCGGTGGAGTGTGCAACGCAGACTCCACCGCTTTTTGCTATTCAGGCGGTTCTGTCTTTGATGGTACCGGAAGCGCCGTGTGTTTTGACCGAGGCGATCCCGGCGTCGCGTGCCTGTTCGCTGGCGTACATCTGGCTGGTGCCTATGATCTGATGGTTGCCTGCCTTCAGATTGAAATAAGGCCGGCCATTCATCGACGTTTCTCTTTCATAGCGCTCATTCAGCAGCGCGTTTTTTTGTACCGATGCGATGCCGTCTTCTGCCGCATCTTTGCTTATGTAGTTTTCGCTGCTTAGAATTGTCTCGGCGTTGGCGGCTTTGAGCGTAAAGCGATACTGGCCGTTAATGCTGTAATCGAGTTCAAACCATCCTGTCATTTTTCACTCCTTTAAAAGCAAGTAGCAGTGCATTGCTGCCGGGAAAACACCGGAAAACCCGTGTTCATTATAGGCAGCGGAGAAAAAATGACATGACACGCTGCAGCACAAACGGCGGCAGCGCAGCGATGGACAACTACATGGATGGCGCGGCACTCATCATATCGGTGAACGAGCCGAGCAGCGCCGGGTCATACAGCGCCTTATCCTTTTGCAGTATGGCCAGAGCTTCCGACGATGAGCGCCCCTTGTGATAGGGCCGGTTCATCGTGATTGCATCGTAGGAATCCCAAATCCGGACGATGCGTGCGAACAAGGGAATGTTTTCACCGGCGAGACCATGCGGATAGCCGCTGCCATCGTAATTTTCGTGATGATGCAGGACGCAGTCGGTGACGCGCTGATCCAGTTCCAGTGGTGCTAACAGTTGATAACCAGCCATCGGATGTTGCTTGATAAAAAAGAATTCGGCAGACGTCAGGCGGGATGGCTTATTCAGCACATGTTCGTTGATGCACAACTTGCCGATGTCGTGGATGCCGGCGCCTATGCCCAGCAGTGTGGCTTCATGTTGCGGCAGGCCGAGATAGAGGCCAAACTCTGCTGCTTGCGCATCCAGTCTCTGCAAATGATCTGCGAGATCAGGATCACGGCCTCGCATGATGCCTCCTATGAACCTGGAAATTTTCTCTAATTGCAGTTCTGGGGAAGGGGTGCTCATGTACTCAGTCTTTCTTACAGCATTAACAAATACACACGCATGCTGTATAGGCATGGTGTACGACAGGCGCGATCATCTTGTGAAGGAACGGCAGGCCGGGATTTTAACTGCCATGCAGCAACATGTCTAAAAATGGACAATTTGTCCTAGCCGCTGAGAGTGAGCAGGGATGATGAGTTAACAGGAAAATAAAAAAGAAGTTGGATAGATATCGTCATGTAAAAAAGAAATGGTCGACTACAAGAAGAACAAATTGTGTCGTCATGTTAAATATGCAATTTGGCTGAATTTCCGACTACACTACGGTTTCCCAAATTTTGGGTTATGGAATTCAGATTGCTCCGTGAGTATGCGGATACAGTTTGCGCTTCAATCTCCCCTACTTAATTTCGCGCCCGAATCTTTATGAACGCACCTTTAGCATTTACTCCTGACGAGCCACATGTGCCGGAAACGGCATTTGGTAAATGGTTTTTGCAAACCAATACGTGGACCGTTCATGTGCTGGATCGTGCGCTGAATGATTTGGAAGGTCTGATACCCGAGCGCCAAGCCTCGTATCCGGTGGTTGCGGACGTAGGTTGTGGCTGGGGACGTTCACTCACCAAGCTCAATGAACGCTTTGCGCCGCAACGCCTGATCGGTATGGATATCGATCCGGAGATGTTGCAGGCGTCGGCAAGAGAATGCGCCGGACTGGCAGACAAAGTGGAATTCGTTTGTTGCTCGAGTTCAAATATACGTCTTGATGACAACAGCGTTGACTTACTGTTTTGCCATCAGACATTTCACCATTTAATAGAGCAGGAACAGGCGATCCAGGAATTCTTCCGCGTCTTGAAACCGGGTGGCGTATTGCTGTTTGCGGAATCGACACGACGTTATATACACTCGTGGATTATCCGCTTGCTGTTCCGTCATCCGATGGATGTGCAAAAGACTGCTCCTGAATACCTGGCATTGGTTCGCAGCGTTGGCTTTGACGTAAAAGACGAGTCGATTTCCTATCCTTACTTGTGGTGGAGCAGGGAAGATCTTGGCATTATGGAGCGGGTGTTTGGTTTTACCCCTCCACAAGAGCGGGAAGAGACCCTCATCAATCTGGTGGCAACCAAGCCGCTCTCCTGAAAGCAACTTTCTACGGTCGACGCATTAGCATCGCGCACGTATTCCGATAGAACACCTTTTGATTTAAACAACTGTCTGGCGCACGGCTGCTTCCCTATCCCATAAAAATATAAAAATGACGCACGGATCAGAGCTTAATTTTGCTATCACAGGCCATACGGCATGGGCGCCAGGCATAGAGACGCCCGAGGCCTGGGCGGCCTGGGCGCGTGCACCCTACGTGATAGAAGGCGATGGCGAAGCGGGCGTCCGGCAAATGCCAGCCATGTTGCGTCGGCGTGCCGGGACCCTGGGAAAAATGGCGCTGGAAGTGGCCTATCAATCTATCGAGGCTAGCGCCGGGATTCCCGTTATCTTTTGTTCGCGTCACGGTGAAGTCGGCCGCTCACTAGGCCTGTTGCGTGACCTGGTGCAGAACCAGCCTTTATCACCGATGAGCTTTGGTTTGGCGGTCCATAACGCGATTGCGGGTTTGTTCTCGATAGCGCGAGCAGATCAGGCGAACCATCCGGCCCTGGCTGCCAGCGCCAGTACCATAGAACATGCAGTAATCGAAGCATGCGGCTTGCTGGCTGATGGCGCTGAGCAAGTATTGCTGGTGGCTTATGACCAACCGTTGCCAGAAGTCTTTGCGCAGTTTGAGGACAGTCATGAGCAACCGTATGCATGGGCCTGGATGCTGGAGTCTGCCGGCGCGGACATGATGCGACTGAGCTGGCGCGCGACCGGTGAAGCAGTGATGGCAGACCGCAAGGCGGTGCCGGCCGGCCTCGACATATTGCGTTTCTACTTGAGTGGCGAGCAAAGTCTGGAACGGGTTGCCGACCATCGTTGTTGGCGCTGGGAACGCCATGCTTAACCGGCTTTCCCGTTACTGGCGCATTCTTGCTACAGGTTTTAGCTTTTTGACGTTTGGCGTTGGCGGTTTGATATTGCGGATAGTGGTTTTTCCGTTAATAAATGCGTTTGTATGGGAAAAGCAAACACGTATTGCGCTGGCGCGTAGTGTGATCCGCATCGCTTTCCGTGGCTTTGTTGGCCTGATGCACATGCTGGGAGTATTGCGCTACCAAATCATCGGTCTGGAGCGCCTGGAACGCGGCGGATTGCTGATACTTGCCAATCATCCAACCTTGATCGATACCGTTTTTTTGATGGCTTTCGTCAAGCGGGCAGATTGCATAGTCAAAGGACGTTTGTGGAACAACCCTTTTACTCGCGGACCGGTGCGTGCAGCTGGGTATATAAACAACGACACAGGCGTGGATTTGGTGACAAATTGCGTTGCGTCATTGCGAAACGGGAATAATCTAATCATATTCCCGGAGGGCACGCGGACGCCACAAAGTGGCGAGATTAGTCTGAAGCGTGGCGCTGCGAATATTGCAGTGCGCGGCCTGCGTAACGTGACGCCGGTAGTAATCCGTTGTAAACCACCGACGCTGGGGAAGGGCGAAAAGTGGTGGCATGTCCCGAAGTGCATGGTGCGATTCTGTATAGAAGTACAGGATGACATCGAGATTGATAGTTTTGTTGCCGATGGTTCAACCGAAGTAATGGCTGCACGTCGGCTGACAGAATATCTGGAAGCTTATTTTATTGAGGAAGTCCAACGTCATGCTTGAACAAGAAGTGAAGGAAATGATTATCGATGTACTGCAACTGGAAGATATCAGTGCGGCCGACATTGACACTGATGCACCACTGTTTGTTGAAGGCTTGGGACTTGATTCTATTGATGCACTGGAACTTGGTGTGGCGCTGCAAAAGCGTTATGGCATTTCCCTGTCTGCAGAATCTGAAGATACGCGGCGTCATTTTGCATCGGTGCGTGCGTTGGCAGCACTGATAGAAAATAACAGAAGCAAATAGAGAAATTAGGGAGAAGGGCGATGGTAGCCGTAAATGAAATGAGCA
The DNA here is from genome assembly GCF_003852535.1 of Herminiimonas sp. KBW02. Classification (GTDB taxonomy): domain Bacteria; phylum Pseudomonadota; class Gammaproteobacteria; order Burkholderiales; family Burkholderiaceae_D; genus Oxalicibacterium. Next base: position 190,459 of record NZ_QAJP01000003.1, on the reverse strand, counting down.
AGGACGAACTCTACGTTTGGGTCGTCGATCTACTGGCAGAGATGTTTGAGCTCGACAAGAGCAAGCTCTCGCTGCAATCCAATCTGTATGCCGACCTCGATATCGATAGTATCGATGCGGTAGATCTGGCAGTGAAGCTGAAGCAGATGACGGGTAAACGTTTGCAGCCTGAAGTCTTCAAAACGATACGTACGATAGGCGATGTGGTTGATGCATTGTCTGATCTGGCTTCGGAGCAAGTCGTATAAACCGCTCGGCTTTAACCGCCCTGACGGTAGTCATCACGCTGTTGTATCCGCTCGTGATCTGGTTCGGCCATGGGCAGGTCGAACCGCGCTGGCTGGCTGGTCTGTTGTTGTTGGCGATAGCGACACGTTTGCCGTTCCTGAAAATCAGCAAGGTCGCACGCTGGTCGGTGGCAGGTGCAATCGCACTGGCTGCGATTGCCGTGTGGGCAAACGTTTTGTTGCCGCTAAAGCTATACCCGGTGCTGGTCAGCTGCGTCATGCTGGCAGCTTTTGGCTATAGCCTGATGGCGCCGCCGTCCATGATCGAACGCCTGGCGCGCTTGCGTGATCCGCATTTACCTGCGGTAGCAATCGCTTATACGCGACGCGTGACGCAGATATGGTGTGTGTTCTTTGTCATCAACGGATCGATCGCCCTCGGCACCGCGCTGTGGGCTACGGAAGCGATCTGGTCGCTCTACACCGGCGTGATTGCTTACGTCCTTATGGGCATATTATTCGTCGGTGAATTCCTGTTCCGCATCCGCTTCAAACGTTTGCATCATGTCTGATTCACTCTTCAATTTGCAGCAACTGCTTGCGCAGCGCCCGGCTCAAACGATCATGGGCTGGCGCGATGGTGCACCGGTATGCTACGAAGTCTTCTTGCGCAGGGTCAGTGCCTGGTATGCATTACTGGATCGTACTGACGGGAAAAATTTCGCGCTCTACCTGGATGACAGCATAGAATTTGCCGCCGCCTTGCTGGCGGCCTGGCATGCCGAAAAAACGATCTGGCTGACCGCCGATACCATGGCTGCCAGCTGTACCGCACTGGAGCATGCGGTAGACGGATTTCTTGGTGAGTTTCCTGCGCAATGGTCACCATTGCAGCCGGCAGCGGAAGATGCCGCATGTAAATTACCGGTCGCTGTGCTGAACAGCGATCTGCCGGCTTTGGTCGTACATACCTCGGGCACCACCGGTGCGGCGCAGGCCATACCCAAAAATCTGGGCCAGCTATCCAGTGAAGTAATGACGCTGGAAGCGACTTTCGGCAGCATGCTGGGCGATGCCAGTATCGTTGCCACAGTCTCGCACCAACATATATACGGCTTGCTCTTTAAAGTCCTGTGGCCACTGTGGGCAGGTCGCGCGATACATGCGCGCAGTCAAAACTTTCCGGAACAACTGGCGCAGTTATTGTCACAAGGGTCATGTGCATTGATTGCCAGCCCGGCGCATCTGAAACGTTTGCCGGATCATCTTGCATGGTCCAATGTCACGGCCTTGCGCGCGATATTTTCTTCCGGTGGTCCGTTGTCATTGGAAGGCGCACAGACCACCGCGCAGTTGCTCGGGCAAGTTCCGATAGAGGTATACGGCAGTTCCGAAACAGGCGGCATAGCCTGGCGTCAACGCAGTGCTGGCGCAAGCGAGTCCTGGTTGCCGATGCGCGATGTCGAATGGCGCGTCACGCCGGACGAAGGTTTGTTGCAGGTGCGTTCGCCGCACTTGCCGAATGCGGACTGGTTTGCCCTGGCAGACCGTGCGCAAGCCGAAGGCAGCGCGCGCTTCATATTGAATGGTCGCAGTGACCGTATCGCCAAGATAGAAGAAAAACGTATTTCCCTCAATGCCATCGAAGCATTGCTGGTCGCGTCGCCTTGCGTATCCGAAGTAAACGTTGTGGTCTGTGATGAAGTCTCAGGGCAACGTCAGCGCCTCGCAGCTTTCATCGTTTTGTCAGAGCATGGCCTAAGCGTGTTGGCGGATCAGGGCAAGCTCGCATTGAATCATCATCTGCGCGACTTATTGGTCGGCAATATAGAGCCGGTAGCGATACCACGTCGTTGGCGCTATCTGGAACAGATGCCGGTGAATGCGCAGGGCAAAACGACCCGCGCATTACTACTATCCATGCTCGATACACGCCCACGTGTGCCGCAATTACGCTTACTGGCGCAAGAAGAAAAACGTATCGAACTGGAAGTGACAGTGCCGTCGGATTTGTTTTACTTCGACGGACATTTTCCTGAGGCACCGATTTTGCCCGGGGTAGTGCAACTCGACTGGGCGATCAGTTATGGCCGGCAGTACTTTGAGTTGCCGCTTCATTTTCAAGGTGTTAACGCACTTAAGTTCCAGCATGTGATCCAGGCGGATCAGCCTGTGACTCTGGAACTGCTGCACGACGCGCAAAAGAATAGTTTGAATTTCCGCTATTACTCACCACAGGGGCAACACGCCAGCGGCCGCATTCTGTTTGCCGCTGATGCACAGGCGTCTGCTGCAATGTCGCATTCACATTCATGAAGGCTGCATGTTAAATAAAACGTTTTCTCCGCAAAGCCAAAGCGCATTTTCGGCGCGCTTCGAAGCGCAAAAAATCGCTTTCGGACCGGTGGTTTTCCAATGTGTGCGTTATGCCTGGAAGCGCGGCATGTTGCAGGCCCTGGCACAAGCAGGAAGTGCGGGCATGAGTGTGACCGAGCTGGCAGCGACCGGACAGTGGAGCCGGTACGCACTCAAGGTCGTGCTGGAAACCTGTTTGTCTGCAGGCGTCGTCTATCTGCATGAGGGCCGCTATGTGCTCGACAAGGCCGGTTATTGCGTGCTGACCGACAAGATCACGCAAATCAATCTCGATTTTAATCACGACGTTTGTTACCAGGGTTTGTTCAGACTGGAAGAGTCGCTGGATCTCGAGCAGCCGGTCGGCCTGGAATCGCTGGGCGACTGGTCGACCTTGTATGAAGGGATGGCGGCTTTGCCGGAGCCGGCCAAATCAAGCTGGTTTGCATTCGACCATCATTACTCGGATGTATCGTTGCCGACGGTGTTGCCGGATATCTTCGCTACTGCGCCGCGCCATGTCATGGATGTCGGTGCCAATACAGGTAAATTCAGCTGCGCAGTACTGGCCTATAACTCATCGGTGGAATTACATCTGGTTGATTTGCCAGGTCAGCTCGATAGCGCTGAGATTATGTTGCGGGAGGCTGGCGTCCGCGAACGTGCGCATTTGTATCCGGTAGATTTGCTGAATCCGGAATTACCATTGCCTGCGGGTATGGATGTGATCTGGATGAGTCAATTCCTCAGCTGTTTCAGCGAGCCAGCGATAGCCGGCATACTGCAGCGCGCTGCGACCGCATTGGCACCCAAGGGGCAATTGCTGATCATGGATACCTTCTGGGATCGCCAGCGTTACGACATCGCATCCTACTGCCTGATTAATACATCGCCTTACTTTACGGCGATGGCCAGCGGCAACAGCAAGATCTATGAAAGCGCCGACTACATCCGGCTGGCCGAAGCAGCCGGTTTGCGCCTGCTGACGATACGTGACGACATCGGTTACTGTCACTCGCTGCTGCGTTTTGGAGTTGCCGATGCCTGATTTGTTCAAGCCCGTCGTGCTGATACCGGTGTATGACCATGAACATGCAATAGGTGCTGTGGTTGCGGCCGTGCTGCAATACGATGTGCCGTGCATCCTGGTCGACGACGGCAGTTCGCCGGCTTGTGCACGTGTATTGGATGAGCTGGTCGCGGGTACGCCGGAAAAAATGATGTTGGTGCGTCATGCAGACAATCGCGGTAAAGGCGCAGCGGTACTGAGTGGATTCTCCTATGCACACGCTGCCGGTTATACCCATGTATTACAGATAGACGCCGACGGGCAGCACCGGGTCGCTGATGTTCCACAATTCCTGCAGAGCGCGGCACAGCATGCGGATGCCGTGATCGCCGGATATCCGATCTATGATGAATCGGTGCCGGCGATACGTTTGTATGCACGTTATCTGACCCACGTCTGGGTGTGGATTAATACCTTGTCGCTGGAAATCAAAGACTCGATGTGCGGCTTTCGGGTTTATCCGCTCGCGCCGGTTATGCAATTGATCGCACGCCAGAAGATAGGTTTGCGTATGGATTTCGATACAGAGATTCTGGTGCGCCTGTACTGGGCGGGCCTGAAAGTGGTGAACCTGCCTACCCGCGTGGCTTACCCGACCGATGGCGTGTCGCACTTCCGGGTGTGGCTGGATAACGTCCTGATTACGCGCATGCATACGGTTTTATTCTTTGGCATGTTGCCGCGCATCCCCCGCCTGCTGGCGCGTAAATGGCGAGCGCAATGAGTACGCAAGCACGTCATTGGGCCAGCATCAATGAAGCCAGCTTTGTAGCTGGCATGCGTCTGCTGTTCTGGATTTATCGCTGGTTTGGGCGCTGGCCATTCCGCATCGTGTTGTATCCGGTTCTGCTTTGGTATGTCATGAGCAAACCTATTGCCCGTCGTGCTTCGCGGAATTATTTGCAGCATGTCGCGCAATTCATTCCGATCAATACAGGCATGTGGGGTGTACTCCGGCATTTTGCGTCGTTTGCAGAATCGATACTCGACAAGATGTTGCTGTGGGGCGGTTTGTTCAAAACTGACCAGGTCAAGTTCCATGGCGTCGCCGACATTAACCGCCTGATCAGCGAGAAGCGTGGCGCCTTGATGATTTGTTCGCATCTCGGCAATCTCGAGTTGTGTCGTGTGCTGTCACGTCAACATGGTCAGATGCGTCTGACGATACTGGTGCACACCAAACACGCGCGCGCTTTTAACCAGATGCTGGCGGCTCTGAATCCGGGCAGTCAGCTGAATTTGTTGCAAGTGACGGAAATGACGCCAGCTACTGCAATGCTGCTGGCAGAAAAAATTGCGGATGGCGAGTTTGTCGTGATTGCCGGTGATCGTGTGCCGGTATCGGCCCAGCCGCGTACGGCGATTGCTGACTTCCTCGGCGAAGCAGCGGCCTTTCCGGTCGGCCCTTACGTTCTCGCCAGTATTTTGCAATGTCCGACCTATTTGCTGTTCTCGATACAGCGCTGCAATCATCCTGAAGTGCATTTTGAATTGCTGCGTGAGTCGATACGCTTGCCGCGTAAAGAACGTGACGCAGTTTTGCGTACTCTAGTTACAGATTACGCAGCGCGCTTGCAGCACCATACGCTGAACGCACCATTGCAATGGTTCAATTTTTACGATTTTTGGCACTTACCCAAACTGGAAGCTAAAGATGCATCTTGCTGATATTAAAACTACCCAACGCGAAGTCAGATTCGACCAGAGTCGCCTGACGATAGAAGACGTGGCCGATATCGCCAAAGGCAAAGCCAAGGCGATTTTGTCGGACGATCCGCAATTTCGCGCAGCCATCGCGCGCGGTGCGGATTTCCTGGATCGTCTGCTGCGTGAAGACGGCATCATTTATGGCGTGACGACCGGTTACGGTGACTCATGCACGGTGGTTGTACCGCCGGAACTGATTCCTGATTTGCCGCACCACTTGTTTACGTATCACGGTTGCGGCCTGGGTGAATACCTGACGCCGGCGCAAACGCGTGCCGTCATGGCGGCACGACTGGCTTCCCTGAGCAAAGGATATTCCGGTGTCTCGGTCGAATTGCTGCAGCAGATAGCGCGCCTGCTGGATGCAGGCTTGTTGCCGCTGATTCCATCTGAAGGTTCGGTTGGTGCCAGCGGCGACTTGACGCCTTTGTCTTACTTGGCGGCAGTGCTGTGCGGTGAACGTGAAGTCTGGCGCGACGGCGTACAAGTGCCGGCAGAACAGGCTCTGCGCGAAGCGGGTATTCAGCCTTTGCGTCTGCGCCCGAAAGAAGGACTTGCCATCATGAATGGCACGGCGGTCATGACCGCGCTGGCATGTCTGGCATACGACCGCGCGGCTTATCTGACTAAACTGACTACGCGTATTACGGCGATGGCATCGTTTGCGCTGGATGGCAATGCCCATCACTTCGATGAAACCCTGTTCTCCGTCAAGCCGCATCCGGGTATGCAACAAGTCGCGGCCTGGTTGCGCCAGGATCTGCAGTGCGAGCAATTGGAACGTAACGGCAAGCGCTTGCAGGACAGGTATTCAATACGTTGCGCGCCACACGTCATCGGCGTGCTGGCAGATGCCTTGCCATTCTTCCGCCAGTCTATCGAGAACGAGCTCAATAGCGCCAACGATAATCCGATCATCGACGCCGAAGGTGAACGTGTCTTGCATGGCGGTCATTTCTACGGCGGTCACATCGCCTTTGCGATGGACGGCATGAAGAACGCGGTGGCCAATCTGGCTGATTTGCTGGATCGTCAAATGGCATTGCTGGTTGACAGCCGTTACAACCATGGACTGCCAGCAAATCTGTCGGGTGCAGAAGGTGCGCGCGCACCTATCAATCACGGTTTGAAGGCTTTGCAGATCAGTGCATCGGCGTGGACCGCAGAAGCACTCAAGCTGACGATGCCTGCTTCCGTCTTCTCGCGTTCGACTGAATGCCATAACCAGGACAAAGTCAGCATGGGTACGATCGCTGCGCGTGATTGCTTGCGCGTGCTGGAATTGACCGAGCAGGTTGTCGCTGCCTTGCTGATTACCGTACGTCAGGGTGTGTGGCTGCGTTGTCGCATGAATCCGGCGGTGCAGCCGGATGCGCCGTTGCAGCAAATGCTGGACATGCTGGCTGACGATGTAGCGGTGGTCGAAGAGGATCGTCGTCTGGAACCGGATTTGCGCTTGCTGCTGGAACGTATCCGTAGCCAGTCATGGGAATTGTATGCGTCGGAAAGCTGAAGCCAGCCGCTGGTGGGCGGAAGTCGAGATGCAGGTACAGTTCTTTGATCTGGATCCGATGCAAATCGTCTGGCATGGCAACTATGTCAAATATCTCGAAGTAGTGCGTTGCGCCCTGCTCGACAAGATTGACTACAACTATGTCGAAATGGGTGCATCGGGTTACTCCTGGCCAGTGATAGATGTGCAGTTGCGCTATATCCAGTCGGCGAAATTCGGGCAGCGCCTGAAGCTGCGTGCCGATATCGTCGAATGGGAAAATCGCCTGAAAATCGATTACCTGATTAGCGATGTGGATAGCGGTGCACGTCTGACACGTGCCACGACGACGCAGGTAGCGATTGATATGGCGAGCGGCGAAATGTGCTTTGTCTCGCCACAGGTATTATTGAAAAAATTGGGATTGGAATCGTAATGAAGCGCGCATTGTTCGGTATGTTTTTGTTCAGTTGCGCTGCGCTATCCAGTGCTGCCGCACCGATAGAAAAAATCCAGGGTATGCTGGCCAAGCCGCCCATACTGTGCGGACGTTTTGATCAGACCAAGCAATTGGCCGGAATGAAAAAGCCGTTGCTGTCGAATGGCCGTTTCTGTGTGGTGGCGGGCAAAGGTGTGCTGTGGCGTACCTTGCAGCCGTTCCCGGACACCCTGCGCCTGACGCGTGACGAGATTGTGCACTATCAGGGCGATCGCGTGGCGATGCGCCTGGATGCAAAGCAGGAGCCGACCGTGCGCATGATTAATAGCGTTTTGTTTTCGCTGCTATCCGGCGACTTGTCCCAGCTTGATACCTTGTTTGAAACCGACGGCAGTGCAGATGCCAATAGCTGGCGTGTGGCGCTGAAGGCGCGTAAACCGGAGTTGGCGAAGGCGATAGGTGCGATCTCGCTGGAAGGCGGTGCCTACGTCAGAAATATCACTCTGAACGAAGCCAGCGGCGATAAAACCAATATTGTGTTCTCCGCGATGCAGAGCGGCAGTGGAGCGATGTTGCCGGAAGAGGCAGCCTTATTTTGAACTATCGCAAAGGCTACGCGCTGGCGTGGGTATTAGTGGTTGTGATGCTGCTCGCCCACAATGCTTATTTGTGGCTGGATAAGCGTATTGTGCCGGACACTGACATCCTCGCTTTGTTGCCGGTACAGGAACAGGATCCTGTATTGCAGCAATCGTTTACCCATATGGTGGATGCGGCACAGCAACGCGTGATCGTGTTGGTCGGTGCAGCTGACTGGCAGGATGCGCAACGCGCGGCCGATGCTTACAGCGCCGTACTGGCAACGCGTAAAGACTTGTTGCAAGGCACAGATCTGAGCGACCAGATGCAGGGCGACTGGCTGGCAAAATTTCAGCAACACAGTCTGATTTTGCTGACGGCTGCGCAGGAAGCGCAACTACGTCAGCAAGCGCCGCAATTCTGGGTAGATGCGGCACGCGCCAAACTGTATAGCGCCTTCTCCGGGCCGAAGCTGGGCGCATGGCGTGATGATCCGTTTGGCTTGTTCAGCGGCTGGGTACAGGAACGGGCACAGGAAACTCCGGTGCGACCGCGTGATGGTCATTTGTTTGTGGCGAATGCAGATAAGCAGTACATCCTGTTGCCGCTGACATTGAAGGTGCCCGCGTTTTCGATGGGCGCACAGGAAGCGGTGATGCCGTTGCTGGCGCAGGCTGCCGAAGCAGCACACAAGGCGGTGCCGCAAGCCGAAGTGATCAGTTCGGGCGTGATATTGCATGCGGCGGCGGCAAGCTCACAGGCCAGCGGAGAAATTTCGACCATCGGTTTGGGCTCACTGATAGGCATTATCTTGCTGACCTGGCTGACCTTCCGTTCGGTCAAACCGATTGCGCTGATCCTGTTGTCGATAGGCATAGGTTGCCTCGGTGCTTTGTCTGTCTGCTGGATTCTGTTTGAACGCGTACATCTGTTGACCCTGGTATTTGGCGCCAGCCTGATCGGTGTTGCGCAAGACTATGGCATTTATTTCCTGTGCAATCGTTTGAATGCGGATCCGAAGCTGGATTCAGCCAGCCTGCTCAAACGCCTGATGCCGGGATTGAGCCTGACTTTGCTGGCAGCGGTGATAGGCTATGCCGGCCTGGCACTGACACCGTTCCCTGGTCTGCGTCAGATGGCCTTGTTCTCGGCGCTGGGTCTGATCTTTGCCTGGCTCACCGTGGTGTTCTGGTTCCCGAGTCTGATTAGTAGTGGCACGCTGAAGAGCGGTGCACTGGTTCACGCATACGGCGCAACACTGGCGCGCTGGCCGCGCTTGCGCATGAATAAGGCGAGCCTGATCGCGGTGGCCTTGTTTGTGGTGGTGGCAGTGATAGGTTTCTCCCGCCTCGGCAGCAATGACGATATCCGCTTGCTGCAGAATCCGCCCAAGCATTTGATCAGCGACCAGATCAAGTTAAGCAAGTTACTTGATGCACCGACGCCGGTGCAATTTTTCCTGGTACGCGGTAGCTCTACCGAAGCTGTCCTGCAGCGCGAAGAAGCATTGAAGCAGCGACTCGATCCCTTGATTGCCGAACGCAAGCTCAGTGGTTATCAGGCGATGTCGAATTGGGTGCCTTCGGAACAAACGCAAAATGCGCGGCGTGCCTTGCTGGAAGAGAAGCTGCTGCATGCAGGTGGGCCGCTGGAGCAACTGGCAACAGATATCGGTGAAGATAAAGACTGGGCCGTGGCCACGCGTGCGCATCTGCTCGCATCCGGTAGTTTGCTGACCATGGATGCCTTCCTGCAGTCACCGGCGAGTGAGCCTTGGCGTCATCTATGGCTGGGGCAGGTTGATGGTGTCCACGCCAGCATCGTCGCCTTGCGTGGTTTGAGTTTTGCCGATCTGGCCCTGATGCAGGGAACTGCTGAGGGCCTGGAAGGCGTGCAATGGGTTGATAAGGTAAGCGAGATTTCATCCGTCCTTGGTCGCTATCGCGTCTATATGGGATGGGTCGTGGCAGGTGCTTACCTGGTTGTGTTTTGCCTGTTGTTCCCGCGTTACCGACGTCATACCTGGCGCGTACTGGCGCCGACCGCGCTGGCCAGTATTGCGGCGCTCGCGCTATTGGGTATCACTGGGCAGAATGTGCAATTGTTCCACGTGCTGGCGCTGATGCTCTTGCTGGGTGTGGGTGTCGATTACGGCATCTTTATGCAGGAACATCCGGATCGCCGCAACACGACGCCCTGGCTGGCAGTCGGCCTGTCTGCCGCGAATACGATTTTGTCATTTGGTTTGCTCGGCCTGAGTCGTACCCCGGCGCTGCAGGCGTTTGGTCTGACCATGTTGTTCGGGATCGCGCTGGTGTGGGTCATCGTTCCGTGTTTCAGAACTGAGCATGCGGAACAGGCATGAGCGTATTGATCCAGAAAACCTTTTTATACGTCAACTTATGATGCGTCTCTTCCTGATACTTACGCTATTGCTCAGTGGCTGCGCCACGGCACCCAGCCCGCAACCGGCACGGCTCGGCCTCAAGCTGGCTCCGGCAACGCTGGGCGCAAGCATTGCGCGACAACAGCATTTAAAGGTCGAACGTGATGGCCGCATCGATGAACTGAATGCCGCGCTGGAAGTGGATGCTGAGCATGTACAGCTGGTCGGTCTGGCGTTTGGCCAGCGGGTTTTAAGCCTGAGCTATGACGGCAAGGAATTGCAATCGTGGCGACATGTGATGTTGCCGGCGCAAGTGCGTGCCGAAGATGTGCTGGAAGACTTGCAGCTGACTTTGTGGCCGCGGGATGCCATCAGTAAAGCCTTGCCGGATGGCTGGTCGATAGAAGATGATGGCTTGCGACGTCATGTTTATATGGGGCAAACCCTGGTGACGGTGATTGAATATGCTGCGATGCCGCGCTGGAGTGGCAGGGTAGTATTGGAAAACCTGCGTTACCACTACAAATTGACGATAGATTCAGTACCGGCTGGCCCTTGATGAATACCCGGAAAGCAATGATGCCGTATTTGAATGAATGTGGAATTGTGTGCCCGCTAGGGAGCACGCATAGTGAGATCAAGGCGCGCCTGTTCGAGCGTGCCGAAAGTGGTGTGTTGCCGACAGATGCGTGGTCGCCCGGACGCGTCTTGCCGCTCGGCAGCGTCGCTATGGAACTGCCATCTATGCAGGCGTGGCCATTGGCGCAGCGCAGTCGCAACAATCAACTGGCCTTGGCGGCGCTGGCGCAGATCCGGCCTGCAGTAGATCAGGCTATCGCACGATTTGGCGCAGCGCGCGTTGGTGTCGTATTGGGCACCAGCACTTCGGGGATAGCCGGTACCGAGCAAGCCTTGAGTCAATATGTCGCTGATGGCAGCCTGCCGGAAGAGTTTCACTACGGCCAGCAGGAAATGGGTTCGCCGGCCGTGATGCTGGCGCTGGAGCTGGGCATCAGTGGCCCCGCTTACGTACATTCGAGCGCTTGTTCTTCCAGCGCGAAAGCCATGGCCAGTGCCGCTCGCCTGCTCCGGATGGGGCTGTGCGATGCAGTGATTACCGGTGGCGTGGATACCTTGTGTGCCTTCACCATTGCCGGCTTCTCTGCACTGGAGTCGGTCAGTACAGAATTATGCAAGCCGTTGAGCGCCAACCGGAAAGGCATCAATATCGGCGAAGGCGCTGCCTTATTTCTTATGACTAATGAGCCAGCATCGGTCGCACTATGCGGCTGGGGAGAATCCTCGGACGGGCACCATATGTCCGCGCCGGATCCTGCTGGCGGCGGCGCGCGTTTATCCATTGCACAGGCTTTGCACAAAGCTGGCGTATCCGCGTCGCAGATTGATTACATCAATCTGCATGGAACCGCGACGATCCAAAACGACGCGATGGAATCGCGTGTCATACATGACATCTTCGGCGCTACCACAGCGCTCAGCTCAACCAAACCATTTACTGGGCATACCCTCGGCGCGGCCGCGGCGATAGAAGCGGCGATATGCTGGCTGGCGATGCAGGACGATAACCCGTATGGTCAATTTCCACCGCATTTGTGGGATGGTGTTTCGGATCCAACGCTGCCATCATTGAGGGTTGCCGAACCGGGTAGCAGCCTGGGGCGCCCGATACAGTGGGCACTCAGTAATTCATTTGCCTTTGGCGGATCTAATGCGACGCTGGTGTTCGGGAGGGATGTATGACTTTGCCGGATATCCGTAGCCTGGTGCCGCATTCCGGACCGATGGTGTTGCTGGATCGTGTGATTGCGGTGGGTGAAGAAAGCCTGTGCGCAGAAGTCTCGATCAGGCCGGACACTTTGTTTTGCGATGGTGCCGGAGTGGGAGCGTGGGTCGGCGTTGAATATATGGCGCAGGCAGTGGCGGCTTTTGCAGGTTATGAGGCGCATTTGCGCGGCGAAGCTGTGAAGGTCGGATTCTTACTGGGTTCGCGTCGCTACGCAGCCAAATGCGCATCCTTTGCGACAGGCAGCAAACTGCATGTGCACGTGCAGCGCGCGTTGCAGGGAGAGAATGGCCTGGGCGCATTTGAGTGCCGGATTGATGTGGTCGGAGACCCGGGTATGGCAGCAGTGGCGACGGCAAGTATTACGGTATTCCAGCCCGAGAATGTCGGTGAGTTTTTACAGAAAATTTCGGAATGAAAGTGCAGTATGAATAAAAGTGTGTTGGTGACGGGATCATCGCGCGGTATAGGCAAGGCGATTGCATTGCGTCTGGCACGCGATGGTTATGACATCGTCCTGCACTGCCGTAGTCAGCGTGCGGAAGCAGATGCGGTGGCGCAGGAAATTGCCGGCCTGGGTCGCAGTGCGCGGGTATTGCAATTTGATATCAGTGATCGGGCGCAGGCAGAACAAATCTTGCTGGCCGATGTGGAAGCACACGGCTGTTATTACGGCGTGGTTTGTAACGCAGGTGTCGCACGCGATAACGCGTTTCCCGCTATGTCGGGCGAAGACTGGGATATCGTGCTGCAGACCAATCTGGATGGATTTTTCAACGTCCTCAATCCTCTGACCATGCCTTTAGTACGCCGCCGCAAGCCGGGGCGTATCGTGACCCTGGCATCGGTGTCAGGTCTGATCGGCAATCGCGGGCAGGTCAACTACAGTGCCGCCAAGGCCGGCATTATCGGTGCGACCAAGGCATTGGCAGTGGAGCTGGCCAGTCGCGACATTACCGTTAATTGCGTAGCGCCAGGTTTGATCGCAACCGACATGATCAGTGATGTGCCTATGGAAGAAGCATTGAAGATGATACCGGCCAAGCGCGTCGGTAAACCGGAAGAGGTGGCTGCAGTGGTGAGTTTCCTGATGGGCGAGGATGCCGCTTATGTCACGCGCCAGGTGATTTCGGTGAATGGAGGCCTGGCATGAGCCGCCGTGTCGTCGTAACCGGCATGGCCGGTATCAGTCCTATCGGCAACGACTGGAACACGATCCGCCAACGTCTGGGTGAGTATCGCAATGGTGTTACCCGCATGGATGAGTGGTCGGATTATGAAGGGCTGAATACCCAGCTCGGCGCACCCGCTGCGCCGTTCGAACTGTCTGATAAATTCAATCGTAAAACCATGCGTAGCATGGGGCGCATCGCCTTGATGGCGACCCGCGCCAGTGAGTTGGCCTTGCTCGATGCAAAGTTGCTGGATGATCCCTTGCTGCAGAGCGGCCAGATGGGTATTTCCTTTGGTTCGTCAGCAGGTACGCCCAGTGCCATCGGTGATTTTGGCCGGATGATGGAAGAGCGCACGACCAAGGGCATCAATGCGACTACTTATATCAAGATGATGGCGCATACTGCGCCGGTCAATATAGGCGTGTTTTTTGGCGTCACGGGCCGTGTCATCACAACCTCAAGTGCGTGTACTTCCGGCAGCCAGGGCATCGGTTATGCATACGAAGCAATACGCGGCGGGCAGCAGCGCGCCATGATCGCCGGTGGTGCAGAGGAATTATGCGCGACCGAGGCAGCAGTGTTTGATACCTTGTTTGCCACCAGCGTGCGTAACGATGCTGCATCTACCACGCCGCGTCCGTTCGATGGCGATCGCGACGGTCTGGTGATCGGTGAAGGCGCTGGTTGCCTGATTCTGGAAGAGATGGAGCATGCGCAAAAGCGCGGCGCGACTATTTATGCCGAGCTGGTTGGTTTCGGTACCAATAGCGATGGCTGCCATGTAACCCAGCCGAATTCCGAAACCATGAAGATAGCGATGCAACTGGCGCTGGATGATGCCGGTTTGCAGCCTGCCGACATCGGTTACATCAATGCGCATGGTACAGGTACCGCGCAAGGCGACATCGCCGAATCGCAGGCAACGCTGCAGGTGTTTGGCAAACATACACCGATCAGCTCATTGAAGAGTTACATGGGACATACCCTGGGCGCGTGTGGTGCACTGGAAGCCTGGATCAGCATAGAGATGATGCGTGAAGGCTGGTTCGCACCGACGATTAATCTGGAACAGGTAGATCCACAGTGTGCCGAGCTTGATTACATCGTGCGCGAAGGACGTAAGATAGATTGTGATTACGTCATGTCGAATAATTTTGCATTCGGCGGTATTAATACTTCATTGATTTTTAAAAAGTACCAATAAAGAGCGTTGTGCTGGCTTGTTTCGATAGTTGTCGTGGTGCAAGTCGCGCTGAAAAAGCAGTGGGTGGCCCAAGCAGGGCTGAAGATCAAATCGCAGATAAGGGAAATTGAAATGAAAAAAACATGGGCTACTTTGGTTTTTATTGGTGTCGCGGCGACTACAGCGTTATCCGCACATGCACGTGATGACAAATTGCTGATGCCTATCAGTGTTGCAATGGAATCCAGCGATACCAAGGAAAAGCTCGATAGTTCGATAAAGTATTACTTCGGTAAGCAAAAAACACCCAAGGTTGTGCAAAAGCTGGGTAACTACGCCAGCAACAAAAAAACCAATGCCTTCGGCAAAGCCGATGACGTAGCTTGCCAGTGGGCCTTTTTGTCAGCCATGCTTTCGCTGGAACAGCGCGCCAAAGAACTGGGCGCAAATGCGGTGATCAATATCGTGAGCAATTATAAGAAGGTAGAAATGTCGAGTGAAACAGAATACGAATGTCATGCGGGCGCCATAATGGCAGGCGTCGCATTGAAGGGCGATTTTGTCAAAATCTCCGGCAAATGATGTAGAACCGATCACCACGATATGGCTGATGGATGGCCGTAGCGTGAGTGATCAGCATTTGCTGCCTTATCTCACCTGGCTGGGCCCAGGTGAGATTGAACGTTACCAGCGGTTTATACGGCCGCAACGGCAACGCCAATTCCTCCTCGGGCGCATTCTCTTGCGTAGTCTGCTGGGGCAGACCCTGAACGTATCTCCTCCCGACATTCCACTTTCTGAGCGGCCCGGATCAGCGCCTTTGTTGCACGGTGCGGAGGCTAAGCCGCATTTCAGTTTGTCCCATAGTGGCGATTGGGTCGCTTGTGCGTTGAGTGAGCAAACACCGGTCGGACTGGATGTAGAAGTGTTGAATCCGCAACGTGATTTGCTTGCTTTGAGCGAGCAAGCGCTGGATGAAGATGAAACGGCCCTGATCCGGGGCTTGCAGGGTGAGGCCAGGGTAAAGATGTTTTATGCGTGCTGGAGTCGCAAAGAAGCGCTCTACAAACTGACTTCGGCCGATGTCTCCGCATCCGGCCAGCACTGTGTCAACTTATCGCATCCGGATATTTCTATCGTGCTCTGTAGCGCATCCGCCTTGGTATCCGTGCCGGCGCTCAAATCTTTTAACTGGCCCGCTGGCTAGCAGCCGTCACGCCAGGTTTATTGCTTATCGAGTTCTTGGAACCAATGATTCAGGCTGCTGCGGGCCGCATTGCCCTGGGTCAGGTGTAATCCTAGCTTGGTGCGACGCCAGAGTATGTCTTCGGTACTGGTCGCCCATTCGTATTGCGTCAGATATGCGACCTCGGCGGCAAACAGACCGGGGGCGATTTCTTCTCCCATGTCTGCAATGCTGTTCCGGTTTTCCAGCAGTAATTTGATGCGTGTGCCGTAAGCACGGGCGTAGCGCTCGACCAGCGCTGCAGGCAGCCACGCATACTCTTGCTGTAGCTCGTGCACATACTCATCGAATTCCAGTACCGCACGCTTGTTTGCCTGCGCGCCATAAATGTCGCCGCCGGGCAGGAGTGCGTCTGTAGTCCACGCACCGTGCCGATTGTTGAGCAAGGGAGCGATCAGGTCGACGGCTTCTTCCGCCAGTTTGCGGAAGGTGGTGATCTTGCCGCCAAAGATAGTGAGTACCGGTGCTGCATCGGTATCGATCGCGAGTTTGTAATCGCGTGTCACCGCAGAGGCCTTTTCATTGTCGTCATCGCTGACGTCTTCAACCAGCGGGCGAACGCCCGAGTATGACCAGACGACATCGGACGGACTGATCGTTTGCCGGAAGTAATAGTTCGATAGTTCGCACAGATAGGCTATCTCGCTGGCGTCTATGGCGACGTGATCGGTATCGCCGTGGTAGTCGATATCGGTAGTGCCTATCAGCGTGAAATCCTGTTCATACGGGATGGCGAAGACGATGCGGCCGTCCGGATGCTGGAAGATGTAGGCGTACGGATGATCGAATAATTTTTTGACGACGATGTGGCTGCCTTTGATCAGGCGTAGTTTTTTGCCGCTGCGACCATGTACGGTGTCGTGCAAAAAACTGGCGGCCCAGGGGCCGGCGGCATTGACCAGCAGTTTCGCTTGTACCTGGATTTCTGCGTTGTCTTTGCTGCGTAATGTTGCTTGCCATTTGTCCGCTTGCCGCGTGACGGCGACGCAAGCGGTACGTGTCAGTATGTGCGCCCCCTGTTCTGCGGCGGCGATCGCATTCAATACGACCAGGCGCGCATCGTTAACCCAGCCGTCGGAATAGACGAAGCCTTTACTGAATTCTTCTTTTAACGGGCTGCCGGCCGTATGCGTACGCAAATTGATGCCGCACGAACCGGGCAGTAATTCGCGTTTGGCCAGATGGTCATACAGGAACAAACCAGCGCGTATCATCCAGGCTGGCCGTTGTCCCTTGTCGTGCGGCATGACGAAGCGCAGCGGATGCATGATGTGCGGCGCAGAGCGCAGCAGGATTTCGCGTTCTATCAGCGCCTTGCGTACCAGACCGAATTCATAGTTTTCCAGGTAGCGCAGGCCGCCGTGTATCAGCTTGGTGGAAGCGGATGAGGTATGTGCAGCCAGATCGTCTTTCTCGCACAGCACGACCGAGAGGCCGCGGCCGGCGGCATCACGCGCGATACCGGCGCCATTGATGCCGCCGCCTACGATGAGGATGTCGCATTGAAGTGCTTGCTGCATCTGTGCCCCGTGTCGAATTGCCGTGCAACTATTGTAAGCGCTGATGGTGGCGTTCGCGCATGCTCGCGGTACACTGATTTATCTTCTTCTTTAGCGGGCAGCCATGAGCTTTCTTCTCGATATCGCGTTTTGGGAAGTTGCCAGTTATGTCGTCACCACGCTGGCGTTACCGTTTGCGATTTATATTTTCCTGTTCGAACAACGCAAGGAACGTGACGCCGAAGATGAGGAGGCGTATCAGTTGCTGCAGGATGCGTATAACGATTTTCTCAAGATCGTGCTGGATAATCCGGACTTGCGCTTGCGTAGCGCGACATCGCGCAGCGACCTGAGCGATGAGCAAAAGGAGCGTGAGCTCATCATCTTTGAAATGCTGATTGCATTATTCGAGCGCGCATATATCGTGTCGTATGTGCCGAATATGCGTGGTGTTGCTTTGCGTCGCTGGCATTCGTGGGACGATTACATGCGCGAATGGTGTCGCCGCGAAGATTTCTATTATTTGTTGCCGCAACTGCTGCGCGGTGAGGATGAGGATTTCGCCGACTATATACGTGCGCTGGCAGAACAGGAGCGTGCGGATAAGTTGCTTAATATAGGGCACAAGGAATAAGCCCGGGCTTTGAATTTGCTGACAGAGTGGCCTCGACGGTCCGGCCACGCATTCTTTAGGGGATAATAGCGGCTCAATTAATGCCGTGATGACAAGTCTGATGCCTACACAATTTGCTCCGCTCCAGAACGACACCTTCTTGCGCGCATTGTTGCGCCAACCCACCGAATACACCCCTTTGTGGCTGATGCGCCAGGCTGGTCGTTACCTGCCGGAGTATCGTGCAACCCGCGCGCGCGCCGGTTCTTTCCTCGGCTTGGCGAAGAATCCCGATTTTGCTACCGAAGTGACGCTGCAGCCGCTGGATCGTTACGACCTGGATGCCGCCATCCTGTTTTCGGACATCCTGACCGTGCCGGACGCGATGGGTCTGGGTTTGTACTTCATCGAAGGCGAGGGGCCGAAGTTCGAGCGCCCTTTGCGTGATGAAAAAGCAGTACAGGCGCTGAAAGTGCCGGAGCTGGGATCGCTGCAATACGTTTTCGACGCGGTCACGCAAATCCGCACCGAACTGAAGGGCCGGGTGCCGCTGATCGGCTTCACCGGTAGTCCGTGGACGCTGGCCTGCTATATGGTTGAAGGCGGCGGTTCGGACGACTTCCGCACCGTCAAGGCGATGCTGTACAACCGCCCGGACCTGATGCACCACATCCTGCAAACCAATGCGCTGACGGTTGCGGCCTACCTGAACGCCCAGATCGACGCTGGCGCCCAGGCGGTGATGATGTTTGATACCTGGGGCGGGGCGCTGGCCGATGGTGCATACCAGCAATTCTCGCTGCACTACATGCGTGAAGTGATGAAGCATGTCAAAACGGAAAAAGACGGTGTACGCATCCCGAGCATCGTGTTTACCAAAGGCGGTGGCTTGTGGCTCAAGGAAATCGCCGCGGTTGGTGCCGATGCGGTGGGGCTCGACTGGACCGTCAATCTGGGCGCAGCGCGGGCCAAGGTCGGCGACCGGGTAGCGCTGCAAGGCAACCTGGATCCTAGCATCCTGTTTGCCCAGCCTGACCAGATCCGCAGCGAAGTAGCCAAGGTATTGGAATCCTTCGGCAAGCATAGTGCCGGTTCCGGACACGTATTTAACCTCGGCCACGGTATTTCGCAGTTCACGCCGCCGGAAGCGGTTTCGGTGCTGGTAGAGGCCGTTCATGAGTTCAGCCGCCCCTTGCATCAGTAGTCCAGCGCGCTTGCCAGCAGGCAAGCGCGCTAATTAACGGCTACAGCGCCGAAACGGACGCTAAAAATGCCCGGTTTTGGCGCGCATCAATTCAGCTTATGCACAGAATGCGGCCTGTGTCGCTTCCAGCTCGATTTGACCCCGCATTAACATTTCGTAACAAATCGTTTTTCATAAGTGTTTGATTTTATTGAATAAATATTTTGCTTTTTGTTTTGGCATTTTATTGAAACCCGCATGGGACATGGCGTTTCCCGCCATCCAGGCCGCTTATCCACAAAGTTATCCACAGGATTTGTGGATAGAAAAAAAAGAGCTTAAGAAACGGGGGCTTAGCGCACTTGTTGATATTTCACATGAAGTCTGATGATGGTTTTAGTTTTCGTTTGTGGAAATTGCAACATGGAAATATTGCGTCGAAGAAGTGCAACATTGCTGTGTATTGCGTTTCCTTGTGATTTGCCAACCAGAAGTTTCCTAGCTTATTCACAAAATGGTGCAAGTTGGTATCGAGAATGGCTACTATTTGGCTTTTTCGCTTCCCGGGCAATACTTTTGTATCTTGTTGATTTTAAAGAATTTAATTTTCCCGTAAAAATAAGGTCGGCACGTAATGCCAGGGTAAATGCCATCGCGACTATTACGAAGAGGTATTTATTCACAAAGTTATCCACAGGCTTGTGGATACTTTTGAAAATCGTTTATGAAACCGCGAGTTACAGAATATTCTCAAAGCGAACGTGAGGTTTCTGTGCAGGTGCAATAAAATCCGACATCTTAAATGCCGCTTTTTGCCTGCTCGCCGGATCGGCCCCGGCGGCTGATATCCAAGGTGTACATAAATGGTACGCAGCACGAAAAAATTGACAGAAAAAAGGGTGTTGGGGTATGGCCGAAGCAAACTTATGCACAAATATATACTTGTGCGTAGCAATAACATTTATTTAGAAGTTTTATTCATCGCAAAAAGCATCTATTTGTAAGTGATTGATTTTAATGGTGTTTATTTGTGCTTCGGTTTTAGGCAATCTATTGGAAGCCGCATCAATGCTGGCCTCCCTGCCTGTCAAGAGGTCCTTATCCACAAAGTTATCCACAGCGGCTGTGGATAGTTAAAAAAGCGCTTATGAAACCGGTAGTTAGGTCATTTTCTCAGGTAACACATTAACTCCGTGGAACACTGCATCCTTAAAGTCGCGCTCGACGCGCCCCTTGATTTCTGCTTCGACTATCTGTGGAGCCTGGAAGCCGATGCGCCGCGGCCATTGTCGGGCCAGTTGGTGCTGGTGCCATTCGGGCGTCGCGAAGTCATGGGTTTGATCGTGGCGGTGCATGACGATACGGATGTGCCGCTGGACAAGCTCAAGTCTGCGCTTGCCGTACGCACGCAACTTGCGCCCTTATCTGCGGCCTGGATCGCATTATGTGCATTTGCGGCTGACTACTATCAGCGTCCTTTGGGTGAGGTGGCGATTCCGGGTTTGCCGAAAAACCTGCGCTTGCTGAAAACCACCTCGCTGGATAAAGCGATCAAGAAGCTGGCCAGGATCGATGCGATCCATGACGCTACGCCGTTTGCGATGCCGCAACTGAATCCGGCACAGCAGGAAGCGGCAGACGCCATCGCGAGTGCCAGCGGTTTCGCGCCGACCTTGTTGTACGGCGTGACCGGTAGCGGCAAAACCGAGGTTTATCTACAGGCAGCTGCGCAAATCCTGGCGCATAGCAAGGAAGATGATAATCCCGCGCAGATCCTGATCCTGGTGCCGGAGATCAACCTGACGCCGCAACTCGAAGCGAATGTGCGCGCGCGCTTCCCGGGCGTCATGGTCGCCACCTTGCATAGCGGACTGGCGGAAGGCGAGCGCATGACGCACTGGCTGGCGGCGCATCTGGGGCAGGCACGCATCATATTGGGTACGCGCCTGGCGATCCTGTCTTCGCTGCCGCACCTGAAGCTGATCATCGTTGATGAAGAACATGATCCTTCTTATAAGCAGCAGGAAGGCTTACGCTATTCGGCGCGTGACCTCGCAGTCTGGCGCGCGCATCAATTGAGTATTCCCATCGTGCTGGGTTCCGCCACACCATCGCTGGAAACCTGGCATCACGCGCAATCCGGCCGTTATCGCAAACTGGAATTGCGTGAGCGGGCGGTCAAGGATGCAGTCTTGCCCAAGGTCGGACTGATCGATCTGGAGCGCAAGGCGCCGCGCGAGCAAATGATAGAGGGCGTCAGCGCGACACTGGTCGCTGCGCTCAAGCTGCGCATGGAGCGCGGTGAGCAATCACTGCTATTCCTCAACCGGCGTGGTTACGCGCCGGTGATCGCCTGCGATTCCTGCGGCTGGATCAGCAACTGTACGCGTTGCAGTGCGTTCCTGGTTTTGCACAAGCTAGATAAACGGCTGCGCTGCCATCACTGCGGCTTTGAGCAACGCATACCCAAATCCTGCCCGACTTGTGGCAATGTGGACCTGCAACCTTTAGGACGCGGCACGCAGCGAGTCGAAGAAAGTCTGCAGCAAATATTCCCGCAAGCACGCATCATGCGCATCGATGCAGATTCGACGCGCCGCAAGGGTAGTGCGCAGGAAGCTTTTGATGCCGTGCACCGGGGTGAGGTCGATATCCTGATCGGTACACAAATGGTAGCCAAGGGGCATGACTTCCAGAATCTGACCCTGGTCGGCGTACTGAATCCGGACACGGCACTGTTTTCGCATGATTACCGCGCCAGCGAGCGTTTGTTTGCGCAACTGATGCAGGTTGCCGGACGCGCCGGACGCGCCGCGCAGAAAGAGGGCGGCAGTGCAAGCGAAGTCCTGATACAGACGCGTTATCCGCAGCATCCCTTGTACGCTGCAGTGCGTAGTCACGATTACGATACTTTTGCGACCGAGCTGCTGGAAGAGCGCCAGCAGGCGAGCTTCCCGCCTTTCATTTACCAGGCCTTGCTGCGTGCCGAAGCGAAGGAAATCAAGATAGCACTGGATTTCCTGCATGAGGCGATCACCTGCGTGGATTATCCGGGCATTACCATGAATGACCCGATACCTATGACCATGACGCGCGTCGCCAATGTCGACCGCGCGCAATTGCTGGTCGAATGTACGTCGCGTCCGGCTTTGCAGGCCTTCCTCAAAGTCTGGATAGCCGCCTTGCGCGAGATGAAGACGCGGGTGCGCTGGTCGCTGGAAGTAGACCCGGTAGATATTTAAGTACGCATAAACCAAACCCGAAGCAGAGGCTGGCATGACCATCAAACTCAGTGCAGAAACCGAAGAACGCCTGATCGGCTCCATACGTCGATACTTCGACGTCAACATGGATGAAAGCATAGGCGACCTTAAAGCCAGGCTCCTGCTCGATTATTGTGTCCGCGAACTCGGTCCCTGCATCTACAATCAGGCGATAGCGGATGCGCAGTCGGCGATGCAGGATAAAGTGGCCGAACTGGATGTGACTTGTTACGAAGCTGAATTCGGATACTGGAGCAAGAAATGAAAATGCCTCATGTACTCGCGGGTTTGTTATTGGTGATCAGCGGCGCGGCAGCGGCACAGGATCAGGCGCTGCTGCAGGAAGCCCTGAAGGATTGCGATAAAAACCAGCTGACGATGAATGTATGTGCCAGCCATCGCTATACCGCAGCGGATCAGATACTCAACCAGCAGTACAAAAAACTCATGGCACAACAGGATGCGACGGGCAAACAACGTTTGCGCGATGCGCAGCGCGCATGGATCGGCTTTCGCGACAAGGATTGCCTGGCTAATACGGGCCTGCGTGAAGAGTCCGGTTCGATCTGGCCCTTGTTGCACTTCTCCTGCCTAGAGCGGCATACGGTGCAGCGTAGCGAAGACCTGAAAGTACAGGCGTGCGGCATGGAAGGTTGCGCCAGGTAATGATGACGCTGGAATGGCAATGGGCTGCATTCGGGCAACTGGATGGCGCCAGCTGGTATGAAGTATTACGCGCGCGGCAGGATGTATTCGTGCTGGAGCAGCAATGCCTGTACCCGGATATCGATGGTGCCGACCCGCTTGCTTATCACTTGCTGGGTTGGGGTGAGATGGATGGGCAGCGTCGCTTGCTGGCTTATCTGCGTTGCTTCGCGCCGGGTGAAAAATATGCCGAGGCGTCGCTGGGTCGGGTGCTGACGGTACAGGCGGCGCGCGGTGCCGGACTCGGCAAACAACTATTGGCAGAAGGCATACGCCGTACCGAATTATTATTCCCGCAATGCGCGATCCGGATCTCGGCGCAAGAGCACCTGCAAGCCTATTACGGCAGCTTTGGTTTCCTTCCGGTTTCCGATATTTATATGGAAGACGGCATCCCGCACATAGAAATGTTGAGATGAAATAATGATTCCTATCAACATTGTTCGTATACGAATGATTTGACATCAATTGATCTGGCGGGTAAGATGGCGGCTTGTTAATCAAGCAACCGGGATATCAAAAACAGGAAAATGTGAGGTTATCGTGATGCTGCGCGACAGAATGAAAAAGTGTCGCTACACTCGCGGTCATGAATGACATCGCCAAACTTGTTACCGTCAATGATTCGATACGCGTCTTGCAAAGCGTACGTCGCATAGCACAGTGCGTGGAGCACCACTCCAAGCGCCTGGCAGTCACTCATAACATCACATCGCCACAACTAGTGGCACTTCTTGCAATTGCAGAATTGGGACCGAGTACGCTCAGATCCATCGGGCGTGCGATACAACTCAGTCCTAGTACCGTGGTCGGCATCGTCGACCGGCTGGAAGAAAAAGGCTTGGTGCAGCGTGAGCGCGATACGCGTGATCGCCGTAATGTATTTGTCGCGGTGACCGAGGCGGGCCAGCAGGTCCTCGCCAATGCACCGTCGGCATTACCGAATGGTTTCGACAGCCTGTTAGGCTCCTTACCCGAAACCGATCGCCAGGCCCTGATCGTCACGCTGGAACAATTTGCCTCTTTGCTCGAAGCCAAAATACCTGCCGAACCTGTGTAGCAGGATGCTTGCGTAAGTAGTCGCAAGCTCCGCGCGCAAACCTGATTTCCACTTAACTGACGAGTGTAACTATGGCCTTTACTGGCTGTGGGGATCGCTTTTCTCGGAAAAGGAGAAAGCATGAACACGCAAGTAGCCAGCGCAGCCGATTACATCACGCTGCGCCCGCCCGAACGTAGTGATGGCGCAGCCCTGCATGATTTGATCGCAAGCTGTCCGCCGCTGGACCTGAATTCCCGCTACGCCTACCTCCTGTTGTGCGAACACCATGCTGCGACTTGCATCGTGGCAGAAACAGAAGGTCAGCTGGTCGGTGCCATCACCGCCTACATCCCACCCGCGAAGCCAGACACGCTTTTTATCTGGCAAGTCGCCGTCGCTCCAGGCATGCAAGGCTGCCAGATCGCCTCCCGCATGCTGGATCAACTGATCGCACGTTGTGCCGCCAGTTACCGGTTTCAGAAAATAGAAACCACCATCAGCCCCAGCAATATCGGCTCACGCAAATTATTCGAAAGCTATGCGCAGCGCCATCGCGTAGACATACAGGCGCAGCCCTACCTGGCTGCCAGCGAGTTCGGCGCCGGTCAGCACGAAGAAGAATGGCTGTATCAACTTGGTCCGGGTTTGCGCGCAGCTTGATTGCGTGTGGCCCGATCAATTCACTCATCCACCATCAGGAGAAACATGATGCGTATATTCAATCGACTTGAATCAGAAGTTCGCGGTTACATCCGCTCATTCCCTACCGTTTTTACCAAAGCGCAAAACGCAGTGCTTACCGATGAAGGCGGTCGCAGCTATATCGACTTCCTGGCCGGTGCCGGCACGCTGAACTATGGTCACAACAATCCGACCATGAAGCAGGCCGTCATCGATTACCTGTCGGAAGACGGTATCGTGCATGGTCTCGACATGGCGACCAGTGCCAAGAAAACCTTTCTGCAAACCTTCGAGAGCCATGTGCTGCTGCCGCGCAAGATGCAGTACAAGATCCAGTTCACCGGGCCGACCGGTACCAATGCGGTAGAAGCGGCGATCAAGCTGGCGCGCAATGTGACCGGGCGCCAGATGGTGATTTCATTCACCAATGGTTTCCACGGCGTGTCGCTGGGTTCGCTCGCGCTGACCGGCAATCGCAAATTCCGCGATGCCGCCGGGGTGTCGCTGAATGACGTGCATCGCGCGCCTTACTCCGGTTACTTCGGCATGAACATCGACACCATCGCCATGCTGGATAAACTCATCGTTGACCCGAGCAGCGGCGTCGATTTGCCTGCGGCCATCATTGTTGAATGCGTACAAGGCGAGGGCGGTCTGAACGTCGCCGGACTGAACTGGCTGAAGAAGCTGGAGCAACTGTGCCAGCGCCATGAAATCCTGCTGATCGTCGATGACATCCAGGCTGGTTGCGGTCGTACCGGTACTTTTTTCAGCTTCGAACCCGCCGGTATCAAACCGGACATCATCACTTTGTCGAAATCGCTGTCCGGTTTTGGCTTGCCGATGGCAGTGCTGCTGATGAAGCCGCAGCTCGACGTCTGGAAACCAGGTCAGCATAACGGCACCTTCCGCGGCAACAACCTGGCCTTCGTAACAGCGACTGCCGCCCTGCAACACTATTGGGGTGACAACCGCTTCCAGATGTCTATCCAAAAGAAATCACTGGTCATCGAAGCCTTCCTCGACAAGCTGGTCGCCAGCTATCCGGATGCACAACTCACGCGTCGCGGGCGCGGCATGATGCAAGGGATAGCCTGTGCCGATCCGGCGCTGGCCGATCGCATCACCAGCATCGCCTTCCAGAATGGTTTGATTATCGAAACCTCGGGTGGTGAAGATGAAGTCGTCAAATTGCTGATGCCGCTCACCATCGAGCAGGAAACCCTGCTGGCCGGCCTCGACATCCTCGAGCACGCAGTCGCTGAAGCAGTCGATGAAGCCGTCAAAGACAAGGTCGAATCAGATAAAGAGGTGACCGTATGATCGTACGCAGACTGAAAGACATACTCGATACCAGCCGCGATGTAAAAGCCAAAACCTGGGCCAGTCGCCGTCTGCTCCTGCGCGAAGACGGCATGGGTTTCTCCATGCATCACACCGTCATCTATGCCGGTACGCAAACGCACATCTGGTACCAGCACCATCTGGAGGGCGTGTACTGCGTGGCAGGTGTCGGTTCGGTGGAGCTGATTCCTTCCGGCGAAACCTTCCGCATCGAGCCGGGCACCTTGTATGCGTTGAACAAGCACGATGAACACTGGTTGCGTGCAGAAACGGATTTGCACCTGATCTGCACCTTCAACCCGCCGCTGGCGGGAACCGAGACGCATGATGAAAACGGTGTCTATCAATTAGTCCCTGAAGAGCCGGTCAGCAATATCGCTGCCGCCAAAATTGAAAAAGCCACAGCAGAAAGTTGAGGAGAAGATGATCATGCTATCGCAAGATGCTTACCCCACACGTACGCAAAACAATGCTGGCATCCTGGCGCGCCAGGATCCGGTGGTGTACGAAGTTGCAAGCAAGCGCAAGGCTGCACTGGATGCAGCGCAGCGCGCATCGTATGAAAAAAACGGTTTCCTGCTGATGCCGGAATTATTCAATTCCGACGAAGTGGATTATCTGTTCGGTGCGATGCAAGGCATGCGCGAAGAATTCACCAACGCCGGACGCAAGGAAGTCATCGCTGAACCGGGCAGTGGCGAAGTACGCTCCATCTTCAATGTGCATCGTCTGAATGTGATCTTCGCCAACCTGGTGCGTGATCCGCGCGTGCTGAATGTGGCGCGTGAAATACTGGGCAGCGAAGTCTACATCCATCAGTCGCGCATCAACTACAAACCCGGCTTCACCGGTAAAGAGTTTTACTGGCATTCGGATTTTGAAACCTGGCATAGCGAAGACGGCATGCCGGCCATGCGTGCCTTGAGCTGTTCCATCCTGTTGACAGATAACAGTGAGTGCAATGGCCCGCTAATGCTGATCCCGGGTTCGCACCATCACTACGTATCCTGCATGGGTGAGACGCCGGACGAGAATTACAAGAAATCGCTGAAGAAACAGGAAGTCGGCGTGCCCGATCCCATCCTGTTGCGCTATCTGGCTGACATGGGCGGGATTACTACCTGCGCAGGGAAAGCCGGTTCAGTAGTCTTCTTCGACTGCAATACCATGCACGGCTCGAATGGCAACATCACGCCTTACCCGCGCAGCAATGTCTTCTTCGTCTATAACAGCATCGCCAATCAGCTCGATGAGCCGAAAGGCGGCCTGACGCCGCGCCCCGAATTTGTGGCCGCACGTGACGGTATCGCTGAACTCAAACCGGAAGCCCTGCTGATCGCCTGAGCGGCGTAGCTGGCGTTACGAAAGGACCTATGGAAGAAGCTTACCTGCGTTCTTTTGCGCTGTTCTTTGCCTTGTTCAACCCCTTCCTGATGAGCATTTATCTGCTCGACCTGATCAGGGGGTTGCCGACGCCGACGTTTGCGCGCGTGCTGGTGCGTGGCAGCATGATCAGTGCTTGCGTGTTTGTGCTATTTGCCTGGGGTGGCGAAGCGTTCTTTCGCGATTACCTGCAGGTACGTTTCGCTTCCTTCCAGATTTTTGGCGGCATCGTCTTCCTGCTGATCGGTTTGCGTTATGTGTTCTCCGGGGCCGCGGCAATAGAAAGCCTGCGTGACAATCCGACCGCGATGGCCGGCAGTATCGCCATGCCTATCATGATAGGTCCGGGCACCGTCAGTGCTGCCGTCGTGATAGGTACGCGCTTGCCATTAGGTGGCGCAGCGGCAGTGATCATCGGTACGCTGGTTTTGACCGTCAGTATCCTGGTGGCGATGAAGGTCGCGCATGACAAGCTGAAGGAGCGGCATGCTGCGATGACGGATCGTTATATCGATCTGGTAGGACGTATGTCTGCGCTGCTCATCGGTACGATTGCGATTGACATGATCCTGACCGGTTTGCAGAGCACAGGCTTTATGGCGGAATAACGGCAGCTATGCTGCGTCGCAATATGCGCCAGGACAGCGACGGCAGATGCTGAGCATCTGCTATGTCAGCGCGCTGTTGCAGGCAAACGACATAAAGCCTGGCGGCGGGCTGTCCAAGGTCAATTCTGCTCAAAAAAAATTTGCCAGGGCTTACCTTTTTCGCAAGGGCTGTGCCTATACTCAAGCCGAGAGCAACTCAGGCTTTCAACATAGAGCAACACCAAAAACCAAATCAAAGAAAACATAGAGGAGACACTATGAAATACGTTCAACGCGCTGTCGCATTGGCATTCGTTTCGGCATTCCTGGCTGGTTGCGCGTCTACGGCAACAGATAAAAAAGCAGATGCAAAACCTGCTCCGGCACCAGCGCCAGCCGCAGCACCGGCCGCAGCTGCTGCACCTGCAGCCGCTCCTAGCCCGGCTTTGCAAAAAGCAGTGGAAGCTACCCTGGCGAAAGAAGCTGAGCTGAAAGGTACCAAAATTGTAGTGGCAGCGACGGCAGATGGTGCTGTTACTTTGTCCGGCACAGTGAAAAACGACTGGCAGCAATACCTGGCGGGCGAAACAGCGAAGAAAGCCGCTGGCGTCAAATCAGTTAAAAACGCGATCAAAGTACCAGACTGATCTTTACGCTTGAAAACAAAAACGCCGGGCTTGCCCGGCGTTTTTTATTGCGTCATAGCTGATGTTCAGACCGGCAGGTCGAGTCGGCCTTCTTCTGCCAGCTGGCGAATGATGCGTATCGTATCGATGTCAGCTTCCTGATACGCGGAACGGCGGAATTCATTGTAGAAGGCATCCATATCGTCATCAGTGGTGCCGGTGTCATATGCGAAGCGTACAAAGAGGGCGCCCGGACTCGGCTCTTCTATCGTGATCAGCAGGCTGGAGGCAGGAATATCTTCCTGTGCCGGCACGTCATAGTGCACCTGCTGCAAAGGGGTCAGATTGACGCGGTCATGTACCAGCAATTCGCCATAGCGCAACGTGCGTGCGATCACATCTTCGCTGCGCGACAAGAGTTTGCATTCATCCAGCCACGGAATGAAAAGCTTGGGCGCTTCTGCACGCATGACCAGGCCTCGCCACAGTTGATCACGCGTCAGCGTATCGATCAGTGGGTTAAGTGGGTCGTTGATTTCTACCAGGTGCTGGAATTGCATAACTAATGGTTTCGTATAGTGTGTAAGACATGGAGCGGTGTTTGTATTGTACTGTGTGTCGCGTGATCGCCAAACCTTGATGTGGCGAAGGTGCTGCAGAAGATAAACAGAGATAAGTACGCTTGTAAGATTTACAGTGCGCCTGCGGCTATGTACTTATGGTCTAATGCCCATTATCTCTTGCTGAATTTCCATCATGAAACGCACATTCACCGTTATCGGATTGGGAGCCTTCGGCTCTACTGTGGCCCGCGAACTGGCGCGCCTGGGCAATGATGTACTCGGCATCGACCTCGACCCGGAGCATGTCAACGCGATTGCCGATGACATCACGCAAGCGGTGGTGGCCGATGCGCGTAACGAAGATACCTTGCGCGACCTCGGCGTACACGACAGCGATGCGGTAGTCGTCGCCATCGGTGAAGACCTGGAAGCCAACATCTTGGTCACGCTGACCGTCAAGAATATGCCCAAGCCGGAAGTCTGGGCCAAGGCGCTGAACCACAATCATCATCGCATCCTGCACAAGCTGGGCGCCGATCATATCGTGCATCCGGAACATGAAATGGGTTTGCGCCTGGCGCACGCCATGATGTACCCGGAGGTGCTGGACTACATTAGCCTGGGCCACGACCTGTTCACGGTAGAGGTTCGCGCATCAGAAAAACTGGTCGGGCAAACCATCGCTGCACTCGGGCTGGATGGCCGGGGTGTGCAAATGCTGATGGTCAAACACCAGCGGGAAATCCTGACGCCGCCAGCGAACGACTACATCTTCCGGGTCGGCGATCAGTTGGTAATGGTCGGCACCCTCGATAATTTACGTAATCTCTCCCCCTACTTATGAAACGCGGGTTTCGTCCGCCGCTGGTCTATCGCCAGGTAAGGCGACAGGTCTTGCACCTGACGCCGCCGCAAGCGCTGATCCTGTCCTTCGTCGGTTTGTCGCTGGTTGGTACGCTCTTGCTGAAGTTGCCGATGGCGAGCAACAGTCCGACCACCTGGATGCAGGCTTTGTTTACAGCCGTATCGGCATCGACGATTACCGGCCTGTCTGTCGTTGACGTCGGTAGTCACTTCACGCAATTCGGCTTGTGGGTATTGCTGGGTCTGATCCAGCTGGGTGGTATCGGTTTGCTGACCTTTGGCGTACTCATTATCCATCTGACCAGCGGTCGTCTGACCCTGCGTGATCGCGCCGCCTTGCAGGACTCGCTGAATCAAAGCGGGCGACTCGATATGCAGGCGCTGTTGCGTGTGCTGTTTGGTTTCATCATCGTGATGGAATTGTTCGGTACCTTGTTGCTGGCGATACAGTGGGTGCCGCAACTTGGTTGGTCGCGCGGCTTGTTCTTCAGTTTCTTCCATGCGGTCTCGGCTTTTAATAATGCCGGGTTCGGCCTGGAAGCAAACAGCCTGGGGAATTATGTCGGCAATCCGCTGATTAATCTGGTCATCACTTTCCTCTTTATCGCAGGCGGTATAGGCTTTGCAGTGATTGCCGACTTGCGCGCCAAGCGGCGCTTCCGTGAGCTGGCGCTGCATACCAAGTTGATGCTGGTGGGTACGTTATTCATTAACTTGCTGGCGATGCTGGTCTTGTTTGCGCTGGAATACGGCAATCCGGATACCCTGGGCAGCTTGCATGGACTGGGTACCAAATTATGGGCTAGCTGGTTCCAGGCAGTAGCGCCGCGTTCGGCTGGTTTCACGACCATGGATACGTCCATGCTGACGCAGGGCAGTGCCTTCTTCGTGATGACGCTGATGTTCATTGGTGCGGGCAGTGGTTCTACCGGTGGCGGTATCAAACTTACGACATTTATCATCCTGCTGATCGCGACACGCGCTTTCCTGCGCCAGCAACACAATCCGGTGCTGTTCGGCCGCAGCATAGATGCCAGCCTGACCTTGCGTGCGCTGGCAATTACCATCATCGCGCTGTTCTTTGTCGTGACCGGTACCTTCCTGCTGACCCTGACCGAGCATGCCAATTTTCTGGACCTGGCTTTTGAAGTCGTATCCGCCGCTTCCACTACAGGTTTGTCGCGCGGTGTGACTTCGACTTTGTCGGTCAGTGGACAATGGATCATCATGGTGCTGATGCTGGTCGGGCGTGTCGGCCCGCTTACGCTGGCTTTTACCCTGGCGAATACACGTGGTGCGGGTGTCACTTATCCGGCGGGGCGCGTGAATATAGGCTAAGTTGCCTATTTTGCACCGCAGACAGAAACCAGCCGAATGCCAGCGGTGGCAGTCCGCAGACTGATACAATGACTGGCTTTCTTTCCCGGTTTACCTGATGTCCAACTCCCCGAATCCAGCTCACGGTCTTAACGCGCCCCAGCGCGACGCCATCAAGTACATGGACGGCCCATGTCTGGTGCTGGCCGGTGCGGGTTCGGGCAAGACACGCGTGATCACGACCAAGATCGCCAGCCTGATCGAAGAGCACGGCTATGAAGCCAAAAACATTGCCGCGCTGACTTTTACCAACAAGGCAGCGCTGGAGATGCAGGAACGTATCGCCAAGTTGCTCAAAGAGCCGAAGCAGGCCAAGCAACTGACCGTCAGCACCTTCCACTCGCTGGGCGTCAAAATCCTGCGGCAGGAAGCGAAAGAGCTGGGTCTGAAGGATCGTTTTTCCATCATGGATAGCGATGATTGCTTCTCGCTGGTACAGGATCTGGCGGTTACCACCGACAAGCAATTGATCCGCCGCATACAAACTTCCATGTCCTTGTGGAAAAACGGTCTGGTCGATCCGGATGCCGCGTTGAAGCAGGCGAAGGATGAAGACGAGGCACAGGCCGCGCGCATCTACCGCAACTATGTCGCGACCTTGTCCGCTTACCAGGCGGTCGACTTTGATGACCTGATCCGCTTGCCGGTCGAGCTATTCCGCAACAATGAAACGGTGCGCGACAAATGGCAGCGTCGCTTGCGCTACCTGCTGGTCGATGAATACCAGGATACGAATACCTGCCAGTATGAGCTGGTCAAATTGCTGGTGACAGGCGTTGGCAAGAAGCCGATGTTTACAGCTGTGGGCGATGATGACCAGGCGATCTATGCGTGGCGCGGCGCCACCATAGAAAACCTGAAGCAATTACAGGTCGATTTTCCTGACCTGCGCATCGTCAAGCTGGAGCAAAACTATCGTTCCAGTACGCGCATCCTGCAGGCGGCCAACTCGGTTATCTCGAATAATCCGAAACTGTTTGAAAAATCATTGTGGTCCGAGCATGGTCTCGGCGATCCGGTCAAAGTCATGGGCATGCAGGATGATGACCAGGAAGCAGAGCAGATCGCGATTATGCTATCTGCACATCGCTTCGAACGACGTGCCAAATTTTCTGATTACGCCATTTTGTATCGCGGTAATCATCAGGCCCGCGTGATCGAGCAGGCGCTGCGCAAGGAGCGCATTCCTTATACGATTTCCGGCGGACAGAGCTTCTTTGACCGTGCCGAAATCAAGGACATCATTAGTTATCTACGCCTGATTGCCAATCAGGACGACGACCCTGCATTCATCCGCGCAGTCACTACGCCCAAGCGCGGCGTCGGCCAATCGACGCTGGAAGCGCTGGGCGCATTTGCCGGGCAATGGCAGTGTTCGCTGTTCGAAGCGGTATTCAAAGGCGGCCTGGAATCCAAGCTGGCCGATCGCCAGCTGACGCCGCTACGCGAGTTCTGCACCTTCATCAACAATCTCGAACACCATGCGCATCGCGAAGGCCAGGCCGCATCGCTGCTCGACGACATGATGAAAGAGATTAACTACGAAGCCTATCTGTACGATAACTTCGACGACAGGCAGGCGCAGTCACGCTGGCAAAACGTCATCGATTTCACCACCTGGCTCAAGGAAAAAGGCTCGGGTGGCAAGGACGGCAATGATCCGGAAAAGAGCTTGCTCGACCTGACGCAAATGGTGGCGCTCATGACCATGCTGGAAGGCAAGGATGAGGAACCGGATGCGGTGCGCATGTCTACCCTGCATGCTTCCAAGGGGCTGGAATTCCCGCATGTCTTCCTGGTCGGGGTGGAAGAGGGCATCCTGCCGCACAAGGGTGATCCTGATGCACCGGTCGATACCTTGGGTGCGCGCATAGAAGAAGAGCGGCGCCTGATGTATGTCGGCATCACACGCGCACAGCGTACGCTGCATGTGAGCTGGTGCAAGAAGCGCAAGCGTGCGCGCGAACACGTGCATTGCGATATTTCACGCTTCATCAAGGAAATGAAGCTGGATGAAGGCGACGCGGTGCCAACTGAGGAAGAGGTCATTACCCCGCAGAACCGCCTGGCCAATCTGAAGGCCTTGTTGCAAAAGCCGAAGTCAGCCGGAGCCTGACCCCGTTTGCCGGTGGATGGCATGGATCATGCAGTGCTTTCGATGCTGATATATCCGTCACTACCATCGCCCCGAGTGAGCTGAACCATGGCAAATCAACCGACCTTTCGTATCATGAGAAAACACGCGCGCCACACCGCGCGGGTATCGCGTCATTCTTTCCGTATCGCGATTTTCCTTGGCGGCGCAGCGTGTGTCGCCGTGTGCTCGCTGGGCTTTGCATGGCTGGCAGAAGAGATGCTGGGCCTGAATCGCAAGATTACACATGCCTACTGGTGGAGCGCGTTGTTCATGTTGCCGCTGGGTTTTGCCGGTATTCGCTGGATGACGATACGGCTTGCGCCGCAGGCGCGTGGCAGCGGTATTCCGCAGGTCATCGCCGCGATGTCGCTGCCGGCAGGTGCCGCGCAGAACAGCCTGGTGTCACCGCTGCAATCGATGTGGAAAGTAATACTGACGGCGGCGGGGTTGCTGGTTGGTGCATCTATCGGGCGCGAAGGGCCATCGGTGCAGGTGGGTGCAGCCGTGATGCTGGCGTGGGGCCGCTGGTGGCAGAAGCGGCCGCGCTTTGCGGTTGGTTTTCGTCCCGAGGCATTGATAGCGGCCGGGGCGGCGGGTGGCCTGGCAGCAGCGTTCAATACGCCGTTGGCAGGCGTCGTATTTGCGATAGAGGAGTTGGGCCGCGGCACCGCAGTGCGCTGGGACCGGTTGGTGATGTCGGCGGTACTGGGTGCCGGTTTCATCGCCTTGTCGGTATTCGGCAATAACTCTTACTTCCATCTTAACGAATCCATACTCGCATTGAATGCGGCGTGGTGGATAGTCGTTGTGTGTGCGCTGGTCAACGGTGTCCTCGGCGGTTTGTTCGGCAAGATGCTGCTGGCCGGACCAGCGGCGTGGTTGCCAGCCAGCCAGCGTAGCTGGACTGAGCGTCATCCGGTTTTACTGGCGGCTGTTTGCGGTTTGCTGGTGGCTTTGCTCGGCATGCTGGCGCAAGGGACGACGTATGGCACTGGCTACGAACAGGCGGCGGCCCTGCTGAATGGTCA
Source organism: Herminiimonas sp. KBW02 (assembly GCF_003852535.1). Classification (GTDB taxonomy): domain Bacteria; phylum Pseudomonadota; class Gammaproteobacteria; order Burkholderiales; family Burkholderiaceae_D; genus Oxalicibacterium. The sequence goes on along the minus strand of NZ_QAJP01000003.1, from coordinate 155,902 downwards.
TCCGGTAGATAGCATGCTGTTTGGCCTGAGCAAGCTGGGTGCGACCATACTGTCTTATTTCGCCGGTATCCCGGGCGGAATTTTTACGCCTTCATTGGCGATAGGTGCCGGTATCGGCGACAATATCGCCCAGGTGCTGCCAGGTGCGGTGGATGGGCGACTGATAGCCTTGTTATCGATGGCGGCGTTTTTGGCTGCTGCTACGCAGGCGCCTATTACCGCCAGCGTGATCGTGATGGAAATGACGCGCAGCCAGGATGTGACTTTGCTGTTGCTGGCGACGACGCTGGCTGCTTCGCTGGTGTCACGGCAATTTTGTCCGCGTCCTTTTTATCATGCTGCTTCGCGTAATTTCCGGCGCGAAGCGATACATCAACACCGGATGTCACGCACGGCAGAAAGCTGAGTCGTGCCGGAACTTAATCAGGAAGTACACCAGATGAATGAAGATCGCTTTGTCGATATCGAAATCAAGATAGCGCGCCAGGAAGACTTGCTCGATTCGCTGAATCAGCTGGTCTATCAGCAGCAAAAGAAAATCGATGAACTGGAAGCGCTGTGTGCCGCACTGGCACGTCGCCTGAAGGATGTCGTCAGCGGCGGTAATGAACAAAGCGCCGCCAATGAAAGACCGCCGCATTATTGATGCGGCAATATTACTATCCTGAATTTATACATACTGAATCATGAGCACACCGAACGAAGAGCAAAAGTTATTGCATGCCAAGCTGAATATGGAAACCTCGCAAATCGGGTGGCAGGAATTGCTGCGCTATTTTGCGGGTGGCCTGGTGATCGTGGTCGCCGACGAGCTCGATCTGGTTGATGTGGCAGCGCGCTTTGCAATTGATGACAAGTCAGCGGTTGAGCATTGGCTGAGTAATGGTCAACTGGCCAAGGTCAGTGATGCGCAAGCCCATATCTGGCTCGAAGCGGATGCCATGCTGTGGACGGTCGTGGCGCGGCCGTGGGTGTTGGTACAAGAAAAGAAACTGGCGTGAACAAGGATCCCTTGCACGGACTGAGTCTGGAAAAGATCCTGGTGGCGCTGGTAGATCACTACGGTTGGGAAGAGCTGGGACGTCGGATCGATATCAAGTGCTTCAACATTGACCCGAGTATTAAATCCAGCCTGACTTTCCTGCGCAAAACGCCGTGGGCCAGAAGCAAGGTGGAAGATTTGTTTATACACATGTCCGACTAGAACTCATTTCACAAATATCCGTGAAATGAGTTCTAAAAGCCGGGTATGTCGGTACGGCAGAATTACAGCTTGGATTGGTGGTGGATCGCTACGAACAGCGTTGCCAGCGTCGACAGCACGGCTTCAAAGTGTGCTTGCGGTTCGGTGTTGTCCCAGATGTAGTGCACCATCACTGCTTCAAATTCCTTGCTGCGCTTTTTCGCGGTGACCGAGTGGGCACGTGTAATGGCTTTCAGGAACTGGCGGCGCATATTCGGCAATACCGGAATATGTTCGCTGTCGTCGAGGAATTCAAAGCCGCCCGGCAAAGGGCCGCCTTTCATCTGGAACTCGAGACGTTCAAATACTGCAGGTGGCAGGTTCTTCACCAATTCACACGCGCTTTCATTGAGCTTCAGCACCATGCTGAAGCCGGCCGGGTAAATCACATCCGAATCATCACGTTCCGACAGGAACACTGCCAGGCGCAGTGAATACTCGGCCTGATAAGCATCGTCATATGAGCTCTTCAGGCTGGTACGGGTCGCTGGCCAGAAAATCAGTGTGCCCGGTGTGCTTTCGTCGTCCGGGTCAGGGAAGAATTCGAGTGAAATGTCGTCAGCAGAATCGCCTGCGACGGACAGCATTTTCAATACGGGTGCAGCAAGGTCGCCCAGGATCGATGCAGCAATCGCGCCGGTGGCAGCGATATCGGCATTGGTCAGGTCTTCTACGATGTAGCCATTCAATGGCTTGAGTAATGCATTTGGGTCGAGCATGAGCGAGGTATTCATTCTTAAAATTGATGTTATTTGCCCGCGCATTTTGTCCGCAGGCAAGCGTCGTTGCAATATAACTTAAAACCCGATGGGCACGAAGTGGAAATGTAAGCCAGGGACTTATTTGTGAGGAACGGATGAATCTGTTTAAATGGCCGCATGCAGTCGGCCGTGACCGACACTCATTTCCGCTATCAAGCAAGGACGCATTATGTATACATGGCTATTGCCTGCGGTGAAAGCCGTACTGCCACATGTGGGTACGATTATCTCTGCCGCGCTGCCGGTGTTTCAGAGTCGCAAGATCGATGAAAACGCGGCTACGCAGGAAGCCTTATTGCAAAGGCAAATTACTGAGCTGCAGGAAGTAGCATCGCATAACGCTGTGCATATCAAGGAACTGGCCGAGCAATTGAAGCAAATGGTGGTGACCCTGGAGCAGGGCGTCATCGCGAACGAACGACGTTACCGGCGCCTGACGGCCTTGTCCGTCCTGGCATCGTTGTTATCGATAGTGGCTATTGCTGTGTGGTGGACGGGCGGGCGCTGAAGTATTGCCGCAGTGCATGGTGCTTATTTAAAAGCTGAACTTTTCGACAATATGGTGGGTCAGTAATAAGGCGTGTGACACCTGTCAGCAGACAGGGAGCATGAATTGCCGGGCGGATACATCGCCTGGTTTCTTATTACTGAACAAAGGACTTGCCATGATAAAACTAAGCACCATACTCGCCGGCACCGCCGTCGCCATGTTTGCCCAGATCGCAGCGGCGCAGGCTCCAATGTCGCAAACACAAGCTGCGGTACCAGCCAATGACCCTGCTTACATCGACCAGTCGCGCCTGAACTACAAGGAAGACCCGTATGTGAAAGCGCGTATCGCGCGGGGTCAGGCCAATGCAGAATATCGCGCTGAACGTAAGGAAGCGCGCACCGAGTACAAACAGGAAGTCGGTGCCGCCCGTGCGGAACGACGCGAAGCGGTCAAGGATGCAAACACTACACGCGCATCCGAAATCAGAAATGAACCGATGAAATAAGCATCGCTTGCCCGCGCGCTGCCAGAATGCGACGCGCGGGTTTGTCGCACCAGTTACAGCTGTAATCATTCCTTTCTGTACTCCGACGATATAAATTCAAATCGTCCGGTCAAGCTGATCAGGCATCGGTAAAATATCGTTTTACCTGAACCCGGCATGTCTAAATCCTGCGCCACTGCGCAAGGTTTCCACCCCTCACCGTATGTCTGACCCCGTTAATTCACCTGCCGAGTTGCCGCGCGCGCGTCGCATTGCGCATCTCGATATGGATGCTTTTTATGCGTCGGTCGAATTACTGCGCTATCCGGAGCTGCGCGGCCAACCGGTCGTGATCGGCGGGATGTCGGTACATGCACCTGTCACGCTGGATGACGGGAGTCGGCAGTATGCAAAGTTGCGCGACTATGTCGGACGCGGCGTGGTGACGACCTCGACTTATGAGGCACGGGCGCTGGGCGTATTCTCGGCGATGGGAATTATGAAGGCAGCCAGGCTGGCGCCCGACGCCGTGCTGCTGCCGGTGGACTTTGACGCTTACCGCCATTATTCACGCCTGTTCAAACAGGCCGTCGCCGATATCGCGCCGCATATAGAAAACCGCGGTATCGATGAAATTTATATCGACCTCAGTGAACATAGCGAAGAGACCTATGCACTGGCATCGCGTATCAAGAGCGCGGTGCAACAGGCCACCGGCTTGTCATGTTCGATAGGCATCGCACCGAATAAATTACTGGCCAAGATATGCTCGGACCTGGAAAAGCCGAACGGCCTGACCATATTGACGCAAGCCGATATCGTGACGCGTATCTGGCCACTGGCGGCGCGCAAGATTAATGGCATCGGCCCGCGCGCGGCAGAAAAACTGACTGCGCTCGGCCTGAACACGATAGAAGAACTGGCTGCAGCAGATGCCGCAGTCCTGCATGAACATTTTGGTCGTTCCTATGCCGACTGGCTGGGGCGGGTTGCGCACGGCATAGATGAACGTCCGGTCGTTACTTATTCCGAACCGAAATCAGTCAGCCGTGAAACCACCTTTGAAAACAACCTGCATGCAAAGCGTGATCGTGAAGCATTGGGCGGCATCTTTACTCGCTTGTGTGAACGCGTGGCCGGGGATTTGCAGCGCAAGGGTGTGGTCGGACGCACAGTCGGCATCAAGCTGCGCTTTACCGACTTCAGGATAGTCACACGCGATCTGACCTTGCCGACTTATACCGATGATGCGGGCGCGATCCGGCAAGCGGCAGGGGAATGTCTGAAACGTATCCCGCTGGATCAGCCCTTCCGCCTGCTGGGCGTGCGCATAGGCACGCTGGCTAAAAAGGATACGCTGCCGCCGGAAGAGCCTGTCGTTCAAGGCGAGTTATTTCAAGAGTCGGGAGACTCTGAATAATTCCTGATACGGCACGTTGTCTGTCATCGTTTCCCTCGCGTTATGGCTTTTAATTCATTGACAGCGTAGCGCTAAATAAAAAGCGGCACTGGGTTTCCAGTGCCGCTTTTTTTTATGACTCAGCGCAAGGTTTGCGCGCCGTATGCGCTTACTTGGCAGGATTGGATCGGTAGAATTGCACGCCGAATGAAATTTTGTCGCGACCATTGTCGCGGCGATGGCGGTTGGTATCGCGCAGTGAATAGACGCAGCCGCAGTATTCCTGTTGATAGAAATCTTCGCGCTTGGAGATTTCGATCATGCGGGCCGAGCCGCCTTGTTTACGCCAGTTGTATTCCCAGTACAGCATGTCCGGGTACTTGGCCGCAGCGCGCACGCCGCAATCGTTGATCTGCTTCATATCCTTCCAGCGTGAGATACCAAGCGAGCTGGAAATGACCGGGAAGCCGTGTTCATGTGCATACAGCGCAGTGCGCTCGAAGCGCATATCAAAGCACATGGTGCAGCGTATGCCGCGCTCTGGTTCGTTTTCCATACCCTTCGCACGTTCGAACCAGTTATCGGTATCGTAGTCGGCATCGATAAACGGTACGTTGTGTTTCTCAGCGAAGCGGATGTTTTCTTCCTTGCGCAGCAGATATTCTTTTTCCGGATGAATGTTCGGGTTGTAAAAGAAAATCGTGTACTCGATACCGCTCGCCAGCATCGCTTCCATCACTTCGCCGGAACAGGGCGCGCAGCAGGAATGCAGCAAGACCTTGCCAGGTTTGCTGGGGAGGGGGATGGGTTCGCGTTTGAAGTCTGTCATCGTGCTTTCTCGTGTGCCTTGGCAGGAAATATGCGTGGCTACGAGCCTTAATGTGCTGGGTTCGTATGTTACCAGAACTGGGGTTGCGGGCGGTTGTTGACTCGCCGCTTTGCGGCTTGTTTGAGGCGGCTTTTATTCCGTCTGTGTACGGGACTCGCCTGCGTTCCGCAGGCCGCCGATTTGCTTGCAAGCAAATCGCTTCGAGACCCGCTGTGCGCCGCGCAGACGGCGCACTCCATCCGCAGCATGTCGGCTGCGCCGAAAAGGTGGGACGGAAACAAAAATGCCCGCTTGCGCGGGCATTTTCTTATTCTGGCGGAGTGGACGGGACTCGAACCCGCGACCCCCGGCGTGACAGGCCGGTATTCTAACCAACTGAACTACCACTCCAACTACTAAACTGCTTCAGGCTCTCCGTTTGACTGATTGGTGGGTGCTGACGGGGTCGAACCGCCGACCTACGCCTTGTAAGGGCGCCGCTCTACCAACTGAGCTAAGCACCCGCGAATACGATTGCTCAGCCAAACTTGTGTTGACGTCTACCAACACCTGAAGGGGGCGAAGTATAGAGCATAAAAAAAAATTTGTCACCACTGTTTGCAGAATCTTTTCGAAATTTTCTTTTTCATTGCGAAAAAAGCCATCTTTCCGCCGGCGGCAGTGCCAAGCGAGTTTGCCTGGGGCAACCTATAATGGACGCCTTCCTCCCGTTATTTCCGAGTACCTGTTATCAATACTTTACTTCGCCGCGTCATTCACGCAGTCCTGTTTGAATTTTTCGCCCTTATTATTCTGGTACCGCTGATGTCGTATGGCTTCGGCATGGACATGCTGCATTTCGGCGCACTGGCCGTGATGCTGGCTATCAGCGCGATGGCCAGCAATATGATTTACAACCACATCTACGAAGCGTTTGAGCACCGTTACGGCTGGCGTCGTACCGTCCGCATGCGGGTGTGCCATACGATAGGCTTTGAAGCCTTCTTTATGGCGATAGCCTTGCCGCTAACGGCCTGGTGGCTGGATATCTCGTTATGGGAGGCGCTGACGCTGGACCTGATTTTCTCGGCCTTCTTCATGCTGTATGCGTTTTGCTTTAACTGGGTGTACGACATCATTCGCCACCGCCTGGGTCAGACGCGTAGCAAGTAGAAACAAAAACCGGGGTGCAAGGCCCCGGTTTTGTTATCAGGCGTTGGCTGACTTGCGTCGCGCCGCATCCGCCACTGGACGGGTGGACAGATGGACTTCCGACGGCACATGCAGGGTAGTGGTCGGATGGGCAAAGACGATGCCGCGCTCCGCGCAGGCGCGCATGAGTTCCAGGTTGATATGTTGCTGTACATCCATGTACACGCTGTATTCACGGCTTAACAGGTAATACACCACCTCAAATTCCAGGCTGCTGGGGCCGATGCGGACAAAGTGCGCGCGGTCGTAGCGGGTCGAGGGCGCGTCTTCAATAATTTTGCGTACCGTGGCCGAGAGCTCGGCAATTTTGTCGACCGGCGTGTCATGCGTGATGCCGAAGTTGAACAACACCCGTCGTTCCGACATGCGCTTGTAGTTGCGTATCGGCGATTTCAGCAGCTCGGTATTCGAGCGCACGAGTTGTTCGCCGCTCAGGCTGCGCAGACGGGTGGTGCGGATGCCGACGTATTCGACCGTCCCCAGCAAGTCGTCCACCACAATGAAATCACCGACCTCAAAGGGCTTGTCCAGTCCGATCGAAAGTGAGGCAAATAAATCGCTGAGTATGGCTTGCAGCGCGAAAGCGATGGCGATGCCGCCTATGCCGAGACTGGCGACGAAAGCCGTGATGTTGACGCCGAGATTGGCCAGTACCGCCAGCAATACCGTCAGCATCACCGCAATGCGCAACAGGAAGACCATGGTGGTGGTGGTCGCTGCATTGCGCAGTTCGGGGTCAACTTCCGGATCGACCACTTTTTCCATCCAGACATTGATGCCGCGATTGAGCCAGATGGCGATCTGTATGCCGATCAGGATGATGCCGAGCTGCGACAGGCGGAGCTCGACGATGGCGGGCAGGGTAAGCGTGTTCAGACCGATCAGGATGGACAGCAGTAAAAGCAGGAAGCGTTTGGTGCCGGCCAGCGTACCGACGATAACTTCATCGACGCGGCGTTTGGTGATGAGGTGGAGTACAGACATGCGGCGCTTCATCAGGCGCACCACAAAGCGCGTCAGCAGATCCATGATGAGGAAGCTGACTACTGCTGCCAATAAGGCGTGCAACCAATCCTTGAGCGAAATACCAAACATAAACCAGTCTTGCAGTAACATCATTCATTCACCTCTTGTTCAAATGCATTTTGCATAATTTGCTCATGCGACAACTTTTCGTCACTAAGGTAGAGGTTGCATGGCGGGAATAGTTCGCAAGGAATATCGAGGTATGTCCGCTCACGGAGCGGAGAGGCAGGCCGGGTGGGGATTTCCCGCTTAAGATCAATTACTTATTAAGCTCATGTTTATGGATGCGTCGACTTCTGAATTGCCGCTGTTTCCCCCGCTGCAAGCTTATCGCAGCGGAATGTTGCCGGTCGACGGCAGGCATACCCTGTATTGGGAAGAGTGCGGCAATCCGCGCGGCGTGCCGGTGCTGTTTCTGCACGGCGGACCGGGTGGCGGTATTTCGCCGCGTCATCGGCAATTCTTCAATCCCGATTACTACCGCATTGTTTTATTCGATCAGCGCGGTGCCGGTAAATCGACGCCGCTGGGCGAGTACCGCGACAACACAACGCCGCTGCTGATCTCCGATATCGAAGCCCTGCGGGCGATGCTGGGCATAGAGCAGTGGCTGGTATTCGGCGGCTCATGGGGGGCGACGCTGGCGCTCGCATATGGGCAAGCACATCCGCAGAACTGTCTCGGCTTCATATTGCGCGGTATCTTCCTTTGCACGCGCGCCGAGATAGACTGGTTTATGTACGGCATGCGCTGGTTCTTTCCCGAAGCGCATGCAGCTTTTGTTGCGGCTATTCCGCCGGAAGAACGGGGTGATTTGCTGCAAGCCTACAAGCGGCGCTTGTTCAGCGACGATGCGCAAGTGTCTTTGCAGGCAGCGCGCGACTGGAGCCGTTACGAAGGTCATTGCCTGTTCCTGAAACCGCAGCCGGAAATGCTGCAAGTGTTTGACGATGATGTGGTGGCGCTCGGTGTCGGACGGCTGGAAGCGCATTACTTTTTGCATCAAGGCTTCATGGAAGAAGACCAGTTGATACGCAACATAGACAAAATACGGCATTTGCCCGCGGTGATCATACAAGGGCGCTACGACGCCGTTTGCCCGCCGGTATCCGCCTATCGTTTGCATGAAGCCTGGCCGCAGGCACGTTTGCAGATCATTGCAGATGCCGGACATGCTGCGCTGGAGCCTGGCACTGCTGCGGCATTGGTAGCGGCGACTGAACAATTCCGTTTGCAGCAAAAATTTGATTGAACAAGTAGTGTCCGACAGCAAGATGGCGGTGTGCGCGTGATGTCGTTAAGATAGCCACTAGCGGGATGCGGCTGGTGTCGCATCGGATAGTTGATTCCAGCCTGAAGATGAAAAAGCGTGAAAGAACGATGATAAAAAAGCGGATCACCCTATGTGCAGTGGCACTTTTGCTGGCGGGCTGCGGTGCGCGCACCTTGCTCGACAAGCCGGCAGAAACCACACCGGACGGCACTTCCACGGCTGATTCGATCAGCGAATACCAGCTTGCATTGGCCCATCGCATTACGCAGGTTAATTCCACCAAGGTGTATGTCGGTCGGCCGCAAGCCTTGTTGCGCTCGGTAGTGGTGGTCAAGTATGTGGTCGATGCAAATGGCAGCCTGTTGCGCAGCGAAATCATGCGCTCGAATCGCGACCGCGTGACAGAGACTACGGCACTCACCAGTGTGCGCAATACGGCGCCTTTCCCTAAGCCCGCGCCAGCGCTGTTACGACATGGCCGCGTCGAGGTGATCGAGACCTGGCTCTTCAATAAGGATGGTCGTTTCCAGTTACGCACCATCGCCGAACCACAGATGGATGAATAAGCGCTTCATGCTGATAGCCGGAGCACCTCTGCCTTGAGTGGTGGCTGGTTGTTTAATGCAGTGGCCAGCGCTTTGCTGCTGCCGCCTTTCAATCTGATCCTCTTGTGTGCGATGGGTTTGCTGCTGCGACCACGCTGGCCGCGTCTGGGTGTGACCGTGTCAGTACTGGCATTGCTGATCCTGGCGGTTTGCAGCACGCGTTCTGGCGCCATGCTGTTTGTTACGCCACTGGAAAAACAAAACCCAACATTGCAAGCTGGCGACACTGCCGGGGCGCAGGCTATCGTGGTGCTGGGCGGTAGTCGTATTACTAACGCGCCCGAATACGGCGGACAAGACATTCCTAGTGCCATCAGCCTGCATCGCCTGCGCTATGCAGCTAGTCTGTATCGCAGCACGCATCTGCCGGTATTAGTCAGCGGTGGTCATCCGGATGGCGGCAGCACATCGGAAGCCAGCGTAATGGCGCGTGTATTGAAGGAAGACTTCTCTGTCCCGGTGCGATGGCTGGAACAGACTTCCAACAATACCGCCGAAAATGCGCAGTTGTCAGCGCGCATGCTGCGTGCAGCAGGCGTGCAGCGCATCTTGCTGGTCACCGATGCGATCCATATGCAGCGCGCGCAATGGGCGTATCAGCAGGCCGGACTGGAGGTGGTGGCCGCACCGACCATCTTCATCAGCAGCGCACATACGACCCCGGCCGACTTCCTGCCATCCAGCCAGGGCTTGCAATTGAGCGCATATGCCTTACATGAATGGCTGGGTCTGGCCTGGTATCGCTGGCGGCATCCTGATCTGGCTAAGTGAGTCGCACGAAATAAATTGCGTGGAATAAACATAGCTCAGGCACGCCGCCGCGAATCTGCTTAAAATGGCTGGGCTGGTGCCAATTACCGGCGCATCACCATCATTATTTTTTTCGGGGGCCGCAGCATGACTTTGATTGATAGTAAGCGTCCTTCCAAGCTGTACTACTTCTCTGAACGCAATGGCTTAGAGCGTTCCTTATCCCTGGGCGAGTTTCGTCTCAGCCCGCCAACATCCGACCAGATATTGCTGCCTAACGACAGTTACCTGGTGCTGAGCCTGACCAAAACCTGGGACGGCACCTTGTTTGACGCCATGCCCAGCATAGATTCCTATCTGGTGGTGCACGATGCCGAGGAATTCGGTGAGCGTGTACACCGTGCAGCGCAGAAGATCCTGCCTAACTGGGCGGGTATCGATGCGGCCATTTCCTACGGGGCGCCTAGTCCGCTCGGCAAGATTTTCTCCAAGGCGAAGAACCTCGCCGAACAAAACGAATGGCGTTTTGCATGGCGTCCTATGCAAAGCTGGGCGTCGGTGAATCCTGTCGTCATCCAGATCGGCAATATCGAAGATATCGCCGAACTCCATAGCCGGAACGACTGAGCAGACTATCTTCGCGCAGGTCCGGCATTTTCATGAACGGAGCACGATGAAAACACTTACTTTCGACGTTGCAGTAATCGGTGCCGGTAGTGCCGGGATGTCGGCCTATCGCGCAGTCAAGGCACATGGAAAGACGGCGGTTCTGATAGAAGGCGGGCCATATGGCACGACCTGCGCGCGCGTCGGTTGCATGCCGAGCAAGTTGCTGATTGCGGCGGCCGAAGCGGCACATGCGGCCGATGAAGCACCGGGTTTCGGCGTGCATCCTGGCCCCGTGCGGGTTGACGGTAAGCAAGTTATGCAGCGCGTGCGATCCGAACGTGATCGTTTCGTCGGCTTCGTGGTGGAAAGCGTGGAGTCGATCAATCCGGCTGAGCGTCTGTACGGCTATGCACGTTTCATTTCTCCCGGCTGCTTGCAGGTCGGTGACGATATCCAGGTGATGGCAGAGCGCGTCGTGATTGCGACCGGCTCCACACCGCAGATTCCAGCGGAATTGCGCGGACTGGGTACACGCGTGATCACCAGCGACGATATTTTTGAGCGCGACGATTTGCCGGAGTCGGTAGCGGTAGTGGGTGCCGGCGTCATCGGACTGGAGCTGGGGCAAGCCTTGCAGCGCCTGGGCGTGCGCGTAGCCTTGTTCGGCCGCAGCGGCCGGGTGGCGCAACTGGACGATGCGGCCATCAATCAAAGTGCCATCGACGGCATAGGTGCAGACCTGGATTTACGCCTGAATACCAGCGTGGTTTCGGCGCGCGTGGTCGGTGAGCAGGTCGAATTCGTCTCGCGCGATAAGGATGGCAAGGAACGTACCGAGCATTTCCAATACGTGCTGGCAGCGTCTGGCCGCACGCCTAACGTACAGAAGATCGGACTGGAAAACACGGGCTTGCAATTGAACCCGCAAGGCATACCGCTGTTCGATTCATTGACGATGCAGTGTGGCAATAGCGCGATCTTTATTGCGGGCGATGCCGACAACGACCGGCCGTTGCTGCATGAGGCGGCAGATGAAGGGCGTATCGCTGGTGATAATGCGGTGCGCTTCCCGGAAGTTGTGGCTGGACTACGCCGTACCCGTCTGATGATCGCCTTCACTGATCCGCAGATCGCAGTGGTCGGGCAGACCAGCAGCGAGCTTAAGCCGCGGCAGTTTGAGGTTGGTCAGGTTTCGTTTGCCAATCAGGGCCGTAGCCGCGTCATGCGGCAGAACCGCGGCTTGCTGAAAGTCTATGGCGAACGCGGTACGCATCGCTTTCTGGGCGCAGAAATGGTCGGGCCGCGTGCCGAACACATCGGGCATTTGCTGGCCTGGGCTTGCCAGAGCGGTATGACAGTAGGGCAAATGCTGGATATGCCGTTCTACCATCCGGTGGTGGAAGAGGGTTTGCGTACGGCCTTGCGTGAGTTGAAGGAAAACCTGCTGAAGGAAGAGGACGCGATCGAGCACTGCACCGATTGCACACCGGGGACTTGAGATTAAGCTGAGTGGGTGAATTATTTGCAGGGAATGTGCGGTAACGCTTATTCGCGCCAGGAAAAGTATGATAAAACTGAGGAACGCGATTGCAACTAAACAATAATGTGCATGTCACAGCATTGCTTGCCTACCTAAATATCTGGTGAAAACCGGATCACAATAGCAATAACATTGGCGATCGTTTGCTGTATCTCAACGCAGGTCCGTTTGACAAATCCATATTGAAAACGCGACACTGCTTTTGTCCAGATTAGAAAAAAGGGGCCCTATTATGAAAACTTCTACCTTGAAAACCACACGGAGCGATATGAAAACCTTAGTCAAAGACGCCCAGGAATTATTTCGTGAAGCAACCAGCGCAACGGGCGAGCGCGCAGATGAGTTGCGTAACCGCGGTTTGCAACTGCTGGATAACGCACTGGTAAAAGCACATGAAGTGCAAACTGCCGCGATTGAAACCGGCAAGGAATTGGCAGAAAAAACCGATGACTACGTGCATGAAAATCCATGGCGCGCAGTTGCGATCTCGGCTGGTGTCGGCGTATTGGTGGGACTTTTGATCTCGCGTAAATAAGTCACACGGCATTCAATATGGAACAGCAAACCCCGCGTTCTTCAGATTTCCGGCCCGGCCTGGTAAGCGGTGCCGTCAATCTCGCTAAAAATATGTTCGGCTTGTTCATGAGCCGGATAGAACTGGCAGCGCTTGAATTGGCCGAAGTCCGTGCCAACGCATTGAAGTTGGTCGCGCTATTTGTCCTCGGTGCGATCGTCGCGTGGTTTGCCATCGGCTACTGGAGTGCATTGATTGTCTATCTCAGCTGGCCAGTACTTGGCTGGAAGATCTTATTGATACTTGCGATTATCTTTACGGCGGTCGCAGTCGGCATCCTGCTGTACGTGCAATCCTTGCTGCGGGAAGGCAAATTGTCGATGCCGGCAACCATGGCTGAGTTGCGTAATGACCATGACGCGCTGTTGTAATCCAAGAGGACGGGCATGACGACACATCATCAGGAGCCGGAAGAAACTTCGGCGCAGCGCAAGCAAAGAATACTCGAACAATGCAAGGCCTATCGGGTCGCAATTGGTGAGGCGCGCGATGTTGTGCGGGCAAACCTTGGTGCGGATGCGATTGCTAAAACAGCGATCGGCCTCGTCAGTGTGCGGGCGCAATCAGCATTTTCGAATGTGGCAGATCTGTTTGACCTGAAGAGCCTGTCCGGTGAAAAGTTGCGCCGCTTGTTGCCCCTGGTTGTCAGTGGTGTTTCCCTGCTGACCAGACGTTCGGTATTGCGTCCGATCCTGCGCGGTGCGCTGGTGGTCGGGAGCGCTGGTACTGCACTTTATTTTCTGTCGAAGAAAAAGAAGGGCAAGCATGTCGCGCTGCACGAGCATTTGTGATGCAGCCTAAGGCAAACAGATAATAAAAAAGCCGACTTCAAGTCGGCTTTTTTGTTGGGTACTGAATGACTTATTTGGCAGGAGCGGCAGGTGCATCAGCTGCCGGAGCGGCTGGTGTCGCCGGAGCAGGTATTGCCGGTTCTGCGAATTTTGCGCCTGCGCTATTGGCCATCAGGACTACTACGCGTTCAACTTCGACATCTTCCAGATCCGGATTGCCACCTTTGGCTGGCATGGCGCGGATACCTTCAATCGCATGCTTGGCCAGTGTGCTGTAACCCTGGGCGATACGTGCGCTCCAGGCTGCGGCGTCACCCATTTTAGGAGCACCGGCTGCGCCAGTTGCGTGGCAGGCTGCACATGCCATCTTGTAGACTTCATCGCCTGTTTTCAGGACTTTAGGTGCATTCACATCTTTGAGTGTGAAGCCGGAGTCGGCTACCGGTTTAATGCGGGCGGCGACAGCTTCCGGCGACAAGCCATCAGAACCGGCACCGATGTGTTTTTCGTTGGTGACATACAGCACCAATAAAACGATACAGACTATGGGGACAAGGAAGCCAGCCAGAATGGCCATGATGAGTTGCTTAGGCGTTTTGATCGCGGATTCTTCTTCGTGGTGTGCGTCGCTCATTATTCCCTCAATACAATTATAAAAATCGTTATACGGGCGCATGCGCTCCTTGCATGCCCAGGCGGATAACACAAATACAATGGCCGCCAAACGCTCGATTATAGACGCAAAGCAAATGATAGGGAACGGGAAAACGTCGCTTTACGTGGACGGAAAGGCAGAAAAACGGTATCCTGCAGGCCTCCTCAGTAGTCCCTCATGCGGCTGTAGCTCAGTGGATAGAGTATTGGCCTCCGAAGCCAAGGGTCGCTGGTTCGATTCCAGCCAGCCGCACCATTAAGTCTTAAAAATCAAATAGTTAAAAGAGTTCCGCCGAATGGTGACGGCATGCGCCTGCGTCTTCCGCGAGCGTCTTCCCGGTGCTGCTGGCTGCAATCACGCCAGTCAGGCGTTGCGTATTTGTGGGTTGGCCGATGTCGTGGATGCGGGGAGGTCAGGGTGCATGCCGGACATGACAAATGAACGGCCTTGATCCTTGCACCGTTCATCTGTCAGCCCGACTATGGCGGGATCAGGTCATCCTGATCGGGAGCTTACTTCTGTGCGTCTTTTGCGGCGTTTTCGATTTTCTCACCGGCTTTTTCAATTTGCTGGCCAGCTTTATCCATGGTCTTATCCATTTCCTTGCCGGCTTTTTCCGCCGGTCCTTCCTTATTGCATGCAGATAAGGACAAAGCCATTATTCCGGTCGCCAATATGGCTGTTGCCATGTTTTTATATCGATTCATTCACGCCTCCATAGAGTGGATTAAGAGCCTGCTTACTTTTTATCCTTGCCGACTTCATTACCGATAACGCCACCAACTGCTGCACCACCTACTGTGCCCAGTGCACTACCACCTGTCAGCACGGCACCACCGACCGCGCCTGCACCTGCGCCGATCGCCATGCTTTTGTCGCGCTTGGACATGTTTTCACAACCGGCTGCGCCCAATAAGACGGTAGCTGCCAGCACCGAGTATGCAATCTTTTGTATCGATCTCATGATAAATCCTCTTGAATTTGTAGTGAGTACACAGAGTTGACTACAAGATAAGGCAAATGATTCCCATCGCTTGGTGCGCTAACGCACGTAAGCATGATAAAAACCGGCTTTCTGCACGGACATTGTTGGGCCTGTACAAGAATCGCAGCGAGATGCGGAGCTTCGTATGTGTGATTTGCGGTCGCCATAATTTGGGGTTTGCTTATGGCGTTGCTGTATGAGCGGGGGATGTAGTTGATTTATTTTCGTTGCTGCGTGACCAGAGGAGCACGGCCGTGCTGCTCATGGTGGCGATAGTCCATTTGTGTTGCTGTGGTGGGTGATACTACATACCGCGCACCATACGCACGGCTCTGCGGCAGAGTCTGCAATCACTATTGTGTTGATGAGATCACCATCGGTGTCGTTACAGCATCAGCCGATGACGGCAAAATTCCTGCAGCCTGAGTCCAGGAAACCGTCGTCTGTCGATTCCACCCATTCTCGCTTTGACCGACGCAGCCCGAGGAAGGCAGCGCACGCCGATGCGCATGACCCTGCCGACACTTCGACGCTGCGGCAAGCGCCGACCGGACAAGAGTTCATACAGGGTCAGCCCAATCGCAAATCGGCACTGGTTTTGCCGGATTTCCGGGATGCTTACTTTAAGCAAAAAAGTGCCGGGGAAAAGGCCAACGAGCAACTTAACCCGGACGGCAAACGCGATCAGTGGGCTGCAGGTATACAGCGTGCGGCGGTGCCGGATTGTGTGGATGAACAAGTGGGTGGCGGCTTGCTCGGCATTCCTATCCTTATCTATAAGGCCACCAGCGGCAAGTGCAAATGATGGCCACAGATCATGCAGCTGCATGATTACAAGCCTACGGCATTGAATGAGATACATCCTATATCTCATCCCTACCCGAGCTTTTATCGTAGACAGTTTTCTATAATTTGAATTCGCTCATGTAGGAGTAATGGGGATGACGGCGATTAAACAGTTGGGCGTGGCAGTGATTGGAGCAGCATTGATGGCGCCGTTGCTGGCGCAGGCAGAAGGCGCTTATGTGGGTTTCAATGCGGGACGTGCTAATCAGAAACTGAATGTAAGTTCAGATGATGGTCGTGACGTCTTGAAGGAGAACTCGACCGGCTACAAACTATATGGCGGCTACGAATTCAATCGCTACTTTGGCGTGCAGGGTGGCTATATTGATTTGGGTAAAGGGAACGTTACTTATGTCGATGATGATGTACAAGGCAATTTACGTAGCAAAGTAAGGTCGTTTTATATTGCCGCGACAGCCAGTTTGCCCATTAATGATCAGTTCGCGGTATTTGCCAAGCTGGGCGTATCGCGGAATCGTGTCAAGGTAGTGGATACCTACACAGACGCAGGGGTTGCGGGACATATCTCCGAGTCGGAAACCCGTACGACACCGTTGATTGGTATCGGTGCAGCTTATAATTTTTCCAGAGACCTGGCAGCGGTGGTCGAGTATGAAGATTTCGGTAAAGTGGCCAAAGATGATGGAATCAATTTGAAAGCAAATCTGTTCTCTGTCGGTCTGCGTTACAAGTTCTAATACAGTTTGAATGATTTAAAAAGGTCAGCATGATGCTGGCCTTTTTCTTGTTACGTCATGCACCTTGCTGTTACGCACCTGGTACCGTGACTCGGAATACATCACATGAAACAACTGCGAACCATCGTGCCAGGCATTTGTTTGTGCCTGGCCCTGATTTCAGCCACCTCGTTTGCGCGCGCCGACAACACCGGCAAGCTGCAGTTTATGTTTACTGCCTATCTGGATGTGCCTGCGCTTTTCCCCGGAACGCTGGCTTCCTGCGTGACATTTGACCCGTCAACCGGCCCGGAACTGCAACGTTTGTACTCATTATGGTATGAGGCTCATGGTCGTCATCAGGGTGAGTTGCAGCAACTGCTGCATGCATACTGGAGTAAAGAAATGGGGGAGGCGCGGGCGCAGGCGTTCATTGCTGATATCAAAATTCGGGTACAGACGCAGTTGGCACCGCTGCATTTTCCACAAAATCATACGTGGACCGATAACTGGTTTTGCACCAGGCTGCTACCCAAGGATTTGAGGGGCAAGGATTTGATGCTGAACTTTGCGTGGTATGTAGAGGAACTTAAAAAAGGCGTCGCATCACCGTGAAGAATGATCTGCTGATCATTTGATATTTAGGTGTCCTGCAAACTTTTACGTTCTTTGGTGCAGCCGAAAAAAAAGCCAGCTTGCAGCTGGCTTTTTATATTTACGCTTTGACGTTTGCGGCGATGTGGGCGAGTGCTTCTTCGACCTGATCGACCAGAATCAGGCATAAATCGCCTGCTTCCAGCTTCGCCAGTGCAGTGTCAATGGCAAGAAACTCACCCTGAATTTCCTGGGTGGATGTGGTGCGTTTGGCGTTGCTCAGGCCGTCACGCAGCAAGGCCAGTACTTCGCCGTCAGCGCGACCGCGCTGGCATTGGTCTTCATACAGGATGATGTCGTCGAATGCATCGCCGAGGATCTGGGTCTGGCGACGCAGGTCTTCGTCACGACGGTCACCGGCACCGCTGATGACGACCATGCGGCGTTTGGCCGGCATGCCTTCAACCGCACGGGTCAATGCTTCTATCGCGTCAGGATTGTGACCGTAGTCGGCAATCACCGTCGCACCTTGGTGCGAGAAGATGTTGAAGCGACCTGGTGTGGAGCTTGCGCTGTTTTCAAAAGTGCGCAGACCTTGCAGCACTACATTCCAGTCGAGACCCAGACCCCATGCAGCACCGATAGCGGCCATCGCATTTTCGATCTGGAAGCCGACAGTACCGTTGTGCGTAATCGGAATGTCGGAGAGCTGGATGCGGTGTTCGAATTTGCCTTCGGACAGGACGATCTCGTTGCCGTCCTTGAACAATACGCGATGACCTTGCGCGCGATGTGTCGCGAGCACGGCATGATTGCTGTCTTGCGCAAAGAAGGTGACGCTGCCCGGGCAGCTGCCCGCCATGTTGGCAACCATAGGGTCTGCTGCATTCAGGACGGCAGTACCAGTAGGTGCGACGTTTTGCACGATCACACGTTTCACAACAGCGAGATCCTCCACGGTCGAGATGAAGTTCAGGCCGAGGTGATCGCCGACGCCGATGTTGGTGACAACGGCAACGTTGCAACGATCAAAGCCGAGGCCTTCGCGCAGGACGCCGCCACGTGCGGTTTCCAGCACGGCAGCATCGACGTCCGGGTGCATCAATACATTGCGTGCGCTACGTGGGCCACTGCAGTCGCCGGTATCGATACGTTTGTTTTCGATGTAGACGCCATCGGTGCTGGTCATGCCGACGCGGTATTTATTACCTTGCAGGATGTGCGCGATCAGGCGGACGGTAGTAGTTTTACCATTGGTACCTGCCACTGCGACGACCGGGATGCGACCATCGTCACCTTCCTTGAACATGGTGGAGATAATGGCTTCACCAACCGGACGACCTTTGCCGAACGAAGGTTTGATATGCATGCGCAAGCCTGGCGCGGCATTGACTTCAACCACGCCGCCGCCTTGTTCTTCCAGGGTCTTGATGACGCTTTCGCAGACCAGATCGATACCGCAGATGTCGAGGCCTATCATTTGCGCTGCTTCCACTGCGCGTGCTGCGAGGTCAGGATGGACATCGTCGGTGACGTCGGTCGCGGTGCCGCCGGTGCTGAGGTTGGCATTGTTGCGCAAGACGACTTGTACGCCTTTAGGCGGCACGCTTTCCAGCGTGTAGTTGATCTTGGACAGGGTCGCGAGTGTCAGGTTGTCGACCTTGATTTTGGTCAGTGGGCTGGCATGGCCATCGCCGCGCAACGGGTCGAGGTTAACCTGGTCGATCAGCTGGCGTATGGTTTGTGTGCCGTCACCGATGACTTCCGGTGGTGCGCGACGCGCTGCGGCGACCAATTGTTTGCCGACTACCAGCAGGCGATAGTCATGACCCGGCAGATAGCGTTCAACTACGACATCGCTACAGATTTCGTAGGCGACCGCGAATGCGGTTTTGACTTCTTCTTCCGTCTTCATGTTGACGGCGACGCCTTTGCCCTGGTTGCCATCGCGTGGCTTGATGACGACCGGTGCGCCGATGTCCTGCGCAGCTTGCCATGCTTCTTCAGCGGTGGTGACCGAAGCACCGTCAGGTACCGGTACACCGGCCGCTGCCAGCAGCAGCTTGGTCATTTCCTTGTCTTGGGCTATCGATTCAGCGATGGCGCTGGTGAAGCCGGTTTCTGCTGCCTGTATACGTTGTTGGCGGCTGCCCCAGCCAAATTGCACCATGCTGCCTTCGGTCAGGCGGCGATACGGAATGCCACGTGCGACCGCTGCATCAACGATGGAACCAGTGCTGGGTCCGAGGCGGATGTCTTCATCGAGTTCACGCAGGCTGGCTAATGCAGTTGCGAGATCGAACGGAGTATCTTCGGTCGCTGCACGGCACAGGTTTTGTGCCAGTTCAAAGGCAAGGCGGCCGACCGCTTCTTCGGTGTACGCAACCACGACCTGATAAATACCCGGTTCGACGGTTTGGATGGTGCGGCCGAAAGTTACCGGGCAACCAGCCTGGGCTTGCAGGCAGAGCGCTGCGCTTTCCAGCACGTGCGCCATGGAGAAGGTGGTGTCTGCCGGTTCCAGGAATTTGATTTCCGGGAAGCGTGCGCGCAAACGGTCTTCGAAACCGGGGATCGCGAGGATAGTTTGTTCGATGCCATTACAGGAGACTATGGCTTCGATCGACGTATGCCGGCTCCACAGGTTGGGGCCGCGCAGGGCGCGAACACGTGATATTTCCATGAGCATCTTCCTTCTTGGCGCGACGGTTCTTTTTTTCCCGCTAGCCGGTGCTTTATCGATTAACGCATCCAGGTGGACTGCGTTGGTCTCTTTATTATCGTGATGTGCGTAAACTGAGCTCATGATTTTCAGGCCGTGACGTTAGCATCTGTTGATTCAAATGTTTCTATCCCGGCACGCATCAAATCGGGGCTGATGCCCAAGGCCCACGCTGCTGCAATTGCTGCCAGACTATTTTCAATGCTGAGGTCGGCACGTTCCTGCGCTGCGCTGACGACAACTTCTTCCTTGCCGGTTGCCAGTACGATGTTGCCGTCGCGTACGTATACGCTGCGGCCGCCTTCGGCCTGGTGCGCAACGATGACGGGTGTCGACGCTGCAGCAGCAAAGAAGATCACGCTGCCATCGCACAGCGCAGCAAATTCGGCTACGCGCGCGTCGGCGGCATTGAGTACGGCGACGCCATCAGGCAATACGATATCGACCTGGGTACGTGCAACCTTGGTCATCTGATCCGCGTCTTCTATATAGAACTCTGGCAGCTTGTCAGCCGGGTCGATGTTCGTGACCACGCCGACCTGGCACCAGTCGTAGGCCAGGCCTTCGGACAGGATGGCTTTGCTGCTGTTTTCAAATACGGCTGCTTCCACCATGCGGTTGAGCAAGACCTGGCGGGTTGCGTGCCAGTTGTCGCTTTTCTTTTGCTGTACATGACGCTGATGCAGGAACAAGCCGTCGCGGCAAGCCAGGCCGACGTACTTGCCTTGCAAGTGCAGCAACCATGCGATCAGGCGTGAAACTACGGTGGTACCGTTCGAACCGGTAACGCCGACGATAGGAATGCGACCGTTTTGATCTTCGGCAAACAGGTGGTCGACGATCGCGCGTCCGACCGGACGGGCCGGGCCGTCAGCTGGTTTCAAATGCATCAGCAAACCAGGGCCGGCGTTGACTTCAACGATGGCGCCGCCTTGTTCTTCCAGCGGACGGGAAATATCTTCCGCCACCAGGTCGACGCCAGCGATGTCGAGGCCGACGATACGCGCAGCCAGCGAAGCCGCAGCGGCAACGCTAGGATGCACCTGATCGGTCACGTCAAAGGCGACATTGCCATTGCGTTGTACCAGGATCGTCTCGCCAGCCGGCGGAATGGATTCGGTGGTGTAACCCTGGCGTGCCAGTTCCAGCAATACGACGCGCGGATCATCCGCTTCATCGATCAGGATCAGGTTAAGCGGGCAGTCTTCACTGCTGCCGCGACGCGGATCACTGTTGAGCTGGCTATTGATCAGTTCGGAAATGGTCGACACGCCATCGGACACGATAGAAGCTTCTTCGCCGCGTGCTGCAGCGACCAGGTGACCGCCGATGATCAGCAGGCGGTGCTCGTTGCCGCGCACGAAGCGCTCAACGATGACATCGCTGCTTTCCTGTTCGGCCAGCAAAAACGCTGCTTCGATATCTTTTTGATTATTCAGGTTGGTCGAGACGCCGCGGCCATGATTGCCGTCCAGCGGTTTGATGACAACCGGTAAACCTATGCTTTCGGCAGCATCCCAGGCATCGGCAACGCTGTTGACGATACGGCCTTCGGGCACAGGTACGCCGCAGGATTGCAGCAAGGTTTTTGTTAATTCTTTATCACTGGAAATGGTTTCCGCGATGGCGCTGGTCTGGTCAGTCTCTGCTGTCCAGATGCGGCGTTGGCGTGCACCGTAACCCAGTTGTACCAGATTGCCTTCGTTCAGGCGCATCGACGGAATGCGGCGATCGGTTGCAGCATCGACGATACAGCCGGTGCTTGGTCCCAGAGCAACAGATTCCAGAATGTCGCGCAGGTTGTCGACGGTGGCTTTGACGTCAAACGGTTTGTCCTGGATGGCGGCCATGACCAGATCGCGCGCGGCTACGAGGGCGGCGCGGCTGACTTCTTCATGGCGGGCACGGACGACGACTTTGTAAACACCGCGTTTCGAGGTTTCCCGTGCTTTGCCGAAGCCGCTTTGCATGCCGGCCAGGTTTTGCAGTTCTATCATCACGTGTTCCATGATGTGACCAGGCCAGGTGCCTTCGCGCAAGCGCATGAGGAAGCCGCCGTGCACGCCTACGCCGCAATGATGTTCGACCAGGCTAGGCAACCACGCGGTCAGTCGCTCATAGAAGCCGGGGATGGTGTTGGAAGGAAAATCTTCCAGTTCACCAATATCAACCCATGCCTCCAGCACTGGACGATAAGTCCAGATATTTGGTCCGCGTAAACTTAGCACATCGATAATATCGATGGTTTTGTTGTTCATTTGTAATGGAAAGTATGTAGGGGGAAAGCCAAAACTTGGTGGCTAAAATAGCTGTAACGCGCTCGCGGTTTTTTGGTTTACTTATTTAGTGATTATATTTTTCATCGACTCGAATACGACAAACAAGTCGGGTTCGTTTGGATATACTGGCCGCCAATCCGAGACAAAACCATATATTCTGGTCGCAAGTTCACGAATATTCGTTCTTTACGAAAACCCTTCCAGCTTTGATGAAAAACGCCTCTTCACCTTTATTGCCAGCAAAAAACGCTATTCCTGCAGCATGGCAGGATGTTAACGCCCGTTTAAGCAAGGATGAAATCATACTCGCTCACCTCGAGCTTGATCTTGATTTAAGTCTACATTTCGTTACTGGCATTGTAATTCTTACCAATTTGCAACTGTTGGCACGTACGCACGGTGAGTCAACCTGGCAAGCCTGGCCTTTGCGCGCCGATATGGCTTTGAAGCATTACGATCACGCCGGTGTCGGCAGCCTGGAATTGCATGATGCAAATGCCCGTCTCGCGCTCTGGCGTTACACGCTGGCGCAGAATCCGCAGGCATTGCACCTGATTACCGAATTTGAGCAGCAACGCCATGCGATCGCGACTGGCGTGGCGCAGGTCCGGCCGGAAGCCGAAGAAGCACAGGATGATGAAGATACTGAGGACGGCAATGCGGCGGAAGAGCAAGCACCGTCGACCGCTTCGCTGTTTCGCCTGTGGCGTTTCGCCAAACCGTATCGCGGACAGTTATTGCTGGGTTTCATCCTGACCCTCGCGTCGACCGCGGCGACTCTGGTGCCGCCGTACATGACCATGCCGTTGATGGATAACGTGTTGATTCCATATCAAAACGGCGTACCTATCGATAAGGGTCTGGTTGCGCTCTATCTCGGTGGCTTATTCGGTTCGGCCCTGTTCGCCTGGGGCCTGGGCTGGGCCCGTACCTACATCCTGGCGCTGGTCAGCGAACGCATCGGTGCGGATTTACGCACCACGACTTATGAGCATTTGTTGCGCCTGTCGCTCGAGTACTTTGGCGGTAAACGTACTGGTGACCTGATGACGCGTATCGGTTCCGAGACCGATCGTATCTGCGTCTTCCTGTCCCTGCATTTGCTGGACTTCTTCACCGACGTCCTGATGATCGTGATGACAGCGGCCATCCTGATTTCGATCAATCCGTGGCTGGCGCTGGTGACCCTGCTGCCTTTGCCTTTCATCGCGTGGATGATCCACGTGGTGCGCGACAAATTGCGTAACGGCTTTGAAAAAGTGGATCGCATCTGGTCGCAAGTGACCAATGTGCTGGCTGATACGATACCGGGCATACGCGTGGTGAAAGCCTTCGCCCAGGAAAAACGCGAAGCTGCACGTTTCCGCGAAGCGAACAATCACAACCTGGTCGTCAATGATCGCGTCAACAAAGTCTGGTCGCTGTTTTCGCCGACCGTCACTTTCCTGACGGAAATCGGTTTGCTGGTGGTGTGGGCGCTGGGTATCTGGCAAGTGTCGCAAGGCATGATCACGGTTGGTGTCTTGACCGCCTTCCTCGCCTACATCAGCCGTTTCTATACCCGACTGGATTCGATGAGCCGCATCGTTTCTGTCACGCAAAAAGCAGCAACTGGTGCCAAGCGTATTTTCGACATTCTGGATCACGTCTCCAGCGTACCGGAAGCAACGAATCCGGTACATCTGGATAAAGTGCAGGGCAAAATCACCATCAAGGATATTGGCTTCCGCTACGGTAACCGCGCAGTCATACGCGGCCTCGACCTGACCATTAACCCTGGCGAGATGATAGGCCTGGTCGGTCATAGCGGCTCCGGCAAGAGTACGCTGGTCAACCTGATTTGCCGTTTCTACGATGTATCCGCCGGCGCCATCATGGTCGATGGCGTGGATGTACGCTCGATCCCGATACCTGAATACCGCCGCAATATCGGCCTCGTGTTGCAGGAACCGTTCCTCTTCTTCGGCACCATTGCAGACAACATCGCTTACGGTAAGCCAGACGCCAGCCGCGAAGAAATCATCGCAGCAGCGCGCGCTGCACATGCACATGAATTCATCCTGCGCTTGCCGCATGGTTACGATTCGATGGTCGGCGAACGCGGTCAGACCCTGTCTGGTGGCGAGCGTCAACGCATTTCGATTGCACGTGCACTGCTGATTGATCCGCACATCCTGATCCTGGATGAAGCAACCTCATCGGTCGATACCACCACCGAACGTGAAATCCAGAAAGCGCTCGACAATCTGGTGCGTGGTCGCACCACCATCGCGATTGCGCATCGCTTGTCCACACTGCGCCGCGCTGATCGCATCGTCGTGATGGACCGAGGTCAGATCGTCGAAGTTGGCTCGCATGATGAACTGCTGCAACGTGAAGGCGCGTACTACAAGCTGTATCAGGCGCAGCAGCGCCAGGCGGAAGATATGCTGGAAGATGGAATCAAAGTCGGGGAGGTCGCATGAGCAACTTTGAATTAACGCGCAACGCCTTCGGCAAACTGATTTATTCGGCACCGGGTACAGAACCACAGGAAGGCGTTGTGCCGGTACGTTCATTCCCGATCGCCGCGCCGGATATCGGCATCGCCATCGTCAGCCCCGATGGTCATGAGTTGGTGTGGATAGAAAAGCTCAGTGATTTGCCGGAAGCTACGCGCCTCTTGCTGGAGGAAGAATTGGCGAGCCGCGAATTCCTGCCCGAGATCAAACAGATCAAACGCGTTTCTGTGTTCGCGTCGCCCAGCACCTGGACGCTGGCGACCAGTCGCGGCGACGCGACGCTGGTACTCAAGGGCGAGGAAGATATCCGTCGTATCGGCGATTCGGCGCTGCTGATCGCGGATACGCACGGCATACAATTCCTGATCCGTGATTTGAACAAACTGGATAAAACCAGCCGCAAATTGCTCGACAGATTCTTATAAACGGATGCACGTCTGCATGGCGTGCATCACTGCTGAGGAGAAATGTTGATGTCTGGTCGTCTGCCGGTAGTGCTGCAAAATCTGGCTATACCTGTCATCGGCGCGCCCATGTTTATCGCCAGTGGTCCGGCGCTGGTCAAAGCGCAATGCAAGGCTGGCATCGTTGGCGCTTTCCCTGCATTGAACGCCCGACCGGCTGAGTTGCTGGATACCTGGCTGACCGATATTCAGTCCGAGCTTGCCGATTACAAGGCGGCACATCCGGATGCCATCGTCGGTCCGATTGCCGTCAATCAAATCGTGCATCAATCGAATGACCGCCTCGCGCATGACGTCGAGGTTTGCGTCAAACATCGCGTCCCCATCATCATTTCATCGTTGCGTGCACCGCCTAAGGAAATGATGGATGCGATCCATAGTTATGGCGGCATCGTCCTGCACGATGTGATCTCGATACGCCATGCGCAAAAAGCACTGGAAGCAGGCGTCGATGGCCTGATCCTGGTGGCAGCCGGGGCGGGTGGTCATGCCGGTACCTTGTCACCGTTTGTACTGGTTGGTGAAGTACGCAAATTCTTCCAGGGACCGATCGCCTTATCCGGCGCAATCTCGACTGGTGAAGCCGTGCTGGCGGCGCAAGCCATGGGTGCCGACTTTGCCTACATGGGTACACGCTGGCTGGCGACCAAAGAATCGAATGTCGATGACGCATACCGCGAAGCCATCGTCAGTTCTGCGGCGGCGGATGTGATTTACAGCAATCTGTTTACAGGCGTGCACGGCAACTACCTGAAAAAATCCATCATCAATGCCGGACTGGATCCGGACAATCTGCCGCAGGCTGATAAAACCGTGATGAATTTCGGTTCCGGCAGCGGCAGCAAGATCAAGGCATGGCGTGATATCTGGGGCGCAGGTCAGGGCGTCGGCCTGATAGATGATGTGCCGGACGTGCACGCAGTGGTGCAGCGCCTGATAGCAGAATACGCAGCGGCCAAAAAACGACTGCATATATAAAAAAAGCCCTCAAGAAAAATGAGGGCTTTTCATTTTGCGTCAGAGGTTTACATGCCGAAGCGTGCACCGGCACCAAGCAGGGTAGCCACACCCAGTATGGCAAAAATAACGGCAGCTATCCGGTGCACCAGCTTCACCGGCATGCGGTCAGCGATCTTGTCACCGAAGTAAACCGCTGGCGCATTTGCCAGCATCATGCCCAAGGTTGTACCGGCCACTACCCACACGAAGGAATGGAATTGCGCAGCCAGTGCGACGGTGGCGACTTGTGTCTTGTCGCCCATTTCTGCGAGGAAGAAGGCGATCAGCGTGGTCATGAACACGCCGTACTTCGCCAGCTTGGTGTCGTCTTCATCGAGTTTGTCGGGGATCAGGGTCCAGCCTGCCATCAGGAGGAAGGACACGCCCAATACCCAGCGTAATACTTCCGGCCCCAGCATGGTCGTGATCCAGGTGCCGATGGCAGCCGCGAATGCATGATTGGCGATGGTCGCGACGAGGATAGCGACGACAATAGGTAATGGTCTGCGGAATTTGGCTGCGAGGAGGAAGGCGAGTAGTTGCGTTTTGTCGCCGATTTCAGCGAGAGCAACGATGCCGGTAGAAACGAAGAATGCTTCCATGACGGGGGGTAACTTTCTCGGGCCGGACGAATAACCAAAGACCAAACAACGACCCCGGCCCATGCGGTCGTAATTTGATCAATGGTCTCGCCAAGTCTTGCGACTATCTGCACCATGGCATGCGTGCCAAGAGTGTTGATGCAGATTCCTTTGTTGCCAAAGGCCGGCTACTCCCCAATGTTCAGGCGTAATGATAGCAGAATTGTGCAGTGCGGTTTGCGCTTTTGCCGCAGGGCATGCCTATTTGTCATTGTTTGGGAATTAACTTGCCGCATAAGGCTCCTACCCTGGTAACAGATGAAAACAAGACCGTAAGACCGGATTTATTGTCGAGCGACAATCAAGGAGGAATGATGAGCAAGCACGTTTCAGTCAATACCAGGCGCCCGGTGAAGACGACCGGACAAGAGCAGACCGAGTTGAAGTTGCCGCATGAAACTGATGAGTCACCCGACGAGCATGCGTCCGAACCGCGCGAGTTGATGCAGCAGGCTTACAAGGATATCGAGCAGGGGCAAATGGATACGGATCGCAGAGGTATGCCAGGGGTCGAAGAGGTGCAGCGCAAGCGCGCCGGACAATCAGTACAAGCAGATATCCCGGCTTCATCGCGGATGCCGCCAAGCATACCAAAGAAATAATCGTACGGCGCTAGTCGCTGACCGGCACGCTGCCTGCAATCGCCGAACGGCTGCCAGGTACCGCCTGGTTGCTTGCACCGTGATAGGCAAACGCCAGTGAAGTCTTGACCGTCGGTGTGGTGTTGACGCCCGCTGCATGGAACAGCTTGCTGTGGAAAAACACGACGTCGCCCTGATGCAGATCGACAGGCTGGCCTTGCGCAAACAAGGCGGCATTCGGTGCGTGGTCGGGACGCAGGAAGTCGAGGTCATCCAGCTGTGCGCGTGTAATGTCCAGGCGATGCGAACCGGGGATGAACTTGAGGCCACCGTTGCTTGCCATTTCATCGCCTAGCGCCAGCCACACGCAAACCAGGTCAGGCTGGGTAAATGACCAGTAGCGTATATCGCGGTGCCAGCCGGTCGCCGTGCCGAATTGCGGATGCTTGGTCATTACGGAATTGTGATGCGCCAAGGTCAGGTAAACTTCTTCGCCGAACAATTGTTTGAGCTTGTCAACGATGCGCGGATCGCGCGCCCAGTCGTGAAAACATGGGTCACGGTGATAAGCACCGCGCAAGCGGCGTACGGTACGGCCGCCTTCTGCATCCAGTGATGTCGGCGCGCCCGGGTATCCGAGTTCTGCTTCATACTCCAATGGCTGTTGTGCGGCTTGCAACTGCGCTTTGGCCACGGCCAGCATGTGTACACACGCAGCCGGTTCCAGCAACTTCCGGAAAACCAGATAACCATCTTGTTCAAATTGTGCGATCTGCTGGTCGGAAAGTACCGTGGAAAGTGCCGTGTCCATTGTTGTAATGTGCTCCTTGCTCATTTTTATTGTGGCTGATGATGCAGTGTAGCGCTTTGCCGCTTAGCTTGCAGGTGGGCAAATGACGTAGATCAAAAATGTGGCGAATTTAGTTAGACGCTGGGTTGGTAGTTGTTGCCCGCAGCATTCCATTTTTCGACATGCCACTTCCAGTTGATGCGGCCGATCACATTGCCGTCTGCATCCAGACCTTCGACCGGTCCGTGGAATACGGCAAACATCACGCCGCCATTCGGGCTGACCGGCTGGTGGATCGCGCCTTCGTTTTCCCACAGATAGCAGCCTGCGTTGAACGGACGCTCGGGTTCGTCGTGATAATAAAAGCTGCCTTCGATCATATAGCCTTCGACTGCACCGACATGCCTGTGGATAGGCGCAATCGCACCGGCTTCAAATCTGATCAGTAGTGTGAAGTGTCCGGTGGTGGCATTTGCATGCAGCAATTTGAAGTGTGCGCCCGGCATCGCCCACGGCAGCCATTGCATATCCTGCGGATGGCAGGTGAACAATGTATCGGCGGGTGGTGTCGGATTCGACTGGTTCGGTGTGTTACTCATCGTATTCTTTGCCAATTGCAGTTAGAACGCATCTCACGGATATTGATGAAATGAGTTCTACGTATAATGAAAAATTCTTAATAATCTGTGCCCTCATGACCCGTATCTGTCCGAAGTGCTCTTATGCACGCAAGCCCGACGACGAAGCGCCCGAATGGCAATGTCCGTCTTGCCAGGTTGCCTATATCAAGGCATCCGGCGAACCTGTGGTTTCCAGTCGCTATGGTACGCCTGCTGCAAAAAGTCGGAGTGCAACATCAGGTTTACTGAAATGGAGCGCGGCGCTGGGTTTGCTGGGCCTGGCTTTATTCCTCGGCAAACCACTGTGGACTAGCCAGCATGCACAGCCGGTCGCTGCATCCGGTGTGCAGCCACAGGTGACATTGTATGCCACCGAGTGGTGCGGCTATTGTGCTGCTACCCGTAAACTGTTTGAAGAAAAGGGCATCGCCTATACCGAGCTCGATATCGAAAAGACGACGGCTGGTTACGATGGCTTCAAAAAACTAGGTGGTAGCGGGGTGCCGGTCATCGTGATCGATGACAAGGTCATTCATGGCTATGACGAACGGGCTTTGCATAAAAACTTGCAACCCTGGTTTAACAAATCCTGATAGCAGGCCTACAAGTCCTTGCTTATCTGAATAATTATCTGAAAGGTGCATATGCGCAAAACAAAACTTCCATCCGGTCTGGCGGTACCTGTCCTCGGCCAGGGCACCTGGTATATGGGCGATGAAGCACATCGCCGCGCGGATGAGATCGCCAGCCTGCGGCTGGGTCTGGATCTCGGCATGACGCTGATCGACACTGCAGAAATGTATGGTGACGGCGCGTCGGAAAAGCTGGTCGGTGCAGCGATTGCCGGACGTCGCGATGAAGTCTTCCTGGTCAGCAAAGTCCTGCCTAGCAATGCCTCGCGCAGCGGCACCATTGCTGCCTGTGAACGCAGCCTGCGGCGCCTGGGTACAGATTGCATCGATTTGTACCTGCTGCACTGGCGTGGCCGGACTCCGTTCGCAGAAACTATCGCTGCATTTGAAGCACTGCAGGACGCGGGCAAGATTCGTCACTGGGGCGTCAGCAATATGGACGTAGATGACATGCGAGAAATTGAGCGCGCTCCTGGCGGTGATGCAATGGCGACCAACCAGGTTTTGTACAACCTGACACGCCGCGGCATTGAATATGATTTATTGCCACAGGCGCAGGACAGGGGGTTGCCGCTGATGGCTTACTCGCCGATCGAGCAAGGTCGCCTGACCGAGTATCCGGAAGTTCTGGACATCGCAGACCGGCACGGTGTGACTCCGGCACAGGTTGCATTGGCCTGGGTATTGCGTCAGGACGGTGTGATCGCGATACCAAAAGCATCGACCCCGGAGCACGTGCGGGAAAACCGCGCCGCCCTGGATCTGCAATTGACGGCGGAAGACCTGGAAGAGCTGGATGATATGTTCCCGCCACCGGATGGGCCGGAACCGCTGGAAATGATTTGATGGTAGCAGGCGTGTGGTGGCGTAAATCGCGTCACCATGCGTTTTAGTTCTCTGGCTGCTCGCTGCAGTCTTCGAGCGCACCACGCAGTAAATCGAAAGCGGCCTGCCCGAATTCTTCGGCCTGGCTGCATTTCATCTTCAGGCGCAGGATGACGGCATCACCGTACTGCGCATCCAGCACGCTGACTCCGTGCTGGTCGCAATAACGACGGAAAGTCGATTCATCGGCGAACTGCAAGGCATAACGCCGTTCGCACATAGGTTCGACCGGGATCAGTTCCGCGTTCTTGACCGCTTCCGAGATGGCCTGTCCGTAAGCACGTGTCAACCCTCCGGCACCCAGCTTCATGCCACCCCAGTAACGCACTACGACGGCCAGTACATTAAAGACATCCTTGTGCACCAGTACGTTGTACATCGGACGTGCCGCTGTTCCTGATGGCTCGCCGTCATCATCCAGACCGGAATCGCCGTCGCACATCAGGACCCAGCAAAAATGCACGGCATTCGGATGGGCCGCCCGCAGTTCCGCCAGCCTGGCACGTGCTTCCGCGCGTGTTGTCAGTGGATAAAGCAGGCCGATGAAGCGGCTTTTCTTGATTTCTATTTCGGCGGTGGCCGGTGCGGCGAGCTGGTACATGGTTGGGTCGAAAACAACAGAACAGCGATGATAAGCGACTAAACACGAAAGCGCCTAACCCAATGCCAGCGCGATGTTTTCAGCTGTAATCCCATATATATGGGATGGGCGATGTTGCCCTGCGGATATAACATCAAAACGTCGGGAGTCGTTGCATCAGACGATTTCCTGCTTCGCCGCGGCGCGCTAGCCATTTCCCGACTCAAGAAATCTCCCCTTATGCATTGCTGGTCAGACGGTTCCTCTCGACAAACAAGATGGAGGCGGATGGCGTTCCTGTTCAATTTATCGAAAGTCGTTTCATTATGAAAAATCTGAAAATCGGTCAGCGTCTGACACTGAGTTTCGGTGCCGTCGTTGCGGTACTTATTATCCTGGCAGCGATCGCCTACACCCGCCTGGACAAACTGGACGCAGCGATCAGCGTGGTCAGCAATGATCGTTACCCAAAGACAGTCAACGCGCACATTATCAAGGATTCCCTGAATGAAACGGCGCGCAATATGCGTAATGCCTTGCTGATGACAGATGCAACGCAAATCAAGGGTGAACTCGATACCATCGCGAAAGCTTCTGTCACCATCAGCACGGCGCTCGATAAACTGGATCAGACCATCAAAAGTGAAAAAGGGCGTACCTACGTCAAAGCATTAACTGATGCGCGCAGCCGCTTCACGCCGGCGAAGGACAAATTTGTTTCCCTGATCGAGCAGGGTTTGCGCGCAGAGGCGCAGATATTCTTGTTCGCCGAAGTGCGTCCGGCGCAGCTGGAATACATGCTGGGGCTGGAGCGACTGGTCGAATACCAAAGCACGCTGATGCACAAGGCGGGTGAAGAGGCGCATGATGTTTCGACCAGCGCACAGCAACTGGTCGCCATACTGTCCGTGCTTGCGGTCATTATCAGCGCCTTCCTCGGCTTCCTCGCGACGCGCAGCATTACCCGTCCATTGAGTGAGGCAGTGGGCCTGGCGCGTAAAGTGGCCGACGGCGATCTGACCGGGACCATCGTCGTGACATCCAAAGATGAAACAGGCCAGCTCCTGCAGGCGTTGCAGGATATGAACAATGGTCTGGTACGCATCGTCACGCAGGTACGCATGGGTACCGATACCATCGCGACGGCATCCAGTCAGATCGCGACTGGTAATCTTGATTTGTCTTCACGTACCGAAGAGCAAGCCAGTTCGCTGGAAGAAACGGCGTCGTCGATGGAAGAACTGACTTCTACCGTCAAACAGAATGCCGACAATGCACGTCAATCGAATCAACTTGCGATGACGGCATCGGAAGTTGCGGTACGCGGCGGTGCAGTGGTATCGCAAGTGGTGGAGACCATGGGCTCCATCAACGATTCTGCCAACAAGATCGTCGATATTATCGGTGTGATCGATGGAATCGCCTTCCAGACCAATATCCTGGCCTTGAATGCAGCAGTGGAAGCAGCACGTGCCGGTGAGCAAGGCCGTGGTTTCGCCGTGGTGGCATCGGAAGTGCGTAATCTGGCGCAGCGTTCAGCCAGTGCCGCGAAAGAGATCAAAACCCTGATCGATGATTCGGTGGAGAAAGTGGGTGCGGGTTCGCGTCTGGTGAATGAAGCAGGCGTCACCATGGGTGAAGTGGTCGAGAGTGTAAGACGTGTGACCGACATCATGAGTGAAATTACCGCTGCCAGCCAGGAACAGACGGACGGCATAGAGCAAATTAACCAGGCCGTGATGCAAATGGATCAGGTCACCCAGCAAAATGCAGCGCTGGTAGAAGAAGCGGCGGCTGCCGCTGAGTCCTTGCAAGACCAGGCGAGCAATCTGTCGCAAGTGGTCAGCGTGTTCAAACTGGATACGAACGCAGTGGCATTGTCGCCAGCCAGCAAGAAAGCCGTTGCGCCGAGAACGACCGCCAGCAAACCGGCATCACCGGTCGCACCGGCAACACGTACGGCGAATACGGACAAGCAGATCGTGCGTCAGCGTGCCACCGCAGTAGCAGCCGATGGCGATGAATGGGAGCAGTTTTGAAGTGAACGCAGCCGAATCAAAAAAACCAGTCTCAGGACTGGTTTTTTTTCGTTTGCGTCATAGACGCAAGATCAGCAGCGCAAAATCACCAGCGCAAGACGCGCGGGCCTATCAGTGCACCGATGACGCTGGGGATCAGGATGCCGAGCAGATACCAGAAGCCGATAAACGGTGCAGCAATTTCTGGACAATGGAAGGAATACACCAGTGTCGCGGCCGTCCCTGCGGCAAAGCCGGCACCTGCACCGGCCAGACGCAGGCGGGTAGGCGCCAGTTGCCGCATCACTTTCAGTAGCGCTACAAAGATAGGTAAAGACAGGATCACAATCAGCCACGAGCAATAGTGCCAGGTATCGCCCCAGAACAAATACGCGCGCTCATCGGGTGCCGCATTCATCATCGACGTAGCGGCAACCAGCCATATCAATATGATAGGCAAGGCAATCACGAACGGTAGTGTGCTGGTACGTGCACCTGGCGCAGACAGGCGGGTGACCGCCAGCCAGCCGCTCGCCACTAGTGCCAGCACGAAAGCCATCTTGATCCAGAACGCAGGCAACATGGCCAGCTCCGCCATATTGGGGCGCAAGCCGAGGAAGGTCAGCATCAGGATGCAGCTAAACAGCAGGCCGCCAGCGATCAGCGCGGCAAAATGCCGTAGCGGCAACTTTGGCGCTGCAACGTCTGGCCCGCTCGCCAGCATATTGATCAAGTCATCTGTTTTCATGATTCATCCTGCAATTTGATAGCCAGCGCTTTCAGGCCGCGATGTACCGCGACCTTGACCGAGGCTTCGGATATATTCAGTGCCGCTGCCGTTTCGCGTACCGACCAGCCGTCCAGCTTGGTATGTACGATGGCGGCTCGCTGCTGTTCCGGCAGCAAGGCCAGCAGTTTGCCCAGATCACGCTGCGCTTCATGTGCATCGCCGTCGGCAGTCGTGAACAATTCATTTTCATCATCCAGCGGATCATTCAGTGTCTCGCGCCGTGCGTGGCGACGTAACCAGTCGATCAGCTTGTACTTCGCTATTGCATAAACCCAGGCAGTCAGTGGCGCATCCACGTCATAGGTTGCACGCTGGTTGTGTATTGCCAATAGCGACTCTTGCACCAGGTCTTCCACTTCATCCGGCCAGCGACTAAGGCGACGGCGCAAAAAAGCACGCAAATAGGTCGCCGTGAGCTGCAGAAAGTTGCGGTAAGCGCCGGGGTCGCCCGCCAGTCCTTGCACGAATAGCGCATGCAAGCGTAGTTCGCTCAATTCGTTGCGATCCGGCTTCTCTCTGTTAGGTATTCGTTGCATCAGGGCTTTCGGTAACACGATGTGCAAAATAAATTTCGCCAAGAATATATTTAATTCATTTTTCTTGTAACCAAATTCGGTTTCGGTACGAACTACCTTTTACATCATCACTGTAATGGATCAGTTCATGAAACCGTTTGCCCTGACTATCTTCGCGACTGCTATCGGTACTGCGCTCCCGGCGTATGCAGGCGCGAGTTGCGAGGTCAAAAGCGGAGCGACGACAGCAGCGCTGGTAGAACTTTACACTAGTGAAGGTTGTTCCAGTTGTCCTCCCGCTGACAGGCAACTGAGCCTGTTGGGACAGCAGTCTGTCGGGCAGATTGTGCCATTGGCATTGCATGTCAGTTACTGGGATGCGATAGGCTGGAAAGATCCTTATGCGCAAAAGGCTTTTGACATGCGTCAGAGCGCATTGTTGGCCAATCGCAAGAATCACGTTGTGTACACCCCGCAGTTCTTCGTCAATGGCAATGAGTTACGCGCATGGCGTAGTGATTTTCCTGCCGCAATCAGGGCGATCAATAGCAAGCCTGCCCCGCTCGATATTCAATTAAAAGTGGCCGCAACCGGCACCAACGTCCTTACGCTGACGGCCGACGTCATTCCACATGAGCAGAAACGGGCCGGCGTACTCTATGTCGCAATCACCGAGAACGCTCTCACGTCGGTGGTATCGCGTGGTGAGAACAGTGGCGTCACGCTCAAACATGAATATGTCGCAAGAGCATGGTTCGGCCCCATACCCTTGGTGCAAGGTGGCCTGGGCTGGCAACAACGGGTCGAACTGCCAGCCGCATGGCAGAGACGTCAGTTGCAGGCCGTGGCTTTTGTGCAGGATGCGCGTGACGGAAATGTGTTGCAGGCAGTCAGTACGGCGCAATGCAATCTGCGGGGAGAGTCATGATGAGCAGTGTACATACAACGATACATCCCGCCTGGCTGCGCGTTACGCACTGGGTAAACGCAGTCGCGGTCTTGTTATTGGTCAGCAGCGGCTGGCGCATTTATAACGCATCGCCATTATTCGATTTTTCCTTTCCATCTGATCTGACGCTGGGC
Source organism: Herminiimonas sp. KBW02 (assembly GCF_003852535.1). GTDB lineage: Bacteria > Pseudomonadota > Gammaproteobacteria > Burkholderiales > Burkholderiaceae_D > Oxalicibacterium. The sequence goes on along the minus strand of NZ_QAJP01000003.1, from coordinate 120,477 downwards.
GGCTGGCTGGGTGGTGCCTTGCAATGGCATTTCTTTGCCATGTGGCTGCTATTCATCAACGGCATTTTCTATCTGGCGATCAATCTCTTTTCGGGACGCATGCGCCGACAGTTTTTTCCGATCTCGCCGCGTGCATTTTTGCAGGATATGGCGGCGGCACTCAAAGGCAAACTGGCGCACGCCGATCCCCGCAAGTACAACACCGTGCAAAAAGTGGCCTATCTGTTTGTGGTCGGCGATTTGATTCTGATCGTTTTGTCCGGGCTGGTGCTGTGGAAGTCGGTGCAATTTCCATTCTTGCGCGAACTGCTGGGTGGTTATGAAGCTGCGCGCCGCGTGCACTTCTTTGCGATGTCTGCACTGGTTGGCTTTGTCGTTGTGCATCTGGTGATGGTGGCGCTGGTGCCGCGCACGCTGGTGGCGATGATACGCGGTCGCTGAGCGGATCAGGAGAAGAATATGTTGAAGAAGAAATCAATAGTCATGCCGGGTAATGCTGCCGCGTTGCTGGCAGATGCAATACGCGAGGTAAAGCAGCCGTCACGCCGTACCTTCCTGCAACGCACGCTGACGCTGGGTGGATTGTCCCTGCTGACGGGTTGCTCGATCAGCGACGATAGCAGTGTGGAACAGGCGCTCACCAAAGTGTCTGAGTTTAATGACCGGGTGCAGGCTTTGATTTTTGATCCGAATCGCCTGGCGCCGACGTATCCGGATTCCATGATCACGCGGCCGTTTCCATTCAACGCCTATTACGGCGTCGATGAAGTAAGGCAAGTGGATGGCGATGCCTGGCGACTCGAACTGAGTGGCTTGATTGCCAATCGCGCGCCCTGGAGCCTGGCACAGCTACGTCACCTGCCGCAAAGCGATCAGGTGACCCGCCATATCTGCGTGGAAGGCTGGAGCGCGATAGGCAAATGGGGTGGCGTACCTTTTTCATACTTCCTGCGCCGCATTGGTGCCGACCTCAGCGCGAAGTATGTCGGCTTTAAATGTGCCGATGATTACTACACCAGCATCGATATGCCGACCGCGCTGCACCCGCAGACCTTGATGGCGCTGACCTACGACGGCCAGACCTTGCCGCCGGAGTACGGTTACCCGATGAAGCTGCGCATGCCGACCAAGCTCGGCTACAAGAATCCGAAGCACATACAAGCTATTTACGTCACGAATAAGTATCCAGGGGGTTATTGGGAAGACCAGGGATACAACTGGTTCGGTGGCAGCTGACGACAGCCGCCCTGAAGTTTTACACCCGTAGTTTTTTCGCAGTTCTTTTTTAATCAATCAAAGGAAATACATCATGAAAACAATGACTACCGTAGTTCTGTCCGCTTGCCTGCTGATGTCCGGTGCCGTATTTGCACAGGATGCAATGAAGAAGGATGGTATGGCGCACGACGGCATGGCTAAAGACAGCATGTCCAAGGATGCGATGAAAAAGGATCACATGGCCAAGGATGGCATGAAGAAAGACGCCATGAAGAAAGATCACATGGGTAAAGATGCGATGAAGAAAGACAACATGGGCAAGGACGCCATGTCCAAAGATGAAATGAAGAAGTAAGGTGCTGCGGCCTTAGCCCGGGATAGCGGCTAAGGCCGGATAGTTTTATGCGCGCAGATAAGCCCAGCCTTCATGCTGGCGCTGCGCGATATGCAATACAGCTGCGGCTACCACCGCGATGTTGTCTGGTGCCTGCAAATCATTGGCGACCAGCGAGTTGCGGCATACCAGCAGGTGAGTGTCGACTTCATGCGGTTGCTTTAATGCAGTGACTACCGCACCTGCGTTGGCGACCAGCTCCACTTGTGCATCCGGCTCGGCCTTCAGCAGATTCGCCAGATTGCGACGCCCGCGTTCCAGTGCTTCGGGGGTGGGGGCGTGTATCACTAAACGTATCATTTCTATTTCCTGTGTGCGAACGTTCTTACTGTACGCCTAGTTGCGTAGACAGGTGTTCGACATATTGCGCGAATGTGGCATCGCCGCGGTTGCGTGGCCGGGGCAAATCTATTTTCAGGTTCTCGACGACGGTCGCCGGACTGCCACCCAGTACGATGACGCGATCCGCCAGGAAAACCGCTTCGTCGATATCGTGCGTCACGAACATGACGGCCGATTGCGTCGCCTGCCAGATGCGCATCAGTTCAGCTTGCAGGTTGCGTCGTGTCAACGCATCGACGGCGCTGAATGGTTCATCCATCAATAGCAAGTCCGGTTGTACCGCCAGTGCACGGGCAATGCCTACGCGTTGTACCTGACCGCCAGACAGTTGATGCGGCCAGCGCTCACCAAACTCGGCGAGGCCGGTCAATTGCAAAGCATCCCTGATGCGTGACTGTTGTTCTTCCGCAGCTATGCCCAGTGTCTCCAGTCCGTAGGCAACGTTGTCAGCGACGGTGCGCCACGGTAGCAAGCGGCCATCCTGGAACACCACCGCACGACGACGTCGCCCTTGGAGTTGCGGGAGCAATAGTTGTACATCGCCTTCGCTGGGCGTAATTAATCCGGCGGCTGCGCGCAGCAGCGTGGACTTGCCGACACCGGAACCGCCGACGATGGCGACGAATTCACCGGTTTCTATCGTCAGCGACAAATCCTGTATGACAGGCGCAGTCGCACCCGGATGCAGATAGGCGATGCGATCAAATTCAATTACGGACGCCATGCTAAAAGCCTTTTCTCGATCAGGACGTAGATCAAATCACTGACCGCATACACCAGCGAAATCGCCAGCATGTAAATCACGACCGCTTCATACGCACCTACGCCTGCAGCGGCGTTCATCTCTTGCCCCATGCCGGGCACACCCAGCAATTCGGCTGCGATCAGCGTCATCCAGGCCTGGCCGATGCCGGTGCGTATCCCTGCCAGAGTGCCTGGTGCTATCGCGGGCAGGGTAATGCTGATGGCGCGGCGCCAGTAACTGCCTTGTCCGAAGCTGCGCGCCAGTTCATAGAAGCGCGGATCAATGTTGCGTACCGCACTGGCAGTGGCGTAGTAGTTGATCCAGAACACGCCGATGGAAATCACGAATGCCGCGCCAGCGTGGCTGACCTTGAACCAGGCAATCGCAAACACGACCCAGGCCAGCGGCGGAATAGGGCGCAGGATGCGGATCAGGTAAGCCTGCAATAAATCAAACGGACGGATGGTCGCGGCAGCCAGGCCAAAGGCGATGCCGAAGAAGGTGCCCAGCCCCAGGCCCCAGAAGTAATGAACCAGGCTGGAGCCGATGGCAGGCAACAGGCGACCTGCGTTCCATTCCTGCATGAAGGCTTGCGGCAACTTGAATGGATCCGGCAAGGTGCCGGGATTCACCCATGCAAAGTAGCCGGATGCCTTCCACAACAATACGAATATAACGACGCCTGCGATACCGTAGCTCGCACGCGTCAACCAGCTTACTGAAGACTGCTTCATAGACTGCAATTTCCGGGTTTAACGGCCAGCTGCGACGGCATCGTAAAAGCGGGTGTCGAACAGCTTGGTAGCGTCGGCTGCAGGTCCTTCCAGCGTGCCGGTTTCAGCCTGGAATTTTTGCAGCACCAGTGTGGCCGGAATGATGGTGTTCGGGTTCGCAGTGAATTGGCCTTTGGAGTTGCGTATGGCTTTTTCCACCAGAGCGACATCGAGGCGTCCGCCACCCACATACTTCTGCACGTATGGCGCCGCTTGTACCGGATTGGTTTCCAGCAGCTTGGTCGCAGCGATATGCGCTTTGACCAGCGCCTTTACCACTTCCGGTTGTTCACGTATCAGTTTCTCGCGTACCAGCAATACCGCACCTGGCTGATGCGGGAACAGTTCTGAACCACGTGCGACCACGCGTGCTTTCGGTGCCTTGGTCAGGACGGTGGTGACGGTAGGTTCGAGGATGGCGGCACCATCGATTGCGCCGGTCAGCAGCGCTTGCTGGATTTGCGCTTCGCCCTGATAGATCAGCTTGAAGCTGCCCGGATCAACCTTGGCGCGTTTGCGCAACCAGTATTGCAATGCTGCTTCCGGTACCGCGCCGCGTGGATAGCTGGCGATGATAGGTTGACGTCCGTTATCTTTTGCGAAGCGTGCAAAGGCGGTCGATGCATCACCCGATGCGAAGTAGGGTGCGAGGTTGCCCATCGCGACGAAGCTGACTTGTTCAACGATATTCGATGCGACTACTTTAATGTCAGCACCTTTGGCGCTGGCAACCAGTGCCGGGCCGATGCCGACATAAGCGACGTCCAGCTGGCCAGCCAGCAATGCCTGCACCAGTGCCGGACCGCTTTGGAATTGCACCAGTTTGGCGGCGCGTACTTCAGGCGGCAATGTGTTTTGCTCGTAAGCAATAAATAATTGGGCGGCAGGGATAATCGGCAGGTAGCCGACTTCCAGCGGAGCTGCGTGTGCGGCGGATAAGCCGAGCGCGAGGGCAACTGATGCGAGTATGCGTTTCATTTTGATGGCCTAGTGAGACAAGTTGGGTTCAGACCGTCCATTGTATTGAAAGCATGCGCCAGACTTTAATAACAAAAAGAAATAACCTTAGTTGTTTTTTGTCAGTGCGCGTCGCGTGGAAAGCCGCGACGGTACTGCGCTTCCTGCGCCATCCCGCTGTCGTGAAGGCCATAAAAAATGGCGACCCCGATGTCGGAGCCGCCATTCTTGCTGCAGGAAATATATTCCCGGGACCGCTTACGTGGTCAAAGGCTTGTAGCGGATACGCTTAGGCTTGGCACCTTCTTCGCCCAGACGTTTACGCTTGTCAGCTTCGTATTCCTGATAGTTGCCGTCAAAGAAGGTCACTTGCGAATTGCCTTCGAATGCCAGGATGTGGGTCGCGATACGATCGAGGAACCAGCGATCATGGGAGATCACCAATACGCTGCCGGCAAATTCCAGCAAGGCGTCTTCCAGCGCACGCAGGGTTTCCACGTCCAGATCATTGGACGGTTCATCCAGCAGCAGGACGTTGCCGCCCATCAGCAGGGTCTTGGCCAGATGCAGGCGGCCGCGTTCACCACCGGACAGGTTGCCGACGATTTTTTGCTGGTCGCCGCCTTTGAAGTTGAAGCGGCCGAGGTAGGCGCGCGACGGCATTTCAAAGCGACCTACGGTCAGGATGTCGGCACCGCCGGTGACATCTTCAAACACGGTCTTGCCGTCATTCAGCGTATCGCGCGACTGATCGACGATAGATACCTTGGCGGTGGTACCGATCACGACTTCGCCGCTATCCGGTTGTTCCTTGCCGGTGATCATTTTGAACAGGGTCGATTTACCGGCGCCGTTAGGGCCGATGATGCCGACGATGGCGCCCGCAGGAATGCGGAAGCTCAGGTTGTCGATCAGCAGGCGATCACCGAATGCCTTCGAGACATTCTTGAATTCGATGACTTCATTACCAAGACGCTCAGCGACCGGGATGAAGATCTCTTGTGTTTCATTGCGCTTTTGGTATTCGTGTTCGGACAACTCGTTGAAGCGGGCCAGACGTGCCTTCGATTTGGCCTGACGACCTTTCGGATTCTGGCGTACCCATTCCAATTCCTTGGCAATGGTTTTCTGGCGCGACGATTCGGTTGCTTCTTCCTGCTTCAGGCGATCGCCTTTTTGTTCCAGCCACGAGCTGTAGTTGCCTTTCCACGGAATACCGTGGCCGCGATCCAGCTCGAGTATCCATTCAGCGGCATTGTCGAGGAAGTAGCGATCATGGGTAATCGCGACGACGGTGCCCGGGAAGCGTTGCAGGAATTGTTCGAGCCAGTCTACCGATTCAGCGTCCAGATGGTTGGTCGGTTCGTCGAGCAGGAGCATGTCGGGTTTGGACAGCAGCAAACGGCACAGTGCGACGCGACGTTTTTCACCGCCGGACAGGACGCCGATCTTGGCGTCCCACGGTGGCAGGCGCAATGCATCGGCGGCCATTTCCAGTTGTTGTTCCGGATTGTCGCCGGCGGAGGTGGAGATGATGGCTTCCAGACGTGCCTGCTCGGTGGCGAGGGCGTCGAAATCCGCATCCGGATCGGCATAGGCGGCATACACTTCTTCCAGCTTGGCCTTGGCTTCGAAGACTTCGCCGAGTCCGCCTTCTACTGCCTGGCGTACGGTTTGTTCCGGATCGAGTTGTGGCTCTTGCGGCAGGTAACCGATATTGAGATTGGGCGCCGGGCGTGCTTCACCGATGATGTCGGTATCGATACCGGCCATGATTTTCAGCAGCGTTGATTTGCCTGAGCCGTTCAGGCCCAGTACGCCGATTTTTGCGCCGGGGAAGAAGGACAGCGAGATGTCTTTCAGGATCTGACGTTTCGGTGGGACGATCTTGCCCACGCGATTCATGGTGTAAACGTAATTTGCCATTGTTATTTCTAGATGAGGTTGCTTGTCTAAGAGGTGGGTGCAAGGATAACCGATGCGGCGCGTGAGGGTAAGTCTGATAGCCGATATCGATAGATATATCGGCAGCAAAAAGGGTTTAAGGCATTTAAAACCGAAAATTTGGCGGTTTGTAAACTAGGGCTGGGCGAGATTCAACTTTAGTGCAACACTGTCTATGCATATGGACATATTTTCTTGCATTATGGAGTCGCTTATCCTATTGTGCGACGCACCATCCTTCTAAAGAGAGCACTCTTTGGCTTCACCAGATAAAAAAAGCAGCCTAGCTGCATTGACTCTGGCCGCTGTCGGCATTGTGTACGGCGACATTGGTACCAGTCCTTTATATACGATGAAAGAAGTGTTCTCCAAAGAACACGGTCTGGCTCTCACCCCGGAAAACCTGCTCGGCGTCGTCTCGCTGATCGTCTGGGGCCTCATCGTTATCGTTTCCCTCAAATACGTCACGCTGGTGCTGCGCGCGAATAATCGCGGCGAAGGCGGCATCATGGCCTTGATGGCACTGGCACTTTCTTCGGTTACGCGCAATTCGCGCTGGTACTTTCCGCTGCTGGTCATGGGTTTGTTCGGTGCCACGCTGTTTTACGGCGATAGCGTGATTACCCCGGCGATTTCCGTGCTGTCGGCGATTGAAGGCCTGAGCGTCGCGACAGAAACCTTTGATCCTTACGTGGTGCCGCTGACAGTAGCCGTGCTGGTCGGTTTGTATTCGCTACAGGCGCGCGGTACCGCCGGTATCGGCAAATGGTTTGGTCCCATCATGGTGATCTGGTTTGGCACGCTGGCAGTAATGGGCGTCATCAATATCATCGATGCGCCGCAAATCCTGTATGCGCTCAATCCTTGGCATGCATTGCATTTCCTGGACGGCAACCGTTTCCTCGCTTTCATTGCACTGGGTGCTGTCGTGCTGGCTTTCACCGGCGCCGAAGCGCTGTATGCCGATATGGGCCACTTCGGCGCGAAGCCTATACGCATGGCGTGGTTCATGGTGGCGTTCCCGGCGCTGGCATTGAATTACCTGGGCCAGGGCGCGTTGCTGCTGATGCGTCCGGACGCAGTGACCAATCCGTTTTATCAGCAACTCGGCGCATGGAGTATTTATCCGCTGGTGGCGTTGTCGACGATGGCTGCCATCATTGCATCGCAGGCGACGATTTCCGGAACGTTCTCCATGACCAAGCAGGCGATCGCTCTGGGCTTCCTGCCGCGCATGAAGATTGAATTCACCTCGGCCAGCCAGATCGGCCAGATTTATATCCCCGCGGTGAACTGGTTACAAATGGCAGTGGTGGTGATGGCTGTGGTGGGTTTCGGTTCCTCGTCCGATCTGGCAGCGGCATACGGTATCGCCGTGACCGCCACCATGCTGGTGACTACGATACTGACTTTCTTTGTGATTCGTTATCGCTGGAAATACAACCTCTTGCTGTGCCTGGCGTCGACCGGCTTCTTCCTGGTGATCGACCTGAGCCTGTTCTCTGCGAATATGCTCAAGCTGTTCCATGGCGGCTGGTTCCCGCTCTTGCTCGGTATGATCCTGTTTACCCTGATGCTGACCTGGAAACGTGGCCGCGAACTGGTATTCGATAATCTGCAAAAGCATGCGATTCCGCTGGAAGACTTCCTTGCATCGTTGTTCATCTCGCCACCGACCCGCGTACCGGGCACCGCGATCTTCCTGCGCGGCGAATCGGATGGTGTGCCGCACGCGATGTTGCACAATTTGTCGCATAACAAAGTGCTGCACGAGCGCGTCGTTTTCCTGACCGTACGCATGATGGAAGTACCGTACGTGCCGACTAGCGATCAGGTGCGTATCCATTTGCTGGGTGACGATTGTTATCAAATGGACGTGACTTACGGCTTCAAGAACGTGCCGGATATTCCTGCGGCGCTGGAACTGGCGAAGGATCAGGGGCTGGAGTTTGAAATGATGGAAACATCATTCTTCATCGCACGCCAGACCGTGGTGGCGAATCCGGTGCGTGGCATGGCGCTGTGGCGCGAACACATCTTCGTCGCGATGTCGCGCCATGCACGTGGCGCAGCGGATTACTATCAAATCCCTTCCAACCGCGTGATTGAGCTGGGTACCAAGGTAGAGATTTAAGCGCAACAGACGGAGACATAAAAAAGGCAACACAGCGGTGTTGCCTTTTTTTATGCGTGCCTACTTTTGCGTATCGCTGCTTGCAGGTCGGTAGCTCTGCCACACGCCATCCGCGGAATACAAGCCCAGTGCAATCCAGATCGCGGCAAAGCCGATCAGGCGTGCGCTATTGAATGGCTCGTGATACAGCCAGACACCGACCAGCAATTGCAGCGTAGGCGTGATGTATTGCAGTAGTCCGAGTGTAGAAAGCGGAATGCGTCGTGCGGCGCTGGCGAACATCAGCAAAGGGATGGCTGTGATAGGGCCTGCGGCCACCAGCAACCACTGCGAAGTAGCGGGTGCATGGATAAAACTATTTTGACCATTCCACGCCATTACGCTTAAAGCCAGGATGGCCAGCGGAAAGAGTAATAGCGTTTCCAGCGACAAGCCTTCCAGTGCACCCAGCGTGGCCGTTTTGCGCAACAAACCGTAAGTACCAAAAGTCAGACCCAGCGTCAGTCCTATCCACGGCAAATGCCCGTTTTCCCAGGTCAGCCAGGCTACGCCGACAGCGGCGATTAATACAGCTGCCCATTGCAGACGACGCAGGCGCTCACCCAGCACCAGAAAACCGAGCAAGACATTCACCAGCGGCGTCATGAAATAACCAAGGCTGGCATCGATGATGCGATCGTGATTCACCGCCCAGATATACACAAACCAGTTGGTTGAAAGCAGCAAGGCGCTGGCGGTAAATCCGGCCAGCACTTTGGGTTGGCGCAAGACCGCGCTTAACCACGCCCACTGCCTGCGCACGGCCAGCACGATCAGCAGGAAACCGAGAGCCCACACCATGCGATGCAGCAGGATTTCGAGCGGCGCAATGTCGTGCAGGGATTTGAAGTAAATCGGAAACGAGCCCCAGGCCAGATAGGCGCAGAGTGCGTACAGCATGCCGGGATTCATGATGGATAAGTCCGTATAGACGGGCAGAAAAGTTGCCCTGTGTAACGGAAGGATTATCCCAGTAATCGGCAAAGCGCGTTTTTGTCAGGAAAAATGCGGGTTGGGCAGCTGGCTTACCAGGCAGCAAAATAAAAAAGCGCACGACAGCCAGAAGGCTGTCGTGCGCGAGAGGATACTGCAGAGAGGGTGTATTGAGGTGTTTATCAGAACGTGTAGTTTGCCGAAATCCAAAGGCGACGACGCTCGAAGTTACCGTTATATTGCGACTGGTAGCTTGTCACCGGCGGAGTCGCAGTACTTACAACGGGGTAATAATCGGCGAAATTTTTATCAAGCAAATTGTAAATTGCAGCATTGAAGGTCAATGATTTGTTGACCTTGTAGTTGCCACCAAGATCCAGTAAGCCATAGGCTTTATAGTTTCCTAAAGTAGCTTTAGCCGTGGATGTTCCGGTATCTTCTAAGCGATAACGCTCACCCGTATATTTCGCTTGCGCCCATAGATTCAGCATAGGGCTGGCTTGCCAATTCACTTTCGCATTGAGGGTATGTTTTGGCGTACTGTTTAGTGGTTTCCCGGCATTGATCCCAGATTTTTGCTCACTATCGATATAGGTATAGTTTGCGCTTACCCGCCATACTTTTGCAAAGTCATAGCTGCTACCAAGTTCAATTCCTTGAATGGTGGCTTCGTCGACGTTAATTGGACGCGAACGATTAATGGTCACACCACCGACAACGATGGGAGCAAGCGATTGACTCGAAATAGCGTCTTCGAAATTGGTTCTGAAGATGGTTGCGTTTGCACGGAAGCCATTCAGATTGTCAAAGTACGCGCCAACTTCGCCCGTAATGCTACGTTCAGGCTTAAGGTCTGGGTTGCCGAGAGTTTGGTTTCTTCCTTGTCCGGTATAGCCGACAACGCCCTCAAACAATTGTTCAAGCCCAGGAGTGCGATAGGCTTTGCTGACACCGCCTTTGAATGTCCAGTTATCGGTGCTGTTCCATACCAAATAGGCGCGAGGTGATGTAGCTCCGCCAAAAACACTATGGTTGTCCTGACGAATGCCTAAAGTAAGAGCCAGATCTTTTTTAATGCGCCATTCGTTTTCGGCAAATATTGCAGTTTGTCTGTGTTGGAAATTTTTTGTTGCAACACCTTCAATCATCTTAGCTTCCCACCATTGACCGCCGACCGTAAGCATATTGTTGCCTATGGCTGTCGTGAATTTGGTATCGAAAACGATGCTTTCAGACTCAAGGGTACGCGGAGCGCCCGGAATGACGCCTGGTGGCGGGTTATTTAAGTTGGGAATGGTGCGTCCAATTGTTTCTGTTGTGTTCTTCATCAGGCTGGACTCAAGGACGCTTTTATCCATGCGCCATGTGTGAGCCAACGTTATCTGATCCCGATTGAAGTTTTGTTTCGGACCGTATCCTGAAAAGACGGTTTTGGTATCCAAGGTGCCGATTTGTCCCCATCGGTTGTCATATTCCTGCCGTGTGCGATCAACATCGATAGACAGATCATGGTTTTTATTTGGGGTTAAGGTTAAACGAGCGCCTACTGTTTCAACATCAGCGCGAGTTGGGCTTGCCCCGATAACCAAAGTGTTTGCAGGATTTCTGCCTCTCCATTGGATGTCAGAGTTATCGCGATGATATTTGCGTGCCCGGACTTGCAAGCCAAGCAGATCTTCTTTGATGGGGCCGCTTAGATAGACGCTGGCAGATTGTGAGTCACCGTAGTCACGATGTTCGTTGATGGTGCCGTCAAGAGTAATAGAGCCAGACCATTGTTTGCCAACTTTACGGGTAATGATATTGACGACGCCACCCATTGCGTCAGATCCGTACAGGGTCGCCATAGGGCCACGAATAATTTCTATTCGTTCAATTGCCGACGGTGGCGGCATGAAAGATGAGGAAGTGTCGCCAAATCCATTTGGCACGACGTTACCGGCCGGATTTTGACGGCGACCATCAACCAAGATCAGGGTGAATCGGCTTTCCATGCCGCGAATTTTGATATCCAAGCCACCGGTCTTACCTATGCCATCTGTAACGTCTATGCCTTCAACGTGGCTGAGCGCTTCAGCCAGACTGCTGACGCGAGTTGTTTCTAACTCTTCGCGCGTAATAATGGTCACACTGGCAGGCGCATCTTTGATTGCCTGTTCGAAACCCGAAGCACTGACCACGACTTCTGCTAATTGCTGATCCGAGGTTTGCGCAAAGGAAGAGGCCGACGCAAGCATCAATGCTGCTGCCAAAGGCCAGTTGCGGCGAGCATGGCGCTCCAGTGCGCTTTCGGCGCGGAAAGTGTTGGTCGTCGACGGGTCAAATGGACGTGCGCCGTCCGGTAATTGCATTGCCATGCTTGCTCCAGAAAAAGGGAATCCCGGCTAGGGGGTGTCGATGGCTGGCTAGTACACAGGGGAAATGGAGCGGGGGACGTCCGACTTCGGTGTTTGGCTGGCTGATATTTAACGTATTCTTAACGTAAATTTAACGCGATATTAATGCAAACGAGAATGATTTGCAATATCGATGGTCCGGCCAGCCGCATATTAAGAGTTTTCTCGTTAAGGGTGTTGTGTATTTGATGCACGCGCGCGTTGACTCCGGCGTAGCCGGAAGATTGCTAAGAAATAACGCAAAAAGCAGGGGGAAGAGTGCAGATGAGCAACGCGGACTTATGCCAGCGTTGCAGCAGCGCTTTAGCTGTCAGTCGGATCGTCGAAGAAAAACTCCACCGATTCCACCTTCTTGCCGACTTGCAGCAGGCCCTGATCCAGCAATTCGTCGTAGTAGCAGACCTGGTTGCGGCCATGGTCTTTCGCGTAGTACAGCGCCTGGTCGGCACGACCGAGGATGACGACCGGGGTTTCCTGCGAGATGCTGGCGAAGCCGATGCTGACGGTAATCTGGCCGACTTGGGGGAAGGAGTTTTGTTCGATGTTGGAACGGAAGCGTTCAAACACCATTTGCGCATCGGCCAGCGTGGCCGAGCGCAGCAGCACGACAAATTCTTCGCCGCCGAAACGGAAGACGCGATCCTGCGCACGGAAAGAAGTGCGCAAGACGTTCGCGACCAGAATCAGTACTTCGTCGCCATAGAGATGTCCGAACTGATCATTGACGCGTTTGAAATGGTCGATGTCGATGACGGCCAGCCATTGCGACTTCACGTCATGATGATGGCGCCTGTCACCGTCATCAGGTGCAGTGGATTCCGATGGTTTGGCATTCACCATGCGGGCGAATTTTTCGTCGAAGGTTTTGCGATTGAGTAGCCCGGTCAGCGAGTCACGTTCGCTGTAATCCAGCAGACTTTGATAGTTGCGATAGACGCTGAGTATGCCTTCCATCACTTGCAGCATCTGTGCTGTGAACGGCTGTATATGCGCTATTTCCAGGCAGGTCGAGACTTTGTCGTTTTGCCAGATCGGTATCCACAAGACGTGCTGGCCGTTTTCGCGAGTTTCTTCGAGGCGGTTTTTGCGTTGTGCGATGCAGGCAACCAGGCCGGGGAAGGAGACGATAGGTTCGCCGGGTTGTTCGGCAGTAACTTGTTCGTCATCCACGGTTTTTACGGCGCCGCCGGAAATCCACACACGAGGACGCACAAACAGTTCGCCACGTGACTGGAATAATTCCATCACGCGTGCTTCGGCCACACCTACCATGTTCAACAAAGCGGTCATGACCGAAATGTCGAGCAGGTCGTGATCACGATGACCGGTGATCTCTACCAGATGATCCAGCAGCGATCCCATCATGAGGGGTTCTGAGGTACTCACGCGTTACCCATGCAAAGACTTAGACCAAAAAATGTTGTGTGTATCCGTGTGAACATGAGGCATGACTTCAAGAAAAATTTTCTGTTAAGAGCAGCAAGTTTCAACAGCGGAAACGAATTTCAAGAGCGCAAGAGAAGCAATTAAGCCGCTTTTATTGGTTTTTATTGCTTAATTAGTGAGAACCATTCTATCTGAATAGAAAGCAACAAATCCCTGTCTTGGCGCATGGAAATCATATTTTACGTTTGCTTTTTTTCCTCGCTATGACATGGCGTGTGGTCATCTGACACGCCGTTTTTTAAAAGTAACAAAATAGTTTCCATGAGGTAATTTTGTGGTGTGCATATTCTGTGCCCGGCGTGTTTTTGGTATTTTTTAGTCCGAAAAAACACTATGCGTATGTACCGGGTCAGCGAAGATATGCGGCATAACTTTCTGATGCAACAAGGTGAGTGCAGGCAGAATGCGTGGAGCAAGTTTTGTGTGATGTGCATGGTGTGTTTTATGCGGCGTGTTCATGTTTGTGCTTGTAGCCCACTTCACTTACCCGCCTCAGTTACTCCTATCATCCGGCGCGTCGCAGAAGCCGGGCTGGATGAGCAAGCGAAAAGCAAGTGCACCTCGGCAGGGCATGCATGGCCTTGTCGCCGTGCAATTGCACCTTTCCTGATCAATAGCCCAATAAGTGCGAATTTTTTGCATCAATTCCATAATTCGACTATTATCGAATCATGGAAACTAAAAACGCTATTACCTCCCTCGCCGCGCTTGCGCATGATTCCCGTCTTGCGGTGTTCCGCCTGCTGGTGCAGGTCGGGCCCGAAGGTCTGGCAGCAAGCAAAATCAGCGAAGCGCTGGAAATTCCCCCTTCCTCATTGTCCTTCCATCTGAAAGAACTGAGTCACGCGGGTCTGCTTACTGCAACCCAGGCCGGGCGCTACATACATTACGCCGCCAACTACGGCGCCATGAATGGCTTGATTGCCTTCCTGACCGAGAACTGCTGTGGTGGTAATCCATGCACGCCGGCGTGTACGCCGGCTTGTGATGACGCAAAAACAGTAAAGCGCTGATTCCAACAATTCTTAATTCACTGCAGGTCCATCAAATGTTAGATAAGACTTTTAATGTACTTTTCCTTTGTACCGGTAACTCAGCACGCAGCATCATGGCGGAAGCCTTGCTGTCGACTATGGGGCATGGCCGGTTTCGGGTATTCAGCGCTGGCAGCCAGCCGGGCGGCACGGTCAACCCGTTTGCTGTGGAACTGGTAAAGACTACCGGCTATCCGACTGAACATTTGCGTAGTAAGAGCTGGGATGAATACGCGGTGGATGGCGCACCGAAAATGGATTTCATCATCACGGTGTGCGACAACGCTGCAGGCGAAGTCTGTCCTATCTGGCCGGGACAACCAATGTCGGCTCATTGGGGTTTTGAAGATCCTGCCGCTGCGCAAGGCAGCGATGAAGAAAAACGCGCAGTCTTCCACAAGGTATTCAAGCAAATCATGGGGCGAGTGAATACCTTCGTTAGCCTGCCGATAGCCATGCTGGAAAAAAATACGATCCATCACGAACTGAAAAAGATAGGCGCAAGCGGTGTCTAGTCTGATTATCTGGCGCAAGTGCGAGATGTGATGCTGACCGCTTTCCTCATATTCATTGCCACTATCGGGTTGGTAATCTGGCAGCCGCGCGGTTTGAAGATAGGCTGGAGTGCCGCCATAGGCGCTGCGCTGGCATTGCTCTGCGGCGTGGTGCAACTGGCGGACATTGCCGTCGTGTGGGGCATAGTCTGGAATGCCACCATCAGTTTCATCGCCATCATTATCATCAGTCTGTTGCTGGATGAGGCGGGCTTCTTCGCCTGGGCGGCACTGCATGTTGCGCGCTGGGGGCGGGGTAGCGGACGCCTGCTGTTTGCCTACCTGGTTTTGCTGGGGGCACTGGTTTCTGCTTTATTCGCCAATGACGGTGCCGCATTGATACTGACGCCTATCGTGATCGCGATGCTGACGGCACTGAGATTTTCGCCGGCAGCGACACTGGCATTTGTCATGGCAGCAGGCTTTATTGCGGATACCGCCAGCTTGCCGCTGGTGGTGTCCAACCTGGTGAATATCGTCTCCGCCGATTACTTCAGGATAGGTTTCGCGGAATACGCGTCCGTCATGCTGCCGGTGAATCTGGTGGCGATCGCGGCTACGTTGGGCATGCTGCTGTTGTTCTATAGACGCGACATTCCGGCCAGCTACGACGTCAACAGTTTGCAACTTCCGCATCAGGTCATCCGTGACCCAGCCACCTTCCGCGCCGGATTCTGGGTATTGGCTTTGTTACTGGCAGGTTGCTTTGGACTGGAGCCTTTGGGCGTTCCTATCAGTGCAGTAGCAAGTGCCGCCGCTATTATTCTGCTGGCGGTCGCCGCGCGCGGCCACCTCATTTCAACGCGCAAGGTGGTGAAGGATGCGCCATGGCAGATCGTGCTGTTCTCGCTCGGCATGTATCTGGTGGTGTATGGTTTGCGGAACGCAGGCATGACCGATTACCTGGCGATGGTACTGAATCATTTTGCCGAATATGGCGTATGGGGCGCTGCGCTGGGAACCGGTTTGCTGACGGCCATACTCTCTTCGGTGATGAACAATATGCCGACGGTGCTGGTGGGCGCACTGTCGATAGATGCCAGCACCGCGCAAGGGGTGGTGCGTAGCGCGATGATTTACGCGAATGTCATCGGCAGCGATCTCGGGCCCAAGATTACGCCTATCGGTAGCCTGGCCACCTTGCTTTGGCTGCATGTGCTGGCACGCAAAAACATCCGCATTACATGGGGCTACTACTTACGCGTCGGCATCGTCATGACCCTGCCCATTTTGCTCATCACATTGATTGCGCTGGCACTGCGTCTGCAATGGACTTTATAAAGCACATTCATCATGAACACATTTGACGACAAAAGTCTGCCTGCGTTTGCATTGAACCAGATTGATATTCCGACGCCGGAGAAGCTGGCGATTCCGGCGCATTACACACATGCACCGCGCATATTGCTGTTGTACGGTTCATTGCGCGAACGTTCTTTCAGTCGCTTCCTGACCGAAGAGGCGGCGCGCATACTGCTGCATTTAGGCGCGGAAGTACGCATCTTTGATCCGCGTGATTTGCCGATGGCAGGCAGCGTGGATGAATCACACCCCAAGGTAGTGGAGTTGCGTGCATTGAGTATATGGTCCGAGGGGCAAGTGTGGTGCAGTCCGGAGCGGCATGGGACGATTACCGCCGTGATGAAAAACCAGATCGACTGGATACCACTGGAGCAAGGTGCGATGCGTCCCAGCCAGGGGCGTACGCTGGCGGTCATGCAGGTCAGCGGTGGCTCGCAATCCTTTAATACCGTGAATGTCATGCGTGTACTGGGACGCTGGATGAGGATGTTCACGATACCCAATCAGTCTTCGGTGGCCAAGGCTTACGATGAGTTTGACGCGGCCGGGCGCATGAAGCCTTCCCCTTACTACGATCGCCTGTTTGACGTGATGGAAGAGCTATACAAGTTCACGCTGTTGCTGCGCGAACGCAGCGACTACCTGACGGATCGCTATAGCGAACGCAGACAGCGACACGTGTCAGCACAGAAATCCACCGCTCCCGCAGTAGACGTCATCTGACCTTCTACATGTGGTATTGCTTAGATGATCTATAGCCATACCGCTATAGGAAAACCTGCAGATCTCCAGTAGAATTATTTTCACCAAGGTTGGGCTCATCCAGTTCGCTGACTCATTTCCAAGCTGAGTCGGCCAGCTTCAGGTAAGGCCAGTCCCGATACCCAACTGGATTCCTGTCGTTCCCACGCTGCATTTCGTGCACCGTATCTTTCCCGCCCACTTCACCGAGTACTTTGCAGTTTCGCTGCAAGGAGTCTACACGTGCGTCTGCTGCAAGTAGCGCGGGCAGGAACGGATTTCAATTGACCCAATTAAAGGAGTAAAGATCATGATGATCCGTTTGTCCAAAATCGCTATGGTGCTGGCCATGGCCCTGTTTGCATCGCTTGTCAGTTTCGGCAACATCACTGATTACGAAACCAACTTTGCGTTTGTGCACCATGTGTTTCTCATGGATACCACCTTCCCCGGCAACAGTATTACTTACCGTGCGATTGAGTCCCCGTTCATACAGCATGCCGGTTATATATTCATCATCGCGCTGGAAACCGCGACGGCACTCCTGTGCTGGCTAGGTGGCTACAAGCTGTGGCAAGCATTGAAGGGCGATAATGTCGCGTTCCGTCGCGCCAAGAAATACGCGATTGCTGGCCTGACCCTGGGTTTCCTGGTCTGGCAGGTCGGCTTCATGTCGGTAGGCGGCGAGTGGTTCGGCATGTGGATGTCGAAAGAATGGAACGGCGTGCCGGATGCCAGCCGTTTCTTTACGACACTGTTGCTGGTGCTGATCTATGTCGTGATGTCGAATGACGATTTGGATGAATAAGGCTTGACCTTCCTATGGTGGGAAGGTCTACAGTGTAGTCAGTTGTCCCACTTAAGGAGTATGACGATGTATGAGTTGCAAATTGATGATATGACCTGCGGTCATTGCGCAAGCAAAGTGACCAAAACAGTAATAGAGCTGGATGCGACGGCGAAGGTGGAGATTGATCTGCCTACGCATAAAGTACGCGTGCAATCGGATACTGCGTTGGTAGATATCTCCGAAGCGCTTGCAGATGCCGGTTATCCGGTGGTTGCCAGTACTACTGTTTAAAAAACAGCGCACAAAAGAGCGAGTTGGCCATGCCACTCGCTCTTTTTTATTGCCCGGCAATTTAATCCTTGCGCGTCAATTCCGGCAGCTGTGTCAGTACATCGTCGCCGTAAGTGCGCAAGACTTCGGAGATGATGACCCTGTACCCGTCCAGCCAGTTGGCCTGCGCCGTTTTCGCCTGTAAATGCACCGGATGGTGGATCAGGGCTTGCAGCGAAGCCAGGTTGTCCCAGTAGTAGACATTGGAAGTCAGGCCGTTGCTGGCGTTTTCCCAGCTTTCTTCACCCAGATAGCCGGGCATAGACCTGGCAGCGTCCGCGATGATGCGATCCAGACGATGGAATTCATCATCGAATTGTTTGGTGGCAAAGATAAAAGTAGATGAATACATGGCCGCTATCGATAGAGACACAGGGACGGGATATTCTAATCTGCAAAGCTGAACGTCGACGTATGTTGTACGCTACAGGGCGCTCACCCTCAGTGTGGACAGCAGCCGCTGCTTTCATCACCATTAGCCTGCGCCAGTCCTTGCAGGATGGGGCAGTCAGCCCGCGCATCGCCGTTACAGGATTGTGCCAGGTGCTGCAGCGTGTCGCGCATTTCAGTTAACTCTGCCACGCGCTTGTTCAGATCTTCCACATGTGCCAGCGCGATAGCCTTTACATCGGCGCTGGCCCTGTGCGCATCATTCCACAGCGACAGCAAGTCGCGGATCTGGTCCAGAGCGAAACCCAGTGAGCGCGCACGCTTGATGAAGCGCAGCGTGTGCAAATCGTTTTCGCTATAAGTCCGGTAGCCGGCGTCGCTGCGTGCACTGGGTTTAATCAGGTGGATGCTTTCATAGTGCCGGATCATCTTGGCGGTGATGCCGGATGCATGTGCTGCTTCGCCGATATTCATGGCATGTCCTTTTCGTCTGGATGTTGCTTACTTGCTGTCATGCGCTGTTTTGGCGGTCGGGTGCCAGCGGCGCAGGAGTAACGCATTACTGATCACACTGACTGAGCTGAAGGCCATCGCTGCGCCGGCGAGCATAGGGTTCAGCAAGCCGAACGCTGCTAGCGGAATGCCCACCAGGTTGTAGATAAATGCCCAGAACAGGTTCTGCCGGATCTTGCTATAGGTGCGACGCGAGATATCGACCGCATCTGCCACCAGGGCCGGATCGCCACGCATCAGCGTGATACCCGCCGCATGCATCGCAACGTCAGTGCCGGTTGCCATCGCGATGCCGACGTGGGCCGCGGCCAGCGCAGGCGCATCGTTGATGCCATCGCCGACCATCGCAACGATGTGATCGCCTTGTTGCAACTCAGTGATCTTGGCGGTTTTATCCGCCGGGAGCACTTGTGCGATTACATGCTGGATGCCGAGTTTGCTACCGACCGCATTGGCGCTGCCATAGTTATCGCCGCTCAGCAGCACGGTATCGATACCGAGTGCATTCAGGCTGGAGATTGCGCGCGGCGCGCTGTCCTTGATTGCGTCGGCGAAGGCGATCAGGCCCAGCAATTCCGTGGGTTCATCCGCCAATGCCAGCCATGAAATTGTATGGCCGGTGCTTTCCAGTTCCTGCGCGCGTTCAGCTAGTGCGCCGCCATTCAGGCCCAGCTCTTCTATCATGCGCGAGCTGCCGAGTTGCAGGCGACGACCATTGATGACGGCGGCGACGCCGCGGCCGGGCAAGGCTTGCACTTCGCTGACCGGCAACAAGTCTATATTTTCCTTGCGCGCAGATTCGATGACGGCATGCGCCAGCGGATGCTCGCTGCCGTTCTGGATCGTGGCGGCCAATTGCAACAAGGTCTTCGTCGGTATGCCATTGCCTTGCATGGCCGCGACTTGCGGTTTGCCGAGGGTCAGGGTGCCGGTTTTATCGAACACCACAGTGTTGACGCGATGGACCGTTTCCAGTGCTTCTGCATCCTTGATCAGGATGCCGGCTTTCGCGGCGACGCCGGTGCCAGCCATGATGGCGGTTGGTGTGGCCAGACCCAATGCACATGGACAGGCAATGACGAGCACGCTGACCGCATTGATGATGGCAGTTTCCATCCCGGCACCTGCGAGCCACCAGCCGATAAGGGTGACGAGCGCGATCAGCAAAACGATAGGGACGAAGATCGCACTGACTTTATCGACCAGGCGCTGGATAGGCGCTTTCGCCGATTGTGCGTTTTCCACCATGCGGATGATGCGCGACAAAGTGGTTTCTGCGCCGATCGCATCGGTACGTACCAGCAACAAGCCATCGGCATTGATGGAGGCGCCGGTTACTTTGGCGCCGACCTGTTTGACTACCGGCAGGCTTTCACCCGTAATCAGTGATTCATCGACCTGGCTATTGCCTTCGATGATGGTGCCGTCAACAGCGATACGTTCGCCGGGACGTACGACGACGATGTCGCCGACCTTGACCGAGTCGATAGCCACATCAGTATCCACACCATCGCGGCGCACGCGGGCGAATTCCGGACGCAGTTTTTGCAGCGCGCGTATGGCCGAGGCAGTTTGTTTCTTGGCGCGTGCTTCCAGCCATTTGCCCAGCAGGATCAGGGTAATGACGACCACTGATGCTTCAAAATACAAATGTGGCATGTGATCGGGCATCGCGGTCAGCAGTAAATAAATACTCAGACCGTAAGCGGCGCTGGTACCCAGCGCGACCAGCAAATCCATATTACCGGTACCGGCCTTGACTGCGTGCCAGCCCGCTTTATAGAAGCGCGCACCAAGCCAGAACTGTACCGGCGTTGCCAATGCCCATTGCAGCCAGCCCGGCAACATCCATTCGATACCGAACGGTTGCAGGAACATCGGCAGTACCAGCGGGATGGCGATCAGCGCGGAGTACATCACGGGCAGCCAGTCCGGAGCCGCTTTTTGTTCCTTCGCTTGTTGCGCTGTTTGTGACTGGGTAGACGGCAGGGCTGCGCCATAGCCGGCTTTCTCTACCGCAGCGATCAGGGCCGAGCTGCTGGTGCCGCGGTTGACTTTGACTTGCGCTCTATCGGTGGCGAGGTTGATGCTGGCGTTGAGCACGCCATCTACTTTGCGCAAGGCCTTTTCGACACGGCCGGCGCAGGAGGCGCAGGTCATCCCGGTGATGTCGAGCGTGACTTCTTCTTGCGGCACTTCGTAGCCCGCTTTTTCGATGGCCTGCCGGATCATGTCGGGCTGGACCAGGGTTGTCGCTTCGACCGCGACCGAATCGGTGGCGAGATTGACGCTGGTTTGTTGCACACCGGGAATGGCATTGATGGCCTTTTCCACACGTGACGCACAGGACGCGCAGGTCATGCCTGCCACATCGAGGGTGATGCGACGGAGATTGTTTGCAGCTGTTAGTGACTGGGCGGTCGTCATGATGGGCTCGCAGGTGACTGTAGATGTAAGCAGTGTCGACCTTACCATGATGGGAAGGTCAAGGGCTTTTTTCAAGTAGGGTGCAAATCGCGGGATATACCTGCCCATCGTCATATTTAGCGCCACAAATCGTTAAAGTTAGCGCCTAACTTTGATGATCCATTGTTGATTTGCATCGAAAACTGACCCACGTTTAGAACACAATCCTACTTATCAAAGTGAGTAGGAGATATGGAGTGATCGACGTGGCTTTACTTGGAATAATTCGACGCTGGCACCTTCGTGACCAGGTCTCATTGAGGGAAATATTCAAACGACTGGGTATCTCTCGAAATACCGTTAGACGTTATCTACGGGCCGAAACTGTTGAGCCAGCCTATGCTGATAGACGTTCTCCGACTTCTCTCGATAAATACGCGTTCAAGCTTTCCGCCTGGTTAAAGACCGAGGCGACGAAGTCACGAAAGCAACGACGGACTTTGAAACAGATGCACATCGACTTGTGTGCGTTGGGATTTGAAGGGTCGTATGACCGGGTCGCAGCCTTCGCCAGACAGTGGAAGGTGGATCAGCTGGAGAGGGTCAATTCTGCGAGCAAATCAACAGCAAGCCGACTAACTGCTACCTAACCTCAAAATTACATTAATAGGGTGGGTCAAAATTCAATGCAAAATACGGGTCAGGTTTCAGCGCAATTCAACAGACAGCCCCTCAATTTCCTTTGCGCAATGTTGCAATTAAACTATAAACTACGGATATGCCGATATCGCTTTAGCAACACCGGATCGAAACGTTAAAAGCCTCGGAAGATTTCCGGGGCTTTTGTTTATCTAGAGGGCCGGATGCGGAGAGGGATTTCTACGGAGAAACGCAATGATTGACTCAAATGACTTGGTCGCGAAAAATTGCACGACATACCAATATTCTGCACCCTGCCGTATTTCCATAGACAAGCCTCCTGCAAGAATTCGTAATATCACAAAATTTTTAAAAAAGGGTGCAAATGATTCGTGGAAATAAATCCGTTTCAATCGTCTTTAATAAGAAGCTCTTCCTTGCCGCAATTTTTTGCGTTGCGCAGCCTGTGTGGGCTCAATCCATTACCGTTACCGGCAGCGTGTTTCATTTTCTGAGTGGCACTAACACCCAGATTGCCGCGGGCAGTCTGGGGACTTCTTTCACCCTGACCGACAATCTGGTGATTGGCGGCAGATTCGGCCCGGTAGGCGAGTTGACCATTCAAGACGGAGCCATTGTCAGCGTCGCGGGCCTGACGGGACTGCCCGACAATAACACGTCAACCGGCACGCTCAATCTCAACAACGGCGGGGTGCTGCAAACGAGCTATTTGGTCAGTGGCGGCGGCACGGCAAGCGTGAATTTCAACGGCGGCATTCTGCGTGTCAACGACAACGAAGCCAATTTTTTGCAAAGTTTCCAGGCCAATGCTATCAAGGTCAACAGCGCTGGCGCCTACGTCGATACGCAAGCCTTCACCGTCGGCATCAATAACTCGACAGGCATCATCACAGGCTCCGGCTCTTTCACCAAGCAAGGCAGCGGCACACTCAGCATCACGGGCAGTAATACATGGGGCGGCAGCACCAGCGTCGCCGCCGGCACGTTAGGCTTTACCACCTACACCCAGAGCAGCAGCCAGACCTTGACCATCGGTGCGAGCAGCATCGCCAACTACGGCAAGCTGAATGTCAGCGGAGTGGCGACTTTCAATGCCGGTGCCAATCTTGCAGTCGATGTCGCCAGCATCAACACGCTGGCCAAAGACCAGACCTTGAGCGGTGTCATCAGCGCAGGCACCCTGAACGCCACGACCTTCAATGTCACGGACAATTCCGCCTTGCTTAATTTCGTCGCGGTCCGCAACGGTAGCGCCATCGATCTCAATATCGTTAATGCCAGCACCATCTATGATGCCGTCCGCGCCCAATCCATGGCGCCAGCCTATGGCGCTGCCCGCATCCTGGATGCCTTACCTAGCAGCGGTGACACCGGGGTTGTTTCCAGCGCATTCAACAGACTGCCCACGCAATCCAGCGTCGCTCGCGCAGTCAATCAGACGCTGCCGGTCATTTCGGGCAATCAAGCCATTCAAGGGACCTTATCCACCTACCAGAACCTGATTCAACAGCGCAATGCCGGTAATGCAACCGGCTTGTCGTCCGGTGATGCACTGTCGAACAAGAACGGCTGGGGCAAGGTGTTTGGCTCACGTGCCGATCAGGATGATCGCAGCGGTGCTGCAGGTTTTAAAGCCGATACCTGGGGTCTGGCACTGGGTGGCGATGCCGAAGTTGCACCGGGTGCACGCTTTGGCCTGGCCTACGGTTACGCCAAGACCTCGGTCAATGGCAATACTGACCTGAGCGGTACCGCGCAGCGTGCCAACATCGACTCGCACGTGGTGTCTGCCTACGGTAGCAAAGACATGGGTAGCAATCGCACCTTCTCGTTCCAGGGCGATATTGGCGTCAGCGGCAACAAATCCACCCGCCAGATCGACTTTGGTGGGTTGAACCGTACGGCACGCGCCGACTATCGTACCTACAGTGCACATATGGGTGCTGCGATTGCACAAGCGTTTGAACTCAATCAGAAGACCACATTCACACCTGCCCTGCGTGCCGATTACACATGGCTCAAATCGCAAAGCTACAACGAGATTGGTGCGGATGCATTGAATCTGAGTGTCGATTCAAACAAAACCGACGCCTTGGTGATTGGTGCGGATACTTACCTTCAATATCGCATCTCGAACGTCTCTCGTATCGATGCCAACATCGGCATCGGTTACGACACCATTAACAAGCAAGGCAACATCGTGGCAGCTTACGCTGGTGTACCGGGGCAATCGTTTGTGACAACCGGCATCGATCATTCACCATGGCTGGTACGTGGTGGGATCGGGTACAGCATGATTGCTGCAAGCGGCACGGAAATCAATTTCCGCTATGACGCAACAGGCCGTTCGGACTTCCTCAATCACACCGCCTCAGTGCGGGCGAAGTGGGCTTTTTAACACCTTAGCCACACCAAGAAAAAGGCGACCGGATGGTCGCCTTTATTATTTCTGCTACATGTCCGCTGTTGGTCGATAGCGGACATTCCATATTGAATTTTTTAAACGGAGATGCAATTTCAGAATTGTGGCGTTAACTTTGACGATGGGCACGAAACAGACTTCCGATTTGATGTAAGTGTGTACTTACTATAGATAATATCGAATATTGATAATGTGTAGCGAAGTGATTCTGGCATGGAATGGTGCAAGGGCGCGCTGGCGGAGTAGGGCCTGCGGCTTTGTACTTCGATGGCAAGAACGGTGCTTACCTCGGGAATCGGTTGCCGTGGCAGGGTAGGGCTGCTGATATCTTCCTGCAAATGCAGTTCCCGCTGCATTCAGGACGCATTCTCGGTTTGCCGGTACGCATCCTGATTTCCATCATGGGTTTGCTGGTTTCCATGCTGAGTATCACCGGTGTGGTGATCTGGTGGAAGAAACGCAAGGCGCGTGTACGTTCCGAAATTCAGGTGCGTAACGCCGTCATCGCAAAAGGTGATTTGCCGCAAGCGACTGCTTAATCCCGTCCTATATACCTGGGATCAGGCGAGACATAAGCAACGATGCGTCGGTTCAGCAGCCCCGGTGGCGCAACCAGTTGCAGGTCGAAGGATGTGACGGTAAAGCCGACATAAAAATGCCAGGTGAAGGATTTGTCGCCGACCACGAAGTGGATGATTTCACCGCCTTCGACATTCACCCATTTGGTGTCAGGTGTAATCACGATGGTACGCACCGCCGCCGCCGCGGTGGATGGATAACCCAGCAAATCGACGCGGGTAGTTTCAGCAAAGGCCGGTGCGCTCAGCATCATGCATGCGCTCAAGGCGAGGGTAAGTAATCTGGTCTGCATGGCAGTCTCCGGGCATCTCTGGCAAGGAAGCACAAATGTGCTTCATTTAGAGCAGCAATCCATCATACAGGTTCCACTGTTGTCTGAATGCACCTGCGCGCATGGCCGCACATCTCGTCGCGGGCAAGCATCCGCGTTTCACGCGACAATATATCTTTTTGATATATCCAAAGCCAAAATGGATGATTTACAAGCGCGGCGCGGGTGACTAACATCGCCCTGTAGCGTAGGTCGCGCGTAGCTCGCGCATCCTTGCGTGAGACATCTATCCACTCATGGCTTATTAAAGGAATCCTATGCCCGGCTTCAAACGAAAACATTTATCCGCACTTGCCTTGCTGGGCGCGCTGGCCATACAACCGTTGTGGGCGGCTGATCTGAAGATCGCCTTGTCTGCCGATGTTTCTTCACTTGATCCGCACTATCTGAACATCGCACCTAACGTTGCCTTCTCTTCCCATATATTCGATGCGCTGGTGAATGTTGATGCCAACGGCAAACTGGTGCCTGGCCTGGCGACATCATGGCGTACGATTGATGCGACTACCTGGGAATTCAAACTGCGGCACGACGTGCAGTTTCATGACGGCTCGAAGTTTACCGCCGAAGACGTAGTGTTTTCGCTGGACCGTCCAGCCAAACTGACGAATAGCCCCGGGCCATACACCGCCTATACCAAACAAATCGTCGCGAAGAAAATCGTCGATCCCTATACCGTACGCCTTAGCACCGCGACACCATATGGTCCGCTGGCACTGGATGTAAGCGCCATCTTCATCGTATCGAAGAAAGCGGCAGAGAAAGCCAGCACCGAAGATTTCAACAGCGGCAAGGCGCTGATAGGAACCGGCCCATATAAATTCGTCAGCTTTAAACGCGGCGACCGTATAGAAGTGGCGCGCAACGATCATTACTGGGGCGGCAAATCGGACTGGGATAAAGTCAGCTTCCGCATCATCACCAATTCCGCACCACGCCTGGCCGCTTTGCTGTCCGGTGATGTTGATGCAATCGAAGGTGTGCCGACCGCCGATTTGAGCAAACTGAAACGCAATGCCAGGTTCAAGCTGGAGCAAAAGATTTCATGGCGCACCATCTTCTGGGAGATCGATCAGTCCGAGCGTAGCTCGCCGTATGTAACGGATAAGGCTGGCAAGCCATTGCCGGGCAATCCTTTGCGTGACATCCGCGTGCGTCAGGCGATTTCCAAGTCCATCAACCGCCAGGCTTTGGTGGATCGCACGATGGAAGGACTGGCAGTGCCGGCTTCGAATATCGTTGCACCGGGCTTGCTCGGTTATAACGATGCGTTGAAAGTGGAAGCCTACGATCCGGAAGGCGCGAAGAAGTTGCTGGCGGAAGCCGGCTATCCGAACGGTTTCGCACTGA
Source organism: Herminiimonas sp. KBW02 (assembly GCF_003852535.1). Lineage (GTDB taxonomy): Bacteria > Pseudomonadota > Gammaproteobacteria > Burkholderiales > Burkholderiaceae_D > Oxalicibacterium. The sequence continues at coordinate 93,754 of NZ_QAJP01000003.1, read as the reverse complement.
CCTTGCACGGGCCGAATGATCGCTATATCAATGACGCGCAAGTGGTGCAAACCGTCGCGCAATTTCTCAATCGCATAGGCATACAGACCAAGGTCGTCACCTTACCGCTGTCGGTCTACTTCAGCAAAGCACGCGCCGGTGAGTTCAGCGTGGCCTTGCTGGGCTGGGGTACGCTGGCTGGCGACTTTGGTTTGCGCACACTGGTCGGCACCTCGAATCCGGACACTGGCTGGGGTACCTGGAACTGGGGCAAGTACAGCAATCCGGCGCTGGATAAGCTGATTGCTTCTTCCCTCGGCTCGGTCGACCAGGCCAAACGCACTGGCTATGCGCAGGAAGCGGCTGCCGTCGCGATGAAGGATTATGCGGTCGTGCCCTTGCATCATCAATATGCGACCTGGGCAATGCGCAAAGGCTTGAAGTACACTGCGCGTACCGATGAATTCACTTTTGCACACCAATTCCACCCAGAATAAATCCAGCGTGCTGTCTGCTTGCGCTCGTCAACTCACGGGCCGAACCTGAACCATGTTTGATTTCATCCTGCGCCGCCTCGGACAAAGCATACTGGTGCTGGTCGTCATGTCCCTGCTGGTATTTGTCGGCGTCTACGCGATTGGCAATCCTATCGACATCCTGCTCAGCCCGGATGCGGATCAGCTCGAACGCGCCCGCACCATCGCGGCCTTCGGACTGGATAAACCGTTGTGGCAGCAGTACTTCATCTTCATTCAGAATGCAGCCGGCGGCGATCTTGGCCGCTCGTTTGCGTTCGGTACTTCCGCGCTGGGTCTGATACTGGAACGTTTTCCTGCGACGATGGAACTGGCGGTGTGCGCGATCCTGATGTCCATCGTGCTCGGCATACCGCTGGGTTTGTGGGCTGGTCTGCGTCCGCATAGCTGGACCGGCAAAAGCATCATGGCGGTATCAATACTGGGTTTCTCACTTCCGACCTTTTGGGTCGGGCTGATGCTGATCATGGTATTTGCGGTGCAGCTGGGCTGGCTGCCAGCCAGTGGGCGCGGCGAAACGACTTTGCTGCTGGGTATACCGGTCAGCTTCCTGAGCTGGGATGGGTTGAAGCATTTGCTCTTGCCCGCCTTCAATCTCGCGCTTTTTAATATTGCATTGGTGATACGTCTGACACGCGCCGGTGCGCAGGAAGCCTTGCTGCAGGATTATGTGAAGTTTGCGCGCGCCAAGGGTTTGCGCAATAGCCGCATCATCGGCGTGCATGTACTGAAGAACATCCTCATCCCCATCGTCACCGTGATTGCATTGCAGTTCGGTTCCATCATTGCGTTTGCGATTGTGACCGAATCAGTCTTTGCCTGGCCCGGCATGGGCAAGCTGATCATCGATTCGATACGCGTGCTGGACAGACCCGTCATCGTTGCTTACCTGATGCTGATCGTGGCGCTGTTCATATTGATTAACCTGATAGTCGATGTTGTGTATTCGCTGCTGGACCCGCGTGTACGCCTGTCGGATGCGCAAGGCTGATGATGGACGCTACGGCCACAACAGCGCACATCGAAACGCCATTCCGGCGTTTTGCGCGCAATTTCTTTGCCAGCAAAGTAGCGACACTGGGTTTTATCGTCTTGCTGCTGATCGTGCTGGCGGCCATCTTTGCACCTGTCATCGCACCGCAAAATCCGTATGATCTGGCGCAGATAGACATCATGGATTCGCGCCTTGAGCCGGGTACGCAGAACTTTGACCACAGTCTGACTTATGTATTGGGTACCGATGAGCAGGGGCGGGATATGCTGTCGGCGATTCTGTATGGCGTACGCATCTCCATCATCGTCGGCGTCGTCAGTACCGTCATCGCTTTGCTGATCGGTCTGACGCTGGGTTTATTCGCGGGTTATTTTGGTGGCCGGGTGGAAAGCCTGATCATGCGCATCGCCGATATCCAGTTGTCCTTCCCGCCTATCCTGGTGGCCCTGATCCTGCTGGCATTAATGGGGCCGGGCGTAGGCAAAATCATCATCGCGCTGGTCGCGGTGCAATGGGCGTATTACGCTCGCACTGCGCGCAGCGCGGCACTGGTCGAACGCAAGAAAGAATATATAGAAGCCGCCAGCGGACTTGGCTTGTCGCCCTTGCGCATCGTTTTTCATCATCTGTTGCCGAATTGCCTGCCGCCGCTGATCGTGATCGCTGCCTTGCAGGTGGCATCTGCGATTTCGCTGGAAGCGACCTTGTCCTTCCTCGGCATAGGTTTGCCGGTGACCGAGCCATCGCTGGGTTTGCTGATTGCGAACGGCTTTGATTACATGATGTCGGGTAAATACTGGATCAGTCTGTTCCCAGGTATTGCCTTGCTGCTGACCGTGGTGGCCATCAATCTGGTGGCCGACCAATTACGCGACGTGCTGAATCCACGCCTGCAAACACAATGACGACGATACCGACACTCACCGTGCAAAACCTGCAGATGCATTTCTCTGCACGCGAAGGCGTGGTGAAAGCAGTGGAAGATGTGTCCTTCTCGGTCGCGCCCGGCCAGATCATGGGCCTGGTGGGTGAGTCGGGCTCGGGTAAGTCGATGACCGCATATTCGATCATGGGTTTGATAGACGCACCAGGCAGGATAGTCGGCGGCAAGATTCTGTTGCGCGAACAAAACCTGCTGGAGCTGTCGCCGGAAGCGATGCGGCGTGTGCGCGGCAATCGCGTCGCGATGATTTTCCAGGACCCGATGATGACGCTGAATCCGGTCTTGCGTATTGATACGCAAATGATGGAAGCGGTGCTTGCACATCAGGATGTCAGCAAGACGACGGCGCGTGCAATGGCGCGCGATGCTTTGGCGCGGGTTGGTATCGCGTCACCGGACGAGCGCTTGCTGGCCTATCCGCATCAATTCTCTGGCGGCATGCGGCAACGGGTCGCGATCGCCATTGCTTTGCTGAATAAGCCTGATCTGATTATTTGTGATGAGCCGACCACCGCACTGGACGTCACGATACAGGGCCAGATCCTGTACGAGATGCAAAAGCTATGTCGCGAATCTGGTACCGCATTGATCTGGATTACGCATGACTTATCTGTGATCGCCGGACTGGCCGACGCCCTGTGCGTGATGTACGCGGGTAAGGTGGTCGAAAGCGGCACAGTGCAGCAAGTGCTGGAACAAACGCGTCATCCATATACTCATGGTCTGATCGCATCGTCGCCATCGCGCAATGTCGCAGGTCAGCCTTTGCGCCAGATCCCGGGCATGACGCCGTCCCTGCTGAATCTGCCGTCCGGTTGCGCCTTCCGTACCCGTTGTGACCGTGCGACTGCCGAGTGTGAGCAGACGCCTCCTTTATCCATGCATGGTACGCATACCTTGCGTTGCTTCCATCCGGTGTCGCAGGCAGTGGAGGTGAGACATGGATAAGGCTTTGCTGGAGCTGCGCGATGTCAGCAAGCGTTTTGTCAAACCGCTGGATACCGCTGCGCGCATAGCCAAAGCATTCGGTGCGAAGCGCGAAGCAGAAGTCGTGCATGCGGTAGATCATGCGAACCTGAGCATACAGTCGGGCGAGGTAGTGGGTCTGGTCGGCGAGTCGGGGTGCGGCAAATCCACGCTGGGCCGTATGGCAGTCGGTTTGCATACTCTGTCGTCCGGTACTCGCTGCTGGCAAAGCGAGGACATGGCACAGCTGTCCGGCAGCGAGTTGCGGCGCAGGCAATTGGCCATGCAAATGATTTTTCAGGATCCGTATGCATCGCTGAATCCGCGCATGCGCATACAGGACATCGTCGGCGAAGCGCCGCTGGCGCATGGCATGACCACACGCGTCGAGCAAAAAGACTATGTTGCCAGCCTGTTGCAAAAGGTGGGGCTGGATCCGGCGCTGGTGCGTCGCTTTCCGCATCAGTTTTCCGGCGGACAGCGTGCGCGTATCGGGATCGCGCGCGCACTTGCAGTGCAGCCGGAGTTGCTGGTATGCGATGAAGCGGTGGCGGCGCTGGATGTGTCGATACAGGCGCAAGTGCTGAACCTGTTTATAGAATTACGTAATGAGCTGAAACTGACTTATCTCTTCATCAGCCATGACCTGGGTGTGGTGCGACATATCTCGGATCGTGTCGTCATCATGTATCTCGGCCGCATCGTGGAATCGTCGCCGACTGCAGAATTGTTTGCACAAGCTAACCATCCGTACACCAGCGCCTTGCTGGCTTCTGCACCGAAGCTGGAAGTAAAAAAAATCGACTTCGTTGCGGTGAAGGGGGAGATACCGTCGCCGCTGCATCCACCCTCAGGTTGCCACTTCCATCCGCGTTGCCCGCATGCGATGCCGCGTTGCAGTGTCGAGCAACCCGTGCTGAAAGAAATCGCGCCGCAGCACTACTCTGCCTGCCATCTGAACGACGTGGTTTAAGCTGCGCTCTGCTGGCGATTGATATAACGTCGTGACAGCGCTTCCAGCGGCCCTTGCGTATGCGTGCTGAGCCACCAACGACTCACCAGCAATTGCAGCAACATGATGGCGAAGGCGATCAGCATCCATCCGGCTGGTGGCCAGCTGGCACCCAGACCGAAACCGAATCCCTGTATCAGTACCGAACACAGCAGCGACTGCATCAGGTAGTTACTGAGTGCCATCCGACCGACCGGTGCCATCCAGTTTGCCAGCCAGCGCTGGGTGTCTGTGCCTGCCAGCATCAGGCAGGCGACATAAGCAGCGGCGAGGCAGCTGCCGCCGACCGGCAGCCATGCATACGCAATGTAAGAGTAGGGTGACGGATGTAAAGGATCGATGGCTTCGGCCAGGATCAGCGTGGCCCAGATCAGGTTGAACGGTATGCCTATCGCAAATCCAATCAGACGTACGCGGCGCCAGAAAGTAGTATGCCGCCACGGTTGCGTCAGCCAGCCGCGCCTGACCGATATTACGCCGAGCAGGAACAGCACGGCGATATGCGGCAGGATGAAAACGGATTGGGTGGTGACCGAGATGTAATCGCTTATACGCTGAATGGCGATGCGGAGGTAGCTGCCATAGGTATAAGTCGTGCGTGCCGCTTCCACTGCATACACTTCATTCTTACTTTGTGCGATCAGGTCATCGCTGCCGAAGAGTTGCGCGCCGAAGAAGACATTGAGCAGCAAGAGAGCGGTAAATATTCCCAGCCATACATACAGGTGTTTGCGTACTTTGCGCAGTCTGGCATTGGCGAGGCCGGACAATACCCAGAATCCGGCGATCGCATATACGGTCAGGATGTCGCCGAACCAGATCAATACGCCATGCACGACGCCGCATGCCAGCAACCACTTCATCCGGCGACGGTATAACTGTTCGGCGTCACTCCAGCGTCCCAGCTTTTGCTGGGCCGAGCGTGTAATCAGGACGAAGCTGGCGCCGAACAGGAACGCGAATATCGGATAAAACTTTTGTTCGGCAAAGAATGCAACAAAGGCGACCGACAGAATATCGAACAGGGTAGCGTCAGCTGGCAGTACGCCGTAGCGCAGCGCGTTGAAGCCCCAGATAAATGAAAAGACATTGACCAGCAGGATGCCGAACACGGCTATACCACGCATGGCGTCTATGTGCGCGTGACGGGAGTCAGTGGCCGGAGTTGCGGTTTGATTCATGCTTGCTTAAGTATGGGCGCGTAATGACAGGCTGCAGTATGCAGCAGCCCGTTACGCTGTAACGGTTTTAATCGGATGCGAGTGCGCCGGAGGCGGCGTCCGTCTCGCTGGCCGCAGCCAGTCTGGCTTCATGTCTTTGCGACAGTACCCAGGTGAACTCGGCGCCGAGCAGGAAGATCTGCGCCGAATAATAAATCCACGCGAGCAGGACCACCAGCGATCCGGCCGCACCAAAGCCGGACGCCATATTGGTTTTGCCGAGATAGAGGCCGATCAGGGTTTTGCCGACGCTGAACAGCAGCGCCGTGATGACGGCGCCGACCCAGACATCGCGCCAGGCGATAGTCGCGCGCGGCATAAATTTATAAATCATCGCAAACAGCGTGGTGATGACGCCGAAGGAGACGGCCAGGTTCAATATCTGCAGGACGATGTTCCAGTCACCCAGCATATTGCCCCACCATTTACCGAGTGCTGCCAGCGCTGCACTCAGGATCATTGAAATCAGCAGCATGAAGCCCAGGCCCATCACCATGCCGAACGAAAGCAGACGGGTGAAAACAAATTTCCAGATGCCGCCGTTATTGTTATCAGTCGATACTTTCCAGATACGGTTCAGCGCACTTTGCAATTCACCGAATACTGCCGTTGCACCTATCATCAGCGTCAATGTACCGAGTGTGGCGGCAATGATGCCCTGGCCCGGCTGACTGACAGAGCGCAAGATGCCTTCGACTGCCGCTGCACCGGTGTCGCCGACCAGGTCGCGTAACTGCGAAATGATTTCACCCTGCGCTGTGTTTTGCCCGAAGAAGAAGCCTGCGATCGCGATCACGATGATCAGCATTGGTGCAAGGGAAAAGATCGTGTAATAGGCCAGTGCGGCGCCCATACTCGGTGCAAAATCCTGTAACCAGGCTTGGACTGCTTCCTTGGTCAGTGACCAGGCGTCTTGCAGGTGCGTTGTTTTCATTGTTGGCGTCGCTTTCTGCGGTGATCGGCAATGGGATCTTTATTTTCTCTGCTGCAGTTTCACGGATTGTACCGATAGTTGGAGCCCGATGTTGTCATCGTCGTGATGGCATAAGAATTGCTGCCTGGTAAAGCTATATAGAACTCATTTCATAAATATCCGTGAGATGCGTTCTAGACAGGCGCGATGTGATGCGCGCGGCCTGCTATGCTGAACTATCTGTCGTTCATTGTTCGCACTATCCCATGCCGCGCCGCCATCATCACCATGTCTATGTCGTCGAGTTATCGACCGATGTGCTCTACGAAGCCCGTTTTAAAAAGGCGAATCCTGATTACATCCCGGGCAAGCCCTGTGTCTATGTCGGCATGACCGGGCTCGACCCGGATCTGCGCTTTGATAAACACAAGGCAGGTATACAGAGCAATCGATACGTCGAGAAGTTCGGTTTACGTCTGTTACCGGAGCTATATGCGGTGTACAACCCTATGCCTTACGAGGCGGGCTGTGAGATGGAGGTGGAGCTCGGCATTGCGCTGCGCGAAGCGGGCTACGGTGTGTGGCAGGCATGATGCCGTAAAAAAACATTTAGACGCGGAACCATTCCACTTTTTACAAGGTCAGACTGGCACTCATTCCGTAAATAGCTGTGTGCTAGCCGGATATTTACGTCATGAGTTCTAGCGTAACTGCTGTGTTGCGATTCAAAAGGCGCGGCAACAACCAGAAATGCACGGGCACAATCCGGGTAATTTCGCAGCAGTTATCGTCTTTTGTCCATCTCATCGGCGACGAAAGGTCAATCTTGCCTTGATTCGTGAAGCGCATCGCGTGGAGTGAAGGCACTTTTCAAATTGGATGCGTATGGCAGCTAATTGCAAGCAAATGCTACGGTGACTTGATGCAATTAATTGGGATACACATCTTTGCTTCGTGCAAACCTGCATATCTGCAGTAGCGACGAAGGTCTGACAGCCAGTATGGAACGGACAGTTTGTTTAGATTGGAAATCATGTTCTGGAGTTTATTTACACCCGTGCGGGCCGGTCAGCGCATCGCGTTGCTGGTTCTTGCATTCATTCCCTGTATTCCTGCGCTTGCGTTTGAGTTCAACGACGTCGCGAAGAAAGCCAAGCAGTTATCGAGTACCTCCTACAAGGCGCCACAGAAAAATATTTCGAAAGCCCTGGAGAACCTGAATTACGACCAATACCGCGATATCCGTTACAAACCTGAACGTGCGTACTGGCATGCCGATAAATTACCGTTTGAGCTGACCTTCTTCCATCAGAGCCGACAATTCGAGAGTCCGGTGCGTATTAATGAAATTGTCGGCAAGCGTGCGCGCCCGATTCCATTTGATCCCAAAGCCTTCAACTACGGCGCCAACAAACTGACGCCGCATGATCTCAAACATCTGGGCTATGCCGGTTTCCGCGTGCATTACGCCATCAACACACCTAAATACAAAGATGAAGTCGCGGTTTTCCTCGGCGCGAGTTATTTGCGTGCAGTAGGGAAAGGCCAGATTTATGGTTTGTCCGCGCGCGGACTGGCGATTGATACCGCTTTGAATTCCGGTGAAGAATTTCCGAAGTTTGTTGAATTCTGGATCGAACGTCCGAGTACGAACAGCAAGCAACTGACGATCTACGCCTTGCTCGACTCGCGCCGTGTAACCGGTGCATATCGCTTTACGATCAAGCCGGGTGAGCAAACGGTGACAGATGTGAAGTCACAGCTCTACTTGCGTGAAAACGTCAGCAAGCTCGGCATCGCACCGTTGACCAGCATGTATTTCTTTGGCGAGAACCAGCGTTCGGCGACTGAAGACTACCGTCCTGAAGTGCATGACTCGGATGGCTTGTCGATACAGTCGGGTACTGGTGAATGGATCTGGCGACCGCTGGTGAATCCGAAGCGTTTGCTGGTCACCTCGTATAGCCTGAGCAATCCTAGCAGTTTTGGCCTGATGCAGCGCGATGAAAAACAAAGCAGCTATGAAGACCTGGAGGCGCGCTACGAAGCGCGACCAAGCGCGTGGGTCGAACCGAACGGGAAGTGGGGCGCAGGACGGGTAGAGCTGGTGCAGATACCGACCCCGGATGAGTTCAACGACAATATCGTCGCATACTGGGTGCCGGACGTTATTCCTAAACCGGGTAGCGCCATCAATCTGGATTACCGTCTGTACTGGAACAAGAGCGCGCAACAGCGACCACCTTTGTCCTGGGTCACGCAGACCCGTCGTGGTCATGGCCACCTGGGCAAGCCGGACGACAGCACTGCTCTGTTCGTTGATTTTGAAGGGCCTGTTTTCAAGAAATTGCAGGCCAATGCCAAGATAGAATTCCGCGCCTCATCGGATAGCAATGGTGAAATCCTGGAAGCGCATACCTACCGCAATGAAGCGACCGGCGGCTGGCGTGCTGCGCTCAGGGTCAAGCGAATAGATGACAAGAAGCCGATAGAACTGCGCGGTTTCCTGCACACCAACAACACAACTCTGTCGGAAACGTGGAGTTATATCTTGCCGGCGGATTGATGGACGCGCCTCGCATCCCGACCCAGTGTCGGCACTACCTCGACCACCTGTCCTTACCTGAGGCAGAGCGGCATGCGCTCGAAGTGCAGTTGGAACAGAGTGCAACGTTCTCCACACGCGTAGCGATGGAGGACTTGCATAATGCGCTGGCAGGCGAGCATGCCAACCCGGATAATCCGGCGCTCGGTTCGGTGCTGGCGCGGACCTGGCTGGCGCTGTCATCGAAGACGAAAGATAAGGCGCCACCTGCGGCAGCACTCAGTGATGAAACAGGAGCGCCTTTAAGTATTGCACCGCCTATCAATCGCGCTTCGATGGTGCCGGAACCGTGGGGTGCGCTGAATCCGCTGACGCGCTGGCTGCAGGGTTTATTTAAGCGGCAGCCGAAGAAATCGCAGCCCGCCACTGATACAGTGACATCTGCCAACGATGGCGCCAAAGGCGGTACACGTCGTCTGGTCCTGCTCCTGTTGATGCTGGGACAAACCGCATTGGCTACTTACTATATGAGCAGCGTCTTGCCGTATCAGGGCAAGCAGCCATTGGAAATGGCGATGCTGGCTTTGTTTGCCTTGTTGTTCTGCTGGGTCTCTGCCGGTTTCTGGACCGCGATGACGGGCTTCATCCTGTTGGCGCGCGGCAAGGACCCCCATCTGATTTCTAAAACTGCAGTCACCGACGGCCCGATAGATGCGGCTGCGCGCACCGCGATTGTGATGCCTGTCTGTAATGAAGATGTGGCACGGGTCTTTGCCGGTTTGCGTGCGACCTATGAATCGGTAGAGAAAACCGGTCAGCTGGATAGATTTGATTTCTATGTATTAAGCGATAGCAGCAATAGCGATACCTGCGCCGATGAGGTCGCCGCATGGGCCATGCTATGCAAGACGATTAATGGTTTTGGTCGCATCTTCTATCGTCGTCGCCAGCGTCGGGTCAGACGCAAGAGCGGAAATATCGATGACTTCTGCCGCCGCTGGGGCAAGAACTACCGCTATATGGTGGTGCTGGATGCCGATAGTGTGATGAGCGGCGATTGCCTGACCAAGCTGGTGCAATCGATGGAAGCCAATCCGGATGCCGGGATTATCCAGACTGCACCACGTGCTGCTGGTCGCGATACTTTATATGCGCGCATCCAGCAATTCTCGACGCGGGTATATGGCCCTTTGTTTACCGCCGGTCTGCATTACTGGCAGCTTGGTGAATCGCATTACTGGGGGCATAACGCGATCATCCGCATGCAGCCTTTCATCGAGCATTGCGCCTTGTCGCTATTGCCGGGTAAAGGGCCGTTTGCGGGTGAAATCCTGTCGCATGATTTTATCGAAGCTGCACTGATGCGCCGTGCCGGCTGGAAGGTCTGGATCGCGTACGATCTGGATGGCAGTTACGAAGAAATGCCGCCGAATCTGCTGGATGAATTAAAACGTGATCGTCGCTGGTGTCAGGGCAATCTGATGAACTTCCGCCTGTTCCTGTCCAAGGGCATGCATTCAGTCCACAGAGCCGTATTTGTGACAGGTGTAATGGCTTATCTGTCCGCGCCATTGTGGTTTCTGTTCCTGATACTGTCGACCGGTTTGCTGATGCAGCACACACTGACCGAGCCGATCTATTTCACCGAACCGTGGCAGTTATTCCCGACCTGGCCGCAATGGCATCCGGAAAAAGCGCTGGCCTTGTTCAGTGCAACCGCGACTTTGTTATTCCTGCCGAAGATGCTGAGTGTGCTGCTGATCTGCATGCAGGGTGCGCAACAATTCGGTGGTCGTCTGCGTCTGGTTGGCAGCATGTTGATCGAAATGTTTTTCTCGATGTTGCTGGCACCGGTACGTATGTTGTTCCACACGCACTTTGTGATCGCTGCCTTCATGGGATGGGCGCTGCGCTGGAAATCGCCGCCGCGTGAAGATGCAGAAACCAGCCCCGGTGAAGCCATACGCAAGCATGGCTTCCATACACTGCTGGGTCTGACCTGGGGTGGCATTATCTTTTGGCTGAACCCGACTTTCCTGCCATGGTTGCTGCCTATCGTCGGTTCGCTGGCGCTGGCGATTCCGGTGTCGATTTATTCGAGCAAGGTTGCCAACGGTTTGCGCTTTCGCCGCAAAAAGTTGTTCCTGATACCGGAAGAAGCACAGCCGCCAGTGGAATTACAGGACATGGTTGCGTATGTCAAAGCCGCGCCGCGCAGCATGAACTTCATCGATGCGGTGGTCGATCCGCGCTTCAATGGTGTGATGTGTGCCAGCAGCTATATGCATGCGCATCGCTCACTGGAGGCGCAGCGCAGGCGCAGGGATCAGGTACAGGACGCGGTGAAGAATGGTCCGACGACTTTGCCGGACGGACAGAAAAATAGTTTGCTGGCAGACCCTGTCTTCCTGTCGCAACTGCATCTGGATGTCTGGTCATCCGAGCAGGCGCATCCGGGCTGGTTCAAACATTTGCGTGAAGCGAATGAGCAAGAACAACTGAGTTTGCGCCACGCCGGACGTGGCACAGCGGGTTTAGAAGGAAGAAAACAGCCAGCCTAAGGCGAACAAGAGAAATGCAATCGCGATCAGGGTGAGTAGCAGTATCGGTATCCATACTATCGCCAATACGATGAATTCGACGACGATGTGGTTGTCCCCCGATTTGCCGCGCCCGCAGCGCTCTGCAATTTTTTCGGAGATATAGGTGGAGACAGGTGTCGCCAGACTGCCGACGAAGCTACCTATCGTTTCCAAGGCCGACATATAAGCGCTCACATCTAAATTGATGGTGCCAATATAGCGCTACTATCATTGCAGGCTATGGCCGGACTATTGCGGAGTCGCAGGTTTAAAACCTCAGTTGCAGCAGGCTGGCGAACTGGTGTTTCTGGCCTGAGATAGGGTCGGTAAAACGTATGGATTTGGCCAGCAATTGCAACGGCTGGCTATAGTCTTGCGCCGCCCCTTCATCCGGGTATAAATGCGGATAGATGCGATCGTTGACGATGGGGATGCCGAGCGCCGCCATGTGCGCCCGCAATTGATGCTTCTGGCCACTGACCGGCTGCAGCAGGTAGCGGCCGTAGTCGCCCTGTGTTTCCAATAAGGCGATGGCGGTTTCGGCATTCGGCTCGCCGGCGACTTCGCACATTTTCATGAAGGCGTCGCTTTCGACCAGGCGGCTGCGATAGATGGTCGGCAGCGCGAGATCGTGGCGCAGCGGAGCGATGGCTTCATACTCCTTGCTGACACTGCGTTCACGAAACAGGGTTTGATACAGATTGCGGGTGTGCGGCTGTATTGTGAACAGCACCAGTCCGGCGGTCTCTCTATCGATGCGATGCATAGGGGCGAGTGTATCGATGCCGAGCGAGCGTTTCAGGCGTACCAGCAAGGTTTCCTGCAAATAGCGGCCGGCAGGCGTGACCGGCAGGAAGTGCGGTTTGTCGACGACCAGCAAATAGTCATCCTGATACAGCACTACTTCATCGAAGGGGATGCGCGGCTCTGCCGGCAGGCTGCGGTAGTAGTAAATTTTGCTGTGTGGCTGATACGGACTGTCCGGTGCCAGTGCCTGCCCGGCAGCATCGATGACATCGCCGCGTTGCATGCGCGCCAGCCATTCAGCATGCGGGATCGCAGGGAAGTGTGCGCACAGGAAATCCATGATGGTCGGCCAGGTTCCGGCCGGGAGTGCGACGCTGCTGGGGCCGACGCCATCCTTGCTGGGTGGCTGTTGGGCTGGCGCTGCTTTCACTCGCTGTCTGCATCCAGGCGTTTGGCGCGTTGCAAGCGCCATTCCCAGTCGGGTTCGCCGCCGTACACATCTTCGAGCGTGGTGTCGGTTTCCTGCATTTTGGTATCGAGCGCTATGCGGTTGTCGAAGACAAAGCATTCGCCTTCCCAGTCCTTCTCCGCATCCGGCATCTCAAGGAAGTAATTCAGGATGCCGCCTTCCAGCTGATACACAGGCACGCCCATGTCCAGCATCCAGGCGCTGGTTTTTTCGCAGCGGATGCCGCCGGTGCAGTACATCGCCACGCGTTTGCCGCTGGCTTGCCATTCCGGCACATGCTCTGCTATGTATTTGGGGAAGTCGCGGAAGTTATCGACGCCAGGGTCGACCGCATTCCTGAACTTGCCGAGTTTGAATTCAAAGCTGTTGCGGTTGTCGATCACGACTACATCGTCCTGTGCGATCAGTTCGCGCCATTCTTGCGGGCTGACGTCTATCCCGGTGCGGCCGATAGCATCGACGTTGTCAACGCCGAGGAACACGATCTCGGATTTGCGGTGCACCTTCATGCGGGCGAAGGGCGCGGTTTTGCAGGCACTGCGTTTGAAGACGATGTTGCTGAATGCGTCGTCCAGCCGCGGGTCGGTTTTGAGTGCATGCTCAAAGCGATCCAGTGCGACAGCTTCGCCTGCCAATACGCCGTTAATGCCTTCGTCGGCGATCAGGATGCTGCCGAGCAGATCGCGTGTCAGTTCACGGCATACCGAGACGACCGCATCGGCATCCGCCAGTCTGGCAAATTTATAAAAGGCGATGTGGAATTGCTCTGCGGCAGGGGCTAATGTCGGATTCATAGCGCGAATTGTCGCAGAAATTGCGCCGCATGGCGCTAATGACAAGCAGACAAGCCCATGAAAAAAGCCGACTCAAATGGTCGGCTTTTTTCTGGTGCTGGCAGTGATCAATCCGGGCGGTGCAGTTTCTCCGCCTCCTGCTTTTGCTTGCCGGAAGAGAAGATATCCCACAGCGTCATGAACAGTGCCGCGATCACCGGGCCGATTACAAAGCCGTTCAGACCCAGCAGCGCCATGCCGCCGACGGTGGAAATCAGCACGATGAAATCCGGCAGCGCGGTGTCCTTGCCGACCAGGATAGGGCGCAGGATATTGTCCACCAGGCCGATGACCAGGACGCCAAAGGCGATCAGGCTGACGCCTTGCCAGATTGCACCTGTCAGCAGGAAGTAGACCGCAACCGGAACCCAGATCAGTGCCGCGCCGACTGCAGGCAGCAGCGACAGGAAGGCCATCAATACACCCCACAGCAGGGCGCCCTGGACGCCGAGGAACCAGAAGGCGACACCGCCGAGGGCACCTTGCACCGCGGCAACGATGATATTGCCTTTGACAGTGGCGCGGATGGCGGTGGTCAGGTTGTTGAAGAGGGTGCGTTTGTGATCCGGATTTAATGGCGCTGCCTGGCGGATGCGGGCGGCGATTTTGTCGCCATCACGCAGCAGGAAGAACAGCATGTACAACATGATGGTGAAGCTGATCAGGAAGTTGAAAGTGTTTTGCCCGATGCTGATCGCCTGCTTGGTAATGAATTCGCTGCCCTGAACCGCGGCTTGCGACAGCTTGGCCTGCAAGGTGGCGACATTGGTCAGGCCGAATTTATCCATCTGGTTGACGACCCAGCTTGGCAGCGCAGCGACCACTTTTTCAAAGTAGACACTGAAGTTCAGTTCGCCGGAACGAATGTTGGCGTACAGAGCAGTGGCTTCATGTACCAGTGAAATCGAAATCAGCACCAGCGGCAGAATGACGACCACCAGGCAAATGCCCAGTGTGGCGAGGGCGGCCATATTGCTGCGCTGGTTCATCTTGATCAGCAATTTGCGATAGAACGGCGAGAACAGGATCGCCAGGACCGCTGCCCAGAACACCGCGCCGTAGAACGGCAGCAGAATGCCGATGAAGGCGACCGAGAAGGCAATTAATAAGGCCAGGAAAGTCTTTTGCTGGATTTCGGGATAGTTCATATAGGAGGCCTTGTGCGCGGAGCGTCGAGTGTTGCTGCTTATGCTACCCGAAGTTATGCACAAAGTGAGAGCGCTAACTCACATAAGCACTGCTGTGGCAAAGGATAGCGCTGAGCGGCTGGAGCAAGATGAGGAAACTGCAGACGAAAAAAAGACCGGCGCGAAGGCCGGTCTTAAGAGCTACACCTGGTTATGAGTGCAGATAATTATTCTGCTGGTTTGCTCATGTGTTTAGCGCGCATTGGTCGCAATACGAACCATGCCATCAGAGCAGCAACTGCGTTCAGTGCACTAGCTACTACGAACACTGCGTACCAGCCGCCGGTTGCCGAAGCCAATACTGCCGACAGTGGAACCAGCAGGGAAGCGGTACCTTTAGCTGTGTACAGCAAGCCAGCGTTCGATGCTGCGTATTTGCTGCCGAATGTATCTGCGCAAGTCGATGGGAACAGCGAGTAGATTTCGCCCCATGCAAAGAACACGATACCGGTCAGGATAACGAATGCGATTGGGTTGTGGCCGTAGTGGAACAGAGCCAGGATACCAACTGCTTCGATAGCAAACGCGATGAACATGGTTGGTTCACGACCGATTTGATCCGATACCCAGCCGAAGAATGGACGGGTCAGGCCGTTCAGTACGCGGTCGATAGCCAGAGCGAATGTCAGTGCTGGCAGTGTCAGACCCATCATGCTGACTTGTACGTCGAACACTTTGAAGTCACGAGCGATCGAGCCCAGTTGAGCAGTTGCCATCAGGCCACCAGCAGCAACCATCACGAACATTGCGTACATGATCCAGAAAACTGGTTCACGCAGAACTTCGCTTGGTTTGTAATCGCGTTTGGTTTGCTGAACGTTTGCGACTGCTTCGCCTTTTTTGTGCTCAGGAGCACGTGTCAGGCACAGAGCAACCAGAACCACGATGATGCCTTGACCGATACCGAAGTACAGGAATGCATCTTGGTAGCCGCGGGTAGCGATCATTGCCGAGATAGGAATGATGGTGACAGCAGAACCAGCACCGAAACCAGCAGCGGTCAAGCCAGCTGCCAGGCCGCGACGGTCCGGGAACCATTTCAATGCGTTACCAACGCAAGTACCGTACACAGCGCCAGCGCCGATACCGCTGATAACAGCTGCGAAGTACAGAGTTGCGAGCGAGTCAGCGAACGAGTTGATGAACCAGCCCACACCGCACAATACACCGCCGACCAGAACAACTGGACGTGGACCGAATTTATCTACGAACCAGCCTTCGATAGGTACCAACCATGTTTCGGTCAGAACGAAGATGGTGAATGCGACTTGAATTGCTGCGCGGCTCCAGCCGTGTTTTGCAGCGATAGGATCGACGAACAGTGTCCAGCCGTATTGCAAGTTCGCAATCATTGCCATCGCAACGATACCCAGGATCAATTGGATCCAACGGTATGATGCGGAGCGAGTAACAGTGCCTTCAGCACCGATAGTAGTTGCTTGATTCATTTTTGCCTTCTCTCAACTCTCAAGTAGAAAATGCACGTCATAATTCAGGATCAGGACGTACCCTCGTTGTAATAAACAACGGATGATTCATTTCGATCATTTGCAACCGCATCGATCTGTCGGAAAAGTTTGTAGCTCATCCAAACTCGTGCGCGGCTCGTGTTTATTTAATTCAACGACGCTACTATCGAAGAACAGCGCACCGTTTGCTAGGGCTGAAAGCAAGAATATGAGATATTCATGTTGTGGATATCACGTATTCGCGTGGCGAAAAAAATTGTGAATTGTGGATACCACGTAAGAATTTTGTGGATACTACGTAGAAATTGCGAGATGGGGTGAAAGTGATGCTGTGCTTGATGTTGCGCTTGATGCGGCAGATTTGTGGGCACTTGTTTAAGACCATAAATGAGCCCTTGGCCGACATGTGAGGCAGCTGCAAACACCCGATGCTTATGCGTGTTATCAGGTGTTTGCAGAGGGGGTATCGTGACTTACATCCAGTACTTCGGATACGAGCGTTCTTTCGGAATATTGTTGAAAACGAGTGCGACCAGAACCACGATGATGCTGCCTATCAGGGTAGGCGTCAGCAGGAAGCTCCAGGCGGGTGCTGCCAGCATCACGATGACCGGATTGGAACCGGCCGGAGGATGAACGGTGCGGGTGAGTTGCATCACGGCGATTGCTGTACCCACCGCCAGTGCCATGCTCCACCAGTGCGCACCGAACAGGGTCAGAAACAGCAAGCCGATCAGCGATGACAGGAAGTGGCCGCCTATGGCATTGCGCGGTTGCGAGAACGGGCTTTCCGGGAAGCCGAAGATCAAGACGCAGCTCGCGCCGAAAGAGCCCAGTACCAGCGGCATGTGGCTGATGTCAGTGGCGATGGCGACAGCAGCGATGGCGAGGAAGCCGCCGAGCCAGGAAAGAGCAACATGGCGCATGGGCGCACGTGGGGGCAAAGCAGTGCCGCCGCGCATTTTGGAGAGAAATGTTTTCATAGCTTGTCCATAGTTTAATTTTAGATCTGGTCCCGGTCTGTCAGTATCCGATGTGCGTCAGATGTATTCCGGTCACTTGAAAAGACAGACAGATCTGTATACTATCGATAGTAATACGTGACTGCAATACTTCTTTTTTTGATTTGTGAGCAAAAAACAATGGTGGATAAACGGGAAGTCCTGGTGCAGACGGCAATGAAGCTCTTTGCGGAAGGCGGTTACACAGGGGTAGGTATAGATCGCATCATCGCCGAAGCGGGGATAGCGAAGATGACGCTATATAAGTACTTTCCATCGAAGCAGGACCTGATCATGGAAGTGCTGACGCAGCGTGATCTGTTTTTCCGCACCTCGCTGATGAATTATGTGAACCAGCAGGAAGGGCAGGCGCAAAAAATACTTGCGCTGTTCACCTGGCATGACCAATGGTTCAAGCGCAAGGACTTCAACGGCTGCATGTTCATCAATGCGGCTGCCGAGTTCCACGAACGCAAAAACCCGATCCACCAAATCTCGGCCCTGCATAAAAACCTGATTATTGAATATATAGAGTCCTTGCTGCTGGAAACACACGGCACGCAGGCTCATAAACTGGCGACCCAGATCAATATCCTGCTGGACGGCGCCATCGATGCCGTCCATCTGACCGGTAATCCGGATGCCGCGATGCAGGCCTGGGAAGTGGCCCAATACCTGGTCGAACGTCCGCACTGAATATGTCCGTAGCCGGGCAGAAGGTGTAAGGTAGCGGCAGCAGTGTGCCTGAGCGGATAAATATTTTCCATACGGTGGAATAAAGCGGCAGCGCCATCGTTTACCTCAATGTCAGCACATTGTTGTGTGTGTTTTGACGTAAATGATCCAGGCCGATGGGCAAGCGCATAGCTTTCCTTTATCGACTTGCCACTATTCATCGAAAAGGAACAAAAATGAAACTCTCACATATCGTATTGTCCGCGGTTGCTGCAGTTGTGCTGTCCGGTAGCGCTTATGCGCAAAGTGTTCCAGTCAAGAAAGCCGACGGCATATTGGTCACCACCAGTGGCATGACGGTCTACACCTTCGACAAGGATGTCGCCGATAGTGGCAAGAGCGCCTGCAACGGTCCTTGCGCCACGGCATGGCCGCCAATTTCCGCCAAAGACGTTAAAGTCAGCGCACCCTATTCCGTGGTGACACGTGATGACGGCAGCCCACAACTGGCTTACAAGGGCAAACCGCTGTATCTGTTCGCATCCGACAAAAAAGCGGGTGATCGTACCGGCGATAACTTCAAGGACATCTGGCACGTCGTGAAGGACTAAGACCTCTGGTCTCGGTGAGTTGCCATGCAAGATGAACGTGACCGGCTGATCGCCTGTATTCCCCGACTTCGTCGTTATGCCCGTGCGCTGCTGGGTGATCGCACGGGGGCGGACGACCTGGTACAGGACACGATGGAACGTGGCTGGAAGAAACTTTCTTCATGGCAGCGCGGCAGCGATATGCGCGCGTGGCTGTTCGGCATCATGCATAACCTGCATGTCGATCAGGTGCGCAAGCCATCGTTGCCGACCGAAGAACTGGATGAAGATACGCCTCTGCCGGTATCGCATCACTCTGTGAGTGACGGCCTGGAAATGCGTGACCTGGATACCGCCTTGCGTAGTTTGCCGCCGGAGCAGCGCGAAATACTGCTGCTGGTTGCACTGGAAGAAATGAGTTATGAAGAAGTCGCGGCTACCCTGGGCTTGCCTCTGGGTACCGTGATGTCACGTTTGTCACGTGCACGCCAAAAGCTGCGTGCGCAAATGGAAGGGCGATCTGTCGTATCGCTATTAAAGGTAGTCAAATGAGCCCGCACACAGTAACGGAAGCAGATCTGCATGCCTACGTTGACGGCTTCCTGAGCGAAGCGCGACAACGCGAGGTCGCGCTTTATCTGGCGGAGCGGCCGGAGGAGCAGGCACGTGTACAGGCCTATCGCGCGCAGAATGAAGAGTTGCGCGCCTTGTTCCGGCCGATACTGGATGAGCCGGTGCCGCCACGACTGAGATCGGGCTTGCAGAGCTGGAGCGAGCGTTACGGTCGTTACGCGGCAGCGTTAGTGATTGCATTGGCGGGTGGTGCGGGCGGTTGGATCTTGCATGGCGTGATGCCGACGGACGCGACGCTGGCGCAGAACAATGCTGCGGTCGCGCCGCTCAGGGTGTCAACGCTGGCCCGCCAGGCTGCGGTGGCGCATAGCGTCTATAGCCCGGATGCGCGGCGCCCGGTGGAAGTCAGCGCCGAGCAGGAAGATCAGTTGATTGCATGGCTGTCGAAACGTACCGGCAGCCCCATGCGTCCGCCGAAGCTCGGCAAGCTCGGCTATGAATTGATCGGTGGTCGCTTGTTGCCAGGTGAAAGCGGGCCGGTTGCGCAGTTTATGTATCAGGATGGTTTGGGACAACGCCTGACGCTGTATGTCTCAACCGACCAGGCGCAGAACAAGGACACCGGTTTCCGCTTCGCGCAGGAAGGCGCGGTGAATGTGTTCTACTGGATAGATGGCAAGTTCGGCTATGCTTTATCCGCCGGTATCAACAAAGGCGAACTGGCAAATATCGCGCATGCGGTCTACGAGCAATTGGACAAAGTACAGTAAGCCGCACAGCCAGATAACTACGGAGATCAGCATGCTCTATCAAGGATCGTGTCATTGCGGCTTGCTCAAATTTGAAGCAGAAGGCGAGCTGCAACAAGTCATGGATTGCAATTGCTCACATTGCAGTCGCAAAGGTTTCCTGCTGTGGTTTGTGCCGCGCGCGCAATTAAAGATCACCAGCGGTGAAGGCAAGTCCACCGTTTATAAATTCAACAAGCACCGGATAGACCATCATTTCTGCCCGACCTGTGGTTGCCAGACCTATGGCATGGCCAGGGATAAGGATGGCAATGAGATGGCGGCTGTTAACGCACGTTGCCTGGAAGCTGTGGATCTGTCCGGGTTGAAGGTGCAGCACTACGACGGCAAGAGCGCCTGACGATTGCTGCGCCGGACGTTTAAGGATAGCCGATAGGTTTGCCGGGCAAGTCCGGCAGCGGGATGAATTCAGTTTCGCCTGGTACCGCAGTGAAGCGTTGAAAACGCCAGTCTTCCTTCGCCTGCTCCAGGCGTTCCAGCGAGCTGGAAACAAAATTCCACACCAGATAACGCGAACCATCCATGGGTTCACCGCCGAGCAGCATCAGGCGTGTGGTGCCGCTGCTGCCATTGCGCAGAGTGACTGCTGTATTGGCACGCAGTACCAGCAACTGGCCGGGACCGTAGACACCGTCGCGTCCGAGGTCGAGCTGACCTTCCACTACATAGATAGCTTGTTCCGGATACTCGGCCGGTACGTCCAGGCGCGCCTTGGGTGCCAGTGCGACATCGACATAAAACAAATCCGACAGCGTAGGGACAGGTGAGCTTTTGCCAAAGAAGCTGCCGGCAATAATCTTGGCCGATGCGCCGTCGCCTTCAAGTATCGGTAATGCGTTGGCTGCTACGTGCACGAAGCCGGGATCGGTTTCTTCATGCTTCTTCGGTAGTGCGACCCAGCATTGCAAACCTTCGATGGAGGAACCGCTGGCGCGCAAGGCCTTGCCGGTGCGTTCAGAGTGCACGATGCCGCTGCCGGCGGTCATCCAGTTCACTGCGCCTGGTTGTATGGTTTGTATCGAGCCGACGCTGTCGCGGTGCTCGATCTCGCCATCGAAGAGATAAGTAACGGTAGCGAGGCCGATATGCGGATGCGGACGCACGTCCAGGCCGTGACCTGCGGTGAATACGTGCGGTCCCATCTGATCGAGGAAGACGAAAGGACCGACCATGCGTTTCTGCGAAGTCGGCAGGGCACGCCGTACTTCAAAGTTGTCGCCGAGATCACGCGTACGCGGGATGACGACGGTTTCCAGTGCGCTTTGGTCGGTATCCATGATAGATCCTGCCTCGAGTCGGTTTTAGTTGGCTTCGGTGATGATCTTGATGTCGCCGGACAATGCTTTGTGTACCGGGCACTTGTCAGCGATCTTGTTCAGGCTGTCTTTTTGCTCGGCGCTGAGGTTGCCATGGTAGTGCAGGGTGCGATTGAAGACATATGCGCCATCCTGTTCACCAGCGACGACGGTAACGTCAACTTTTTCCAGCGGGATTTCCTTGCGGCCGGCGTACATATTCAATGTCACTGCGGTGCAGGCGCCCAGCGCAGCTGCCAGCAAATCGTGCGGCACAAAGCCTGCATCATCGCCGCCGAATGCGGATGGCGCATCAGCGATGAGTGTGTGTGGACCGGCTGCGACGATGTGTTGCAGTTTGCCTGCACCTTTGGTGACTTTGATTTCCATCTGTAAATACCCCTAAATAGTTGCGTGATTAATTGTGATCTGTAACGCGTGATCGGTATGGCATCTGCTTGCCTGTAGCAGGCGCAGCGCGTCACCACTATAGCCCAGGGAGAAATCCATCGTCTTGATCTGGGTTTGGTTTGCTGATTTGCAATCTTGCCAAAAGAGTCATGGCAAAAAGCCATGTTGCCATAAAAAATTCCAACTCTTATATATGACATAAGACATTTGAGTTAAAATGCGGGCTGCGGCTTTTACACAAAGTGCTTTCTTTTAAAGCTTACGCGCTCTAATTATCTTGATCATGGATAGGACACCAACATGGCTAACAGCAGCACGCAGCAGCAAATTCCGGTCACACTTATTCCCGGTGATGGCATCGGCCCTGAAATCGTTGATGTGGTTGTGCGTGTATTTGATACGCTCGGCAACCCATTCACATGGGAAACCCAACAAGCTGGCGTGAACGCGCTGGAAAAAAATGGCGATTTATTGCCGCAGGCTACGCTGGACAGCATCAGCCGCACCGGCCTCGCCTTGAAAGGTCCGTTGAGCACGCCGGTCGGCGGCGGCTTCCGCTCCGTCAACGTGCGCCTGCGTGAAACCTTCCAGCTCTACGCCAATGTGCGTCCGGCTCGTACCATCGTGCCGGGTGGCCGTTACGAAAAAATCGACCTGGTGCTGATACGTGAAAACCTCGAAGGCCTGTACGTTGGTCACGAGCACTACGTGCCTATCGGTGATGATGCACATGCAGTGGCAATGGCGACCGGTATCAATACCCGCGCCGGTAGCCGTCGCATTTCCAAGTTCGCATTTGACTACGCTGTGCGCAACAACCGCCGTAAAGTCACCATCGTGCACAAAGCGAATGTGCTGAAAGCATTGACTGGCCTGTTCCTGGAAACCGCCAAGCAAGTCGGCCTCAACTATGCAGACCAGATTGAATTCAACGATCGCATCGTCGATGCGTGTGCGATGCAACTGGTATTGAATCCGTGGCAGTTCGACGTCATCGTTTCCACCAATCTGTTCGGCGACATCCTGTCCGATCAGATCGCCGGTCTGGTCGGCGGGCTGGGTATGGCGCCGGGCGCGAACATCGGTGAACGCGCAGCCATTTTTGAAGCAGTGCATGGTTCGGCACCGGACATCGCCGGTAAAGGCATGGCCAATCCGACGGCGCTTCTGCTGGCCGCAGCATTGATGCTGGAGCACAAAGGTCAGAAAGAGAAAGCGACCCTCCTGCGTGATGCGATTGATTCGGTATTGAGCACCGAAAGCGGCCGTACGGTCGATCTGGGTGGTACCGTCTCTACGTCCAAATATGGCGATCTGCTGATAGAGCGCATACGCGACATGCAAAAATAAATGCCTGCCCCGGCAGTTGCTGACCGACTGCTTATAAGAAAAGCGCATGATGAGGTGAATTCATCATGCGCTTTTTATTTTTGTGCGCTGTCTGTTTGCGGGCGGGTTGGTATGCGCAACACCGTCGCCGCACCTATCGCAGCCAGTATCAGCAAGCTCAGCTGTATCCACGGACGACCGGAAAAACTCCAGATCGACACCGCGATCATGACGGACATCGAGCCTATTGCGATGCACTTGGTGCGCAGCGTGAGGCTGCGATGCTCTTCCCAGTTGCGCAGCATGGGGCCGATCAGCTGGTGCTGCAGCATCCACTGATGCACGCGCGGCGAGGCTTTGGCGAAGCAGGCCGCGGCCAGCAGGACGAAAGGGGTGGTTGGCAAGCCCGGCAGGAAAATGCCGATGATGCCCAGTGCCAGTGCGATGCCGCCGACTAAACCGTAGAGTGCTTTAGCCAGACGCGAGCGCTGTTTGATTTCAGTTGGTGCTGTGGGCATGTAGCGGCTGCTTGCTATGTTGAATAGTGATACTCCGTACGCTGTCATCAACTAAGAAGGAGCGTATCCGGAAATAAGAATACATGGTTCTGGTGATCTGTATGCCGTGTTGAGAAAAAGCAGGTCGTGAAATCCGGTCGTGGATTTTTCGGTTGTGGATTTATATATGGACCGTGCTTGCGAGTGCGGTTTCATTTTTGCAACGCACAGGCGTTTGTATAAAGCTGCAGATTGCAATTGTAGCGGCTTCTCGGCTATTATGAGAATAATTCTCATTTACATTGATGTCTTACCCGCAATGTCTGCCACTGACACCGTCCTGCAGCAGCAAGTCCACACCTTATACAGCAACCATCATGGCTGGCTGTTCGGCTGGCTGCGTAAAAAGCTGGGTTGCGCGCACAATGCAGCCGACATCGCGCAAGATACTTTTCTGCGCATACTCACCGCACAAGACAAACGCAGTGATCTGGATTTGCGCGAGCCGCGCGCCTACCTGACGACGGTGGCCGGACGCGTCATACTGAATCACTATCGTCGGCTATCGCTGGAACGCGCTTATCTGGAAGCGCTGGCGCTGGTACCGGACATGTATGCACCGGCACCTGAAGACCGCCTCATCATTCTCGAAACCCTGCACGAAATCGATGCCATGCTGGACGCCTTGCCGCATAAAGCACGTACGGCGTTCCTGTTGGCGCAATTTGAAGGATTGAGCTACGCGGAAATCAGTGTGCGCCTGGATGTCAGCGTGCGCACGGTCAAGCGCTACATGGCGCAAGCGTTCGAAGAATGCATCATGCTGGATCTGTGATGACATCGACCACCTTTAATACAGATGACCGCCGTCCGATAGACCGGGCGATCGCACGCGAAGCAGCGCAATGGCTGGCGGCGCTGTATGACGGCCAGACTGCCGAAGATGTAGCCGCCTGCAAACGCTGGCGTGCGGCAGATCCGGAGCACGAGCGTGCATGGCAGCGTGCACAAAGCATCAATCAGAAATTCGGCATCGTGCCTGGCGCGGTTGGTTTGCCTGCACTGGGTCGCAAGGTGCGGGTGGACCGTCGTCGCGCAGTCAAGACCTTGCTGCTGTTTATGCTGGCCGCGCCGGTGGGCTATGCCTCATATCGCTATGCGCCCTGGGCTGCAATGAATGCGGATTACCGCACCGCAAAAGGCGAGCATCGCGAGATCCGCCTGGCCGATGGAACGCGTGTGCATCTCGGAACGAATACCAGTATTGATGTCGCTTACGATGGCACGCAACGCCTGTTGCGCCTGCACTCCGGTGAAATTGAAGTGACGACAGGCAGCGATGCTGAACACACTGCTCATCGTCCTTTCGTCGTGCAAACCACACATGGATACATACGCGCACTGGGTACGCGCTTTGTTGTGCGCAAGGATGACGGCGCGACCGTCACACGTGTCAGCGTACTTGAACATGCGGTCGAGATCCGGCCGCAGGCAGCAATCAGCAAACTGATCGTGCTGAATGCCGGACAGCAAACGCGCTTTAGCGAGCGCGGTTTTGAGCAGATCGAAGTGATCGATCCGCATGTGGCGGACTGGACCAATGGCGTACTGTTTGCCAGCAAGATGCGACTGGAAGATTTTGCGGCTGAATTGAATCGCTACCGTCCGGGTTTGTTACGTTGTGATCCGGCCGTGGCTGACTTGCGCATTACCGGTTCCTTCCAGCTCGACAACACCGACAACATCCTGAATGCCCTGCCCGATGCCTTGCCGGTAGAAGTGTTGTTCCGTACGCGCTACTGGGTAACGATAGTCGCGCCTGCGACAACAGCAAAGGCTTGATGACACGCTTGTAACTACCGAATCTATTCCTCCTGTCGACGGTTAACGTCGACATTTCCTTCGCCGGCTTTATGCCGGCATCTTTTTTTAAATACTTTTTTTAAATACTTTTGTTTTGTATGTCCCCTTTGTTGATTTCGCGTGTCATTGACTCGTAGCTAATGACATAGACCTCGAACCAAGGACGAATAATGAAGCACCATACCCACCATTCCTCGCGCGCTGCGCAGAGGCAACTGCCGCCAGTCACGCCGATGGCGAGGAATATCTATTGCGCTTTGTTCGCAATGGGCCTGGCACTGGGCGCGACACTGGTCGCCGAACCAGTACATGCACAGGAAAGTGCAACCGCTGTCACACGCAAGGCCTACGCGATACCAGCCGGAGCGCTGGGCGAAACCCTGGCCGATTTCGCCGGCAAGGCCGGTGTCACCATACAGATCGATTCTGCCGTGGTGGAAGGCCGTCGCTCGCCAGGATTGAGCGGCAGCGTCTCCGTGTCGGAAGGTTTTGCCCGTCTGCTGGCAGGCTCAGGCCTGGAGGCGGTGGAGCGCAGCCGTTATATTTACATACTGCGTACCGCGCAAATGGAATCGACGCTGCCAGCGGTAACGGTCACGGCTGCAGTGGCGGCAGATGTGACGTCTTACACAACGCGCACGGTATCGATAGGTAAAACGGACCAGAAGCTCAAAGACATTCCGCAATCGGTCAGCGTGGTCACGCGCCAGCGCATGGATGATCAAAACATGACATCCATTTACGATGTGCTCGAAAACGTTACCGGTGTCGTCACCACGGCCAGTCCGATGGCAGGTAAATACTTCTTTGCACGCGGCTTTCCTATCACGTCGCTGCAGTACGACGGTGTACCTTTGTCACGTCAATACTATTCCCAGGCCAGCAGCCTGACTGAGAACATGGCCTTGTACGAGCGCGCTGAAGTGCTGCGCGGTGCGGCCGGTTTGTGGCAGGGTGCGGATAGCATGGGTGGCGCCGTCAATCTGGTACGCAAGCGTGGTCAGACTGAAAAGACCATCAGCGCCACCGTGAAAGCGGGTTCATACAATCACTATGGCGCCCAACTCGACGTCGGCGGCCCAATGAACGAAAGCGGCACGATACGTGGTCGCGCGGTGCTGGACTACGACACGCAGGATTCCTTTATCGACTTCGTCGGCAGCAAAAATACGACGCTGTATGGCGCGATCGATATCGACCTGACTTCGCAAACCACTTTGGGTCTGGGCATCAGCTACGAAAAAACCAGGGCCACACCTTCGTTCGCCGGCTTGCCGCGCTATACCGATGGCGGCTCTTTGAACTTGCGTCGCGGCACCTTCCTCGGTTCGGACTGGAATGAACTGAATAATCAGCAGACGCGTGTCTTCGCAGACCTGACACACAGATTCAATGATGACTGGCGACTGAAAGTAGGCGCGGTCTATATGAATGAACGCAATGATTCCCTGTACAGCTATGGCCAGGGTGCGGTTAACCGTGCGACCGGCGCAGGCACCAGCAGGATAGGCGTGGCCACCGATTTCCGTGGTGAGCATGTCGGGCTGGACGCCGCACTGAGTGGCAAGTTCCAGGCGTGGGGACGTCGTCATGAAGTCATCATGGGTGCCAACTATTCGAACTACACTTCGGACGATAAATACGCGATTGCCACCGGCCTCGGTGCGATCAATGTATTCAATCCGAATCCGTACACACCGAAGCCGACCATGGCCAGCCTGGCGGCGCTGTCGAATCTGTCGACCGGTGCGTATGACGTAACCAGCAAGGGTCTCTACGGCACCATGCGTCTGTCGCTGACCGATCCGCTGAGCCTGATCATCGGTGGTCGTGTCAGCTGGTATGAAAACAAGTATGACTCGGTCAGCCGCTGGGGTGCAGGTACGACACTGAGCAAGAGCTCGGGTGAATTCACGCCATACATGGGCCTGACCTATGCGATCACGCCGCAATGGACAGCCTACGGTAGCTATACCGAAGTATTCGTGCCGCAATCGCAACGTAATGCCGCGCAGCAGACCCTGGATCCTATTATCGGCAGCAATTACGAGCTTGGTATCAAAGGTGAGTTGTTTGATCAGCGTGTGAATACCTCGCTGGCCTTGTTCCGCTACATCCATAAAAATCGCGCAGTGCAGGATATCGATTCCGGTCTGTTGTGCGACGGTGACTACTGCTCACGCGCATCCGGCAAGGTACGCAGCCAGGGTGTGGAAGCAGAAGTCGGCGGCAAGATGACTTCGCGCCTGAACCTGACGGCTGGTTATACCTACAACACCACCAGGTATCTGCAAGATGCGGCAAATGAAGGTTTGATCTTCAATCCGCAAGTGCCGAAACATCTGTTCCGCACCTGGGCCGACTATCGCGTCAGCGAAACCGTGAGTGCCGGACTGGGCATGACTACCCAAAGCAATACGCAAGGTCGTGATAAATCGGTGGTGCAGGGTGGTTATACCGTGTGGAACGCACGTGCTGCATATCGCATCGATCCACGCTGGACCCTGGCGCTGAACGTCAACAACCTGTTCGACAAGCATTATTACGCGACGATAGATCGCGTCAATTTCGGTTCCTTATACGGTAATCCGCGTGAAGTGATGATGACCCTGCGCGGAACCTTTTGAATCGGGTAAAGCGAAGAAGTCAGCGAGCCGGAAGAGCATATTGCCCTTCCGGCTTTTTTATTGCCGGTAAGCGGGAAGGGGGCTATTTCGTCACCCGGGAAATTACAATTTTCCCTCCAATGAGAATAATTATCATTTATAATTATCCCGGAATACCGTTCGGCATGCGGATTTGACACCATTTGCGACGCCGATAACTAAGCAGGTTGGAGGTGAGCAATGAGTAAGTCCCACAACAGTAATTTTGACAACATCGCGCGTGAGCACAGCGTGTTGCTCAATGAATATGGCCGTGTCCAGAATCGTTGCAGTGAGCTGGTGGCGCGCCAGGTTGACCAGATTGAAGCCTTGCGTCGCGACATGGCGCGCAAGGATGCGGAAGTCATGCGCTTGCGCGCGGAACTGATCGCGCGCGATACCGAACTGGCGTTTGCCCGCGAAGACCTGGCGACGCTGAAAGCGAGCATCCCCGGATTGCCTACTCGCATGAGCCTGGTACGCCGGGTCGAATCACTGACCGAACACATACAAAGCCTGATGCGTGAGCGCCTGGGCTGGCAATGGCTGGGCACACCGGCGCGGACGGAAACACTGGCACCGCATCCGGTGATACCAGCCGACCTGCGGCAAAAGTCTGTGCTGTGCATAGGCAAGGATGCATCGGGCAAGTCGGTGGCGCAAATGGAAGTGGAGCGTGCAGGCGGCTACTTTCTGCATCACGACGGCATGGACAGCGAAGATGAAACGGCGCTGGAAGCAAGCCTGGTGGCAGCGGATCTGGTGATCTGCCAGACCGGTTGCGTCAGCCACAACGCTTACTGGCGCATACAGGATCATTGCAAGCGCACTGGCAAACAATGCGTGCTGGTGAATCAGCCGCGTGCGATGCACTTCGTGCGTGATGCGGAAGACTTGCTGGCAGTGAGTGAGCAAGCGCGCAGGGCCGAAGCTGAAATGGCCGGCACCCTGACTCCGGCAAAATAAGGTCGCCCATGTCTGCCAACGAGAACGCGCTGCATCAGGAAATCAGTACCTTATATAGTGATCACCACGGTTGGTTGCAGGGCTGGTTGCGCAAGAAACTCGGAGATGCAAGCAAGGCCGCCGATCTGGCGCATGACACTTTTGTGCGCTTGCTGGCGCGGGAAGAGCTGATCGCAGCGCGTGAACCGCGCGCATTCCTGACGACCGTTGCGCAACGCGTGCTCTTCAGTCACTGGCGGCGTGAAGAGCTGGAGCGTGCTTATCTGCATGCACTGGAACAAATGCCGGAAGCACTGGCGCCGTCGCCGGAAGAGCGCGCTATTCTGCTGGAAACCCTGGTCGAAATTGATCGCATGCTTGATGGTTTGCCGACGCCGGTCAAACGCGCTTTCCTGTATGCGCAGCTGGATGATATGAGTCATGGCGAAATCGCAGTAGAACTGAATATATCTGTCACCACCGTCAAGCGCTACCTGATACGTGCAGGTGTGCAGTGCTATTTCGCGCTGGAGCAGGCATGAGCAAGAATACGCAGGGCATGGCTATCGATGTATCGCCGCAAATTGCCAGACGCGCTGTGGAATGGCTGGTCGCCCTGCAATCTGGCGATGTCTCGCGCGAGGCTCTGCAGGACTGGCTGACGCAGCACCCTGATCATGCGCGTGCATGGCAGCGCATAGAAAGCGTGAATAACAAACTGCGTGGCGTGGCGTCGCCGCTGACCACAGCGCTGGCACACGCCACGCTGACTGCGCCGCGTTCGAACAAGCGGCGCGCCGCGATCAAGACTCTGGCTGCATTCTTCTTTGTCGGTGCGACGGCTTACATGGCGGAAGAGCATCTGCCATGGCGCGCTTGGTCGGCGGATGAACGGACTGCATTAGGTGAGCGTCGCACCATCGTGCTGGTGGATGGTACCGAGCTGACGCTGAATACGGATAGCGCGGTCAATATTCGTTATACCGAACTTGAGCGCCGTGTATTCGTCGTCAGCGGCGAAATCATGGTTACCACAGCCAGCGATGGCGCGGCCATGCCCCGGCCCTTCGTGGTGCAGACTGCGCAGGGTGAATTGCGTCCCCTGGGTACGCGCTTTGCCGTGCGCCAGAAAAGTGAGTTCAGCAGGCTCGATGTATTTGAAGGTGCGGTTGAAGTCCGTCCCAAGGATGGCGCAGGACTCGTGCGCGTCATACAGGCTGGTGAGCGCGTACAGTTTACGCATGATGGTATTGCCGAGCCGGTCAGCCTGAAGCCCGATGACGCTGCCTGGGCCGAAGGGATGATAGTCGCCAGCGGCATGCGTCTGCATGATTTTCTGGCCGAGTTGTCACGCTATCGGCGCGGACGTTTGAGTTGCGATCCGGCGATTGCCGGTTTGCGTGTATCCGGTACCTATCCTTTAAACGACACCGATCTTGTGCTCACGGCGCTGCGTTCCACTTTGCCGGTAGAGATACATTATCTGACGCGTTACTGGGTCACGATACGACCGGGAAAAATGAGCTAAAGATACTGAAATTTATCCGGCGCATGTGTTTCAGAATACGTTCTGAATATTTTTTCTCTCGGGGTGGTCTGTTTTCGATTTTGGTTGGACATACGAGATAAGCAAGTCACATCTCTAAACCAACAACAGGAATCGAATATGCAGCATCTACTCTGTACCGGACCTGAAGCGCGCACGCTTAGTCCAGGCAAACCGGCGCTACTCGCCAGTGCCATCGGCCAACTCTTTCTCGCCGCCAGCATCGTCACCATCGTTGCCATACCAAGCCTGGTGCAGGCTGCAGATGCTGCGCCAGGTACACCTGCCAGCTTTGCCGCACGCAAGGCTTACGACATTCCTGCCGGTTCGCTGGAAGCCGCACTCAATCGCTTCGGCCGCGAAGCGGGCATCCTGCTTTCCTTCCCGACTGAATTGACCAACGGTCTGAAGACCAGGGGTTTGCAGGGTAGTTATAACGTGCAGGAAGCCTTGCCTTTGCTGTTATACGGCACCGATCTGATTGCAGTGATAGACGGTCCCAGCGCCGTCATCCGCCGTCCCAGCGTGCCAGTCGGTGAAGCCAACTTGCCGGTTGTGCATGTGACTGCAGCGGCGACCGCGACTACAGATGGCAGCCAGTCATATTCATCCAGCATCGTGACGCTTAACCGTGGCGATCAAAAGCTGAAAGATATTCCGCAATCCGTCAGTGTCCTGACGCGGCAGCGCATGGATGATCAGGCGCTGACTACATTGGCCGATGCAGTGGGCAATACGACCGGCCTGGTAGCAACCCAGGGTGTGGGTCCCGGCACGGTCATCATGTCGCGCGGTTTCCAGATCGATAGCTACCAATACGACGGCGTACCCATGCCGCGTAATACCTACTCGATTGGTAACTGGAGCAGTGAATCGCTGGCCTTCTATGATCGGGTCGAAGTGCTGCGTGGTGCGGCTGGTCTGACACAAGGCACGGGCAGTCCTGGCGGCGCGATTAACTTCGTACGCAAACGCGGCCAGGCGAAGAAGACTGTCACAGTGACTGCCAAGGCTGGTTCCTGGGATCGCTATGGTTTGCAACTGGATGCCGGTGGCCCGCTGAATGCGGAAGGCACATTGCGCGGTCGCGTAGTACTGGATGAAGATCGCAGCGATTCCTACATCAAATCTGTTTGGTCAAATACGCGTACCTTGTACGCCGCGCTGGACTATGACATTAGCCCGAACACGACAGTCGGCATTGGTATCAGCAACAAGGAAACGCGTTCCCGTCCATCCTTTATCGGCTTGCCACGGTATGCGGATAATAGCGACATAGGCTTGCCGCGCTCAACCTACACCGGATCGGGCTGGAATCGTGCCTACAACGATCAGACCAGCGTGTATGCTGATCTCGATCATCGCTTCAATGACAACTGGTCGTTCAAAGTATCGGCAGTTACGATGCGGGAAAAAAATACTTCCGCGCATCAGCGTATATCTGCTTTGGGTAACGGCATCCTGCCGGGCGGCGGCGGCTTGCGTTACGGTGACTTCGCGATGAATCTGGAAGGCGAACAATTCGGTGTGGATGCCTATGTGCGTGGCCGCTTCGACGCGATGGCGATGAAACATGAAGTTATCTTCGGTGCCAACTATTCCAAATATCATACCGATGATGCCGTTGCACGGAAATGGACGGTTGGTGGCAACATCTTTGCGATAGATAACAATCGCCCATGGCAAGACTATGCCAGCATACTGGCGATGCCAGGATCGACCAATACCATCAGTAGCTATGACGTCGAACAAAAAGGCGTCTACGGTACCTGGCGTGCGCAGCTCACGGATCGTCTGACTGGTATTCTCGGCGGTCGTGTCAGCTGGTTTGAGCAAATGTATTCAGAACCGGCACGTGGTACGTCGCCACGCTATGAAAGTACCAACAGTGCTTCCGGTCGCTTTACACCATATGGTGGACTGGTCTATGCGTTGAATAATCAATGGTCGACCTACGCCAGCTATTCGGATGTGTTTGAGGTGCAGTCAGCACCGGTACTTGGCGGCGGGACGATCAAGCCTATCACCGGTACCAACTATGAACTTGGTGTCAAAGGTGAGCTGGCGGATGGACGTGTGAATACATCGTTTGCGGTGTTCCGTTACGACCACAAAAATCGTGCAGTATCTGATCCGAATGGGTTGGGCCTGTGTAACGGCAATGATTGCTCACGCGCCGCCGGTAAAGTACGCAGCCAGGGCTTCGAAGCAGAGGTCAGTGGCGAAGTACTGCGTGGTTTGCAACTCTTCGCCGGTTACACCTTCAACACCACCAAGTATCTGGTAGATCCTGAAAACCAGGGCAAAGTATTCAGCACCTGGACGCCGAAGCATATGCTCAGATTGTGGGCCGACTATAAACTGCCGGGCGATCTGAGCAAGTTCAGTGTAGGTGGCGGTGTGAGTACGCAGAGCCATGCACTTAGCTATGACAGCAAGTTCAATGTGCCTGGTTTCACCATCTGGAGTACACGCGTCGCTTATCAGGTAACGCCTGAGGTATCGCTGGCGCTCAATGTGAATAACCTGTTCGACAAGACCTATTACATTCCTTCATACAATAGCGGCTCATCGAATAACCACTACGGTACGCCGCGCAGCGCTTTGCTGACGTTGAAATACACACCACGTTTCTGATCATTCAGAGCTGGTGCATAGTGCACGCTGGCATATCTGCAAGGGTATGCCAGCGTTTTTCTTTTAAGCCGTGACCAGCGCGCTACGTATCTGTTGCAGGGCGCCCGGATCTTCGATCACCGACAAATCACCCGGATCGCGCCCCTCACATATCGCCTGTATCGAGCGGCGCAAGAGTTTGCCGGAGCGCGTCTTCGGCAAGGCGCTGACAAAGTAGACATGCGACGGGCGACCGATAGGGCCCAGTCGTTTATCTACTACCTTCATGATTTCGCATTCCAGTTTGCGCGCATCTTCCGGATTGGATGCGTTCGCTGCATTCTTCAGGATCACGAAAGCGACTGCGCATTGTCCCTTGATCGGATTTTCAACGCCGACCACTGCGACTTCGGACACGCTGGCGTGGCTGGATATGCTTTCTTCTATCTCGCGTGTACCCAGCCGGTGGCCGGCAACGTTGATCACGTCATCAGTACGGCCGAGGATGAAGTAATAGCCGTCGGCATCGCGTATGCCCCAGTCGAAGGTAGAGTAAGCCTCGCGTTTGAAGTTGCG
Source organism: Herminiimonas sp. KBW02 (assembly GCF_003852535.1). Lineage (GTDB taxonomy): Bacteria > Pseudomonadota > Gammaproteobacteria > Burkholderiales > Burkholderiaceae_D > Oxalicibacterium. Next base: position 59,988 of record NZ_QAJP01000003.1, on the reverse strand, counting down.
CCAGTAGGTGCTGACAAAGCGCTGGTCGTCGCCATACAGGGTTTGCAGACAGCCTGGTGGCAACGGGCCTTCGATGATGACCACGCCTTTCTCATTGGCCTTGCAGTCATCGCCAGTTTCTTCATTGATGACTTTGACCTTGTAGCCATACATGGGCTGGCCGGGGCTGCCGGAGCGGGTAGGTTTGTCGCCCACACCCTTGGCCACCGAGATGATGGGCCAGCCGGTTTCAGTCTGCCAGTAATTATCGATGACCGGCACGCCGAGTACGCCCGAGATCCAGTCGGATGTGGTCTGATCCAGCGGTTCACCGGCGAGGTACAGTGCCTTGAGTGAAGACAGGTCGTGTTTCTGCAGCAGCTCCAGCGGCTGCTTCTTCAATACGCGGATCGCGGTCGGTGCCGACGACATGCGTGTGACCTTGTATTTCTCGACGATGCTCCACCAGACCGAGGCATCCGGTCGTATCGGCAAACCTTCATACAGGATGGTGGTCATGCCAGCCAGCAAGGGGCCGTAGATGATGTAGGAGTGGCCGACGACCCAGCCGATATCCGAGGTGCAGAAGAAGGTCTCGCCGGGTTTGCCGCAAAAAATCAAATCCATAGATGTCGCGAGCGCAACCGCATAGCCGCCTACATCGCGCAGCACGCCTTTTGGCTTGCCGGTCGTACCAGAGGTGTAGAGGATGTAAGACGGCGAGTTAGATTCCAGCCAGGTCACCGGTACCGAGGCATCCATATGTTGCTGGCGCAGACTGGCGTAATCGACATCGCGTCCTTCGACGGTTTTCATCGGTGCCAGGCCGCGATCCAGCATTAGTACGTGAGCCGGTTTGTGTTCGGCCAGTGCGATCGCTTCATCCAGCAGGATTTTATAAGGAGTGATGTTGCAGCCGCGGGAACCGGCATCGGCCGAAATGATGAGCACAGGAGTGGCATCGTCTATGCGCGTGGCCAGACTGGTGGAGGCAAAGCCGCCGAATACCACCGAGTGAATCGCACCTATGCGCGCGCAGGCCAGCATTGCGAATGCGGCTTCCGCCACCATAGGCATGTAGATCAGGACGCGATCACCTTGTCTGACGCCGAGTGCCTGCATCATGGCGGCACTGCGATTCACTTCTGCATGCAATTGCGCATAAGTGTAGGTGGTCTCGCTATCCGTCTCGGTCGAGATAGCCACCAGCGCTGGCTGGTCTGCACGTGTGGCCAGATGACGATCGACTGCGTTGTAGCAGAGGTTGGTGGTGCCACCGACAAACCATTTGGCGAAGGGAGGCTGGTCGTAATCCAGCGTCTTGCCGAACGGCGTCTGCCAGTCTATGCGTTGGGCTTGCTTGGCCCAGAAGGTATGCGGGTCATCTATCGATGAACGGTAAAACGCGTCATATGCTGCGGCATCGAAACTCATACGTCTCCTCCGGCCAGATAAAGCTATGTCTTGTATCGCTCTTATGGTGCAACTGCCTTTGCACTTGCTGGCAAAGGCGATACTGCTGACTAAATCACATACAGATCCACATACTCATGGACCGGCATGGCTTCCAGTTTCTTTTGGTCGAGTGAGACGTCAAGGATGCGTTGCTGCTGCTTAGCCGGGAACTGGCGCGCCAGGTTGATCTTGAATTTGGCTTCCAGCAGCGGTATGCCTTCCTTGCGACGGCGTGCATGACCGACCGGATACTCGACCACGATTTCCTTGAGTTTCTTGCCGTCCCTGAATTCGACCGTCAGCGCATTCGCAATCGAGCGCTTCTTCGGATCGTGATAATCCTCAGTAAATGAGGTGTCTTCGACGCACACGATTTTGTCGCGCAAGACGTCGATGCGTTGATCCGCTGCGACAGCATCTTCGTAATCGGCTGCGGTGAGGCGGCCAAAGATCAGCGGTACCGCCACCATGTACTGGATGCAGTGATCGCGATCCGCAGGATTATCGAGCGGACCTTTTTTATCGATGATGCGTATGCAGGCTTCGTGCGTACGTATCGTGATTTTCTTGATGTCTTCAACTTTCTTGCCGAGCCGACCCAGTTCCGTATGCAGGGTCATCGCCGCTTCCACTGCAGTCTGTGAATGGAACTCGGCAGGGAACGAGATTTTGAACAGCACGTTTTCCATCACATAGGATGCGTACTTGCGCTGGAACTTGAACGGCTGGCCTTTGAACAATACGTCGTAAAAGCCCCAGGTCTTGGCCGTCAGCACGGATGGATAACCCATCTCACCAGTCTTTGCGATCAGGGCCAGACGTACCGCACGCGAGGTTGCGTCACCTGCGGCCCAGGATTTGCGTGAACCGGTATTTGGCGCGTGGCGGTAGGTGCGCAGCGATTGCCCGTCGACCCAGGCCAGCGACACCGCATTCAGGATTTCATCCCGGCTCAGGCCCAGCATCTCGGCCACAACGGCGGTAGAGGCAACCTTGACCAGCACCACGTGATCGAGACCGACTTTGTTGAAGGAATTTTCCAGCGCGATACAACCCTGGATTTCATGTGCCTTGATCATGCCGGTCAGCACATCTTTCATCGTCAGCGGTTTCTTGCCCGCTGCGACAGCTTCGCGTGAAAGCCAGTCAGCGGTAGCGAGGATGCCGCCAAGATTATCGGAAGGATGTCCCCATTCCGCCGCCAGCCAGGTGTCGTTGAAATCCAGCCAGCGGATCATCATGCCGATGTTGAATGCGGCCTGTACCGGATCGAGCTGGAATTGCGTGCCTGGCACTTTCGCGCCGTTCGGCACGACGGTGCCGGGGATGATGGGGCCCATCAGTTTCTTACAGGCAGGGTACTCGAGTGCCTCCAGGCCACAACCGAGGGTATCGATCAGGCAGTTACGTGCGGTGTCGTAGGCGAGCCTGGAAGAGATTCTGTACTTGGTAACGTAATCGACGATATCGACCAGTACTTTGTCGTGTTTGGGACGGACGTTAGAGATATGGGCAGACATGGGTATCCTGTAATCGGTATGGTTGAGCGGCTTACTTGCGCTTGGCGAGCGGCACGAAGGCGAGGTCTTCCGGGCCGACATAGTGCGCGGAAGGACGGATGATTTTGTTGTCTATCCTTTGCTCGATGATGTGCGCGGCCCAGCCGGAGGTGCGAGCGATCACGAACAGCGGTGTGAACATGGCGGTCGGCACACCCATCATGTGATACGAGACAGCAGAGAACCAGTCGAGGTTGGGGAACATTTTTTTGACATCCCACATCACCGTTTCGAGGCGCTCGGCGATGTCGTACATCTTCATCGAGCCGGCATCCTTGGATAAGGTGCGTGCGACTTCCTTGATGACTTTGTTGCGTGGGTCGGAGATGGTGTAGACCGGGTGACCGAAGCCGATCACCACCTCCTTGTTGTCAACGCGGCGTTTGATATCGGCTTCTGCCTCGTCCGGATTTTCGTAGCGCTTCTGGATTTCAAAAGCGAATTCATTCGCGCCGCCATGTTTGGGACCGCGCAGCGCGCCGATGGCGCCGGTGATCGCGGAGTACATGTCGGAGCCGGTACCGGCGATGACGCGTCCGGTGAACGTCGAGGCGTTGAATTCGTGCTCGGCGTACAGGATGAGCGAGGTGTGCATCGCCTTTTCCCATTTTGCAGATGGTTTTTCACCGTGCAGCAGATGCAGGAAGTGCGCGCCTATCGAATCATCGTCAGTTTCGACTTCTATCCGTTTGCCGTTGTGGCTGTAGTGATACCAATAGAGCAGGATGGAGCCTAACGAAGCCATCAGCCTGTCGGCGATGTCACGTGCGCCGGGTGCATTGTGGTCATCCTTTTCCGGAATCACGCAACCCAGGGCGGAGACGCCGGTACGCATCACGTCCATCGGATGTGAAGCAGCAGGCAGCCATTCGAGCGCAGCCTTGACGTTGGCAGGCAGGCCGCGCAATTCCTTGAGTTTGATCTTGTAGGCTTTCAGTTCAGCCACGGTAGGCAGCTTGCCATGCACCAGCAGGTGGGCGATCTCTTCAAATTCACAACTGTCAGCAATATCCAGGATGTCGTAACCACGGTAGTGCAAATCATTGCCGGTTTTACCGACCGTACAGAGTGCGGTATTACCTGCAGTCACGCCCGAGAGTGCAACGGATTTCTTGGGTTTGAAGCCTGCAGCGGGTGTCTCCTGTGATGCGCTCATACCTGTCTCCTTGTGGATGTATGTATTCGTGATCTGTTGTGCTTATTTGTCGGCGTATTTCTTTTCCAGTTGATCGAAATAAGGTTTGTTGACCAGACGCTGGCGTTCGCTGAACGGGCTGACCAGCGCAGGGTCTTCATCCAGGCGATGCGTGTCGCGCAGCACGGTGAGGGCTTTTTGCATGCCCGCCACCGCGCCTTGCAGGGCCGCATTCGCGTACAGCACGATGCCGTAGCCGAGGTCGGCCAGTTCATCGGCGTTGAATATTGGTGTCTTGCCGCCTATGACCAGGTTCATCAGTTGCGGTTTGTCCAGCAACTGCGGCAGCTTGCGGATTTCATCTGCGGTTTCGGTGGCTTCGACGAAGAGGATATCGGCACCGGCTTCGCTATAACGTGCCGCGCGTTCCAGTGCATCTTCGAAGCCATGCACACTGCGCGCGTCGGTGCGGGCCATGATCAGCATGCCGGCGTCGCTGCGCGCATCAACGGCGGCGTGTATCTTGCCGACCATCTCAGCGCAGGAGAGCACTTCCTTGCCGTTGAAGTGGCCGCAACGTTTGGGGGCAACCTGGTCTTCCAGTTGCACTGCATCGGCACCGGCGCGTTCCAGCGTGCGTATGGTGTGGCGTACATTCAGGGCGTTGCCGAAGCCGGTATCGGCATCGACGATGATGGGGATATCAACTGCGTCACGGATGCGGGCCGTGTGGTCAGCCAGTTCATTGAGGCCGATGAAGCCCTGGTCCGGCATGCCGAAGTACATATTGGTCACGCCCGCGCCGGTGATATAGAGCGCTTCGTAACCCAGGTCGGCGATGACACGTGCTGACAGCGCATTGAAGGCACCGGGCACCAGCAAGCCGCGGCGGGCATTTACTTTGTCACGTAACACTTGCTTGCTGCTGTTGGACTGACTGCTCATTGCATATCCTTTAGCCAGGGTGTTCATGGTGTTTCACGGAGTTCGCTGCGTACTGTATTTGCAATGCCTGTGCCATGCCGCAGCTGCGGGATGCGTAACGACTGTCAATATGCGTGGCTCCATGGAAATTGCTTGTAAATCAAATGCTTGAGCGGCGATGCGGGTTTCCGCAAAGCTGCGCGATATCGACGTTGCAGACAAAAGCCGTGTTACATTTGAAACGTTTGAAACGTGCGGGTGAAACATGAAACGTTCGACCTCTCCTTTCCGTGACGCAGCCGACAAGCCGGTGATCTGGACCGTTTCGATTTCGCGTTTGTTCGAGTTGTTTCGCGACATCACGCTGGAATTTGATGATCAGGCCGATATCGAGCCCATCCATTTAGGCTTTGAAGATGCCGTGCGGCACATACGCGAGCGACTGGCGACCGAACGTTGCGATGCCGTGATTGCCGCGGGCTCGAACGGCGCGTATCTTAAAAGCCGTCTCTCGGTGCCCGTCATCATCGCCAGGGCCAGCGGCTTCGATGTGATGCAGGCGCTGGCGCGGGCACGCAAGATCACGCCGGATATCGGCCTCGTCACCTACCAGGAAACCATGCCCGCACTGGCCGAATTCCAGACCACTTTTGGCCTGCATATCGCGCAGCGCACCTATGTGACCGAAGAAGACGCACGGGCACAGATCAATGAACTCAAAACAGCTGGCGTGAAAGCCATCGTTGGTGCGGGTTTGGTTACCGATCTGGCCGAAGAGGCCGGCCTGACCGGTGTGTTTGTCTATTCATCCGCCTCCATCCGGCAGGCTTTTGAAGATGCACTGGAACTGGCGCGTCTGACGCAACTGGAAGCGACGCGTGGACGCAGCTTTCCGGTGGCGGACACTTTGCGCGCCAAACATCACATCAAGGACTTGCGAGGTGAATCGGCCGCGATGGAAAGCGTGCGGCAGTCGATCACACTGTTTGCGAAATCGGCTGCCACCGTATTAATCCAGGGCGAAACCGGCACCGGCAAGGAACTGGTCGCGCAAGCCATACATCGCGCCCATCCGCTGATGCAGGGCAAGACGCAGGCGGGCCATCCGTTTGTTGCAGTCAACTGCGGCGCATTGGCAGAGTCGCTGCTGGAATCTGAATTATTCGGCTATGAAGAGGGTGCATTCACCGGCTCACGGCGCGGTGGCCGTGCCGGTTTGTTTGAGGCCGCGCATCGCGGCACCTTATTCCTGGATGAGATTGGCGAGATGCCTTTGTCTTTGCAGACGCGCTTGCTGCGTGTGCTGGAAGAGCGTGAAGTGGTGCGGGTGGGCGGCACCCGGCCGATACCTGTGAGCGTACGCATCATCAGTGCCACGCATTGCGATCTTGATGCACGGGTGAGGGCGGGGCGCTTCCGCGCGGATCTGTTTTACCGGCTGAGTGTATTGCGACTGGACTTGCCACCTTTGCGCGAGCGCAAGGAAGACCTGGCTACTTTGGCCGAATGGTATTTAAAAACTGCGCTGGCCGCGCTGGATGTCCGGTCGCCCGCCAATCTGCAGGCCGAGATATCGACTTGTCTGCCTGTGCTGACTGCTTATGCGTGGCCGGGAAATGTGCGCGAACTGCGTAACCTGATGGAGCGCCTGGCGCTGTTTCTGGCGGCGGCGCCATTACAGGCCCTGACCCCGGCCTTCCTGAAAAGCATCGCGCCCGAACTCAGCCATCTCGCTGCTCCGGCCCCGCATGTGTTGCCGCTAGCGGAAGAAAATTTGCAGCAGGTACTGCAGCGCTTTCACGGTAATCGCGAAGCGGCGGCCAATTATCTGGGCATCAGTCGCACCACCTTGTGGCGCAGGTTGCAAGCGGCGGACGATGCACAAGACCCGGTGGATTAACAGGCGCAACGCACATACATCCGGACGATATCTGGCGTCGTTTCATGTCGCTTCCCGACGACAAGGGCTGGCCCGCATTTGCATCCATCGTTTTCTCCAGATACAATTGAGAATGATTCTTATCATCATTTAGTGGCGTGTTGCCCCGGTGCTGGTAGGGGAAAACGACATGTCTGCCACCGAAAACGCGCTCAACCACGAGATCAGCACGCTATACAGCAACCATCACGGATGGTTGCAGGGGTGGCTATGCAAAAAGCTGGGTAATGCGTTCGATGCGGCCGATCTGGCGCAAGACACTTTCACCCGCATTCTCAGTTCGCGTGATATTTCCGCGATCAAGGAGCCACGCGCCTACCTGACTACCGTGGCCAAAGGTCTGGTGATCAACTGGTATCAGCGCCAGGCGCTGGAGCGTGCGTATCTGGATGCACTGGCTTTGCTACCGGAGCCGCAGGCACCTTCGGCCGAACAGCGCTACATCATTCTGGAAACACTGCATGAAATCGACGCCATGCTGGATGCCTTGCCATCCAGGGTCAGGCGGGTATTTCTGCTGTCGCAGATTGAAGGTCTGAAGTACGAAGAAATCGCGTTGCAAATGGAAACATCGCTCATTACCGTCAAACGGTATATGAAGCAGGCATTCCTGCATTGTCTGGCATTCCATGAGTGAGCCGCGCGTGATGCAAAGACCTGAAGCAATAGATCCGCTCATTCTGGATGAGGCCGCGGATTGGCTGATGCAGCTCTGTGCCGGTGCGACAGATGAAGAACGGCGCGCCTGCGAGCGCTGGAGCAAGCGCAGTCCGGAACATGCGCGCGCCTGGGCGCGTGCGCAATTGCTGTTGAATAAGCTGGGCGGTTTGCCCTCTTCATTGGCTATGCCCGCACTGAATCGTGAGCCAGCGGCAGGACGTCGTGCAGCAATTACCAAACTGGCTGCGATTCTTGCGCTTGCACCAGCAAGCTGGGGCATCTGGAAAGTGATAGCTGCGCAGGACTGGATGGCTGATTGTCGTACGGCAGTAGGTGAGCAGCGTGTCATGCATTTGGCGGATAGCAGCGAAGTGACGCTGAATACGGCAACTACTTTCAATGTTCATTTCAATTCCGCGCAACGCAATATCAATCTGCGCAGCGGAGAAATCCTGGTGCAGACCGCGCGTGAAGCAACAGCGATCTATCGCCCTTTCAGTGTCAGCACTACGCAAGGGCGGATGGAAGCACTCGGTACACGTTTCAGTGTGCGCGTGAATGAAGAGACTACACATTTGGCCGTGCTGGAAGGTGCGGTAAGGATCACACCCAACCAAAATGCGCTGCAACAGGTGTTGCATGCCGGGCAGCAGGTGACATTTACCAAAAATTCGATAGGTGAAATAGCCGAGGCAGATAACGTCGTCATTGCGTGGGCGGAAGGCATGCTGGTTGCAGACCGCATGCGGCTGGCAGACTTTGCCGCAGAACTGAGCCGCTACCGCAGTGGCATCGTTCGCGTTGATCCGGCGGTAGCGCAAGTCCGGGTGTCCGGTGCTTTCCCTTTGCGAGATACAGATAAGGCGCTGGCGATGCTGGTATCCACTTATCCGGTAGATGCACAAACGCGCTTGCGCGGGCACTGGATCACTTTAGTAGCGCGTTGAATAAATATTTTCCAGGGGCTGATACTTTTTTCCTTTTCAACTGGCAGAGAGATTGAAGAACACATTCTCTATTGTTGAAAAGGAATTCAATTTCATGTCATCTGCAAGCCCGCGCCTTGTTGAGCGTCGTTTAAACCACGCTATCCGGATAGCGCTTATGAGTATGGCACTCGCCAGTGTCTCTGCTTTAATTCCAGTTGCACATGCCGCGGCCGATACGCTGGACGCGGTTGCTGCTCGTTCATACAGCCTGGCGTCGGGTCCGCTGGGGCGCAATCTGTCCAGTTTTGCTGCGCAGGCCGGTATCGCGCTTTCGTTTGATCCCGCGCTGACCGAGGGCCTGGTCAGTCCGGCCTTGTCCGGCACTTATACCGGGCGTGAAGGCATACGCCGACTGTTAAGTGGCAGTGGCCTGGAGTTGGTGCAGCGTACCGACGGCAGTTATACGCTGGGAAAAATATCGTCTGGTGCCAGTGCGCCGCGTGATAGCTCGACTTTGCCGGAAGTGCAGGTCACTGCAGTGCAAGGTGCGACCACTGAAGGTACGGGTTCCTACACTACGGGTGCGGCCAGTACAGCCACGCGCCTGAACTTATCGATACGTGAAACGCCGCAGTCGGTCAGCGTTATTACACGGCAACGCATGGATGACCAGGGCTTATCGCAACTGTCCGATGTGGTAGCGCAAACGCCGGGTCTGGTGATTGCACAAAGCGGTAATGCCGGGTCGGATTCGAGTCCGATCTATGCGCGCGGTTTTGCCGTGGAAAATTATCAGGTCGATGGCGTGGGCCAGGTTTTCTCCGGGTATAGCTCGGTATTCCAGAGCAATGACATGGCGCTCTATGACCGGGTTGAGGTGGTGCGCGGTGCTACCGGTCTGATGAATGGCGTGGGTTCACCCAGCGCGACGATTAACCTGATGCGCAAGCGGCCGACGTCGCAATTCCAGGCTTCCGCAAAAGTGGAGGCCGGATCATGGAATTACTATCGTGCAGAAGCCGATATCTCGGCGCCCCTGAATGAAGCACGTACCTTGCGCGGACGGGTAGTGGCGGCGTATCAGGAAAATGATTCCTACATAGATCGTCTGCACGAAAAGAAAGAAATCCTCTACGGCATACTCGAGGCTGACCTCAGTCCTACGACCCTGGCTACTTTTGGTGTGACGCTGCAAAACCATGATGCCACCGGCCATTCGCGCAGTGGGCGTCCTGCTTACTTCTCCGATGGTTCACGTACCAACTGGGCGCGTTCCGATTCCGCGGCTGCCTCGTGGGCTTATTCCAGGCGCCACAGCCAGGCCATCTTTGCTTCTGTCGAGCATCAATTCGATAACGAGTGGCTGGTCAAGGGAACCTTGAGCCAGGGGAAAGTTGATTACGATGAACTGCTGGGCTACATGGTAGTTGGCGTACCCAATAAGGTAACTGGTGCCGGTTCTACGTTGTACGCCAGTCGCTGGGTCGGTAATCCGACGCAGAACAGCCTGGATCTGTACGCCAGCGGGCCGTTTAATCTGCTGGGCCGCAAACATGATTTAGTGGTCGGTACGACGATCGCACGTACAACCGTGGATGCGCCTACCTATGGCGGCTGGACTGTGTTGCCGGTTCCGAATATCTATACCTGGGATGGGAATACGCCAGGCAATCCGAACACCGCCGTGCAGGGCAGTTACCAGGATAAGGAAAGCATGAGCAGTGCGTATTCAACTGCGCGCTTCAAGCCTACTGACGCCTTGTCTGTCATTGTCGGTGCGCGCATTACGAATTGGGAGCGTGTCCAGTCCACCGTCAAAAACAGCCCCTATCAAAATAATAAGGTCACACCTTATGCCGGGCTGGTGTACGACTTCAATAAGAATTGGTCTGGTTATGCCAGCTACACCGACATCTTCAAGCCGCAAAGCAATAAGACGCCAACCGGCGACTTTCTTGATCCATTGCTGGGTAAAAGTTATGAAATCGGTGCGAAAGGCGAATTCTTCGACAAGCGCCTGAACCTGGGCGTCGCCATATTTAAAATCCAGCAAGACAATCTGGGTGTTTCCATTCCAGGCGTCTTTGCGCCGGACGGATCGCAAGCCTACCGCGCGGTTTCCGGTACCTCCACCCGTGGTTTTGAAGCTGAGTTGAGTGGCGAATTGGCACGCAACTGGCAGGGTTCGATAGGCTATGCGCGCAGCATGACTTCTGATCGCAACAACATGCCGCTCAATACCAATATCCCGCAAAACACCTTCAAGCTCTTCACGACTTATCGTCTGGCCGGCTTTGGTGATGGTCTGACCGTCGGTGGTGGTGTGCGTTGGCAAAGCGAGATTTACAGCGACAACCAGGGTCCTGCCAGGACGCGCTTCACGCAAGAGGCGTATTCGGTCGTGGATCTGATGGCGCGTTATCAGATTTCCAAACAGTTGACGCTGACGGCCAATCTTTATAACGCTTTTGATAAATCGTATTACACCACCACCGGTGGTGCCTACTACGGCGCACCGCGCAATGTGCGGGTAGGACTGGATATGCGTTTCTAGGCTTTTAGCGTATTTGCAGCAGGCAGTACATGCCACCCGGAGTGTCTGATCGCACTCCGGGTGGCCCTTTTTTCAATCTCGTTGGTCATAGTAAGTAAGGGGCGGTGAATCATCGTCCCGGCAGACTGAATAATGAAGCAAGGTTTTATGCGTATTTCTGACTCTTCCCTGATTGTGGCTGTGCTGCCCAAGCTTGCTGCTGCCCGCGCCGGCCGCAGGATGAACCGTGGGTGGTCACTATGAAGGAAGGGTTCCGCCAATGCATGGCCTGGTTGCATACCTGGACCGGGCTGGTGGTCGGTTGGGTGCTGTTTTTCGTCTTCGTGACGGGAACGGCAGGCTATTTCACCTATGAAATCGATCGCTGGATGCGGCCTGAGCTGCCTTTGGTGACATCTGCCGACGTCGCGCCGCAAGATGCATTGGCCAAGGCACAGGCTTATCTGGAGCAACACGCGGCTGGGGCCGAGTCCTGGACTATCAGTTTGCCGGGGGATAGGTCGCAGCCTAATCTGGGCGTGAGCTGGCAGCCTAAGCGTGCCGAGGGCGAGGGCGGCGGCCGGAATCGCGGCAAGCGTGTGACGCTGGATGCGCACAGCGGCGAGGCAGTGGACGCCGAGAAGGTGCGCGCTACCGGCGGCGGTCATCTGCTGTATCGCATGCATTATCAATTGCATTACATCTCATACGATGTTGCGATCCGCCTGGTCGGCATTTGTACGATGCTGATGTTTCTGGCGATCCTGACGGGTGTTGTCACCCATAAGAAGATTTTCAAGGACTTTTTCACCTTCCGTCCGGCCAAAGGACAACGTTCGTGGCTGGATGCGCACAACATCATCAGCGTGATGGCTTTGCCTTTCTTCGTGATGATTACCTACAGTGGCCTGGTTTTCTTCATGTTCAATTACATGCCTTTGGGTGTGACGGCGATATACGGGGCTGAAAAAGAAGGGCGTGACCAGTTTTTCAAAGAGCTTTACCCGCAACGCAATAATGCAAAAAAAGGTCCGGTCGTACCGGCAACCCTGACGCCATTGGCACCTTTGCTGGTCGCGGCAGAAAAGGAATGGGGCGCAGGACAGGTGCAGCGCTTCAATATTTCGCGTCCTTACGATGCCCGAAGCGAAGTGACCGTAGCGCGCCGTTCGGGTGGCGATATCGGCAATACACCTGCTTTGCGTTTTAACGGTGTAAGCGGCGCCAAAGTCGAGGCGGAAGCGCCGGAGTCCGGTTCGCGTGCCTTCCAGTCGGTGATACTCGGCTTGCATGAAGGCCGCTTCGCAGGCCCTTTGTTGCGCTGGATTTATCTGATCTCTGGCCTGCTGGGCGCATCGATGATCGCCACTGGCCTGGTGCTGTGGACTGTAAAGCGCAAGGTAAAGCAGGACAAGCTGATCAAGGCAGGGCAGCGTCGCGAGTTCGGTTTCCGCCTGGTCGAATGCCTGAATATCGGCACCATAGCCGGACTGTCGACAGCCGTTGCGGTTTACTTCTGGGCCAATCGCCTGATTCCGGCTGATTTTGCCGGACGACGTGAATGGGAAGTACACGCGATGTTTATCGCATGGGGCCTGGCATTGCTGTACCCCGCCTTCCGTCCCGCATTGCGTGCCTGGGTCGAGGAATTGTCGCTGGCCGCGGCGGCGTTCCTGCTGTTGCCGCTTCTGAATGCAGTCACTACCGAGCGTCATCTGGGTGTGACTTTGCCGGCAGGTGATTGGGTGCTGGCCGGGTTTGACCTGACGATGCTGGCGCTGGGGGTGTTCTTTGCGCTAGCTGCGCGCAAGGTGCAACGCAAGTTAAAGAGCCAGCCCGCGCAGGTGCGTCCGGCGCGTACTGCGTCAGCTGCTGCAGGTCTGGAAAACGCTATCTGACAGATATTTGTTTCATTTTGTTTTACACATCACTAAAGGAGATTTACATGATCAAGAAAACACTCGCCACTATGTTGCTTTCATCGTTCGCTATCGCTGCGAGCGCTCATCAGGTCTGGGTCGAGCGTGATGGCTCGGGTCCGGCAAAAGTCTATGTTGGTGACGTCGATGGTGAACGTGATCATGGTGATGACGTGGCCAAGCTTGCCGCGACCACACAAGTGTTCGGTAAAGACAGCAAGCAACTGGCCAAGCTCACGACCAAAAATGAATATCTGGAAGCAGCGGTAACGGGCAGCGGCGACGTACGCCTGATCGCGGATCAGGTCTGGAAGCCATGGAAAAACAAAGACGGTCAGCTGCAGGCTGCTGTATTTAACTCGCGTGCAGGTCGCAGCGAGACTGCCGCTGCACTGGATTTTGAACTGGTACCTGTGAAAGCCAACGGCAATGTATTCACGCTGACCTTCAAAGGCGAACCTGTTGCAGACAAAAAAGTAAGCGTTATCAACCCGGACAAATGGGTCAAGGCTTTCACTACCGATAAGGAAGGTCACATCAAAGTGCCGGTGCAGGGCAAGGGCCGCTATATCCTGATGAGCGCGCATGAGCAAAAGGGTGATCTGGAAGTGGCTGGCGAGAAAGTACAAAAAATCTCGTACACCACGACCCTGAGTTTCGTCGCCAAGTAAGCAGCATAGACAGACCTTAAAGGACAGGCATGAGTTTGATCAGCAAAGTATTTGTCGCAGATACCGCGCGCTATCGCTGGATGGTGGCGTCGCGCGTATTGCTGGCAGTTGTCGGCGGCTACCTGCTGTCGTCGCTGGCCATCATTGTGCTGGCCATGCTCTTGCCTGTTCTTTTCTCTGCTCCGCAAGCCGAGGCATTGCTGACGGCCAGTTTGTGGAGTTTTGTTATCTACGGCATCGCCGTGATGTTTGTATTTACTGCTCACACCGTGTTGCGTGCCGCTGTGGGTTTGAGTTTTGCCGGCATCTTGCTGGCTGTCGTCTATGCAGGCTTGCGCCTGCTGGCAGCGTGAAGCGAGGAACGTCGTGGTCTTGATAGCAACGTTGACTGCCTTTTCGCTCCTGTTTGCCGGGATGAGCGGATTGAGTCTGGCGATGGATCGCCATTATGAGCAACTGACCGAGCAGCGTGAGGTACCTGCCCGGCGCCGGCTACAGTTGCGCAGCCTGGGCTGGATATTGTTATTGCTGTCACTAACGGCCTGCCTGCAAGGCTGGGGCGTCGCTGTCGGTCTCACCTTGTGGTGTGGCTTGTTGACGCTGGCGGCTTTGGGCGTCGCCTGTTCCCTGTCATATATACCGAAACTGACCGTTGCCCTGACTATCGTTGCCATGCCTCTAGGATTACTCGGCCTGGGCTTGCAATGGATATGCGGCTGACTGAATGACGGGATGACCTTGTGCCTGGCGCACGGCATCCTTTTTCCCCGACCTGGTTCGGGATGATTTTTTTACGAGGGTTTATGCGTATTTTCTTTTCTCCTTTTGCTCTGCTGGCCACCAGCTTGTTCCTGACCAGCGCCGCGGCGCATGCCGACTATGTCTGGCTGGAGCGTGACGCGGCCGGTGCGGCGCATGCTTATGTCGGCGAGTTTGAAGCGGTAAAGGGATCTACCGCTAGTCTCAGCGCAGCGCGTGCTTTTTTGGCTGATGGCAAGGATTTGCCGCTGTCAACGGAAGCAGAACGTCTGAATATCGCAGCCCCAGCCAGCGGTGATTTGCGCCTGACGGCAATGCGTATCGGTGAAAAGGGTGTGCTGAATTATTTTCAGGCCAAGAACGGTCGCAGCGAAACCAAGGCTGTCAACGACCTGGAGTTAGTACCGACCGAAGCCAATGGCAATACTTTCAAGCTGGTATGGAAAGGTAATACGGTGGCCGCGTCGCAGGTCAATGTAGAAACCTCGGAAGGCTGGCATCGTGTATTGAAGCCGGCTAAGGATGGCACCGTTACGCTGAACGCTTTGTTCCCGGCACGCTATTTCCTGGAAGTGTCGGCACGCGTCAATGGCTCCGTTACTCTGGATGGCAAGAAGTATGAAGATGTACGCCACACGGCAACGCTGACGTTTGAGGTCAACAAATAATGAATACGCGCAAGAGCTTTACCCGCAAGCAAAAGACAGTGGGTCTGGTGGTGCTGGTCGCTGCATTGGCGGCGGTCGGTTTGTGGTCCGGTAATCGTGGTGATGCACAGTATGAAGTCGCACCGGTAGTACGTGGCAATATTGAAGCGACGGTAACGGCGATCGGTACGCTGCAGCCCATGAGTTCGGTTGAGGTCGGCGCGCAGGTATCCGGCCAGGTATTGAAGCTGCATGTGCAGCCGGGTGATGTCGTCAAGAAGGGCCAATTGCTGGCAGAGATCGATGCCAGCGTGTTGCAGGCAACCGTGGATGCCGGACGTGCACAACAAACCGAGTTGCAGGCGCAGCTGGCAGAGCAAAAGGCGCAGCATAAATTAAGCGCACAACAGCATGAACGCCAGCAGCAGATGCACAAGGACGAATCTACGCGACTGGAAGATGTGCAGACTGCGGAAGCCAATCTGGCCGCTGCCGTGGCACGCATTGCGCAGACCCAGGCGCGCATCGTACAGACCCAGTCCAGCCTGAAGGCGGATGAGGCTCGTCTCGGCTACACGCGGATTTATGCACCGATGGGTGGTACGGTCATCGGCATCGATGCGAAAGAAGGGCAGACGCTGAATGCAACTTACCAGACGCCGACGCTGATGCGTATAGCCGATCTGTCGGAAATGACGGTATGGACCACGGTATCAGAGGCGGATATCCGTCGCGTCAAGGCAGGACAGGCGGCCTACTTTACGACGCTGGCCGGTGATCGTCGTCGCTGGAATGGACAAGTCCGTCAGGTCTTGCCAGCGCCGCCTGCGGCCCCGGCTACACAAAGTAATCCGAACCAGACTCCGGTCAGCAAAGTGGTGCAATACACAGTCTTGTTCGATGTGGATAACAAGGATGCAGAACTGTTGCCGCAAATGACGGCGCAGGTTTCCTTCATCACGGCTTCGGCGCGCGACGTGCTGGTAGCGCCTTTGAGTGCCTTGCAACCAGTAGAACAAAAACCGCAGATGTACACGGCACGTATCCTCGGCAGCGATGACAAGCCGCAAACACGTGAAGTGCGTGCAGGTGTCAACGACCGGCTGGCGGTGCAAGTGGTTGAAGGTTTGAAGGAAGGTGAAAAGCTGATTACCGGTGAGGTCGTGGCGCAGACCAAGACACGGAGGTTTCAGTGGTAACAGACGCGCCGCTGATTGAGCTGCGAGAGATACGCAAGCAATACGGAGGAAATGGCGATGCCCCGGCGGTAGAAGTACTGCATGGTTTATCGCTGAAGATACACGCCGGTGAGTTCGTGGCGATCGTCGGTGCTTCCGGGTCTGGTAAGTCGACATTGATGCATTTGCTGGGTTGTCTGGACAGGCCGAGCTCGGGCAGCTATCTGTTTAGCGGGCGCGATGTCGCCACGCTGGATAGCGATGAACTGGCATGGTTGCGACGTGAGGCTTTCGGTTTCGTGTTCCAGGGTTATCACCTGATAGCAACCGAGTCCGCCCGGGAGAACGTTGAAGTGCCCGCCATCTATGCCGGTATGCCGGAAGATGAGCGCGCGGCACGTGCCTCGGCCTTGCTCACACGCCTCGGCCTGAGCGACAAACTGGATAATCGGCCGAGCCAGTTATCCGGCGGGCAGCAGCAACGGGTCTCGATTGCACGCGCCCTGATGAATGGCGGCCGCATCATCCTCGCTGATGAGCCGACGGGTGCGCTGGATAGCAAGAGCGGTGCGGAAGTCATGGCGCTGCTGAATGAACTGGCCGATGCCGGACACACCATTATCCTGATTACACATGATCGCGATGTCGCGGATCAGGCGCGGCGTGTCATAGAAATACGCGATGGTGAAATCGTCGGTGACTCCGGCGTGTCGACTATTAAACAAGCTTTGCCTGCACCGGATATGACGCAAGCAGGACGCGACGCCGGGGCTTCGTTCTGGGACGATTTGCGTGAAGCAGCGCGTACCGCATGGCGCGGCATGCGCTTGAATCGTACGCGTACCGGCCTGACCCTGCTCGGCATCGTGATTGGTGTCGCCTCGGTGATCGTGATGCTGGCCGTGGGTGAAGGTGCCAAGCAACGCGTTATCGATGAAATGGGATCGCTCGGTACCACCATTATGTATCTGGGTAGCGGGCATCCGTCGAATGGTGGCCCGCCGGGACGGCTGACGATAGAAGATCTGGACGCGGTCGCGGCCTTGCCGGAAATCGGTCACGTTATGCCCATCATCGGCGATCCGGTCACCGTACGTTATGGCAACGTTGATCGCCAGGTCTACGCATTCGCCAGCGCCTACGTGATGCCGCTGGTGCATCGCTGGCGCGTCGGCAAGGGGCGTTTCTTCACACCGGCGGAAGACCGTGATCTGGCGCCGGTAGTGGTGATCGGCCACAAGGCATGGAAGAACTTCTTCCCGGATGGCAGTGATCCTCTTGGCAAACAAATCCTGATCGTCGATGCGCCGTTTGAAGTGATAGGCGTGATGGCTGAGCGCGGTGCGGATTCCGGCTCGCAGGATTACGACGAAATGGTCTTCATCCCGTACAACTCCGGCCGCATGCGCGTCTACGATGCACGTGCCGAACCGGATTACACGGTGGTTGAAGCCGCGTCGGAAGATCAGGTGCAGGCGGCCGAAGCTGCGATGAGAAAGCTGCTGATAGAACGACGCGGACGCGATGACTTCCGTATCGGTAATGCCGCAGCAAAATTGCAGGCTGCTGCGCAAACCAGTAACGCGATGAAAATGATGCTGGGCCTGATTGCCGCCGTGTCCCTGATCGTCGGCGGTATCGGAGTGATGAATGTAATGCTGATGACGGTACGTGAACGCACACGTGAAATCGGTATACGTATGGCAACCGGCGCACGCGAACGCGACATCCTGCGCCAGTTCCTGACTGAAGCAGTGCTGGTGTCGGTGGTGGGCGGTGTGATCGGTGTGGTTTCCGGCCTGGCGATAGGCGCGGCGCTGTTGTTCTGGAATGTGGCGGTGATTTTTTCGCTGTCGGCCATCATCGGTGCATTTGCCTGTGCGGTCGCTACCGGTTTGATTTTCGGCTACATGCCGGCGAAGAAGGCGGCCGGTCTGGATCCTGTGATCGCTTTGGCTTCTGAATAAGCGGATGAAGAAATGAAGAAGATATTGATGGGATTTTCTGCTGCCTTGTTGCTCGCCGGCTGTGCGACGCAAAGTACGCAAGAAACTTTGGCGCCGGAAGTGGCACCGCAATGGAGGCAAGCGCAGCAGGGTGATGCCCTGACTTCCATCGTGACGCGCGACTGGTGGCGTAGTTTTGGCAGCACCGAGCTGGATGGCTTGCTCGAAACGGCGCAATTGCAAAGCTATGATCTGGCGGCAGCGGTGGCCCGGGTGAGGCAGGCGCAGGCAGCAGCGACGATTGCCGGTGCAGCCTTGCTGCCTGAATTGAATGGCAATGTTGGTGCGACGCGTAACGGGCGCCTCGGCGGTGACGGCAATGGCACGCCTAGCGGCACCGTGTACCAGGCCGGATTGACGGCCAGCTATGAACTGGATTTCTGGGGTCGCACCCGTGCCTTGCGCGATAGTGCACGGGCCGATTTGCGTGCAGCGGAATTTGATCGCGACACGGTATACCTGACAGTGACTGCCGGTGTTGCTTCAGCCTGGCTGCAAACCATGGGTTTGCGTGAACGGGCGGCGATTGCTGATCTCAGTGTGGCGAGTGCGCAGCGCTTGCTGGGTGTGATCGAGTCGCGTGCGCGCGCCGGTGCGGCCAATCCGCTGGAACTGGCGCAGCAGCGTGGCGTGCTGGCAGCGCAAATGCGCGCCCGTGCCGCTATTCGCCAGCAAGCGGAAGACAGCCAGACGACCCTGGCCGTGCTGCTGGGGCGTAACCCATCCTTGCTGAGTCTGGCGGCGACTGATTTAAAAGGCTTGCAGGCACCGACCACGGGCGCGGGCTTGCCAGCTGCATTGCTGACGCGTCGTCCGGATATCGCACGGGCGGAAGCGCAACTGGCACGGGCTGATGCAAACATCATCGCGGCACGCGCGGCGATGCTGCCGCGGATTACCCTGGGTGGCGAGGTGACTGCGGGCAGCAATCGTGTCAGCAGCGTATTTGATAATCCGGTGTATAGCCTGGCCGCTGGCCTGGCTGCGCCTATCTTTAATGCCGGGCGACTGGCTGCAGGGCGTGACCTGGCGCTGGCGCAAAGGGAAGAATTGCTGGCCAATTATCGACGCGCCATCGTTGCTGCTTTCGGCGATGTCGAGACGGCATTGAATGCGCTGAGCGGTATCGATGCACAACGCACTGCGCAAGATGAAGAATTGCGCCAGGCGCAGCGTGCTTTTGATCTGGCTGAGTCGCGCTATCGCGCGGGGGCGGAAACGTCGCTGACTTTGCTGGATGCGCAGCGCACTTTATATACGGCGCAGGATGCCGCAGCGCAATTGCGTACGCTGCGTTTGCAGGCCTCCGTCAGTCTGTACAAGGCGCTCGGTGGTGGCTGGCAGGCTACTGTTGCTGGGCCGCAGGGATAGGTACTGCGCGCGTTTTGAAGGGCGGGCGTAAATGCTCGTCCGGCATTTCCAGTGCTTCCGGTGCGGGCGCTGCCTCGTTCGTCAGGTAGCGTTCCACCAGCTGGAAGAAGCGGGAATAAAATTTTTCCGATGCAATCGTGGTGCTGGCAACCTTGACCAGCGAATCATCGCTCGATGAAAACGGCAGGGACAAGGAACCCAGTGCACCGACACCGACGCTGGCCGAATTATTGATTTTCTTCAGCGCATAGCGATCTTCCAGCGCATTCGCAAATACCGAGGTCAGGTTGCCATCGGCATTGTCGGTGGTGCACACCACGCGGAAGGCGATCTGCACGTGGACGTCATTCTCCGGCTGGAAACTCTTGCGCGCATCGATTTGCGTGGTGGTGGATGCGCTGATGACATAGCCCTGGCTCAACAAGGTGCGACGCACCGCCTCGCATGCGACTTCGGACGAAACCGTAAAGCGGCGTGCATAAATTTCAGTCGAATCGAATTTTTCCGTTTGATAGGCAACAGGCTTGGACCCTGCGCAACCGGCGATCGTTGCCAGCATCAGTGCTGACAACAGGATGCGGGAGCTGAATTGCATAAACTAAATTCTCCAAAATGAGCGCATATCGGGCGAGGCGCTGTTGATTGACTCTGCCTGCCCTGAAAAATTCCTTCTATTTTCCCCAAAAAGCCCGGTGTTTGCTTTCTAAATAGCCATTTTGCGGACTTTCTTTACATTTGCCTTAATGCTATCCGGCTATTTTCGCTGTTTTTAAGCAGAATGAAAAATGCGGCAGATGCTCCGGCCAAGTCGAATCTCAGTTAATCTTCATGCTTTGTTGCTTCGATACGAGAAAAGTAATGGGTAATCTGGTGATTGTTCGCCATGGCGAGTCACAGTGGAACAGGGAAAACCGCTTTACCGGCTGGGCAGATATCGACCTGACCGCGAATGGCATAGAGCAGGCACGTTGTGCCGGGCGTGCGCTGGCCAAGGCTGGTTTCCGTTTCGACCTCGCGATTACTTCCATGTTGAAACGCACCATACGTTCGCAATGGCTGATTCTGGATGAGATGGATGCGATGTTTACGCCAGTCATCAGTCATTGGCGTCTGAACGAACGTCATTACGGCGCACTGACCGGCCATAGCCGTGCGGAGATGATAGAGCGCTTCGGCGAAGATCAGGTGTGGGCCTGGCGGCGTGGTTTTGACAGTCGTCCGCCACTGATGGATAGCGCTGATGTACGCGCTCCGCAACAGCAGGCGCGCTATAAGGATGTACCACGTGCTGCATTGCCGCTCGGTGAATCACTGCAAGATACGGTGGAGCGGGTGCGAGTGGTGTGGAACGAGACGATCGCGCCGGTGCTGAAGCAGGGCAAGGATGTGATTATTTCTTCGCATGGCAATAGCCAGCGTGCACTGGTCAAATTGCTGGAAGATATGCCGGACGAAGAAGTCGCGCGCTTCGATGTACCGAATAGTGTACCGCTGGTTTATAAACTGGATACCGCACTGCGGGTGCTGGAAAGAAAATCGATGACAGATATTCCGCATCCGGGTGCATCCGCGATACTGTAAGTAAAAATAAAAAGCCGGCTGACGCCGGTTTTTTATTTGGCCTGGCCGGATGTTCAGTTTCAGCTACGCATGAAATTGATATTGCTGCCGAACGACGGGCCAGCCGGGAATAACTGCCCCAGTTGTTTGTCATTCAGATAAAGATGACGTTCCGCGATCTGTGCCAGCACGGCGCGGAAGTCGGTCGTGACAGGCAGGTCGCGCCCTTCATGCAAACCGCCGCCCGACAATCCCTGCCAGTCACCATATACCTTGCCACCGGCTATATCACCACCCAGTAACCACATCACGTTGCCGTGGCCGTGATCGGTGCCGCCATTGCCGTTCTGCCTGGCGGTACGGCCAAACTCTGACATAACGACGATGCTGGTGTCCTGGAATACCGGCCCCAGTTGTTGCGCCAGGGTGGCGAGTCCTTGCCCCAAAGGAGCCAGGCGATTCGCCAGTTGCCCAGTGCCGCTGCCCTGATTAGCATGCGTATCCCAGCCGCCGAGCGCGACGAAGGCCAGTTGTATATTGATATCGCTGCGCATCAGTTTGGCCAGGCGTGCCGCATCCTTGGGGAAACCATTCGGCAAAGGCGCACCGTTGTTGGCCATTTGCATTTCGTTTTCCAGCGATGCGCTCATGACTTCCTTGTGCGCATCCTTGGCGTCCTGGTAGGTGCGGCCAAATTTCTCATTGTTTTGGTAGAGTTGGTCAAAAGCGTTACCGACTTGTGGTTTGTCCAGCAGGTTGGCCTTGCCGCCGGCGTCGCCTGCGGGCAGGTTGGTGGCGGATGCGCGACCGGTCAGTATGCGCGGCATCAATGGCCCTATGCTGATGGCGCGGGTTGGCGAAACCGGGCCCGGCAGTATCGTCAACATGCGATTGAGCCAGCCATCCTGCGTTGATTTTTTGCCGGGTGTGCCGGACTCCATATAGTCTTGCGCATCGAAATGGGAACGGGTCGGATCCGGCGAGCCACTCGCATGGACGAAGGCCAGTTTCTTTTCGTTCCATAAGGTTTGCAAGGGTGCGAGTGCCGGATGCAGGCCGAAGTATCCATCGAGATCGAGTGCGCCATTGTCCTGTCCGGGTGCGGCCAGTCCTATGGTCGGACGTAAACGCGCATATTCAGGATCGCCGTAAGGGGCGACCACATTCAGGCCGTCGACCGCACCGCGCAGCATGACCACGATGAGTTTGCGCTTGTTGGCAGTCTGCGCGTCACCGGCCGCGGCCCAGGCCGAGCTGCCAACCGGGATCAGGAGTCCGGTGGCGGCCATCATGTGTAAGAAGTTCCTGCGTTGCATAGCGGGCCTCGTCTTTAATCCTGGTAATTACTGTTGCATGAAGTCAGGACTACCCAGCACCATCGCACTGCGTAATCCGGCCGGGCTGCTTTCTATCGTGTTGCGGGTGCTTGCCGAAATAGCCGGGCCCAGTGTGTACAGCAGCGTGTTGGTATCCAATACAGTCGGTGCCGCTACATTGCGCGTGCTTTCCATCGTGTTGCCGTCAACCTTGTTTAGTGGCAGGCGACCGGAAGCCAGTGCATTGGCAAAGGTAATCCGGCGCGTCAGTGCGTCCGGATTGAGCCATGCACTCTGGGTATTTTTGTAACCGTCAGGTGTCTGACAGCCATAGAGCGGCATGCCCAACTGATTCAGCGCATTTATGAACGGACGCACATTCGTGAACTGTACTTCGCCGGCACGTGCGGCTGAGACGATGAACTGATAGGGCGTTTTGAACTTGCTGCCGGTCCCGGCTTGCGCGCTGAATTCGCGGCTGCTGAATAACACGCGTAATACTTCGCGGATATTGCCGCCGGTTTCCAGATAGCGCCGTGACAGGCGCTCAACCAATGCGGCAGGCGGCTGATCCTGCACGAAGTATTGCGCGAGTTGATAGCTGAGATGGTGTGCGGTGGCCGGATGCATGGCGAGGATGTCGAGTGCCGCTTCACCTTCGCCTTGTCCTTGCGCCGTGATGTTGCGGCCCAGCCAATGCTTGTCGCCATTGTCATGCTTCTTCGGATCGAAGTAGAAGCCGCGACCACGTGTCGCCAGTTCGCGTTGATTGAAGGTCCAGCCGGTGAAGATGCGCGCGAGTTCAGTCACATCTTTTTGACTATAGCCGCCATCGACGCCCAGCGTATGCAACTCCATCAGTTCACGCGCGTAATTTTCATTCAGGCCGGCGGGTTTGCCCGGGTTCTTGCCACGCGCGACTGCGTTGTCCGCAGTCGATAACCAGTTATCCAGATAGAACAGCATGGCCGGATGTCGGGCAGTTGCGCCTAGCAAGTCGCGGAAAGAACCCAGTACATACGGCCGGATCGCATCACGTTCGTAGCTGGCGACTAGCGCCTTGTCTATGCCCTTGCCGGAGAAGACATTGAAGTGGTTGTACCAAAAGTCGACCATGACTTCTTCCAGCTGGCGCGGACTATCAATGGCGCGCGCCAGTCTGGCTTCGGCGGTCTGGTCGGTCAGGCGTGTGACGAATTGCCGTTGCTGCTGCCTGGCTCCTTCTTCGTCTTTATTCTGTTGCGCTTCCTTGCGCAGTGAGAGGAATTCGGCGAGTACTGCCCCGGTGGGCTGATTCACGGTTTCCAGTGCTGCGAGCCGATTACTGAGTGCGGGTGGTAGCGGGATGCTCTCCGGATGTAATTGCTGTTCTATATAGTTGTCTATGCCAATTTGCTTTACGCGTTCCAGGTCGCCCGGTTTCGGGCCGTATCCCAGGCGATTCAACACCAGCAATGCTTGCTGATCCTGCGTCACAGGTGCTGCTTGGGTTTGCAAAGCGCACACTGAAATGAGCAGTAGCGCGGCGCTACGTAGTGGTTGGCGAATAGGGATGTGCACGTTCATGCCTCCGGGCAAGATGCAGGGGACAGACTGGTCGGCTAGCAAAATGAAAAGGCCTGTACAGGCCTTTTCATTCAGTACACAAGATAGACGATTATTTGCCGATTTGCTTGCTCACACTATTTTCTTGCTGGTTCAGGGTTTTTTGTTCGAGCTTGGTGATGTGACCGCCGTTCTGGCTGGCCATGGCTTTTTCTTCTTTACGGATTTGATGGTCATCCTTGTGCAGTTTCTTCGCTTCTGCCTTGGACATCTTTCCTTCTTTTACTTCCTGGTGTATGCGTTTGTCCTGGTTTTCCAGGCGGTGGTTTACTTCAGCGCGACGTGGATGTTCTTTTTGAAATTCAGTCGCAGCAAATGACTGCGCACTTACAGCAGCCAGCATGCCGACTACACCAATCAGGGACAGAGTTTTACGAATTGCGTTCGACATGATTTTTCCTTAAGTGTTGTTTGTTGTGTCTAGTGAGCAGTAGGGGATTCTACGTAGCTACGCGTACATAAACGTGCCTTCCAAAATTGGCGATGACAGGAATTGCGATTGAAGTGTAAGCAAGTGTTTCTGCGGGTTTCGCCCGGGTAAACAGAGGTAAGGCTGCGCATAAATTCACGCGATCCGATAAATCTTAAAAGCGGTGAGACACATTTTTCATCAGCCATTTGTCATCAACCAGAAATATTTAAATTCTATTCTCCACCTCGCTGTCGGGGTGAGGCATACAGGGATGCTTCCTCAATTGAATTGCACGACGTTGCGATCACAGCGCATTGCTTCGCCCAGGCATTTGCGGGGCGATTTCTTTTTCAAAATCAGGGGAATTTAATGCAGGCTAAGTTACTCAGCGTCGCTATCAGCGCCGCTGTCGGATCATTGTTGTTGGCTGGTAACGCAGCGGCACAGAGCAATGTGACTATTTACGGTATCGCGGATGCCGGTCTGGAAGTCATCAACAACGCAACTACAGCTGGCAACAACAATGTGTCGCGTATCAGCTCCGGCAATTTGTCGGGTTCGCGTATCGGCTTCCGTGGTACGGAAGACCTGGGCGGCGGTTTGAAAGCGGTATTCGTGCTGGAGAGCGGCGTCGCTTATGACACTGGCGCTTACCTGCAAAGCAACCGCGCGTTTGGCCGTCAGTCTTATGTTGGTTTGCAAGGTTCGTGGGGCAGCTTGTTGCTGGGCCGTCAAAACAGCCTGATGCTGGAATGGATGAGCAAGTACAACACCATGGATAACGCGACCTGGTCGTCCAAAGTGCATGATGGTTCTTTCTCGGACCGCATGGATAACTCGGTCAAGTACGTCGGTAAGTTTGGCGCTTTCGATGTTTCCGCTTATTACAGCGCTGGTTTTGATACCGTCAAATCCGGCGCGGCTGTACCTGCAGCTGGTGAAGTTGCCGGACACA
Source organism: Herminiimonas sp. KBW02 (assembly GCF_003852535.1). Taxonomy (GTDB): domain Bacteria; phylum Pseudomonadota; class Gammaproteobacteria; order Burkholderiales; family Burkholderiaceae_D; genus Oxalicibacterium. Next base: position 34,476 of record NZ_QAJP01000003.1, on the reverse strand, counting down.
GCAAGGTCGGTCGTCAGGTCGGTGGCGGTGTGCAATACAACGGTAATGGCCTGCGTACAGCGATCGTCTATGACCGCAAAAATGGCACCAGTATTGCGGCGGAAAACAATACCGATACTCACCTGACGTTTGGTGCTCGTTACAAGATAGGCGCAGCTGAAGTGCTGGGTGGTTACCTGCGACGCAAGCAGGAAGTCGTAGGCACAGCTGATACACGCACCAATATGGCGTGGATAGGCGCGAGTTATCAGGTATCGGATGCATTGCAACTCAATGCTTCGTACTACAAGACCGACGTCAAGAATTCCAACAAGGATCCTTCGTCCATCATCACCCTGGTCAAGTACTCCTTGTCCAAGCGTACCGATCTGTACCTGATCAACTCATACGCGATGAACAAGAACGGTTCCAACCTCGGCGTGAACGGTTTCGGCAGCGACATTATCGCTGGTAAAAATCAGTTCGGTACGATGGCCGGTATCCGTCATACATTCTGATGTGTAAGCAATGACAGAGAGTTTAGCCAGGAAGACGGAAGGCACATCGATCACCATCGATGGCCTGCCCCATCGCTTTGCGCAAAACCCGGTACTTGATCGGATCGATATACATCTCGAACCGGGCCAGGTACTGGCTTTGCTTGGCCCATCCGGTTGCGGCAAGACGACCCTGCTGAAGTTGCTGGCGGGCTTGTTGCCAGTCGCCCCCGGACATGGACGCATACTCTTTGGCGACAAACTGGTGGCCGGTGACGGCCACTTTTTGCCGCCGGAAGGACGCGGTCTGGGCATGGTGTTCCAGGATTACGCATTATGGCCGCACATGAGTGTCGGCAAGAATGTCGCTTTTGCGCTGGAGATGCGCGGCATGCCGAAGAAGCAGCGTGATCCGCGTGTTGCGCGTGCGCTGGAAATCGTCGGTCTGAAAAATCACGAAGATCGCAGTCCGTCGAGTCTGTCCGGTGGCCAGCAACAACGCGTGGCACTGGCGCGTGCAATCGTGGCGGAACCGCAGGTGTTGTTGTTCGATGAACCGTTGTCCAATCTTGATCGCGACTTGCGTGAAAGCCTGTGTCATGAAATCGGTCACCTGTTGCGTAGCATGGGTACGACTGCGGTTTACGTCACACATGATCAGGAAGAAGCCTTTGCGCTGGCAGATGTGGTGGCTGTCATGCAGGGTGGACGCATACGCCAGCTGGCAACGCCAGACATGCTGGTTACTGAACCAGCCAATACCCTGATCGCAGAATTCCTCAAACTCGGCACCTTGCTGCATGCGAAGGAAGTCCCGCATTCATGGCATCAGCGTTTTGCGCCGAATGCAGCAATCGATGCCGAGCATTTATTCATCCCGCAATCGGCTTTATCGCTGGCAGCAAATGCAGCACATTGTTTCCGCGGTGAAGTCCTGATGCAACGCTATCGCAACGGGCGCTTCATCACCGAAGTGCGTACTCCCGATGCGCCCAAGGGTTTGGTCCTGACGACCGATACCCGCCTGGCGCACGGCCAGATGATAGACCTGACGGTGGACTGGCAGCGTTTACGCTGGTTGCCGCAAGCCGCCTGATTAAACAAGGAAATTACATGAAAAAATTAATGTCACTGAATATTGCATGTCTGTCGCTGGCAGCCGCTTTTGCCGCACCGAATGCTTTTGCGTTGACCATTTATAGTGCCGGTCCGGGCAAACTGATCGAAACGCTGGCAGCAGATTTCAAGGCCAGCACCGGCGTCACCGTTGATGTGTTTCAGGCCGATACCGGCAAGGTCATGGCGCGCCTGCAGGCGGAAGCGTCGAATCCGCGCGCTGACGTGGTGATCTCGGCATCGTGGGACAGTGCGCAGGATCTGGACAAACGCGGCTGGTTGCTGAATTACCAAAGCCCGAATGCACAGCATGTACCGGCCCGCTTCAAACAGCCAGCTTATGTGGCACAAGGATTGTCGGTGCTGTCCATCGTATGGAATACCAAAAGCGGTACAACGCGTCCGACCGACTGGTCGGATCTGACGCAAGCGCCGTTCAAGGATAAGGTCACCATGCCTGACCCTGCACAGTCCGGCGCATCGCTGGATCTGTTGTCCGGTTTGCAAAGCCGCCAAAGTGAAAAAGCCTGGCAATTATTTACGGCATTGAAAGCGAACGGCATGGTGATTTCCGGACCGAATGCACAAGCGATGAACCCGGTGTTGCAAGGTGCGAAGGCAGCGGTGTTTGGCGCAGTCGATTACGTTGCGCTCGGCAGCCAGGCCAGGGGCGAAAGCATAGAAGTGATCTTCCCGAAAAGCGGGACCGTGGTCGCGCCACGCCCGATGATGATTTTAAAATCATCGAAGGCGCAGGATGACGCCCGCAAATTCATCGACTTTGTGCTGTCACCGCAAGGCCAGGCACGCGTGGCCGAGGCTTATCTGATTCCGGCGCGTAGCGATATCGCGGCCAAACGCTCGACGCTGAAGGAAATCAAACTGCTGCCGGATGCGGAAGGCGACGCCAACTACGCATCGCGCGCTGCGCTGCTGCACCGCTTCTCTACTCTGTTCGGACGTAAGTAAATCGTGTCGGGGATGCTTGGAGCATTAAAGGGCAGTCGCGGCAGCAAGATCAACGGTACGCCCCTGATCATAGGCGGGACGACAGCAGCACTATTAATAGTAGTGGCATTGCCGCTGCTGTTTGTCTTGTTACAGGCCATTTTTCCGGAGCTGGCAAATGGTTCATTGCTGGCGCCGTTCTCCCACCTGGCAACGATCTTTAGTGATCCGGCTTTGTTCGGCTTGACGTTCAACACCCTGCGACTGGGTGTGTGCGTGGTCTTGCTGAGCGCAGCGATCGGCATTCCACTGGGCGCATTGCGTGGCTTGTTCAGGTTGCCGTTTGCCGGCTTGTGGGATTTGCTCTTCCTCGTCCCTTTCATGATCCCGCCCTATATCGCAGCGCTGGGCTGGATCATGATGCTGCAGCCGAATGGCTATGCGGAACAACTGCTTGGCCTGCATGCAGCGTCGTTCTTGTTTTCATTCAGCGGCGTGGTCTTCGTGATGACGCTGAATGTGTTTCCGGTTGTCTACTTCGCCGTGTCGCGCAGCATCGCCAGCTCAGGTTCACGGCTGGCCGACGTCGGCCGCGTGTGCGGCGGTTCGCCATGGCAGTGTTTCTTCCGTATCACGCTGCCACTGGCGACGCCGGGTATTGCCGCCAGCCTGTTGCTGGTATTTGCGATGGCGATAGAGGAATACGGTACGCCTGCGGCCCTGGCGGCGAACGCCGGTTTCTTTGTGTTGGTAACCGGAATAGAACGTCGCTTCTCGGACTGGCCGATAGATTTGCCTGGCGCCGCTACTTTGTCGGTGGTGCTGGTGATCCTGGCGATGCTGGCGTTCTGGTTGCAACGTCGCATTCAGGGTAAGCAAATCTTCGAAACCATGAACGGCAAACCGAACGATGTTTCCTTGCGCCCGCTCGGCGTCTGGCGCTGGCCGGTGACAGCCTTGTTTGCCGTCGTTGCCTTGATCGCGACTTGCGCACCGATATTCTCTATCGTGGTCACCGCATGTATGCGTACCTTGTCCGGTGGGCTGCAGCGCGACAATCTGTCGCTGACGCATTTCGATGCGATCTTCACCAGCGGCAATGCAGCTTTGCAGGCGCTGGCGACCAGCGCCGGTCTGGGTGTGGCAACGGCCTTGCTGACAGGCTTACTTGGGTTGCTTGCTGCTTACTGTGTGGTGAAAACCAAAATGCGCGGTCGCGTTTTGCTCGATGCCTTGTCGGTGATGCCGAATACCTTGCCCGGCATCGTCGTCGCGGTCGGTCTCATCCTTGCATGGAATCAGAGCTTCTGGCCAGTCACGCCGTATAACAGCTGGGTCATACTCTTGCTCGCTTATTGCTGTTTGCTGCTGCCTTATCCGGTACGTTATGCGAGTGCTGCCTTTGCCCAGATCGCTGACAATATGGAGGCGGCGGCACGGGTGCATGGTGCGAGCCTGCGCCAGACTTTGCTGCGTATATTGTTGCCGCTGATTTTCCCTAGTTTGCTGGCGGCGATGTTGCTGGTGTTTGCAGTGGCGTCGCGTGAACTGGTGGCATCCTTGTTACTGGCACCGACTGGTATACAGACGACTTCATTGTTCATCTGGCGGCAATTTGAGCAAGGCTCGGTCGGGCAGGGGATGGCGATGAGCGTCGTGACTATCCTGATGACGACTACGGTGATGGTTGCGGTGACTTTATGGCGCCAGCGCCAGCGTTAAAACGCATGCAATAGAAGATGCCGTGGCGATTCTGCTGCTGCATCTTTTCAACGGCTGATCATTAACGGCGGCGTTGTTCTTCGAAGAAGTCGCGCTTCAGAAACTCCTCCAGCTCCACACTATCGCGCAGACGCGCCGACAACACCACCACGCGACCCAGGCGTGGTGAGTTCCAGTTGAAGTCTTCTTTTTCGTACAGACGTATCAGCTCTATCATCCGGCGCACGATAGCGGTATCGATATCGCCACCCGGACCGGCGTCTACCTGTATCAGCTGGCGTGAATTGGTTTTGCGACGCAGGTCCCAGCCGCGGAACAGGAATTCTGCTGTGCGCACACCTTTGAAGGTGATCTGGAACACGCCGCCGGATTCATTGCGACCGCGGGATTGACGCTGCACCATCTCGGCGATGTTGGCACGTGCAATGGCATTGTCGTCTTCCACTGGCCGCGCATCCGGTTCTATGATCCCGGCGGCACGACGTCGCTCCCGCGCCGCAGCCAGCATGTCGCTCATGTCAGGCGGCAGTGCTTCCTTGCTCGGCGTCTTGGGTGCAACCGGCGGCGGTGTACCTTTATCGGCTTCGCGTACAGGTTCGGTCTTTTTCTGTGATGCAGATTTTTGCTGACGTGGTGCCGGATTCGATTTCTTGACTTCTTTTTGTTCCGGCTCGGGTGGGGTTTCCGCTTTGACCGCTGGCTTGGGGGCCGGTGCCTGCGTAATCAGGCTGACCTGTAATGGCTCGGTTGGCGATGCTCCCGATTCCGCTACGCGCACCTCGGCCTGATCCAGCGCAAACAGCAGGATCAGCGCATGTATCAGCAGTGAGAGCCCTAAGCCTATGGCGGGGCGGGCACGCATATTGGTCAGAATGGATGGGAACTTCATGTTCTACTGCAAATGGAAACTGCCGTCATTATGACCGCGCTATGGAATTTTGTTCGACTGATCTGCGCCCAATAAATTCGTTATTGGTAATGTAGTGGCGTATCCCTTGCAAATATGAATGAAAATTGTGTAATTGCTACGTTTGCGCAGAAGCAAATACAGCCATATCCATGCTGCAAGTCCACCCCTGAGTGAGGAGAGATCAGATGCCATGCTTACGCAAATGGAGTGTCCTGCCGCTGTTGTTCTGGTGCACCGTCAGTCTGACGCAAGCACCGGCGCAGGCAAGTGCTGCGGCGGATACTGATAGCTGGGTCTATCTGGACCCGGCGCAGATAGACAGCACGCGCTTTCTGGGGCCGCCGCCGGATGCAGACGCGACCCGACGCGAGATAGCGGCCATGTTGCTATTGCAGGAGCAGCGCACGCCTGAGCAAGTCATGCAGGCAGCCGCTGATCATGAGCAAAGCGTGTTCCGTTTCGCCTGTGTGATGGGGCATGCATTCCTGCGCGATCACTTACCGCTGACGACGCGCCTGTTTGCGACCTTGCATGAGACTGGCAATGCGCTGGAAAAACAGGGCAAGAAGAAGTGGCGTCGGGTGCGTCCGCCAGTGTTTGACACCCGTATACGGCCGGTGGCCAGGTACTCGGCGAGTGGCTCTTATCCGAGCGGGCACGCTACTTTCAGCTTTCTGGCCGCGATTGTCTTGGCAGATATGGTGCCGGAAAAGAGCGAGCAGATCTTTACGCGCGCCAGGGAGTTTGGTGAACACCGCGTCATCGGCGGGGTACATTACCCGAGTGACGTTGCTGCCGGCCAGCGGCTGGCGACCCTGATCGCCGTGCTGATACAGCAGAATCCCGCCTTCCGGCAAGACTATGCGGCAGCGCGCACCGAGTTACGTAGTGCGCTGGGGCTGCCATAAGCGGATGCGTCCTGCATTTCTGGTCGTGCAGGGTGCTATTCCTGCAAAAAGCCCTCAAAACACGCGTCAAGCGCGCTTCCAGCGGGAATGCCCACAGGCAAATTTTGCCTTCAAATCGTCATAGCGGACTGTATATATCGCTTGCATGAAGTTTCAAATCTCGTTTGTGGGTGATCTATCCAAAACCACGATTTTGACGCCACAAGAAGTTTCCAAATACACAATTAATTTGTGAAATTTCCGAAAAATATTTGTATGCTGCGATGCAGCAATCCGGTTCCGGCGCGGACCGCTATTTGGAATTTTTTTTTTGTTCCAAGAAAAAAATCGGTATCCGTTTTTAGCTATAAACGGCGCGGTCTGGCGGGGAATTCATCATATAAATATGGTGAATATCAGGCATTCATTGCGACGCAACAGACTGGTGAAAAACGTGATTTTTTAAGGGTAAGTACGTAGTTTCGGTACGTATAACTACGTATTGTTCGCAAAAGTGCGAGTGCGTATCGTCACGAAATCTTAACGCTAGCTTCACCCTATCGTGAGATGAAAAAAGCAGCTTTTAAGGCCGTACCGGCTTCGGGTCATAGTCGTTTTTTGGGGTAACCGGATATCGAAATCTCTTTGCCGCGAGGCAAAAAAATCTCGGTTGAGGATGGCCTGAAATCAGACCTGAAAGTAGTACTCCGGGACGGTCAGAGAAATGTTTTTTTCGTCAGAGCGGGCGAAAACCAGATTAAGTCGCTGCTCTAGCGATCCCACCCGGATCTCAAAGGCGAAAGGCGGAACGGCATACGACCGGTTCATTTATGACCGCCTTGCAAATACAACTTGAGGATGTCTTTGCGATCAAGCTGCACGCGAACGCATTAACTATTAATCATTGATTGGTTTTGGCCCAGGCTCAAAACTGCGATGAACACGAGGAAGAGAAATGACAACAGCAACACAACAAATATCGGGTGGCGCATCCGGTACATCGAACGCGACGCGCTGGCTCCAGCTCGTAGTAGGTGTCGTATGTATGATCGCTACAGCTAACATCCAGTACGCATGGACATTGTTCGTACCGGAAATCCAGGGCACATTCGGTTGGGCCCGCGCTGAAATTCAAATTGCATTTACTATTTTCGTCCTGGTTCAAACCTGGCTCGCACCTATCGAAGGTTACTTCATCGATAAACTCGGCCCACGTCTGATGGTTGCGTTCGGCGCGATCTTCATCGGTCTGGCATGGGTCATCAACTCGCAAGCGACAACCCTGATGGGCTTCTACGTCGGTGCAGCATTGGGTGGTGTCGGTGTAGGTTCGATCTACGCAACCTGTATCAACAACGCGTTGAAATGGTTCCCGGACCGTCGTGGTCTGGCAGTTGGCTTGACCGCTGGTGGTTACGGTGCTGGTTCCGCTGCAACGATTCTGCCTATCGCGGCAATGATCAAAACATCGGGTTTCCAAGAAACATTCCTGTTCTTCGGTATCTTGCAAGGTTCGCTGGCTTTCCTGGCAGCATGGTTCCTGCGCTCCCCAGCTAAAGGCGAAGTTAGTGCATCTGCCAAACTGGTACAAGCTTCACGTGACTACACCCTGAAAGAAGCACTGAACACAAAACTGTTCTGGCTCATGTTCTTCATGTTCATCTGCGTGGTTACCGGCGGTATGATGGCTGTGGCGCAACTGGGCGTTATCGCACAAGATTTGGGCGTTAAAGAATTCGAAGTCGATATGTACTTCTTCGTGATGGCCGCTTTGCCACTGGCACTGATGCTTGATCGGATCATGAACGGTATTTCCCGTCCACTGTTCGGCTGGATTTCGGACAACATCGGTCGTGAAAAAACCATGGTGATCGCGTTCACACTCGAAGGCTTCGGTATTATCGCTTTGGGCTACTTCGGTCACAACCCATGGGCATTCTTGATCTTGTCCGGCGTCGTGTTCCTGGCATGGGGTGAAGTTTACTCGCTGTTCTCGGCTCTGGCTGGTGATGCGTTCGGTACCAAACACATCGGTAAGATCTACGGCGTGCTGTACACCGCAAAAGGTATCGGTGCTCTGTTCGTACCAGTTGGTAACCTGATGATGGAAGCAACCGGCACATGGTCCACCGTTCTGTACACAGTTGCATGTATGGATCTGACCGCGGCTGTCCTCGCAGTTGTCGCCTTGCGCCCAACTCTGAAGAAACACGTTGCCTACTCGGCTGATCTCCTGAAGAAGGAGAACGCTGCGGCAGCTGCTAACGGGGGCGCTCCAGCGCATGCCTAAGCCGCATTAACGCAAAGATTAGAACTCAACTTTCAGGCTCCTTCGGGAGCCTATTTTTTTAGAACCCGCATATGAGAGCAGTGTCGTGACACATGAACGGCCGAATGCAATGAGTGAAAATTTACCCACGATGAGTCAGGAGTTGCCACTGGCAGTACGCATGCAGATAGAACAAACGATCCGGCTGGCGATGGCGGATGCGGTGAGTACGATCAGCAAGCGTATCGAGGATGGCACAGGGAAGTCAGACAAAGCGGGGAACATCGGACGCAATGCGCGCTGGCTGATCGTCCCGGCTGCGATCATCCTGGCTTTGTGGATGTATGTGCCTAGCCCGTTTTCACTGCAGCATTTGCGGGAAGAAAAAGCGAAGTTGACGAAAGACATCGCCAAACTGCGACAAAGCGGCGCCAATGCCGATGTCATCACTTGTGATGTCAACGGCGAGGTGCGCTTTTGCGCCAAGATAGATAGCAATGTCCGCGGTGATTGGGACGGTTATCAAATCATCCAGAACAAATAAAGCCGGATATGCCGGACCGCGTGCTATCAGCGAGAGTCCTGGCATTGGCGCAGGTTGGCCTGATAAAAGGCAATGAATTCCTGCGGCGCCAATGCTTTCGAAAACAGCCAGCCCTGCCCGAAGTCAACATCATGCGCACGCAGATAGTCCGCTTGTGCCTGCGTCTCCACCCCTTCTGCAACGATCTGCAATTTCAGGGCTTTCGCCATTTCTATAATGTGCGGTGTAACGCTACTGGTGGCTGAACCTGTGTCTATCGTATCGATGAAGGATTTGTCTATCTTTAGCGTATCCAGCGGCAAGCCCTGCAAATAGGCCAGACTGGAATAACCGGTACCAAAATCATCGATCGCAACAGAGTGTCCCATCTCGCGGGCAGTGCTAATCGTAGTGCGCGCCGCATCGATATCCATAAAGCCGCGCTCGGTCGCTTCCAGCCAGATTTGCTGCGCTTGTATATCGGTGCCGTTGAGTGCCTGCCTGACGACATCCAGTGCACGTCCGGTTTTAATATCTTCAGCGGAGATATTAATGGCGATGTGTAGTTCGCGATTGGCCTGTAGCAGTGCGCCCAGGTCACGCACAACCGTAGCGATGACCTGGTCGGTAATCGGTAAGATCAGGCCACTTTCTTCTGCCAGCGGAATAAATAAATCCGGCCGCGTCATGCTGCCATCCGGCCGACGCCAGCGCACCAGGGCTTCGGCTCCCACGCACAGGCCACTCTTCAATTCGATCAGAGGTTGGTAGTGCACGATAAATTCCTGCTTATCTACCGCCAGCTTCAATTCGCCTAGTGGCGATAATCGTTTGCGCGATACCCACACGATCACGCCGACGATCAGTGCCGCCAGCAATAGACCCAGTGGCAGCAGCACGACCATTTCGCGCCACATTTGTGCGGCGAGGCGACCTTCCGGTTCGATCACAATGGCAATCAAATCCTTGTCACGCAGTATCTGCGACGCATGGGGCACTTGACTCCCTTCCAGCAGTTGCTGCACCAGAGCTGGATCGGGCTCATGCAGGCCGCCCAGGATTTTGCCATTGCGCGTAGCAATGGCCAGTTGTACTTCGGGCCCGGCGATGATGTCGGCAAAACGGGCCGGATCGATCAGTACCTTGTATGGTGCCGAACCCAGGCTGATCATCCCTTTGCCGCCGTTGACCTTAGGCAGGATGCTGGTACTGACTTCAAGACCGTTGTCGGTTATAAATTCGATGGGTGTTTGTTTGACTTCCCTCAGTATCAGTCCGGCCGATGTGCATTTCAGGATGCCCTGATCGAAATAGGCGATGTCTTCCATATTGCGTGAATTCATCTCGATCAGACGCATTTGCCGGATGTGGGCAGGCGAGCAGGGCGGGCTACTCAGTTGCTGGGCGGTTTGCAATGCGCGATAGGCGTCGTCCAGTGATATGCGCGCCCGCTCTATGCCCCACTGGGCAATGGTAAGCAAGCGGGCGGATTCGATATCGGCGGCACGCTGCCAGGATAGATAAAGCGTTGCGGAAATAGTCGACAGGGAGCCAAGTACGGCCAGCAGGGTTGCTACGATGATGACTTTGGCTTGATTCAAGAGATCCCCTTATCAACTTCTTATATGGCGTGAGCGCCGACGTGACCTTCGTTTTGAGATCTTGACGTTGTAAATGTACATCTTTTTGCTAAGACCGGGTTTGCCTGGTTTTCATCTGTAACCACGCTTGCGCCTGGGGCTGAGTTTTTACCGAGAGCAGTACTTATACTAGTTGTCTGGCCTGCTCCAGCGTTCCTGGTTTAATCTGGGCACGTATCTAAGTCGCTAAAACCCCTTGCCTGGTTCCCCTGAGAGGCCTAGATTGTACTTATGCTCACTCATAGTCGCGGCGAACCGGCGGCAAGAGAGTAAACTGCGTGCATCTTTTCGCACCCCGCGATACGAACATTCCTGTGAGCAACCATGTCTGAACCATCCTTTCCCCTTTTTGCCGACCTGAAACTGAGCGAGCCGCTGCTGCGGGTGCTGCAGGAGCTGGGTTACGAGTCGCCGTCGCCGATTCAGGCCGCAACCATCCCTTTGCTGCTGAATAACCGCGATGTGCTGGGGCAGGCACAGACCGGCACCGGTAAAACGGCATCTTTCGCCTTGCCTATACTGGCGCGTCTGGATATCAAACAAACCACACCGCAAGCGCTGGTGCTGGCGCCTACGCGCGAGCTGGCGATTCAGGTGGCCGAGGCATTCCAGCGTTACGCCACTTATATTCCTGGGTTTCACGTGTTGCCTATTTACGGCGGCCAAAGCTATGGCGCGCAACTCAGCGCCTTGCGCCGTGGTGTGCATGTCGTGGTGGGTACGCCAGGCCGGGTCATCGACCATCTGGAAAAAGGTTCGCTCGATTTGTCGCGTATTAAAACCATGGTGCTGGACGAAGCCGACGAAATGCTGCGCATGGGTTTCATCGACGATGTTGAAACCATACTGCAAAAAACCCCCGAGTCACGTCAGACGGCTCTGTTCTCCGCCACGATGCCATCGGCCATCAAACGGATAGCGACCACTTACTTACGCGATCCTGATCTGATCACGGTAGCGGCTAAAACCGGTACCGCCGACAACATCCGTCAACGCTACTGGCTGGTCAGCGGCATGCAAAAGCTGGATGCGCTGACTCGTATCCTGGAAGCCGAGACGTTTGACGGCATGATCATCTTCGCGCGTACCAAGCTGGGCACCGAAGAACTCGCCAGCAAATTGCAGGCGCGCGGCTTCTCGGCAGCAGCGATCAATGGCGATATCCAGCAACAACAACGTGAACGCACTATCCAGCAATTAAAGGATGGCAAGATCGACATCCTGGTCGCGACCGATGTGGCGGCACGCGGACTGGACGTCGAACGTATCAGCCATGTCATCAACTACGACGTGCCGTACGATCCGGAAAGCTATACCCACCGTATCGGCCGTACCGGCCGTGCCGGTCGCAGCGGCGAAGCCATCCTCTTCATCGCGCCGCGTGAGCGCAACCTGCTGAAAGCGATTGAGCGCGCGACGCGCCAGCCGATATCGGTGCTGGAATTGCCTAGTGTGGAAGCGGTGAATGATGTGCGTATCGCCCGTTTCAAGGAGCAGATCGCGGAAACCATCGCGGCGGGCGGTCTCGAAGTGTTCCATTCGCTGATTGAAGATTACGAGCGTGAACATAATGTGCCGGCGGTGGAAATCGCTGCCGCGCTGGCCAAGCTGGCGCGTGGCGATGTGCCGCTCTTGCTGGAGAAAAAGAATGAAGGGCGTGAGCGTTCATGGTCGGACGACAAGCCGGTATCAGGTGGTCGCTTTGAACGTGCCGAACGTTTTGAGCGTAGCGAGCGCCCAGCCGCACAGCGCAAGGAGCGCATACCACGTGCGCCGGATCCGGGCATGCAAACCTTCCGCATCGAAGTCGGCCACATGCACGGTGTGAAACCGGGCAATATCGTCGGTGCAATCGCGAATGAAGCGAGCCTGGACTCTAAATATATAGGCCGGATCGAAATTTATGACGATTACAGCACACTGGATCTGCCCGAAAATCTGTCGCCGGATCAATTCAATCACCTGAAAACAGTGTGGGTCGCTGGCCAGCAACTGAATATCAGCCGCGACGGTGAAGCGGCAGCAGTGCCAGCCAAGGTCGCAGCCAAACCGCCTTTTGAAAAACCGGCTCGTGCTGAAACCGCTCCGGTCGAGAAAGCGCCGCGCAAGGAAGCCCGCGAACGTGCCGAACCTGTAGACGCCGCGCCTGCGAAGAAAGAGAAAGAACGCGCTCCACGCAAAGGTGGCGCGGTGGATATGGAGCCGTACCGCATTGAGGTCGGCCATGTACACGGCATCAAACCTGCGAATATCGTCGGTGCGATTGCCAATGAAGCAGGGCTGGAGGCCAAATACATAGGCCGGATCGAGATATTTGACGATTACAGTCTGCTGGATTTGCCTGCCGGGATGCCAGCCGAAGTGTTTGACCAATTGAAATCGGTCGCCATCGGCCCGAACAAGCTGCGCCTGAGCCGTTCCGGCGTTGCGCCGGCACCGGAAAAAACCACAGGCAAGAAAATCACGCTGTCGGCACCGAATAAAGGCGGTGACCGTAGGGTGGCAGAGAAGGCGCGCAACAGCAAAGCGCCGTCGAAACGCGCTGGAACCATGGATAGCCGCTCTGCCGAGGCGGCCAAACCGAAGTCCCATCGCAAGGGGTGAGGCCGGTGTAGCTTTTTTACAAAGAGTGCGACAGATGTAAGCACGACGTAAAAGCTGCGCTATTATGTCCGTTCGGCAATGTTAGCGAGGTAATGATGAACGTCTTACTTTACGCATTATGTTGTTTAATTCTGCCACTCTGGATATTCAGTGGCTTGTACCTGGCAGTGGAGATCTTCCTCGATCTTAAAGAGCGCTATGCACGTTATGTAAAGAGCCAGTCGAATCGTCAATAACGCGACTGGCTGCCTTGCTGATCTGTTTATGCTGATATCAGCGATACATGTGCTGCCACGATGCGCCAGCCTTCAGGCAGGCGCAGCCAGGTATGACTTTGCCTCCCGATTCGGGGTTCGCCCACTCGGGTGAATTCGGTATTGGCGGTCGCATAATCCCGGCCATAAGTTGTAATCACCGTATTGACCAGTTCGCGTTCCAGACCTTTGGATGGCCGTGCCAGACGGAATACCCTGATCGCTTCGTATCCCCTTAGATTTTCCCCGGCGCCGTAGCGCAGCGTGTGCGGGCTATCCCAGAATAATTGGTCCAGCACCGCCACGTCATTACCGGTCAGCGCAGCTTCATAGCGCTGAAATGCAGCCGTGACCTCGGCGACTACTTCCGGCAGATTGATCTCGTGTTCCATCGTGTCTGCTCCCCTTTATGATTTATTTGCCTTGCCTGCATTCTTTTGGCTGGCTCGGTGCAAAGTCTGTACTACATTCAACAGGTCACCCTTGGTCATCGCGTCGTCTACGGTGATTCCATATTGTCTGGCTTCATCCAGATGGTGTGCTTCTGCTGGCTCATCCTGGTCTTCGCGCACGGTCATCGATAGTCTGATTGCGTATTCCAGGATACCGAGGCGCTTGATCAAATCTTCCATATGCCTGGTCTGTGTCATGTCGTTGGTCTTGCGTGATTGTAAGGTCAAATCTCCATACGGATGCGCAGTCTATCGGTGTCAGGTCGCCTCACTTCTAGATAATTCTTATCTCGCCGCATGTACCGCCATGCTCTAATCCCACGGCTAGACGCCGCGCCGGAATGCGCTGCCCGACGCCCGCAAAACCTCAGCAAAGAAATTAAAAATCCCTAAGGAAGTGTATGAGATTCTCCTTTTCCGGCGCAGCCATCTTGCTTGCGGCGTTCATCTTGATGGGCTGCAATACCATTCCTCAGGCTCGCATTGCTGAGGCGCCAGATGCGCGCAGCCAGGAAGAAAAATGCTATCAGGACCTGGCTGCGTTGAAGCAACTGGAACCGGAGACTTACGAAAAATACCGTCAGCAAATGCATGCCATCGATGAAAACTATCGGGTCTACAAGGCCAATGAATCGTTGCTCGACGAAAATGCATCCGAAGTCATGCTGACGGAAGTGAGAAAAAAGCTCTCGCTGGTTTGTACTCGTATTAATAACGCGGTCTATACGAATATGCGGGGCCGAGCCCAAAGCCTGAACAAGCTATGAGAAAGTGCGTCAAGGCTGCGCTGTCTTGTGTGTTGCTGTTTTCCGGCACAACAACGTTGGCTGTTGAAACCAGTCTGCTGGATCGACTGGCTCAGGAAAAAATCATAGGCGATGCGGAGCTTCGCCCGCAGGCTCTTCCGGTGCCGCAACCATCCATCTCCACACATCCGGCTGAAGTGCCTGAAACAAATACGGATAAGTTACGAGCAGAGAACGCGCAACTCGCCCATCAATTGCATGGGGTGAATGAGCGGATCCTGGCAATGCAAAAAAAAATATCTGACATAGAGCGGGCTAGTGCGCTGTCGGCACGCCAGAAAACTCAAGGACAGAATGCGCGACAGGGAACTTCGGCTTCAGGTACACCAGCCCGGACCCAGGATAGAAACCTCGCCCGGATCCGTGATTTGAACAAGCAGCTCGATGCTGCAGTGAAGCAGCGGAATGCGCTGGCGGTCGAACTCTCGAATATGAAAGCGGTGACGGACAGGAATAAATCCGATGGCGCTGCGCTCAATGCAGCTCGAACCGAAATCACCGGCCTGAAAAAGCAGACAGCAGAGCTGCAAGCCGCCAAGCAGGAACTCCTTAGCAAGGCCAAATCCGATGACAGCGCACTCAGCACTAATCTGAGCACGGCCAGAACGGAAATCGCGCGTCTGCAGAAACAGGTGGCCGAATTACAAGCAGCCAATAAAAAACTTCTCGAGGTATCCAAATCAGATAGCGCTGTATTCAGTGCAGATTTGAGTGCGGCGAGAGCAGAAATCGCCGACCTGAAAAAACAGGCGGTGGACTTACAAGCGGCTCATCAGCAGCGCATGGAGTTATCTACATCCGGCGGCGCTACGCTCAACGACGATTTGAACGCAGCCAGAAGCGAGATCGCAAACCTGAAAAAACGGGCAACGGAGCTGCAAGTCGATAATCAGCAACTCATAGAAAAATCCAGATTCGACAGCGGCGTATTCAACACCGAGCTGAAGGACGCCAGGGCCGAAATTGCCAGTCTGAAAAAACAGACCGCCGAATTGCAAACCGGCAAACGCTACGCCGTAAACGACAAGGCATCCAAGGATGTGCGCACCAGCTATGCTGTGGGCACCTGGTACGCGGAAACGGCGGCTAAGGAAACCCAGAAGCTTGCTGCGATAGGAAAGAAACTGGATATCCAGGCATTTTCCCAGGGCTTCAATGACAAGCTCAATAACGGTCTGCAGTTATCGCAGGACAAGTTGGCAGCAGAGATCAACGATGCGCAAAAGCAGCTGAAGGCAGCCATGCAGTCTACGGAAAAACAGAGCAAGGCTTTGATGGACGCAGCGGCAAAAGAAAAAGGTGCAGTGAAAATGCCGGACGGCATCGTCTATCGGGTTGTGGACAAGGGTAAAGCACCGACCATGACGGACCGGCAGGAAGTGGTATTCGAAATTAGCGAACAACTTTCAACGGGCGAAGAACTCAATCGTGAGACGCAAGCCAAACGCGTGCAGGAATTGTCACCGTTGTTCCAGACTATCTTCCGGCAACTCGGCGTCGGAGGCGCGGCAAAGATACTCACACCTGTGACGCAGGCGCATGCTGATGCGATGGGTTTGCCGACAGGCACGGTGTCCATCATCATGGTTAAAATCGCCGGTATCAAATAAAGCTGCATCCACCATACCAGTGTCCGCGGGGCACTGGTACTTGGGTAATCCGGGCAGTTGCCGCCCGGATTACTTCCTTTATTCCACCGTTACCGATTTCGCCAGATTGCGTGGTTTGTCGACGTCTGTACCGCGTGCGAGTGCGGTGTGATACGCCAGTAATTGCAGCGGGACGACGTGCAAAATAGGTGACAGTTGGCCGTAGTGTTCCGGCAGGCGTATGACGTGCACGCCTTCACCTGAAGTAATGCGCGAGTCGGCATCCGCGAAGACATATAGCTCACCGCCGCGGGCGCGCACTTCCTGCATATTTGATTTCAATTTCTCGATCATCGGATCGTTCGGTGCCACCGTGACGACAGGCATTTCTTCCGTGACCAGTGCGAGCGGGCCGTGTTTCAGTTCACCTGCCGGATAAGCTTCGGCGTGGATGTATGAAATTTCTTTCAGCTTTAGTGCGCCCTCCAGTGCGATCGGATAATGCAGGCCGCGTCCGAGGAAGAGTGCGTTTTCCTTGCGTGCGAACGCCTCGGCCCAGGCGATGATTTGTGGTTCCAGTGCGAGCACAGCGCTGATTGCAGATGGCAGGTGACGCATGGCTTTGAGTTGCGCGGCTTCCTGTTCATCGCTGAGGCGACCTTTGACTTGTGCCAATGCCAGGGTCAGCAGGAAGAGGCCTGTCAGTTGTGTGGTGAATGCTTTGGTCGAGGCGACGCCGACTTCGACGCCGGCACGTGTGATGTAGGCCAGTTCGCATTCGCGCACCATGGCGCTGGTCGCTGCATTGCAGATGGTCAGGGTCTGACGCATGCCTTGCGCCTGCGCATGACGCAGCGCAGCCAGCGTGTCGGCGGTTTCGCCGCTTTGCGAGATGGTGACTACCAGTGAATTCGGGTTGGGTACGCTGTCGCGATAACGGTATTCACTGGCGATTTCTACGTTGCAAGTGACGCCGGCGAAGGCTTCTATCCAGTACTTGGCGGTCATACCTGAGTAGTAGCTGGTGCCGCAGGCCAGAATGAGTACGGAATCGACTTTCTTAAAGATGCCGTAGGCCTTGTCACCAAAGATTTCCGGCGTAATCGAGGCAATGCCTTCCAGTGTGTCGGCGATGGCGCGCGGTTGCTCGAAGATTTCCTTCTGCATGTAGTGACGGTAAGGGCCGAGTTCGACCGCGCCGGTGTGTGCATGCACGGTTTTGACTTCGCGCTCTACCGGCTTGCCGTTTTCGTCGACGATCCAGACGCGTTGCAATTGCAGGTCAACGACATCGCCTTCTTCCAGGTAGATGATCTGATCAGTTGTGCCTGCCAGCGCCAGTGCATCGGAAGCGAGGAAGTTTTCGCCATCACCGACGCCGACGATCAGTGGCGAACCACGACGGGCACCGACGACGCGGTGTGGTTCATCGCGGCTGAAGACGGCAATCGCAAAAGCACCTACCAGGCGCTTGGTTGCCAGTTGTACGGTCTCGAACAAATCACCTGAGTACAGATGATCGACCAGATGGGCGATGACTTCAGTATCGGTCTGGCTTTCAAACACATAGCCCAGTGTTTTCAGTTCATCGCGCAGTTCATCGTGGTTTTCGATAATGCCGTTGTGCACCAGTGCGATACGATCACGTGAAAAATGCGGATGTGCGTTGTGCGAAGCCGGGGCGCCATGGGTGGCCCAGCGGGTATGTGCGATACCGGTAAAGCCGCTCAGGTTTTCCTTGGCGATTTGCTTTTCCAGCTCGGCTACGCGGGCAGTGCTGCGTGCCCGTTCGAGTTTGCCGTTGACATGCAGCGCGACGCCGCACGAGTCGTAACCGCGATATTCGAGTCGTTTAAGGCCTTCGACCAGGATGGGAGTGATATTGCGTTGAGCGACTGCGCCGACGATACCGCACATAGGAACCTCGTTGTGTAGGAATGAATTGCACAATACTAGTAGAAGGCAAATGAAATAAGATTCCGAAATTTATTAACATTTGGCATATTATTTCAATGATGATATAAGGTGAAATGTAAATTCAAATATGTAAAATATTTTTACTAAATAATCGTAAATAATGGATAAGCAGCTGGATTTAGACGATTTGGACAAGCGCATATTGAATGCCTTGCAGATGGATGCGTCGCAGACCAACAACGAACTGGCGCTGGCAGTCCACGCATCGCCACCGACTTGCCTGCGTCGCGTCAAACGCCTGATTGATGCGGGAGTGATAGCGCGGCAGGTTGCCATCGTAGCGCCGGAGAAGGTGGGCGCCGGGCTGACGTCGATAGTGGAAATCACGCTGGATAACCAGGCGGATGAGCGCCAGGTTGAATTTGAAGTATTGGTGGCGCAGGAGAGTGCAGTGCTGCAATGCTACCGGGTGTCACCGGGGCCGGATTTTGTATTGGTGGTGCAGGTGGCGGATATGCCTGCTTATCACGCGCTGGCACATCGCTTGTTTGCCACGCATGCGAATGTGCGTAATGTGCGCAGTTTCTTTTCTATCAATCGAAGCAAGTTCGAAACGCGCATCGCGGTGTGAGCTATCGCCGCGATGGCGTGATCAAATGCTTACTTCTTGATCTTGACCGGGCGTTGCCAGTTGTCGACGGTGATTTGCTTGGCACGTGAAACGGTCAGCTTGTCAGCTGGTGCGTCCTTGGTCAGGGTGGTGCCCGCACCTAGTGTTGCGCCTTTGCCGACACGTATCGGTGCAATCAGCTGGGTTGCGCTGCCAACGAAGACGTCGTCTTCGATGATGGTGCGCGATTTATTGACGCCGTCGTAGTTGCAGGTAATCGTGCCTGCACCTATGTTGACGCGTGAACCCACCGTCGAATCGCCGACATAGGTCAAATGATTGGCCTTGCTGTGTGCGGCGATTTCACTGTTCTTTACTTCAACAAAATTCCCGATATGCACGTCTTCTGCGAGGACTGTGCCCGGACGCAGGCGCGCGTAGGGGCCGATGATGCATTCGGCACCGACCACTGCATTTTCAAAATGGCTGTAAGGGCGAATATGACTGCGCGCACCTATGCTGGTATTGTGGATCACGCAGTTTGCATCGATGCGCACGCCATCAGCCAGACTGACGTCGCCTTCAAATACACAGCCGACATCGATGCTCACATCGCGACCGCAAGTGAGCGTGCCACGGATATCTATGCGTGCCGGATCCGCCAGCGTGACGCCTTGTTCCAGCAAGGCATGGGCGAGGTTGCGCTGATGTATGCGTTCCAGTTCGGCCAGTTGCACCTTGCTGTTGACGCCGTGGGTTTCCCATTCATGATCCGGCTGCGCGGAAACAACGGCCACGCCAGCGGCGACAGCGCTGGCAACGATATCCGTCAGGTAATACTCGCCTTGTGCATTGTTGTTGGACAACCTGGCCAGCCATTGCTTGAGAGCAGCAGTGGGCGCGACCATGATGCCGGTATTGATTTCATTGATTTCGAGTTCGGCGGGTTGCGCGTCTTTTTGCTCGACTATGCGCGTAATGGCGCCTTTTTCACGGACGATACGACCATAGCCGGTCGGGTTGCCGAGGTTGACGGTCAAAATTCCCAACTTATCCTGCCCCGCGCTGTCCAACAAACGCTGCAGTGAAGTTGCTGTAGTTAAAGGCACGTCGCCATACAAAATCAGCGTCGGCGTATGATCATCTAACTGGGGTACTGCCTGCATCACTGCATGGCCGGTGCCCAGTTGTGGTTCTTGTTTGGCAAATGACAGGTCATGGGCTTGCAGCAATTGCGGCACTTGTTCACCGCCGTGGCCGTAGATGACGCACAAACGGGTGGGCGACAATTGCCGCGCAGTATCGATCACATGGGAGAGCAAAGGCTTGCCCGCCAACGGATGTAACACTTTCGGCAGCGCAGATTGCATGCGCTTTCCCATACCTGCAGCAAGAATGACGATATTCATAGGAAGCCAGTTAAAAGAATGCAAAATTTTATCACGCGTCCCCTGCAGCATTTTGCAAAAAAAGCCGCGATCGTGCTCATGGCTACCTTGTTGCTCGCCTGCAGCGCGGCGCGCCTCGGGTATAGCAATGGTGAAACGATTTCGTATTGGTGGCTGGATAGCTATGTTGATTTCGACAGCTCACAGAAGCAATGGGTCAAGGAACGGATAGACAAGGTCTTTGTCTGGCACCGCCAGACCCAGTTGAAGGAATACGTGCGTCTGATAGACCGTATGCGGCACAGGGATTTTGCCGCAGTAACGCAAGCGGATCTGTTGGGTGACTATCGTGATGTCACTAGCCAGGTGCTGGAGATTGCCGATAAGGCGACGCCTGATTTTGCCGACCTGGCCTTGTCATTGACGACGGAACAGATCGCCAATATTGAAAAGAAATTTGCCAAATCGAATGATAAATTCCGCAAGGAGTATCTGGTCGGCACGACTGAAGAGCGTCAGGAATTCCGTTATCGCAAGACCCTGCAACAGGCCCAGTATTGGTTCGGCGGTTTCAGTCGTGAACAGGAAGCCAGTATCCGCAGCTTGTCTGACGCACGGCCTTTGAACAATGAATTGCTGATGGCGGAACGGCAGCATCGTCAGCGTGCATTGATAGTCCTGCTGAAGAAAATACATGCCGAGAAGCCAGGCAAGGAAGCGACTGTCGCGATGCTGCGGAAATATGTGGCGGCGACGATGGATCGCTATGGCAACCAGCAGCAACAAACATTCTTTGAGCAATTGAATACAGCAAATGCAAATCTGGTGGCGGGCATCATGCGCATGACGACGCCCAAGCAAAAAAGCTACTTTGTCCAGACCTTGCAGGATTGGGTGAATGACTTCAACACGCTGGCCGCCAAAGCCGCTTGATTGCCGTGCCTGATTGTCAGCTCGGTAGCAGCATCACCAGCTTGACCTCACGCGCAGCGGCCAGGTTCAGCGTCACCTGTTCGTAGGTAAGCACACCCAGGGTCGGGTGCCGGAAGCGGCGGCTGCCGCCGTCCCGTCCCAGCACATGATGTGTATTCCACAGTTTCTTAAATTCCTCGCTGCTGCGCATTAACTCCGCGATCAGACTCGCATAGGGTTCCTTGTCCGCATGCTTGCCGCAATCGGCGCGGAACTCGGCGACCAGCCGTTGTGCACGCTCCGGCCAGTCGGCAATCAGGCTGCGCGCACTGCTTGTGCCAAACATGAAGCGCAAGAGATTGGCCGGGGCAGTTGCTTTGCCCTGGTCCAGCCAGCCGCTGAATAAATCTGTGGCCGGGCGATTCCATGCGACGGCATCCCATTGCCGGTTCAGGATATAAGCCGGGGCACGTATCGCCTTGACGATAGCAGCGAAGTCGGTCGATGAGTCAGCGGAGCTTGCCTCCGCTGTGGCGTCCAGTTTGTCTGCCAGGCGGAACAAATAAGTCCGCTCGGCCGCCGTCAGATGCATCACATCGGCCAGCCGTCCTAGTACTTTGGCGGAAGCGGATACCGGCCGTCCTTGTTCCAGCCAGGTGAGCCAGGTCGGGCTGACCTCGCATAACTGCGCCAGTTCTTCGCGCCGCAAGCCGGGGGTGCGACGACGCCCATCGGCGCGCAAGCCGACAGCCTGAGGTGTGGTTTGCTCACGGTGTAAGCGTATGAATTCGCCGAGTTGCTTATGCATGGTGGTATTCCGGGGTTAGTCTGGCAGAAAATATACCAGTATAAATACTTGTCTTGTTACAGGATAAATCATCGCCTATCGTACATCTACCCAATCATGTGGAGATGAAAAATGAAACAGGCAGCAGTAGTAGCAGAACAGTTCGGCAATACGGCCGCGTCATATCTGACCAGTTCGGTGCATGCGCAAGGCGCGGATCTGGAGACGGTGCGCGATATTGCGCGCACGCTGCAGGCGCCCGCGATACTGGACCTCGGTTGCGGCGGCGGCCATATCAGCTTTGCGGTTGCACCGCATGCCGCGGCTGTCACTGCGTGTGATTTGTCCGAACAAATGCTGACTGTCGTTGCTGCATCGGCGGCACAGCGCGATTTGCACAATATACGTACCGAGCAGGCGCAGGCCGAGCATTTGCCGTTTGCAGATGCATCCTTCGATCTGGTCGTCACCCGTTTCTCGGCACATCACTGGTTGCATGTGCCCAGCGGTTTGCGTGAAATGCACCGGGTCTTGCGTCCTGGCGGTATGGTGGTGGTAATCGATATCGTCGCATCGGAAGTCGCCTTGCACGACACGACCTTACAGGCCGTAGAGTTGCTGCGCGATGCATCGCATGTGCGGGACTATCGTGTTTCGGAATGGGCCGTGATGTTTGCCGATGCCGGGTTTACGCATGAATACGTACGCGGCTGGAAGTTGCGCATGGTATTTGATGAGTGGATTGCACGTATGCGCACACCGCCAGAACGGGAGGCAGCGATACGTAGCCTGTTCGATACCGCGCCGGAAGAGAGTCGCGCTTATTTTGCGGTACAGGATGACTACTCGTTTGATATCGACGCTGCCTTCTTTACTGCCAGAAAATAAAAAAAGCCCCGCAATGCGGGGCTTCTTCTTGTGAGCTTGGTGCTGCTTAGTTGTCTGCCCGCAGCGGGATAATGCCGGGAATGCTGGTACTGCCGGTCGAACATGGTTCTTCGTCAAAGGCGATATCGCCATTCGCCATCGCCTCGCCAGTCGCCTTCAAATCGGCAAAACCAAACAAATCCTTGTCCATCAGGTGCGAAGGAACGACTGTGGATAAGGACGAGAAAATATTATCGACGCGACCCGGGAATTTCTTTTCCCATTCGCGCAACATGCCTTTGATTTGCTTGCGCTGCAGGTTTTCCTGGCTGCCGCACAGGTCGCATGGAATGATAGGGAAGTTCTTTACCTGCGCATAGCGCTCGGTATCGGCTTCTTTCACATACGCCAGCGGACGGATCACGATGTGTTTGCCATCGTCGGATTGTAGCTTGGGCGGCATGCCTTTGATCTTCGCGCCGAAGAACATATTCAGGAAAAAGGTTTCCATGATGTCGTCACGATGATGGCCGAGTGCGATCTTGTTGGCGCCCAGTTCATCGGCCACGCGATACAGGATGCCGCGACGCAGGCGTGAGCACAGCGAGCAAGTGGTCTTGCCTTCCGGGATCAGGCGCTTGACGATGCTGTAGGTGTCCTGGTTTTCGATATGGAACGGAATATCCAGTTGCTTCAGATAAGCAGGCAGGATGTGATCCGGGAAGTTCGGTTGTTTCTGGTCGAGGTTGACCGCGACGATATCGAACTTGATAGGCGCGCGTTCGCGCAAGGTCATCAGGATATCCAGCAATGCATAGCTATCCTTGCCGCCGGACAGGCAAACCATAACCTTGTCGCCGTCTTCTATCATGTTGAAGTCGCCGATGGCCTGGCCGACCTGACGACACAAGCGTTTGTGCAGTTTGTTGTTTTCGTAAACGATCTTTTCGTTTTGTTTGAAACTCAGGGCAGCGTCGTTTTCCGGTGCTGTTGTGGTTTCTTGCATGAGGGCTTGTGACACCTTAGTTCCCCTTGATCTGGAATACCTCTACGCCTACTGATTCGCAATCAGGGTAGACGTCGGGCTTTTCGGTTGAAACACGTGCGGCGCGTACTTTCGGATGCGCCAGCATGGCTTTGATCACGTCGTCGCACAGGGTTTCCTGCAAATGGATGTGGCCTTGCGCCATGCGCTTGGCGATGGTGCTGCGCATGTAGTCGTAATCCACGACTTCATCCAGGTGATCGGCGGTAGGCGTCGATTCTTTCAATGGGATGAAGAGATCGACGTTGATCAGGACGCGCTGTTCACCTTTCTTTTCAAACTCGTGCACGCCTATATTGATCTGCACTTCGTAGTTACGCAGGAAGAGGCGGCGGCAGTCGGCGAGTTGTGGGTGGAACAGGAACGAATTCATATAAGTAAACCGGTTGTACTACAGGTGAAAAATCTGGGTGTTCAGGATGCGACAAACATCACATCGCGTTGTAATGGGATCAGGTGCTGGCCGCCATCGACCAGCAGCGTCGTGCCCGTCATCGCCTGCGCTTCGACTACGAAGCGGACGGCGTGGGCAATATCGTCGGGTGTGCTGGAGCGTCCCAATGGGGTGACCTTATGCGCGCGCTGGAATTCAGCTTCGCTCTGGTCGCCGGAGACCAGCGTAATACCGGGTGCGACGCCGACTACACGTACTTTAGGTGCGAGTGCCTGCGCCAGCATGGTGGTCGCGCTTTGCAGCGCGGCCTTGGACAAGGTGTAGGACAGGAAGTCTGGGTTCAGGTTAAACAGCTTCTGATCCAGCAGATTGACTACGACCGCTTGCGCGCCGTCCGGCGTGGCGCGGTGCAGTGCTTGCGCCAGCAACACGGGAGCTACCAGATTGGTATGCATATGCGCATCCAGTGTCGCGGTCGAAAAATCTGCTGCGCTATCGTAATCGAACAACGACGCATTATTGACGACGCAGGAAACCGGGCCCAGTTGGGCGGCTGCCTTATCCAATAAGGTTTTTACTGCAGCTTCATCATTCAGGTCGCATTGCAATGCAATCGCACGTTGGCCGAGCGCCGTGATGTCGGCGACCGTCGCTGCTGCTTCCGCCGCGGAACGGGCGTAATGCACGACCACGTCCCAGCCGTTTTGCGCCAGCGCGAGCGCGATCGTACGGCCGATGCGACGGGCGGCACCGGTCACGAGGGCAGTCTTTTTCAATGGCGTTTGCTTATCTGTGGACATGAATGGTTGTGTGTTTCGCTGATTTCTCTACAATACCGCCATGCAATTGCAACTCCCAGAACCTTCTTCGGACGCATTATCTGCGTCACACAAGCTCCAGAACCTGATTGTTGACGAAATTAACCGTCATGCGGGCTGGATTTCTTTCGCCCGTTATATGGAGCTGGCGCTGTATGCGCCGGACGTCGGTTATTACAGCGGCGGTGCTGCAAAACTTGGCAAAGACGGTGATTTTACAACCGCGCCCGAAATTACGTCGCTTTTTGGTGAAACCCTGGCCCACGCGGCCGAGGGCTTGATGGCGCAAAGCGCGCCGCAAATCCTTGAATTCGGTGCCGGCACCGGCAAGCTGGCGCTGGATATCCTGACCGAATGTGCCGCTGACGGCATTCCCCTGGAGCGTTATTCCATCGTGGAATTGTCGGGTGAATTACGTGCGCGCCAGCAGGAAACCCTGGCGGGTTTCCCGCAAGTGACCTGGCTGGACGACTTCCCGCCGGCATTTTCTGGTGTCGTGCTGGGCAATGAAGTGCTGGATGCGATGCCGGTCTCGCTGGTTGTCAAAGGTGAAACTGAGTGGCTGGAGCGCGGCGTCAGTATTGCTGATGGTCGTTTTGTCTTTGTCGATCGTCCATGTGACCAGGATTTGGTTGCGCAGATTCCCGATGCGGCTGAATTGCCAGTCGGTTACCTGACCGAAGTACATCCGATTGCGGGTGGCTTCATGCACACGCTGGCGGGCATGCTGACGGCCGGGTTTGAGCAATCCGGCAAAGGCGGCGCGGCGATCCTGATCGATTACGGCTTCCCGGCCAGCGAATACTATCTGGACCAGCGCGCCGAAGGGACGCTGATGTGCCATTACCGTCATCATTCCCATCCGGATCCGTTTTACTTGCCGGGTTTGCAAGACATTACCGCACACGTTGATTTCACCAGCATGGCGTATGCCGCGGTGCGTAATGGCCTGGAAATGGTCGGTTATATGAGCCAGGCCGGTTTCCTGCTGGCGGCTGGCCTCGGTGATCGCTTGCTGGCGACCGCGCCGGAGGATCATATGGCTTATCTGCCGAAGGCAAATGCGGTGCAGAAGCTGACTTCGCCGGCAGAGATGGGTGAGTTATTCAAAGTGCTGGTCGTGGGCAAGGCAGTGCAGTTGCCTGACCAGTTTGATCGGGCGGATCAAAGCCGCCGACTGTAAAGCCGGATGCCGGAGATATAGACCGGCGCGTCATGAAAGTTGCACATGGTTCGCTGGTTTATTACGATTTTCATCGCCGTCATCGTGTTTTCCGCTGCTTTGCCGTGGCTGGAAAAATTCGGCATCGGTCGTTTGCCCGGTGATGTACGTTTCAAGTTGTTTGGCAAAACCATCTTTTTGCCATTCGCCTCTACCGTTTTGTTATCTACCGCCATTTTTTTGCTGGCGCGCCTGTTTTGAGTGTTACTCCGGGCAAGGTTTAGCGAGGGATAATTCATGATACGTTGGGTCGCAGTGATCTTTATCGGACTGACCGTCTTCTATGCACTGATACCGTGGATCATCGAAAAGCTGGGCGTGGGCCGCCTGCCGGCGGATGTACGCTTCCAGCTGTTTGGCCGGATTTTTGTGTTGCCCTTCGGTTCTACTGTGTTGTGGTCAGCGCTTGCCTTCCTGATTGCCGAAATCGTCAAGCGCACCTGCCTGTTCTGTTAAAACGCTATAAAACCGAGGTTTTATGTAGCTAGTTTTGCGATTTTTCTGCCATTTGGCGCGCTAATGATATTATTCACCACTTATCAACAGTAGGGCTGGCGGGTAGAAACTGCGAGTTCCCTTAGTAGTGGACATATTTATCATCCTGGGTTTGATCCTGGTAAATGGCGTTTTTGCCATGTCTGAAATTGCGGTCGTAACCTCCAAACGTATCCGCCTCCAAAAATTATCTGAAAACGGCAGCCGGGGTGCACAAGCGGCACTTGATCTGTCCGACAGTCCTAGTCGTTTCCTCTCCACGATCCAGGTCGGTATTACGCTGATCGGCATTTTCAACGGTGCGTTCGGTGAAGCGTCGCTGGTTGAGCGCCTGACGCCTGAAGTGGCACTGATTCCGTTTGTTAGCGCGTATGCACGTGAAATCGCGCTGGCTATCGTGGTGGTCGGTATTACTTTTGCATCGCTGATTTTGGGTGAGCTGGTACCTAAACGCATCGCCATGCAATATCCGGAAGTCGTGGCTTCGCTGGTGGCTGCGCCTATGCTGTGGCTGTCGCGCCTGATGGGGCCTTTCGTCAAAGTCCTGACCGGGACCACCGAATTCATCCTGCGCATCCTCGGCATGCATCACAAGAAAGACGATGCGGTGACCGAAGAGGAAATCGCAGGTCTGTTCCGTGAAGGTACCGACGCTGGCCTGTTTGAAAAAACCGAACACGACATCGTCTCGCGCGCCCTGCGTCTGGATGACCAGCGCGTGGCAGGCCTGATGACGCCGCGTCTGGACGTGCACTTCATCGATCTGGAAGATCCGATCGAGGTGAACCTGGCCAAGATTGCCGATAGCTCCTATAACCGTTTCCCGGTCTGCCGTGGCGATATCTCGCATGTAATTGGTATCGTGCATGCAGGCAGCCTGTTTGAACAGGCGATACGCGGCAAGGCGATCAATACCGTGGATATCGCAGCAGCGACGCGTCCGCCTTTGTTTGTGCCGGAAACCATCAGTGCGATGCAATTGCTGGAAACGTTGAAGAAAAACCGTGCCGAACTGGCACTGGTGATTGATGAATACGGTGAAATCGAAGGTATCGTCACCCTGAGTGACGTGCTGGGTGCGCTGGTAGGTGATGTTTCTGTTATCGACGAACACCACGAAGTCGACGGCGTACGCCGCGATGACGGTTCATGGCTGATCGATGGTGGCGTGTCGTTTGATCGCTTCCGCGAATTGCTGGAAACCGATGTGCGCTTCCCGGAAGAAGCATCGGGCACCTACCATACGCTCGCTGGTTTCGTGATGACCTTCCTCGGTCACATTCCGCAAATGTCCGATTCCTTTGAGTGGGAAGGCTATCGCATCGAAGTGGTCGATATGGACCGCAACCGCATCGACCGCCTTTTGATCACCAAGCTGGAACCGTCGCCGGACGATGCTGCGCCGGATGAGGCAGGCTAAGTAGTACGAGTGTAAATTACAGCTGTAAAGAAAATGGCCGGATAACTATCCGGCCATTTTTGTTTGTGGCGATTACATAGTCGCGCGATAAAACACGTAATCGGCCTGGTACTTGACGATTTGTTTGGCGTTAACGTTGGCCGCTCCGCAGGGAGTAGCTGGCGCGGCGCCGCCGACCGTGTTCAGGCGCTGGATATAAGTAATATCGCTCATCGCACCTTTACCCATCGATGGGTTTGCTTGCACCAGTTGCAAAGGGATAGAGCCGGGATTTGGCGAGACGGCCAATTGCTTGCCGGTTACCTTGCTGCCATCGTTGGCTTCCCAGGTCGGCCCGCCATAGTATTTGCCGACGGCCATCTTGTTGCTGTCGTACAGGATCGCATCCGGTCCGGCCAGCACCCATTCGAAGGCGCCTGGCATATTGGCCTTGGCGCGACATTGGTAAGTCAGCTCACCAATACCGACCGTTTTCATCACGACTTTATTGCCAGCGGGAACCGTTACGGCAGCGGGTGCCTCCGGTGTTTTCATCATCATATGGCCGGAGCAGGCGGTCAGTGTGGCAGCAGCGGCGAGCAGGGTAATTTTTGCGTACATGGAAGTCTCCTGATTGGTTGATGGATCAGGGCCGGATAGCACCCATGACCATATACGCCGGGCAAGGTGTAGCAGATTCAAATAACGTTAAGAAATATTTGAAATGTGTCTTCGTAAAATTCAGGGAAATTTTTTGCACAGTGTTGCAGCATGCATCAGTTTTTCTCATGCGAGCACTTACTCTGCAAGTACACCCTAAGCATGAAGACTCTTGGTATGGCGATGACAATTGTTGACATGTTGATGCAACTTAGGCGGGTCTGTCTGATTGTGACTTATGGTTAAAAGGCAATAAAAGTGCGTGTCTTTTACGGGTGGGTATGGTCTAGTTGCGTACAGGGAATTAGCAGTAAATTGTTTCAGTCGGATGGTGTGCTCAACGAGTTTGGCAGGACTTTCTCAGACGGATTTACATGCAACACACAGGCGAACATCACGCTATGCCCGCACCGGATAACGCTCCGCTCCACACGGCTGCCTCCGATCCTGTTACGCCTTTACACGGTGCCGGCAGCAAGTCTGCCAAGTCGGCAAAAATCCACGTGGTGCGCGCGCGTCGCCAGACCATACTCAATCACCGCAATCGTCAAAATGCCCGTCTGCAGCGTTTGCTGCTGATTGGTTTGTTCGGCTTGTTCTATCTGGTTGGTGTGGCGGTGTTTTACATGCACGGTCTGGTCGATCAGGTGGCGTTGACGACTGCAACCGTACTCATCACCAGCACGGTGTCATTGTTCTATTTGTGTTTTCTGACCGGCTGGAATAACCGCGCCCGCGAAAAGAATCTGCGCGTACCTATCAGTCTGTGCGCGATAGGCATCATGTTGTTGCTGTCGTATATGGCGCCGGCCACGCAAATCCTGTTCACGCCTTTCCTGTTTCTGACGATGACCTTCGTCCTGCATCGCGTTTCACCGAAAATGATGTTTATGCTGACGATCACGACGCTGTGCGGTTATTTGCTGGTGATCGTCGTGCATTATCTGGAGTTCCGTGACTGGGCGATGTTGCAGCTGGAAGGGGCTTTGTTACTGAGCTTGTTGTTGACCTTGCCGGGTTTCGTGGTGTTAGCCAGCCGTATGCAGCAATTGCATAACGCCTTGTTCAAGGCAGCGCGCAAAATCAAGGACATCGAGGAAGATGCGCAACGTGACGTCTTGCTCGGTTGCTATAACCGCCGTTATATCGTGGCTGCTCTCGAGCAGCAAAAGCGGATGGCGGATGAAAGCGGTGCACCGCTGTGCCTGGCGGTGATCGATCTGGATCACTTCAAGCGAGTGAATGACGAGGCGGGGCACCTGGGGGGCGACGAAGTTTTGCGTACTTTTGCCCGCGTAGCCGAGGGTAATGTGCGCAAGCAGGATATTTTTGGGCGTTATGGTGGTGAAGAATTCCTGCTGGTGTTGCCGGAGACACCACTCTCCGCCGCCTTGAATATTTCTGAACGGATACGGACGCAGATTGAGCACTATGACTGGCAAGGAAAACTGCATCATCGCGTCACGATATCCATCGGTCTGACCCAATATATCGCGGGTGAATCGGTGCTCGACTTATTCTCGCGCACCGATACGGCGATGTACACGGCGAAACAGAATGGCCGTAATCAGGTTGTGGTCGAAGGTGCAGCGGTGGAGGCCGTGATGGCCCGGGTATGACCTTATCCATTGGGTACTCGGGTCGGAGCTGCGTCTGCTGTGTGGTCGAATTGACAGCTGAAATGATTAAATTGCGATGACACCGTTTAACAAATGTAATATTGTTCCACGGAAAGATTCCTTTACGCCCGTGCTGTTCGCCGCGCGTACCTTCTCATTTGGCGTTGAAATACCATGCAAGAACTTGCCGGACTAACCGCCCTGATCATAGAGCCGCATGCCGGCATGCGTGCCAGCATCCACAATATGTTGAGCCTAGGGGGTATTAGCAAGATCGAATACGCAGCCGGTTCCGGCAGCGCGATACGTCCGCTCAAGCATAAGCAGTTTGACCTGGTGATCTGTGAATATGATTTGGGTGAGGGGCAGGATGGCCAGCAATTGCTGGAAGACCTGCGCCATCACAAAATCATGCCACCTTCCACCGTGTTCATCATGGTGACCGCCGAACGCAATCATGAAAAAGTTATCAGCGCCGCCGAACTGGCGCTCAACGACTACGTACTCAAGCCCTTTACTGCTGAAACCCTGATGGAACGGATCGCGCGCGCGATCGACAAGCGCAATGCGCTCAGCCCGATTTATCTATTGATAGAACAGGGCAACCTGAGTGATGCGATTAACGCTTGTGTACAGGCGGAACGTACACAGCCCCGTTACCAGGCCGAGTTCATGCGTTTGCGTGCCGAATTGCATATGACGCTGGGCGAATTGCCTGAAGCGGAGGCAATCTACGCCGAAATCTTTGCCAAGCGTTCGATAGCATGGGCGCGCCTTGGTCTGGCCACCAGTCTGTTTATGCAGGACCGGCTGGAGGAGGCGGAAGAAATGCTGAGTTCACTGGTCTCCGAGAAAAAGCAATTCCTCGAAGCCTATGACTGGCTGGCCAAGACACAGGAAGCCAGGGGATTAATGCCGCAGGCGCAAGCCACGCTGGAACATGCGGTCACACGTTCGCCGCATGCGTTGCAGCGCCTGCGCAAGCTCGGCAACGTGGCGCTGGAAACAGGCGATGTCGATACCGCGCACAAGGTATTTCAGCAAGTGATCAACAAGGCAAAATTTTCCGAGTTCCGTGAGCCGGAAGACCATGTGCATCTGGTCAGGACCTCGCTAGCCAAAGGCGAATTGCAATTGGTGTCGCCCATCATCCGCGACCTTGCGAAATCGCTGTCTAACGTCAAGAAAACCCCGGCCTGCCGCGCGCTGGCGACGGCCATGCTGCATAAACATAATGGTGATGAAGAGCAGGCGGTAGAAGAACTGGAGGCCGCGGTATTGGCGTGCAAGGAAGCGATAGGCTTATCTAACGATACCAAGCTGGCATTGGCGCAGAACTGCCTGGCCAGTGGGCTGGAGCAGGGTGCCGTTGAGGTGATGACCTCGGTGGTTGGTAATGCTTCCACCAATGTCGCGATGACGCGTGCAATGCGTCTGTTCCGCGAAGCCGGGCGTGAGGACCTGGCCAAGCGTGTGGCACGTGAAAGCAAAAGTCAGGTGGTGGATCTGGTATCGGCCGGCGCAGAGAAGGCACGTCTCGGTGATTATCACGGTGCTGTTGCGCTGATGTCGGAAGCCGCGGAAAAACTGCCGGACAATCCGCAAGTTGTGTTCAACGCTGCGGTCGCAGTGCTGAAGTGTCTCGATAGCCTGGGCTGGGATGGGCAACTGGGCGAGCAGGCGCGTACCTTTATCGCCAATGCGCGTCGCCTCGATCCGCGTAACCCGCGCTTATCCCTGTTGGCCAGCATGTACCGGGACATCCTGAAAAAATACGCGATGGAACGCGTTTACGGCGTTCCCATCAAGGCATTGAACACCGCACCGCAGGCCGAGAAGCAATAAGCTCAGGGCGCGATCAGGATCGCCTGAACCAATTCTGGTGGACGTGCAATCACGGCACGCTGTCCGAAGCGCACGACAGGGCGTTGCAGTAATTTCGGATGGCTGGCCAGTGCATCCAGCAGGCGTGCGTCGTCGGCATGGCTCAATTGCAGTTCGCTGAATTCGTCTTCATTGTCGCGCACCATGGCGCGTACGCTGACAGCGCCTTCCGATTGCAGCAATTGATGTAACTCCGCGAGTTGCGTGCGGCTCAATGGTGTCTTTTGATAATCGACTACGTTCAATTCCAGGCCGTGTTGCGCAGCAAAGGCTTCGCTTAGTGCCAGTGTTTCGCGGGATTTTGAGCAGCGTGGATTGTGATAAATGGTCAGCATGATGTGCGTCAAAGTCTGGTGAGAAGAGGCGACATTATGCCGTTTCCAGCCTGCGACGGTGGTATTGCAGGCCGGGAGGCGGGCGAAGAATGAAGGGTATGCCTATAATCAGGGCCTGATCCGGTGAAATGGCGTAGCGTTGCGCGATATTCGATGAATTTCTGTATTTTTAAACAATTTGCGGTGAAGCCGGATAATTCTGCGATATGTGTTGTCTATCTTTACTCGATTTAAAAGTGATGCCATGTCTGACAACTCCAATAGCAATTTACCTCCAGTCTCAAACACTCCTGCTGAAGCTGCCTCGCCCAATGAAGCTGTTACCTCGCCAGAAGCCCCGTCCCATGTAGAGCCGCAAGTTGGCTCCGTGCCATCGCCTGCGTCGTTCAAGACCAAGCCGGATTTCGGCAAACACAATGTGCCCGCTTACCAGATGCCGGACGATACCCCGTGGAAGCAGACCTGGCGCATCTTTCAGGCGCGCCTGCAAAGCCTGTCCGAGCAGGTCGGCCGTCGTCTGACGCAGCGCACCTTAAAAATCGGTGTTTCCGCCCGTATCTTTCACCCGGAAAGCGGGGCCAAGGGCTTGCAGGCGAAAACTCTGCAGTACCTGGAAGAATCAATTGCGCAATGGGTCATGTCGCGCGATGTGCTGGTGCTGATGATCCCGACCGTTAATACCAATGGGTTGCTGCATCCGAGCAAGATACGTCTGCGCGATTATGCAAAACACCTGGACGGCCTTGTGCTGCAAGGCGGCGCCGACGTTGCGCCGCAGACATACTCACAGACCGCGACGCGACCGGAATGGAGTGGCGACAGCTCACGCGATATGTATGAACTGGAGCTCTTACATGAATTTATTGAGGCAGGGAAGCCGGTGCTGGGTATCTGCCGCGGTTGCCAACTGATCAATGTGGCGTTCGGTGGCACCTTGTATCAGGACATTGCTACCGACGTGCCGAGTGCGATGCTGCACGTAAATGACTTGTACGATAGTCATCGTCACGAAATTTCGTTTCCGCCCGGATCGTCGCTGGCGTCGCTGTTCCCGGGCCAGACTTCGCCGCTGGTCAACTCTATCCATCATCAGGCCGTGCGCGACCTGGGGCGCGATCTGACTATCGAAGCGATATCGCAAACTGACAACATTGTCGAAGCGGTACGTTATACCAAGGCGCGTTTTGTCATGGGTTTGCAATGGCATCCGGAATTCCATCGGGCCGGTGGTTCCGAGCTGCTGGATTGCACGCCTGTCCTTGATAATTTCCTGCGTGCAGCAAGGGAAACACGCTTCTGATTTCTCCTTACGGATCACCCTGGTCCGCCCGCCTATAAAAATATTTTAAAAAAATAGGTGAAGAAACGTAGCAAATTGTTGACAAGGGTGACCGACTCCCATATAGTTTGGGGTTCCCCGCGGAGGGGTGGCCGAGTGGTTAATGGCAGCAGACTGTAAATCTGCCCTCTTACGAGTACGCTGGTTCGAATCCAGCCCCCTCCACCAAGTTTTTAGCAGTAAAAGCTTTGAAAAAAGC
The DNA here is from genome assembly GCF_003852535.1 of Herminiimonas sp. KBW02. Lineage (GTDB taxonomy): Bacteria > Pseudomonadota > Gammaproteobacteria > Burkholderiales > Burkholderiaceae_D > Oxalicibacterium. Next base: position 390 of record NZ_QAJP01000003.1, on the reverse strand, counting down.
GCAGTATTCGCAGTGCAAAAAAGAGATGTGTAAGTGGTGACCCTCGCGGGTGTAGCTCAATGGTAGAGCTGAAGCCTTCCAAGCTTATGACGAGGGTTCGATTCCCTTCACCCGCTCCAAGTTTTTAAAGGTTGGACGTGCCGCAGCAGTGTTGGTACCGGACGGCTAGTTTGCCCTTTTAGCTCAGTGGTAGAGCACTCCCTTGGTAAGGGAGAGGCCACGTGTTCAATCCACGTAAAGGGCACCAAGAATTCTGTAGTTCATTTTTATCGGTAAGTCGGTCGGGCGTGTGCCTGAACATTCTCATCAAAATTGTTAGGAGTCTAAGATGGCAAAAGGCAAATTCGAGCGGACCAAGCCGCACGTGAATGTGGGCACAATTGGTCACGT
>NZ_QAJP01000002.1 GCF_003852535.1 Herminiimonas sp. KBW02 | reverse complement strand
TGGTCGGGACGGTGTGATTCGAACACACGACCCCTTGCACCCCATGCAGGAATGCGAACCGTGCAAAGCGTTGCACAATGCGGGTCTTGAAATAGTTTGTCTAATATACAGTGGTAGTCAAAGCTGCTTGAATGCCTTATGTAGCGTGGTTGCTACTTTCGATATTAGACAGATTTCCACGGCAGTTTTTGCTCAATCGACGACCGTTCTGGTACCGATTCCTTGATGTAAATATCAGACGTTTTGCCTGACGTATGTGCCAGTCTTGTCTGGATCGCTTGCCGCTGTTCGCCTGATTTAGCGGCATCGGTGGCACCCAGCGCGCGTAAGTCGCGGAACTGAATACGTTCGTGTGGCGGTGAATCCTTGCCGATTCCGAGCCGATCACGGGCGCGGTCCCACATTGAGAATAAACCACTTTTACTGTATGGCTCACCCTTCATAGTTGGGAACAGGTACGGGGTAATCAGGGGCTGGCCATTGACCTTGTATCCCTTTTTGATCGCACGTGCCCGGTCCAGAACTTCCTGAATTTGAGGGGTGATAACTATGTCGACGGTCTTACCGCTCGACTTGGCGGTCTTGCTTGGCTTGAAGCGAATATATCCGTCGACGATCTGGGATTCTTTGAGTGTCCGGACATCGATTGCGCGCTGCCAAAGCAGATAGGCGATGTCGATCAGGCAGCAGAACATCGGTCCGCTGGCTGTCGGATATGTAGCGCCAGTGCTTTTACGTGGCGTGCTTGTCATACCGGCTGTTCTGATTGCCTGCACCTGGTCATGCGTCGGCAGCACCTCGCGGCGCACGGTCTCATAGTTGGATAGGTCGATCTGGTCTAGCGGGTTATCGTGGCGCAGGCCGAGTTCGGAAATTACGTACTTGAACAGGCGGCGCATAAGGGCGACGTATTTCTGTGCGGTGTTAGGTTTGTCGGCAAAGTTGGTGCGAATAAAGTCTGCGCAGGATTTTGTAGTTACCTGCGCCGCGGCGAAATCCTCAAAGGCGGTGGCAATGGTTTCCAGATACTGCTTATAGGTGGCCTGTGTCTCGACGGAGTAGCGACCTAGCTTGTGCAGTCGGAACTGATCGCAGACATAAGGCATGCTGCCGGTGAGTGACTTCTTATCCTGCAGCAGTGCACCCAGTGCCAAGAGCATGGCCGACTCGCCAGCAGCTTCCGGCGCCAGAGTAATCCAGCGCTTTTGCTTACCGTCTTTGGGGTCGGTGATCAGTTCGGCAGAGTAAAAGCGGTACGCGCCGTTCTTCAAGTACACGCGGCGCGGCAGTCCTTTCCCGGTCTTTCTGGCTCGGTTCATTTGCGGATAGGTTTCAGTTTTGGCTCATCGGTAGGCGCTACTGTAGCAGGGTGCACCATATGCATACGCAGCACCAGGACGCTGTTATCCGGCCGACGGCGTGCCGGAATGCCCAGACTCTTGAGCACTTCCATCTGCTTGGTCGGGCGTGCGTAACCGGTGATTTCGTGGATCTCGATGTCTGAAAGTGCGAGGTCTGTCATGGCTATGCCTCCGTCGATGCTTCAATTTTCTGCGCTGCCTTCTTGATCATGCTGTTGAACCAGCGGCGAATACAGTAAGAACGTGCAATGGATATTGCCGTGTAAATCAGTCCAAGTTTCAGGTTTGTGGCTGCGGACAGATGCCATCCGAACAGCGGAAAAATCAGGGCGTTCGCTGAAAAGTTGATTGCGAACCCGATCAGCACGTTGATGATGGCTTCGATCAAGGATCCTCGTTTTGATTGGCTCACGGCTTCACCCCATCGGCTTGCGGTTGCGCGGTAGGGGCGGCATACAAACGATTGAATTCATCGACCGCTTTGCGAACGCCAGTTTCCGCATCGTCTTCGTCTTCTGTCAGGCCGTAGTCGTTGTAGAAAGTGAGAGTCCACATCGATGTCAATCCATCGGTAACGCCATCGTTTCTAAGTGCGGCTACCTCGTTTGCATGCATCAGGTTGCCATCCGCACGAACGTGGCGGATTGTCCAATCAGCATCTTCAAAAAGCCACTTCAGAACCTTGGCATCGTCATCACGCACTGCCGCCACATCAGCCGGTGCCGATGCTAGTGTTTCGCCTTTTAACCAGCGCTCACCGTTTTCTATTTCATCTGCGTTGTACTCATGCAATGGCAGTTCCGAACGATCCCCTACATATGCGCCTGTTACCGACGGTTGCGAGGCGAGCAGGGCGCGGGCTTGCCACGCCTCCCAGCAGCTCAAAGTGTAGCCATCAACATATACAGAGCCATCGCCATGCCATTTATTGGTGTTGTAGCCTTTACGAACGCACCATTGTTCAAAGGCTGCGCGCTCATCCGTCAGCGCCTTGGCTTGTACTGGCTGATTGGTGGAGTGCCGCGCCATTAATTCAGCCGACAACTGCGGGTGCGTGTCCCTGCAAGCCTCGCCATAGGCGCGAAGGGCGGCAGGGGCATGCGGATCGTGATCAACGTCCAGAACGAAGTATTCGCAGCCATAGTGCTTTCCGCCCGGCGCATCGCTACCATCTACGCGGCTCACGTCGAACTTGCGGAACAAGCCTTGTGCCTCTGCTGGCTTCGATGGGTCGCGCTCTGGCAGGCTGGATGTCGGCACACTACTGGCGGCTACCGGCTGTTGAGGGGCGGCGTTAGGCTTGCAGCAACCGTGACCTTCGTTCTCAGGGCACGAAGAAGGATCGCCGCTGCATTCCGGATAGCCAACTTTCCGTATTGCCTTTGCCGACACTGCTTCCTTGTCGCCGTCTAGGTTTTTGATTGTCATATTTATTCCATCCATTTAACGCAACCGGCTGTTTCACAAGCTGCACGTATGTGACCGTTCCAATTCGACTGCGAGAGGTGCAGCTGTCCATTGCATGCAGGACATTCGATGACTTCCTCTTTACCGATGGGAAGCTTTTTGCGCCACACATCCACCACCTTTAAAACTGTCTTCACTTTTTCCATGTATGCATCGCATTCGGCTTCATATGCGGCGACTTCTTCGGCTGTTGGAACTTGGTAATGTGGGCATTGCTGGACACCGGCGCCGGTACGACCAGTACACGGGATCCGAAGTGCACTTCCAAATTCAGATTCACCGGCAAGATCGATATAGTTCACATGTTTAAGACATGCATCGTGCTGAATGCCGGTGAAGTGGATGCAACGATCCTTCATGCTGGTTCCTTCTGCTGTTGTTCACTCAATTGGCGTTTTAATTCCACAATCTCGGCCTTCAGCTGATCAATCTCTGGCTGCCTAAAGGCTTTACCTTCCTCATACGCCTGGCGAATTTTCTTGGCTTCGGTTGTCATGGTTTCAAGTTGCTGTTGTAGGGTGCCGGTTACGTCTCCGGCGCGGGCTTTCACCGCCGTGTTGCACTCCAATGCATGGCTTTGCTTTTACGCGGAACTGTGTTGCTCCATGCTTCCCCGCGTGTTGGTGGCCGGTACTGATTTCTTCCGGCCTGACTGGACTCCAACCAGCCTAAGTTTCACGACGGTGCGATGTTCTGCCTTCGGGTGTCGATTCACCAGCATCAAACGGGTCTGACCGTACCGCCGTCTCCAGCGAACTAGGCTTTCACCTCCGGTCCCTGAACTACATCAGGGGTTTTTTCCCGCACTTGAGCGCATCAGCCTGCGCATTCACCAACAAAGCAAGGGGCTGGACACCAACCCAGCATGAGACTGTCTGACGTCTCTCGCATATCACGCCCGCACAAAGCTGGTAGCGGGTGACAATTTTCTTCCCCGGTTTATAGTCCCGGCATATTTCCAGTTTTGCGTGCTCTGCGTAACTACCTTCCACGCCGCCCTTGCTTTCTTGGTGCTGCTATTTGCCGTCTGGATCACCGCCCGGCCACGGAATATGAAGAGACCCCGGTCCAGTGGGGAATACGATTACTCGACTGGTGCAGGCTGGCCGCTGAACTGCGCTTCGGCCTCAGCCTTGGTGGTTTTCTTGCTGGTGCGCGCACCTTTCAACAGGTCGCCTTCTTCCTGCGGCTTCAGCGGTTCAATCACCAGGTCGATGTTTTGCTGAATGCGATCGCACAACAGGCCGACATGCGCGGTTTCTGGATGGACAATTGCGCGAAACATGACCAGGACCGTGCCGCCGTTCTGCGGCATGAAGCTGAATTTATCCAGTTTGGTATCGGATAAAGTGATGTTGCTGTCACCGCCAAGGCCGTAATCAATGACCAGCTTGTTACCGGTGGTTTCGTAGTCCCATTTGAAGCCGGACATTTTCGGGAAGCGTGGCGACGTGGCTGCGTCCGGATCCGCTTGCTCTGCCAGATCAGGGTCGTCTGGTTTCTTGTAGAGCAGGGCGGCCAGTTCTGGATCGAAGTGACTCAGCACGGAAGCAGGGCATTGCGCTTCGAATTTGAGGTCATACGCGGCTTTACGTTCTTCGCCGTGAATTTCTGCGCGCGGATTAACCGACGCGAGTTTGACTTGCTGATTGATTTTAAAAGGTTGCATCTTGATTTTCCTTTTCGGTCAGGTATGTGGAATACGGCAGGCGAATCATTTGGTGGAACAGGTGCTGCGCTACTTTGCTGGTGTCGATTTCCCGACGGGATTTCACGTCGCACATGGCTCTAACGGCGCGTACTGCTGTGCGCTCGTCAGACACCCCCAGAAACTGCTGGAATACAGCTTCCTTGCAACGCAGGGCTAGCCATGTGCTTATGCGTTTCATTAGGCAGCGATCTCGAAACGGTACTCGCGGGCAACCACTGCAATGTGATTGCTGATTGCCAGGCAGATGCCGCCGAAGTCTTCTTCGTGGTACAGCTTTGCGCCTTTCTCGATCGTGGCAGTGAAGCCAAGACCAGCAAGGAACTCAGCATTTACGGTGAAGCCCAAACGCTCACAGATCTGACCGAGGCGCAGAGTCGGTGGCGTGGCCACGGTAGGTACATGGGCAGGCTGCTTCACCGGTTCAGACTTGACCGCCGCTGCAACCGGTACCGGCGCAGATTCAGCTTCGGGTACTTCGGCTTTCGCGGCTTCTTTTTTGCGTTCGTCTTCTGCTACGCGTTCCTTGTGTTCGCTGATACGGGCAGTGATGACGGCTTGCAGATCATCTGCGGCTTTCATGACCAGCAATGAGGTATCGGAAAACAGGAATGCGTAATCCATTGCCTGTTCGCGCAATGCCTTCAGATTGATTTCGATCTTGTCCGCAATGGCGTTGGCTTCGATCTTGGCCGTGGCTAGCGTGGTGCTGACGGCATCACGCAGGCTGGCCACAGTTTTCTTACCGCGCATTGCGCCAGCGAAGTCAGCCGTAATGTTTGGCATGTAGGGCTTGCCGAGCCGCGCATTCAGGTGTGCAATATGGTCGCGCAGGGCGTTCACACCTTCGTTATAGATGTCGGTGCGTACTTGCTCTTTACGCGCCTTGACCAGCTTGTCTAGTTCCAGACGGGTATTACGCGCTTCAGCCGTGATGTCATCTATGGCCTTAAACAGCACGTCAATCGATTCGGTTTGGCTCAGGGCGTGCGCCTTGGCAGCCTTCAGGCGGTCTTCAACATCGCCGCACCATTTCACGGTTTTCTCGGCATCGGCAAAGTCTTGATCTGTTTTCAGGTCACGATTGATGCCGGCGAATACTTCCAGCGCGTGTTCCTTGAACTGAACCAGGTTGCTGGCTGTGACCATGCCGGTGACTTCAATTCGCAGTGATGGCAGCGATTCAGGCGTGCGGCCAACTGATTCGGCTTTTACATCCGGCGGCGTGTATGTTTCGAGATCTTTTTCGAATTGCTCCCAGCCTGCGCGGATCCGTTCGAACCATTGCTGACTTGGTGGCACGGCCATACAGACCATCTTGTCCGCTGTGCCATCGGACACCGTGAAGAAAACCTTCTTACAGCCAGTGACCATCATGATCTGCTGACATTGCGGCATGTATTCGTCAGGCAATTCACAGTTTTTTACAGCTGCTGCAAGTTCCTCGTTCCACAGCTTGTGTTCGAAGGCGATGTCTTCGCCCATAGTCAGGCCGTCGCAGGATGCAGACAGCAAGCCTTCCGAACAGGTGACAGGGAAAAGGTCTTCGCCTATTTCTTCTTCGACAAGCGGACGCGCCAGCGCTTCGACTTCGTGGCCTTTGTCCAAAATTCTTTCCTGAACAAATTTGCTGAATTCTTTAGCGTTGCCTGTCCACTTCATGTGCAGCAGTTCCGAACGTTTCACCTTTGGCGACAGCCCGAGCATGGCAGCGGCTTCGCTTGCGCCAAAGTGATTCAGTCGGAATTCGTCCCACTCTGGGGATCCTTGTACGAGGTCGTGAGTCTTCATTCGATTAGCCTTTCGTGAGTCGTTCGAGGTTTGCTTGATAGACTTCGGTCAAAAATTGAACGTCGTCCGGGTCTTTCATGTCGCGGATCTGATCAGCCAACGCGTGCAAGTCATCCTCGCTCTCTGCTTTGTCCATCTGGATTTCGAGTGGATGCTTTTCTGTTGCGTCATGGCCTTCGTTCTCGATGACCGTGGCTTGCTTTATGTTGAGAATCTGTTGCCTTTGCACGTCCGACAGAGTCGCTTTGCTCTGGACGGTGGCAATGATCTGGTCAGGTGTTTTCTTGCCGTCGGTGATCAGCTTCGTCCAGGCAGGGAGATTTTTTGCAAACTGTTCGTCTGCATACGCCGGCCGCTCAGTGCGGGATGTACTCACTTCCTGAGCGTTGCCCATTTCGCGAGTGACCGGACCGGCGTCGACCAGTTCATCATCCGTGTAGACACCAAGAATTGCACCAGGGCAGTACAGGCGCGCCCAGTTCTTGACCTGCAGATAGCCCATTTGCTGCTTAGGATTTGTCTTCCACAGTGGCGAGTTTTGGGTTGTGACGTCGATTTTCTTCAGCCATTCGCCCCAAGTGACATCGGTGTTGCCGTGAAGGACGGCACCGACGCGGCATTCCAGATTGTTGGCTTCGCCTTTGTATTCGTACTGAAAGGCACCTTTGATCGCGCCGGAGGATTGAATGACGGCATTAACCAGTTGCGCTTCGTAGCCCAATACGCCGTTTACCAGGTGCGTTTTCTGTGCGACGGCGAAGGGATTCATGCCCCATTGCGCGGCCTGCATCGAGATTGCCAAGCAGTCGGCTGGTTTGCCTTGCAGATGCTTAGGAACAGTGACGGCTGATTTGGCCATCATTTCGGAGAACGAAACCAGCGCGCGCATATGCTCTGGATTCATCATCATTGCCGCAGAAGCAACGGCAATTGGGTTTTCTTGCGTGGTAGTAGTAAGTTGACTCATTGCTTTTTGCTCCAGTTGTTGACGATGTTTTGAACGGAAGCCAGCTTTTCCTGCTGCTGGCAGTGTTTGCAGTTGCACGTTTGCTCTATACGCAGACGGGCAGCGGATGCGGTCTGGCGCGCACGCTCAAGCGGACTCAGCGGCGGGAAACCGAATTGATTGCGGCCAATCTCGGACATGGTTCGTGTGGTTTTCATGCTGGCCTCAGAACGTAGAAGAGATGAGCAGCAGCACCAGCAGGCCGGTGAGGGGAATCCACTGGTGGCGATCGAGCAGGGCGGTCATTTGGCACCGCCTTCCCGCGCAGCCAGCCGCGCCTGTTCACCGTAATGGGCGAGTGTTTGCGATTTTGCGCAAGTTGCGGCGCGGGCTTTGAGCATTGCGTCGGCAACCAGATACGCATGCTTGGCAAAGTCATCCGCATTCCATGTCTCAATGTCGGCCGTTGCGTAGGCTGCGCAAGTAATCAATGCTTTCCCGGCAAACTCATCCCGCAGCTGCAAGCGCTCCAACTCGATCAGCTCCTCTATCTCGGCAGCGGCCTGCGCCTGGGTGATAGCGCCGTGCTTGAACGAAGTCAGGATGTTGGTGACGGCGCTCATGCTGCACCTGCTTTGGCGAGTGCGGAACGAACGGCTTTGCGCGCCACCTGGAAGCGATCTTCGGCCTTCGCTTCGTCATCAGCTGATGCGTTTTCGTGGCCAATGGTGAGTTGCAGCGATTCGGATGCGTTGAAATACTCAACCAGATCATCGTGAGCATGGATAGCCGTTATCACGCTTGTTTGCAGTGCTTTTGCAAAAGTCTCCGCTTGCTTTTTTGTGGTGAACGCAGCGACGCGAACGCCGTTTTTCGGCGAAGTCCAGATTTCAGTGCATCCGGACATAGTTTGGCGAATATCTGGCGTTGCTGTATGTGCTGTAGTCATGTCGTTCTCGCTGTTGTTTGTATTTCCCGCCTTAAAAGCTGGCGCGGGAACCAGGACGATTTATCGGACACGTCAGTCGGCTGCGGGTGGTGGCAGCTCACCTTGCTGCCACTTACGCCTGCGCCGGATACCAGCCGTAGCGCATAGCCGTATAAGTCGCGTTCTTCGCCCACTGCCAGAACACAGGGCCGATGGTGTCGCCTACCGCTGCGTTGTCCTTTACCCATTGCTGTGCCACGGCAACGTGCAGGGCGTATTCGGACGACGCCGATCGGGGCAGGGCGCCCAGATTGTTTTCAAGGAAGATGTCTTTGTTTGGAGCCGCTACCAGTTCAGCGATGAAGCACTCGACCTGCTGATCAGCTGCGTAGGTGGTTGGGAAGCGGCTGGTGTGGATATCTGCGTTGAACTCGACTCCGTCTTTACGGAAGTAGATCGCGGTGTCGCCAGGTTCTTGGCGGTCGTACTTGCGTTGTTCGGTGGCTAAGGCGTTCATATTTCGCTCCAAGTGGATGGCTCATTTGCTGAACCGTTGAAGCGAGTATAGGAAAACTATACATTAAGGTCAAGAAAATATTTACTCCAGTGCATAAATTCTTTACTTTGTGGTTTCTACAGGCGTAAAAAAACCGCCCGAAGGCGGTTATTTGTAGGGTTTATTATTGCGGTTTCCGATTTCCAGGGCATGGATACGCTCGAGCCATTGAAGCGACCAAAAGAATTCCAGCATCACTGTGTCTGTCTTCAGGTCTGTCCCGCAAATAGTTGGTGAAAATATCGACTGCTTGTCCGAACTGCATATTCTTAGGTGCGCAGAAGACCATATCGGTTTTGGTCATCCATGCTTGCCCCTGCAAGCCTTCAATGAAACCCCGCACATAGCCGATACAGATTCCCCTGGTCGGGTCTTTCTCTGAGGTAGCGCACATTTTGTACAGATCGTTGCCGTCCATTGACATCGCGCTAGATGCCGCAAGTGTTAATGCTGCAGCTGCGACTATTTTCTTATGCATATCTTCCCCTAGTTTGAACGTTTTTCTATTTCTTCACGTAAGGCGTTTTGTAGTTTTCTGTGACTCGATTCACGCTGACATATTCGGACGAAAGCGAATACGGTTAAGCATCCTATTGCAAACTGAAGCCAGTCTACATACCCAGTTCTGTCGATAACTGTATTGATAAAATTTAGACCGATTCCTAAGCCAAAGAAGATGAATATACCAATGGCCCAGCATTGCCATTTGGGGATGGAGGAAAACGCTGTTTTAAGCATAATGTCGTCAGCTAGCCTGTCGATCTCCGTATCCGACAATGTCTTCAGCCAGGAAAATTCATTCAAGGGCGACTCTCCGCAAGGGAAAATTGAAAATCACAGCTGTCGGCCGTAGCTGCAGCTCAAGCTGTTTTTTTACTTTTCGTTTGATGAGCGTGTTGCCAGTTGGCGTATGTGAATTCAATAAAGCCATTGACCCTTTCTATTTCGTCGGGTGGCAACTTGTCAAAGTCGGCACGAGATAAACGGAAAGGCCAGTCGGTTACGGTGCTATCCAGACTCTTGGGTAGCGGTAGTGGGGTGCCGGTCAATTCGCTGATTTTGATCATTTGTGACCAGCTCGGCTCATGCCGGTCGTTCTCCCATGCCGACACGTTCCCTTTAGTGACGCCCAAGGCATCGCCTAATTGAGTCTGCGTCAGATTGGCAACCTGACGGCTTCGAAGGATCCACTCACTTAGTTTCATTTCCGCATCGTAAAGTCTAGCTAAACGCGACGGGTCTATATTTTCTTGACTATGTTGTATAGAATTCCTATACTCCGTTCTAAATGAACCCTGAAAGTTAGACATGACATCCCATGCAATTGATGAAGCGGCTCGAATTCTCGGGTCGCAGGTTGATCTGGCAAAGGCTCTCGGCGTCTCGAAATCCGCTGTAAATCAGTGGAAAGGCGAGGGGCGACAAGTCCCGGCTGAACACTGCCCACAGATTGAACGCCTTACCGGTGGACAGGTGAAATGCGAGGAACTGAACACAGAGGTCGACTGGGCGTATTTGCGTACGCCCGCCACCGATGTAGAACAGGCCGCGTCATGAGCACAGAAACAGTTTCGCCGGACAAGGTTGAAAGCACACGCAAAGATGCTGCAACGATACAGGGCGAGATTTTGCGACGCCTTGCAGACGTGACGCAGGTCCATGCAGCGGGTTGCATGGGGGTATCTGCCAGCACTGTTAGTCGAATGGCAGAAAAGATTGAAGACGTATCGCATTTACTCGCTGCGATCGGACTTCAAGTCGCCCCAGCCGATGCCGTGGTCGTAGATAAGGAAGACCAGCGCGCCTTGAAGCGTATGGCCTTTAACTGGTTGCGCGCTGATCTTGAAGGCGAGTTGCAAAGGCTGCGGGGTTAGGCATGCTCGGTTTCGTTCACGAATCCACGAAAGCCAAATCCGTCGAGTGGTATACACCGCCGTGGGTATTTGAACGCCTTGGGATTACGTTCGATCTGGATCCATCGTCGCCGCACGACTATGTACTGGACTGGATCCCTGTAAAGAATCGTTACACCGTCTTTGATGATGGTCTATCGAAACCTTGGGAGGGCCGCATATGGCTGAACCCACCATACTCAAGATGGACTCCGCAATGGATGCGCCGGATGTGCGCGCATGGCAATGGCATTGCCCTGGTTTTCTCCCGTACTGACGCTGCATGGTTCCAGGAATCGATATCGACGGCTGACGCAGTGCTGTTCGTCGCTGGTCGCATTGATTTTGTACCTGGCCATGAGAACAAACATAAAAAATCTCGATCTGGTGCTGCAAACGTCTTCTTTGCGTGGGGTAAGGAATCCGTCACTGCTCTGCAGCGCCTATCTGATCGTGGCTTCTTGATGTACCCAAAACAATCGGTGGCATAAATGGCACGCATACGCACAACCAAACCAGAATTCTGGACCAGCGAACAGATCATGGAGTGTTCGCCGATCGCTCGTCTACTTTTCATCGGCATGTGGAATTTCTGCGACGACGGTGGAAATCACCCGGCCAGCGCACGAACCCTGAAAGCCGAAATATTCCCGTCTGACGATTTTACCTCGTCGGACGTTCAGCGACTAATCGACGAATTGTCGTCGAATAACTTAATCACGCTGTACACCTCAGAAAATAAGGATTATTGGCACGTCAACGGCTGGCACCATCAAAAGATTGACCGTCCAACATTCAAATATCCGCAGTATTCCGACGATCTATCGAAACCACCTCGTCGAACACTCGGCGAGTCCTCACCCCCGGAAGGGAAGGGAATGGAAGGGATAGGGAATGGAAGGGATGTAGAAGGGAATGGAGAAAACAGGTCGTCTGATACTTCAACCTCAGTAGGCGCGAGTGCGACAGAAAAAACTGACGACGATAAAAATCTGAGAGAACCACGATCACGACACGTCGAAGTCGCGATCTTTCTCCGAAACCTTGGCGTCAAGCCTATGACATCGATGCATCCCAACTGCATCGAGTGGGCAGGTAACCCAAAGATCACCGACCAGTTGTTGACCGCCGCCGTCGAGACTGCGCGCCAGTACAAAACCGAGGGCGATATCCACCCGAACTACCTGGCACCGATCGTCGCCGAACTGCTGCTGCCAAAGCGCGACGACAACACCTGGAAGCGTACACACGAAGGAATCGAACGCAAGGGCCGTGAACTCGGGCTATTCGCCAATCGCAACGAGGATTACCCAGCCTTTGCAGACCGTATCACCAAGGAAATCCAGAAACGAAAACGTGAAGGAGCGCCAGCATGAACGATCACACCGTAGACCCCAGCCGCTGTGCGGCGTATGGCTGTCCATGTCTGGGCACCACCAGCAACAGCACCGGCGGTACCGACAAATGGTTTTGCGGCTATCACGCCGGCACTGACGCCATTTCGTGGGCACGCATCAGCAACGAACTGAACCGCCTTTCGTTCATCGTCCTGTCGATGGAAAAGATCAACCGCTACCGCAGCCGCTACGAGTGGGAAAAGGTCTACCGCGAGATTCAGAACGATCTGCGATTGAACCAGCGCAGCGATCTGCTGCTGCAGTCTGGTGAGAGCGTATCGGGTTGGTATGCACGTCTGGATTCGGAACTGGAAAAGGTTTGCAAAGGCACACAGCCGGCACTTAGCCTGCTGCCGCAATCCGCACCGGTGGTTGATCCAGGCGCATCGGATAGTTGGAAACGAGCAAGTTTCCCGGTGCCAGAGCATGCGTAACGCAGCCACATATACGCGCGCGTGCGCGCATTTGCAGACCAACCTGGGAGAGTAAGGATGAAATTCAAGCGTCGATACAGTGACAACGACAAGCACTTTTGGCCGTTCACCTACAGCAAGCACAGCACGAAAGGCTGGCGTCCGCTCGGCATTGTGCTGGACTCTGGTGGCGATCCAGATTGCCGCAGCGCAGGATGCAATCTGAAGCTTCACGCCTTCGGACGCACACTTATCGTGGAATTGCCAAAGCTGATCGATGACTTTCGCATCAAGCACATAGCCGATTCATGGGACGCCGCCACCATTGCGCGTCAAGGTCGGAATTACTATTTCGAGACTTTCCGCCGTGAATTCGGTTTCACGTTCAGCGAAGGCGCGCTGCACTTGCACTATGGTCCTCAGACATGGGACAGCAGCACATCAAAATCTAAATGCATTTTCCTGCCGTGGCGTGAATGGCGTTTTGTGCGTCACAGCTTCTATGACCTCGCTGGTAAGCATTTCTGGACCGAAGGCAAGCGCGAACGCTGGGAGGTGGCGCGTGCGGTGAAGGATGTCGTTCCGACCGCGAAGTTTGACTTCTACGACTACGACGGAAAACTGATTCAAGCCACGACTCGCATTGAGGAGCGGGAATGGCTTTTCGGTGACAAATGGTGCAAATTCTTGAGCCTGTTCCGTCAGCCGAAGATCCGGCGCAGCCTTGACATCGAATTCAGCGAGCAGGTAGGGCCAGAAAAGGGATCATGGAAGGGCGGCACGCTTGGCCACGGCATTGACATGCTGCCAGGTGAGCTGCACGAAGATGCGTTCCGTCGTTATTGCGAGCAGGACCACCGCTCGAAATATCGGACTTTCCGGATCATTTTCGTAGGCAAATCGCAATGAAAGCCAAATTCCAAACCTCAATGTGCGACGAGATCCAGCGCCGCCGCGACTACCTGGGCGCGATTGACCGTGCGCTGCCGGACGATGACGACCAGGAATCCTTCGACACGCAGGATCAGTTCAGCGAGGTCATGGCCTGGGTGTTCGGTACAGCCATTGTGCTGGCGATCATCGGTGTGGCGGCTTTTTCGGTGGGGATGACGAAGCCATGACGACAATCACCCTGACGCTGCCTTACCCGATCAGCGTCAATCGCTACTGGATGCCGGTAAAGATGAAAAACCATCTTGCGATTCTGCCGACCAAGGAAGGCCGCGAGTATCGCGCCTTAACCGCAGCGTCGTGTCGTTCGCAGGGCGTGACGGCAAAGATCACGGGCCGCGTTCACGTCGACATCAAGCTGTATCCGAAGCGTCCACTGGATTGGCAGAAGCGTGTCAAGAAAGACGGCGCGGCATGGGATGACAGCGTTATGTGTCTCGATATCGACAATGCCAACAAGGTACTGCTTGATTCGATGAAAGACCTGGTGATCGAGGATGACAAATGGATTCGCCGGTTGACATCCGAACGCATGGAGCCGGACGAACACGGCGCCCGGGTCGTCGTGACAATCACGGCGCTGGCCGTCGAGCAGCCACAGGTTTCGATGTTTGATGAGAAGCCGGTTCCATATCCTGAAGACATCGTAGGAGTTACGCTCGTATGACCATTATCAATTACAGCGTGGATACGCAAATCGATGGACTGGACATCATTCAGACAGTGCGGTCAAGGACGGATGGCACGGATCAGGCCGTGTACCGTTACATCATCCAAACAGGTGACGCGCAGACTCGCGAAGCCTTGATCAAGCTGGGCTGGACGCCACCGAAGGATGGGGTCTAACTATGCTGAAGCCCGTCGAACCACTGCTGATTGACTGGTTCTACGTTTTGCTGGACATCCAGCGGAAGGGCTACACGCCTGCGACCATTGGCATGGCGATCGATGTGCCGCGCACCACAATCCTCGGCTGGCGCGATCTACATGCCAACCCTCGCCACATCGATGGCGAAAAACTCATCGCGTTGTGGTGCTCGGTCACCGGCAACACCCGCGAAACGCTCCCAAAGGCCACCGCGCTCAAGGTCTGATTGTCGGGATTCCGACAAAGATTCCCGATAAAGTCGGCGCTGTTCCATCCCGCTAATTCCTCGGAGATACCGACATGTCAAAAGCCACCGGCAACACAGCAAAAACCACTCGCGTCGTGCAGACACCAGGCACCGACCCAGCATTGAACCAAGAAGGCGCAACAACTGGCGCAGCCAGCGACGGATCGCAAGGCGCCACCGGCGATGCCTTCACCGCCTCGGGAGCCGTAACTGGTGACGACGCTGGCACCAAAGCACCAGACGAAGCATTGCCACCAGCCAGCGACACAGCCGCATTGCAGCAGCAAGTTGCCGAGCTGGCCGCAATGGTCAAGGTGCTGTCCGCGCAGCGTGCGCCATCGAGTATGCCGACATCGGCAAAGCTGCCGAGCATGTCCGAAGTCTTGAAGAACAAGCCAGAAGTACCGGTCCTGACCGAAGAAGGCTGGTTTGTCCCTGCAACAACTCTCGCGACTCGGGCGTAAGTCATGTGTGGCGGCGGTAAACAACCGGAAGTGGTTCGCACGGATCCAAAGGCGGAAGCTGATGCAGCAGCCGCCGAAGCAGCCCAGAAAGCGAACCAATCAACAGCTGCACGCAAGCGCGTGCAACAAGCATCTGCGCTGTCAACCGGCGCAGGTACCGCACTCAGTTATGGCAAAACCACACTCGGACAATGAGCGAATCAATCGTAGATCAGGTACTGCGGCGCAAGGGACAGATGGTCGCCCAGCGCCAGCCATACGACCAGGTATGGAAAGAGGTATTCGAATACCTTGCGCCTGAGCGTGCGACCGCCTGGTACGGCTTCATTGAGGCCGGTGCCAATACGGCTCAGTCGCAACGTGCGCGACTCTACGACAACACCGCAATGGACGATGCCGAGGTGCTTAAATCCTCGCTGGCTTCCGGTGTTCACCCTGCAAACTCACGCTGGCTCGATATCGATGCTGGCCAGACGCGTGAGGATGAAACTCGCTGGATGGACGGTGCAAGCCAGTTCATTTTCGAGAACATCCACAATTCCGGATTCGATGCAGTAGGGTACGAAAACCTGTCGGATCTGGTGCCGGCCGGTTGGTTTGTGATGTACATCGACCAGCGCCGCGACTCAGATGGCAACGAGATTGGCGGCTTTAACTTCGAATCGTGGCCGCTGTATCAGTGCTACGTGGGCGCATCAAAGGCAAATGGCCGTGTCGATACGATCTGCCGCGTATGGCAGCCGACAATCGAGCAGCTGGTCACCGAATATGGACTGGACAATGTTTCCGAGAGCAGCCGCCGCAAGTATGAGGAAGGCAAGCTGACAGAAACAGTCGAGTGCGTCTGGATGATCGAGCCAAATGCCAAGGACCGCAAAGGCTTCCTGAAGAACAACTTGCCGTTTCGCTCAATTCACATCGAATGCAATGCCAAGACCCTGTTGCGGGAGTCTGGCTACCATGAGTTCCCATGTGCGGTACCTCGCTGGCGCCTGATTCCCGGCACGCCGTACGCCACTGGGATCGGCTCCAATGTCCTGCCGAATGTCAAAACGCTGAACGATATCCTGCGCATGGAGATGGAAAGCCTGGATATTGCCATTTATGGCATGTGGAAGGGGGTGGACGATGGTGTGTTCAATCCGCGCACCGCCCGAGTGGGAGCGCGCAAGATCATCATGATGGCAAGTCCGGAGAGTCTGACGCCGTTGAAGACCGGCGCCGACTTCAACGTCTCATTTTCCAAAGCAGACCAGCTGCGCCAGTCAATCAGCAAGTCTCTGATGTCGGATAGCTTGACACCACTGACCGGCGGCGTGCTGTCCGCTACCGAGGTTCAAGCCCGAATCAACAAAATCCGCGCACAGCTGGGCCCAATGTTCGCCAGGCTGCAGGGTGAATACTTGCAGGTCATGGTTGAGCGCTGTTTTGCCATTGCGTACCGATCTGGGGTTCTGGAAGCTGAACTCGGCCCGATACCGGAGACATTGAAGGGCCGGGATTTCATCGTTAAATACCTCAACCCACTGGCACGCGCCCAGAAAATGGAGCAGGTCAACGCAATCGATGCATTGATCGCCGGCCTCATCCAGACCGCAAGCGCTGCACAGAACCCTGCATTGCTCGATGTCATCGACATGGACGCCGCGAACTACGAAAAAGGCCTGGCGCTCGGTGTTCCGGCAAACCTGCTGCGCGGTCCGGAGCAGCTTACCGAGAAGCGCAAGACGGATATTGCAGCGGCCGAGCAAGCACAACAGCAGGCCCAGCAGCAGCAACTTCAGCAGGTAGCAGGCGAGAAGGCTATCGAAGCATCTATGGCGCAATAACATGGACAGCAAACGCTCAATTCCTGACCGGATTACCCCGGAAATGTACCGCCAGATATTCGAAGCAGACGCACGTGGTGCGCTGATTCTCGAGCACCTTTGCCTACTGTTCAGCAAACCAGCAACCACCACGGGCGGCGTTGACGCCATCCTGAAGACATTCCTCAACTCAGGGGAACACAACGTCGTGCAGCACATCGTGCGACAAATCAACCTTGCCAACAACGTAGGAGCAGATGATGAAAATCAAGAACAATAAATGGGTAATGCGTGAACAAGCTGCAGGTGATGGCGGCGATAACGGCGGTGGTGGCGACGGCGCTACTTTGCCAGATCCTGCGGCCGGCGGAGCTGCTGGAGCTGCCGGAGAAGGTGGTGACCAAGGTGGCCAGGATGGAAGTGCGTTAGACGGCGCTGGCGGCGGTGAAGCCGCCTGGAAGCCGGAATCCGTGGCTGAAAAGTATCACGTCAAGAAGGAAGACGGCACACTCGACCTGGACAAGACACTGGAAAAGGTAGAGACAGCACGTGCTGCGTTGGAAAAGAAAATGGGGTCCGGCGATATGCGCCCCAAAGAACACAGCGAATACAAGGCTCCTGCGCTTCCTGAAATTCTGAAGGATGTGAAGCTGGACACAGAGCGTTTTGCAAAAAAAGCCCACGAAATGGGACTATCACAGAAGCAGTACGAAGAAGTGATGGGCGAGTATTACGATCTTTTGCCACAGATGGTTGGTGATCAACAAAAGGCAAACTCCGATGAGGTAACCAAAGAGTTAGAAGCTCTCTGGAAAGATTCTTCGGAAGGTAATTTTAAAGCCGCGTATCGCGCTGCCAATACAATCGCCGAATCGATTGGTTTGAGCTACAAAGAAGTAAACGAAGCCCTTGGAAACAACCCAATGGCAATCCGCATCCTCGCAGCGGTCGGCAAGGAAATGAGCGAAGACAAAACGCCAGGCTCAGCAAATGGATCGATCCCGCCAGGCTTTGACATCTCTGCCGCCTTGGCCAGCCCCGCCTACATGGATGCAAAGCATCCTGATCACAAGAAAGTATCCGCTCAGGTATCGGCGTATTACGCAAAGAACACGCCGAAAGAGTAGGTGACTACCGATCGATAACAAAGCCACCCACTGCGGTGGCTTTTATTTTGTCGGGATTCCGACAAGCAAAAAAAATATGATCTGCTGCATCTGCCCAGCAATGGAAACCAGATGTGTTGCCAGACAAGGCCCGGAAACGGACACCCCTGAAAAGGCGCGACAAACCTTTTTTCTTATTCCTTATGGGGGTGGCACTATGCCTGATTCAATTACCAAGCAGTTTGTGACGCAGTTTGATAACTCGCTGCGTACGCTCGCTCAACAAAAAGACTCGCGCCTGCGTAAAACGATCTATGACCGCGGTCAGATCGAAGGTGCATCCTTCACTATCAACAACCTCGGCACCGTCGAGATGGACGAAGCCCTCGTTCGCCTGGGCGATACCCTCTGGGCAGATCCAGATCACACCGCACGTAACGTGCCGCTGCGTGACTTCTTCAAGGCTATCCCGCTGGACCGCATGGATATTCCGAAGATGAAGGTCAATCCGGTCACCGGCGGCCAGTACATGCAGCAATTGGTTGCGGCTCGTAACCGCAAGATCGACGACGTGATCTTCCAGGCTGCGTTGAACCCGATTGTCGCGCTGGATGGTACTGCGACTTTCACATTGCCAGCGTCGCAAATCATCGCGGCCGGCGGCACCGGTTTGACGAAGGCCAAGATCATTCAAACCAAGTCGATCTTCCGTCAAAACGAAACCGACGACGAACAAGAACTGTTCTTCCTGTACGACTCGCTGGCCATGACGCAAATCATGTCCGATACCACGCTGACATCGGCCGACTTTATGGCGGTGAAGATGTTGCAAACCGGCTCGCTGACTGAAAAGTGGATGGGCTTCAACTGGATCCCATTCGAACGCGTGCTGAATGTCGGCGGTGTTCGCACCACAGCTGCGTACAGCAAGGACGCGATCCACTTCGGTTACGGCGACGAGCGTGGTGACGTTGATAAACGTCCGGACAAGCGCAACGCCTGGCAGGTAAGTATCGAAGGAAGCTACGGCGCAGGCCGTCAGGACGAGAAGAAGGTCGTCCAAGTCTCCTACCAGTAAGCAAACCATGCGGTGCCAGAACCCTGGCGCCGCAACCGTTTAAAGGAATGAATCATGGCTGATCTTGACACTCTCACGCGTTCGAAGGTGGCTCAAGTTGCTGGTCGCAAGGCAACCGCAACCACCCAGAACCGTAACCGCGTAGCAATTATTGACACCCCGGCGACTTACGCGTCGCCTGCAGACGGCAGCACCTTCGGTACCGGAATCATCCTGCCGAAAGGCTCTCGTCTGCTGTGCCCAATGACCTTGTCGAATGCTGCGAATGCTGCTTCGCTGACATTGTCGCTAGGCATCCGTGACGCGATCACCAAGGTTGCGATTGATGCCACCGCAATTTGTGCTGCAACTGCAATCACCACTGCAGCCACGGCTCAATTGAATACCGGCACAAAGGTAACCGGCGGTCAGTTCTACGAAATGCCGGCAGACGTTGAAATCTACGGCACCTTGGCAGGTGCTGCAGGTACGGCAAACGCTGCAATCCGCGCTGAGATTCCATTCATCGCGCCGTAAGTTTTATCTCTCTGCTGCTGTTGGTGTCTTGGGGCGGCTTCGGTCGCCCCTTTTTCCTTAAGGGAGTTGATCATCGCTACCGATATTTCGATCTGCAGTGCCGCATTTCTTCAGCTTGGCAAGGATGGCATTTCCTCCTTTGACGAGCCGAACGATCGCGCCAAACTCTGCAAGAACATCTACTCCATTGAAAAAGATTCGCTCCTTCGTGAGCATCCTTGGAACTGCTCAAGTGATCGTGCTGTGCTTGCTCCCATGGCAGCCGTACCGGCCTTTGGCTTTTCAGCACAGTTTGCACTCCCATCCAATTTCTTGCGTCTGAAGTCAGTTGGCGACCAGGACATAGGCAGCCCGAATTGCATGAAATTTAAAGTTGAGCGCAAGAAGATCCTGGCATCGGGAACGATGCTGCCAATCGAGTATGTTTTCAGGTCTGACGAGTCTGACTGGGATTCAAAGGTTGTCGAATTGATGATCGCTCGCATGGTTTGGAAGATGGCATATCCGCTCACGCAGTCCACCTCACTTCGGGATTCACTGGCAGATGAATACAAAAAGATGGCTCAAGTGGCACGTAGTATCGACGCGCAAGAGAATCCATCGGAGGAGTTGAGCGACGACTTCGCCTTGATTACTGGACGGTTCTGATGGCACGCGCATCAATCATTCAGACAAACTTCACTTCCGGCGAGCTGACGCCTCGTATTGCGTATGGCCGTATGGATGTGTCCAAATATCAGAACGGGCTGAAACGAGCGGAGAACGTCATTTTGACGGTGCAGGGCGGGGCGTTGCGACGTCCGGGCACACGGTTCATTGGTGAGGTGAAAGGATCAAACGTCGCTCGCCTAATCAGTTTTATCTATAACCGCAGCCAGGCTTATGTGTTGGAGATGGGTATCGGTTACATGCGGTTTTACCGCAATCGTGCGCGTATCGGAGCATATGAGATTGCCACGCCTTATACTGCAGACCAGTTACCTAGCATCACTTTCGTTCAGAAAGCAGACACTGCGTTTCTGGCGCATGCAGCTGTTTATCCTCAGCGTCTGCAACGATTCGGCGATACGTCATGGAAGATCGAAAACACACCATTCGTTACTGAACCGTTCTCAGAAGTCGGGACTACGCCTGCAGTGGCATTAACGCTCGGCTCTGCAGCCGTCGGTAGCACGACGGCGACAGCGGCATCATCCATTTTCCTTGCCGCAGACGTTGGACGCCAGATCGATTCTGGTGCTGGTGTCGGCACTATCACAGCTGTGGCCAGCGGAACCTCAGCCACAGTGAATATCACCAGTCCGTTTTCGTCAACCGCACTTGCGCCAAGCACCTGGACGATCGAAGGCTCACCAAATACGACGCTTACGCCATCGGCTGCGGGTGTGGTGGACGCCGTTATTACACTGACGCTCAGTGCCGCTGGATGGCGTGCTGATGATGTCGGTAAATACGTTTCTGTAAATGCAGGTCTGGTCAAGATCACGGCATTTGGTAGTGCAACGTCTGTAACCGGAATCGTACTCACCGAAGTCACAAGTGCTGTAGCCGCGCCGCCAACTGCATGGACATTACAAGCCAATTCGTGGAATGCGGTGCGTGGTTATCCGCGTTCGGTAACGATAAATAAGCAGCGTTTGTATCTGGCCAATACTGTCAAGTATCCGCAAACGATATGGGGTAGCGAGATTCGTGGATATCTAAGCTACCGCATCGGTATCGCAGACGATGAAGCCTTTGCGTTTGAGTTGGACGGAGCCAATAACAGCCCGATCATGCACTTGTCCCCGCTGCGTAAGATGGCAGTCTTGACTGAATCTGACGAGATGAGCCTGACCGGCGGGCAAGAGAAGCCAATTACCCCGACGAACATCGACAAGAATGACGAATCCAGCTCTGGCGCAAACGATGTGAAGCCCATCAAGGTAGGGAATGAGTTGATTTATGTCAGTCCTGATGGGTTGAAGGTTAGGTCGCTCGGGTACCGCTATGACATCGATGGATTCTCATCGCCCGATCGCACAGTGTTCGCTGAACACATTACCAAATCCGGGATCCGGGAATTGGCCTTTGAGAAGCAAGATGCCACTCTTTACGCCCCACGTAATGACGGCGTGATGGCTGTTTGTGCATACGACATCGAACAAGAGGTCGTAGGCTGGGGACGCTGGATAACCGATGGCAAGTTTGAATCGATCGCCGTAATCCCGACGGCAATAGGCGAAGACACATACGTCATTGTGAGCCGCGTGATAAACGGCGTGCTGAAACGCTATATCGAAGTGTTAGATCGCAATGTCCTTGTGGATTGCGCTGTTGTAGCCAGCGACCCAACTCCAAAAACTGTATGGACTGGGCTTTCCCACCTGGAAGGAAAAGTTGTCCAGGTGCGCGCAGACGACGCTTACAGCGGCGAGTACACCGTAACAGGTGGTCAGATCGAACTGGATCTGCCGGCGTCGTCTGTTCAGATTGGGCTGAAGTTCAACCCACTGATTGAACTGCTGCAGCCGGAATTAGGTGGGCAGGGTTCGACATCTCAGGGCAATCCGATTACTACGGCCAACGTTATTGTCCGCGTCTTGGATACACAGGCGCTGATCGTCAACGGGCAGGAGGCTGAGTTCCGTCAGTTCGACATTCCGGTACTGGACTTGCCGCCGCCTACGGTAGAAGGCGATATCCGCACGTTCACGCTATCCGATTCAATCTATTTGACCCACCAGATTATCGAATGCCCATTTCCGGCGCCGTTTCATGTGCTCAACGTTATTAGAAAGCTGACTGTCAATGATTAGAGCTGCTACCGCTGCAGATGTTGATCGATTGGTGATGCTCGGCCAGGCCATGCACGCCGTCTCTGACTATGCACCGATCTCCTACAACGCGGCAAAGGTAGCGCGATTGCTGGTGAACCTGATCAATGGCGCCGGTGTTGTCTTTGTCGCAGAGCGAGGTGGTGTGGTGGTGGGTGGGCTGGCCGGTGGGGTTACAGAGTTTTGGTTTTCAGACGAGCAGCTCGGCTTTGACTATTCGTTTTTGATCGAACCAACCTCGTCAAATGGAATAACCGCTTTACGCCTGATAGCCGCATTCAAGATCTGGTGCAAAGCCAAGGGTGCAAAGGTATTAAAGATGGGGATCACTACGGGAATCAACGAAGAACGCATGTCAGAGCTGTACCGCTATGCTGGATTTGAGCAGGACGGGACATTATTCAGGATGGAGTTGTAATCATGAAAGTAGAAGTTAAACGTTGTCCTTTGATTTTGATCGAGACTTCCCCCGATCTACCGGCATTGCTTGCTGAATATGCCGCTGAGTCTGCAAATAATGAGATCGGACCAGTGTCACCACAGTTGCCGACGTACCGAGCAATGGAAACGGCGGGAGTTTTTTACGCATTCTCTGCTCAGCTGGATGGTCGCCTCATCGGGTTTCTGTTCCTGATTGTTCCTGTGCTGCCTCACTACGGTGAAATGGTGGCTATCGCTGAATCCTACTTCGTGGCTTCGGGATATCGAAAGACTGGTGCTGCAACCAAGTTACGGAAAGCGGCAGAAGACATTGCAAGCGGTCTTGGTGCTGTCGGAATCATGTTCAGCGCACCAATTGGCGGGGTTCTTGAGCAAGTGCTACCAGGAGTGGGATATCGCGATACCGCGCGTATTTTCTTTAAGGCTCTTCAATGACAAACCTCATAACCAACAAACCACCAGCCATTCATGCCATGACGCGGCAGGCAATCTCCAATGTGTTCGAATTGGAAAAGCGGATCCTGACATGTCCGCAAGTGCAGATGAAAACACTGCATGTACTGCATGGCGGCATGTACTCCCGAACCATCGTGATGCCTGCTGGAATTTTGCTCACTGGCGCGCTGGTTAAGGTCGCCACCTTGTTGACGATCTGTGGCGATGTGGAAGTGCTGATTGGTGAGGCGGAAAGCATGCGCGTTTCCGGTCACGTCGTATTGCCTGCCAGTGCAGGACGCAAACAGGCGTTTCGCACGTACGCAGAGACCACGATCACGATGACATTCCGGACCGACGCGAGGTCGATTGAGGAAGCCGAAGCCGAATTTACAGACCAGCACGACATGCTTATGTCGCGCCGGGATCCAAAACTGAACACCATCATCATTACCGGAGAGTAGCCATGTCTGGAGGAATATCAGCGACCACGGTTGCTATGTATGCAGCAGCCGCAAGTGCTGCACTCGGGGCCTACACAGCATTGGAAAACGGTGCGCAACAGAAAAATCAGATGAATTACCAGGCCGAGCAGGCGCAGGCTGATGCCGATGCTGCAGCTTCTCAATCGCAAGTTGAAGCAGCACAAATTCGGAAGGCTGTTCAACGGCAAAGAGCGTCCGCACGCGCTGCTCTGTCAGAGTCCGGTGTCAATGTTGATGTGGGAACTGGTGAGCTAATTCAGTCAGATATCGAGCAGGAAGGCGAGAAGGATGCGCTGACCACGATTTACAACGGATCGACAGCGAGAAACAAGCTCAAAGCGCAGGCGCAGGGCTTCACAATCGCCGGCAAAAATGCCCAGTCAGCCGGATATATGAATGCTGCTAATTCGGCACTTTCAGGCGTCAGTTCGTTCTACGGCTGGAAGACTAAATCAACAAGTGGTGGGAGGGGCTGATGAAAATCCCGTCCGGTAATCTCAGCTCTGTTTTGCCAAGTGCAACACGAACCCAGACTGTCAACACTGATGGCGGCCTAGGCGCAGCGCAAGCAAACCTTGCAGATACTGCGCAGCGTGCTGCTAACCAGTTTGGCGCTCAAGCGGCTGAAGAACAGCGACGCATACAGGAACGCGACGAAAAGATAGCCACTGTCACTGCGCATGCCAATATTCAAAATGGCCTTGCTGATACCCTGGACAGCATTGCAGATCGCGTGAATAAGGGCGATATCGATCAGTTGGGCGCGATGGCCGAATGGAAGGACACGCAGCAAAAGATCATCGATGACAACAGTAAGAACCTACCTGCCTACGTGCAACCGTTGGTACAAGCCGAAATGGCTGGTTTGTCGGGGCGCCTTACTAACAAGTTGACCGACGTATTCCGGGCCAATGATAGCAAGGTAGCAGCTGCTGACCGATTAGCTTACGGTGAACAGATGGAGCGCTTTGCCCGTACCGATGCACCTTTGGCAATCAAGCAATATCACCAATTCATCGATCAGGATCCGTTTGCCAATCCGGAAGAAAAGCAAAAGCTAAAGCAGACCTTCAGCGAGAAGGTGAAGTACACCGAAGCGTATAGCCTGATAACAGGTGCGCGTGACAATGTCGGTGCACTGGAAGGTTTGCGGAAACGTTTGAATTCGGACGAGTACATCGACATCGATCCACAGAAACGAGCCGCGCTGGATGCCAGCATCAATACCCGCATGAGTACGCTAATACAGCGGAATGCGGCACAAGCCGAGGCACGGGATCGGAAAGCAGCCGCTGCATTTGCATCCTTCAGCACATTCATAGAATCCGGCAGACCACCGACCCCGGAATACGCAGTGCAGGTGGCGACTCAATTCAAGGGTACCGCTTACGAGGGTGCGGTTATGTCGCTGCTCAAAGATGGAAGTGAATTGGCGGGGTTCTCGTCGGCATCCGTGACAAAACAGCGCGAGATTCTTTTGTCAGAGTCATCAAAGTTGAACAAGTCCGGCAGTGACCCTGCTGCAAATAAGCGCTTTCAGAAGCTACAGGCTATTCATAATGCGACGCTGGCAGACATCAAGGAAGATCCTTTAACAGCCTCGGTTGATCGCAATGTAAATCAGACATTAGAGCCGATCACATTTGATATAAATACCTTGCCGCAGCAGTTGGCCAAACGCAAAGAGGCAGCAGACACCGCATCTGCCTGGACCGGCAAACCGGTTGCACCGGTGACCAAAGGCGAAGCAGAGCAACTTGTCACTATGTTGGAGCCGCTTGGGCCAAGAGAAACAGCGACGGTGCTAAAGGGTGTCGTCGGTGCTATCGGCCCGCGTGCAACTCAAGCACTTGCCACCTTGATGGGAGACAAGAACGGATCTCTCGCGATCGCAGCAGGGTTGACTTCGCTCAATACTTCGGAAGGCCGCAACGTTGCCGCGATCTACCTGGATGGCAAGCAGGTTCTTAAAGATGGGCGCGCAAAGATGGATGCAGCCAAAGAAACCGGCACCAAGGCGCAGATTTATTCTGCACTGCAAGGCGTGTATCCGACTCAGAAAGCGACAGATCAGGCCGCTGAAGTCATCTACAACGTGTACGCCAGCAAGAAGGCGTCTGGGACTGACAACCTCAGCGCGGCAATCAAGCTCGGGACTGGTGGCCTGATTGAGTACAACGGCGCGAAGGTAGCGCTTCCATACGGCAAGACGGAGATGGATTTGCAGGATGCTGTCAAAGCGGTGACTCCTGCAGCCCTGAAGACTCAGGGTAGCGTGTTCAGAGTTGGAACCGGTGCAATCACACCCGAGCAACTTTCTAAGCAACTGCCGCAGCTTCCCCTGCAGACGGTCGGAAACGGGACATATGCGGTGCGAGTAGGCGGCATCCCCGTACTACGCGAAGACGGCACCCCACTGATACTTAATCTTGGGGGCGGCAATGTTCGATGATGATGGCGCCATTCAAGCCCTGACAGCCCAGGCGCAGTTAAATCAGCCCATGCAGCCCAAAGTGCCGACCCTGTTTCAAGGTTCATGGGCTGCCGTGGCAAAGATTATCCCTGCCGCCGCCGGCGAAACTATCAGGGCATTCAATCAAATGGCGACGCCGGCAGCCATGACCGAGGAAAAGAAATCACGCCTAGCTGAAAAGTTTGGTGCGGATTTCGCAGAATACGAGGCGGCAAGACGTGCGGAAGCCATCCAAGAGCATGACCAAGTGGGCAGTTCGCTTGGGCGCTTCGTTAAGTCCATGACGCCGGATGCGCAGTCATCAGGCACCGCAGCGCAGATCATTCACGGTCTTGGTAAAACAGTCGGCAAGGCTGTCGGGTATTCGCTAGCTGGCGGCCTACCTGGTATAGCTGTCGGTCTCAGTACCGACGAAGGGATAAACGAATCGTTGCGCCTGCAGGACTCGGGTGTAGACCAGGTCACAGCGAATCAAGCTGGTGTGGTGCGTGCTGCCACTACTGCGGTTTCAGTAGCGCTACCGGGAGCTGGTCCTACACTTGCGAAAACCGTAGGTCTGATTGCGACAGCTGGGCCAGTGGCTTTCATGGCTGATCAGGCCGCAATAAAACACATTCTGGAAAGCGCCAACTATGCCGACAAAGCAAAGGAATACGACCCCTACGATTTGACCAATCTGTTGATTTCAAGCGTACCAGGTGTAGTTATCGGCGGTATTCACTTGCGCGGCAGGTCGAAGGCAAAGTCGGCGGAAGTGCAAGCACGTGAAGCCTCAGACGCAGTCGCAAAAGAAGAAGTGAACGTCCAGAACGACGTGGCCGGTATCACTGCAGAGGCCGATCAGGAAGCAGCAGCGCGCGTAATGCAAGTAGACACACTGCTTCAACGTAAGGCGCTGACTCCGCTGCATGATCTTGTCGGCCAAATTGACCATCAAAGCGCAATGGACTACGCCGCACGCCAGTTCAACGATGGAACGCCAATTGACGTGCGTTCTGTCCTTCGATCAGCTTCTGATGCCGACGCTATTCCGATCGAATCCCTAGCTAACGCAAGACTGCTGGATGAAAGCGGTGCCAGACTAGAACGAGAGCGTGCAGAACTACTGCCTGATGTCGGCAATATCGGAGAGCCTGGTGCGATCGTTGGTATTCGCGAGGAGGTAGCCGCTCTGCACCAGATGCGCGCATCGTTCACTGACGATGCATTGAAGACTCTGGCAAAACAAATTCAAGCAGACGAACAGGTCAGTTATAAATCTGCTTTGTCGAAGGCAAAGAAAGAAACTGAGGTTCGTAGCACGGAAATAGACCGCCGTATATCCGCGTTGGAAGATCAACTGGAAACAAATCGAATCGCAGCGGAGGCCGCAAAACGTCTCGCGGACATAGACGAACGCATCGCACGAATTCGTGATGAACGCGCCGGAATTGCTGCACCTACACCGAAAGCAGGTGCAATAGCGGTACGTCAGGCACTGAAAGATGTTGGTACATACACTGGGGAAAACCGGTCGCTTGACGTACCTCAAACGCTGGAGAAAGGCGCGGCAACGGTTTCAGTGGAACAGTCGCCTCGGGCAAATCAACTGGATGTTGAAGACGCCTATCTCGATCAGCCCATCGTGATCGCCAAAGCCGACGACGGCACGCCCATCACTACAACTGGCCGAGAATTGCTGGAAGACGTGCGCAATCAACAAATTCAAGCAGACAACGATTCCAAGTCGTTCCTCGCTGCAATCGAATGCTTCATTTCATCGGGTGACATGGTATGAGAGATAAATGCAAATTGGCTGTATCCAAGGCCATTGGCCGGGACATTACCCGGGCTGAAGCTCAGGGCATCGAGGATCGTATCCGCGACAACATGCGCAACCTCGCGCGAACCGATCCAGATTGGGCAAGCAAATCGCTAAATGATCGCCTTCGTGCGGCGGCAGAAGCTGCCGGCAAGCAGGTAATCGGCGAAGCAGCACTGAAGGTTCAGCGCACGCAGCAGGCAATCAATGCTTTGACGCGTGGCCGTGAATCGCTGGATAAAGCCGCGGCGAACGGAGAGCGTATGTTCGTCGGTCTGGCTGACGATATGCGAAAGTCTGAGGTGTACATAAAAGGCGTTCAGCGCGAAGCCTGGACAGGCATGCTGGACGCGATCAACGCTGCCGAGCCTCGGTTCCTTGGCATCATGGAAAACGCTGTGGCAGTCCGTGATTTCGTGCGCGAGGTGTTTGCACCTGGTACCACAGGAAACCAGATTGCGGCCAAGGGTGCGAAAGCATGGACTGCACAAGCTGAACTGCTGCGTCAACGATTCAACAGCGCCGGTGGAGATATCGGCAAGATTGACTACGGATACCTGCCACAGCCACACGATAGCGGCAAAGTACGCGGGAACGGCTCCGCTGAGGCAAGGCAGGCATGGATTGATTCAGTATTGCCGAAGCTGGATCAACGCCGGTATCTCAATGAAGACGGCACGCAGTACAGCCAAAGCCAGCTGAACGACATGTTAGCTGACGTCTGGACATCGATATCGACCAACGGGGCAAACAAGATACAGCCAGGTGGCGCGGCAAAAGGGTCCTCAATGCTGGCGAACCGTGGCAACAAGTCACGCGAGATCCATTTCAAAGATGCGGATTCGTGGATCGAATACATGGGAGATTACGGGCGTGGCCAGCTCTTCAGCTCTATGCAGGGACACGTGCACCGGGTGGCGAATGATATTGGTTTGCTTGAACGTTACGGGCCTAACCCCGCACAGACCTATGAGACATTGCGTCAGACGGCCTATCAAGATGCGGCAACCAAGGGGCAGAAGACGTCGGATATGGTCAAAGTGGGTGGCGTGTTCTTCGCCTCGACGGACTCAATGTGGCACAACCTGTCCGGCAAGGCTAACATCGTCAAGCCGGAATATGCGAACTTCGCAGCAGTCAACCAGGGCGCGCGTAACCTCGCTGTTGCCGGCATGCTTGGTCGGGCTGTCTTCTCTGCATTGGGCGACTTCAATTCATATTTCCTCACCACCAGATTTAACAAACTCCCATTTACTGATTCGCTGATCAACATCGTTCGCGCTCAAGGTAAAGATGCGAAAGATTTTGCAAACAAAGCCGGTTTGATTCAGGAGGGTTTTGTCGCTGATGTGCAAACGCTGGCAGCCGACAACGTGCTGCACGGTTGGTCTGGCAACATCGCATCGGCAACCATGAAAGCGACACTCTTGACCGGCCTGACTGATGCTGTGCGCAGATCGTTTTCCATGACCTACATGGGCGCCCTGGGGAAACTGTCCCGTACGGACTGGGCAATGCTGGCCGCTGACGACCGCGCACGTTTGGTAAAGCAGGGCATCGATGAGGCTGACTGGAAGATAGTCACCCAAGCCAAACCAGAAGACTGGCGCGGCTCTCAAATGCTCACACCTGACTCGATTCGTGGGATTGCCGGTGTAGATGACGCGGATAAAAACAGGGTTGTGGCCAAGGTGCTGGGCCTGATCACTGATGAATCCGAATACGCGTCGATCGCACCCGATCTATATGCGCGCTCGATCGTTACCGGTAAAAGCGAGAAGGGTACGGTAGGCGGTGAGTTTCGCCGACACTTGATGCTCTTCAAGGGAACACCAATTGCGATGGTCACAAGGCACTTTGAACGCGGACTCTCACAGGACGCTCTCGTAGACCGCGCGACATACATGGCACTACTGATCGGCGGCGGTACAGCGGTCGGGGCCGCTGTGCTGCAGCTCAAAGACATTCAATCCGGTAAGGATCCCAGAAAGATGGATGACGCGAAGTTTTGGGCAGCTGCAGCGACGCAGGGCGGCGGTATGGGTATCGCCGGAGACTTTCTCTATCAAGGCCTGACCGGGAAGAACCGTGCCGGCAATTCGATGCTAGGTTCTTTGCTGGGCCCGACTCTTGGCCAGCTCGAGCGTGGTTTTGATGCCGCTGGCTTCCTGATCGATGGCGTGTCAGAGAAGGCCAAAGGCATGGACGTCAAGGGTGACGATCAGATCAAAAACGCCGGTGACCAACTCTATCGGATGGTACGTTCCATGACGCCAGGGGTAAATATCTGGTATGCGCAATCGGTACTTGACCACGCCATTTTGATGGACCTGCAGGAATACCTCTCACCTGGTTACGTCAACCGCATGAAGCAACGCGCCATCAAGGACAACGAGCAGGATTACTACTGGCAGCCGAATCAGCTTACTCCTGATCGCGCGCCCGACTTTGAAAGGATGTTCGGATCATGAGACAAGACCAATACGAAAAACTTCAGGAACTTACTGAAAAGCTGACCGATGTTTTCCTTGCGGAAGCCGACCCTGACAAATGGTCTGGCACTGGAATTGAACCGTCGAAGATGGATAAAACAACGCGCGGTGACCGCTACTACGACAAGAAGAACGCGGCCGCTACCTTGACGGTCCTGATCCGCACAACATCATTGATTGGCGTCATTCAACGCCGGACCGCTGATGGGGCGCCACCTTTGACGGGCGCCGTGGAAGGGCAGGAACTGGACGAGAACGAAGATTCCCTGGATGACGATATAGCCGCTGCCGAGAAGGAAGCGAAGAAGCTGATGGCAAGACTGAACAAAAAGGGCGCGGCTAAAACCTAGATATGAGCGATCGCAAAATCTCCTTTCTGGCCTTCTTTCTGATGTGGGCCAAGTACCAAGGCTGGGAAGTCCCCCTGCTGCATGTGCGGATATGTGTCTGGATGGAGTCCTGTCTTTCTCCCGAGCGCGTTCTTTTGGTATTCCGGGGAGCAGCAAAATCGACGATCTACGCGGTGTACAAGGCATGGCGTCTTTATTCCAACCGGCAGCTAAGGTCCTTGGTTTGGTCTGCTGACGGCCCCACGGCTGAAATGCTTACAGCAGACGTCATCAATGTATTGCGGAATCATCCTTTGTGCGGCGGCATGCTGCCGACTAAGCCAGGGCGCAAGCGATTCTGGGTGACGGGCGCGCGCGATGCACGTAACGCCAGTATGCGTGCAACTGGGGTGGAATCGAACGTTACAGCTGCACGTGCCGATAGCGTTGATTTCGATGACGTGGAAGTGCCTGGCAACATTGAAACGATTGAAGCGCGGAAAAAGCTGCGTGATCGCATTTCTGAATCGACTCACTTGGCCGTTCCTGGTTCTCAAAAGACATACATCGGTACTCCTCACCACCACGAATCAATTTATCCGGAACGCATTGCGGCCGGCGCTGATGTGCTGAAAATCCCGCTTTTCGAATACGTCGTTCGTTACAAAGAAACGACAAAACACACACGGTATCGCTTTAATTTCAAGCCGACGGAAGACGGAATCTATGTGCTGCTTGGAATCAATGCGCCTGCTCGACTTCTTGAGGAAGGTGGCGATTACCAGATAGAAGGTAACGAGATCGTTTTTGCGTCACCCCCAGGCATGACGTTAGATATCTGTAGTGGCTGTGCCTGGCCTGAACGATTCACGCGCGCGGACATCGCGCAGCGACGGAAGGAGACACTCACCTTGAATGCCTGGGACTCTCAATATCAGCTTGAAGCCAAGCCAATCACCGACGTGCGTCTGGATCCTGAGCGCATGATCGCCTATGGCCTGAAGCCAATTGTCAAAGCGGTAAATCGACAGGTAGTCATGCTGCTCGGTCAGGTTCAAATTGTTGGATCAGTATGTCGGTGGGATTGTGCGCTTGGGAAGGCCAAATCTGACGCTTCAGCGTTCACATTAATCCTTACCGATCACCGTGGCCGCTTGTATTGGCAATTTGCGATTGGCCTTACCGGTGAACTGGATGATCAATGCAAGCAGGTTAGGAAGTTGGTTCTTGACTACCACATACCTAGCGTCACAGTTGAAACCAACGGACCAGGCGGCTTTGTCCCGCCTATCCTGCGCAAGCACCTCGCTGGCTTAGGCTGCAGTGTTATTGAGGATCACGTCAGCACAAACAAGAATACCGACATCTTGGATGGCTTTGATGCACCACTATCGAATCGCTTTTTATGGGCACACGTGAGTGTCTTCGATAGTCCAGCCTATGCGCAAATGCGTGATTTCAACCCAGTTAAAAAAGATCAGCCAGACGATTTTATTGACGTTACAGCACGCGCCATCAAACAAACACCGGTTCGGATAGGCAATTTCGTCGGGATTCCGACAGATCAAAGGCGTGACAATTGGAGGCCAAATTCCGGCGTACACGACGTAATCGTCGAACACAGTTGAGATGCCGCCATGTCGCTAAACAATAACGTCCCGATTTCCCAGCATACCGGCAACGGTGTGACGACTTCGTTCCTATACGATTTCAAGATATTTCTTGCGTCTGACTTGGTGGTCGAGGTGGATGGCGTGGTCAAAACCTTGAATGTCGACTACAGCATTACTGGAATTGGGAATGACACCGGCGACGTGATTTTTACCGTTGCTCCAGCCACTGGCACAGCAATCCTGCTTTACCGTGCTGTCGCCTTTTCCAGGTCGATTGAGTACCAGTATCAAGGTGCGTTGCCGTCGGTGGTCGTGAATCGCGATATCGAACGGCTATGGATGGCGGCGCAGGAACTGCAAACGAAGGTTGTGCGCTCGTTTCAACTGCCATTATCGGTTAGCGGTATAGATGTAACCCTGCCTACACCTGTTGCTGGTCGTGCTGTGAAATGGAACGCAACCGGAACAGCATTAATTTACAGCGACCTAGATCCAGATGAAATTGCTGCCGCCGCAGCTGCCAGTGCCCAAGCAGCTTTAGATTCACAGAATGCATCAGCATCCAGCGCGGGACAAGCTAACACAGATCGGTTGGCCGCAGAGCAGGCTGCTCAAGCTGCAGTCGCAGCGGCCGCGTCGATAGACCCGGCCGATTTAGTTCACAAGTCGGGCGATGAAACGATTCAGGGTGTTAAAACGCATACGGCGTCGCCTATTGTTCCTGATCTAGCTGACGGCGATGCAACGACAAAAGCCGCGAACGCAAAGTTTGTACAACGCGCGATTGCACTTTCTGGAAGAAAGCCGGGCGATTTGTTTGATACGGCTAGCCCCCGCGCCCCTACAGGATCGCTAATCGTGCCAGTTTCTGCTTCCAATATATCTCGGTCTGCTTACCCCACATTGTTCAACGCGATAACGATTCAGACTACCGGGTCAACGACAAATGCAAATAACACCTTAACAGCTGTTGGCTCGACTGTAGGTGTAGAGATTGGCTACCCAATTAGTGGTCCAGGCATTCAGGCTGGCACCACGGTTACTGGTAAGACCGCTAATACCATCACTCTATCGCTTAATGCAAATGCGACGGCTGCTGGTGTGGCGATAGTTATTGCTCCTTGGGGTGTTGGTGATGGGGTGTCCACATTTGGGATGCCCTATTGCCCTGTCGGATACACGTTTGTGCAGGCGTCTGCAAATCTTGGTACTGCAACTGTGGGTGAGGTCATCGCCCATACCCATCCGGCACAAATCCGTGGTGGTAGTTCTCCAGATCAGGATGGTACCGGTCGAGGTTCCCTAATTAGCGTTACTGGCAGTACAGGTGGGCCAGCCAACTTAGCGGCTGGCATGCGCGTAACAAAATGTATTCAGTACCTATAAGGCAGAGCAATGGAAACCAAGATTGTTTATCTCTTTGATGATGTCGATAGAGTTTTTACGCATCCCTACGAGGCTCAAGAATCGCCCGAAGAAGCGGGCTTTTTTATCGAACCGGTAAATTCGTGTCCAGATCAGCCGCCAGCAACGCAGGAAAACGAAGCTGCACAGCGAAACGTTGAAAACACAGCTTGGTCAATTATTGCAGACTTCCGTGGTCATATTTTCTACGACCAGACTACCGGCGAAGCGATTGAAATTGTAGAAATCGGCCAGCCTGCACCAAATCTCGGCATTTCGCCTCCGTTACCTTCCGCAGAAGAAGTCATTGCAGCGAAGATCAAAGTGATGGACGACGCCATAAAAGTGCGTCTGAACACAAAAGCCGGGGAAATGCGCTTCGACAACATTGCTAGTGCGATCGCTGCGGCCAGCCTTCCCGCAGGTGAGTACCGGCAGGCAGACGGTGCAGCGCTGCACCTGTGGTCTGCGCGCACGTGGCAGAAAGCCGAACAAATCCGCGACGCATTCCTTGCTGGTGAGCGTCCAGAGCCAACCTGGACAGAAGTCGAATCCGAACTGCCTACCTTTCCCATAGAACAGACTGTCGAATGATGAACGAGCCATTGAGCAGCAGTGTATCTGCCCCTGTGTCCAAAGTCGTATCGGTCTGGATTGCCTTTGGCGTTACATCATGGAGCGATGTAGCTGCTATCGCGGCAGCCTTCTATTCCATCTTGCTGATAGGCGAATGGTTTTATAAGCGATTCTGGCGAGACTTATTCGTGCGCTGGGGTTGGGTAAAGCCGAAGCTGCGCAGACGGGACGACACAGAAGATGAATAACGTTCGTGTTCCTGTTGGCCTGTTGCGCAAGGGTGCCATTCCTGCAGCTTTCATTGCCGCACTTACCGGTCCATTTGCTATAGCGACTCTTGAACGCTTTGAGGGAAACGTCCTTGCAGTCTACGCGGACAATCTTGCTGGTGGCCTACCGACATACTGCGCCGGTGCTACCGACAGAAAAGCGGTCGTCGGAACGAAGCTTACCAGTGACCAGTGCAAAGAGGTCAACAAAACCACCATTCTCGACTACGGCTATGCAGTGCTTGCTTGCACAGAATGGAAGTATCTGACGCCCACACGCTTAGTCGGCCTCACCATGTTTGCTATCAACGTGGGGAAAGAGGGCGCTTGCGGGTCAGCTGCGGTTAGATCGATCAATGCCGGGCAAGTAACGGCAGGCTGCAACCTTCTGGCGTACAAGCCTAACGGTCAGCCGAATTGGAGTAATGCAGGTGGCCAGTTCGTTAACGGTTTATTCAATCGCCGCAAGGCTGAACGCGTCATGTGCTTGGATTCTATATGACGCTATCTGGAAAACTCACCGCCGCACTGGTGTTTGTATTGCTGTTGGTCAGCTCGCACTGGTACGTTTATAACGCTGGTAACCGCAACGGCTCCAATGCCGTCCTGGTGGAGCGGCAGGCATCCGACCTAAAGGCTTGGCAGGACAGCGCAGCCGACATTGCAATCGAACTCGACCGCCAGCAAGCGGCTAACCTGAAGGTGTCCAATGACTATCAAAAAGAATTGCGCGCTATTCGCGCTTATCAGCCTGCTGGCCGGGTGCTACTCCCTGCCGCAATCTGCAACCAAGCTGCCGGAAAAGCCGAAGCCGCAGGTACCGGCAGATCTGATGGTGCCGTTGCCGGAACCATTGCACTTCCAGAAGACATTGAAAGAAGACTTCGGGAGCGTCGCAAAGAAGCCGACGGAGTGACGGCCATTTGTCGCGGGTTGCAGAACTGGGCTATTGAGAACGGGTTTTATCCGGCACCGGTGCCGCCGTCATAGCTTTTGCAGGAAACGGGCGTAAGAAAGTTCGCGCTATTTCCGGATTTCTGCATGACAGCCAATCATCCCAATCAGTCGCTGGCACAATTACGAGTGACCGCTTTTCCTCGCCTGGCTTGTGAAAGTGATTCATCAGCGGATGGTCATCAGCATTGATGGTCAACTGCGTGAAGGAATGCACTGTTTCGCCTTCAGGCGATTTCGATTCTCTCCATAATCCGGCGACCGCAAACGGTGACGCGTCGGCCATCCCGATACCCCAGCGCACGTGCTTGCCGGATTCCCAATTAGGTTCGTAGAACACTGTCATCGGTACCAGGCACAGTTGACCTTCGCGCCACGGCTTTGCGTAACTACGCCTTTCGCCTATGGTTTCCGACCTGGCATTCATCGTGCTGAATTTCTTGCCGGTACCGTGAATCTGGTTCTGCGGAATCATGCCGTATGACGCGATGATCGTTTCGCGGTCGCCACGCTCATCAAAGCGAATAATCGGCGCGTCATAGTCCTGCCAGGTTTGATCTGGCCAGGTTGCATCTGTTGGTGCTGGCGACCGGAATATCTCGGCTAGTTCTTCGCGGCGTGACGGCGTGTATGTGACGCACATAGCTACTCCTTTTCGCTGGGATGCTTGTAGCCGCTGCCTTTGCGGTCGGCATCAATGTCTGCAGTCAGCTTCCTACGGTTTTCCAGGCTAGGTTCGTTCGCAATCTGTTCCTTCAAAGCGTCTATGATCATGTCAATAATTCCACCTTGGGGTGACAATGACTCGGCAAGTTGATCAGCGCGGGCAACGATGGAGAATAGCCGCCGAATCTCCCACAGCAGTGCCAAGACATCAGGGTTATCGCGATTGCGATCCTGAATGTCCCGAATTTGTTCAAGTGTGAGAGGTGGCTTGAAGGGCATTCGCTGGACCTCGATATTATATTTTGTCTAATATCCAGCGCTGTACATACGCACAGGACGTGACGTAAGTTATTGATTCTATTGGTCGGGACGGTGTGATTCGAACACACGACCCCTTGCACCCCATGCAAGTACGCTACCAGGCTGCGCTACGCCCCGACGAGCGAAAAATTATACCAGAGCCGTGATGTGTTTTCGCCATCTATGCATCTGAAAGTTCATGCACTGCAAATCGGTGCTCAGGATAATTTTGTCGATACACGCGTCATTGTTGCAGGCGTACCTGCGGTCAGGTTAGTCGTTCGTGATGCTGCCTGGCTGACCGCCAATGGCGCACGTGTTTGTGCGGCCGGAGCCACCTGTGCCGAGCTTGATCGGTAGCCTATACGGAAGCCGCCCCAATGTTTGCCGTGTACGTAAATCGGTACGGACAAATCGTGCATGACTTCGCCGGTATCGCGCTTATAGGTCTGCAATAAGAATGGTTTGGTATTCGAGCCGCAGCGTTTGCCGGTGCGATCTGTGAAGATGCGTTTGGTGCGGTTATTCACCAGGTCGGTATCGTAGTCGCCGGTCAGAGGCCTGGAGAATTTCTTGTTATGAGTAGGGAAGTAACCATTGTCATCGACTGCACCGGCATACGCCAGTTGCGGCATCGCATCCAGTATCGGCTCCTGTATCTCAGGTAACACACGATCAGTGAAGGCGTCGAATTGCGTGCTGTGTTTGGGCGGTGATGTATTCGGTAAGGGGCGGTACTGACGGTCAAACAGGGCGGCTTCGGTGATGCGGCCGTTTGCGATTGCCTGTTCGAAGAGTTTGCCTATCTGCTGTGCCGCGTTGCTGGCGACGATGCGGATCTGGTCGTGCTGGGTGGCGGCACCGTTTTCGGCGATCGCATCGTAGACGATTTCAGCGCGTTCCGATAAAGCCATCGCCGAAGCAGCAACGCGTGGCAGCTCGGTATCCGTTTCCAGCATGCCGTCACGTATCTTGAGTATGGCAGCGGCGATCTTGTGTGTGGTCTCTACATGTTCGCGTGAGGCGTGCGCGATTTGCTGTATCTCTTCTTCCGAGGTGCTGGCGGCGCGTTCTATATTGCTCAGGAATTCATGCACACGTTCTACGTTTTTCGATGCATCCATGACTTTGGTGCTGAGTGCCAGCATGCCGCCGGCGGCACGCTCTGCCTCCACGTTAATGGCTGTCACCATCGAGCCGATATCATCGGTGGCTTCTTTGGTGCGCTGCGCCAGTTGTCGGACTTCACCTGCAACTACCGCAAAGCCGCGACCATGTTCGCCGGCACGTGCAGCTTCGATAGCGGCATTCAATGCGAGCAGGTTGGTGCGGGCAGCGATTTCGCTGATGACTTCGGTGATGCCATGGATACGACGTGATTTTTCCTGCAGTACGCGCATCATTTCTGAAGCAGTCTGCGCATCGTCACGGGCCTTGCTGATTTGCTCCAGGCCCTGATTGACTTCCTTGCGTCCGGCTACGCTCTCAGTACGTACTTCAGCTGCGATGCTGGATGCGCGTTCGGCATTCGCTGCGATTTGCTCGGTGGTGCTGGCGTTTTGCTCAGAACCCGCAACGATGCCGTTCGCTGTCTGTACGTCTTGCGCGATTTTATTTTTGATGGAGTCGACGAAGAACGAAGTTTCGGCTGCACCTATCATGATGTGATCGATTTCACCGCCGACCTTGTTGCCAAAATCGACGTGCTTGCCACCACCCCGTTGACGTGTGAGCTCCAGCATGATGGTGCTCAATAGCGTTGCAATCAGGAGTAGCCAGGGCAGGGGCAAGGTATCACTTGCCAGCTGTGCAGTGAGATATGCCAATCCGCTGCCAAACGCAATGGCGATCAATAACAGGGCACTACGTCGCAACCATAGGGGAAAACTTTTGTTCCTGAACATATCGCGGTCTCCACGCAGATAATCCGCCGTGCCTTGATTTATTTGAAGGTGGCACGTGCAGACAGAACATAAGAAAACAACAAGTGTTGACATCGCTATGCTACCGCCGGGTGGGCGGAGCATGCGTAGTGTTTTATTTGTGTGATTTGATCTTACTCACGCTTGCTTACGCGCAGCTTATGCGGGAACCAGAATCCGCAGAAGACACGAAAAGTCACAATTCAATTTCTCGCTTGATGTGAAAATGGAAACATGACTACACACTGGATGGTATCCATATGACTAAATTGAAAGCAGGCGCCCGTCTAGCGGGAAGTACACACGCGTTAATTACAAGGGGATGTGAGCAGGGCAGTCGCGCTGCAGGTATATGCAGCAGCGCTCATATTGGTAATGTCGGCAATGCTGCGTACTATGTCTGTCTTTCTGTGATTGCCCGTAAATCATGACTTTTCCGGCGACCCGACTTCTTTCTGCTGCGACCCAGGTACCGCAATTATTGGCGGCCGGCAGCCTGCGCAGTGCGATGGATGAAATCATGGCGGCTTACCAGCAGCAGGGGGGCGTGACATTTCATGCGCAGTACGGACCATCGGGCAAGCTCAGGCAGGAGATAGAGGCAGGCGTGCAAGTAGACGTGTTTGCTTCGGCTTCGGTCGGGCATACGGAAGCACTGGCGCAGCAGAAGCTGCTCGGGCCATCCGTTTTGTTCACGCATAATGATTTGTGCGTGCTGGCACGGCCGGATCTGGATTTGCATGGTGACGATTTGCTGGCGCTATTGGCTGATCCGGCGGTGCGTGTCGCGACTTCAACGCCGGTGAGCGATCCTATGGGCGACTATACCTGGCAGTTTTTTCGCAATGCCGACAAACGGCAGCCGGGTATTTATGATGTGATGAATGC
The DNA here is from genome assembly GCF_003852535.1 of Herminiimonas sp. KBW02. Taxonomy (GTDB): domain Bacteria; phylum Pseudomonadota; class Gammaproteobacteria; order Burkholderiales; family Burkholderiaceae_D; genus Oxalicibacterium. Next base: position 216,156 of record NZ_QAJP01000002.1, on the reverse strand, counting down.
GAAGGCCATCAGGCTGTCAGGTGCGCATATACCGGCAGCAGATGAGCGTCTGCCTTATATCACCGCATTTGAAGAAGATAGGGCAGATGCATATATCATGTACTGCACGAATGCGATATCGACACGGAAAGTGTTGCCGCAGTTGCAGGTGATCGCTATTCCGGATGAGCTGAATGTACGCAGTGCGTATGGCATAGCGGCAGGCAGGCAATCAGAGCACGGTCAGCGCTTGGTGCAATTTGTACTGGCGGCAGCGGGGCAAGCGATACTGAAGAAGCATGGTTTCGGCTCATGCGGACGGCAGTGCGCCAGATAATGGAATATGCAGGATACGACCCGCTCGGTAGCGGGCAGATAAATTTGTTATGAATGACGTCGTTTAATCATGCAGGGGCTTTTCGAATTTGAGCAGGATGGGCGTTATCCTTTGCGTCGCATTCCTATGGTCATGCGTTTTAATCTGGATACCTGCGGTATCAGAATTTCCCTTACCGCGTGGATTACACTCAGCCGCGATGAGCGCGAAGAACTGGTGGCTTTGCCATGTGTTTCGGATGCAGAGCAGCAGGTTTATCGCGAACGCCTGGCTGCCTTGCTGGCGCCGCATGCCGATAATCCCGATGCGACCATCGAAATAGTCGAAATAGATCCGTCACCCGCATGGGCTGATCTGCGCGCAGTCCCGGATGTAGTGGCGCAGGGATTGGCTGAACTGGCATTGCCTGCTCCTACGCATGCGCAATGGATAGGTTTAAATAATTTACAGCGCTTTGCCTTGACTAAGTTGACGCGCTCGGGACATAAGAATGCCAATTTGCTGCCGGCACTGAAGGAATTCGGCCTGGTGTGAGTTGGCATCAGTAGTCATGAAATAGGATAGTGTGATGACGATCAAAATTAGTACCAACTTCGATGCCGGTGCGATAGAGGTAGTCCGTGCGGACCATGCATCGGCGATAGAACTGAACTTGCGCAAGGATAGCCATGCCGACATCGCGCAATGGTTTTATTTCCGGTTGCAAGGCGTCCGCGGCGAGCGCTGCAGCATGCGCATCCTGAATGCATCAGATGCAACCTATCCGGACGGCTGGCAAAACTATCAGGCGGTCGCCAGTTACGACAGAAAACACTGGTTTCGCGTACCGACTTCGTATGATGGCAAGGTGATGACGATAGCGCATACGCCCCAGTATGACAGTGTGTATTACGCATACTTTGAACCTTACTCGTGGGAACGTCATCTGGATCTGCTGGCGCGTGCACAAATGTCTGACTACGCGCATGTGCAGGACCTGGGTAATACCGTACAAGGGCGCGATTTGAATGTTGTAGTCATCGGCGATCCGGCGGCGCAGAAAAAAGTATGGGTGATTGCGCGCCAGCATCCCGGCGAGAGCATGGCGGAATGGTTCGCCGAAGGCATGATAGATGCCTTGCTGGAGCCAACAAATCCTTTAGTGCAGAAGTTGCTCAGGCATGCAGTCTTTTACATCGTACCGAATATGAATCCGGATGGTGCTTACCTGGGCAATTTGCGCACCAATGCAGCAGGTGCGAACCTGAATCGTGAATGGATGACACCGTCGCCGGAAAGCAGCCCCGAAGTCTGGCACGTCAAAAACAAGATACACGAGACCGGTTGCGATCTCTTCCTCGATATACATGGCGATGAAGGGCTACCCTATGTCTTCGTTGCAGGTAGCGAAATGCTGGAAGGATTCTCTCAGCAACAGGCAGATGAACAGCAACGTTTCATCGAACAGTTCCTGCGTGCCAGCGAGGACTTCCAGACTGAGTTCGGTTATAGCGCCGGGAAGTATCGTGCCGATATGCTGAAGCTGGCATCGAAGTACATCGGCCACACTTTCAAATGCGTATCGCTGACACTGGAAATGCCGTTCAAGGATAACGCGCATAGCCCTGAACCCAAGCTGGGCTGGAATGGCGCCCGTAGTGCAAAGCTGGGGCAGGAGATGCTGCAGCCGATTTTGCATCACCTGGAGCGGAGCGCACGATGAGTCTGGAGATAGAACGTAAATTCCTGGTGCTGGGTGACGCGTGGAAGAAGCTCGGACAAGCGCAGGCGATACGCCAGGGTTATCTGTCATCGCAGCGTGATCGGGTAGTGCGCGTGCGGATAGAAGATCAGACGGCGACGCTGACCATCAAGGGGCGTGTGACCGGCATTACGCGCGGTGAGTGGGAATATGAAATTCCGCTGGCTGAAGCGGATGAATTATTGAATGGTTTGTGTGAACGACCATTGATAGAAAAAAACCGTACCCGCATCGTGCATGAAGGCATGGTGTGGGAGGTGGATGAGTTCTTTGGCGAGAATCAGGGCCTGGTGGTGGCAGAGATCGAACTGGAAAGCGAAAACCAGGTTTTTGCCAAACCGGATTGGGTCGGCGTCGAAGTGACAGATGATGCGCGTTACTTCAACGCCAATTTGCTACGTCATCCTTTTACCGCCTGGTGAGGTAGAGGTTAGTGCAGGTGGGTCGATCCCACCGGCGCGTCTTCCGGCATTTCTGCATGGACCAGTTCGGCGTTCATGTCCGGATACAGTGGGCTGCCGCAGTCATCGCAGAATTCCATAGGAAAGCATTCGAGATGGCGTTTCACATTCACGATGCCGCATTCTTCCAGCAAGGCGAGGATTTCTTCTATCGGTGACTTGCGCTCGACGTCGGCAGAGATCACAGGATCGCTCGGTACTTCGACGCTGCGGTATTGCAGCTCCGCATCATCTTCTTCCCCATACAGCGGCCATACAGTGCCATACACTACATCGGTATCGTTGAGGCGCGTAAAGCTGATGCGATATTCATCGACGCGGCCATCGGTAGACTCTTCGCCGAAGCTACCGATGATGGCTTGTAATTCAGTGGGTTCTACAGCCAGTGTATGTGTCAGGTAATGCACGGCTGCTCGTATCGAGGCCGGACGGATTTGTTTATCGCCTTCACGGCAGGCGACAAAGTAGGCTTCCGGCAACAGCAATTCGATGCCGCAACCTGGCAGCAGGCGTGCGATGTTCGGCAGCGCCTGTGCATTCCATTGCGTCAATGCGTTATCGCGTTCATTCGGGCTGGCCGATACCTGCCAGCGGAACAGCGGTTCGCCTGCGACGGCGGTTACCACGGTCAGCAGATAACGCGTATCAGCGAGGAAAGGAGCGGTCTCTGGCGCCTGGCCTGGCGGCTTGAGCGCGATGCCTTTCAAGGCGGACTGCGCCATGCGATGTGTGAAGGCAAAGGTTTCTGCATGCGTGCGCGGCAGCTGATCTATTGAAAACAGGGCCGATGCCATCACCATCTTCGTATCCGGGGCCAGGATATGCGCCTGGAAGTGTGCAGACAGGGTCGCCGTCATGTCGGCCGGTATCGCTCCTGACGCTATCGAGAAGCGCGTCCATGCAAGTATGGGTACTGCGACCAGCAAGGCATCATAGAGTACGCCTTCATGCTCGATCTGGCAGGATTCGCTGGCGGCTTCGACGCACTCCATCAAGCCATCGTAAGCATCCGATTCCTGTTTGAATAAATGATCCAGTGCCGTATCGATGGTGTCCTGATGATCGTTCTTCAAAAGTTTGCGCAACAGTACATCCAGCTGGCGCTCCCAGTTGCGTTCTTCCAGACGGCTGGCAGCCTGTATAAGCGCCTGGGCGAGCGTCGCCAGGCGCTGGCTGTCGGCGGATAGTTTGAGGCTGGTATTTTTACTCGGACGACGCATGTCAGGACAATCTGAAGAAGGGTAGTGAATGTATTGTAGTGGATTACGCCGACACCGCACGTTTGTCCCGGGAAAGTATGCAGATTCTTATTTGGCAGTCTGTACCTGGCGGCTTCGAACCGCCAGACAGCATAAAAAAAGCCGCATGCAAGCATGCGGCTTTTTTGTATAACGCGCTTGTTTCCATCCATCACTGGATAGAAACGACAGTCATCAGGCTGCCAGCAATTGACGCAAGACGAATGGCAGGATGCCACCATGCTTGTAGTAATCGACTTCGATCGGCGTATCGATACGCAGCAGCACTTTCACGTCACGGCTTTCACCATTTGCACGGTGGATGACCAGGGTCACTTCCTGTTGCGGACGCAGATTGCCTTCCAGACCTTTCAGGTCGAAAGTTTCATCGCCGGTGATGCCGAGCGTGGTGACGCTGTCGTCGCCGAGGAATTGCAGCGGCAAGACGCCCATGCCGACCAGGTTGGAGCGGTGGATACGTTCGTACGAACGTGCAATCACTGCCTTGACGCCCAGCAATTGCGTACCTTTGGCAGCCCAGTCACGCGACGAACCGGTACCGTACTCTTCACCTGCGAAGACCATGGTTGGTGTGCCTTCCGCGACGTAGCGCATTGCTGCGTCGTAGATCGACATTTGTTCACCGCTAGGCTGGAACAGGGTAACGCCGCCTTCGACGCGCGCACCGTCTGGTTTGGCCGGGATCATCAGGTTCTTGATGCGCACGTTGGCAAAGGTGCCGCGCATCATGATTTCGTGATTACCGCGACGTGAACCGTAGGAGTTGAAATCGGCTTTCATCACGCCTTTTTCGCTCAGGTATTTACCAGCCGGGCTGCTGTCCTTGATCGCGCCTGCAGGCGAGATGTGATCGGTCGTGATCGAATCACCAAAGACGCCGAGTGCACGTGCTGCGGTGATGCCGGTCGCGGCTGCTTTCGGCTCCATTGCGAAGTCGTTGAAGAACGGTGGTTCAGCGATATAGGTCGAGGTTGGCCAATCGTAGACCTGGCCTTCAGCCACGCCCTTGATTTGCTCCCACAGCTTGCCTGGTGCGGTTTTGACTTGTGCGTAGTTGTCCTTGAAGGTCTTCGCATTCATCGCAAACTTCATCAGCTTGGCAACTTCCTGGCTGCTTGGCCAGATGTCACCCAGGTAGACGTCGCGGGTCTTGCCATCAGCGCCTTTGCCGCGGCCGACTGGCTCGGTCATCAGGTCGCGTGTCATGTTGCCGGCAATCGCGTAAGCGACGACCAGTGGTGGCGAGGCGAGGAAGTTGGAGCGAATGTTCGGGTGGATACGCGCTTCAAAGTTACGGTTGCCGGACAGGACGGCCGAGGCGACGATATCGTGCTGCACGATCGCTTCATTCATCGCAGGTGTCAGGTCGCCGGCATTGCCGATACAGGTGGTGCAGCCGTATGCAGTGACGCCAAAGCCGAGTTTTTCCAGGTAAGGCAGCAAGCCTGCTGCTTCCAGGTATTCGGTGACAACGCGCGAGCCTGGCGCCAGCGAAGTTTTGATGTGTGGCGATACTTTCAGACCAGCTTCTACCGCTTTCTTCGCCAGCAAGCCGGCGGTCAGCAAGACGCTAGGGTTGGAAGTGTTGGTGCACGAAGTAATCGCAGCGATCAGGACGTCGCCGTTTTTGACTTTGACGCCGTCGCTGTTGGTGTAGGTTGCATCCAGATCTTCGATCTTTTTGTTGAAGCCGTTTTCCGCAACAGGCTTGGCAAAAAGTTCTGCGAAGTTGTGTTTGACGTTACCGATTTCGATACGGTCTTGCGGACGCTTAGGACCCGCCAGCGAAGGTGCAACCGAACCGAGATCCAGCGCGACGACGTGGGTGTAGTCGATTTCGCCGGACTTAGGAATGCCGTACAGGCCTTGTGCCTTGAAGTAGTTTTCGAACGCATCGATTTCTGCCTTGGTACGGCCGGTACCTTTGAAGTAATCGATGGTTGCGTCGTCGACCGGGAAGAAGCCCATGGTCGCGCCGTATTCCGGTGCCATGTTGGCGATGGTCGCGCGATCGGTCAGCGACAGCGAGGCTGTACCTTCGCCGAAGAATTCGACAAACTTGCCGACGACTTTTTCCTTGCGCAGCATTTCGGTGATGGTCAGTACCAGATCGGTAGCCGTGACGCCTTCACGCAATTGACCAGTCAGGTTTACACCGACCACGTCTGGTGTCAGGAAGTAGACTGGCTGACCCAGCATACCGGCTTCCGCTTCAATACCACCGACGCCCCAGCCGACTACGCCGATACCGTTAATCATGGTGGTGTGCGAATCGGTGCCGACCAAAGTGTCAGGGTAGTAGACCGAATCTTTTTGATGTACGCCACGTGCCAGGTATTCCAGATTGACCTGGTGAACGATACCGAAGCCTGGTGGCACGACGCCAAAGGTGTCGAATGCCTGCATGCCCCATTTCATGAACTGATAGCGCTCGTTGTTGCGCTGGAATTCCAGTTTCATGTTGAGGTCGAGCGCATTTTTTTGACGGAAGTGATCGATCTGGATCGAGTGATCGACGACCAGATCAACCGGGACCAGCGGCTCGATGTTCTTTGGGTTTTTGCCCATTTTTTCAGCGACGCCACGCATGGCGGCCAGATCAGCCAGCAAAGGAACGCCGGTGAAGTCTTGCAGTACAACGCGTGCCACGACGAAAGGAATTTCATCGGTGCGGCTGGCGTTCGGCGACCAGTTGGCCAGTTGACGAATGTGTTCTTCAGTTACTTTTTTGCCGTCGCAATTGCGCAGCACCGATTCCAGCACGATACGGATGGAAACCGGCAAACGGGAAACGTTCACGCCGAGTTTTTTGCCCAGGGCCGGCAAGGAATAGAACTCGCCTTTCCTGGAAGCTGTGATATTGAATTCCTTGAGCGTATTCAATGTATTACGCGACATGATTTCTCCTTAATACAAATAACCGATACGATATTTACTGCCCGATGCCGTCAGATTTCGGCGGCGGCTTGCGGCATCGTTTTTACTTCCTTTAATTCTTGTCCCTTAACCTTTAGCAGCGAGTGCCTTGGCTTGATCAGGATTACGGCATTCATTTGCCAGCTGTTGGCCTTTGCGGGAATCGAGCAACATCGCTTTCGATGGGATGTTGATCCAGACCAGACCGGCTTTACGGTTTTCAAAACGGTTGGCACCGGTGCTGGTACCGATGCGGCCCAGGCGATGCACTTTGTTTTGCCAGCGGATTGCCATGTACTTGTCGTCACCGGCGTTGTTGTAAGTCGTGATTTTGTTGCCCAGTTCACAGTTGTAATGGGTCACGGTCGAGCCTTCGATGTTGGCTTCGCCCAGATCTTCCTGGTCGTCCTCACCGGCTGCAGCGGCGGCTGCAGGTGTGGCCGCAGCCGCTGCTTTGGCTGGTGCTTTCTTGACTGTTTTGGCGACAGGTTTTTTTGCCGCTTCCTTGTTGCTGGCAGCCGATTGCGCAAACGCCGGAGCGATTGCAGAAGACATGCCGATCAGAAGGAATGCGCAGAGCAATTTTTTCATTCGATAATCTCCAAAAATTTTTAACTCGCCCGCATCAGTTTTGATATGGGCAAACGGGTATTCATAAAATGGTATGTGCGACTGCCGGCAGCGTTAAGCCGCTGGCCTGGGCGCGCTGCAAGATGGTCCAGTAATAGCGATAGCTGGCGCGATCATGCAACTTGCCGTTATGTTGTATCGGGCCCCATTGGATGGCATGGGCTTGCGCCAGAATTTCTGCCGCTTCATTGACTTCGGACAGACGTGGCGCAAATGATTTCAGTATCGGTTTGATCTGGTTCGGATGGATACTCCACATCCGTGTATAACCAAATTCCGCCGCAGCACGATGTGCATCGCTGGCGACGACTGAGGTGTCATTGATTTCAGTCGTGACGTTATGCGAAGGCACCTTGCCGTGGGCGTGGCAGGCGGCTGCGATTTCCAGCTTGGCGCGCACTAGCAAAGGATGCGTGAATTGTCCCGGGGAACGCATGGCATTGCCGGGGATCGCGCCGTAATGATCAGAAACAAAATCCATCACACCGAACGACAGGCATTCGACCTGGGGCAGGGCCGCGATGGCAAATGCGTCCTTCAACGCGCCATGTGTTTCTATTAATACGTGTACCGGCAATTGTTCGCGGCCTTGCTGGTGGGCGTGACGATTGATGAGTGCGATGGCGCTCTCGACATCGGCGACGCTTTCCACTTTGGGAACGACCAGGTAAGCCAGCTTTTGCGCGGCGTGTTGCAGGATGATTTCTATATCCTGTTCAAAGAATTCGCTGCTGACATCGTGCACGCGGGCACCAATGCGGGCAAACAGATTTTCTTCGCCGGCGACGAGTGTGCCGAGCAGGTGCGCATGGGCGGTTTCATTGCCACGCGCGGCACCATCTTCACAGTCAAACGTAATATCAAAAACCGGGCCGAGCTCTTGCTGCAGCGCCAGTGATTTACGCATCAATTTCTCGGAACCGGCATAGTGATCGCATGCCGGTATGGAAACCGGTGGGCATTTGCCTTGAAATAGGACTTCTGAAGGATGCATGTGTGGTGCGTAATTGTAGAGCTTGGTGGACTTGCTACGAAGGAGATGGGCAGGCGAGCCTGCCCATCAATGCGCGCATTAGCCTAGGAGATGCTTCACGCCTTCACGTTCTTCGAGCAATTCTTTCAGGGTCAGGTTGATGCGTTCTTGTGAGAATGCATCGATTTCCAGACCCTGGACGATTTTGTATTCGCCGTTTTCTACGGTGACAGGGAAGCCGAAAATGGTGTCTTTCGGAATGCCGTACGAACCATCCGAAGGAATGCCCATGGTGACCCATTTACCGTTGGTGCCGAGTACCCAGTCACGTACGTGATCGATCGCTGCGTTGGCTGCCGAAGCCGCCGACGATACGCCGCGTGCATCAATGATGGCTGCACCGCGTTTGCCGACTGTAGGCAGGAAGACGTCTTTGTTCCAGACTTCGTCGTTGATCGCTTCTTTAACCGATTTGCCATCGGCTGTGGCGAAACGATAGTCAGGGTACATGGTAGGGGAGTGATTGCCCCAGACTGTCAGTTTTTCGATAGAGGTAACTGGTTTGCTGATCTTCGCTGCGATTTGCGACAGGGCACGGTTGTGATCCAGGCGCAGCATGGCGGTGAAGTTTTTAGCTGGCAGGTTAGGTGCCGATTTCATTGCGATGTACGCATTGGTGTTGGCTGGATTGCCAACGACCAGTACTTTGACGTTGCGCGAAGCAACTGCATCCAGCGCCTTGCCTTGTACCGTGAAAATCTGTGCATTGGCTTCCAGCAGGTCTTTACGCTCCATGCCCGGGCCGCGTGGACGTGCACCAACCAGCAACGCAACATCAGCGTCTTTGAATGCAGTCATAGGGTCGCTGTGTGCGGTGACACCTGCCAACAGTGGAAACGCGCAATCGTCGATTTCCATGATCACGCCTTTCAGCGCTTTTTGTGCTTTTTCATCAGCGATTTCCAGCAATTGCAAAATAACTGGCTGGTCTTTACCCAGCAAATCGCCGTTAGCGATGCGGAACAGAAGGGAATAGCCGATCTGGCCGGCAGCGCCGGTAACGGCGACACGCATTGGGGCTTTAGCCATGTTGAATCTCCAAGGTAGTGATGAGTGAGGTCAGGTATTGGGAATTTATTCCGCGTGGCGCAATGATACAGTTGAATACCCGATAAGTCAGCGGGGTCAAAGCGCTTATGATCAACATAAGCTCAACTTAAACTCAATATTTACCTTAAGTTTCTGTTGGCAAAAATTGCGCCTAGCTGTATTGCCCACGAGTTTAGGCGCGGCAAGTTTGGCTGTCAATATATATCTTATGTCTTATATAAGACATGTTATTTTCAAGTTTTGCTGGACGACAGGGCTGCTTTATGGTGAAATCCGTCCTATGAGTTCAGCGCCAACTACCTTGCCTAACAATAATCCAGCCGCTACTGTCGGTGGTGCGACACCTTCGCCCACCTTTAGTCCGCTGTATCAGCAAATCAAGGCTCTTATTACCCGCAGTCTGCAATCCGGTGAATGGCGTCCCGGCGAATTGATCCCGAGTGAAGTTGAGCTGGCGAACCGCTTCAAGGTGAGCCAGGGCACGGTGCGCAAGGCCATCGATGAGCTTTCCGCCGAAAATCTCGTGGTTCGGCGTCAAGGGAAGGGTACTTTTGTTGCGACGCATCATGAGGCGCGTGCGCAATTCCGTTTTCTGCGTCTGAAGCCGGACGTCGGCGAGCCGCTTTATCCTGATAACACCATTATTGATGCCAAGCGCCTGCGTGCGCCGGCTGATATTGCACGTCAGCTGGATATTAAAACCGGCGATTCCGTGGTCTTCCTCAAGCGCATGCAGTCATTCGATGGCGCGCCGACTATCCTGGAAGAATTGTGGTTGCCCGGCACGATTTTTAAGGGTTTGTCGGTAGAGCGTGTGCTGCAGTACAAAGGTCCGATGTACGCGCTGCTGGAGACTGAGTTCGGTACCCAGATGATACGTGCGGTCGAGAATATCAAGGCAGTGGTGGCGGATCAGGTGACGGCGGATTTATTGCAGTTGCCACTCAATACGCCGCTGTTGAGCGTGACCCGCGTATCCTTTACATATGGCGATAAACCGGTCGAAGTAAGGCGTTCTTACTACGTGACAAATAATCATCATTATCGTAACGAGTTGAACTAAAGTTGCAGCAAATTCAAGAAACCAGCAAGCCCGTATTATTAAATAAGCAAGCCAGTTGATGAAGAAAAGCGATGAAAAATAATTTGTATTGCTGTGGCGCACCAATATCGGTGAAAATTAGTGGTTTATCTCGTTTTGGAAAGTCCTGCCATGTCTGATTCACTCAAAACCGGCAAGAGAGAGTTCCGTAATATCAACGTTACTGATCTGCTCCGATATCGCTTTCCGCTCGCGGCGATTCAGTCGATATTGCACCGTGGTAGTGGTGCCATCATCTTTTTGCTGTTGCCGTTCATTCTCTTCCTGCTGGACAAGAGCCTGCTGTCCGAAATCTCTTTTGAGCATTTCAAGGGCATAGCATCGCACTGGTTCGTCAAACTGATTATCCTCGGGCTGGTCTGGGCCTATCTGCATCATTTCTGCGCAGGCATCCGCCATTTGCTGATGGATGTGCATGTCGGCGTGGATAAAGTCACCGGCAAGAAATCAGCCCTGATCGTATTTGCCGTCAGCCTGCCTTTGACCGCACTGGTCGCCCTCAAACTGTTTGGAGCATTCTGATGCCTATCGATAATATCGGACGGCACCGCCTGGTTGTCGGTGCGCACTATGGCGTAAGGGACTGGCTGGCGCAGCGCATCACGGCCATCGTGATGGTGTTGTACACACTGGTGCTGCTGGTCACCTTCCTGACCGCATCGGATTTTAGCTATGAAGGCTGGGCGGGCTTGTTCGCGCAGCAGTGGGTCAAGATGTTTACGTTTGTCACCTTCCTGGCTTTGTTCTATCACGCCTGGGTAGGCATGCGGAACATCTGGATGGATTACATCAAACCGGTTTCTATACGCCTCGCATTGCAGGTTGCCACGATTTTGTGGCTCGTCGCTTGCGCCGGATGGACGGCACAAATTCTCTGGAGAGCGTAACGTGGCAGCAATCAAAACCAGCATTCCGTCACGTCATTTTGACGCCATCATCGTTGGTGCGGGCGGTTCCGGCATGCGCGCATCGTTGCAACTTGCAGAAGCAGGTCTGAACGTTGCGGTCTTGTCCAAGGTATTCCCGACCCGCTCGCATACGGTAGCCGCTCAAGGCGGTATCGGCGCCTCGCTCGGCAATATGGCGGAAGACAATTGGTACTGGCATATGTTCGATACCGTCAAAGGTTCGGATTATCTGGGCGACCAGGATGCGATCGAATTCATGTGTCGTGAAGCGCCGAAAGTCGTCTACGAGCTGGAACATTTCGGCATGCCGTTCGACCGCAATTCAGACGGCACGATTTACCAGCGTCCGTTTGGCGGCCACACCGCAAATTTCGGCGAGAAGCCGGTGCAACGTGCATGTGCTGCGGCGGATCGTACAGGTCACGCCTTGCTGCACACGCTGTACCAGCGCAATGTGCGCGCCCGTACCCACTTCTTTGTTGAGTGGATGGCGATCGACCTGATGCGTGACGCTGACGGTGATGTGATCGGCGTCGTTGCGCTGGAAATGGAAACCGGCGATGTGATGATGCTGGAAGCCAAAACAACTTTGTTTGCGACCGGTGGTGCAGGGCGCATCTGGGCAGCTTCGACCAATGCCTTCATCAATACCGGCGACGGCATGGGCATGGCAGCACGCGCCGGCCTGCCGCTGGAAGATATGGAATTCTGGCAGTTCCACCCGACCGGCGTCGCTGGTGCCGGTGTATTGATTACCGAAGGCGTGCGCGGTGAAGGCGGTATTCTGGTGAATAGCCAGGGCGAGCGCTTCATGGAACGTTACGCACCTACGCTGAAGGATCTGGCGCCACGTGACTTCGTGTCGCGCTCTATGGATCAGGAAATCAAGGAAGGCCGTGGCTGTGGCCCGCTGAAGGATCACGTGATGCTGGACTTGCGCCACATCGGCGCCGAAACCATTCAGAAACGCCTGCCATCCATTCTGGAAATCGCGCACAAGTTTGCGAACGTTGACGCGACGCGTGAGCCGATTCCTGTGGTGCCTACCATCCATTATCAAATGGGCGGTATTCCAACCAATATTCATGGCCAGGTCGTGGTGCCGAAAGACGGCAACCCTAACCACGTGGTCAATGGCCTGTATGCGATCGGTGAGTGTGCTTGCGTCTCGGTGCACGGCGCGAACCGCCTGGGTACCAACTCCTTGCTCGACCTGGTGGTATTCGGTCGCGCTGCGGGTAACCACATCGTGCAGAGCAATTTGAAGAGCCGTTCGCACAAGCCGTTGCCGGCTGATGCTGCTGACCAGGCGCTGTCGCGTTTGTCGCGCCTGGAGAACAACACCGGCGGCGAGCGTGTACAAGACGTGGCGAACGATATCCGCTCGACCATGCAGCAATATTGCGGCGTGTTCCGTACCGACGAATTGCTGCAAACCGGCTATAAGAAAATCATGGAACTGGATGAGCGTCGCAAGCACGTCTCGTTCAAGGATAAGTCACGTGTCTTCAATACCGCGCGTATCGAAGCACTGGAGCTGGACAACCTGATTGAAACTGCCAAGGCGACCATCACCTCGGCAGCGGCGCGCAAGGAATCACGTGGTGCGCACGCGCATCGTGATTTTGAGAAGCGTGATGATGAAAACTGGATGAAGCACTCGCTGTTTTATTCCGAAGGCAATCGACTGGACTACAAGCCGGTGGTGACCAAGCCGCTGACGGTAGACACCTTCAAGCCTAAACCACGTACTTTCTAAAAGGTCAGAACATGGCACGGACTCTCAGATTACAGATTTACCGCTATGATCCTGACAAGGATGCAAAACCGTACATGCAGGATGTGACGGTAGAATTGCATGATCATGACAAGATGCTGCTGGATGCCTTGCAGCGCATCAAGGCGACCGTCGATGATTCGCTGGCCTTGCGTCGCTCCTGCCGTGAAGGCGTGTGCGGCTCGGACGCGATGAATATCAATGGCAAGAACGGCCTGGCTTGCACTACCAATTTGAATGAGCTGACCGAACCTATCGTATTGCGTCCTTTACCTGGTTTGCCGGTGATCCGCGACCTGATTGTGGACATGACGCAATTCTTTAAACAGTACGATTCGATCAAACCGTTCCTGATTAACGATACAATCCCGCCTGAGAAAGAACGTTTGCAGACTCCTGCTGAACGCGAAGAGCTCGATGGCCTGTATGAGTGTATCCTGTGCGCCTGTTGCTCGACGTCGTGCCCGTCATTCTGGTGGAATCCTGATAAATTCGTCGGTCCGGCCGGCTTGTTGCAGGCCTACCGCTTCATAGCGGATAGCCGCGATGAGGCCACTGGTGCACGCCTGGATAATCTGGAAGATCCATACAGATTGTTCAGATGTCATACAATTATGAATTGCGTGGATGTTTGTCCCAAGGGTTTGAACCCGACCCGCGCAATCGGCAAAATCAAGGAACTGATGGTGCGCAGGGCTGTATAGTGCGCAATTCGACGAAACGCAGCGCGTTAGTCGCTGTGTTTCTTACGCCAGCAGTTGACGTGGAAGTAGTATTGAACAGGTTAAATGTGTATCCATGTCGATAACCCATCAAGCTGATCCGGTAAAACGAGCGCGCCTCAGGTGGCGCGGTCGACGCGGTCTGCTGGAAAATGATTTGTTGCTGACGCGCTTCCTCGATCAACACGAAGAAACGCTGACGGATGAAGAAGTCGAGGCTTTTTCGATATTGCTGGAATTGCCCGACAATGAATTGCTGAATTTGCTATTGGCACGCAATGAACCGGAAGGTGAGGCCGATGTGCCCCATGTCCATGCGTTGCTGACTAGATTGCGCGCGATTTAAAGCGTGCTGTATGACCGGTTTTTTAATTTTGCGATTTATTCTTAAATCGACTCACCTCGTTACTAGAAGGAAGAGCCATGCCCCACTCCCAATCTGACACCAAAGCCACACTGTCGTTTTCTGACGGTTCGCCATCAGTGGAGTTGCCGATTTACAAGGGTTCCATAGGCCCTGACGTAATCGACATCCGTAAACTCTACGGTGCCAGCGGTAAATTCACCTACGATCCAGGCTTTATGTCTACCGCAGCGTGTGATTCGACCATTACTTACATCGATGGCGACAAAGGCGAACTGCTGTATCGCGGTTACCCGATTGAGCAGTTGGCGGTGAAGTGCGACTTCCTTGAAACCTGCTACCTGTTGCTCAAAGGCGAATTGCCGAATGCAGAGCAAAAGAAAACCTTCGTCGGCACCGTGACCAAACACACGATGTTGCACGAACAAATGCAATTCTTCTTCCGCGGCTTCCGTCGTGACGCGCATCCGATGTCGGTACTGGTTGGTACGGTCGGCGCGCTGGCTTCGTTCTACCATGACTCGCTGGATATCTCTGACGCGCACCACCGTGAAGTATCGGCGATCCGCCTGATCGCGAAGATGCCTACGCTGGTCGCGATGTCGTACAAATACTCGGTAGGCCAGCCTTTCGTCTATCCACGCAATGATTTGTCGTACAGCGCGAATTTCATGCACATGATGTTCTCGACGCCTAGCGAAGAATACAAAATCAGCGACGTACTGGTACGCGCGCTGGATCGTATCCTGATCCT
Organism: Herminiimonas sp. KBW02; assembly: GCF_003852535.1. Lineage (GTDB taxonomy): Bacteria > Pseudomonadota > Gammaproteobacteria > Burkholderiales > Burkholderiaceae_D > Oxalicibacterium. The sequence goes on along the minus strand of NZ_QAJP01000002.1, from coordinate 201,123 downwards.
GCACGCCGATCACGAGCAAAATGCTTCGACTTCGACCGTGCGTCTGTCGGGTTCCAGCGGCGCCAATCCGTTTGCCTGTATCGCTGCCGGTATCGCATGTCTTTGGGGTCCTGCTCACGGCGGTGCGAACGAAGCTGCATTGAACATGCTGAAAGAAATTGGTACGGTCGACAAGATTCCTGAATTCATCGCCAAGGTGAAAGACAAGAATTCCGGCGTCAAACTGATGGGCTTTGGTCACCGTGTTTACAAAAACTTCGATCCACGCGCCAAACTGATGCGCGAAACCTGTCACGAAGTGCTGGAAGAATTGGGCCTGCACGACGACCCATTGTTCAAACTGGCAATGGCTCTGGAAAAAGTGGCGCTGGAAGACGAATACTTCGTATCGCGCAAGCTGTATCCGAACGTCGATTTCTACTCGGGCATCGTGCAATCCGCACTGGGTATTCCGGTCTCGCTGTTCACCGGTATCTTCGCGATGGCGCGTACCGTCGGCTGGGTTGCTCAGTGGAACGAAATGATCTCGGATCCGGAACAAAAAATCGGCCGTCCACGCCAATTGTTTATCGGTGAAAAACAACGCGACGTGCCAGACTTGGCAAAGCGTCCATAATCATCGAAAAAGGCAAAAAGTGAGTCAGGAGATTCACTTTTTGCCAAATTGTTTTATGTTATTCTGATGTCACATAATTGAGTTAAGTTACAGCTATAGATTAAAGAGTCCTTCCCCACAACTTGATGTGCAATCCGCTAATCGGTCAGGCCGTGTCGCGGAAGGTTAAATTAACCCGCTAATCTCGCGAAACGCGAAGAAAGGTGAGCAAGATGATGCAACAGTCCCAGTCCAATTCTTATTTATTTGGAGGGAACGCACCGTACGTTGAAGAACTGTACGAGGCTTACCTCGACAATCCAGGCTCCGTACCAGATAACTGGCGCGCGTATTTCGACGCCATGCAGCATGTGCCTGCGGTCGATGGTTCAGCCAAACCTGACGTCGCACATGCGTCCGTCATCGCTTCTTTCGCGGAGCGTGCCAAACATGGCCCGATCCGCACAGTTACCGCTTCCGAAGATGTTGAAATGGGACGCAAACGCGTCGCCGTTACACAGCTGATTGCCGCTTATCGCGTGCTCGGTAATAACTGGGCCAATCTGGATCCGCTGCAGCGCCAGGAACGTCCGCCTATCCCGCAACTGGAGCCTAGCTTCTATGGCTTTACCGACGCGGATATGGACATCGTGTTCAATATCAGCAATACCCATTTCGGTAGCGAAACATCGTCGTTGCGCGATTTGCTCAATGCCTTGCGCGACACCTATTGCCGTTCCATCGGTCCTGAGTTCATGTACATCAGTGACCCGGTGCAAAAGCTGTGGCTGCAGGAACGTTTTGAAACGGTACGTTCGACCCCGACTTTTTCCAGCGAAAAGAAAAAACACATCCTTGAGCGCCTGACCGCAGCTGAAGGCCTGGAACGTTATCTGCACACCAAATACGTTGGTCAGAAACGCTTCTCGCTGGAAGGCAGCGAAAGCTTTATCGCAGCACTGGATGAAGTCATCCAGCGCGGTGGCGAAAAAGGCGTACAGGAAATCGTGATCGGCATGGCGCATCGTGGCCGTCTGAACGTCCTGGTCAACACCCTCGGCAAAATGCCGCAGGAATTATTCGCTGAATTCGAAGGTCGCCATGGCGATGACTTGCCATCCGGCGACGTCAAATATCATCAGGGCTTCTCTTCCGATATCAGCACACCGGGCGGTCCTATCCACCTGTCGCTGGCATTTAATCCGTCACATCTGGAAATCGTTAATCCGGTGGTTGAGGGTTCGGTGCGCGCACGTATCGAACGTCGCGGCCAAAATGATCCGTCGCAACAAGTACTGCCTATTCTGATCCACGGCGATGCCGCATTTGCCGGGCAGGGCGTCATCATGGAAACGCTGAATCTGGCGCAGACCCGTGGCTACGGTACTGGCGGTACCGTGCACATCATCATTAACAACCAGATTGGCTTCACCACTTCGGACCCGCGCGATTCGCGTTCCACGCTGTATTGCACAGACGTGTCCAAAATGATTGAAGCACCGGTGATCCACGTCAACGGCGACGATCCGGAAGCAGTCGTATTTGCTGCGCAACTGGCGCTCGACTACCGCCTCGAATTCCGCAAGGACATCGTGGTTGATATCGTCTGCTACCGCAAACTGGGTCACAACGAACAGGATACGCCGGCATTGACGCAACCTTTGATGTACAAAAAGATTGCTGCTCATCCAGGCACACGCAAGCTGTACGCCGACAAATTGCTGACTCAGGGCACTATCGGTGCCGACGAAGGCGATGCGATGGTCAAGGAATACCGTGATGCGATGGATGCAGGTAAACACACCATCGATCCTGTCATTTCCAACTTCAAGAGCAAGTACGCAGTTGACTGGATGCCTTTCCTCAACCGCAAATGGACCGATGCTGCCGATACCGCAGTACCGATGGCGGAACTCAAGCGTCTGGCTGAACGTATTACGACCCTGCCGGAAAACTTCAAGGTCCATCCACTGGTTGAAAAAGTACTCAACGACCGCGCAGCGATGGGTCGTGGCGAACTGAATCTCGACTGGGGTATGGGTGAACATCTGGCTTACGCATCGCTGGTCAGCTCCGGTTATGCGGTGCGCCTGACTGGTCAGGATTCTGGTCGCGGCACCTTCGTGCATCGTCACGCAGTGTTGCATGATCAAAACCGTGAACGCTGGGATGCGGGTACTTATGTACCACTGCAAAACATCTCCGATCAGCAAGCCTGGTTCCGTGTCATCGACTCCGTATTGTCGGAAGAAGCGGTACTGGCCTACGAATACGGTTACTCGACTGCAGAGCCGAATACCCTGGTGATCTGGGAAGCGCAATTCGGTGACTTCGTCAACGGCGCACAAGTCGTGATCGACCAATTCATCAGCTCCGGCGAAGTGAAATGGGGCCGCGCTTCCGGCCTGGTCATGATGCTGCCGCACGGTTACGAAGGGCAGGGACCGGAGCACTCGTCCGCACGCCCTGAACGCTTCCTGCAACTGTGCGCAGACAACAATATGCAAGTGGTGCAGCCGACAACCGCAGCGCAGATCTTCCATCTCTTGCGTCGTCAGATGATCCGCTTGTTCCGCAAGCCGTTGGTCATCCTCACGCCGAAATCGTTGTTGCGCAACAAGGATGCCGGATCACCGCTGACTGAACTGGTAAAAGGTTCGTTCCAGACCGTGATCGGTGAAGTGGATGACAAGATCGATGCGAAAAAAGTGAAACGCGTGATTGCCTGCTCCGGCCGTGTGTACTACGACCTGGTCGCAGCGCGTAAAGAACGTGGTCAGAGCGATGTCGCGATTATTCGTATCGAACAACTGTATCCGTTCCCGCACAAGGCATTCGCGGCCGAACTCAAGAAATTCCCGAATTTCACAGAGTTGGTGTGGACGCAGGATGAACCGCAGAACCAGGGCGCATGGTTCCAGATTCAACACAATATTCTGGAAAACATGGCAGACGGACAGAAGCTGGCATATGCCGGTCGTCCAGCCAGCGCATCGCCTGCGGTTGGTTACTACGACAAACACTATGCACAGCAAAAAGCATTGATAGATGCGGCTTTTGCCAAATTAAAAGGTTTCGTACAAACGAAATAAAGACCCTGCGGCATCCCAAATACTGGGGTGCCGTACGAACAACCCGAAACGGAGAGTTAAATGGCAATTCTTGAGGTGAAAGTTCCGCAATTGTCGGAATCAGTTGCAGAGGCTACCCTGCTGCAATGGCATAAAAAGGTGGGTGACACTGTCGCCCGTGACGAAAACCTGATCGACGTCGAGACCGATAAAGTCGTGCTGGAACTGCCAGCGCCGGAAGCGGGCGTGATCACGCAAATCGTGCGTGCTGATAACAGTACCGTGGTAGCGGGTGAAGTCATTGCGCTGATCGATACCGATTTGTCGGCAGTGGCGATTCCTGCTGCAGTCGCGCCACTGGCAGCGACCACACCAGCCAGCGCACCGGCACCGGCGGCGAGTGCGCCTGCTGCCGTGTCCAGCAGCGCGGCCGGTATTGCGATGCCGGCAGCTGCCAAGATGCTGGCAGAAAACAATCTGTCCGCTGGTGACGTCGCAGGCAGCGGCAAGGATGGTCGTGTCACCAAGGGTGATGTGATCAATCAGCTCGCCAAGCCAGCAGCCGCACCTGCCGCGCCGGCCGTTGCGGCCAAACCGGCTCTGCAACAAGTCGCTGCACCTGCCGCAACATCGGCAGCACTGGCGAATCGTCCGGAAGAACGCGTGCCTATGAGCCGCCTGCGTGCACGTATCGCTGAGCGCCTGCTGCAATCGCAATCGAGCAATGCCATCTTGACGACTTTCAATGAAGTCAATATGCAGCCAGTGATCGATCTGCGTACCAAGTACAAAGACAAGTTCGAAAAAGAACATGGCGTCAAACTCGGCTTCATGTCTTTCTTCGTCAAGGCTGCAGTAGCGGCATTGAAAAAATATCCGATCATCAATGCGTCGGTCGATGGCAATGACATCGTCTATCACGGCTATTTCGATATCGGTATCGCGGTCGGTTCGCCACGCGGTCTGGTAGTGCCTATCCTGCGCGATGCAGATCAAATGTCGATCGCTGAGATTGAAAAGAAAATCGGAGAATTTGGTAACAAGGCGAAGGACGGCAAGCTGACGCTGGACGACCTGACCGGCGGTACTTTCTCGATTTCGAACGGCGGTATCTTCGGCTCCATGCTGTCGACTCCTATCATCAACCCACCGCAATCTGCGATCCTCGGCATCCACGCAACGAAAGAACGTGCAGTGGTCGAGAACGGCCAGATCGTGATACGCCCGATGAACTATCTGGCGATGTCTTACGACCATCGCATCATCGATGGCCGTGAAGCGGTGCTGGGCCTGGTAGCGATGAAGGAAGCATTGGAAGATCCTGCGCGCCTGCTGCTGGACCTCTGATATTTGACCAAATGAAAAGACACAAGGGCCCAATTACATGGATGCCTTTGTGTCTTTTTCTTTAACGGGGTAAAGATATGTCGAAGAATTTTGATGTGGTAGTGATCGGCGCCGGTCCTGGCGGTTATGTGGCTGCGATACGTGCAGCGCAGCTGGGTTTCACAGTCGCCTGTATCGATGAATGGAAAAACGAAAAGGGCGGCCCGGCACCCGGCGGCACCTGTACCAATGTAGGTTGCATCCCATCGAAGGCGATGCTGCAATCGTCGGAAAATTACGATCACGCCGGTCACGCGTTTGCTGATCACGGGATCGAAGTCAAAGGTTTGTCGCTGAACGTCAAGAAGATGGTGGCGCGCAAGGATAGCGTTGTTAAGCAAAACAATGACGGTATCCTGTACCTGTTCAAGAAAAACAAAGTCACCTTTTTCCACGGTCGTGGTTCTTTCGTGCAAGCCGTTGATGGCGCTCATGAAATCAAGATCGCCGGTGCGACTGAAGAAAATATTTTCGCCAAGCACGTCGTGATCGCAACCGGTTCCAATCCGCGTGCGTTGCCGGGTGCTGCATTCGATGAAAAACTGATCTTGTCGAATACCGGTGCGCTGGCGATCACCGATGTGCCTAAGCGTTTGGGTGTGATCGGCGCAGGCGTCATCGGACTTGAAATGGGTAGCGTCTGGCGTCGCCTGGGTTCCGAAGTAACGGTGCTGGAAGCATTGCCGGCCTTCCTCGGCGCAGTCGATGATGCGGTGGCAAAAGAAGCGTTCAAGCAATTCACCAAGCAAGGCCTGGCGATCAGTCTTGGTGTGCAGATCGGCGCCATTACTGCGGGCAAAAATGACGTCACCGTCAACTACGTGGACGACAAAGGCGCAGCGCAGAAAGCGGTGTTTGACAAACTGATCGTATCGATCGGACGTGTACCTAATACCATCGGTTTGAATGCCGAAGCTGTCGGCCTGAAGCTGGATGAGCGCGGTTTTATCGCGGTCGATGCAGATTGCAAAACCAGTTTGCCGAATGTATGGGCGGTTGGTGACGTGGTGCGCGGACCTATGCTGGCGCACAAATCGGAAGAAGAGGGCGTGGCAGTCGCTGAGCGTATCGCGGGTCAGCACGGTCATGTCAATTTCAACACGATTCCGTGGGTGATTTATACTTCACCTGAGATTGCGTGGGTAGGCAAGACCGAACAACAGCTAAAAGCAGAGAAAATCGCTTATAAAGCCGGCTCCTTCCCTTTCCTCGCCAATGGTCGTGCCCGTGCCCTCGGTGATACCACCGGCTTCGTGAAATTCCTGGCGGATGCCAAGACAGATGAAATCCTCGGTGTACACATCATTGGTGCGATGGCTTCGGAATTGATTTCAGAAGCTGTGGTCGCAATGGAGTTCCGTGCCTCTTCTGAAGATATCGCGCGGATCTGTCATGCACATCCATCGTTGTCGGAAGCTGTCAAAGAGGCAGCGCTGGCGGTCGATGGCCGGGCCCTGAACTTTTAGGAGTAATTTTTAATGCGATATGCCGCCTTGCTTTTGCCTTTACTACTGACCGCTTGTGCAACCAGCGGTAATGGAGATGGTCGCGTGTCCGTTGCGACGGCATCCAACGGGCAGGAGTTTGGCGGTGCCAATTGTTCGGTGACGACCAATTCCGGCAGCTGGAGTGTGTTGACACCCGCCACCGTGCAATTGGGCGGTGCCAACGGCGAGTTGCGGATTATCTGCAATAAGGCGGGCTATCGCACGACGGAATTGCGTTTGCCTCCGTACGCACCAGCTTCATCTGGCTCGCGGGTAGGCCTGGGTCTGGGTGGCGGCAGCGGCGCAGTGGGTATGGGGCTGGGCTTTAGTTTGCCTATCAGCTCAGGTGGCGGTGGCTATTATCCTCCTCGCGTCGTGGTCAATATGGCGCCGCAGTAAAAAGTATTCTGCAGGTCGCATGGTGCAGACACATATGGGCGAGCAATGACTCGCCCATTTTTTTCTGAAAGTACATATCCGCTTGATAGCGAAACTATAAACTGGATCTTAGCCGCATGAATGTACGTGAATTTTATGAGCATGCATTATCGCAACGCGGATTCGTTGCCGATGAATCGCAGCTCAATGCCGTCAATCGTTTGCAGCAAGCCTATGATGAATGGGTAGAGTACAAAGCACAGCGCGCCAATGCATTTCTGCGCTTCTTGCGGCCGCCTGAAATTCCGCGTGGCATTTACATGTGGGGCGGGGTAGGCCGTGGTAAATCATTCCTGATGGATAGTTTTTATTCGGTGGTGCCGCTGGTGCGCAAGACGCGCGTGCACTTCCATGAATTCATGCGCAGCGTACATCGCGAGCTGGATGAGTTGAAGATGGTGGTCAATCCGCTGGATGAAGTGGCGAAGCGTATTGCGAAGAAATATCGCCTGATTTGCTTTGATGAATTCCATGTCATCGATATTGCCGATGCAATGATTCTCTACAATTTGTTCAAGGCATTGTTTGAGAATGGCGTGTCTTTCATCATTACCTCTAACTTCCATCCAGACACCTTGTACCCGGATGGTTTGCACAGGGATCGCATGTTGCCAACCATCGCCTTGTTGAAAGAGAAGCTGGATATCGTGAATGTCGATAGTGGCAACGATTATCGCAAGCGCGCACTGGAGCAGGTGGATGCTTACTACTGGCCGCTGAATGAAAAGGCCAGCGAAGCGATGCGGGTGGCGTTTGCACGCATTGCTGAAACCACGGATGAAAATCCAAACCTGAAAATTGAAGGGCGTGATGTGCGCGCATTGCGTCGGGCTGGTGGCGTCATTTGGTTCGACTTTGCCACCTTGTGTGGCGGCCCGCGCTCGCAAAACGATTATCTGGAGCTGGCCAGCCGCTTTCATACCGTGTTTTTATCGGATGTGCCGGTGATGTCGGCCGGTATGGCTTCCGCAGTCCGACGCTTCATCTGGCTGATAGACGTCTTGTATGATCACAAGATTAAACTGGTCATCTCGGCCGAGGTGGCGATGGATGAGTTGTATACTGACGGTGCGCAGATTGCTGAATTTCAACGTACAGTGTCGCGTTTGATCGAGATGCAATCGAGCGAATACATGGAAGCAGAGCGTCGACTCCAGGCTAACGCGATTTTATGAGTCACTGCTGCAGAGCAGTACTTGCCTTAATTTGAATTAACGATAGATGAAATATATATTTTCTACTTGCCTTAGCGCGGCCTTCTTGTTGGTCGGCAATGTTGCGTTGGCGCAGCCAGCTTCAGTCGAGGCTGACACATCAGCTCGGGCGTATTTACCCAAGGAGCTGGTGGAGCGTTATCCGGCCGATACGATCAAATCGAACGAAGTGGCCGAACGTGCAGTGGCAGAAGTGACGAAGACGCGGGCGGATATCGAGAAGCGCTTTGCTGACGAACAAAAGGCTTGCTACAAAGTGTTCTTTACCACTTCCTGCCTCGACAAGATCAAGGAACAACGACGCCTGGATATGGTTGCGATCAAGCCGATAGAAATCGAAGCCAACTCGTATATCCGCCATGCCAAAGTTGACGAGCGTGATCGCCGCCTGGCAGAGAAGAACGCGCAGAGCGCAGATAAAGCTGCTGCGAACACGGACAAGCCTGCAGACGAACGTACGCCGAAGGATGGTCCTGGCGCCACAGAAGAAGCGCAGCGCAAGGCACGTGCTGAGGCCTATGCAAAACGCAATGCAGAGTTTGCCGAGAAACAGCGCTTGCTGAAAGAGAACGAAGCGGCAGATGCACAAAAGCGTGCAGAGAACGTGCAACGCTACGAGGAAAAAGTGCGTGCAGCCGAAGAAAAGCAAAAAGAGATTGCCAGAAAGAAAGCGGAAAAGGCGAATGTGCCGGCGGCCAAGCCTTGATGCATGCAAGCAATCGTCAACTGAAAACAGCAGCTTGTTCAACCGTCAAGCCGGGTCAGATGGCATGGGTGAACTGATATATAAGGTCAGTTTGCTGTTGAATTTGGCAACTTAACCGTACGAGTTGTGCGCTTATTCGATAAAGTGCTGGACTTATCTCTAAACAATATTGAGAGATTATTAAAATTTAACTTTTTTTATTTTAATCCCGGTATAATCAGCCATCGTTGAGATTCGAGTTAGTGGTGCAGTTAGTCTGTCATTCCTGTCTTGGTTGAAACGATCCAACGGGCAACTGCCCAACTTAACTGAAATTAGGAATTGTAATGGCAACTGGTATCGTAAAATGGTTCAATGACTCGAAAGGCTTCGGCTTTATTACCCCTGACGAAGGCGGCGAAGATTTGTTCGCGCACTTCTCGGCTATTCAGTCGAGCGGCTTCAAATCGCTGCAAGAGAACCAACGCGTTTCTTTTGAAGTGACAGCTGGTCCTAAAGGCAAGCAAGCTTCGAACATTCAGCCTATCTAAGAGCTGGATCAAACGAAATAGAAAAATCCTCAGCATGCTGAGGATTTTTTTTCGCCTGTCACTTTCAGAAGCGCTGCAGGAACGGGGTGTTCAGTTTTGAGTCAGCGCCTGTCGCAGATTGCGTTCATCCTGCCACTCGCGGTACTCGGCGCTGCTTTGTGTATATGCCTTGAGTTCGGCTGCGCTTTTTCCTTCGTGTGAAGTGAGCAGGCGATGCGCGATGCGATGATCCGGCATGGTGGTGCCGTAAAACATCACATCGTCGCCGCGCTGGATGAGCAGGGTAGGGAAGTTCTCGACATCGAAGTCGCCGATCAGGTCTGCCCGGTCTTCTATATCTATCCAGACAAATAGTTTGTCGGGATGCTGCGCCGCCAGCTCGTCAAAGCCGGGTCGGTAATTGGTGCAGACGTCGCACCAGGCCGCGCACAAACAGGCCACGACCCAAACGTCGTCTTGCATGCGTTGCGTGAGCTGCTGCTGATTATGTGGTTCTAGAGTGATACTTGCCATGGCGGTATTCTACCGTTTTCTATCGCATCGGGAGCGCCTGCACGCGCAGGAAATGCGCCGCAACGACAAATGCATCGCTTCCCAGCACCGATGGCGATACGCACGGTAAAATAGCCCCATGTCTACGATACTCGCTATAGAAACATCTTCTGAACTGGCTTCCGCGGCGCTATTACACAACGGTGTGCATAGCAGCCGCCAGGCGGCAGGTATCAGCACGCATTCGCAAAGCATCCTGCCCATGGTGCAGGCTTTGTTGCAGGATGCCGGTATTGCCTTGCGCGATTGCGATGCGATTGCTTTCGGCGCCGGGCCTGGTTCGTTTACCGGTGTACGTACTGCTTGCGGTATTGCACAAGGCCTGGCCTACGGCGCGGATAAACTTTTATTGCCTACCGTAACCTTGCTGGCACTGGCACAGGCTTGCCGTGAACAGACCGGCGCGACCGATGTGCTGGCCGTACTCGACGCACGCATGGGCGAAGTATATTGGGCGCAGTATCGCTACGCCGATGGCTGGCAGACTGTGATTGCACCGAGTTTGTCATCTGCGCGTGAGGTTCAGCCGCAAGGCGAGGTGAGCGCATGCGGGAATGGCTTGCAAGCGTATGCGGCGGATTTTGCTGCACAGCCGTTTTTTGCAAATGCATTGAAAGATATGCTGCCGCAGGCGGAACAGATTGCGACGCTGGGCGCGCTCGCTTATGCGCAGGGTCTGGCGGTGGTAGCGAGTGCCGCCGAGCCCCTGTACTTGCGTAACAAGGTGGCATTGACAACGATGGAACGTCTGGAAAAGGCTGCAAGGGAGGCCGCATGAGTTCCGTGCCCAGTCCTATCCCGCAGTTCAAGGCGCCGCCACCGCCAGCGAACAAGTTTTATTTTTATCGGATGCAGCCGACCGATATCAGCGACGTACTGGCTATCGAAAATGATGTTTATCCTTTCCCCTGGACGCGTGGAAATTTCCTCGACTCCATTAATAGCGGTTACGAAACCTGGATACTGCGCGACGCTTCCGGCGCCCTGAGCGGTTATTTCCTGCTGATGCCCTCAGTTGATGATGCGCACTTGCTGAACATCACCGTGCATCGTGATTTGCAGGGGCAGGGTATCGGTATCCTGTTGCTGAATAAAGCCAAAGCAATTGCGCAGGAAAGAAAACTGGAAGCGATTTTGCTGGAAGTGCGTCCGTCCAACACGCGTGCAGAAAAAATTTATCGCCATTATGGTTTTAGTCGCATAGGCGTGCGCAAAGGCTACTATCCGGCACCGAATAATCAGCGTGAAGATGCGCTAGTCATGAAGCTTGCGCTATGAGTAATCAGGATCGTCGTATCGCATTCCTGCAGGAGATGGGGCTGGGACCTGTGTGGTCGCAACGCACAGCCGTGCTGCAGACCCTGGAGCCTGAGGCTGCTGCCCCGGAGGAAGTAACTGAATTTATTGAGGACAGCGTGGCAGTTGCTACGCCGTTGCGAGTTGCTGAGCAGAGCGCATCGGCCTGGGGCGACGATGATGTTGCCATTACTCCGGCAGCTGTTCCTGCAGCGCCTACTGCGCTGGTGCAGCCGGCTACCAATATTGGCAGCATGAACTGGGACCAGTTGAAGGCGGTAGTCAGCAGTTGCACCGAATGTGGTTTATGCAAGGGGCGTACGCAAACTGTTTTCGGCGTTGGCGATCAAAAAGCCAAATGGTTATTCGTCGGTGAAGGCCCGGGGCGCAATGAGGATTTCCAGGGCGAGCCTTTCGTCGGGCCGGCTGGCAAGCTGCTCGACAATATGTTCGTGGCGATGGGGCTGAAGCGCGGCGAGAATACCTATATCGCGAATATCGTCAAATGCCGTCCTACCGATGAAAACAAACGTGACCGTGCACCGGTTGCGGCGGAGAGTGACGCCTGCCTGCCCTACCTGCAACGGCAGATAGAGTTAATCAATCCGACCGTGATTGTGGCATTGGGCAAGACCGCCGCGCTATCTCTGCTGAAGCTGGATCCGGCCACGCCTGTCGCCAGATTACGCGGTACCGTACATCGCTACGCGGATATCCCGGTCGTCGTTACCTATCACCCGGCGTATTTGCTACGCACGCTGAAAGACAAGAGCAAAGCCTGGGCGGATTTATGCCTGGCGATGCAAACTTATGCCGACAAGGCTAACGGTTAACCAGGCCGCGAATTTGGCTGCCAATTTGACAGATACATTCCAAACTCAATTCGAGCAGCGTTGGGGGCATCTCAACGATATCCATGTCCGTTCCCTGGCATGGCTGCTCGATGCTCCCGATCTGCTTGATCCGCAGGCGCCGCAATGGCAGGGAAAAATTGCCACTCTGCAGGGGGCTCTGCCGCACGATATCAATGACTGGCTGCAAGCGCTGGACAGGGATCCGGATGCCTTGCATCGTTACCTCAATGTACAAGTGTTTACCCGCCTCGGACGCTATGCGGAAAAGCTGCTGGCTTATTATTTCGAGGCACGCGGCTTACTTGCCGCGCATGGCGTGCAGGTAAGAGCGGGCAAGAACAGCACGATAGGCGAGTTCGATTTCCTGCTGCGTGATGGTGAGGGTTTGTTGCACTGGGAGTTTGCCACCAAGTTTTATTTGCTGGAATCCAGCGGTGCCGGTGAAGACGCTGATTACTTTGTCGGGCCTAACCTGGCAGATACGCTGGGTGCAAAAATGCACAAAATACTTGAGCGTCAACTGATGTTGTCGCAGCATCCGGCGGCGCAGGTGCATTTGTCAGCACCCGTGAAGCAGGCACAGGCGCTGGTCAAGGGTTGGTTGTTTTATCACCAGGACGATAGGGCAAATGCGGCGATATGCGGTATTTCCGTCGATCATTGTCGTGGCTTTTGGTGTGCATTGGCCGAGACCGAGCAGATGACGGCCGAACGTTATGCCGTGGTGCCGCGTTTGCACTGGCTGGCACCGGCCAAGCTGGATTTATCAAAGACCATGGACAAGCAGGCATTACAAGAAATGCTGGCGGCGCATTTCGTGGATGACACGATGCCGGTATTGGTAGTCTTGCTGGATGTGAGGGGAGATGTGGCGCTGGAAAGCAGTCGGGGCTTTATCGTGCCGGATGACTGGCGCACCCGGGCTGGTCAGCGAGTGAAGCTGGTTCACCCGCTGCCGCAGTAACTGCGTGTTTCAACTTAGTGTTTCGGTTCGCCTATCAGTGACAGCGAATCATGTTCACGCTGGTTGGCGGCATGCTTGCGCATGATCAGGTACATGATGCCGGAGACCGACAGGCCAAACATGATGATGACGATATTGATGTTCAGATCCAGTTTGACCATCAGCGCATACAGCAGCAACATGGTCAGTACTGACAAATTCTCATTGAAGTTCTGCACCGCAATCGAGTGACCCGCACTCATCAGGACGTGGCCGCGATGCTGCAGCAGTGCATTCATAGGCACTACGAAGTAACCTGACAAGGCGCCCACCAATACCAGCAGCGGATACGCCAGCCACACTGTGTGCACCATGGTCATGATGATGACGACCACACCCATGATGACGCCGAGCGGCATCACCGTCAGCGATTTCTTCAACGGTACAAAGCGTGCGGCAGCAACTGCACCGAGTGCGACGCCGACAGCCACGATACCTTGCAGGATCGCAGCCTTGTCGAGCGGCATATTCAGTGATTTCTCAGCCCATTTCAAAACGATGAACTGTAAGGTTGCACCGGCACCCCAGAACAGCGTGGTCACAGCCAGCGAGATCTGCCCGAGGCGATCACGCCACAAAGTGGTGAAACAGTTGGCAAAGTCGCCGATGAGTTTGATGGGGTTGCGTTCCTGATGCTGGTAGCGGGCGCCGGTGTCAGGGATGCGGAGATTGAAGAGTGCGGCGAGCAGGTAAGAGACGGTGATAATGCAGAGTGCTGCTTCGGCTGGTGTATCTATGCCAAAGTTAATGATGGGGAAATCGAAGGCGAGTAGTTTGGCGGCAACGTTGGGATTGATGAGTGCACCTCCCATTACGGTGCCGAGGATAATGGAGGAAACGGTCAAGCCTTCTATCCAGCCATTGGCGGCGACCAGTTTCTCCGCCGGTAGTAATTCTGTGAGGATGCCGTACTTGGCCGGTGAATAAGCTGCTGCACCAAAACCGACCACGGCATAGGCAATCAGCGGATGGACATCGAAGAACATCATGCCGCAACCGAAAATTTTGATCAGGTTGGTGATAAACATGACGCGTCCCTTGGGCAGCGCATCCGCGAAAGCACCGACAAAAGCGGCGAGTAATACATAAGACAGGACAAAGAATAGCTTCAGCAATGGAGTCATCCATTCGGGTGACTTCATTACCGTTAATAAGGCTATGGCCGCTATCAGGAGGGCGTTGTCGGCGAGCGAGGAAAAAAACTGCGCCGCCATGATGGTATAAAAACCGCGATTCATTCGCATTAATCTATTTTTGCAGTGTGTCTCTGGCTGACTTTATACCATGAATCTCGGCGGCTTCAATTGATTTGCGCATCGTTAATGCAATGCGTCCGGTAAAATAAATAAATTCGCAAATAGATTCGTCAAAAAATCGCCTTGATCGAATGTCACGATTTAACTTTCTTTACATTGTCGTATGCCCAGACCCCTTATTGCTACCATAGATATCGCCGCATTGCGCAGTAATCTTGCGCTGGCCAAAGCACGTGCGCCACATTCCAGGGCATGGGCGGTAGTGAAAGCTAATGCTTACGGGCACGGGCTGGAGCGCGGCATGCGTGGCTTTGCCGCAGCGGACGGACTGGGATTGATAGAACTGGATGCAGCGGCGCGCTTGCGTGAACTCGGCTGGAACAAACGCATCCTGTTGCTGGAAGGATTCTTTGATGCTTCCGATCCGCAACTGCTGGCTGAGTATCAGCTGGATACCGTCATACACTGCGAAGAACAGTTGACGATGCTGGAGCAGGCACGTTTACAGACGAAAATCGACGTTCATCTGAAACTGAATAGCGGGATGAATAGACTCGGCTTTACGCCAGCGAAATATCGGGCGGCTTACGAGCGCCTGCGCGCTATTCCGGCAGTAGACCATATTTCTTTTGTCACGCACTTCGCCAACGCGGAAGATCCGGACAACCCGGTATTGCCGGTGCAGGAGCAGTTGCGCCGCTTCAGGGAAGCGACCCGCGATTTGCCGGGCGAACAAAGCATGGCCAATTCGGCGACTGATTTATTACACCCAGGTTCGGCGGCGGACTGGATACGTCCCGGCATCATGCTGTATGGCGCGACACCAGGCGGGCAAAGCGCAGAGCAGTTCGGCTTGCGGCCAGCGATGAGTCTGAGCAGCGAAATCATCGGTGTGCAGCATATCGTAGCCGGCGACGCGGTCGGTTATGGCAGTGCTTTCGTCGCGACTGGTCCTATGACCATAGGTGTGGTTGCATGTGGTTATGCTGATGGCTATCCCCGTCATGCGCCTAGCGGCACACCAGTGATTGTCGATGGTATGAAGACGCGTATGGTTGGACGTGTATCCATGGATATGATCACGGTAGATCTGACGCCGGTGGCGAAGCCGCGTGTAGGCAGCAAAGTCACCTTGTGGGGCGCAGGCTTGCCGATAGACGAAGTGGCAAATGCAGCCGGTACCGTAGGCTATGAGTTGATGTGCGGCCTGGCGTCGCGCGTGAAGGTAGTCGAAGTTAACTAGAACTCATTTCACAAATATCCGTGAGATGCGTTCTTACCAAAAGCGGTGCTGGTAAGGCGTGCGACGCGTCGCATAGTGGTCTATGCGCAAGGAGCACAACGCGGCCAGCGCCGCTTTTGGTAAGAACCCGAAGGGAACGGGCTATTTGGGCGTATTGCTGCGTTGCGCCGCTTGCCAAGGGGACCACCCTTGGCCGCGCGACACGCCTTGCACTACCTCCCAAATAGCCGCGTTCGCACTCGCGGATATTTGTGAAATGAGTTCTAATAAAGCGAAATTTATCCAGATGGCAAAAGCCAAAACCAATTACACCTGTAGCGACTGCGGCGGCATTACCAGTAAGTGGGGCGGACAATGCCCGGCCTGCGGCGCCTGGAATACGCTGGTCGAAACCATCGTCGAATCGGGCTCTAACCGCTTTTCCGTGCAACATCAGGGGCTGGCGCAAACTGCGCCCGTACTGAGCCTGGCTGATATTGAAGCGATTGATGTGCCGCGCTTTGGTACCGGCATAGAGGAATTCGATCGCGTGCTGGGCGGCGGCCTGGTGGCCGGCGGTGTCGTGCTGATCGGTGGTGATCCTGGTATCGGTAAATCAACGCTGTTGTTGCAGGCGCTGGCGAATCTTTCGCGTATCAAAAAAGTTTTGTATGTCAGTGGCGAAGAATCAGGCGCGCAAATCGCGTTGCGGGCCAAGCGGCTGGCGGTGGATGCCAAGGATTTGAAACTGCAGGCCGAGATCCAGCTGGAAAAAATTCTGACGACTTTGGCTGAACACAAACCTGATGTTGCTGTCATCGATTCCATCCAGACCGTCTATTCAGATGCATTGAGTTCGGCCCCCGGTTCGGTTGCACAGGTGCGCGAATGCGCGGCGCAGTTGACGCGCATCGCCAAGCAAACCGGTATCACCATCATCATGGTTGGGCATGTCACCAAAGAAGGCGCACTGGCCGGCCCGCGTGTACTTGAACACATCGTCGATACCGTGCTCTATTTCGAAGGCGATACGCATTCCAGCTTCCGTCTGGTGCGGGCGATCAAGAACCGTTTCGGCGCAGTCAATGAACTGGGTGTGTTTGCCATGACGGAGAAAGGCTTGAAGGGCGTATCGAATCCTTCCGCGCTATTCCTGTCGCAACACGATAATCCCGTGCCTGGAGCCTGCGTGATGGTGACGCAGGAAGGCACACGTCCCTTGCTGGTCGAGATCCAGGCTTTGGTCGACACTTCACATTTGCCGAATGCACGCCGCCTTTCAGTCGGACTGGAACAAAATCGCCTGGCGATGTTGCTGGCGGTGCTACATAGACACGCAGGTATTGCAGCCTTCGATCAGGATGTATTCATCAATGCAGTAGGTGGCGTGAAGATCACGGAGCCGGCGGCTGATCTGGCCGTGCTGCTGGCGATACATTCCTCCATGCGCAGCCGCCCTTTGCCGCGAGGTCTGGTCGTGTTTGGTGAAGTGGGGCTGGCGGGTGAAATACGTCCTGCACCACGCGGTCAGGAACGTTTGCGTGAAGCTGCGAAGCTGGGCTTCTCACTTGCGTTGATTCCGAAATCGAATGCGCCCAAGCAAAAGATAGAAGGCCTGACCATCATCGGCGTAGAGCGGATAGATGAAGCGTTGAATCGCGTGCGCGAACATGAGTAGATGCGTGAGTAATGCGTAAGTAAGCCCGTACGCGAATGCGCTAGCCGTGGAAATGCTGGTTCAGCAAGTCCGCAGCTTTAACGCCGCTGCGCACAGCTGATTCCAGCGTCGCCGGGTAATCGCTGGCAACGTAATCACCGGCGATTACCAGATGCGGCAATGCGGTTTGTTCGGTCGGGCGTTGCAGGCCGGGCGTGCAGGAAAATGTTGCGCGCTTGTCTGTGATGACCTTGCTCCATAGCGGCGCTGTCAGTTGCGGCATCTGCAGCGCTTGCACCAACTGCTGTGCAATTGCGGCAGACAAGGCTTCCTGTCCCAGCTCCGTCGCGGCGCTCGAGACGCTGACCACTACAGCGAACAAACCATCCTGCCTGCTATCCAGTTGGCCGCGATCAAAGACAAACTGTCCCCAGTGTCCTTTATCTTCATCATCAGTCAATGCAAAGAACGGAGCGCTTAATCGTGTGCCTGCCGGATATTGTAAATAGCAAGTCGTGATCGGTTCGTAGTTGAAGGCAGGGATATGCGCTTCGGCTACAGAACCAGCCAACAAGTTAGCAGCTGTGATCGCAGGTGTGGCGATGACGACGCCATCAAATAATTCTTCTGCCGCTTCCGCATTGCTTAAGCCGAGTGCCCATTTCTGGTCGCTTGCAGTAATCGCTTGTACGGTGCAGCCAGTCCGCACGTTGCCTTTGCGTGCTGTGACGAAAGCGGCGGCTTGTTGCGGTAGCAATGAGGTCAGATCTGTGCGCGGCAGCAGCATGTCGGATGCCGCACGCTTGGCTCCCAGGCTGTCGCGCAATACGTTCAGGAAGACCTGGGCCGACGCACGCTCTGGCGGCGTATTGAGGGCGGCGATACACAACGGTTGCCACATTAGTTTAATCAGGCGTTCAGTCTGGTCGTAACGCTCCAGCAGTTCACTGACGCTGCAATCGGTGTGCAAGCGCCATTCCATCCAGCGTGCCGTAGTGGAGAAACGCGCCAGCGCCATTTTATCTGCGCCGCTCAATCCACTCGCGCGTAACAGTGCGGTTAACATGTGTAACGGCGCAGGCAGGCGAGGGGCGATAAAATCCATACCGTCGCAGCCTGACGGATAGCGCATTTGCAGTGGCAGGCGCAGCAATGCCTGATCCGCCGCGACGCCTATTGTTTTCAAGAGGCTTAAAGTCGCGCTGTAGGCGCCGAGCAATATGTGCTGACCATTATCGAGCACCTGTCCCTGTATCTCGACGGCGCGCGCACGGCCGCCTAAGGTGCGGGATGATTCGAAGAGAGTGACTGCATGTCCTGCGCTCGCCAGTTCAACTGCCGTTGCGCATCCGGCCCAGCCGGCGCCGACGACGGCAATTTTTTTCGCGTCTGACATGAGTACGTGCATAAGCGACTTCGTCAGCCGCGCACGTAGGTAATCCACGCCAGCCAAAGCTTGCGTATAGGCGTGAGCGAGATGCGCTGGTTCAGCACGTGGAAGCCGTCCCGCTCAACTTCATTCAATACCGCACGATAGATAGCCGCCATGATCAGGCCGGGACGTTGCGCACGGCGATCTTCTTTCGGCAGCAAGGCAAACGCTTCGTCGTACAATTTTTGTGCACGCGCTGCCTGGAATTGCATCAGCTTTTCAAAGTTCTCGCCATGACGCGCGTTCAGGATATCTGCAGCGGTGACGTTGAATTGCTGTAACTCATTCACCGGCAGATAGATGCGGCCTTTACGGGCGTCTTCGCCGACATCACGAATGATGTTAGTGAGCTGGAAGGCAAGTCCCAGTTTTTCTGCGTATTGCAAAGTCTGCGGGCTGCTGGCGCCAAAGATTTTGGCCGACAGAATGCCGACCACGCTGGCGACATGCCAGCAATACTTTTGCAAACCAATAAAGTCGAGATAGCGATTCTGGTCGAGATCCATCTCCATGCCATCGATGATAGCCATCAGATGTTCGCTGTCGAGTGCATAGATCGCCATATGCGGCTGCAAGGCCTTGGTCACAGGATGCGTCGGCTCGCCTGACATCATCGCGCCGACTTCCTTACGCCACCACACCAGCTTGGTACGGGCTATGGTGATGTCGGTGCATTCATCAACGGTGTCGTCGACTTCACGGCAAAAGGCGTAGAGCGCAGTAATCGCACGGCGACGATCCGGTGTCAGGAACAGGAAGCTGTAGTAAAAGCTGGAGCCGCTTTGTGCGGCTTTTTGTTGGCAGTATTCGTCGGGGGACATAAAAATAAGGCGCTGGACGCTGAATTAAGCCGCTATGCTAGCCGACTAAGGCTGTAGGAACAAATAATGTCTGCGTATCTTTATCGATACGCATAAATCTGTCGTATCAAAATGCCTTCTGCAGTTCTTGGTGCAGATTGCGCTTGACTACTTATTTTGCTTTCATGCGGAGTGCGCGCAGCAACAGGAGCAGCCAGTCGCTTTTGCCGAGCTTGGGCCGGTGGCGGAACATGTCATAGCCGGAAGCTTCTATGCACTCGAGTATGCGCAAGCCGCCTTGCACCACCAGGCGAAGCTCCCAACCTATACGGCCAGGCAGGCGCAAGGCCAAGGGTGCGCCGGCCAGCAACAGGGCGCGTGCACGTTCCACTTCAAATTTCATGAGCAGGCGCCAGGCCGCATCGACCTTCTGGCGGGCGATCTGTTGTTCCGCAATATTGAACGTCTGCAAATCGGCCAGCGGCAGGTAAATGCGTTCTTTTTGCCAGTCTATCGCCACGTCTTGCCAGAAATTGATCAGTTGCAGCGCTGAGCAAATGTCATCGGACGCACGCAGATTATCGACATCGGCTGCGCCATACAGATGCAGCATCAGCGTGCCTACCGGATTGGCCGAGCGCCGGCAATAATCGAGCAAGTCGGTAAAGCTGGCATAACGCTTGGTGACAACATCCTGTTTGAAGGCGGACAAAAGGTCGCGAAAGGGTTGCAGTGGCAGCTTATAGGCGGCGATGACAACAGCCAGCTTCTGGAACAGCGCGCTGTCCGGATATGTGCCTGCCGCGATCTGATCCAGCCCGTATTCATATTCTGTCAGTGCCGCCAGTCTTTCTTCGTCGCTGGCATCGCCTTCATCGGCCAGGTCATCGGCACTGCGCGCAAACGCATAGATGACTTCGACCGCAGGGCGCAGGCGCGCCGGCAGGAGGATGGATGCAACCGGGAAATTTTCGTAATGTTCTACAGGCATGAAGGCTAGGGTGAAGGTAGGGCAATGGCGCAGGGACAATATCGCTGGTGATGAAAGTTTCCTGCGCGAATATCGGATACAGCCCGCATAGTAATTGAAAATGTCGAAAAGACAGCCAAATTGATTGTTCTGTCTTCCTCGTTCCAGGGCCGCAAACTGCGGAAAATTCCGCTAGTGGCCGGGCGTTTATTGGGTGCAAGTAGGCAAAGTGTCAAAAATCAGCGCAGCTTGCGCAAAATCCAGTAAAATCCCGGGTTGAAGTTGAACAGCCGATACAAAAGGCAGTGCAGGGCGACCCTATATTCACTTCGTGGTCGCCCTTTGCTTTTGCGCTTTTGTATTCGCTAGCGCACTCATTCCCGCGAGGATGGCGAAATTGGTAGACGCACCAGGTTTAGGTCCTGACGCCAGCAATGGTGTGGGGGTTCGAGTCCCCCTCCTCGCACCACAGAATTTTTTATTTTTTGGACGATTCACATGGCAACTGCAGTCGAAACTCTGGACAAACTTGAGCGCCGTATCACGATTACGGTGCCACTCGCCGATGTACAAGCGGAAGTTGAAAAACGCCTGAAAGTCCGTGCTCGTACGGTGAAGGCGCCTGGCTTCCGCACTGGCA
This sequence comes from Herminiimonas sp. KBW02, assembly GCF_003852535.1. Lineage (GTDB taxonomy): Bacteria > Pseudomonadota > Gammaproteobacteria > Burkholderiales > Burkholderiaceae_D > Oxalicibacterium. The sequence goes on along the minus strand of NZ_QAJP01000002.1, from coordinate 180,014 downwards.
AAGTGCCGATGAAGATGGTCGCGCAACAATACGGCTATCAAGTCGAAAACGAAGTACTGAACGACAAAGTCGGTCGTGCATTCAACGACGCGGCTACAGAAAACAATCTGCGCGTTGCCGGTTTCCCGAAAATCGAACCGAAGACTGATGACGCTGCTGCTGAAGGCACCATCGTTTTCAACGCAACGTTTGAAGTTTACCCGGAAGTTAAATTGGGTGACCTGGCTGCAGCCGACGTGGAAAAAACCACGGTTGACGTCAGCGATGCAGAAATCGATAAAACTATCGATATCCTGCGCAAACAACGCGTGCACTACCACGTCAAAGGCGAGCAAAGCGCGCACGGCGACGGCGGCTCTGATCTGTCGGCTAAAAATGGTGATCGCGTTACCATCGACTTCGTCGGCACCATCGACGGCGTTGAATTCCAGGGCGGCAAAGCGGAAGACTACGCTTTCGTACTGGGCGAAGGCCGCATGCTGGCTGAATTCGAAGCCGGTACCATCGGCTTGAAAGTAGGCGAGTCCAAAACTTTCCCATTGGCTTTCCCTGCTGATTACCACGGTAAAGACGTCGCAGGCAAAACTGCTGAGTTCACCATTACCCTGAAGCAAATCGAATGGGCGCACCTGCCGGAAGTTGATACTGAATTCGCAAAATCGCTGGGTATCCCTGACGGCGACCTGCAAAAAATGCGCGAAGACATCAAAGTCAACCTGCAACGTGAAGTCAGCAGCCGCATCAAGGCACGCACCAAAGACAGCGTGATGGATGCACTGATCAAAATCAGCGACCTCGACGTGCCTAAAGCACTGATTGACCAGGACGTAGAACGCCTGATGGAAATGACCCGCCAGGATATGACCCAGCGCGGCATGAAAGTCAGCGACCTGCCATTCCCACCGGAATTGTTCACAGAGCAAGCTGAACGTCGCGTACGCCTCGGCCTGATCCTGGCTGAAGTAGTAAAAGCCAACGATCTGCAAGCAAAACCAGAACAGGTTAAAGCGCAAGTTGAAGAGTTCGCACAGAGCTACGAAGACCCGCAACAAGTTCTGAAGTATTATTTCAGCGACCGTAGCCGTTTGGCTGAAGTTGAAGCCCTTGTATTGGAAGAAAACGTCGTCAATTACGTGCTAGGCAAAGCCAAAGTAACCGAGAAACCGGTTGCGTTCGATGAATTGATGAGCAATAACGCACAAGCGTAATAACTTGTGCGCTCTCCATAAGGAAAGCAGATGATCACCACAAGCATGACTCGTACTTCCGCTCTCGATACCGACATGCTCGGTATGGTTCCGATGGTGATTGAACAGAGTGGTCGCGGTGAGCGCGCGTATGATATTTATTCGCGTTTGCTGAAAGAGCGCATTATTTTTCTGGTTGGTCCGGTCAATGACCAAATGGCCAACCTGATCGTTGCGCAATTGCTGTTCCTGGAAAGCGAAAACCCGGACAAGGATATCTCCCTCTACATTAATTCGCCTGGCGGTTCGGTTTCGGCTGGCATGGCGATTTACGACACCATGCAGTTCATCAAGCCGAATGTTTCGACTTTGTGTACTGGCCTGGCGGCGTCGATGGGTGCTTTCCTGCTGGCAGCGGGCGAGAAGGGCAAACGTTTTTCCCTGCCTAACTCCCGCATCATGATTCACCAGCCATTGGGTGGTGCTCAGGGCCAGGCTTCGGATATCGAAATCCAGGCACGCGAGATCCTGTATTTGCGCGAAAGATTGAATGCCATTCTTGCTGAAAGAACCGGCAAATCTGTCGAAGAAATCGCTAAAGATACTGATCGTGATAACTTTATGTCAGCAGATGCTGCAGTGACATACGGCATGATCGATAAAGTTTTGGCAACGCGCGCTTAAGCCAGTTCGTAGGTATTATTGGACGCCCGGGCGCAACAACGTTCGGGCGTTTTGCTTTATAGGCTCTGTGTGTGCAAGTCGGTTTTTTTGAACGGCGTGACGAATTTGTAATTCGCAGGTAATATCAATCCATAGCTAACCATAGATAACGCGCACCATGTCAGAGAAAAAATCCTCAAGCGGCGAAAAACTGCTCTATTGCTCGTTCTGCGGCAAGAGCCAACACGAGGTAAAAAAGCTCATCGCTGGGCCATCCGTCTTTATCTGCGATGAGTGTATAGACCTGTGCAATGACATCATTCGCGATGAAGCATCGAGCGTGGAAACCGTAGCCGGTCCACGTACCGATCTGCCTACGCCGCAGGAATTGTGCGAGTTGCTGGATCAATATGTGATCGGACAAAATCCCGCCAAGCGTATTTTGTCGGTCGCGGTCTACAACCACTACAAACGCCTCAAGCATCTCGGCAAGAAAGACGACGTCGAGCTGGCCAAGAGTAATATTCTGCTGGTCGGTCCTACCGGTTCCGGTAAAACCTTGCTGGCGCAAACCCTGGCGCGCACGCTGGACGTGCCGTTCGTGATTGCAGATGCAACCACGCTCACCGAAGCCGGTTATGTGGGCGAGGATGTGGAAAACATCATCCAGAAGCTCTTGCAGAACTGTAACTACGAAGTCGAGCGCGCGCAAAAAGGTATTGTTTACATCGATGAAATCGACAAGATTTCACGCAAGTCGGACAATCCATCGATTACCCGCGACGTATCGGGTGAAGGTGTACAACAGGCTTTGCTGAAACTGATCGAAGGCACGATGGCATCGGTGCCGCCACAAGGTGGCCGCAAGCATCCGAATCAGGATTTCGTGCAAATCGATACTACCAACATCATGTTCATTTGCGGTGGTGCGTTTGATGGTCTGGCGAAGATTATTTCCGAGCGTTCGGAGAAGAGTGGTATCGGTTTCTCCGCCAGCGTGAAGAGCCGCGAAGAACGTACCGCGAGTCAGGTCATGATGGACACCGAGCCTGAAGATTTGATCAAGTTCGGCCTGATTCCTGAACTGGTTGGTCGTTTGCCGGTAGTGGCAACCTTGCGTGAACTGGATGAAGAAGCGCTGATCCAGATCTTGCTCGAGCCTAAGAATGCGCTGATCAAGCAATATTCGAAACTCTTGCAAATGGAAGGCGCGGAACTGGAAATTCGTCCGGCTGCCTTGCAGGCGATTGCGAAAAAGGCGATTGCACGCAAAACTGGTGCACGTGGTTTACGCTCGATTCTGGAGCATGCATTGCTGGACGTTATGTTTGAATTGCCGAATGAGCAAAACGTGGAAAAAGTCGTCATTGACGAAGGCACCATTAACCATGGCGCCAAACCATTGCTGATCTATCACGAGCAACCTAAAGTTTCCGGTGCGAAATAATCGGGATGCCGCCGGAAAACAGTAAAGTTTTGTAAAAATAGGCGGAAATTATCAAAAACGGGCTTTTTTAGCCCGTTTTTCATTTAAAACGCAGTACAATTAAAACCAGCAGGGATCATTCAGGCTTCCATAGTAGAGCCACTTCGAAGACAACTTCGCGGGTGGCTTTTTTATTTTTCTGGATGATTTTTGTTGCTGTCCGGGCTTGTGTTTTGGCCGTTAGCGCCAACATCATTAACACGTTTATAGATAAGGCTCGCCATGACGACTACTATTTCCACTGAACAAACCCAACTGCCGCTGTTACCGTTGCGTGATGTTGTTGTCTTCCCGCATATGGTGATCCCTCTGTTCGTCGGTCGTCCTAAATCAATCAAAGCCTTAGAAGCTGCGATGGAGCAAGGCAAGAGCATCATGCTTGCTGCGCAAAAGGCCGCCGCCAAAGACGAACCATCAGCTGACGATATCTACGAAATCGGCTGTGTCGCGAACATCCTGCAAATGTTGAAGCTGCCTGACGGTACGGTCAAAGTACTGGTCGAAGGCGCACAACGTGCACGTATCCATCACATCAGTGAGCTGGATACGCATTTCGTCGCGGATCTGACGCCGATTGAATCTGAAGCGGGCGACGAGTCCGAAGTGGAAGCAATGCGCCGCGCGATCGTGCAACAGTTCGATCAATACGTAAAACTGAACAAAAAAATCCCGCCAGAGATCCTGACTTCGCTGGCAGGTATCGATGATGCCGGCCGCCTGGCTGACACCATCGCTGCGCACTTGCCGCTCAAACTTGAGCAGAAGCAAGTTATCCTCGAAATTTTCAACGTAGCGAAACGCTATGAGCATTTGCTCGGCCAGCTCGAAGGCGAACTCGATATTCTGCAAGTCGAGAAGCGCATCCGTGGTCGCGTTAAACGCCAGATGGAAAAATCGCAACGCGAATACTATTTGAACGAGCAGGTCAAAGCGATTCAAAAAGAATTGGGCGAAGGCGAAGAGGGCGCAGATCTCGAAGACCTCGAGAAGAAAATCATTGCTGCCAAGATGCCTAAGGAAGCATTGGCCAAGGCTCAGAATGAGTTGAAAAAACTTAAACTGATGTCGCCGATGTCGGCTGAAGCAACTGTCGTGCGTAACTACATCGACACCTTGCTCGGTTTGCCTTGGAAGAAAAAATCGAAAGTGAACAACGATCTGTCCAATGCTGAAAAAGTATTGGAAGACGATCACTACGGTCTTGAGAAGGTTAAAGAACGCATCCTGGAATATCTTGCCGTGCAACAGCGCGTCGACAAACTGAAAGCGCCTATCCTGTGCTTCGTCGGTCCTCCAGGCGTGGGTAAAACCTCGCTCGGCCAGTCGATCGCACGCGCCACGAACCGCAAGTTTGTGCGTATGGCTTTGGGCGGCGTACGTGATGAAGCCGAGATCCGTGGCCATCGTCGTACATACATCGGCTCCATGCCTGGCAAGATTTTGCAAAGCCTGGCAAAAACCGGTGTGCGCAATCCATTGTTCCTGCTGGATGAGATCGACAAACTCGGCATGGACTTCCGTGGCGATCCGTCGTCGGCTTTGCTCGAAGTGCTGGACCCTGAGCAAAACCATACGTTCTCGGATCACTACGTCGAAGTTGATTTCGATTTGTCTGACGTGATGTTTGTTGCGACTTCAAACTCGTACAACATTCCGCCAGCCTTGCTCGATCGTATGGAAGTTATTCGTCTGTCGGGTTATACCGAAGATGAAAAAACCAGCATTGCGCAACGTTACCTCTTGCCGAAACAGATCAAGAACAATGGTCTGAAGGAAGACGAGATCAGCGTGGCTGAATCCGCAATCCGCGACATCATTCGTTACTACACGCGTGAAGCCGGTGTGCGTTCGCTGGAACGGGAAATTTCGAAGATCTGCCGCAAGGTCGTAAAAATGCTGCTGCTGAAAAAGCAGGACAGAAAAGTCACGGTCTCGACCAAGAACCTCGACAAATTCCTGGGCGTACGTCAATTCGATTTCGGTGTAGCCGAAAAAGAAAACCAGGTTGGTCAGGTGGTCGGTCTGGCATGGACCGAAGTCGGTGGCGATTTGCTCACCATCGAATCGGTTGCAGTGCCAGGCAAGGGCGGCATCATCCGTACCGGTACCTTGGGCGATGTGATGAAGGAATCGATCGAGGCTGCACGCACTGTTGTGCGCAGCCGCGCGAAGAAACTCGGTATCAAAGCCGATGTTTTCGAGAAGAGCGATATTCATATTCACGTTCCTGAAGGCGCAACACCGAAGGATGGTCCATCGGCTGGTGTAGCGATGACGCTGGCGATGGTCTCGGTGTTCACCGGTATTCCGGTGCGTGCTGATGTGGCGATGACTGGTGAGATTACTTTGCGTGGTGAAGTGTTGCCTATCGGTGGCTTGAAAGAGAAACTGCTGGCAGCGCATCGCGGTGGTATCAAAACTGTTTTGATACCTGAACAAAACGTGAAGGATCTGGCTGAGATTCCGGACAATGTGAAGAACAAGCTTGAAATCGTACCAGTGCGCTGGATCGATAAAGTGCTTGAGATCGCATTGGAACGCGCGCCAGTACCATTGACGGATGAAGAGGTCGCAGTGGTTGATACTGCCGTTGCGAAACCTGCTGAGTCGAACGATCCGACTGTCGTCAAGCATTGATGATTTGATGCACTGGCAGATGTAACGCAGAAGTAATTTTGCAGTTTAAAAAAGCGCTCTTCGGAGCGCTTTTTTTTTCACATGCGCATCAAAAAAAATATTCTTAGAAGTGCGAAGGAGGAATCCTAAACATAAAAAATGTTAATTTTCAGAGGGGAAAAGCTTGCAAAGCGCTTGACACAAGGCTTTGCGGCTTGTTTAATACTTGCTGCAGATTTTTTCTGCGTCCGCATCATCGTTTTAGCAATACTGCGTAAAGCACGAGATGCGGCATTCAACCTTTGTGAGGGGACGTAAGTGAATAAAACTGAATTGATTGACCACATTGCTGGTTCCGCCGATATTTCCAAAGCAGCTGCAGCACGCGCGCTCGACTCAGTGATTGGCGCAGTCAAAACCACATTGAAGAAAAATGGTTCCGTAACCCTGGTTGGTTTCGGTACATTTTCCGTAGGAAAACGTGCAGCACGCACAGGCAGAAACCCACGTACCGGTGAAGCGATCAAAATCAAAGCAGCTAAAGTGCCTAAATTTAAACCAGGCAAAGCATTGAAAGACGCGGTTAACTAGTAGCAAATTGATTCAACATGCTGTAAAATATTTTCTTTTGCGGCGTGGTGACAACGCTGTATGTTTGGCTGGTTAAGCAAGATTAGGGTGCTTAGCTCAGTTGGTAGAGCGGCGCCCTTACAAGGCGTAGGTCGGCGGTTCGACCCCGTCAGCACCCACCATCAGTCAAACTCGCAAATAATCATCAAGTAGTTTAGGAGTGGTAGTTCAGCTGGTTAGAATACCGGCCTGTCACGCCGGGGGTCGCGGGTTCGAGTCCCGTCCACTCCGCCAAAAAATAAAAGGCGAACGAGAGTTCGCCTTTTTTCATATATGCGACGTATTGATCGCGTTTTGCCTGTGATTGGTTAGCCATGTTTGATTTTATCCGCACACACCAACGTCTGATGCAGTTCCTGCTGCTGCTGGTCATCTTCCCATCGTTCGCCTTGTTCGGTCTGGAAAGCTATACCAGCATGGGCGATTCGTCGACCACCGTGGCCAAGGTAGACGGCCAGGCGATTACACAACCGGAATGGGATGCGGCACAGCGCGAACAGATGGAGCGTTTCCGTCAAATGTTCGGCGGTCAGTTCGATCCGAAAATGTTCGATACGCCGGAAGCCAAGCAAGATGTATTGGATGGTCTGATCGCTGAGCGTGTACTGGCAGCTGAAGCAAAACGCAATAAATTATCGGTCTCTGACCAGACCCTGCAACAAACCATCATGGGCATCGCAGGCCTGACCACTGCTGATGGCAAGTTCGATGTAGAGCGTTACAAATCGCTGCTGGCAGCGCAAGGCATGACACCTGCCGGGTACGAAGCCAGCCTGCGTCAGGACCTGGTCGTGCAGCAAGTCAATGCCGCGATTCAGTCGACCGCATTTGCCCCTGATTCACTGGCCAAACGTTTGTCCGAGCTGGGCGAGCAAGAGCGCGAAGTTCAGTACCTGACTTTCAAGGCGGCGGATTACGCAGCGCAAGTCAAGGTAACGGATGACATGCTCAAGGCTTACTACGACAAGAGCAATGAGTTCTCGGTACCGGAACAGGTAAAAGCGGAGTACGTTGTATTGACCGCTGATGCGCTGACGGCGCAAATCAGCGTCAGCGATGCTGATGTCAAATCCTATTACGAGCAAAATGCGAAGCAGTATGGCGTGGATGAACAACGTCGTGCCAGCCACATTCTGATCGCTGCCAACAAAGATGCGCCTGCTGCAGAAAAAGCGGCAGCTAAAGCGAAGGCTGAAAAATTGCTGGAAACCTTGCGCAAGTCGCCACAGGATTTTGCCAAGCTGGCGAAAGAAAATTCGAACGATCCAGGTTCAGCTGAACGTGGTGGTGATCTCGACTTCTTCAGCAAAGGCATGATGGTCAAACCTTTCGAGGATGCTGCATTCAAACTGAAGCAGGGCGAATTGAGCGATCTGGTTGAATCGGATTTCGGTTTCCACATCATCAAAGTGACCGCCATTAAACCAGCGACACTGAAACCTTTGGAACAAGTCAAAGGCGAGATTGCGAACGACATCCGTAAGCAACTGGTGAGCAAGAAGTATGCAGAAACAGCAGACGTCTTCAGCAACACAGTCTACGAGCAATCGGACAGTCTGAAATCGGTTGCTGACAAGTTGAAACTGAAAATTGAAACGGTCAACAATCTGTCGCGTCAGCCTAACCCGGCGGTGGCAGCAACGGCTCCTTTCAATAGCCCTAAATTCCTGAGCGCTTTGTTCTCGGATGATTCGCTGAAAAACAAACGTAATACGGAAGCGGTAGAAGTTGCACCGAATACGCTGATCGCAGGTCGTGTCGTTGATTACAAACCAGCGAGCAAACGTCCTTTTGATGAAGTTAAAGCACAGGTACGTGATCGCGTAGTACAGGTAGAAGCGCTGGCGCTGGCGAAAAAAGCGGGTGAAGAAAAACTGGCGGCTCTGAAAGCTAAAGACGATGCGACTGGCTTCTCGGCTACGCAAACTGTTTCACGTGCGAAGAGCCAGGGTGTGAATCCAGCTCTGTTCCTGGCAGTGATGAAAGCAGATACCAGCAAGCTGCCATCGTATGTCGGTGTTGAAGTGCCGGGTCAGGGTTATGGCGTATTGCGTGTGATACGCGTGGTGCAGCCAACTACTGTAGACAAGGCCAAGCGTCAGGCTGAGCAACAACAGATCACTGCTGCTTTGGCACAGGAAGAAATGCAGGCTTATCTGGATGTGTTGAAAGAGAAAGCCAAGGTTAAGATATTGAAGCCGGCGGTTGCCAAGGCTGATGGGGCCGAGTAATTGTTGGGTGAATTTGGTATTTAAAAAAGCCGCTTTTAGCGGCTTTTTTATTGGTGGGTTTGTTTTCAGTTTTGTGGTGCTGATGCTGTTTGTTCTCCGTGGAGAGTTGGTTTGCCGGGAGTGGCCCGGCAAGCCAAGGCTGATCGAAGAAAGAACAGCGCCAACAACACTAAACGAAACCAGACAGACAATAAAAAGGCCCACATAAGCGGACCTTTTAATCCAATGACTTACATCACCTAAATCCGAACAAACCCAACCACATCTCCAGCAGCTGCCCGAAACGCCTCCATCGACAAATCCGCCAGGCGTACAATCCTCGCATCCTTGACCCGCCTGAAGTTACGCTCTATCGAGCGGCCATAAGCCGGATCGTAATGCTCTTCCAGTAACTCTCCGACCAACACTTCCATTTCTCCATCCGCGGCAAGCTTGTGCCAGCGCGCGATTTTTTCTCTGCCATGCAGTTGCAATAGACAGCTAAGCTGGCTACTCAGCAGATCAGGATCATTCAGGAAATGCTGGTAATCCTGCATGAGAAGCTGAATGCGTTTGTCATGCTTCAGTTCCAGCGAGATGCATGCTGATTTACGCATGTTTTCTATCAAGCTGTCGGGTACACGCAAGTTACCAATTTTCTTGCTTTCCGATTCTATGTAGATGACTTTTTGCCGGTCGAAGCGGCGCAGTGTTTGCCAGATGTCGGTCTCAAATTTCTTTTGCGACGGTTGCTGTTCTGTCGGCAGATGTCCCAGCACCGAGCCTCTGTGTGCCGCGAGTTTTTCCAGATCAAGTACCTGCTCACCTGCAGTCGCCAGCGTTTGCAGCAAACGGCTTTTACCGCTGCCGGTAGGGCCGCAGATCACATGGAATTGAAAGTGTGAGGGTAGTTCAGTCAGGTCTGCATTGACATGACGACGGTACTCTTTGTAACCGCCGTCCAGTTGCACGGCAGGCCAGCCTATGCGTGCCAGTATTAATGTCATTGCACCACTGCGATTACCACCGCGCCAGCAATAAATCAGCGGCTTCCAGCCCTGAGGTTTGTCGATGAATGCGGTTTCTATGTGGTGTGCAATATTACGTGCGACGAGCGCTGAGCCCAGTTTCTTCGCTTCAAACGCACCGGTTTGCTTGTACAAGGTACCGATGCGATGCCGTTCTTTATCATCCAGCACCGGACAATTGATTGCGCCGGGAATATGATCAAGGGCAAATTCGGCAGGGCTGCGCACATCGATGATCGTATCGAACTGCTCCAGCCCTGGCAGGAGATCGGCAAAGCGGAGCAGGGCAGGATACTTTTTCATATTTACCCGGGGAGCAAAGGTTTGAGTTGCGGCCAGATGTTGTTGAGTATGATCGGATGCGCTATTGCTGCCGGGTGGATGCGATCAGCCTGAAACAGGCTGGGATTGGCTTTGTCCGCGACGTCTTTCAGCATGAACGGAACCAGTGCCGATTTGCTTTCTTTGGCAATCTTGGGAAACAGGTCAGCGAATTGACGGGTGTAATCGGTGCCGTAATTGGGTGGAATCTGCATACCTATCAGTAGTACTTTGGCTTTGGCTTTTTTTGCCGCGGCGACCATATTGCGCAGGTTCTGCTGGGTAGCAATCAAGGACAGGCCGCGCAGCGCGTCATTCGCGCCGAGTTCTATCACGACGACTGCAGGCTGATGCTTGTCGAGCAAGGTTTGCAGGCGCGCTGCGCCACCGCTGGTAGTTTCTCCGCTGATACTGGCATTGACGATAGGAGCCGTGATTTTTTCTGCCTCCAGTTTCTTCTGCAAAAGGCTGACCCAGCCTTCGCCACGCGCCAGACCATACTCTGCAGACAGGCTGTCACCAAGCACGAGTACGGTTTTTGATGCAGAATAAGCGCTCATCGTGAACGAGGCGAGCATGAGCAACGCCAACGCTCTCATTAGCGCTTTCATTACTGTCTCTACTTGATACGAAAACTTGAAATTAATCGGCATGCCTGAATCCTCTACTTTGTATCCTGCAATTGAAGCTATCAATCTGACCAAACGTGTGGCAGATGCGACCGGTGAGCTGACTATTCTGCAATCAGTTGATTTTACCGTGCAAGCGGGCGATACGCTTGCCATCATAGGCGCGTCGGGTTCCGGCAAGTCTACCTTGCTGGGCTTGCTGGCAGGCCTGGATACGCCTTCAGATGGCACGGTCAAGCTGGATGGTACTGATATTTTTGCACTGGATGAAGATGGTCGCGCTGGTTTGCGCAAGTCCAGGCTTGGTTTCGTGTTCCAGTCGTTTCAGTTGCTCGGGCATTTGAACGCACTGGAAAATGTGATGTTGCCGCTGGAGTTGCGTGGTGACGGTAAGGCGAAAGAAAAGGCCGAGGCCATGCTGGCGCGGGTGGGCCTGAGTACGCGCTTGAAGCATTACCCCAAATATCTGTCTGGTGGCGAACAGCAACGGGTCGCGCTGGCGCGTGCCTTCGTCAGTGAACCGCCATTGCTATTTGCCGATGAGCCGACCGGCAGCCTGGATGCAGCAACCGGGGCGGCAGTGATACAACTGATGTTTGAATTGAACCGCGAACGCGGTTCGACGCTGGTGCTGGTGACGCATGATCCTTCGATTGCCGCCTTGTGCAAACGCACGATTACGATTTCAGCCGGGCGTCTGGTTCAGGTTTAAGGAAGTACTTTAGTTATATTTCGCCATTGACCAGTTGATTCAGTACCGAGCGGATTTCCGGTATCAGTTCACCTGCCGTCAGGCCGATCGGGCCGATGCCGCGCTTGACCAGTTCATCCGCTGCCAGACCGTGCAGATAGACGGCCGCCAGCGCCGCTTCCCATTCCGGGCAACCTTGCGCCAGCAAGGCTCCCGACAATCCCGCCAACACATCGCCGGAACCCGCAGTCGCCAGTGCCGGGTTGCCGGTAGTGTTGATGACGATGGTGCCGTCCGGTGCCGCGATAACAGTACCTGAGCCTTTTAGTATCGTCGTTGCGCGGAAAGTAGCGGCCAGTGCGCGCGCAGCAGCGATCCGGTTACCCTGGATTTGCTGCGTCGTGCTGGCTAACAGGCGTGCCGCTTCCAGTGGATGCGGCGTGATGATGGTGGCGGCACTACGTGCCAGTAACTTTTCCTGCAGGGCCGGTTCGTTACCGATCAGGTTGAGTGCATCGGCATCTATCACCAGCGGCGTGTTGGCGATGATGGCTTTGCCCAGAGTGTCGCGCGCCAGCCGCGAGGTGCCAAGGCCGGGGCCAGCAACGGTGGTTGTGCTGCTGTAATCGATGTTGCTGGCAAGACGGCTCATCAGCTCTGCCTGCATGCTGTCGTATAACAGCGAGTCAGCGAGGCAGGCTATGAAGACCCGTCCCGCACCGCATTTGGCCGCAGCGCGTGCCGCGAGTACTGCCGCCCCGACCATGCCATGTGAACCACCCAGTACGCTGACATCACCGTAGCTGCCCTTATGCGTATTGTGGCGACGTGGGCGCAGGCATTTGGCGAATAGCTCACGATGATTCAATTGCATGGATGCTGGCGGGAAGCGCTCCGCAGAAATATTCAATGTCGCCACATGAACGACGCCGGCATGATCCCGGCCTTCACACGTGTGCAGGCCGGCTTTGTCGGCGAGGTAGGTGATGGTATGCGTTGCCTGTATGGCGATGCCCTCTGCGTCACCGACGATGGCGCCGGTGTCTGCATTCAAGCCGCTGGGCACGTCGAGCGCCAGTATCGGACAACTGAGTTGATTGACGTTTGCGATCAGGTCGTACAGCGGGCCGCTGATGGCGCGGCTTAGTCCTATGCCGAACAAGCCGTCGATGACTATGGCCCAGTCAGTGTTAGTGATCGCTGCGTCATTGATCCCGATGAAAGTCGCTCTGCTGGCTTTGGCTCGTTGCAGCGCTTGCTGTGCATCGGCTGGCAAGCTATCGGTGGAGAAGGGGAGTACGATGAATGCCTTGAGTCCGGCGTTCATCAATTGGCTGGCTGCCTCCAGAGCATCGCCCCCATTGTTGCCAGGGCCTGCCAGAACCAATACGCGTCTTTCCTTTTCACTGCTTTGCAGCAGTTCATAGGCGAGCTCACCAGCGGCGGTGCCGGCGCGTTGCATCAGGGCATAAGACGGCGAGTTGGCCAGTGCTGCCTGTTCTACCTGGCGTATTTCGTTGACGGTGCAGAGTGCGTGGGTGTCGGTCATATCGGCGGCTTAATCAAATGGGTGCGGGCACAGAGTGCTGATGCATTTGATTTTAGTCCAATTAGACCCTACTCAATGAAAGAGGTACCAGCAAAGAGGTATCAGGAATAACGCGTAGGTGTTAAACCATCGAGATCGATATCCGGTGTGCGACCCGAAATAACATCGGCTACCACTTTGCCGGAACCTGCCGCCATCGCCCAGCCGGTGCTGCCGTGGCCGATGTTGATGTAAACATTGCGCACCCGGCACGCACCCAGTAATGGCGGGCCATCAGGCAAGGCCAGGCTGCTGCCGGACCAGAAGGTTGCTGTGTTGTAGTTGCAGGCATCAGGGAACCAGTCGTAGCCGACCTTGAGCAGTGTGTTCAAGGCCTTCTGGCGCAATTCAGGTGTGTGTGATCCTAGTTCTGCCGTGCCGGCCACGCGTATGCGTTTGCCCATGCGCGTGATGGCAATCTTGTAGGCTTCGTCCACGACTGCAGCAACCGGTGCTGACTCGAAGTTGCGGATGGTCGCCGTGGCGCAGTAGCTTTTCACCGCGCGCAACGGTAAATGCAAGCCCAATGGTGTCAGTAGCTTGGCGCTGTCTGCACCGCCTGCAACGACTACGCATTCGGCGGAGAAGCTGTGATCATCGATTTGCAGGTGCACACCGCGCTTCGATTCTTCGATGGATTTGACTTTGCTGCCGAAATGGAACTCCACGCCCATCGCCTGCGCCTGCGCGCGGATCTGACGTGTGAACAAAGGGCAGTTACCCGCTTCATCTTCGGGGAAGTACAAGGCACCGGCCAGTGGTGTGTTTGGATTCAGCGCGCAGTCGATGGCGTGCGCCTGGGCCGCGTCCAGTTTTTTGTGCGGGATGTTATGTTCGCTCAGGTAATCGAAAGCGCTTTGCGCCAGTTGCAGATCACGTTCGGTGCGGAACAGTTGCAGGTAACCGGGTGTTTGTTCGTAATCAAGCTGATGGCGCTCACGCAGCATTTGCATGACGTCGCGGCTGTAAAACGCAATACGCTGCATGCGTTCACGATTGACGCGGTAGCGTTCTATGTCCGCTTCCTTCATCCAGCGCCGCATCCAGCTCAGCATGGATGGCCGCCAGGGCTGGTTCAGCATGACCGGCGCTTCGGATTTCAACAGATGGGAGAGGAAGGAGCGCGGGACGCCTGGTGCTGCCCATGGTGCAATGCTGCTGGCGGCGAGGATGCCGGAGTCGCCGTAGCTGGCTTCTTCTGCCACATTGTTATGGCGTTCGATGACGACCACTTCGTGTCCTGCTTCGGCCAGAAAATAGGCGGTACTTACCCCAATGACGCCTGCACCGATAACCGCTACTTGCATTACTTCTATCCTTCCCAGAATTAGCCCGTCATGTTACCAAGCGGACACATGGCTGTGCCAGCAGTAGTCGTGCAAATTTTTGAAAATTAGCAAAAAAGCGTGGCAAAGCGGCTCATATCGGGCCTTGCAAGCAGATCAATGCAGGAAGTTAGCCCGAATCCAGTACTTAAGCCGTCCGATTGCAGATGGTCGGCAGATTTGTTGGCGGCATAAAAAAACCGCACCAACTGGTGCGGTTTTTGTCACGGCCAGAACAGGCCGCGTGGTTGCTGCTGATGTCGTCAGAACGGTTTTCGCCCACTGATAATGCGCAACAGGATCAGCACAACGGCAATCACCAACAGGATATGGATGAAACCGCCGATGGTATAGGAACTGACCAGGCCAACCAGCCAAAGGATGACGAGTACGACTGCAATGGTATAGAGCATAAGGTCTCCTTGTTAATTCGATCGGTAGATGCGGAGTTCTTGCCGCATATGGTTATGCACCTTCAATTGCAGTATGCGCCGGGCCGGGAATGTTGTCCGTACGTTATCGTACATAAGGGCAATTTGTTGTTTGCAGATGTCTGCAAGACTGAAATCAACATGCTTTCTTGTTATGCATATGGGACAATCTTTGTCTCTTAAGCCATCGTTTTACTGTGAGTTTGTTGCTCGCAGGATTTATTTCCGGGTATCCATATGACTGATAAAAATAAAGAAGCGGCTACGCCTGAACATGCGACTAGCCCGGTCAGGATGCCGCATGATCCGGTGGCGCCAGCCGGAGTGATCCATCTGCCGGTGAATGCGCGTGGAGTGGCCTTGACGATTATTGCCACGGTTGCCTTTGTGTTTGCCTTGTCGGTGGCGCATGCCTTCTTCATTCCGCTGCTCTTCGGTATCTTTATTGCCTATACGCTGAATCCACTGGTGGTCTGGCTGGAGCGTATCCGGGTACCGCGACTGTTGGGAACCTCAGTGGTGATTATTGCGATCGTCTGCAGCGCGGCGCTGACCGCGAATAATTTGCGTGACGAGTTCAATTCCATCCTGGTCAGTCTGCCGACCGCTACGCAAAAGCTGGCGCGTGCGGTAAAGAATCTGCAAAGGGGGCAGGGCAGCACCATCCAGCAAATGCAGGCGGCAGCGACGGAAATTGAAAAAGCAACGAACCAGGCTGCCGGTGGCCGGCCTGTTGCAAAAAGCCCGGTAGAGCAATCCGTCTTTAACCTCAGTCAATGGCTGTGGGCCAGCTCGATAGGAGTGGTCGGCTTTCTGGGGCAGGCCACGATGGTGATTTTCCTGGTCTTCTTTTTCCTGCAGTCCGGCGATATGTTCCGGCGCAAGCTGGTCAAGATCAGTGGGCGTACCCTGCATACGCGCAAGATCACGGTGCAGATACTGGATGCGATCAATACCTCGATCCAGAACTATATGTTCATGCTGCTGGTTACCAATGTCCTGTTCGGCTTGCTGATGTGGGGTGCCCTGCACTGGATAGGGCTGGAGAATGCAGGCGCCTGGGCACTGGCAGCAGGCGTCCTGCATATCATTCCTTACTTCGGTCCGCTGCTGATCATGGCCGCTACCGGGGTCACGGCCTTTATGCAGTTCGGTACTTTCTCTTCAGTGCTGGCCGTGGGCGGAGCGACGCTGCTGATCGCCACCGTCGTCGGTACCTTTGTTACTACCTGGATGACGGGGCGTATCGCCAAGATGAATGCGGTCGCGGTTTTCGTCTCGCTGTTGTTCTGGGCCTGGTTGTGGGGCGTATGTGGCTTGTTGCTGGGAATTCCGATTATCGTCATCATCAAGGTCATTTGCGAACACGTCGATGGTTTGCAGGTGATTGCCGAATTGCTGGGCGAATAATTAAAACTAATAAGCGCATATATATCTGACACCACATTTCCTGTTTGTCGGGAGTATTATTGCTATGGCAATATGACTACGCAGTGGTAGCGTCCCGGCCTGGTACATAGCCCCGGAGCGCTGGTCATCAATCTCAAACAAGGATGGCGATATGCAAAATACTGACGATCTTGGCAAACTGATTTTGCGGGTAGTGCTGGGTGGTTTGATCCTGTTACACGGGATTGCAAAAATCATTGCCGGACCCGCTTTTGTGATTAGTGCGACGACCAGCGCAGGATTGCCGGCAGCGGTGGGCTACCTGGTGTATCTGGGTGAGGTGATTGCCCCCATCCTGCTGATCGTCGGCATCTGGTCGCGGCTGGCGGCGCTGATTATTGCCGGTAATATGGTTTTTGCCATTGTGCTGGTGCATACCAAACAGCTGTTTACACTCAATGAAACGGGTGGCTGGTCGCTGGAATTACAGGGCATGTTCCTGGTTGCGGCACTGGCGCTGGTCTTGCTGGGCGCCGGGCGATTCAGCATGGGCGGGCGTGGCGGCAGGTGGAATTAACGCTGCGATAAGCCGGATTTGATGCTTATAGATGAAGGGGCACATGAAAATGTGCCCCTTTATTGCATTTCTGACTAAGCATGGCTTGCTGCTTTAGCCATGAATTCGGAGGTAAAGACGCCCGGTCGCGGTATAATCACGGTTTCTGATCCAACTCGCGGAGCGACGGCCGATTTTGACCGTTTTTTCGCCTCAACTACCTTCTCGCCATGCTGATTTTGCCAGGTTCCAACGCCCTGTCTGCTTTTCGTACTGAACGCCTCTTAACCCAACTGCAACAAGTCGATCATGCCATCGTCGGTGTTACCGGCCGTTACCTGCATTTTGTCGACTCGGCGGCGCCGCTCGCAGAAGTCGACGTCAAGCGCCTGGATGCGCTGCTGACTTATGGTGAACCGTTCAGTGCCAAGCTGGAAGGTGACGAATTTGTCGTGATTCCGCGTTTCGGCACGATTTCGCCGTGGGCCAGCAAGGCGACCGACATCGCGCATAACTGCGGCATGGCCGGTATCCGTCGCATAGAGCGCGGCATTGTCTACGTCGTACATGTGAAATCAGGTTTGCTCGGCGGTGCGCGCCATCTGTCTGAAGAAAGCACCGTGGCGGTACAAGCGCTCCTGCACGACCGCATGACAGAAATGGTATTGCGCAGCGCCGATGAAGCGGCGGGCCTGTTCGGTGAGCTGGAAGCCAAACCTCTGGCCTTCATCGATTTGCTGCAAGGTGGCAAAGCGGCACTGGTGAATGCCAATACAGAACTCGGTCTGGCTTTGTCCGATGATGAAATCGATTACCTGCTGGCTGCATTTACGACTGCCAAGCGTAATCCGACCGACGTCGAACTGATGATGTTCGCGCAAGCCAATAGCGAACACTGCCGTCATAAAATCTTTAATGCTGACTGGACCATAGACGGCGTCAAACAGGATAAATCGCTGTTTGCCATGATCAAGAATACGCATCAACTGGCGCCGCGCGGCACCGTGGTGGCGTACAGCGATAACTCGTCCGTCATCGAAGGCGCGACCGTCACCCGTTTTTATCCACGCGGCGCTGCTGCCGGTAATGTGTACGAAGCTTCGCAAGAGTTGACGCACATCCTGATGAAGGTAGAGACGCATAACCATCCGACCGCGATCTCGCCATTCCCGGGCGCATCGACTGGTGCCGGCGGTGAAATCCGTGACGAAGGTGCAACCGGTCGCGGCGCCAAGCCGAAAGCAGGCCTGAGCGGCTTTACCGTGTCCAACCTGATGTTGCCGGACGGCGTGCAGGCTTGGGAAAACAGCCAGGACGTGACCAAACCGGTCACTGACACTGCGCCTGCTTACGGCAAGCCGGACCGCATTGCTTCACCGCTGGAAATCATGGTCGATGGTCCTATCGGTGCTGCTGCTTTCAACAATGAATTCGGTCGTCCTAACCTGGGCGGTTACTTCCGTACCTACGAACAAAACGTCGCCGGCACAGTGAACGGCTATCACAAGCCGATCATGATCGCCGGTGGTATCGGCAGCATCTCGGCCAAACACACCAAGAAGCACGACTTGCCAGTCGGCAGCCTGCTGATCCAGCTCGGTGGTCCGGGCATGCGTATCGGCATGGGCGGCAGTGCCGCATCGTCGATGGCAACCGGTACCAATACTGCTGATCTGGATTTCGATTCGGTACAGCGTGGCAATCCTGAAATGGAACGTCGTGCGCAGGAAGTCATCAATGCGTGCTGGGCGATGCAGGACGACAATCCTATTCTCTCCATCCATGACGTGGGTGCAGGCGGCTTGTCGAATGCGTTCCCGGAAATCACCAACGATGCCAAACGCGGCGCGATCTTTGATCTGCGCAAAGTACCGCTGGAAGAAAGCGGTATGGCACCGAAGGAGATCTGGAGTAATGAATCGCAGGAACGTTATGTGCTGGCGATTGCACCGGAAAGCCTGCCGCAATTCACCTACCTGTGTGAACGCGAGCGCTGCCTGTTTGCCGTCGTCGGTACCGCGACTGAAGAACGTCAGTTGAAAGTGATCGATCCGGAGCACGACAATAACCCGGTCGATATGCCGATGGATGTATTGCTCGGCAAACCGCCCAAAATGCATCGTGATGTCAGCCATGTACAGCAAGACTTGCCAGCGATAGACGTCACCGGCATCGACTTGCTGGAAGCATCGGTACGCGTGCTGCGCTTGCCAACAGTTGCCGACAAATCGTTCCTGATCACCATCGGTGACCGTACTGTGGGCGGCACTACCGTGCGCGACCAGATGGTAGGTCCATGGCAGGTGCCGGTTGCCGATTGCGCAGTCACCACCATGAGCTTTGAAGGCTACCTGGGTGAAGCGATGGCGATGGGTGAGCGTACCCCGCTGGCAGTCATCAATGCAGCGGCATCCGGCCGTATGGCTGTCGGCGAGGCGCTGACCAATATTGCCGCCGCACCTATCGCTGATATCTCCGACATTAAACTGTCCGCCAACTGGATGGCTGCTTGCGGTCAACCGGGACAGGACGCTGCCTTGTTTGATACGGTCAAAGCGGTCGGCATGGAATTGTGCCCGGCACTTGGCATCAGCATCCCGGTCGGCAAGGACTCCTTGTCCATGCGTACGACATGGAAAGATGAAGGGGCAGACAAGGCAGTCGTATCGCCGGTTTCGCTGATCGTCTCAGCCTTCTCGCCGGTATATGACGTACGTAAATCGTTAACGCCGCAATTGCGCACCGATGCAGGTGACACCGTGCTGATCGCTATCGATCTGGGCCGAGGCAAAAACCGCCTGGGTGCATCGGCGTTTGCACAAGTCATGCAGCAAATCGGTAATGAAACGCCGGACGTCGATAGCGCAGAAGACCTGAAAGGTTTCTTCAACGCGATCCAGCGCCTGAACAAGGAAGACAAACTGCTGGCCTACCATGATCGTTCCGACGGCGGCCTGTTCACGACATTGTGTGAAATGGCATTTGCCGGTCACAGTGGTTTGTCGGTGAACCTCGACATCCTGACATTGGAAGGCGAGCATGCCAGCGACGGCGGTGATGCGAAAAACTGGACGACTCAGGTGGCGGAACGTCGCAATGATCTGACTCTGCGCGCGCTGTTCAATGAAGAACTGGGTGCCGTGATTCAGGTACGTGCCGAGCAAAAATCGGAAGTCATGAATGTACTGCGTGAATACAATCTGGGCGCATGCAGCCACATTATCGGCAAACCGAACGAAAACGACATGATCGAATTCACGCGCGATGCCAAGGCTATCTACAGCCAGTCGCGCATCGATCTGCATCGTTTCTGGAGCGAAACCAGCTGGCGCATCGCCCGTCTGCGTGACAATCCGGATTGTGCAGATGCTGAATATGATCGCATCCTCGACAAGCTGGATCCGGGTATCACACCTAAGCTGAGTTTCGATCCGCAGGAAGACATCGCCGCACCGTACATCGCAACCGGTGTACGCCCGCACGTGGCCATCCTGCGTGAGCAGGGCGTCAACTCGCATATCGAAACCGCTTACGTCATGCACAAAGCCGGCTTCACCGCAGTCGACGTCCACATGAGCGACCTGATCAGCGGCCGCGCACACTTGAGCGACTTCAAGGGCGTGATCGCAGTCGGCGGTTTCTCCTACGGTGACGTACTGGGTGCGGGCGAGGGCTGGGCGAAAACCATACTGTTCAACAATCAGTTGGCGGAACAGTTCGCGACCTTCTTCAGCCGTCAGGATACGTTTGCACTGGGTATCTGTAACGGTTGCCAGATGATGAGCAATCTGAAATCCATCATCCCGGGCGCACAGGCATGGCCGAAATTCACCCGTAACAAGGCTGAACAATTCCAGGCGCGTTTCACTATGGTTGAAGTAGCGGATTCGCCGTCTATATTCTTCAATGACATGGCGGGTACGCAAACTGCGATTGCGGTGGCGCACGGTGAAGGGTTTGCTGACTTCTCGTTGACTGGCGATATCAATGAAGCGCTGGTAGCGATGCGCTTCATTGATAACAAAGGTCGTGCGACAGAAGGCTATCCATACAATCCTAATGGTTCGCCGGAAGGCATCACGTCGGTGACGACGCCTGATGGTCGCTTCACGGTCATGATGCCGCATGCGGAGCGTGTGTTCCGTAGCGTGCAGCAGAGTTGGCATCCTGAGTCTTGGGGCGAGGATTCGCCTTGGATGCGTATGTTCCGTAATGCGCGGAAGTGGGTGGGGTAATCGAGGTGTAGTTGGGTTTGTGCTTTTGGCACAGGCCCGTATTGAAAATGCCGCTTGGTTTTTATCAAGCGGCATTTTTTATTGGTGGGTTACGTTTAGTTGTTGCTGATGGAGTTTCCACTCCGTGGAGGCTTGGTTTGCCGGGGGTGGCCCGGCAACGTACTTCACCACGAAGAGCAAACCGAATCAGCACCTTCAACACGCAAGCCAAGCAAACAATAAAAAACGCCCCGATCTCTCGAGGCGTTTTCATCAAACCAAACAATTTTACTTCTTGCGATCCGGCGACAACACACTAGGCAAAGCCTTAGGCAAGGTATCCGGATAATCGCGGCTGTAGTGCAAACCACGGCTTTCACGGCGTGACAGTGCGCTGTTGACGATCAGCGATGCTACTTCCACCAGGTTACGCAGTTCCAGCAGATCCGATGTGATGCGGAAGTTGGCGTAGTACTCGTCGATTTCTTCCTTCAGCAAACGGATACGATGTTGCGCACGTTCCAGACGTTTGGTGGTGCGTACGATGCCGACGTAGTTCCACATAAAGCGACGCAGTTCATCCCAGTTGTTGGCGATGATGACTTCTTCATCCGCATCGGTAACGCGGCTTTCATCCCAGGCTGGCAGGGCGCTGAGTTTTTGCTGTGGTTGCTGGTCGATGTATTTCGCTGTCGCGCGACCCAGTACCAGGCATTCGAGCAGAGAGTTGCTGGCCAGGCGGTTGGCGCCGTGCAGGCCGGTGTAGGTGGCTTCGCCGACAGCGTACAGGCCAGGCAGGTCGGTGCGACCGGAGAGGTCGGTGATGATGCCGCCGCAGGTGTAGTGCGCCGCAGGCACGACCGGTATCGGTTGCTTGGTCATGTCTATGCCCAGCTCCAGGCAGCGCGCCATGATGGTCGGGAAGTGCTCCTTCAGGAATTCCGGCGATTTATCACTGATGTCGAGGTCGACGTAGTCCAGACCGCGTTTTTTCATCTCGGCATCGATGGCACGCGCCACGATGTCGCGTGGCGCCAGCTCTGCGCGTTCGTCATGCGCAGGCATAAAGCGCTTGCCGCCGTCGCGCCCGGCGCTGGCTGGCAGTTTGAGTACACCGCCTTCGCCGCGCACCGCTTCCGTGATCAGGAAGGATTTGGCGTACGGGTGATACAGACAGGTCGGGTGGAACTGGATGAATTCCATATTGGCGATACGGCAGCCGGCACGCCATGCCATTGCGATGCCGTCGCCGGTCGCAGTGTCAGGGTTGGTGGTGTAGAGGTAGACCTTGCCGGCACCGCCGGTGGCCAGCACGGTGTGCTCGGCGGCGATGGTGATGACCTTGCCGCTTTTCACGTCCTGTACATACAAGCCGAGGCAGCGTGGACCGTTTTTCTTTTGGTCCAGCTTGTCGGAGGTGATGACGTCGATCGCGTAGTGATGTTCGAGCAGTGTGATGTTCGGATGCGCACGTACTTTTTGTTCCAGCGTGACCTGCACGGCGTGGCCGGTGGCGTCTGCTGCGTGGATGATGCGGCGCTGGCCGTGGCCGCCTTCGCGGGTCAGGTGGAAACCGAGTTCTGCGGTCGGATCAGGTGTAAACGGGACGCCTTGCGCGATCAGCCATTCGATGGCTTCACGGCCGTGCTCGACGATGAAACGGGTGGCCGCTTCATCGCACAGGCCACCGCCGGCTACCAGGGTGTCGGCTACGTGTTCGTCTACGCTGTCATTCGAGTCAAGTACGGCGGCGATGCCGCCCTGAGCCCAACTGCTGGCACCATCCAGTAATGCACGTTTGGAAATGACCGCAACCTTACGGGTTTCGGCGAGGTGGAGGGCGACGGAAAGACCTGCCAGCCCACTGCCGACAATCGCGACATCAAATTTCATAGATATTCTTAGTAAAAATAAGTTTGCCCATGAATATATTCGATTTGGCTAAATGTCGTGCATTTAGTGCGCCAAACGCGGATTGTCCCGGGCGAATGTGAGGAAGATGTTAAAAATGCGAGCCTGACCTTATGGGCGGCTATGGTGCGTAACGGTTTTCGCTATGTTACCGCAATGTGACCGAACGTAAATAGCGTAAATACGCTTGTTTACTAAGGTCTGGCTATGCGGAGGGGACAAAAACAGGCGGAATTATTTGTCTTGTACAGATGAATCTTTTTCCATCCAGATTGCCTAAAAGAGGTCTAGCATGGCATTTTTCTAGGCATTCAAAGGCAGATATTGAGGATGTGCCTGTCAGCGACGGACATAGGCTCAATCGGTGTGTTCAACTTTAATGAAAAGAACAAAATGAAAAAGCCGCCTCTTTATAAATCCCTGTATGCACAAGTTATCGTCGCCATCATTATTGGTGTTCTGCTAGGACACTTCCTGCCGGAGACGGGTACTGCGATGAAGCCTTTGGGTGATGGTTTCATCAAGCTGATCAAGATGATTATCGCGCCCGTTATTTTCTGTACTGTGGTGATTGGTATCGCGGGTATGGAAGACATGAAGAAGGTTGGTAAGACCGGCGGCCTGGCGCTGCTGTATTTCGAGATCATGAGTACGGTTGCCTTGCTGGTCGGCTTGATCATTGTTAACGTTTTGCAACCTGGTGCCGGCATGAATGTCGATGTCAGCACGCTCGATACCGCCAGCCTTGCGTCCTACACCGCACCCGGCAAGCTGGAAACGGTGACCGAGTTTGCGATGCATATCATCCCGATGAGCATGATAGATGCATTCGCCAAAGGCGATGTGCTGCAGGTTTTGCTGGTGTCGGTGCTGTTTGGTTTCGCTTTGCAAAAGTTGGGTGGACGCGGCACGCTGGTGTTTGATTTCATTGAAAAAATCTCGCACGTATTGTTCACCATCGTTGGTTTCATCATGCGCGCTGCACCTGTCGGCGCCTTCGGTGCGATGGCCTTCACGATCGGTAAGTACGGCATCAGTTCGCTGCTGTCGCTGGGCAAGCTGATGGGGGCTTTTTATCTGACGTGTCTGTTCTTTATTTTCGTGGTGCTGGGCATAGTCACACGGCTGCATGGTTTCAGCATCTGGAAGTTCGTTAAGTACATCAAGGAAGAATTGCTGATTGTGCTCGGTACTTCTTCGTCTGAATCGGTGCTGCCGCGCATGATCGCCAAGATGGAAAACATGGGCGCGAAGAAATCCGTGGTCGGCCTGGTGATTCCTACCGGTTATTCCTTCAATCTGGACGGCACGGCGATTTACCTGACGATGGCTGCCGTGTTTATCGCACAGGCAACCAATACGCCTATGAGTCTGATGCAGCAAGTGACCTTGCTTGCGGTTTTGCTGCTGACCTCGAAGGGCGCAGCAGGGATTACCGGGAGCGGCTTTATCGTGCTCGCCGCCACCTTGTCGGCAGTCGGCCACGTGCCGGTTGCCGGGCTGGCGCTGATCCTGGGGATCGATCGCTTCATGTCTGAAGCACGTGCGCTGACCAATACCATCGGTAATGGCGTGGCGACCTTAGTGGTGGCGAAATGGGTAGGTGATCTGAATATGGATAAGCTGCATGCGGAGTTGAATAATGAAAGTGCGCAAGCCGCTGATGAACCTGAAAAAATCCTCGATCAGACTAATACCAAATTAGGTGCCTGACCTTTATCGCGTACTACCCGTTTAGACCAGAACCAGCGGGTAACGATGTGATGCACAAATCAGGGCTTCCGCTTCCTGTGCCGTCAATGGCGCAGAGAACAGGAAGCCCTGTCCCAGATTGCAGCCCATTTTCTTCAGTTCGTGTATCTGCTCAAAGGTTTCCACGCCTTCAGCAGTTGTTTGCAGGTTCAGTGTGTGCGCCAGCGCCATCATGAGACGCATGATTTCCATATCGCTTTGATTGTTGCCTATGCTGCGCACAAAGGCTTTGTCTATCTTGAGGATATCGATAGGCAATTTCTGCAGATAGGCGAGCGAAGAATAACCAGTACCAAAATCGTCCAGCGCCAGACGTACGCCGAGCTTTTTCAGCATGGCCAGGTTTTCCATTGTCTGCAAGGGATTCGCCATCGCCGAGGTCTCGGTCAGTTCCAGCTCTACCATCTGCGGAATCACGCCGCTGCTGTCGAGGATGTCGCGCACCTGGCTGAAGAAGGATGCTTGCAAGAGCTGGCGCATCGAGACGTTGATGGCCATCGTGATATTGCCCATTTCCGGGTACTGCTTTTGCCACGCTGCCAGCTGCTTGCATGCCTGTTCCATCGCCCACATGCCGATGGCAACGACCATGCCTGAGGTCTCGGCGATCGGTATGAATTCATTCGGTGAAATCATGCCGTATTCAGGGCTGTTCCAGCGCAGCAGCAATTCAAAACCCTGCACGCTGCCATCGGCCAGCACAACTTTCGGCTGGTAAGCCACCGATAATTCATTGCGTTCCAGTGCAAAGCGCAGCGCTACTTCCATGCGTGCATGTTTGGTGGTTTTGCTTTGCAGCGCGGCGTCGTAAATCTCGGTGCGGTTGCGGCCACGTTCCTTGGCCTGATACATGGCAGCGTCGGCATCACGTATCAGATCAGTCGGACTTTGGTGGCTGGCGTTGAGTTGCGCAATGCCGATACTGGTCTGTATTTTAACGACCACATTGTCGAAGATCAGTCGTTCAGATACGGCGGCCATCACTGCATTTGCCTTGATGGTGGCTTCTGTCAGTGAAGAATTGGTGAGGATGACAAATTCATTACCGCCAAAGCGTGCGATGAAGTCGTCGGCCGGGAGGATTGCGGTGATGCGTTTGCTAATTTCAACCAGACACTGGTCGCCGAAGTCGTGACCGTGCGTGTCATTTACGCTTTTGAAGAAGTCCAGATCGCAAAACAGCATGGTCAGGCTGGAGAGTCGCTGACGACTGTTTTCCATCGCCGTGCTGAGGGTATTCACCAGGAAGCGACGATTCGGCAGGTCGGTCAGCATATCGTGCATGGCCTGGTATTCGATCTGCAACTCAGTCTGCTTGCGTTTGGTGATGTCGCGCGTGACGCCCAGCACACCTATGGTCTGGCCGCGTAGATCCGGTAACGGGTATTTACTGGTGTGGAACCAGCGATCCATATCCTGACGCCAGAAGCCGCGTACTTCCATATCTTGTATAGGCACACCGGTTTGCATGATCTGCAGGTCTTGCCGCTGGATTTCATCGGCGATTTCCTGCGGACTCAGTTCATCGCCGGGATGGGCCATCTTCTCGCATAGCTCGTGCGCAGTTTTGCCGCGCAATTCGCTTTCGCTATTAAAGCCAAAGCGTTTCTGGAAACTTTGATTGCTGATGGTGAAGCGGCCTTCGTTGTCCTTGGCGTAAATCATCGAAGGATTGAGGTCGAGCACGGCACGCAGCAGGGCGGTTTCTTCCTGCAGCTTGTGTTCCGCTTCCTTGCGCAGCGTGATGTCTTCTATGCTGAAGACCAGGCCATTGATGGCGGCATCGTGCAGCATGTTATAGCCGCGTGTTTCCAGCCAGATCCAGTGACCATCCTTGTGACGTGTGCGATGACGTGAAAAAACCGTGCTGTGTGGTGTGTCGCGCAATTCGCGCAGTTTTTCCTTATGCTGCGCTTCATCATCGCTGTGCAATACCGGCTTCATCGCGGTACGGATGATTTCATCGATGCTATAGCCGATGACTTCCTGCAATGCAGGATTGGCGAATTTGATCTTGTAGTGCGCGTCGGTGATGATGAAGATATGACGCGTTACCCGCGCGATGGCGTTGAAGCGGCGTTCGTTGGTATGCGCCTGATTCAGCGTGACGCGATTCAGGTTCAGGGTTTTGGCCAGCACTACGGAAAGCCAGCCTATGCAGGCCGTGGCAAAGAAGTCAGGCAGCAAGTCTATCGTTTCCGCACCGAGTTGCTCACCGAGGAAGTAACCAAGTATTGCGAGTATCCCGATTGCAATGACAGCGCTGCGTGCGCGCAGCACCAGCGGGAAGATGCCGGCGACGGCGATGAGCCAGGGCATGGGGTGATAGCTGGCAAGCACGACGATGACGCAACTTGCCAACGCCATTTCGCACAAATAAGTGGCTTCCTTGAAAACGCGTGTACGTAACCAGAAATAACGTACGAAAGAAGCCAGCAGCAAGCCTGTCAGTACGAGTATTGCGCCGAGGCCGACGGGCGCCAGGCTGAGCTCGCTGTCATAGATCAGTACGACAACATTAAACAGGAGTGCCGCATACAGTAGCAGGGAGACGGTGCGAAAAATATCACGACCGGCAAAAAATTCTATGCCACTGATGTGCGGCGTCTTCATTAGCTGGATGTCACCGGATTAACCTTCGCGGCAGCAGCTTTGGCATTCTTGCGTGCAGTCTCGACATCGGCAGCGCTGGCCAATGCGACCCCCATGCGGCGGCGGGCGAAGGATTCCGGTTTGCCGAACAGACGGATATCGGTGCCGGGGATGTGCAAGGCATCTGCCACGCCTTCGAAGGACACCACTTTACCGTCGTGGCGACCATAGATGACGGCGGAAGCGGCCGGTGTTTTCAGTGCGACATTCACAGGCAGGCCAAGGATGGCTTTGGCGTGCAATTCAAATTCGCTTTGTTCCTGGCTGGCCATGGTGACCATGCCGGTGTCATGCGGACGCGGGCTGACTTCGGAGAACCAGACCATATCATCCTTGACGAAGAGTTCAACGCCGAACAGGCCGAGGCCACCCAGATTGTCGGTCACGCGTTTTGCAATTTCATGTGCTTTTTGCAGCGCGCCCGGATGCATGCGTTGCGGCTGCCATGATTCAACATAATCGCCATTCACCTGCACGTGACCTATCGGTTCGCAGAAGTGCGTGTGAACTGCACCGTCGGCTCCGAGTGCGCGTACCGTCAGCAAAGTGATTTCGTATTCAAAGTCGATAAAGCCTTCAACGATGACGCGACCGGAATCAACACGGCCACCAGCGGCTGCGCAATCCCAGGCGGCTTCGATATCAGCGCTGCTGTTGAGCTTGGACTGGCCCTTGCCGGACGAAGACATGACAGGTTTGACGACGCATGGATAGCCGATTTCGGCGCATCCCGCCTGCAGTTCTTTCAGGCTGTCGGCAAAGCGATAAGGCGAGGTGGCGCAACCGAGTTCTTCGGCTGCCAGGCGACGTATGCCTTCGCGATCCATCGTCAGCCATGCCGCGCGCGCGGTCGGGATGACACGTACGGTACCGGCATTTTCCAGTTCGACCAGTTTGGCGGTGGCGATCGCTTCGATTTCGGGCACGATCAAATCAGGCTTTTCCTGGTTGATCAATTCAGCCAGCGCGACTCCGTCCGTCATATCGATGACGTAAGCACGATGCGCAACCTGATGGCCAGGAGCGTTGCTGTAACGATCGACAGCGATGACTTCAATGCCAAGCCGTTGCAATGCAATGATGACTTCTTTGCCGAGCTCGCCGGAGCCAAGCAACATGACCTTGGTTGCGGTTGCAGACAAAGGGGTGCCGATACGATGGATGGTATTGCTTGTAGTCATGAAGGGGATGATAGAAATGATGCATTCTCGGGCAGGTGAGAACGCGATTATTGACTTACAGACAATAGCAAATCTTGTCTGCTTTGGACAGCGCAAATTATAGGATGGTTGCGCATTTCCAGAGGGAAATTATTGAAAAAATACCCGGTGGAAATAAAAGCGGAAATAAAAAAGCTGCCAGGGTGACTGGCAGCTTTTTATGCAAGACAGATGTCTATGCGTGACGATGATTAGTCGTTGGCATAAATATCATTGTCTTTGGTTTCCCGGACAAACAGCATACCGATTACGAAGGTAATCAGCGCGATGATGATCGGGTACCAGAGGCCGTAGTAAATATCGCCCTTGAATGCGACCAGAGCAAATGCTGTGGTTGGCAACAAGCCACCGAACCAGCCGTTACCGATATGGTAAGGCAGGGACATCGATGTGTAGCGGATACGGGTTGGGAACATTTCAACCAGCATGGCAGCGATAGGACCGTACACCATCGTGACGTAGAGCACGAGGATGAACAGCAGCAACAGTGTCATACCATAGTTGATTTGGTTCGGATCGGCTTTGGTTGGGTAACCGTGGGCCTTGATGGCATCGCCCAGCTCTTTCGAGAAGGCTTTGTCTTTTGCAGTTGCTTCTTCTTTCGACAGGCCTTTGGCATCGTAGGATGTCAACAGTGTGTCGCCGACTTTAACCGTTGCAACCGTACCTGCTGGTGCTGCTTCGTTCGAGTATGCAACGGAAGCGGCAGCCAGTTTAGCTTTCACGATGTCGCAAGACGAGGTGAATTTTTTGGTGCCGGTCGGGTTGAACTGGAATTGGCAGGTAGCAGGATCAGCGATCACGACCACTGGCGAATTTTTCAGTGCTGCTTCCAATGCCGGATTGGCATAGTGGGTCAGCGCGCCAAAGATCGGGAAGTAGGTCAGTGCTGCGATCAGACAGCCCGCCATGATGATAGGTTTGCGGCCGATTTTATCGGACAGCACACCGAAGATCACGAAGAACGGAGTTGCCAGCAACAGTGAAGCTGCGATCAGGATGTTGGCGGTCGGACCGTCAACTTTCAGCGTTTGCGTCAGGAAGAAGAGCGCATAGAACTGACCTGTGTACCAGACCACTGCCTGACCTGCGGTCAGACCGACCAGTGCCAGGATAACGATCTTCAGGTTGCCCCATTTTGCAAACGCTTCAGTCAGCGGAGCTTTCGAAGCTTTACCTTCCGATTTCATTTTCAGGAAGGCAGGCGACTCAGACATCGACAAGCGGATCCAGACCGAGATACCCAGCAGGAAAACCGAGACCAGGAACGGAATGCGCCAGCCCCAATCAGCAAATGCTTCTTCGCCCATCGCGGTACGTGTACCCAGAATCACCAGCAAGGACATGAACAGACCCATGGTTGCGGTGGTTTGAATCCACGACGTGAATGAGCCGCGTTTACCGTGCGGTGCATGTTCGGCAACATAAGTTGCCGCGCCGCCGTACTCACCACCCAGAGCCAGACCTTGCAAAATACGCAGGATGATCAGGATGATAGGAGCAGCGATGCCGATGGATGCATAGTTCGGCAGCAGGCCGACGACAAATGTCGACGTACCCATAATCACGATGGTGACCAGGAAGGTATATTTACGACCGATCATGTCGCCGAGTCGGCCAAACACGATAGCGCCGAAAGGACGAACAATGAAACCGGCAGCGAAGGCGAGCAAGGCGAAAATAAATGCCGTGTTCGGATCGGTACCAGCAAAGAACTGCTTCGCGATAATCGCAGCTAGTGAGCCGTATAGATAAAAGTCATACCATTCAAATACGGTACCCAGCGAAGAAGCGAAAATAACTTTCCGCTCCTCCGGCGTGATACCGCGATCAGTTGTGGATACTGTCGCCATGTTCGTCTCCTTAATAATTATTGATATTCGACGCACGAGTGGATTCGTACATCGGGTACGCAAATGCAGTGTGCGACGGGAAACTTACGTGGGACTTGCGTGAAACTTACGTAACGCTTACATGCTTGAATTGCAACAAATTAGTAAATTTATGGCTGTAAGCGAGCTCGCTCAGCCTTCGTAGCAGCGCTAATTCAGGGGTAAATACGGTTGCAGGCTTGCTAAAGCCAGGGATGGCTTAAAATGACGCCATTTTGTAACGAAAAGCAGCAATGAATAATCTTTCCACTCTGTCTACCCAGCCCGTCATTCCCTTCCTGCAGGAACTTGGTGTTGAAATTGTCGATTTTGGCGGCGGCGAAGGCCGGATCGCCCTGACCCTGGAAGCGCGCCATCTGAATGGCTGGCACGTCGCGCATGGCGGCGTTGTCATGACCATGCTGGACAATGTGATGTCGCTGGCAGGTCGCTCACTGGAGCCAGGCATACGCGGCGGCGTCACGATAGAAATGAAAACCAGCTTTATGCAGCCAGGTGGCGTTGAAGGCGACCGCATGCTGGCTAAAGGCAAAGTGCTACACGCATCTGCCAGCATTTACTTTTGCGAAGGCGAACTGTGGAATGCGGACAAGCTGGTAGCGAAAGCCAGCGGTACATTCAAATTCATCCGCCGTACCGATGTCGCCAAAAAATTGCAGCAAGCCTGAGCGCTGCACACACCTTAACCGAAAGCAGGCATGAAACAATTCAAGGACAGGGTAGCGGTCATTACCGGTGCCGCCAGCGGCTTTGGTCGAGAGTTTGCATATGTTGCCTCGCAACTGGGCATGAAGCTGGTGCTGGCCGATGTGCAGCGGGATGCGCTGGCTGCACTGGAAGCAGAGTTAAGCGGGCAGGGCGTAGCGGTGCTGGCAGTGCATTGCGATGTGAGCAATGCGGAGCAGGTACAGGCGCTGGCTGATGCGACGATGGCGCGCTTTGCTGCGGTCCATCTCGTATTCAATAACGCTGGTGTCGGTGCCGGTGGTCTGATCTGGGAAAACTCGGCCAGCGACTGGGACTGGGTGCTGGGGGTTAACCTGTTTGGCGTGATTCATGGTGTGCGCATTTTTACGCCACTGATGCTGGCATGCGCGAAAGACGATCCTGATTACGAAGGGCATATCGTCAATACCGCTTCGGTTGCCGGTTTACAGAATGCGCCGACCATGGGCATTTATAACGTATCCAAGCATGCGGTCGTATCGGTGACGGAAACGCTGTATCAGGATTTGCAATTGATAGAAGCGCCTATCGGTACTTCCTTGTTGTGTCCATACTTTGTGCCGACCGGCATCCATCAGTCGGAACGCAATCGTCCGGCAGAAATGCAGAACGATGCAGCACCGACTACCAGCCAGCGTGCAGCGCAGGCGTTCTCGGAAAAAGCAGTGGTGTCAGGGAAGATTACAGCTGCGCAGGTCGCGCAACTGACGTTTGATGCGATACGCGAAGAGCGTTTTTATATTTATTCGGATCTGGCGCCTCTGGCCAGCGTGCGCAAGCGTATGGAAGATCTGGTGCAGCAGCGCAATCCTTACGATCCGTACGAAGAAGTACCGCATATCAAGCAATTGCTGCAGGCTAAGCTGAAGCGCTGATGCAAACTTCGCTGCTGCCTGTTCAGGCAGCAGCTGTCAACGCATGGCCAGTGTCGGTCTTTCTATCAGCACAGGTTGCGTGCCACCATTCAGTTTGACCAGCGTGGAAACACGCGTGCCATAGTCTGGCGATTCGATGCAGACCGCCGACAACAAACGTTCGCGCTCTATGCTGACGCCGGTTTTCGGCAGACGGCAATCCGAGGCGCATGTGGTATCGGTCAACATCTCAAAGTAAGCATCTTCCGGTGCGCCCTGGCATAGCAGGCTGGCAAATTGTGCCTTGGTGCGTACGACCTTCGGCCACGCGCAATCGAGCAGCGAGTTGGACAAACCATAGATGCCGGGGCCCAATGATTTGCCGTTGCGCTCATCGCCGTCGCCGCGATTCGAGTACCAGACCAGTTGCTTGCTGTCGCCTATCAGCAGATTGAAGCCGTTGTAATCCTGTTGCGCGGTTTTGAGTTCGGCGACGTATTCATCCGGACTCATGCTGCCGGCCAGAAAATTGGTCACCAGTGCACCACGCGACGGTGCATCGTCGCGCATCTCGGACGGTGCGCGGATATTCGTCAATGCGGCAAAGCGTCCTTCGCGGCTTACGCCTATCCAGGTACCGCCGCCTTGCAAATCGCGACCTGCGTAGATCTGCGGATAGTCTTCCCACCAGTCTGCCGGTTTGGCCGGACGGTCGTAGAACTCATCGCGATTACCGGCGGCGATCAGGGGCATGTCCGGTATCACATGCCATGCAAAGACGATTAAGCACATAAAGATAAATCCAAAAAATGTTCCGTATGGCGTTTGCCATCTATCAAGGCCGCTAACTGGCTGGCTTGCACCGCCTGCTCCAGTTCCGCTGCAAATTCTTCGGCCACATCCAGATAGACCTCCATCCAGGTATGCATGCCATCCTGTGCTTCCGGGCGTCGCTTGAGCGCAGTCTGTATGCCGTGCAGCCGGGCGAGATTATCTTGCATAGTCAAAACTTTTGCACGCAAGTCTGTCGCATCGGCTACTGCCACCCGATAGTAGATGTAAAGATCCATCGCCTATTGTCCGTGATTTGTCTGGAGTCTGCTGATGACGCTCAGGCTGCCGGGTCGGTCAGCGGATAAGGCAGCGGCTGGAAGGACAGCAGCGGACCGCTGACGCTACCCAGATGCACGGCGCTATCGGTGGCTGCCAGCTTGATCTCGACCAGACAGTCGGTAAGGTGAGCGCTGGAGCGTTCGGCATTGACCACCATGCCGCAGGGCTGATCCGGATCGTCGGCGGAAAAGATTTCTGTACCTGGCGCGACTTCGGTTGCTGCGACGCTGGCGTGCAGCATGCGACGTTTGAGTTTGCCCAGGTATTGGCTGCGGGCGACGATTTCCTGGCCCGGATAACAACCTTTCTTGAAGTTGACGCCGCCTAATAATTCAAAATTGATCATTTGCGGTACGAATTGCTCCTGCGTGGCAGCGGTGATGTGCGGCACGCCGCCATCGATTTCGGCCAGTTGCCAGGCATCAGCGCCGCTGGCTTGCAGGATTTCGGTCAGATGCGGCCAGGCTTCGATGGCCTGCTCAACTGTGGTGATCCATTGATAGCGCGGGACTTCGAAAGCATTCGAATGACGGATGACGGTGCCGGCTTCATTGTCGACCTTGCCATAGATGGCGACAGGCAGCGTCGGGAACCATGGCATCAGGGCGCTGGCGGCGGCCGGGCCGGCTATGCCCAGCATGACGTATTCTTCGCTGACATCGGCCAGTTTGGCCTTGGCGCGCAAGACAAACATTTGCAGGCGCTTCTGGATCGCTGCCTGCAGTTCGCGCGGCAGTTGCAGCATGATGCGATCCGCAGTCTGCCAGATCAGGAAACTGGCCAGCAGGCGACCTTTCGGGGAGCAATAACCGGCCAGCCGTGCTTCCTTGCTGCCCAGGTGCTCAACATCGTTGGTCAGTTGATTGTGCAGGAAGTGGGCTGCATCGTCACCGCTGGCGGCAATCAGGCCGAGATGGGTGAGCGGGGTGATAAAGTTGGTTTTAGCGGTTTCGCCCGGTGTTTCTGAACCGAAAGACACGACGCGGGGTACAGCGTCGGCACTGATTTTTGCGCCTTGTTCAGCCAGAAAATTAAGCCATGTAGTCATAAATTCAATCAATAAATTGGAGCGTAAGGTGGTTCAGCGATTATCATTAGGGTCTGATTATAGTGGCGTGGGAAAAACGCGTCCGATTGTGTTGGATTTCACTGAGACCTAGTTTTGAAAAAATTATTCAGACGCATCATCCTGCTGGGCATCATCCTCGGCGCATCTTTCATGTTTTGGGCAGAACAAGCAATCCTCCCGGCGGAACAAACCTCCGGCGTCGAGTTCACCATCGCTGCCGGCAGCGGTCTCAAAAGCAGCATGCAGCAAATCGAAGCAGCCGGCGTCCCGGTCAATCCATTGCTCATGATCGCGCTGGCGCAGATTACCGGGAATAGCACCAAGCTCAAGGCTGGTACCTATGAATTGAAACCTGGTACCACGCCGACCGGCCTGATCAAGCAGATAGTGCGCGGCGAGTTTGTACAGGAAGCGCTGACCGTCATAGAAGGCTGGAGTTTCCGCCAGATGCGCCAAGCGATAGACAAACATCCTGGCCTCAAGCACGATACCGCAGGTTTGTCGGACCGGGACCTGATGGCAAAAATCTCCACAGATTTCACACTGCCGGAAGGTTTGTTTTATCCGGATACCTATCTGTTCGCCAAAAATTCCAGCGAT
The DNA here is from genome assembly GCF_003852535.1 of Herminiimonas sp. KBW02. Lineage (GTDB taxonomy): Bacteria > Pseudomonadota > Gammaproteobacteria > Burkholderiales > Burkholderiaceae_D > Oxalicibacterium. The sequence continues at coordinate 145,261 of NZ_QAJP01000002.1, read as the reverse complement.
CTGCAAATCTACAAGCAGGCGCATAACCTGATGCTCAAGCGTCTGAATGAAGCATGGCTGGCGCGCAGTCAGAATTTGCCGTATGCATCGGCTTACGAAGCACTGATCATGGCTTCCATCGTCGAAAAGGAAACCGGCAAGAAATCCGAACGCGACATGATCGCGGGCGTGTTCGTCAATCGTCTGCGTCAGGGCATGTTGCTGCAAACAGATCCGACCGTGATCTATGGCATGGGGGAAGACTTCAAGGGCAATATCCGCAAACGTGATTTGCAGACCGACACCCCGCACAATACGTATACTCGCCTGGGTTTGCCGCCTACACCTATCGCCTTGCCGGGAGCTGAATCGCTGCATGCGGCGATGAATCCGGCAAAAACCGATGCCTTGTATTTTGTCGCGCGCGGGGATGGCAGCAGCCAGTTTTCCGCGACCCTGGATGACCACAATAATGCGGTCAACAAATACCAGCGCGGCAGATAATTCATCCTATACATAATGACGGTTCGCTTATGACGACAGGGAAATTCATCACATTTGAAGGCATAGACGGGGCCGGCAAGTCCACCCACTTGTCCTTCGTCGCCGAATTGCTGCGCGCGCGTAACAAGACAGTAGTTGTCACCCGTGAACCGGGTGGCACCAGCCTGGGTGAGCAGCTGCGCGAAATCCTGCTGCACGAAAAAATGCATCTGGAAACCGAAGCCTTGCTGATGTTTGCCGCACGCCGCGAACACATCGCACAAGTGATCGCACCCGCACTGGAACGCGGTGACTGGGTGATCTCGGATCGTTTTACCGATGCCACCTTTGCTTATCAGGGCGGTGGTCGCAAGCTGGAGCGCGCCAAACTGGATGCGCTGGAGCAGTGGGTACATCCGCATTTGCAACCTGATTTGACGCTGCTGTTCGATGTGCCGCTGGATGTCGCGCGTGCACGTCTGGATGCGACCCGTACGCTGGATAAATTCGAACAGGAAAAAGCGGACTTCTTCGCTGCCACGCGCGCTGAATACCTGCGTCGCGCCAGCGAATTCCCGCAACGCTTCCACGTCATCGATTCGACCCAGGCCATTCCGACTATCCAGCAACAGTTGCGTGCCATCGTAGCGGGGATAGACGCTTGAGTACGACGCTCTATCCGTGGCAGCAGGCATCCTGGCAGCAGTTGCAACAGCTGCGTGAGCGCCTGCCGCATGCGATCCTGTTTCATGGTGCTGAAGGCATAGGCAAGACTGCTTTTGCCGAAGCCTTTGCGCAATCCTTGCTGTGCGAAACGCCGACGGCGGATGGCCATGCCTGCGGCAGCTGTATTGCCTGCGGCTGGTTCACGCAATACAGCCATCCCGATTATCGGCGCGTGCGTCCTGAAATTCTGGATGACGGTGACGCGGCCGAAGGTGAGGATGGCGAAGCGGCTGATACCAAAAAAGCCAAGGCGACCAAAGCCCCATCCAAAGAAATTAAGATCGACCAGATCCGTGCGCTGGGCGACTTCATGAATATTTCCACGCACCGCTCCGGCATGCGCGTGATCGTGCTGTATCCGGCAGAGGTATTGAATACCGCAGCCGCTAATTCCTTGCTGAAAATGCTGGAAGAGCCGCCGCCGCAAACCATGTTCCTGCTGGTCAGCAATAGCCTGGACAGGTTGCTGCCGACCATACTGTCGCGCTGTCGTAAATTTGCGCTGGCGATGCCGGGCCGGGATGAGGCCTTGCAATGGCTGAAGTCGCAGCAAGTCAGCGAGGCCGATGGCTGGCTGGCCGAGCAGGGCGGTGCGCCGCTGGCTGCATTTGAAGCGTCGCAAGCCGGTACCCGTGAAACCATGGACGACTTCCTGCGGCAACTGGCGCAGCCGGGTGTTGATAACGCGTTGAAGGCGGCAGACCGCTTGCAAAAGACACCAGTGCCGGAATTAGTCGCGTGGTTGCAACGCTGGTTGTATGACGTGCTTTCCGTCAAACTTTCCGGCACAATCCGTTACTATCCACGCTACAAAAAAGAGTTGGGTGCATTGGCGCAAAGAGTCGAGACTGCAGCCCTGCTGCAGGAGATCAAGGCCGTCAATGACAGGCGCGCGATCGCCGAGCATCCTTTGGCACCCAAGCTCTTTATCGAAGATATGTTGCTGGAATATTCGACGATTTTCTCTTGAAAGGTTAGAGATGGCAGATAACTCGCTGGCTACAGGAAGCCCGGTCGTCGGCAGGCCGTCGGTGCTGTCCTTGCCGATCAAGGAAAAATCCGCGCTTTACGCGGCCTATATTCCATTCCTTGCGAATGGCGGTATCTTTGTGCCGTCGACCAAGTCGTACAAGATAGGCGATGAAATCTATCTGATCCTGACCTTGCTGGATGATCCGACCAAATATCCTATCGCCGGCAAGATCGCCTGGATTACCCCGGCTGGTGCGAATAACAACAAGGCGCAGGGCATAGGCGTGCAATTCTCGGCTGATGAAAGCGGCCAGCGCATCAAGCAACGTATAGAAGAATTGCTGGGTGCCGCGCTCGGTTCTTCGCGCGCCACGCATACGCTGTAATTCACCCCCTGTCATTTGCCGGAGCAAGGTTCTCAATCTATGCCGTTGCCGTATCGCCTTGCCACCCTTGACGATTTGCCCGCCATCGTCGCCATCTACAACAGCACCATTCCATCGCGTCAGGTGACAGCTGATATCGAACCGGTCACGGTCGTATCACGGCATGCCTGGTTCCTCGAACACACACCGGACCAGCGTCCGATCTGGGTGATGGAAGAACAGGGTCGCATCCTCGGCTGGCTGTCTTATTCCAACTTCCACGCACGTGCCGCTTATGCGGCGACGGTCGAACTGTCGATTTACCTGCACGAAGATGCACGCGGCAAGGGGCTGGGCGCTTATCTGCTGCAGGAAGCGATGGCGTATGCGCCCAAGCTGGGCATACATACGCTGGTCGGGCTGATTTTTGGACATAACCTGCCCAGCCTTAAATTGTTTGAACGTCATGGCTTTGAGCGTTGGGCGAATATGCCACGCGTGGCCACGCTGGATGGTGTCGAGCGCGATCTGGTCATTGTCGGTAAACGGATCGCCTGACCCTGCTTCCCGGCAGCAAGTGTTCCGGGTCGAGAGCGTGGATGCAGTAAAGCCGCCGGACGCGTACAATTCGGCCTATGTTTATCGATTCCCACTGCCATATTAATTTCCCCGAACTTGCTGCGCGCATGCCTGAAATCCTCGGCAAAATGGCCGAGAATAAAGTCAGCCATGCCCTCTGCGTGTCGGTCGACCTGCCTGATTTTCCCAGCGTGCTGGAACTGGCAGAACGCTATCCGCATATCTACGCTTCGGTCGGCGTGCATCCTGACTACGAAGATACGCCTGAACCATCGGTCGAAGACCTGATTCGTTTATCCGAGCACCCTAAGATCGTCGCCATCGGCGAGACCGGGCTCGACTACTACCGTCTCGAAGGCGACCTCGAATGGCAGCGTGAACGTTTCCGTCGTCATATCCGTGCCTCGCGTGCGACCGGCAAGCCGTTAATCATCCATACCCGCGCTGCCTCGGAAGACACGATACGCATCATGCGCGAAGAGGGTGCAGGCACCGATGCCGGTGGTGCGGCTGGCGTCATGCATTGCTTTACCGAATCGCTGGAAGTCGCACGTGCTGCGATGGAGATGGGCTTTTATATTTCGTTCTCCGGCATAGTCACCTTCAAGAGCGCCAAGGATTTGCAGGCAGTCGCGCGTGAAGTGCCGCTGGAGCAAATGCTGATCGAAACCGATTCGCCGTATCTGGCACCGGTACCATTTCGTGGCAAGGTGAATGAGCCTGCTCTGGTACGTCATGTGGGTGAATACCTGGCGACGCTGAAAGACGTGCCACTGGAACAGCTGGCAAAACAGACCAGCGATAATTTTTTCAATCTCTTCAAGATCGCACGCTAATCGTATGCCGGATACCAGAATGCAAGCTGCTGAATGTTTGCCTATGCGCAGGCTGACCCTGGCCGTGTTGCTGAGTGCTGCTGCCTTGTCCGTATGTCCGCCGCTGGCGCGTGCCGGTGCGTATGAAGATTACTTCCGCGCAGTGTCGCTGGATGATGCGCAGACGGTGACGGCTTTGCTGAAACGCGGCTTTGATCCGAACACGATAGAGGGTGCACGCGGCGATAGTGGTTTGATTCTGGCCATGCGTGAAGGCTCGATGAAGGTATTCCCGGTGCTGCTGAATGCGCGTGGCATAGACCTTGAGCAGCAGGCTCGCAATGGTGACACTGCTTTAATGATCGCCGCCTTCAAGGCGAATATGCCGGCGGTGCAGGCTTTGCTGGCAAAGGGCGCCGCCGTGAATAAAAGTGGCTGGACGGCGCTGCATTACGCTGCGGCGTGCGGCGATAGCGAGATCGTGAGAGTACTGGTCAAGCAAGGGGCGGAACTGGATGCACGCTCACCGAATAACACCACGCCCATGATGATGGCAGCGCGCGGTGGCTTTATCTATTCAGTGAAGGTTTTGTCGGATGCCGGTGCCGATGCCAGCATCAAGAATGATGTCGGTATGAGTGCGATTGATTTCGCGCGTGAGAATGGCAGCACCGATATTGTTGATGGCCTGACCTATCGCCTGAAAAAGGCTGGCAAGCTGTAATTCGTATCGCTCAAATCAGGACATGAGGGGGCTGGAAAAACGCGCCTTCAGGTCGACACAAATCTGTTCCACTTCTTCGTCTGACAAACTCAGTATCTCGCACGCCTGCTGGCCGCCTTCCTGCCATTCCACCGAGATGGCATGGCGGTGTTCCTGTATCGCTTTATCTACCAGATAGAAGACCGCGATTAGTTGCCTCAGCTTTTCTGAAAAGGTCAGGTCGTTGAGGATGCTGTGCGTATGGTGTTTCTTGATCGCCAGCACGACGATGGGATCCACGCTCCAGTGCTCGGCCAGCATGCCGCCGACGACCGCGTGATTGATGCGGTGGCACTGGTTTTCCAGTTCGATGAAACCGCTGGCTTCCATTTTATTGGCGGCGTTCAGTGTTTCTGCATAGTTCGGGAATGACGCCATCATCAGCGGTATGCCGATGTCGGAAAACAGGCCGAAGTTATACGCCAGTTCCGGTGTGCTGACCCGCGTCAGTTTGGCCACGTACATCATGCCCCACGAGCGCTTTTCCGACACATCCCAGAAGCGCGGCATCATCATCTTGCCGTGCGACAGCGTGCGTCGCATCATCAGGCTGGTCATCAGTGCATTGCAGTTGTTGAGGCCGATCAGTGTGAGGGCATCTTCGACCGTTTCTATATGGCGTCCCAGATTGAACATGGCCGAGTTGGCGATGCCCAGCAGGTTGCCTGAAATGGCGACATCACGATTGATGAGGCGTGCGATTTTTTTGAGGTGTGGCTCTTCCTTGTTCATCTCGTGCTGGACGGCGATGAGCAGGGCCGGGCGCGGCGGAATGTTAACCGGACGGGCGAGTTCAGTCGTCGAAGCTGAAGTTCCCGGTGATTTATCCACGATTTCCCTCCTGACGTAGCTAAGCTGCGGCGCTGTTATTTCCCGCTATTGGTTCTTATTAAGGCGAGCGCGCAAAGTGATTACTTATATGCAAGATAGCATAGACGAATTGTGCCCGTTTGCATCATTTCTCATAAGCAAAATGACAAATGTTTGCAATGAATTTGATAAATATGGGGAAATACCGGGATGAAAATTTCCATGTGGAAATTTTCCATGCCCCGCGCAGAGAAACGCGGGGCAGGAGGGGCTTAAATCAAACCTTCAAACAGGATGACGTTGACCAGATCACCGGCTTTGACTTCGGCGCGATCATGTTCTAGTACGACCATGCAGTTTGCTTCCGACATGGAACGCAGCACACCCGAACCCTGGGAGCCGGTAATGCGCACTTCCTGTACGCCATCGCTATTGACGCTGAGGATGCCGCGCTGATATTCGGTACGGCCCGGACGCTTGCGGATCGCGGCTTTGGAGATGACGCGCAACATAGGTGGCGCTTCTACGGCCGACGCGCCTGCCATGTGCAGCAGCGCCTGGCGTGCCAGGAAATAGAACGTCACCATCACGGCGACCGGATTACCCGGCAGGCCGAACAGATAAGCCTCCTTGCCGTGCGACTGGATCTTGCCGAAGGCCATAGGACGGCCCGGGCGCATGCCTATCTTCCAGAAGGTGACGTCGCCCAGTTCCGCCATCATTTGCTTGGTGTAGTCGGCTGCACCGACCGAAACCCCACCGGAGGTGATGATGGCGTCGGCGTTTTCACAAGCGGTGCGGAAGGCGGCTTCCAGCGCGGCCGGATCATCCTTGATGACGCCCATATCGACGATGTCGCAACCGAGGCGGGTCAGCATGCCGTGCAAGGTGTAGCGATTGCTGTCGTAGACGCAGCCTTCATCCAGCGTTTCGCCGATGGAGCGCAACTCATCACCGGTCGAGAAAAAAGCGACGCGCAAGCGGCGTTGTACCGGCACTTCGCCGATGCCGAGTGAAGCCAGCAAGCCGAGATCGGCCGGGCGCAGGATGCGACCTTTTTGCAGGGCAGGTGTGCCGATAGCGAGATCTTCACCTTTCAGGCGACGGTTGTCACCAGTACGCACTACACCTGCCGGGATGATGACGCTTAGTTCGTTTTCGTCGCGCGTAAATTCCTGCGGGATGACGGTATCGCATTCAACCGGCATGACCGCGCCGGTCATGATGCGTACGCATTCACCACTGCCTACGCTACCTTCATAAGCGCGACCGGCATAAGCGGTGCCGATGATTTTCAGTGGCAGATCCTGTTCCTTCTGCAGGTCGCTGCCGCGGAAGGCATAACCATCCATTGCCGAGTTGTCATGCGAAGGTACGTTGATAGGGGACACGATATCTGCTGCCAGCACGCGATCCAGTGCGCTGCGTATCGCCACTTTTTCTACCGCATTGATAGGCTGTATGAACTGGCGAATGATGGTTTGTGCGTCCGGCACCGGCAAGGCATCAGGATCGTAATCCGACAGGCAACTAATGACATTCGATAGTGTCGTGCGCTTGTTATCGGAGTCTGCTGTAGTGTCGTTCGGCATGAGTTCGTCTAGATCATTAAGTGCGGCATCGCGCAGGATGTGTGAATAGCGCAGATTCATTATGCGGTGGTCTCGTATTTACGCAAGTCATCCAGCGTATTGATATTGCGGAAGGCATCTTCATCGTCGAAGTGAACTTCGGCCACCGCCAGCGATGAATACCATTTGTCGAATTTGCGGCCGCCTTCCTGCAGGTAGAGCGTCAGATGCGGCAGCAGCGATGCCTTGACCAGGCAGAAGACAGGATGTGCCTGTTTGGTTTCGCCCGCGCCAGTGACGGCAACTGCAATGTCTGCATTGTTTTGTTCCAGGCCTTCAGCCAGTCGCTCGACCAGATCCTTGGGCAGGAAAGGGGAGTCGCACGGTGCAGTGACCAGATAGTCGGTTTCGCAATGGATCAGTCCGGTTTGCAAGCCAGCCAGTGGCCCGGCAAAACCTTGCATTTCGTCCTGCCAGACTGGTACGCCGAACGCTTCATACGGCGCAATATTCTGATTGGCGTTGATCATGATGTAACCGACTTGCGGTGACAGGCGCATCAGCACATGCAAGGCCATAGGCGCATCACGGAACAGCTGCAAACCCTTGTCGACGGTACCCATACGAGTCCCGCGTCCACCTGCCAGTATGAGTCCGGTAATTTGACTGCTATCCATTTTCTTGTCTTGATCCGATATCAGTTGTGTGGGGTGTGCTGAAGGTGGCTGACTTAGCCGCCGATGTAAGACATCTCGACCTTGCGCTCGGATTGCAAGCCGTCGGTATTGGCAGTACGCAATTCAGAATAGCGATCGGTGCGCGCGCGCCAGATATGCGCAATCGCGGTGGAGATTTCTTCATCGGTATTGCCGCCGCGCATCAGTGCGCGCAGATCGTGGCCGCCAGTCGCGAACAGGCAGGTGTAGAGCTTGCCTTCAGTTGACAGGCGTGCGCGGCTGCAATCGCTGCAGAAAGCTTGCGTCACGCTGGAGATGGCGCCGATCTCGCCGCCGCCATCCACATAGCGCCAGCGTCCGGCAGTTTCGCTGACGTAGTTAGGTGCAATCGCTTCGAGCGGCATTTCGGCATTGATACGGCGTATTACTTCCGACGAAGGGATAACTTCATCCATCTTCCAGCCGTTGGAGGCGCCGACATCCATATATTCGATGAAGCGCAGGATGTAAGGGCTGCCCTTGAAGTGGCGCGCCATGGGTACGATTTCCTGATCGTTCATGCCGCCTTTGACGACCATATTGATCTTGATCGGGCCGAGGCCGACGCGATGTGCCGCCTCTATCCCTTCCAGTACATCGGAAACGGCAAAGTCGACATCGTTCATTTGCTTGAAGACTTTATCGTCCAGTGCGTCCAGCGAAACCGTCACGCGCTTGAGTCCGGCATCTTTCAGCGCCTGTGCTTTACGCGCCAGCAGGGAACCGTTGGTGGTCAGCGTCAGGTCGAGCTCGCGGCCATCCGGTGTACGCAGCGCGCTCAGCATGGCGATCAGTTTTTCTACATTCTTGCGCAGCAGCGGTTCGCCACCGGTCAGGCGGATTTTTTCCACGCCATGGGCGACGAACAGGGAAGTGATGCGTGTGATCTCTTCAAAAGAGAGCAAAGAGCTTTGCGGCAGGAAGGCGTAATCCTTGTCGAAGACTTCCTTGGGCATGCAATAAACGCAACGGAAATTGCAGCGATCCGTGATCGAGATGCGCAAGTCGTGCAAAGGACGCGCACGGGTATCCGCCAGCAAGCCCGTCGGTGCTTCAAGGCGTGCAGGAATGACCGGTATCTTGTTCAGATATCGGAGGTCTGCGAGCGGAATGATTTTTTCAGTCATGGGGAAAGTCTTCTAAGTACGCCATTGTAAGTCGTAGACGTGGCGCGTGTCGAATCGGCATCGACTGTACTTACTGCTTCATATCACATTATTTGGCGGCTGCAACAGCATTTCTCAAGCCTGGAAGTGAAAATATGACCATGCCGGGCGGCAAGTCAGCAGCGTAGGGCGGGCAATTAGTTTAGACTTGCGCTATAAAATTCAGGAGAACCAATGAGTATTACGATAGATGCAGTAAAAGCAGCGTTGACCGGTGTTATCGACCCGAACACGGGCAAGGATCTGGTCAGCAGCCGTTCCGCAAAAAACATCCAGATTAACGGCGATAACGTCATTTTTGACGTGGAATTGGGTTATCCGGCGAAAAGCCAGATAGATGGTATCCGTAAATCAGCGATTGCTGCAGTGCGCACCATCGAAGGCATAGGCGCAGTGACAGCTAATGTGCATTCGAAAATCGTCGCCCACTCCGCACAACGCGGCGTGAAGCTGATGTCCAATGTCAAAAACATCATCGCAGTTGCTTCCGGCAAGGGCGGCGTCGGTAAATCCACGACTTCCGTCAATCTGGCGCTGGCGCTGGCTGCCGAAGGCGCGCAGGTCGGTATTCTCGATGCAGATATTTATGGCCCGTCGCAACCAATGATGATGGGTATTTCCGGTCGTCCGGAAACCATGGACGGCAAAACCATGGAGCCGATGGAAAACTACGGCTTGCAGGTGTCGAGTATCGGTTTCATGATCGATCCGGACGAACCTATGGTCTGGCGTGGTCCTATCGTGACGCAAGCCTTGTCGCAATTGCTGGAACAAACCAACTGGCGCGACCTGGATTACCTCATCGTTGACATGCCGCCAGGCACCGGCGACATCCAGCTGACGATGTCGCAAAAAGTACCGGTCACCGGTGCCGTCATCGTGACCACGCCGCAAGACATCGCTTTGCTGGATGCACGCAAGGGACTGAAGATGTTTGAAAAAGTCGGCATCCCGATTTTGGGCATCGTCGAAAACATGAGCACACATATCTGCTCCAACTGCGGTCATGCTGAAGCCATCTTCGGCGAAGGCGGCGGCGAAAAAATGTGTGGCGAGTACGGCGTCGATTTCCTTGGTGCCTTGCCATTGACGATGTCGATACGTCAGCAGGCCGATTCCGGCAAGCCGACTGTAGTCGCCGATCCGGATGGTCCTATTGCCGTTATCTACAAACAGATCGCACGAAAAATCGCGATCAAGGTGGCGGAAAAGGCGAAGGATATGTCGTCCAAGTTCCCAACGATCGTGGTTAAAAACGATTAATTTTTTCGTCCGCTTCACTTGATACCTGCATAGTTTGCAGGTATGGTTGTTTCGAAGTAATTTTCTCTGGCGTGGATACTTGGGTATCCACGCAGTTTACTCATCGTTCCATTCCGCGATTGCAGTTTCAATCCGGTTTGCAATTTCGGCGCACAATACATCGTGTGCCCCTATCCGAACAGGCAGCCTTGCCGTCATGAGGAAACATGGAGACTGAAGCAATCAGCGTTGGCGTCATCATGCAACGCACACCACTTGCCAATCGCTGGCAACCGTTTCAATGGCTCCCCATTGAAATTGTCGGCGCTATTGTTTCCCACGACCACGCTCCGAGTTGCCTGCGCAATGATCCCGACGATATGCGCTGGCTGTTCAGCGGCATACAGGTCAATCTCTCCAGCAGCGAAGCGGAAGGTTACTTCCTGAATATCAGTGCTCCCGCACCGTGCTGGTTCATCATGTGGCGCATCGAAGAAATCGACGGCGTTGAACTGGCGGTTCCGAAGTCGGTCACGCTTTCCTATAATGAAGCAGCACGCCTGATGGATGGTGGCGAGCGTGTTGATACCTTGCCGGCTTCGCCGGAAGTGATCGCGCTCCTGACGAATTTTACCGGCGAGTATTACCATCCGGAACCGAAGCGCAAACACAAGAAACCTTCGTTTGAAGGTGGTGAGGGCGTAGACAAGATGGCGCGTGCCGAAGGTGACGAACATGGCCGCTGATGAGTTTTTTGCGCGTTGGGCAAAGAAGAACGCCGAGTCCGCCCAGGCGAGCAAGAGCTTGTCCGGCAAGGACGCAAGCGAACTCGTGCCGGATAGTGCAGCGTCCGCAGATGTCGCGCCGGAACAGCAGCCTGTGCCTACGATGGATGACGTCGCAAAGCTGACGCATGACTCGGATTACTCGGGTTTCATGGCGCAGGGTGTGGATGAATCGGTCAAGCGTTCGGCGATGAAAAAATTATTCACCGATCCGCATTTCAATATCATGGACGGGCTGGATGTCTACATTGAAGACTTCAATAAATTTGAGCCGATGACGCCAGCCTTTATTGCGGGGCTGAGCCATGCCAAGGGTTTGCTGGATCCTTTAGCGCAATTGAAATCACCGTTGATGAAGCTGCTGGATATGCAGCAAGATGAGGTCAAGGGTGAAACTGAGCCGCTCGTTACCGAAGCCATCGAACAGGCGGATATTCAGAACGCGGCAGATGGAGCAGTGCAAGACCTGCCGTCCGAAGAAGCGGCGGAAAGTAGTGATACAAAAATAAATACAACAAATACAAACAAGGAGCCCAACGTGTCCTCGCACGTTGACGAAACTTAAATCGTAGTCCCAGCCAGCATAGAAGCCAGCCAATGACCACAGAATTCAAAGTATGTAATTGCAATCGCACCATGCCGCTGGACGCACAGTCGGGTGTGCAGATGGGGCAAGCGCTTGGTACTGATGCGCCACTGAGCATGCATAGCGAACTATGCAGACGCGAAGTGACTTCGTATATGCAGGCGCTGGACGGGGTTGATGATGTCGTGGTCGCCTGTACCCAGGAGCGCAGCCTGTTTGGTGAAATCGCGCAGCAAAAAAATTCCGTCGCGCCACTCCGGTTTGTCAACATCCGTGAAACTGGCGGATGGGGCGCCCAGGCTAAAAATTCTGTACCTAAAATGGCGGCCTTGCTGGCCGCCGCCGCTTTGCCGGATCCCGATCCTGTTCCTACGGTTGATTACCAGTCCGGCGGTCATGCACTACTGATAGGAACAGCAGATCGTGTCTTGCCATGGGCGACGCGCCTGGGCGAACAACTGGATGTCAGCGTATTGTTGACCGCCGGCGCGAGTGGTGAAATGCTGCAGGAACATAGCTTCCCGGTTTTTTCCGGCAACCGTATCGCTATCAATGGCTGGCTCGGTGCTTTCACGGTGCAATGGCAGCAGGCCAATCCTATCGACCTTGAAGCGTGCACCCGATGTAATGCCTGCGTCGATGTCTGTCCGGAAAACGCGATCGACCTGACGTATCAAATCGATCTGAGCAAATGTAAATCACATCGTGATTGCGTCAAGGCTTGCGGCACCATAGGCGCGATCGATTTCTCGCGCAGCGCCACGCAACGCAGTGCGGAATTCGATTTGATTTTTGATTTATCGGATACACCTGTATTGACCTTGCATCAACCACCGCAAGGTTACTTCGCACCGGGCAACGACACCCAGCAGCAGATGACGGATTCCTTGCGCATCACGCAAATGGTGGGTGAATTCAGCAAGCCTAAATTCTTCCTCTACAAAGAAAAACTCTGTGCGCATGGTCGTAACGGCAAGGTTGGCTGCACCGCGTGTATAGACGTGTGCTCGGCGGAAGCGGTCAGTCATAACGGCGACCAGATTAAAGTCACGCCTAATCTTTGTGTCGGTTGCGGTGCCTGCACCACGGTGTGCCCGTCCGGTGCGCTGGCGTATGCCTATCCGCGCGTTGCCGATACCGGCACCAGACTGAAAACCATGCTGACGACTTATGCCAGGGCAGGCGGTACACAACCCGCATTGCTGATCCATAATCAGGAGCAGGGCGCCGGGCTGGTCAATCAGTTGGGCCGCCTCGCCAAAGCTAATGGCAAACTCAAGGGTTTGCCGGCCAATGTGATCCCGCTGGAGTTGCATCACATCGCTTCAGTCGGCATCGATTTCTGGCTGACGGCGGTGGCTTATGGCACTACCCATATCTCCATTCTCGTGACGCAGCAGGATGCGCCGCAGTATGTGACCGCATTGAATGCGCAGATAGACATCGCACAAACCATATTGAGCGGGCTCGGCTATACCGGCGTGCACTTGTCGCTGATACAGGCGCAAACACCGGCGCAACTGGATACCGGCCTGTCCACCATCCAGCCGGCGCAAGTGCCGCAGCAACGCGCCTTGTTCAATATTGCGGCCGACAAGCGCAGTGCGCTGGAACTGGCGATCGATCACCTGAAAACCCATGCGCCGCAGCAGGTTGAGCAAATAGCCTTGCCTGCAGGTGCACCTTTTGGCCTGGTAACAGTCAACAAACAAAGCTGCACTTTGTGTATGTCTTGTGTCGGCGCCTGCCCGGAATCTGCGCTGACGGATAACGCTAATCTGCCGCAGCTACGCTTCATCGAAAAGAACTGCGTGCAATGTGGCCTGTGTGAAAAAACCTGTCCGGAAAACGCCATTAGCCTGACGCCGCGCCTGTTGTTGACGGATGTGGTGAAGCAGGCCGTTGTATTGAATGAGGCGCAGCCGTTCCATTGCATCAGTTGCCAGAAACCTTTCGGCACGGCGCAGATGATAGAGAACATGGTGAGCAAGCTGTCCTTGCACGGTGCGTTTGCCGGCAACGTAGACAGGCTCAAGATGTGTCCTGATTGTCGTGTGGTCGACATGATGGCGAATAAACAGGAAGCGCTTATCACCGATTTGAAGAGACGATAGATGCGCTGCGAAGTACATCCGCATCGCTGCAGTTTTTGAATAATTCATTTACCCAGGAATGCCATGACGACTGCCCAGGCCATTAAATTTGAATCCCAGGATCAGGGCGAAGAAACTGCGCGCGCCGATATTTATGGTTTGCTGGCGACGCTCTTGTACGCGCCGCCAGCGCAGACCTTGCTGGATACGATAGCTGCCGCGCCAATGCAAGGCGAGAGCGGGCTGGAGCTGGCCTGGGCTGACCTGGTCGCCGCCTGCAAAACCGCGCGGCAGGAAGCAGTGCGCGAAGAGTATGAGCAACTGTTCATCGGGGTCGGCAAGCCGGAAGTGATGCTGTACGGCTCGTATTATCTGTCCGGATTTTTAATGGAAAAGCCGCTGGCGGAATTGCGTACTGATCTGATGCAGCTGGGTTTGCAACGCTCGGACGATGTGGTGGAAAGTGAAGATCATCTGGCCACCTTGTGTGAAGTCATGCGCTATCTGATTGCATCGGATGATGTGGTGAATGCCAACCTGATCACGCAAAAAAAATTCTTCAGCGATCACATGCAAGCCTGGGTCGTCAATTGTTGCAATGCAATAGAAGACAGTGCAAATGCGCGTTTCTATAAGCCGGTGGCACGTCTGGCGCGGCAATTCTTTGAGGTGGAGATGCAGGCTTTTGATATGAGCCTGGATTGACATTTGTTAATTCTCCGGGTTTGCGGCTTTAACGAAAATTTAATTTTCATTTCGACGACTTTAATTGTGCAAGTTGCTAAAAGGTATGCTAACTTCTAGTCAAGTTTGATATAAGATAAAAAAAGCATATTACGTCCTGACCCAATTTACAGGAGACGATCATGTCTGAGCAGTCCAAAACCCCTCGCCGTAATTTCCTCGCAGGTTTAGGTGTGGTCGCCGCTGGCGGCGTCGCCGCCAAACTGGCTCCCGAATCAGTCACCACTGCAGTTTCCAATGCGCTTACTACGCAAGAGCCTGATGGCAAAAGCTACCGGCTGACTGAGCACGTCAAAAAATACTACCGCACCACCACAATCTAAATACGGGGTGACAACATGCTGTTAACTCGCAAAAGCAACGCTGTAGAGCGTTCGTCTGCACGTTTTTCATCCAGCCTGGCCGACAGCTTGTCGCGTGCGCTGCCGACCATGGATAGACGTGGTTTCCTTAAACGTTCCGGTATTGGTATCGGTGCCGGTATCGCGGCGGCGCAACTGGGCCTGATCCAGAAAGCCAAGGCGGCAGATGGTGCCAAAGGTGGCGACGGTAAGAAGATAGAGGTCAAGCGCACCGTTTGTACACACTGCTCCGTGGGCTGCGCCTCCGATGCGATTGTGGAAAACGGTGTGTGGGTGCGCCAGGAGCCGGTGTTCGATTCGCCTATCAACCTCGGCGCGCATTGCGCCAAAGGTGCGGCACTGCGCGAACACGGCCACGGTGAATATCGCCTGAAGTATCCGATGAAGCTGGTCAACGGCAAATACCAGCGCATGAGCTGGGATCAGGCACTCAACGAAATTTCGGCCAAGATGCTGGAGATCCGTAAAGCCAGCGGTCCGGATTCGGTTTACTTTGTCGGCTCGTCCAAGCACAACAACGAACAGGCTGCGCTGATGCGCAAATTCGTTTCCTTCTTCGGCACGAATAATACCGATCACCAGGCGCGTATCTGTCACTCGACCACGGTTGCAGGTGTTGCCAACACCTGGGGTTATGGCGCGATGACGAACAGCTATAACGACATGCAGAACTCCAAGGCGGCCTTGTACATCGGTTCGAACGCCGCCGAGGCGCATCCGGTATCGATGCTGCACATGCTGCATGCGAAGGAAACCGGTACCAAAATGATCGTGGTCGATCCGCGCTATACGCGCACTGCTGCGAAAGCCGATCAATACATCCGCATCCGTTCCGGTTCCGATATTCCATTCCTCTGGGGCGTGCTGTATCACATCTTCAAAAACGGCTGGGAAGACAAGAAGTACATCAACGACCGCGTCTATGGCATGGAAAAGGTCAGGGATGAAGTCATGAAATGGACGCCGGAAAAAGTCGAAGAGGCTTGCGGCGTACCGGAAGCGCAAGTGTATAAAGCCGCTGAAACCATGGCCATGAATCGTCCTTCTACTATCGTCTGGTGTATGGGACAGACCCAGCACAGTATCGGTAATGCGATGGTGCGTGCATCCTGCATCCTGCAACTGGCTTTGGGTAACGTCGGTAAGTCCGGCGGTGGTACCAACATCTTCCGCGGCCACGATAACGTACAAGGTGCGACCGACGTTGGTCCTAACCCTGATTCGCTGCCTGGCTACTACGGTCTGGCAACGGGCTCCTGGAAGCACTGGTGCGCAGTGTGGGGCGTCGATTACGAATGGGTGAAGAAACAATACGTCTCGCAAGAGATGATGGAAAAATCCGGTACCACCGTATCGCGCTGGGTCGATGCAGTGCTGGAGAAAAGTGAAAACCTTGATCAGGACAACAGCGTGAAAGCGATGCTGTTCTGGGGACATGCGCCTAACTCGCAAACGCGCGGTCTGGACATGAAAAAAGCGTTCGACAAACTCGATTTGCTGGTCGTGATTGATCCGTATCCGTCCGCGACAGCTGCGATGGCGGCGATGAAAGTCGATGGCCAGGAACTGAATCCGAATCGTGCGGTGTACCTGTTGCCGGCGGCTACGCAGTTCGAAACATCAGGGTCGGTGACCGCATCCAACCGTTCCATCCAGTGGCGTGAAAAAGTTATCGAACCGCTGTTTGAATCGCGTACCGATCACATGATCATGTACCAGCTGGCGCAAAAACTCGGCTTTGGCAAAGAGCTGGTCGCCAGAATCAAACTGGTCCCGGGCAAAGGCGGCATGATGGAACCGGAACCGGAAGCGATGCTGGAAGAAATCAATCGCGGTACCTGGACCATCGGTTACACCGGGCAATCGCCGACGCGCCTGAAAGCGCACATGCGCAATATGCATCTGTTTGATGTGAAGACGCTGCGCTGCAAGGCTGGCAAGGATGCGGAAACCGGTTACGACATGGCTGGTGATTATTTCGGCTTGCCTTGGCCATGCTACGGCACACCGGAGCTCAAACATCCGGGCTCGCCTAATCTGTACGACACCTCGAAAGCGATGATGGACGGTGGCGGTAACTTCCGTGCCAACTTCGGCGTCGAGCGCGAAGGCGTCAGTCTGCTGGCGGAAGATGGTTCGCATTCGCTGGGTGCCGACATCACCACCGGTTATCCGGAGTTCGATCACATCCTGCTGAAGAAACTGGGCTGGTGGGACGACCTGACCGAAGCGGAGAAAAAGGCTGCAGAGGGCAAGAACTGGAAAACCGATCTGTCCGGTGGTATCCAGCGCGTCACGATGAAGGTGCACGGCGTGCATCCATGGGGTAACGCGAAGGCGCGCGCCGTGGTCTGGAACTTCCCTGATCCGGTACCGCTGCATCGTGAACCTATCTATGGCACACGCCCTGATCTGGTCGCGAAGTATCCGACGCATGACGACAAGAAAGCGTTCTGGCGCATGCCAACCCTGTACAAAACACTGCAGGACAAAAACGTCGACGCCAAACTCTACGAGAAATTCCCGATCATCCTTACTTCGGGACGTCTGGTTGAGTACGAGGGCGGCGGTGAAGAAACGCGTTCGAATCCATGGCTGGCTGAGCTGCAGCAAGAGAACTTTGTCGAGATCAATCCGAAGGCAGCCGAGGCCAGGGGCATACGTAATAACGAGTATGTCATCGTCTCTACGCCTACCGGTGCGCGCATCAAGGTCAAGGCGCTGGTGACGGTGCGGGTAGCAGAAGACACGGCCTTTATTCCGTTCCACTTCTCAGGCTGGTGGCAGGGCAAGGACATGCTCGATTCCTATCCGGAAGGCGCATATCCTATCGTGCGTGGTGAGGCGGTGAATACGGCGACCACCTATGGTTATGACTCGGTGACCATGATGCAGGAAACCAAGACCACCATTTGTAATATTGAAAAAGCGACTGCATAGCCGCGGTATCTGGCCATAACGGTGAAGTAAAAACTGACAGATATCCAAGCTAAGGAGAAATCAAAATGGCACGAATGAAATTCATCTGTGATGCAGAGCGCTGTATCGAATGCAATGGCTGCGTAACGGCCTGCAAAAATGAAAACGAAGTCCCGTGGGGCGTGAATCGTCGTCGTGTGGTCACTATCAATGATGGTGTGATCGGCCAGGAAAAATCGATTTCGGTCGCCTGCATGCATTGCTCGGACGCACCTTGCATGGCGGTGTGCCCGGTCGACTGCTTCTACCGTACCGAAGAAGGCGTGGTCCTGCATGACAAGGACATCTGCATCGGTTGTGGTTACTGCTCGTACGCCTGCCCGTTTGGCGCACCGCAATTCCCATCCAACGGCACCTTCGGCTTGCGCGGCAAAATGGATAAGTGCACCTTCTGCGCCGGTGGCCCGGAAGAAAACGGTTCCAAAGCCGAGTTTGAAAAATATGGCCGTAATCGTCTGGCTGAAGGCAAATTGCCAGCCTGTGCGGAAATGTGCTCGACCAAGGCTTTGCTCGGCGGCGATGGCGATGTGATTGCCGATATCCTGCGCACACGCGTATTGCGGCGTGGCAAAGGCAGCGAAGTCTGGGGCTGGGGTACTGCCTACGGCAAGTCGCATAATCCTGACGCCAAAGCACCGAACGGAGGCAAATCATGATGCGCGCTTTAATGCTCTCCGTGATGGCGCTGGCCTTGTTCGGTTGCGGTGAAAAAGTCCAGTCACAGGCCAACGCCCGCGACGCCGGTGATGCACCGCCATGGTCGGGTGCGAAGAATGATCCCTACGTAATCAAAGGCTGGACCGCCGGGAATAAAACCGAGTGGGAAACGCAGATGCGTACGCGTGCTCAAACGCAGAACGAGTACGCAAAAACCAATTAATGCAGCCGCGAGGGGATTTATCATGAAAACATGGTTTGCCAAACTCGCCGCCGGACTGACGCTGCTGGCAGCGACTTCCGGCCTGGCGCTGGCACAGGCGAGTGATCCCGCAGCCGCCAAGCCTGCGGCACCACCTGCCGTGCAAAGTATGTCGAATATTGAGTCTGACGATATCCTTTACATGAAGCAGAACCAGGCTGAACGTACACAGGTGCAACCAGGTAATCTGGCACCTGTATACAGACAGGTCAAAGAAGGCGGCGAGCATTATTCCAGTCTGCCGGCACTTGAGTCCGGTGTGCTGATCCAGCCCAAGGCACAGTTCCCTGGACAGGCTCGCGCGACGACTGCAGGTGAAGCCTGGCGTCTGTATCGTAATGGTCCGTTGACCACTTATGGCGGCTGGCTGATTATTGTTGCGATACTTGGCATCACCGCGTTTTACTTCGCAGTCGGCACCATTAAACTGAAAAGCGGCCGTACCGGTCGTCTGATCGAACGTTTTACTTCACTTGAACGCATTACTCACTGGACGGTGGCGATCAGTTTCCTGACGCTGGCTTTCACTGGCTTGCTGATGTTGTTCGGCAAGTACATCGTATTACCTGTGTTCGGGCATACGGTATTCGGCTGGCTCGCTTACGCCTGTAAAAACATACACAACTTCGTCGGCCCGGTGTTCACCGTGTCACTGATCGTGATGTTTGCGATCTTCGTGAAGGATAACTTTCCGGGCAAAGGTGATTTGCAATGGCTGAAAAACCTCGGCGGTGCGCGCGGTCATGCCAGTGCAGGGCGCTTTAACGCCGGTGAAAAACTCTGGTTCTGGGGCGGCATGGTGTTCCTCGGCCTGATCGTCAGCGCTTCCGGCTTCGTGCTCGATATGCTGGTGCCGGGCATTCTGTACACCCGCGGCAATATGCAGATTGCACACATCATCCACCTGGTGGCGGCGGTGCTGGTATTCAGTGCTTCGCTGGCGCATATCTACATCGGTACGCTGGGCATGGAAGGCGCGTACAAAGCGATGAAGACCGGTTACGTCGATGACGCATGGGCGAAAGAGCATCACGACCTCTGGTATGCAGATATCGAAAGCGGCAAGATTCCACGCGTGCGTACGCCCGAAGAGACGGAAAAAGCAGGCACACCGGTCAAGGCTGTTTAAGGAGATATGCAGATGAAAAAAATACTGATCGCATTGCTCGGCACCATGGTCATGGCCAGTGCTACAGCGAAATTGCCGCCGCCGAGTGATGAAGCCAAGGCCAAGGCGGCGGAAACCAAGAACAAGGCCGGATGGTCAGATAAAGTTGCTGCTTATCAGTTGTGTGAATCGCAAAACAAAGTGGCAGCGCTATACTTCAAACGTACCGGCAAGGCCAAGCCGGATATTGCGGTGCCGCCATGTACCAATCCTGGTCCTTACGTAGCACTGCAAGTCGCCACATCTACCGTTGGTGTGGCCGATGCCAAGCCGGTACCTGCTGCCGGTGCCAAGAAGTAAAGTAGATCTCGGTTTTCCATCGCATACGCCTGTCCGGGCGTATGCGTGTTATCTGCTGAAAACAGCCTGATGGCGCGCATACCGCTATAATCCCACCTGCAGCACCGAATACCGGATAGTCGAGCTGACTATTTGCTATTTCACGCCTGAACGCATCATGTTTTGCATGATCCCGATAATGGAGCAGCGGCGTTTTGCCCTGTCCAAGATAAGTGACCGCCATGTCGTATCGCCCCGAATTTTCCAGTACACCGGTCAAGTTGACGTATGACGTCAATGCGGTCGACGAAACCGCGCGCACAACGCCGCTGGAGATTCCGGCCGAGCGTCCGTTGACGGTGTATGTGGATCAGCGCGAACTGGTCACGCTAATGACGCTGGGGGCGGCGCCCGAAGCATTGACCCTGGGATATTTGCGCAACCAGCGACTGGTGCAGACGATAGAAGAAGTCGTGGCTGTCCATGTGGACTGGAACCAGCATGCGGTGCACGTCACGACGCGTGACGGCATCGCCAATATCGAAGAACGCACAGCCAAGCGCGTCGTCACCACCGGTTGCGGCCAGGGCACGATGTTTGGCGGCTTGATGGATGAAATCGACAGCATAAGTTTGCCGACCGATGCACGACTCAGGCAATCGACATTGTATAAAATCGTCAACACGATACGCATGCAGGATTCGGTCTACGCCAAAGCCGGTTCGGTACATGGCTGCGGTTTGTTTACAGCCGAAGGCGAATTGCTGCATTTCATCGAAGATGTAGGCCGTCACAACGCCGTCGATTCGATTGCCGGCATCATGTGGCTGGAAAATATCAGCGGTGCCGACAAGGTGTTCTATACCACCGGGCGCCTGACTTCCGAGATGGTGATCAAGGGCGCGCAGATGGGCATGCCGTTTTTGATTTCTCGCTCCGGTACTACGCAGATGGGACATCTGGTCGCAGAGAAAGTGAATATGACTTTGCTGGCGCGCTGCACCGGCAAACACTTCCTGCTGGTGACCGGCAAGGAGCGCATGATTTACGAGCCACATCTGCTGGATAGTTCGTTGCGCGTCGCCTGATTTAATTTATCTGCTCTCAAGGCTGCATTATTTCGGTGCATGCGTGCGACTGGGTTAGAATTGCGGCTACAAAAATGAATCAGCGACACCTCAGTCGTAATATGCCTCCTTATGTCCCTTATTGACGCTACCCAGGCTGCCTTTGGCTT
Organism: Herminiimonas sp. KBW02; assembly: GCF_003852535.1. Taxonomy (GTDB): domain Bacteria; phylum Pseudomonadota; class Gammaproteobacteria; order Burkholderiales; family Burkholderiaceae_D; genus Oxalicibacterium. Next base: position 123,922 of record NZ_QAJP01000002.1, on the reverse strand, counting down.
GCTCTTTTCGGGCGATGCTGTGCTGTGGCGCATTATCTGGATCTCGCTCAAGACTTCCATCATCGGCTTGCTGATTGCAACGCCGATCGCCGTGCTGATCGGTTACCTGATTGCGACCCGTGAATTTATCGGGCGTCGCATTGTGATCTGGATTGCACAGGCCGCCTTGTCCCTGCCTACCGTATTGATCGGACTGTTGCTCTATTTGATGTTGTCACGACAGGGGCCTATGGGTTCGCTGCAATGGCTGTTTACCCAGTCGAGCATCATCCTGGGCCAGGTTCTCATCGTGTTGCCGGTACTGATTGCCTTCACTTTGTCAGCAGTGCAGGCGGCTGATCCGCGTCTGGCGGAAACCGCGATTGTGCACGGTGCTTCCAAATGGCGTGTGATGCTGACCGTGCTGCATGAAGTCAGGTTTGGCGTGATGGCAGCTGTTATCAATGGTTTTGGCCGCGTCATTTCAGAAGTCGGTTGCGCGATGATGGTGGGTGGGAATATCGCCGGTGAAACGCGCACGATTACGACCGCGATAGCGCTGGAAACCAGTAAAGGCGAATTTGCGCAGGGTATCGCGCTGGGCATCGTCCTGATTGCCTTCGCCTTGCTGATCAATGCTGCGATGATGTTGTTGCAGGGCGATACGCGACCAGCGAGGAATATGTAATGGATGCACTTTTATCTATCCAGCGTTTGCAAAAGAGCTTTCATCAGCGCCGCCTGCTTGATATAGAAGATTTGTCGATAGCTCAGGCACAGGCGTATGTACTGACGGGTTCCAACGGTTCGGGCAAGAGCACGCTGATGCGCATACTGGCCGGACTTGAATCAGCGGATACCGCAGAGGTGAAATTCCAGGGAGATGCGGTACAGCTGGCACCGTACCCGCGTCTGATGCGTGATGCTATCGTGTACGTACACCAGCATCCGGTCATGTTTTCTACCAGCGTCGAAGAGAATATAGCTTACGGTTTATCCGTGCGTGGCGTAGCGAAAAACATCATCGCCGAAAAAGTAGAGGAAGCGATTGCATGGGCAGGTATTGCGCATTTGCGCGCCAGCATACCGAACTTCCTGTCCGGTGGTGAGAAGCAGCGCGTAGCACTGGCACGTGCACGCGTGTTGTCGCCGAAGTTGTTGCTGCTGGACGAGCCGACTGCCAACCTCGACGGTGCTGCGCGTGAACAGGTGATTGCGCTGATCCCGACCCTGGTCAACGAAGGTGGCAGCGTCATCATGGCTTGCCATGACAGGGATTTGATCGCATTGCCGGGAGTGCAGCGCCTGAAGATACGTGACGGAAAGCTGGAAATGCGTCCGGTGAATTTACACCCGCAAGCAGGGATGCCTGCTTAAGTCAGCCGTAGTCAGAGCTTAGGGTAAGTACAGGCAAAACAGCGCACCGCCTTGCGGCAAGTTGTGCAAACGGGTGCGTCCCTGTCTTTCACCATTCTTATGCGCAGCGGCGATGGCAGAACACAAGGCCATGCCCATGCCGGTTGATTGCTTTTCTTCTTCGGTGCCGAGACCGGGTCCGTCATCCTGTACGGTAAACACCGTTTCTTCCGCCACGGTTTTGCAGCCGACGACGATAGTCGATTTGGCAAAGCGCAAGGCATTTTGCAGCGCTGCATCCAGTGCCAGTCCCATCAGATTCTCATCGAAAAATACTACTGGCGGCATGTCGTCGGTATCCAGCGTGATGCTGATTGCGGCTTTGCTGTGATTGCGCAACAAGCCCTTCAGGAAGTCTTCCGGATTGACCGCTTCTATGCGCGGATGCAAGCCTTGTTCCGCCGCCTTGTACAAGGTGAGGAAACCCACCATCTTGTCGCGCAAGTTCTGGCAGTGATGGTGTGCTTCGGTGGCCTTGCCCTGATCCAGGTCTAGCGTCAGCGCGGAGAGTTCACCTTCCAGTTCACCCAGCGCATTTTTCAGATCGTGCACGATGATGGCGGCCAGTTGCGGATCCATGCTCAGGCCTCCACGCTGGCTTTGACCAGGGTTTCGCGCAGGAAGCGATACATCTTGGCGACGCGTTCGCTATTGGGCATCAGGACATCAAGTTGCGCCAGATAGGCGTTCACACGTTCGACATAGTTGCGATCCAGGCCTTTCTGGCTCATCCACAGCAGATGCAATTGCGCTGCCGCCAGCAGCACACCGGTGTTTTCAGGTGTTGCGGTCAGTGCTTCTTCCAGTTTGGCCAGCGATTCATCGAACTGGCCGGCGCGCATTAATTGCGTGGCCTGCTCGACGATGAGGGCACCTTCACTGATCGCTTCATCAACGACTTTTTCGATCAAGGCTTCATTGCCGGTGTCTTGCAGGACGCGGCGAGCGAAGGCGACCAGGCGGGTGTTTTCATGATCGGCCTTGATCGCCTTGGCGACGATGCGCGCACCTTCTTCATCCAGGCCGATGCAAAATGCTGCTTTGGCCAGGGTCAATGTATGGATGTCGGCACGTATGCCATCGGCCAGTTCTTTGGCTGAAGCGAAGGCCGCTTGTGCCGAGTTCATATCGCCAAGGCGGGCAAAAGCTTGTGCTGCTATGGTGGCCTGACGTGCGGCGAAGTAGGGATCGTCGTGATGATCCTGTGCGGCTGCGCTGAGTACCGAGAGTGCATCTGCCGCATCGCCGATATCGACCTGCACCTGCGCCAGTGACAATGCGTCGGATGCCTGTGCGGTGAGTGAGCCGCGGGTATGCGTGAGCGCCTTGTTGAAAGCCTGTCTCGCCTGCTCGAGGTTGCCGACACGGTAGGCCGCATCGCCCATCAGGCGACTGCGCCGCGCTGATGGTATGACTTCATAGGATTTGTTGTAGGCGTCGAGTACCGCTTCTTCATTGCCCTGCGCTTCGGCGATTTGCGCGAGCAAATCGTAGGCATCGACGAATTGCACATTGCTTTCCAATACTTCGCTGACCTGTTTTTTTGCCTGGTCGAGCTGACCAGCAGCCTGGTCGCAGCGTGCGAGGCCGAGCCTGGCCCATACCAGGTCGTTACGTAAAGCCAATGCTTTGCGATAAGTCGCTCGTGCCTGTTCGATATTGCCTAGTTCCAGTGAGGAGCTGGCCTTGATTTTAAGAATGTCGACTATCCACTTCGGTTCGGCGGCGAGTACGGTATCGCATTCGGCGATGGCACCTGCCAGGTCTTTCATTTGCAGGCGGTCGGTGATGGGTTTCAAGGCTTGTTGCCGGTCCAGCAGACGTTCCAGGCGATCCGCGATTTTTCCTCCGGTCAGAGGCTTCACCATATAGGCGTCAGGCTGGAACTCGGCGGCGCTGGCCACGCTGTCGTAACTGCTTTCAGCCGTCACCATGAAGAACATGGCGGTCGGCGACAGCAGTTTTTGCGAGCGCAGGTATTCCAGCACTTGCTGGCCGTTGGTTTCCTTGTTCAGATTGTAGTCACAGATGATGACGTCGTAATGGGTATTACGTATGCGTTTGATTGCATCATTCGGCGTTGCAGACTGGTCGACCTGTTCGATACCGAGCTGACCGAGCTGGGTGCGGATGTTTTGTCGCATCGTCTGCATGTCGTCCACAACCAGTGCGCGCAGCTTGGCAAGGCGGGTATTGAGGATGGTAGCCATTGTGGGGCAGGGAATTGGGATGCCCCATCATACGGCTATGTCTGCGTGCTTGCCATTAAAAAATGTTTTCTATGCAAGTGTTTGCAACGGTCTCCCAGATTAAACCGGTAATGCTGCACGATGTCGGGCGGCGGTGGCTGCCAGTGCGGAATGTGCAATCGTGTAGGACGGCATTTCGAATGCAGGCGAACTCAGTGAGCGTGCCACGCGTGGCCGGTGGATGATGGCCGGAACCGATAAGGGCAACACGATAGGTTTGCAATGCACAGGGCCGCGTCGCTTGATGATTTCAACCGACATGCGGCCATCAGCGGCGGGTTGGCACAGCATGCGCAAAGGGGCCGGCGAAGACTGGTTTTGCGCTTCCAGCGGACGGAATACGAAAGTCAGGCCATCGTTGGTGGCCGCCATCAGTTGCAGGCGGCGCAGATGGTCAGGACGCGCTTCCGGCAACCAGCACAATAAGGCGCCAAAATGTACGTTCTTGACTGCCTGTTCTACGGCCCAGATGCGATCCATGGGCTTGTCGGCTTCGATCAGGATCAGGTGGTTTTTATCCAGACCTAGGTCGGACAAAGCGGCGGAAATATGCGCCGGCGCCAGCAAAATCACGGTTTTGCCTTCTTGCGTCAGGCGTGTCAGGGTAGGTGCCAGCAGGCGCAGTTCACCGATATCAGGCTGGGCCAGCAGCAATTCGATCAGCACGGAAGCAGGCCAGCCGCCATTTGGCAATTCCAGATCCAGCGCACGATAAGCGGATGGCTGTGGATGTGCACGAGCGGTTTGTGCCGACTCTGCAGTCCATGCGGCGTCTGGGAAGGAAACTGCTGGGAAACTGAAATTGCTTGCGACTGCGGCCATAAAACCTCCAAATGCTGTTTTGGGATAACGCACCCGATGAGCAGGTGAGTTAGCAATATACTGTATAAACATACAGTATAAAAGGTTTTTTTATAAAAATTTTCTGACAGTCGTTGGCGTGACTTTCCGGCCTTTCTATATCCAGTCTATTACTTGCCAGTCTCGGCCTTACCTTCTGTCAGCGCCATTTTTCGGCGTAAACGCTGGGCTTCAGCCGCATCCCCGGCTTGCTCTGCACGCATCGCCTGTACCCCCAGCCAGGCCAGTAAAGGCCGACGCCAGCCCTGAGCGGAGGCGGTTTCTACAGCGGCACTGATGACCGCCGGGGACGCGCGTTTGCCTTGTAACAGGACACCTGCGGCAACCAGGCGGGATAGCGGATCTTCGATACCGAGCATGGCACTGGCAGCGGCGCTGTCCGAGCTGGCACCGGCGATGGCACGGTGCTGTGCCGGTAACTGTGCGATCTCAGATGGCTGAATGTGGCCCGCCAGGTAGTTGGCATACGCGATTTCGGCGGCGGGTGCGTCCTGCCGCAGTTTTTCAAATTCGGTGCAGCTATCCAGTACCAGGCTGGCGACCTGGGCTGCGCAACGTCTGAGTTCTACGCGTGCCAGCAGGTCTATGCGCCCGGTGCGGGTGACTTCATTGCGCGCATACAGGAATTCCTGATCGGCGACGCGCGTATTCCCTGTGAGGTAGGCATTGCTGGCGCGCTCGGTCGCATCCTTGGCATTGATTCGCCAGTCGGGTACCGGTTTGCCTGCGCATGCGGCTAACAGCAGGGTGATCAATAGAGCAGGGACGAGACGGATAGTCTTCATGGCAGGTTCAACTCCGTGTCGCGGGCAAATGGCCATTTGCGGTTGATTTCATTCACCAGTTGTTCCACCTTGCGCAGGCTGCGATCCACATCGGCGCGCAAGGAACCGAGGTCGCCACTGGCTGCTTTGGCATTGCCGCTGATGACTTGCGCGTCGGCCAGTACCGTATCAATTTTCTTCAGGCTGGTGCGCGCCTCGCCCAGCATGGCGTTGAGTTGGACGATGGTGGCCTGGCTGTCGCCATCCTTGCCGAAGACCTGCTTGTCGGTTTTCACCAGCAAGCCATCGACCTTGGCCAGTACATCGTTGGCGCGATCCAGTGTCTGCAGGATTTTTTGTGCATCCTTGTCGTTACCGACCAGTGCGCCCAGCGCACCATGTTTGCCATTGAGCTTGTCGGTCAGGCCTTGCAGATTGGTCAGGCTGGCATTGAGTGCGGATTCGGCTGAGGTCAGGTTGTTGACGTTGTCGATTAACTGCTTGGCGGCGGAAACCAGCAGCGGAATTTCGGCTGCCACGTCGCCGACCAGCAAGGTGCGCTCGGCACCGGCTTCCAGCGGCGGATCAGTGGGAACGCCGGTAAAGGCGCGGATGCGCGGGCTGCCGACTATGCCGCGTTCCATGGTGAAGATGCTGGAGCTGCGCAGCCAGTGCGCATCTTTGCTGGCGATCGCGACCAGGATGCGCGCCTTGCCATCCTTACCCAGTTCGATACGGTTGATACGGCCGACCGGGAAACCGGAAAAGGTCAGGTCCATGCCGACGCTGACGCCGTCCGAATCATCGGCCAGCAAAACCAGTTCCTGCGTCGCTTCAAAGGCACCACGTGCATACATCAGGTACGCGACTGAGCCCGCAATCAATGCGACCAGGAAGATCAGCAGGATGGCGGCCTTGAATTCGAGGTTGTGCGGCACGACCGCACGCAATTGCGCGTTCGGCGAGGCTGGATTCGGTGTCTGTTCTGGTGGTACTTGCATGGCAATCAGGCACAGCCTTTTTCAGGGTTAGAAATAATTGCCCATCAGGGAAGCAATCTGTATCAGCAGGATAACGAAGAACAGCCTGACCATGGCCGCCAGTTCGCTGGCGGCCTTGAGGCGGCTGGCAAGTGGTTCCCGCGGATTATCGTAAAGCGATGACGCCATCGGAATCAACGATACAGCAAGACTGAAGAATAAAGTTTTCAACAGAAAAATCATCGATACCGACGGATTGAATATCTGGCCGACCACGCGCGTGTAGTCGGCCAGCGCCCATTGCGTGAAACCGTAGATCGACAGATAGGTCAGGATCAGCGCCAGTATGCAACTGACGGCGGCCAGCATCCAGACCGAGAAGATGCCGGCAATCGCACGCGGGAAGAATTCCGTGCGTATCGGGTCCAGGCCTTGTTGCCGCATCGCCAGCAGATCGCCGCGCCTGCGCATTTCCGCCAGCTCGACGCCGTCGGGCAAGGTGCGGCGCAATGCGACGAAGAGGGCAGCAGTCAGCGGAATCAGTTCCAGCACCAGCATACGCACCACCATATCCAGCGCGTATTTGGACAGACCGTAGCTTAGTGCGGTGACCATGACGATACGGATCAGGATGACACTGATTAGCGAAGACAGCAGCGAAAACCAGATCAGGTTATTGCTGGTGCCGAGTACCAACTGGTGCGCGATCGCATAGCGATGCTCACGCTTATAAGTAGTGGGCGAAAAGGTCAGCGACAGTACGATGACGCCGAACAGCAGTATGCGCCAGCCGCCCAGCAGCCAGCTGAAGGCTGCGCCGCCGGTACGTACTACGGATTGCGGGACGGGTACTTTTACGCTCATGCGAATATGTTAGCAGTGAATTGCCTGCATATTTCATTCTGTAGCCGAAAGTAGCGTGAGTTCGCATTGCGTACTTGTATCCGGCGTGCAATGCCGTAAGCTTGCATCTTGTGATCCACAGACAAATAAACTTATATGGATTTCTTCAAGCCGGAACGCATAGCCCACCTCAAAGCCATGTCGGATGGCGGCAAGCCCTTTGTCTTTGATGATGGCGATATACGTACGCTGCAGTTTGATGAGCGCATAGTGCAGAGCGCGATGCGTTTGTCCGCGCCGGATGAACTATTGATTCCTTACACGCAGGCGATGACGGGTTTCCTGCTATTTAACCCGGCGCCTGCACATATTCTGCTGATAGGCCTGGGCGGTGGTTCACTGGTCAAATATTGCCATCGGTATTTACCCGCGACCCGGCTCACAGTGCTGGAAATAGATGCTGACGTGATCGCTTTGCGCGGGCAATTCATGATCCCTGCGGATGATGAGCGGCTGCAAGTCGTGCACGCGGATGCGCGCAGCTATTTGCGCCAGATGGCGGACGCAAGTGCAGATGTGATCTTGCTCGACGGTTTCAATGCTGACGGTGCAGTAGCAGAATTGAATAGCCGTGCCTTCTTCGATGACTGTCGTCGTGTGCTGCGTGATGGTGGCGTCTTGCTGATGAATATGGCTGACGACATGAATACGGCGACTGTCGCATTGACCGCAGGCCAGTCCCTGTTCACGCTGGGTCGTCTGTGGTGGCTAAAGACGGTGGAGGGCAACAGTCACCTTGCCGTGATGCTAAAAGCGGCTGACACCGTGCCTGATGCAGATTTGCGCGACACCATGATGCGTATGTGCCGACAATTTTCGCTGGAACTGATTTATCCGCGCCATCTGGTGTGAGGAGCACACGCAAAAATCAGCATTTGAAAATAATGCCTGCAATTTTTACAAAGCTGCACGTATTAAGCATCCGGCATCAACATTCGAGATTGATTAAAGCGAGTCCGCTTTCCGGGTCGAATGTGCGTTTCAGATAGCTGGGTGCTTCGGTCAGTATTACTTCGAGCGTAGGGCGTACATAGGCTTCCAGCAAATGCCCGCCATGTGCGCTGCCATCACGTTTGCCAACGACGACATGTGCATGGATCTTCGCCTCGCCATCCTGCAGCGCGATATCACCTATCAGTGACAGCACTTCAACCTGCTCATTCACAGGGATTTTTTCATAGTCCTTCTGGTTCCAGTCGAAATAGCCCAGAGTCGCGCTGCTAAACGCGCCTATTGCAGTGAAGCGGCTGGCGTTCAGATTGTTTTCCCGGGCGAAACGCTGAATTTGTGAGACGACTTCTTCACCGGTTTCTAAAATGAGTACATAGGTCTTTTCCGGTGCGTCGTTAATGATTTTGCTTTGCATGTTAAGCTAACCTCACATTGTTTTCGATCTTGTTTGTCAACAGCTATACAGTTTCAGTTCCCTTGCACAAGCAAGCTGTAATTTGAGACGTCTGTCTGGCGCCTGCTTGTCATCTGCTTTGCGTGCATCTCTGAAATAGTTGGGAACTCTTGTTTGTTCTGCATCTCCAACTGAGCAAAATACGGACCACCATGTCAATCTAAAAACCGCGTCAGCGGGGAGGAAGAAATATGGTCAGTACTACCTGCACGCATGCTCTTGCCCTATGCGGGACGCTTCATATCCCGCCGCGCTTTGTTCATAAGCAGCATTTCATCAACAACAAGCCTGGTTTTTGCCGGGCCACGGTTGTCAGTACCCATCTGAGTTTTTCCTGTAAGCAAAGTGAGGTTCGCTTTGCTTAAAAAACTGCTCAAACGTAATCTTGATTTTTCTTTTTCCGACGATGCATCTTCGCCATCGGAAGAACCTGTGCGTGTGGAAATATTCAGCGCGGAACGACTCGAAGCACACGCCGCGCATCTTGCCTCTATACAAAAAATCGGTTCTGCCTCCGGTGCTGCCAGTCTGGTAGTCGCTGCGCGCGAGAACGGCCAGATACTGACCGCTGCTCATGGTGCGATCGAGCAGGCAACAGCAGAGCGTCGCGCAATTACTTCAGCGGCTGAATGGTTGCTCGATAACCTGCATGTCATCGATGAAAATGTCGCCAGCGTGGTCGAAGGTTTGCCGCGTCGTCTGTATCGCGGATTGCCGAAGCTGGTCGGCGGCGATTACGCCGGACAGCTGCGCACATACGCTTTGTGCTGGGAATTTGCTGCACACACCGACAATCATTTCGATGCTGAGCTGTTCCTGCGCTTCGTCCGTTCCTATCAATCCGTACAACGTCTGACGATGGCCGAGTTGTGGAGCTTGCCGGTAGTGATGCGCGCCGTGCTGCTCGAACATTTGCGCCGCGTCGCAGTGCGGGTCGTCAAGGCGCAGGCGGCGCGTGAGGCAGCAGATGATTTTGCGAACGACCTGATCGTCATTGCGCAAAAAATGCCGGAGAACGAACAGCCCGGCATCGTCCTGCCGCCTGGTCGTCTGTTGCAGCCTTTCGTGGTGCAGCTGGTGCAGCGCCTGCGTTATCAGCAGCCGGGCTTTACGCCTTTGCTCGATGTCCTGGGAGCACGCCTGCTGGATCAGGGGCCGACCATAGACGACATCGTATTGCGCGAACACACGACGCAGGTCGCTTCGAACCAGACCATACGCAATATCATTACCAGCATGCGTACGATAGCGGCGTACGACTGGCGCGTCTTCTTTGAGTCGGTCAGCCTGGTCGAGCAGAAACTGCAAACCCTGGCTAATTACGCCGAGCTGGATTTTCTGACGCGTGATCGCTATCGCAAGATTATTCAGCATATTGCGCTGAATGCACGTTATTCCGAGCAGCAAATTGCCGATGCACTGGTGCGCAAGATAGCATCGCACCGCAGTCAGATGTCAACTGACGACATCGTTGCCGATGAGCGTGCACTCGACCCTGGTTACTACCTGCTGGGTCGTGGCCGCACTGACCTCGAGGCAGAGCTAGGTTACATACCTCATCTGACTCAAAAGCTACGCCGTCATTACATCGCCCATGCCAGTCTGTACTACCCGCTGACCATACTCTCGATGGCCGTGCTGATACTGGCGTTTCCGTTGTGGACGACCTACGGCAAAGAGGTATCGCCAGTATGGTTGACGATGCTGGTCATTGCCGGTCTGTTTCCGGCTGTCGATATTGCGGTCGCTTTCATCAACAAGGTCCTGATGCGGCTGTTCTGGCCGCGTCACTTGCCGCGTGTGGAGCTGGCGGATATCACCGATAAGATGCGTACCTTTGTTGCGGTGCCCATCATGCTCACCAGTGAAGAAGGAATAGAAGAAGAGATACAACAACTGGAAACGCATTACCTGTCGAATCCTGACGGCGAAGTGTATTTCACCTTGCTGTCTGACTGGGCCGATGCAAAGCAGGAACATATGCCGCAGGATTTTCCTTTGCTGGAGAAGGCGCGCCGTTGCGTCGCGGAGCTGAATACGCGCTATGGCCTGAGCAAAAGCGGGCAGATACGTTTCTACATCCTGCATCGTCGCCGCTTGTGGAATGAGAGCGAAGGCAAGTGGATGGGCTGGGAGCGCAAGCGCGGCAAGTTGCATGAGTTCAATCGCCTGCTGCGTGACGCGCACGATACATCGTTCCTGCTTGACGACATTCCGGTGCCGCGCAATGTGCGCTATGTGGTGACGCTGGATGCGGATACGCGTTTGCCTATCGGTGCCTTGCGTGCACTGGTTGGTGTCGCCGTGCATCCGTTGAATCAGCCACGGCATGATCCGGACACCATGCAGGTCATTGAGGGCTACGGCATCCTGCAGCCACGGATTACGCCTACCTTGCCGATGCAGCAGGAACGTACCTTGTACCGTCGCTTTTTCTCGGCGCGCGGCGGGGTTGATCCCTACGGCGGTGCCGTGTCTGACGTGTATCAGGACGTATTCGGCTGGGGTAGTTACTCAGGTAAGGGACTGTACGACGTTGATGCCTTCGAGCGTGCCCTGGCCGGCAAGGTGCCGGAAAACACCATGCTCAGTCATGATCTGTTTGAAGGTGCGCTGGCACGGTGCGCATTGGTGAATGATGTCGAACTGTTCGAAGATTTCCCCTCGCATGTGGAAGAAGCGGCGGCGCGCCAACATCGCTGGACGCGTGGCGACTGGCAATTGTTGCCATGGCTGTTGCACGCCGGGCGCGTCTCCATGTCCAGCATAGACCGGCTCAAAATCGCCGATAACATGCGGCGCTCACTGACGGCACCGGCGATTCTGTTGACCCTGATCATCAGCTTCTTCCTGATAGGCGCGCCGGCCTGGCCGTGGCTGCTGTTGGCTATCGTTGGCCTGGCGCCACCTGCCGTATTCCGTTTCTTTTCTGATTTGCTGCCGCACCGTGACGATCTGAATTTCAGAGCGCACTGGCGCAGGGGGCTGGCGGTGCTGCCAGACACCATCGCTGTAGTCTGCATCTCGCTCGCGATGCTGGCGCAGTATTCCTGGCTGATGCTGGATGCGATAGTGCGTACGCTGGTGCGCCTGGTTTTCACGCGCAAGAAATTGCTGGAGTGGGTGACTTCCGCCCAGGTCAGGCGTGCGAAGAAATATTCATATAGCAGCTTCTTCTGGCGCGGTCGCATGGGCATGCTCATCGCGGTCGTGATCGTGGTCGCGCTTGCGGTGTTTGATCCTGCCGGTTTGTGGCTGGCTGCGCCGTTCTGCCTGTTATGGCTGGCAGGCCCGCTGATTGCCCGTGCGATCAGCCTGCCGCCGGTGGATACCAATGTCGAGGAACTGGATGTCGCGGAAGAGACCGAGTTGCGTCTGGTGGCGCGCCGCACCTGGCGCTTCTTCACGACCTTTGTGGTGGCGCAGGATAATTTCCTGCCACCGGATAATTTCCAGGAAGATCCGCAACCAGTCATTGCACATCGGACTTCGCCTACCAACTTTGGTTTATACCTGCTGTCTGTCGTCAGCGCACGCGACTTTGGCTGGGTCGGTCTGACCGACATGATGCGCAGGCTGGAAGCGACGATGGAGACGCTGCATAAATTGCCGCGCTATCACGGCCATTTCTACAACTGGTATGAAACCGAGCGGCTGGAAGTGCTGTCGCCGCGTTATATCTCGACAGTGGATAGCGGCAATCTGGCTGGACACTTATTTGCGCTGGCGCAGGCCTGCAAGGATGCGAAAGAACAAAGCGTATTGCGACCTACTATCGTGGCCGGCATGCGCGATGCCGTTTTGCTGCTGCGTCTGGCGATAGACGGCATAGGGCATGAATTGCGCACACAGGCAGTCAGCATTAATGAATTGCGTAAAAGCGCCGAGCAATTCAGTGATTTCCTGCTGGCGACCAATGCCGTGCTGCCGACCTATGCATTCTGGGAAAAAATGGTTGAACGTTCAGAGAATCTGTTTGACCTGGCGCAGGCCTTCTCGGTAGAGATCAACAGTCCTGACAATGAAGTACTGACCTGGGCGAATGAATTGCGTACCGCCGTGCGCATGCATGGCAACGATTTCATTGTGATGATGCCGTGGGTACATCTGGAAGCACAGGACGGCGGGCGCAATCCCGAGCTGTGGCAGCTCATCAATACGCACATCAATATCTATGTGGCGCTGGAAAACCTGCCTGCCGCTTATCTGGCAGCAAGGCGCGACATCGCGCGCCTGTTCAGTTCGCAAAACCGGCTGGATCCGGATGTGATTCCGCAGCAGCTGTTCGATGCGTTGGACGGCGCCTTGATGCAGGCTGCGGTACTGGCGATCGAGTGGCTGGATCGGCTGGAGCGTATGGAAATGGCGGCACGTGAGATGGCTGCAGAAATGGATTTCCGTTTCCTGATGTCGCCGGAGCGGCAATTGTTTTCCATCGGTTATAACGCGGACGAAGGCCGGCTGGACGATAGCTATTACGACTTGCTGGCGTCGGAAGCGCGGCTTGCCAGCCTGGTTGCAATTGCAGAGCGGCAAGCGCCGCCTTCGCACTGGTTCCGCCTTGGTCGTCGCATGCTGCCGGGGATCAACGGGCCGGTTCTTGCGTCCTGGTCGGGTTCCATGTTTGAGTACCTGATGCCGTCGCTGGTGATGTCCACGCCACGTGGCAGCATGCTGGACCAGACTTGCCGCGACATCGTGGCGCGCCAGATCCAGTATGGCAAGGAACGTCATGTACCGTGGGGTGTATCCGAATCTGCGCTGAATGTGCGTGATCGTGCTTACACCTATCAATACTCTGCATTCGGGGTCCCCGGCCTTGGCCTCAAGCGCGGACTGGAGAAGGACATCGTCATTGCGCCGTATGCAACCGGACTGGCAGCGATGTATATGCCGAAGAGCGCAGTCGCCAACTTCCGGCGCCTGGCCGAGATAGGTGCGCTGGGACGGTATGGTTTTTATGAAGCGCTGGACTTTACACCGGGGCGCCGCGCCGAGAACCAGACCATGGCCACCGTACGCGCCTATATGGCACATCACCAGGGTATGTTGCTGGTGGCGCTGGGGAATGTCATCAACCGTAATGTGATGCGCCATCGCTTCCATCACGAACCCATCATCCGTGCCGCCGAATTACTACTGCATGAATCGCAACCGCGCTGGGTGCAACCGACATCGCTGGCATTACGCGAGGAACGCGAACGGCCGACCGTGGTGATGCCGGAATCCGGCGTGGCGCGGCAATTTGACAGCGCGATGACGGCAATGCCGGAAACCCAGTTGCTGTCGAATGGCCATTACGCCGTAATGATGACGGCGGCCGGTTCCGGTTACAGCCTGTGGAATAAACTGGGCGTCACGCGCTGGCGTGAAGATGCAACCCGCGATCACTGGGGTAGCCATATCTATCTGCGCGATTCGGAGAGTGGTGGATATTGGTCTGCGGGTTTTCAGCCGACCGCAGTCGAGCCTGATTCCTATCAGGTCAAATTTGCCGAGGACCGGGTACGTATCTCACGCGCAGACGGTTCCATCTCCAGCATGCTGGAAGTGATCGTGTCGCCGGAAGATGATACTGAATTGCGCCGCCTGACACTGACCAATAACGGCACGCGTACCCGTCACATCGAAGTGACTTCTTATATGGAAGTGTTGCTGGCGCCGGTGGCGGCGGATATCGCGCATCCGGCATTTTCCAATCTGTTTGTCGAAACTGAATACCTGCACGAGATACGCGGCTTGCTGGCTTCACGTCGGCCGCGCAAAGATGGCGAAACACGGCCGTGGGCGGCACATGTAGTCGCACGCGGCGAAGGTAGCGACAGCGCGGTCGGGATCGAGTATGAAACTGATCGCGCCCGTTTCATAGGACGTGGCCAGGGCGTGAGTAATCCCTTATCCATCATCGATGGGCGTCCTTTGTCGAATACCGTCGGTGCGGTGCTGGATCCCATCTTCAGTCTGCGCGTCAGAGTGCGGCTGGAGCCGGGTGAGATCGTGCATCTGGTGTTTTCCACCATGGCAGCAAATTCACGTGAAGAAATTCTCAGTCTGGCCGACAAATACCATGACGGTTCTGCCTTCGCGCGGATCTCTGCGCTGGTGTGGACGCATGCCCAGGTGCAATTGCATTACCTGCGTGTCGAGCACTACGAAGCGGAGCTATTTCAGCATCTGGCCAGTCGCATTCTGTTTTCCGATCGCAGTGCGCGTGCCAGTGGCCGCGTGATACGTTCGATGCGCCTGAGTCATGCCGGTTTGTGGGGCCAGGGGATTTCTGGTGACCGGCCTATCGTCCTGCTGCGTATGGCCAAGCAGGAAGACCTGCGCCTGGTGTCGCAACTGCTGCGTGCGCATGAATACTGGCGTATGAAGCAATTGCCGGTAGACCTGGTGATCCTGAATGAAAAGGGCGCATCTTACGCACAGGAACTGCAGGCGGCCATGGAGGGTATGGTGCGTGCCGCACAAGCATTCTCCGCGCAACAGGAGCAAGCGGAACGTGGTAGTGCTTACATCGTCAGGGCCGATGTCATTACCGATGATGAGCGTACTTTGCTGCTGGCATCGGCACGCGTGGTGCTGGAAGGCGGGCAGGGCAGTCTGGCTGAACAGCTGCAGGCGCGTCCGGAAGTGGAAGAGAATCCGCCGTTCTCATGGCTCAAGCGTGAAATCCAGGGGCCGCGTGCCGGGCCGCCTGGCGTGCCGCCGCAACTGGCGCTGTTCAACGGCCTCGGTGGCTTCGATAAGGATGGTCGTGAATATGTGATTGTGCTGGGGCAGGATCAGGTCACACCCGCACCCTGGATTAATGTCATCGCCAATCCGGTTTTCGGTTTTACCGTATCCGAACGTGGCGCAGGCTACACCTGGAGTCAGAACAGCCGGGAAAACAAACTGACGCCCTGGTCCAACGATCCGGTCTCGGATCCTTCCGGTGAAGCCTTCTACATACGTGATGAAGAAAGCGGCGCGTTGTGGAGTCCGACGATTTCTCCTATCCGTGTACCTAACGCTATTTACACGACGCGGCACGGTCAGGGTTACAGCCGCTTCGAACTTAATTGCAGCGGCATCGTCAGCGAGTTGCTGCAATTCGTCAGTTGGGACGATCCGGTAAAAATCTGTCGCCTGCGTCTGAAGAATGTGTCGCACGGGGTGCGTCGCCTGTCCCTCAGTTCCTATGTGGAATGGGCGCTGGGTGCGACTCGTGCCGATAACGTTCCTTTCATTGCAACTGAACGGGACGCAGAGAGCGGCGCGCTGTTTGCACGTAATCCGTGGAATATTGAATTCGGCCAGCGCGTGGCTTTCATCGATCTGTGCGGCAAGCAGACTGCATGGACCGGTGACCGCAAGGAATTCATAGGCCGCAACGGCAACTTCCAGAAGCCGGAAGCCTTGACGCATGGCAGCGTATTGTCGAATCGTGTCGGTGCCGGGTTCGATCCTTGTGGCGTGCTGCAGACCCAGGTCGAGATCGTAGTGGATGGCGAAGTGGAAATCGTATTCGTGATGGGACAGGCCGATGATGCTGAAACAGCGCGTGCACTGGTGCAGCGTTATCGTGCAGCGAATATCGAAGAAGTATACGAAACCAGTCAGCGCAACTGGCATGAGATCTTGCACAAGGTACAGGTAGAGACACCGGATCGTTCGATGGATTATCTGTTGAACGGCTGGCTGCTGTACCAGACCCTGAGTTGCCGTTTCTGGGCGCGCACGGCTTTCTATCAGGCTGGCGGCGCTTACGGTTTCCGCGATCAGTTGCAGGATACGCAGGCACTGGCTCTGGTCGCACCGACTCTGGCGCGACAACAAATCCTGCGCGCATCGTCACGCCAGTTCCCGGAAGGCGATGTGCAGCATTGGTGGCATCCGCCTAGCGGGCGTGGGGTGCGCACGCATATCTCGGACGATTTGATCTGGCTGCCGTATTGCGCGGCGCATTATGTTGACGTGACTGGCGATGCGCAGATTTACGATGAACTGTTGCCGTTCCTGGAAGGCGATCCCTTGCCGCCGGAAAAAGAAGACGCCTACTTTGAAGCGCACATCTCGGAGCAAACCGCCAGCGTGTATGAACATTGCGCGCGTGCACTAGATCACAGCCTGCATACCGGCCCGCATGGCTTGCCCTTGATGGGTGGCGGTGACTGGAATGACGGCATGAATCGGGTCGGGCATGGCGGTAAGGGTGAGAGCGTATGGCTGGCGTGGTTCCTGTACGCGACCTTGCTGCGTTTCGCACCGGTGGCAGAGGCACGCAAGGACAAGGCGCGTGCCACGCGCTGGCGCAAGCATGCCGAGAAGCTGAAGAAAGCGACCGAACAGCATGCGTGGGATGGCGCATGGTATCGCCGCGCTTACTTCGACGATGGCACGCCATTGGGTTCTGCCAGCAATGCCGAGTGTCGCATCGATTCGATAGCGCAAAGCTGGTCGGTTATTTCCGGTGCGGGTGAGCTGGAGCGCAGCCAGCGTGCGATGGACTCGGTGGACCAATACCTGATCCGGCCGGGTGATGACTTGATCTTGCTATTTACGCCGCCGTTCGACAAGACACCGCTGGATCCTGGTTACATCAAGGGCTATTTGCCGGGCGTACGGGAAAATGGCGGGCAGTACACGCATGCCGCAGTGTGGTGTCTGATCGCTTATTCAAAAATGGGCAAGGGCGGACAGGCGCATGATTTGTTCAAGATGATCAACCCGGCGAATCGCAGCAGTTCACGTACCGGCATGGCCGCTTACAAGGTTGAACCGTATGCGGTGGCGGCTGATATCTATGCCGAGTCACCGCACGTCAGGCGTGGCGGCTGGACCTGGTACACCGGTGCTGCCGGCTGGCTGTACCGGGCCGGGGTGGAATCGATACTGGGCCTGTGCGTGCAGGCAGACAAGCTCAGCCTTGATCCTTGCCTGCCGCATGAATGGCGTAGTGCGAAGCTGCATTATCGCTACGGTGCAGCGGTCTACAACATCACGCTGCAGAATCCGACCGGGGTCAGCAAAGGTGTGCTGCGCGTCGAACTGGATGGCGTCATGATGCCGGATCAGTTTGTCACCATGCGCGATGATGGCGCGACACATAACGTCACCGTGCTGATGGGGACGCCGGTCTTGCCTGCCGTCTGAATCGTGCCCTGAAGAAGCGGGTGCCGCGCATGGCATCCGCTTCTTTTCATCATCAGACAGATTTTTCCAAACCGCGAATAGCTGTCCAAAAGCCTCGCATCTCGACTCTTAGCTTCTGCATCCATTCACGATAATGGTGTTCCATGCCGTCATACCCATACCGGGTACGAGCGCTCACCGACTATCCATAAGGATGAAAAGATGCTGACCGAACGCGAACTAGAGAGCTGTTATCTGGGCCAATTCATTCCTGTGCACTATCACCACAATATGCTGATGGACAATCGACGCATGTCGGGCTTCAAGGCGGCGATCACGCATCTGGTTGCGCCGGGTGCCAAGGTGCTGGAGCTGGGCGGTGGTACCGGCGTGCTGTCATGGTTTGCTGCCGCGAAGGCCGAGAAGGTCTGGTGCGTAGAGTACAACCCGGATCTGGTAGCGGAAGCCAAACGTTTCCTCGCGCAGAACGTGAACGGTGACCGGGTTGAAGTGATACAGGGCGACGCCTTTGAATACCTGCCGCCGGAACCGGTCGATGTCGTCATCTGCGAAATGATCCACGTCGCGATGCTGCGTGAAAAACAGGTGCAGGTCATCGAATCCTTCAAGCAGCGCTACCTGGAAAAATTCGGCGGCCCGCTGCCACTTTTCATTCCGGAAGCGATGATCATGGCAGTTCAGCCTTTGCAGCAGGATTACTGCTTCGAAGGTTATAACGCACCTATCGTGCAGTTCCAGGAGCCGACCTTCATTCAGTCTGGCAGCGTCGAGCTGGCACAGCCTTCCGTCTATTCCTTGCTGGATTTCACGCAAGCAGTGCCTGCGCAGATTGCGTGGCAAGGCGTGTTTGCGATTGAACATGATGGTACGGTGAATGCCTTGCGCTTCGTGACCAAGAACATCCTGGCCGTCGTGATGGAGCAGTCAACGACTGTTGATTGGTTGAATCATTACCTGGTCTTGCCGCTGGCGGAGCCGGTCAGCGTGCAAAAAGGCGATCAGCTATATGTGAGCCTGGAGTACAAGGCGGGTGGTTCGATACCGTCGCTGCAAGCTTCGTTGCGCGCCCAGCACTTGCATGTGGTGGAAGCGGAATGGGCGACGCAGACCCGGCATGTGGCTGCTTATGCCTGATAGCTGATGCCGGATAGGGTGAGGATGAAAATAGCGAGCGCAGCAGGCTCGCTATTTCTATTTGAGGACGAGTGAGACGACCAGCAGCAGGATGCCGATGAAGATGGCCACGCCGAGCAGCGCGGCGGCCAGCACGTAGAACGGATTCAGGCTGGTATTGTCCTTCTCGTAATCCGAGCGGCGGCGCAAGCCGATGAAGGACCAGAAAATCGCGCCCAGCGTCGCGAAAAACGACATTTTTTCGGGTTCCTGCTTGATCGGTTCCGACATCATTTTCTCCTTCAGGTCAGCCTAAGCATACGCCTGGTATGCCCGGCTACACAGCATCAGATGCGGCGATATTTCCCGTAGCAGTTGTGCGCGTACGGGAAATCCCGCCTTTTAGTGCTCCGAGGTCAGCAAACGCAGGGTCTGGATCAGCGCCTTGCATTCATCCGGATTGCCTATGCTGATGCGCAGGTACTGGTTGATGCGCGGATGATTGAAGTGACGCACGATAATCGCACGCTCACGCAAACCGGCCGCCAACTGGCTCGCTGGCAGGGAGGCGTGACGCGCAAAGATGAAGTTGGCAGTCGATGGCAAGACTGAGAAACCGAGCTTTTCCAGTTCCTGCGTCATGTGTTCACGGCTGTCGATAATCGCCTTGCGGGTTTGCTGGAAGTAAGCCTCGTCACCGTAGCTGGCAACTGCACCAGTCAGCGCCATGCGATCCAATGGATACGAGTTGAAGCTATTCTTCACGCGTTCCAGTGCTTCTATCAGTTTCGGATGACCCATCGCAAAGCCGACGCGCAAACCAGCCAGCGAGCGCGATTTCGAGAAGGTGCGAATCACCAGCAGATTCGGGTACTTATGGATGAGCGGCAACGCCGTTTCACCGCCGAAATCGACATAGGCTTCGTCTATCGCTATCACCACATTCGGCTGTTTGATCAGCAACTCCTCGATCGCAGCCAGTGGCAGGGCGATGCCGGTCGGTGCATTCGGATTCGGGAAGATGATGCCGCCGCATGACTGCGCATGGTAGTCGGCCAGCCTGATACCCATTTGCTGATCCAGCGGGATTTCCTGATAGTCGATGCCAAACAGTTTGCAATAGACCGGATAGAAACTGTAGGTGATGTCCGGGAACAGCAAAGGCGCCTGGTGCTTGAGCAAGGCCATGAAGACAAAGGCCAGCACCTCGTCGGAACCATTGCCGATGAAAATTTCATTGGTTGCTACCTGGTGATAGTCAGCCAACGTCTGTTTCAGCGCGCTGGAGTCCGGGTCAGGGTAGAGGCGCAGCGATTCTGCGGTGACCGCGTGCATCGCCGACATGACGGCTGGTGACGGCGGATATGGGTTTTCGTTGGTGTTCAGCTTGATCAGGCCCGGCAACTTCGGTTGCTCACCCGGTACGTACGGCGTGAGTGTTTGCACTATAGGGCTCCAGAACTGGCTCATGACTGCTTTCCTTTTTCGATAGATATGCGCATTTTATCGTGAGCGGTGACTAAATAGAAAATCGCCGGGCATAAGGGCGGCGAAAGTTCCTTGCGCTTGTGACAAGGAAGTCGTCGCAGAACGTGGCCGGGGCAAGGATTTTATGCATGGCTGCACGCGCTACGGCTGATAAATCGGCCCCATTCTGGTACAGTGCCGCCATGAGTAAATTGACCTTAGACCGCATCCTGCAATCGCAGGGATTCGGCACCAGAAAATACTGCCGCAACCTGATAGAAGACGGCGAAGTCAGCATCAATGGCGAGAGCGTGACTGATTACCGTGCCGCTTTCGATACCAGCGACCTCGAATTCACGATTTTTGATGAAGTCTGGCGTTACCGCGCACACGTTTACATCGTGTTGAACAAACCAGCCAACTTTGAATGCTCGCGCAAGCCCAGCCACCATCCCGGCGTGCTGACGTTGCTGCCTGAGCAATTCACCTGGCGCGAACTGCAACCGGTCGGACGGCTGGATCACGATACGACCGGCATGTTGCTGATGTCGGATGACGGCCCTTTCATCCATGCCCAGTCCTCGCCCAAGCGTCATATCCCCAAAGTGTATGTTGCCACCACGCATGATCCGGTCACGCCGGAACTGATCGCGCAATTGCTGGGTGGCGTGCAGTTGCACGATGAGCTGGCGCCGCTGGCAGCGCAGACCTGCCGCATGCTGGGTGCCAACGAGCTGGAAATCGTGCTGGAGCAGGGTAAATACCATCAGGTCAAGCGCATGCTGGCGGCGGCAGGGAATCATTGCTCTGCCTTGCGCCGGGTTGCCATCGGCAGCCTGACGCTGGAATCGCTGGAGCTGGAAGAGGGCGAGTGGGCCTACCTGAGCGAAGCGCAGCTGGCTTTGCTGGCACCGGTTTAAAACAAGGTTGCCGGATGCGGTCACCGGCGGAATCCCAGTCAGTAGTCAAACGGGCTTGCTGAACTTGCCGTCAGCAAGCCCGTTGTTTTTCAATTGTGTCGGCAATTTGTAAATTAGCGTTAAATGTGTGTAATCAGAGACAAATGTAAGGTTAAATCTAACATTTGCAGCACGCCTGACAGCGCGATCTCGTCACATACCATGCATTACGTTATGATCAAAAAAATTTACGCAAACCCTCGTCGGAGACGGTCACTGTAATGCACGCGATCAAACCTGTTATTCAACTGGCCAAAGAGCGCGCCTTATTCCGATTCTCCACCCTTGCAGAGCGCATGCTGCAAGACGCCAATGTCAGCCTGGCGCAACAAATACCCACTGCCGGTTCAGCCAATGAACAAAAATGGATTTCCGCCTCACGCGATTTCCTCGGTACGCACGGGCAGGAATTCCTTAAACGTTTAAATGCAAGCTACATTGGCTACATAGAGCGCGGCATGCAAACCATGTATCGCGACTTGCGCCTGAGTTTGCAGGATGTCTCAGCTGAGACGCTGTCCCTGATGGATGACGATACCGTGACCCGTCAGATTGAGGTGGAGCGACGCGTCCTGCGTTTGCGTGATGCCGACCAGCAAAGCCTGGGACGGCTGAACCTGATGATTGCGCAGTTGCACGATGAACACGATGTCCGTGAACGTGAGAATCCGTTCCGCCCTTATCTGATGGCACGCGCACTGCATGATGTGCTGTGCGCAATGAATAGCAACAGCAATGTCTGCGCGATGCTGTTTGATCACCTGTCCGGTGCGCTGGCTGAGCAACTGCCGGAGTATTTTTCCGCGATCCGTGATGTGTTTGAATCGAATGGTGTGCATGCGCGCCTGTTGGCGCGTCCGAGTGCGCTCAGCAAGCGTGAACGTGAAATGCTGGCGCTGGCCAACCAGGGCGCTTATCGCGCGACAGCTGTTGACGCCGGTTTGTCTACCGGCCTGGTAAGCGGCATCACGACTGGCGTGGTGAATGGTTTCCCCACGCTGCATGAAACCGTACCGGCTTCACCCGCGCTGGAGCGGGTGCTGGCGCAATTGCAGAGGCCAGGCAGCCAGGCCGGCAGCATGCCGGTCTTGCCGTCGGACGGACAAATTGAACTGCAAGATTTTGTCTGGAAGATATTCAATCAGTCTGCACCGGGGCGGATACCACCCAATTTGCGTTACCCCGATGGCGTGCCGAATACGCCTGCTGCCAAAGCAGCGGGGCAGCAAGCCAACGCTCATCCCTTGTTCCGTCAATTGCAGCAAATGCAGCAGGCCGGTGCACCCGCGCAAGGCGGAGATGCCTCTGCCGACATTGCCGAGCCGGTAGAGGATTTGCGCGAAGTGTTGGATCTGGATAAGGTCAGCGAGATCGACCGGGTGGGGCTGGATGTAAGCACCATGCTGTTCGAATACATCGCTGATGATGAAATGCTGATGCCGGCTTTCCGCAGTTTGTTGGCGCAATTACAGATACCGTTTGTAAAAGCGGCGATGCTGGATGAAGACGTCTTGCAGCAGGCCGGTCATCCGGCGCGGCAGTTTCTGAATCGCGCAGCATCGATCGCCAGCGGCCTGAACGCGAGCACCTCGCCGGGCCAGGAAATTTATACCGGCATGGCGGAAGCGATCGCCTGTATTTGCCGGGATTTCAATACGGACATGCAAGTGTTTGAAACGGCCAGCCTGCACCTGAATCATACGGTGGCAGCAGCCTTGCATGCCGGTGATGCCGAAGCCTTGCGTGCTATCGAGGCGCTGGAAAATGCGCAAAAGAATCCACAGCAGCATGATGTACTGGTGGTACAAACCGTCAATGCCTTGCGCGAGCGCCTGGCATCGATAGAGACTGATCAGCGCGCCGTCGATTTCCTGATCAAGGTCTGGAGCCGGGTGCTGGTTTACGTCAGTGAACATGACAGCATCGAGATCGAGCCGTATCGCGAAGTCGTAGCCGATTTGCTGTGGAGTGTGCAGGAAGAACTGGATGCCAGTGAACGCAGCGCCCTGATGCGGCTGTTGCCCAAGCTGGTACAACGCATCAAGACCGGCCTGCAATTGCTGCTGATGTCGGACATCGAAAGCAAGCAGGTGCTGGATCAATTGGTCGCCATGCATGCCGACGTACTGCGTACGATACAAGGCAACCAGCTGAAAGGCGCGCGCTCATTGCTGAGTCTGCAGCAACACTTCTCGACCCTGCACATAGGCAGCGCACTGGCACCGCAGGCAACTGAAATCCATGCGCCTACTGTGCCGCATGAGCGTCTGCAAGCGGCATTGCAGCAATTCCATGTCGCCGCACACCTGCATCTGGACAGCGACCTTGGCACCCTGATGAGTTCGGATGCCAAATGGCTGGGTGGCATGCACGTAGGAACGCAGGCAGAGTGGTGGCATGAAGGTGCTTATCTGCCGGCAAGCTTGCTCTGGATAGACGCGGCGCAATCTTTCTATTTGTTCCGGATCAATGCACCGGAAGCGCGGCCACGTTTGCTGGTGTATTCGTCGATCGCACTGATCAAGGGTTTGCGTGAGGGGTCGGTCGGCATGGTGGAGTCTGCGCCTATCTTTGACCGGGCGATGGAGTCACTGCTGAACACCAGCGGTGCCCAGCAGTATGCTGCCTGATACTTCTTACACTTCTTACACTTCTTACTTGATGACGTGATAGCAGGGCTTGTATGCCTTACCAGGTAATTTCATGCGTCCCTGCGCCACGAAGGCCGCCAGCAATTTATCCATAGGATCCATGATGCTGAGGTCGCCGCTGATTTCAAAGTGGCCATGTTCTTCTATCGCCCGGATACCGCTTTCCTTGACGTTACCTGCTACTACACCAGAGAACGCCCGGCGCAGATTGGCTGCCAATTCATGTCGTTCCTGATTCTGATGCAGCGATAAATTGCGCATGTTTTCATGGGTCGGGAAAAACGGCATCTGGAATGCGTGGTCTATCTTCAGACCCCAGTTGAAGTAATAGGCGTCGCCTTTACCTTTGCGGAACTCGCGTACCGCCTTGATGCCGTCCTGCATTTCCTGCGCCACCTGCACCGGATCATCGACGATGATTTTGTACAGTTTCTGCGCTTTGGGTCCCAGCGTCACGCCGATGAAGTGGTCGATCTGCTTGAAGTAATCAGCCGAATTGGCCGGGCCGGTAAAGACCAGCGGGAACGGCTGACCGGCATTGTCCGGATGCAGCAGGATGCCCAGGATGTAGAGGATTTCTTCTGCCGTACCGGCACCGCCCGGGAACACGACGATGCCGTGGCCGATGCGTACGAATGCTTCCAGGCGTTTCTCGATATCCGGCAGGATGACCAGATCGTTGACGATAGGGTTCGGTGCTTCCGCTGCGATAATACCAGGCTCGGAGACGCCGAGGTAACGTCCGGTCGGGATGCGTTGCTTGGCGTGGCCGATGGTCGCGCCTTTCATCGGGCCCTTCATTGCGCCAGGCCCGCAGCCGGTGCAGATATCCATTTCACGCAAGCCGATCTCGTAACCGACCTTCTTGGTGTAGTCGTATTCTTCGCGTGAGATCGAGTGGCCGCCCCAGCACACCACCAGCTTTGGATTGAGATGCGGGTGCAGCACATTCGCATTGCGCAGGATGTGGAACACCGAGTCGGTAATGCCAGCTGATGACTCAAGGTCGAAGGTAGGGTTCGAAATCACTTCATCGTGGGTGAACAGGATGTCGCGCAGGACTGAGAACAGATGTTCGTGTATACCCTTGATCATCTTGCCGTCGACGAAGGCGCTGGCCGGTGCATTCTTGATGTCAAGCTTGATGCCGCGTTCGCGCTGGATGATGCTGATTTCAAAGGTGCTATAACGATTCAGCAGCTCCTTGGCATCGTCAGTGTCATTGCCGCAATTCAGTACCGCCAGTGCGCAATTACGGAAGAGTTGGTATAAGCCGCCGTTGCGGGTGTCCAGGAGTCTGTGTACTTCGGCCTTCGACAAGATATCAAGGCGGCCGTCAGGGGAGAGCTGTGTATCGACTACTTCATATGTCATAGAGTGCTTTACTTCCGTATGGTAAGAGTGGGCAGGCGCGTTTATATTTTTTAGACTGGCTTTACGGGCAAGTATAGCGTCAGTGTCGCGCCGCAGGTAGTGGGCGGGAGAAATGCATGCAAGGAATTCTCCGTTTTCATGTCTGTCATGCTCAGACCATGAAAACGGCGGATTGTTGCAATGGATATTGAAGGGTGCCGGACAGAGTGGTTTAACGCTCGGTGTCGGTACGCGGCGCAAAGTCGAAGGCGGCCTTCAATGCGCGATACGCTTTTTGTGCGACGGCAGTATGGATGGGCTGGCTCAGCTTGGTAATGACCGCATACATATCGCCAGCCGGATCACCAGGGATGCCTTTGCCTTTGAGGCGCAGTTTGCGTCCTATGCCGGAACCGGGCGGGATCGCCAGCTGTACCGAACCTTCCGGTGTCGGCACATGCACGACCGTACCTTGTTCGGCATGGCTGCTGTTGAGTGGAACATCCACATAGATATCGCGGCCATCGACCCGATAGCGGCGGTGCGGCTTGATCACGATTTCCAGGTACAGGTCACCTGCCTTGCCATCGCCGGTACCAGGGAAACCCTGGCCAGCCAGGCGCAGCGTCTGACCGGAGCGCATGCCTTTCGGGATGCTGACTTTCAGCGTGCGCTTGGAGACGATGGGCATGCCGTATTCGTCGGTCATATAGGTCGGCATCGAGACATTGCGTGTGGTGCCGTGGTAGGTGTCTTCCAGGTCTATCTGCACCTTGGTGTGCTGGTCGCTGCCGTGGATGTGCACGCCGCGTGGTTTCGGCGGCGGGGTGCCCGGACGTCCCATCATTTCATCCAGGATGTGGCCGAAGTTATCTTCGGGGCGCGCTTTGGCGGCTGAAGGTGCTTCTTTCGGCGCTGCGTTGCGGCTGCTGGTGTTTGCTTGCGGCTGTGGACGGGCCTGTTCCTGCGCGCGTTTGGCCGAGGCTTCGCGATAGTTGAAGGCAGGGCGGTATTCCAGATCATAGGCCATGCGCTTGGCCGTATCCTTCAGGACGGCATAGGCTTCGCCGACTTCCTTGAAGCGGATTTCGGCATACATCTCCCGGCTCACGTCAGGGTGATATTTGCGCGCGAGTTTGCGGTACGCATTCTTGATTGCGTCTTGCGTCGCATCGCGCGGGATGCCCAGGGTTGCGTAATGATCCTTGAATTTCATCTGCTGTTTTCGTTACTCGCCTGCGTCGATTTAGCCGGAATTGGTTCGCTTTCAAGCTGCAAGCGGTTTATGGCAGGGTCATTTTGACATGATCATGTCACGGCTGAATGGATGAATAAGGCGAGTATTGTTTGTCAATTTCCAAGCTAGGCAAAATGCCGGAATACTTTCAATATAGTCAATATTTGGCATTGGTGTTGCTTAAATTGAAAGCAATTACTGCGATACAGCTAGGTTGCTGACAGTTTGAAGGGCATACTCTCAACTTCGTTCAATAAACCGCATTTTTAAGATGAAAAGCATGACCTACGAAGAGTATCTGGACGAAGTGACGACGCTCATGACCGAAAGATTCGACCTCAGCGATGCCGCTGCCATCAAGTACGTGATGCGCGCCCAGGCCGCAGATTACTTTACCTTGCACGACGATGATCCGGCCATGCGCACGCAGGAACGGGCGGAACAAGACGCCAAAACCATCTTCGAGCAACGCAATAAATCCAAGCCGGAAATCTACAAAAAGAAATAAGGCAGGCTGCAGCAGACTCTTTTTACTCCCGGGCAGCGCTCTGAAGCAGATCGCTGCCTTTGTAACATCGGAATAACCATGTATTTTAACCTTCCTGCCATCAAGGCTGCTGTATGCCTGTCACGGACACCGCTTTGAGCACGCCTGCATTGATCACCTGGAGTGAAGCCGGTGCCGACCGTACGGCGCGCTGGCAATCCGAGAGCGGCCACGCCGCACCTAAGCGCGTCATCATCGCCGACGACAAGTTAACGGCTGATACAGCCTTCCGTCTTGCCAGTGAAGGCACGGCCTTGCTGTGGCGTGGTGACTACCAGAATGCGCGTCAACTGCTGCAAGCACTGGCACGCCGGATAGAGCGCAAACCGCGCAAGGCGGCGACCACGCCTATAGATGCGTTCAATTTTCACCGCCAGGCACAATCACAACGTGCGCGCACGCTGGGCATGGTGTTGCTGGAAGTTGATGCAGACTACAGCATAGGCTTGCGCCGTGCACCGGACATCAAGCTGGCGTGCAATGAAGCGTATGGCGCGAGTACCGGGCCTTTCGTGCTCTCGTTGCGTGAAGTGCTGGGTTTGATAGGCGCGCATGAGTGGCGTAAAAACGGCGTGGAAATCCCTGCGCTGGGTGCACGCATCCATCCTTATTACGGTGTGTTTTCACCTGTACGCGGTGAGTACCTGAACCTGATTGCAGATGCACCGCTGCCATCGAAAAAACTGGCGTTTGATATCGGTACCGGTACCGGTGTCATTGCCGCTCTGCTGGCGCAACGTGGTGTCGAGAAGGTGATTGCGACGGATCAGGATGTGCGGGCACTGGCCTGCGCCAAAGAAAATTTGTCACGGCTTGATCTGCGGGATCGTGTGCAAGTGCTGGAAGCGGATTTATTCCCCGAAGGCAAGGCGCCGCTGATCGTCTGTAATCCGCCGTGGATACCGGCACGTCCCAGTTCCGCCATCGAGTATGCGATCTATGATCCGGACAGCCGCATGCTGCGCGGTTTCCTGAACGGCCTGGCGGCGCATCTGGAAGCGAAAGGCGAGGGCTGGCTGATTCTGTCGGATCTGGCCGAGCATCTGGGTTTGCGTACGCGGGAAGAGTTGCTGCAGATGATAGAGACTGCAGGTCTGAAGGTGGTCGCCCGCATCGATACCAAACCAGTGCATCCACGCGCGGCAGATGCCAGCGATCCGCTGCACCATGCGCGCTCGGCAGAAACCACGTCCTTGTGGCGTCTGGTTGCACGCTGATCTTTTATAATAGCGGCGCTGCAGCATATGGAAGACGCAGCGTCGTACTCACATCATTCAGGAATCAACATGGCTAACAAACCAGCCCGCATACTGACTTTCAAGTGCAAGAAGTGCACGAAATCGGTACAGGTATTTTTGCAGAAAGTCTCTGCCTGCTCACACATCCAGCCGTATCAGGGCATTTGCACCTGCGGTGAAATTACGCGTTATGCGACCGGCCAGAAAGACGCGGTCGAGTCCTACATGAATTCGGAAGACGGTAACTGGTCGCACCATCATCATTGATGTGTAGGCCAGCGTCGATACCGTCGGCTTAATTGCTGTCGGTATCGATGAAACGCATTTTGAAATTGCGCCCCTTGATATTGCCATTGCTTAAGCGCGCATAAGCCTTGTCCGCGATCTTGCGATCCAGTGCGACATAGGTCATGAATTCAAAGACATTGATCTTGCCGACCTGTTCCTTGGTGAGGCCGGCGTCACCGGTCAGGGCACCCAGCAGATCGCCGGGGCGCAACTTATCTTTCTTGCCGCCCATAATGCACAGCGTCACCATAGGTGCGTGCAAGTCGCCGCCTTCAGCCACTTCCAGCTCATTCAGCTCGTACCACTGTACCGGTTTGTTCTGATATTCCTCGATCAGCTTGACCCACTTCTTTTCATTCGGTGCGCACAAGCTCAGTGCCAGCCCCTTGTCCCCACCGCGACCGGTACGGCCGATGCGGTGGATGTGGACTTCGGTATCTTTTGAGACATCGACGTTGATCACTGCACCCAGCGACTGGATATCGAGTCCGCGTGCGGCGACGTCGGTGGCAACCAGCACTGAACAACTTTGATTGGCAAACAACACCAGGATCTCATCGCGCTCGCGTTGTTCCAGTTCACCGTATAAGGCCAGTGCGCTGAAACCTTGCGCACGCAACTCGGCTGCCAGTTCGCGGCAATGGATTTTGGTATTGCAAAAAGCCAGCGTGGATACCGGACGGTAGTGCTTCAGCAGGGTGGCGACTGCGGCATTACGATCGTCATAGTCGACCGCATAGAAGCGTTGCTCGATCTGGCTGTCATCATGCTGTGCTTCGACTTTGATCTCGACCGGATCGCGCAGGAATTCAGCGCTGGCGCGGCGGATGTCATCGGGGTAGGTAGCGGAGAACAGCAGGGTCTGGCGACGTGTCGGGCAGGCGCTGACGATGCCGGCGATCTCTTCATAAAAACCCATATCGACCATGCGATCAGCTTCATCCAGCACCAGGGTTTGTACTTTGGACAGATTGATGGTCTCGCGCGAGATGTGATCGCGGATACGGCCGGGCGTGCCGACCACGATGTGTGCGCCATGCTCGAGCGAGGCGATTTGCGGACGCATCGGTGCACCTCCGCACAGGGTCAGTACTTTAATGTTTTCGGTTGCGCGTGCCAGGCGGCGCAGTTCATTCGATACCTGATCCGCGAGCTCACGCGTCGGGCAAATCACCAGCGCTTGCACCGCAAACCAGGTCGGGTTCAGCTTTTGCAGCAAACCGATACCAAACGCCGCAGTCTTGCCACTGCCAGTCTTGGCCTGCGCAATCAAATCGCGCAATTCCAGTATCACCGGCAGGCTTTGTGCCTGTATCGGCGTCATCTCGCGATAGCCGAGCGACTCCAGATTGCTCAGCATGGCAGGTGAGAGGGCGAGACTGGAAAAGGAAGTGGCGGTCATGGGCTATAAGGTAATGCAGCAAAGGACACGCAGTCTAACAGGCATGGGCGGCAGATGCAGAATTCGGCTGCATAAACCGCCAATAAATTCATGCAAGCGTAGCGACTTGCATATTGGCATCATCGTACGTGCCCAATTAGGTGTCAGATTAAGCAGTCAAGCGTACCGAGCTGGTCAGCGTACAGCCACGTCCTTGCGACTTGGCTTCGTACAGTGCGAAGTCGGCTCGCTGCAGCATGGTGTCTATGGTGTCGTTATCGTGCATACGCATGGCAATACCGGCGCTATAAGACAGGTTGAATCCAAGCTCCTGGGGCGAGTGCTGTGCCAGCCACTGGCGCAAGCGTTGATCGTATGCCATGACCGCGTTGAGATCCGCACATTTGAGCAGCACACAGAATTCCTCACCACCGTATCGACAGAATACGTCCCCGGTACGGCTGACGGCGCGCAATCCGGTCGCAAAAAGCTGGAGCGCACCGTCTCCCACAATGTGGCCGTGTGTGTCGTTGATTTGCTTGAAATAGTCGAGATCTATCATCAGCAAGGCAATAGGCTGTCGGTAACGCACGCTACTGGCGAAGTCGATACCGGATTGCAGCAGCCAGGCGCGACGATTCAGGACGCCGGTCAGGCCGTCCAGTGTGGCCAGCCGTTCCAGCTCGCGCGCCGCTTCGTCACGATGTGCGAGCAGGATGGCGACGACTGACAGCACCATCATCGAATTCGATGACAAGGCAAACACCTGGTTGACCAGGTAGGGGCCAAAGAAATTCGGGAACTCGGCGGTGTAGAACGCACCAAGCACAGCGCGGCAGGCCAGCACGATCATTTGTATGGTGAGACAAATAGCCAATAGCCAGCGCCAGCGTCCGACTGCTACCAGTGGCGGGCGACACAGCTCAACGATCACTGTGGCGATCTGCAAGGCCAGCAGACCGTTGGCCCAGCCGACCCGGAACGGATAGTCGGAAAAGCCGATGGTGTAACCCGTGGTCATCAACACGGCAATGATGGTCGGTGCACGTACGGCCACTTGTCGGCCGCACCATATCTGAAAAGCCATGGCGTTGAACACCATACCGCTGGAAACGCAGGCCATCGCAAGGGTAGACAGCAACTGGTCGGCCCATCCGCCCGATATCACAGCGCTCGATGAAAACAGCGAAATCCAGCCTGCCGTTTGCAGCACGATCCCGCTTTGCGCATACCGCGCGGCACGATTCACCCGGCCCATGAAGTAAGGCAGCGCGACGGCCATGATGCACAGGTTGAGTGTCATGGCGACAAACAGGGAAAAGACGTCGATTTTTGGCACTGGCTGTACTCTCAAAAAATAAGCGTTTGAAACGCAGCGCCCTGGGCCGCTTGCTTAAATAGTCGGGAAACATGCCGTCCGGAGCTGGCTCCAGAGACAGAGATGAGTTGCGTAAAAACTTGCGCGCTGTGGTATGCATGTCGCAGCAACATGGGCGCCATCTTACCTTCTCGCAACTCAAGTTGGAAGTTTGATAAGGGAGGCATGCGCTGATGCGTATGTTCGGTGGTCTGTGCCGCGTCCACTTTCGACTCACTACCTCCTCATTTCTTCGCATCGTTTATTTGCCGATTTGAAATCATGTAAACAGCTGAAAAGCGTTGATTTTTCACGACCAAATATATGTTTTCATAATACGGAATATTCATATCGCGCTGCATCAATAAAAAATTCCAAAGGGTAGAATATCGTTTCACATTCAGAAAAATGCGTTATAAGTATTTGATAAATAAGAAAAATAAAAAATTAAAATATCTTATATAAGACATTGTTGCTCTGCGCAATATCGCCTATGATTAATTCAATGTTTTTTCTTGTCTTTGTTATTTCACGCATTTAACTGAGGAGAATCATCATGGCAGACCGCGAACAACAAATCGAAGCTCTCAAACGGGACTGGCAGGACAACCCACGCTGGAAGGGCGTGACCCGCAACTACACGGCAGAAGACGTCGTGCGCCTGCGTGGTTCGCTGCAGATTGAACACACCATCGCGCAACGTGGCGCCGACAAGCTGTGGGAGATGTGTAATAACGAACCCTTCGTCAATTCGCTGGGTGCGCTGACCGGCAATCAGGCGATGCAACAGGTTAAGGCCGGCTTGAAAGCGATTTACCTGTCGGGCTGGCAGGTTGCCGGTGATGCCAATGTCGCAGGTGAAATGTATCCGGATCAATCGCTGTATCCGGCCAATTCGGTGCCGCTGGTAGTCCGGCGCATCAACAACACCTTCCAGCGTGCCGACCAGATCCAGTGGTCGGAAGGTTCGGGCGATATCGATTTCTTTGCGCCTATCGTGGCAGATGCGGAAGCCGGCTTCGGTGGCGTGCTGAATGCCTATGAGTTGATGAAAGCGATGATAGACGCGGGTGCTGCCGGTGTGCACTTTGAAGATCAGCTGGCATCGGTCAAAAAATGCGGACACATGGGCGGCAAGGTGCTGGTGCCTACCCGTGAAGCAGTAGAAAAACTCAATGCGGCGCGCCTCGCTGCCGACGTCTGCGGCACACGCACGCTGGTGATTGCACGTACTGATGCGGAAGCGGCTGACTTGCTGACTTCGGACGTCGATGCCAACGACCAGCCTTTTCTCACTGGTGAACGCACGGTGGAAGGTTTCTACAAAACCCGTTCCGGTTTTGACCAGGCAGTCTCGCGTGGTCTCGCGTATGCACCGTATGTTGACATGCTGTGGTGCGAAACCGGTAAACCGGACCTGCAATTCGCCAAACAATTCGCTGACGCGATTCACGCCAAATTCCCCGGCAAGATGCTGGCCTATAACTGCTCGCCATCGTTCAACTGGAGAAAAAATCTCGACGACGCGACCATCGCCAAGTTCCAGAAAGAGCTGGGTGCGATGGGTTACAAATTCCAGTTCATCACGCTGGCTGGTTTCCATTCGCTGAACTATTCGATGTTCAACCTCGCGCACGGCTATGCCCGCAATCAAATGTCTGCTTTCGTCGAGTTGCAGGAAGCCGAGTTTGCAGCTGCGGACAAAGGTTTTACAGCCGTCAAGCATCAGCGTGAAGTCGGCACCGGTTATTTCGATGCGATTACCCAGGTCATCCAGCAAGGACAGTCCTCGACCACTGCCTTGCACGGTTCGACCGAAGACGAACAATTTTTTGACAGCAAGCTAGCCAAGGTTTGTATTGCAGGGCGTGCAGCTTAGCGTCTTGTAAAAGGAGGCCGCATCCGTGAGGGTGCGGTTAGTTTCAGTAGTAGCAGCGTAGACCATTACTGATTTAATTATACGGAGACAAGCATGACTGAGAGCACGATAGACATCCCGGCAGGAATAGAAATTGAAGGCGAATTCAAAGCAGACTACGAACAGGTGTTGACGCCTGAAGCGCTGGCGTTGGTCGTCAAACTGAGCCGTAGCTTTGAAGCACGCCGTCAGGAATTGCTGGCGATACGCGTCCAACGTGCCAAACGCATTGACGCCGGTGAGCGTCCTGACTTCCTGCCCGAAACAGCAGCAATCCGTGCTGCCGACTGGCGCATTGCACCGATCCCTGAAGCGCTGGCTTGTCGCCGGGTGGAAATTACCGGTCCGGTCGATCGCAAGATGGTAATCAATGCCTTCAATTCGGGGGCTGATGTGTACATGGCCGACTTTGAAGACGCAAATACGCCGAACTGGGAAAACCAGATCGAGGGCCAACTCAATCTGATCGACGCCGTACGCAAAACCATCGCCACCGAGCGCAACGGCAAGCAATACAAACTCAACGACAAGATCGCAACCCTGATGGTGCGCCCGCGCGGCTGGCATCTGGATGAAAAACATGTGCTGGTTGATGGCAAACGCGTGTCTGGCGGTATCTTCGACTTCGCGCTATTCATGTACCACAACGCGCATGAATTGCTGAAGCGAGGTTCCGGCCCGTTCTTCTATTTGCCTAAACTCGAATCGCATCTGGAAGCACGTCTGTGGAACGATATCTTCGTCATGACGCAACGTGAACTGGGTCTGCCACAAGGCACAATCAAGGCAACGGTGCTGATCGAAACCATCCTGGCTGCGTTCGAAATGGATGAAATCCTGTACGAACTGAAAGACCACAGTGCAGGTTTGAATGCCGGACGCTGGGACTACATCTTCTCGTGTATCAAAAAATTCCGCCTCGACAAAGACTTCTGTCTGGCCGATCGTGCCAAGGTTACGATGACGGTGCCTTTCATGCGTTCTTACGCCTTGCTGCTGCTGAAAACGTGTCATCGTCGCGGCGCGCATGCGATGGGTGGCATGGCCGCGCTGATCCCGATCAAAAATGATCCGGTCAAGAATGAGCTGGCGATGAATGCCGTACGGATAGACAAGGAACGTGATGCGGTAGACGGCTACGATGGTGGCTGGGTTGCGCATCCGGGTCTGGTTGATCTGGCTATGACGGAATTCAAAAAAGTTTTGGGCGACAAGCCTAACCAGATCAGCAAGCAGCGCGACGACGTGCATGCAACGGCAGCCGACTTGCTGGCCTTCCAGCCGGAAACGCCGATCACTGAAGCTGGTTTGCGCTACAACATCAACGTCGGTATTCACTACCTCGGCAGCTGGCTGGACGGTAATGGCTGCGTGCCTATCCATAACCTGATGGAAGACGCAGCGACGGCAGAAATCAGCCGCTCGCAAGTCTGGCAATGGATACGTTCGGGCAAAGGTGTGCTGGATGACGGCCGCAAAATCACTGCAGAGATGGTGCGTCCGATGATCCAGGAAGAGTTGTTGAAGGTGAAGCAGGACGCGCCGAACGGCAGCAGCCCCAGCTATGTGCGTGCGGCACAAATCTTCGAGGAAATGTCTACGGCAACTGCATTTGCAGAATTCCTGACGCTGCCTTTATATGAAGAGATTTAAAGCGAAGAAATCTGAGACGTAGAAATAATTGATGTGTCTGGGATAGCGCTGCATAGTGCCTTCTCTTTATCCGGAGTTGCCTCACAAGGCAACTCCGTTTTTTTTACAGGATCAGTGTTTTCAGCAGCAAACCGATCACGGCGCTGGCCGCGATGACGTGGATGACATTGCGCTTGTAACGCACTAGTGCGATAGCTGCGACGATAGCCATGCATGCAGCAATCCAGTCAAAGCTACCGGCAAATCCGGTCGGCCACAGCACATGGTAGGCGAAGAACACCGCCAGGTTCAGGATCACGCCGACGACTGCCGCGGTAATGCCAGTCAGCGGTGCGGTGAATTTCAGATTGCCATGCGTGGATTCAACCAGCGGGCCGCCCGCCAGGATGAAGATGAACGAGGGCAGGAAAGTGAACCAGGTCACCAGCACCGCCGCCGTGCTACCCGCAACAAACTGCAGGTCCGGGCCGAATACGGATTGCACATAAGCACCCACAAAGCCGACAAAAGCCACCACCATAATCAACGGGCCGGGATTGGCTTCACCCAGTGCCAGGCCATCTATCATTTGCGTCGGCGTCAGCCAGTTGTAATGACTGATCGCGCCCTGATAGATATATGGCAGCACCGCATAAGCACCGCCAAAGGTCAGTAATGCAGCCTTGGTAAAGAACCAGCCCATTTGTGTCAGCGTATGATCCCAGCCCAGTTTGAGGGTCAGGATAGCCATCGGAACGCACCACAATACAGCTCCGACCAGCAGGATTTTGATCAGCTTGGGCCAGCGGAACTGTGCATGTGCTGGTGTCGGCGTATCGTCGTCGATCAGGGCCGGGCCATATGATTTATCGGCTTGCTTGTGCGCGCCGCCAACCGTGAACTTGGCTGGCATATAACGGCCACCGAGGAAGCCTGCCAGTGCAGCTGTCGCGACGATGACGGGGAAGGGCACATTCATCGCAAATATCGCAACAAACGATGCGGCGGCGATTGCCCACATCCAGCCGTTCTTCAGGGCGCGGGAACCTATACGATGGACGGCGTGCACGACGACAGCTGTGATCGCCGGTTTGATGCCGTAAAACAGACCAGCGACCAATGGCACGTGACCGTAAGCGATATACAGCCAGGACAGCGTGATCAGGAAAAACAGCGAAGGCAGAACGAACAATACACCGGCGGCGATACCGCCCTTGGTTTTGTGCATCAGCCAGCCCATATAAGTGGCGAGTTGCTGTCCTTCCGGGCCGGGTAAGAGCATGCAGTAGTTGAGCGCATGCAGGAACCGCCGTTCACTGATCCAGCGTCTTTGCTCGACCAGTTCACGATGCATCAGGGAGATTTGTGCAGCAGGCCCACCGAAGCCTATGAAGCCTAATTTGAACCATAGTTTAAGTGCTATCCAGAACGGAACGTGGTCGGGACGTGAAGGTTCATCTGTATCCGGTAACGTAGTAGCGGTAATGTCGTTCATGCGGAAAGGTCCTGTTCAAAAGTGGTGAGCAGGCCATCGAAAATGCCTGATGCGATGGCGAGTAACTGGTCGTCATCGGTAATGGTTGACCGCACGCCTGCCAATGCGCGTTCGATGCCGCTGGCCTCTGGCGGCTGGATGCCGCCGACGTCGATAAAGTGCACGATGCCGCCCAAACGGGAGAGCGCAGGAGAGTCAAGGCCGAAGCTGGCTAACAGGGTTTCGAACGTTACTTTGGCACCGATATGTGTGAAGGTCGCGCCATCAAAATCGAATCCCAATGCGTCGGATGGACAGTCGCTGGCGGAGGCCAGCCATAGTATGCTTGCCTCGGGATCGATAAAGCGACGTATTAGCCATGCGCTTGCCAGTCTGTCCATCCACGGACGTGCGCGCGTGGCCCATATCCGGCCGCGATAATCGGCCGATGACAGGCGCGGTATTTCTCCTGCAACGAAATGTGGCTCATCCGGCGATGCACTGCGTAGCGCTGCCGTTTCCAAATCCTGCAGCAAGGCAGCCGTTTGTTTTTGCGCTTCGCCGGGAAAGAAATCTATCGTCGCCAGTTGTTCAAAGTTCTTACGTAGTTTGCGTGCCTGTTTGATGATGTCAGACGCTTTATCTTCTGCCAGCCTGGCCTGACACTGCGCTATGTCATGGGCTAACTCTGCGAATTCCGCCGCACGATCAAACAAGGCCAGGTATGCGTCGTCGTCCGTGCTGGTGTGTAATAAATGGGTAGTGCCACCATTGTTGTCGATATCGCTTGCGATATCGGATAGCGTCGCCTTGCAGGCATCCCGCTCTGGCAATACATACACGCCGTCACGCATGACTGCTGCGCCCGAAGTTTTCAGCGCGCGCCATGCACGCATGCGGGCGGTGGCATTGCCTGTGGGCAGAGTGAGTATCAGTAATAAGTATTTCATAATATGTATTGTAGTCTACATAAATGTAAATATCTCTACTATTTTTTCTTTGCCAGCGAGCAGGCCGTTTCCGGTTGGCATGTGCGACGCTGATAGTTCTTGTGAGCAGCGCGTGTTTAAATCGATAGTTATAAATTTAGTTGCATAGCGAATTAGTTTGATCTATGCTGCAGTCATGTTTGATCACTGCCTCTATTTCAATACGACAGCCCTTGCCCGCGTTCTCGAGCGCGAATGGACCAAGGCTTTCAAACCATTCGGTCTGACGCCGTCGC
The DNA here is from genome assembly GCF_003852535.1 of Herminiimonas sp. KBW02. Taxonomy (GTDB): domain Bacteria; phylum Pseudomonadota; class Gammaproteobacteria; order Burkholderiales; family Burkholderiaceae_D; genus Oxalicibacterium. The sequence continues at coordinate 86,387 of NZ_QAJP01000002.1, read as the reverse complement.
AGGCTTTCATGTTGCGTGCAGTATTGGCTCATCCGGGGATGTTGCAGAGCGAGCTTGCTGCTACTTTGGCTATCTCTCGTTCAACGGCGACCCGCACGCTGGATGGTTTGCAGCATGTGGGCTTGCTGCAAAGGGTGGCGACTGAGCGTGATGGCCGCGAGTCGGCGATCGAACCAAGTGCCGCAGGCGTCGCATTGAGAGAGCAACTGGATGCGGCCAGCGGAGAAGTAACCCGGCGCCTGAAGAAAGAGCTGGGCCCGGCGTATTTTGAAGAAACCGTTAGTAAAGTAAAAAAAGTCCGCTCAGTCATTGCCTGAGTTTTTTTAAATAAATAGTTGTATAGCAAACTAAAAAGGAGCTGAAAATGCCTATCCTGAACGTGAAAGTAAGCGCAGAAAAAACACCGGAACTGACCAGGCAAATCGCCGGGTTACTGCTGGATCTGACGACCCGTATCCTTAAAAAGAAACGCGAAGTCACGGCGATCGCCATTGATTACGTGAGCCACGATAGCTGGGTAGTCGGCGGCCATCTGTTGAGTGAACAAAAGAAGAACAGCTTTTACTTCGACATCAAGATTACAGATGAAACCAACACCAAGGATGAAAAGGCGTTGTACATCAGGGAAGCGTTTGCCGGTTTTGAGCGCATCCTGGGTAATCTGCATGAAGAAAGTTATATCTATGTGCAGGATGTGCGGGCGGCTTCATACGGCTATGGCGGTTATACGCAGGAGTATCGTTATCAGCATGGCTGAACGATGTGCAGGACGGGGTATTTTTCGGTTCAGGGTTTTGGCACATAATGGAGCTCTATTAAATTCCATGCGTGGTCGCCATGAAACTGGATCAACTTGATCACTTCGTCCTGACAGTCAAGGATATAGATCTGACGATTGCCTTTTATCAGCGCGTGCTGGGGATGGAAGTTGTGATTTTCGGGGCGGGGCGCAAGGCGCTGACTTTCGGTACCCAGAAAATCAATCTGCATCAGTACGGCAAGGAATTTGAACCGAAGGCCGAACATCCGACACCGGGTTCTGCTGATCTGTGCTTCATCACCAGTGTGCCACTGGATGACGTGCTGCAACATTTCAATCAATGCGGCGTGACTGTATTGGAAGGGCCGATACGTCGTACCGGCGCCACCGGCCCCATCCTGTCGCTCTATCTGCGCGATCCTGATTTCAATCTGATAGAGGTGTCGAATCGTATCGTCGATGCCGGATAGTGTTAACGCTTGAATAAAGCGGCGTCAGACACGAGTCAGCCTTATCAAGTATCCTCTCGGATTGTTTACATTTGCCTTTGCATAGTCAGGACTTGCAAAGGCTTTCTCTTTTTAGCCATGACTCACAAGATTACGCCATCGACTGTACTGCTGCTGACACTCGCGCCCATGATGTGGGCCGGGAATGCGATTGTTGGCCGTTCGGTGAATGCGATGGTGCCGCCGGTCACCTTGAATTTGCTGCGCTGGGCGATAGCGATGCTGATCCTGTTGCCGCTGGCGAGCTGGATTTTCCGTCGCAACAGTCCGTTCTGGAGTAACTGGCGACGCTTTTCCTTGTTGGGTCTGCTTGGCGTCGGCTTGTACAACACCCTGCAATACCTGGCGCTGCAGACTTCTTCTCCGATTAACGTCACGCTGGTTGCGGCCAGCATGCCGGTGTGGATGTTGCTGATAGGGACGCTGTTTTTTGGTGTACGTGTGTCGTTCAAGCAAGGCGTGGGCGCAGTGTTATCTATCGTCGGCGTGCTCATCGTGTTGAGCCGGGGTGAGTTGCGGCAACTGCTGGCCTTGCGTCTGGTGGCCGGTGATATTTTCATGATCATCGCCGCCATAGTCTGGTCTTTCTATAGCTGGTTGCTGACGCTGCCGAAAGACCCGGAAGAGATACGCAGCAACTGGGCTGCCTTCCTGCTGGCACAGGTCGCTTTCGGCGTGGCCTGGTCATGTATGTTTACCGCTGGCGAATGGGCGCTCGGCGATCTGCACATAGATTGGGGCTGGCCATTGATTGCGGCGCTGATCTTCGTCGCGATAGGCCCTGCCATCATCGCATTGCGTTGCTGGGGTATCGGTGTGCAAAGGGTAGGGCCGACGGTAGCCGGTTTCTTCAGCAACCTGACTCCGTTATTCGCCGCATTGATGTCATCGGCTTTCCTTGGCGAGATGCCGCATTTTTATCACGGCATTGCCTTCATACTGATTGTCGGCGGGATTGTCGTTTCTTCACGTCGCTGATGCAAATTCGCCAGGCAGAAGGTCTGACAAGTCAGTAGGGACATTATGTCCTAGGGCTTTATGTCCAATGTTGATCACTGTTCGCTTGTCATAGAATAAACCGACTTCGATTGAGATGTCATGCAGCGTTTTGCAGCTGTGTTCTTCATGATAGATAGTGTCAAGTAATCGCCTGGATATATTCAAAAGATGGATTGGGTTCTTATAATCTTCGTTGCCTTCAAGGCTGTCGTGCTCGCCACGGGTATGTTTTTTGCCATCAAGTGGCATTACGATCAGGGGAAGAAGGACCCTGAGAAGGCGAAGGAACGGCGCGCGGTGTTACGCGCCGGTGTCAAGGTAGTCGCCGTTTTCACAGTGGCAGTTCTGTGCCTGGTTCTCGTCACCTTCGTCCTTGGCAATAAGCTCGGTCTGGACTTGACCCTCCCATAATGGCAAAGAGTGGCCTGCCGTTATCCGGTGATGCGGCTATAGAGCAACGTCAGCAGTCGCATCATTGCACCTTCATGCTATTTGCATAGCCTTTAGTGTTCTCTCCGATAAGCATGGAGATAAGCGGCCTCGTTGCAGAGCGCTGACAACTCGATGCATCCAATCACATATCTCACCCATCGGTTGCAGTGCATCAAGCCACTTGTCGTACCGATAGCAGCACGAGTCTGACCACGAGCGGACGTACGATCAGGACACAAACGAATGCGACAGGCATCGCGAGTTTGTACGCCTGCCAGACGCGCATGCCGTAACCATCATGCACACCGGTACCAGCACCGACGATGACTAAGCACATCAGCATACCCATGATAGAAGACATATAAAAAGCAAAGACAAACGGGGTAAAGCGAGCGGGAACGCGCAAGGCGTTTATACGGCGGAAAAAGCTAAAAGGCATGAATTGACGGCTCTTGATTGCAAAGACCGTACTTTAGCCTTAAGAATCATAAGTAAGTAGTGGTTAATAGCTATATGTTTTATTAAGTTAAACTTATGACTGTTGATTACTTCACTATGAGAAAAGCAGTATGGACAGCTTCAAAGGCGTGGAATGCTTCGTCAAGGCGGTGGAAGAGGGAAGCATTGCCGGTGCAGGTCGCCGACTCGGCATATCGGCTGCCGCAGCCAGCCAGAATATTGCCCGGCTGGAGCAGCAGCTCAACACACGTTTGCTGGCGCGCACCACGCGGCAACTGGCATTAACGGAAAGCGGGCAGGTATATTTCCAGCGGGTGCAGGCCATCGTACGGGAACTGGAGCAAGCGCAGGCCGAGGTAGCGGATCTGCATGGGGTGCCGCAGGGCAAGCTGCGGATAGCTTGTTCTTCGGCCTTCGGCCGCATCGTGCTGGCGCCGCTGATCCCTGCATTTGCACGTGTATATCCGCGGTTGATGATAGAGCTGGTGCTGGCTGATCATTATGTCGATCACATCAGTGAAGACATAGACATCAGCATCCGCTTTGCCCAGCAAGTGGAGCCGGGTCTGGTCGCGCGGCACATCGCCTGCGTACCACTGCGACTGTGCGCTTCACCTTCCTATTTTGCACAACACGGCATACCGGACACGCCGGAGGCATTGCATGCGCATCAGTGTCTGCTGTTTCGCTCACATATGGATGGCCGCTTGCTGGGCTGGGGATTTTTTCGGAATGGCGTACGGTTTGAACCCCGTCTCAATCCCACCATGATCAGTAACGACATCGAATGCCTGGCGCGCTTCGCTCTGGACGGTGCAGGGATCGCGCGGCTAGGGGCATTTATTGCCGATCCATTGATAGCTCAGGGCCTGTTGCAACCCTTGTTTGAAGCCCGACAGAATGGCAGCAAAAAGGCGAACGCAGATACTGTGCTTGCTGATATTGAACCATTGAATCTTTATGCCTGCTACCAGGACAGGCGCGCTGCGAATGGCAAGCTGCGGCTATTGCTGGATTATCTGCAGCAAAGTATACCGCCGGAGTGGCGGCCATGATAATTGCATGACTTCTTATAGCCGACTGTTGGCTCTACGAGATGCAACATCTATATCGTGTCGGAGAGTGGATGCGAGTGTTTCGATGCGTATGGTTTAGAGCAACATTATGATTGCGCTTCGAAGACGGTAAAGTAAATTCTGTTGTCAGGTTGAATATCCATACAAAGTCTTGATTAGGATTTTGAGCAATGACTGGCTGCTCTAAATGCATTCGTTCTGACATGTCCGGTAAAAATCGGTGCGACAAACGCAGACGAAGCAAATAGTCGCACTGCCTAACTAGCCATCCTTGGGCTCATCTTCATCTGCTCCGGGCGGCGGAATATATTCAATATTTCCCAGAACCAGCGCACGACCGGCAAACAGGCCGCCAGTAGTCTCCAGTGCAAAACGTTCGGCATCGCGGCTACGTACCTCAGCTATCAAATCTTCCGCTTCCTGTGGCTCGGAGCCCAGCAGGATGACGGCTTGTCTGGCCATTTGCAGCGATGCTTCAAAGGTTTCGCGGACCACGAAGTCGGCATTGTGTTTGACCAGTTCGAGAGCATGTTCACGGTCGAAAGCACGTACTACGAGTTTGATATGCGGGCATTCCTGCCGCGCTGTTTCAACAATACGGGTGACGGCGTGTTTATCGTTGATACAGACCAGGATGACTGAAGCTTGTAATGCGCCTGCTGCATGCAGGATATCCGGGCGACCACCATCACCATAAAAAACCTTGAAGCCATAAGGCTCCACGGCGCGTATGACGTCCGGGTCGCTATCGATGATGGAAAGTTTCGCTCCCTTGGCCAGCGGACCCTGGCTGGCGATCTGGCCAACCCGGCCAAAGCCTATGATGAGGACGCTGGCTTGTACGTCCCTGGGTTCTTCTATTCCATCGAGTGAGGCTATTAATTTGCCGCCGAAGCGTTTGTGCAAGACCACGACCAGTGGTGTCAAGGCCATCGACAGCACGACGATGGCGGTAATGTTGGCATTGATTTCAGCGGAAATCACATTTAGCTTGAGTGCTTCGGTAAAAAGCACGAAGGCGAATTCACCGCCTTGCGCCATGAGGATGGCGCGGTCGATTGCTTCTGCATGATTGCTTTTGGCCAGACGTGCGACACAGTAGATACAAAAAGCCTTGGTGATCATGAGTGCCAATACGCCGGCAATGACCAGTTGCCAGTTTCTGGCGACGACATCCACATTCAATGCCATGCCGACGCCAAGGAAGAACAGGCCCAGCAACAAACCGCGGAACGGTTCTATGTCTGCTTCCAGCTGATGGCGGAAGGTCGATTCCGACAACAGTACGCCTGCCAGAAACGCTCCCATCGCCATCGACAATCCGCCCAACTCCATCAGTAGCGCGGCACCAAGCACCACCAGCAAGGCGGCGGCAGTCATGACTTCGCGTGCCTTTGCCTTGGCCAGTACACGGAACAGTGGATTAAGCAGCCAGATGCCGGCAGCTATCAATGCGCTTAAGGACAAGGCCGCGAAGATGATTTTTTGCGCAACCGGTGCGCCATGTGTGGCGGCGGCATCGGCTGGTGCCAGGAAGGCGACGATGGCCAGCAAAGGAACGATCAGCAAATCTTCAAACAATAAGATGGAAACGATGCGTTGTCCTGTGGGTGTTTGAATGTCGCCGCGTTCGCTGAGTACTTGCATCACGATGGCGGTTGACGTCAACACGAATCCTGCGCCAGCGATAAAGGATACTTGCCACGGGAAGCCGAAGGCGATGCCTACGCCTGTCAGCAAGACCGAACTCAGCACCACCTGCATGCTGCCCAGACCGAAAATCTGTCCGCGCAAGCTCCACAGATGCGACGGTTTCATTTCCAGGCCGATGATGAAGAGAAACATGACGACGCCCAGTTCTGCGACATGGATGATGGTCTGCGCATCGGACATCAGGCCCAAACCGGATGGTCCTATTGCCAGTCCGGCGGCCAGGTAGCCCAGGACGGAGCCCAGGCCTATGCGCTTGAACAGTGGCACGGCAACGACGGCAGCGCCGAGGAGAGTTACGATGCCTACCAGTTGGCTGGGGCTTCCTTCGATGGCCATAAAGTTTTCCTGATTCTGTGTGTGAAGCTCGAAGGGCGATGTTGTATGCAGGACGGCAAACAAAAAAGCCCGCGACCAAAAGGTAGCAGGCTTGATATGAGGGTTTCACCAGTCCTATAGTGGAAAGTGCAAAACCTGGCGCGAGTTGCCTCAACGCGAACTGATTATGCTCTTATTCGGAGAAATGTACAACGTTGATTTTGGGCACCACATTTCCCTGGATAATCTTGTCGTCTTGCCTATATTGGTAAGACGACATTTTTATTGATGAAATAAATCATTTGTAAATTTTCAGAAAATTATAGTTCATTAGTAAAATATATTGGAGTAAAATAAAGCACGGTCACAAGCTAACAGGTGTTTGCATCATGAATCGAAGAATTGCTTATTTGGGTATTGCCTGCATGACGGTGCTGCTGAGCGCCTGTGCTGATATGGGCAATATCAAGCCACAAGCGCAGCGCATGGATGCGAATACGCTGGGTAGTGGCTCGGCGATCAGCCAGTCCGCGGCCAACGATGCGGCGCTATGGCCGCAGCAGCAGTGGTGGCGTGCCTATGGTGATGCACAACTGGATGCGCTGATTGCTACAGCGCTGAGTGACAGCCCGAACCTGCACATCGCTGAAGCGCGCGTGCGTCAGGCGCAGTCGTATGCCGGTCTGGCCGAGTCGGCGACCTTGCCGAATGTCAGTGCATCGACATCGATGACGCGTCAATTATTCTCCGCACATGATTTCATTCCGCCACCAGAAGCCGGCAATTACGCCTGGTATAACCGCGTCGCGGTAGAAGCGACTTATGATCTTGACCTGTGGGGCAGGCATCGTCAGGAGCTGGCGGCAGCGCTGGATGAAGTAAAAGTATCTGCAGCTGAATCACAGATGGCGCGACTGGCGCTGGAAAACAATATCGTGCGCAGCTATGTGCAGCTGTCCCTGCAATATGCATTGAAGGATATCGCCGAAGACACCCTGTCGCATCGCGAAAAAGGTTTGCAGGTGATGCGCAAACGCCTGGCTGCAGGCCTGGCCACCGAGATGGATGTGACGCAGCTGGAAGCCGCGATTCCGCCCTTGCATATACAGATAGAGCAATACGACGAAGCCATCGTCGTGTTGCGTAATCAGCTTGCCGCATTTACCGGCAAAGGTCCGGCAGAAGGCGAGAAGATCAAGCGTCCGACGCTGGCGCTGGACAATAATGCCTGGTTGCGTTTGCCTGCAGTACTGCCAGCGGACCTGATCGGCCGTCGGCCTGACGTGGCAGCACGTCGCTGGGGTGTAGAAGCAGCTGGTAAACAAATCGAAGCGGCCAAGGCTGCGTTTTATCCCGACATCAACCTGATGGCCTTTATTGGCTTCCAGGGCATAGGCTTTTCGAATTTCCTCAAAGGCGATTCGGCTATACGCGGCATAGGACCAGCCATTTCACTACCGATTTTTGATGGTGGTCGCCTGCGCAGCAATCTGGGTGCACATACTGCGGCTTACGATATTGCCGTCGAGAGTTATAACGGCACCCTGATCCACGCGCTGGAAAGCGTGGCCAACACACTGGTCGTTGCACAATCATTGCAGCAACAGAAAACCCTGAACGATGGCGCACTGCTAACGGCGAGCAAGGCGCGTACGCTGGCCAGCAAGGGTTTTGCCGCCGGCATGACCGACTTCCTGGTATTGCTCAATAGCGAAGTTGCCTTGCTGACGCAGGAACAGCAACGTGCGCAAATCACTGCGCGCATGCTGGAAAGTCACGCCGCGCTGATGTTGGCATTGGGTGGTGGATATCAACCGGAACCGCAGTCGCAACAAACAAACAGCAACAAGGATAAGCCATGAGTAACTTTGACAGTACCGTACGTCGCATCGCGCGTTGTGGTGAACGCATGCCCGAACATCCCAAGCAATTGGTAACCCTGAGCCGTCTGGCGTATCACATCCAGAAGCGTACCCAGGATCAGTTGAATGCGGTGATGAAAGAACACGGCCTGACCAGCGTCAGCTACACCGCGCTGATGGTGCTCTATGGTTCGGATGAAGAAACGCAGCGCGCTTCGGATCTGGGTGATGCCTGCTCGGAAAAACCAGCCAATCTGACGCGCATTTGTAACGACCTCGAAAAGCAGGGTCTGATCAAACGTCGCTTCAGCCTGGAAGATCGTCGTAGTGTAGAGATATCGCTGACGACTGCAGGTCGCAAACGCGTCGAACAAGTGTCGCCGGATTACTGGGCCATCCTGCATCAGACCTATGAAGGCCTGACTGAAAAAGAACTGTCGCAGCAGGAAGCCATGCTCCGACGTCAACTCAGCAACCTGGAAGCAAGAAGTCCGGAATGAATAGCGCCGCCGAAGTCACTGCACCAGCCACGACGCCGGCACCACCTGCTGCATGGCACCGCCGTGCGCGTGTGATTGCGCAGGACTGGCTGGAGACGGAAGGTCAGCGTTGGGTCTTCGTGCTGAAAACCTTGCTGGCGGCTTTCCTCGCTTTATGGATCGCGTTCCGTCTCGGCTTTGATTCGCCACGCAGTGCGATGATGACGGTATTCATCGTGGCCTTGCCAAGTAGCGGCATGGCGCTGGAAAAAAGTATTTATCGCTTGTTAGGCACGCTGGTCGGTTGTGCCGCTGCGCTGACCCTGATTGCCTTGTTCCCGCAACAGGCAATGTTGCTCTTCATCGCACTCGCATTCTGGGTTGCCTTGTGTACCGCTGGTTCTGCCCTGATGCGCAATGCGCGTTCCTATGGTTTTGTGCTGGCCGGATATACCGCCTGCATGATCGCTGTGCCCGCTATCGATGCGCCGTTGCATGTGTTTAATCTTGCGGTGTCGCGTGTGACGGAAATTTCTTTGGGTATTCTGTGCGCGGCACTGGTGAACGATGCATTATTTCCCAGGCACCAGAGTGAACAATTGGTGCAGGCTGTGCGTCGCCTGTATCGCAATATTGCGCAGTTATGCAGCGATGCGATGCAAGGGCGCTTAAGCCCGGAGCAGCTGGAACGTTTGCACCTGCAATTTGCCACCGAAGTGGCCGCGCTGGAATCCGGTCGCGCCGCGGCTTTTTTTGAAGCTGGCGATATCCGTACCCGCAACCAGCAATTGCACGCGTTCAATGCGGCAGCGATGGTCGGCCTGACCACCTTCCATACCTTGCATCAATTGATGCAGCGCCTGCGCAATCGCGGCGATATGCTGGTGCCGGATGTGATGTTGCCTTTATACGATGCGTTCTCAAATGCCTTGCTGGTGACGAATATCCCGGCGCGTACCGCAGTCGAAGTCGGCGTTACCCGCGAAAAACTGAACGCCTTGCAGGCAGTCTTGCCGCAGATGATAGTCGAGGCGCGTGAGAATTTTCAGCGTCATGAATATAACGATGTGCAAAGGCTGAACCTGGATACGGCGCTGGAGCTGATGCAACGCTTCAGTGATGAGTTTTATCAGCTGGTAGTGATTTATCACGATCTGCCTAAACGCCTGTCGGAGCAGCCTGCGAAAAATGCCGGGCAGATCCTCAGCTACAGCGCGAAGACGCCACCCATGATTGCGCTGGCGGCAGGTTTGCGCAGTGCTGCGGCCTTGTTGCTGCTGACGCTGGCATGGCATGGGCTGAACTGGCCGAGTGCGGGTGGCGCGGTCATCATCACTGTGATTTTTTGCGGGCTCGCCGCATCGTCGCCTGATCCTGGCGACTTGATACGCCAGACCACGCTGGGCTTTGCCAGTGCGACGCCGTTTGCATTCTTTTGTGCCTTCTTCATGCTGAATCACGTCGAAGGTTACATGATGCTGGTATTGGCGATGTTGCCGTTCTTGCTGGTGGGTGCGTACATCAGTACCTGGCGCAAGGTGGCGGGTATCGGCATCGGCTTCAACCTGATGTTTGCGCAAATGATCGCGCCGGAAAACCTGATGCGCTTCGATGTGCTCAACTTCATCAATGACAGCATGGCGCAAGTCCTTGGTCTGATCCTCGCCGGTCTGATGTTTGCATTAATTCTGCCTGAACATAAACAGGGTTCGCGTCGCCATATCGCCGATTCCTTGTGGGGGGAGGCGCTGCGCCTGTGCATCAGCGATGCGGCCAACCTGCGTCATCATTTTGAAAGCCGGGTACGTGACTTGCTGAACCAATTGAGCATGAGCATACGCGGTACGGCAGACGCTGCCACGCGTCGTATCCTGAACCAGGCGATTACCTTGCTCGAAATCGGTCATGCCATTATCGATTTACGTGATTTGAGTGCGCGCCTGAAACCAGGCCATCCGGCGCGTGTCGCGAAAGAGAAATGCGTGGCCAGCCTGGCGGATTACTTCCGCAAGCCGCAAGCGCCGCAGCATGCACGCGCACTGGCAGAGACCCAGGCCGCAGGTGTGATGTTGCGCAGCCTGCTGCTGAATAAAGAGTCATTGCAGGCAAGCGAAGCGGCGCAATTGCAGCGTGCGCTGACCGACTTGCACCTGATCCACGCATCCTTGCTGGATCAGTCACTGAACGAATTTTCTACCGAAGCCGCATTGACGAACGGAGCAAACCATCATGCCGCGTGAGATTTCCATTTTTGGCGTATTGGCGCCATCGCTGCTGCTGGTCTTCCTGCTGGCAGTCGTCATCCACATTGGTGTGGACTGGCTGTGCGGCCACTTCGGCATTTATAAACATGTCTGGCATCGCTCGCTATTCCGCTTGTGCCTGCTGGTTTGCATATTCGGCGCACTCGCGCTTGTTATTTACTAGGGATCATCGCTATGCGTACCTCCGCTTATCTCCGCTACATCATCACAGGCGTCTTCCTGCTGCTGGCCATTTTGTTTGGCAAGTATTTGTGGGATGACAATATGTATTCGCCATGGACGCGTGACGGTCGCGTCAAGGCCAACATCATCCACATTGCACCTGATGTCTCTGGCATCGTGACCAGGGTCGAGGTGAAGGACAATCAGTTTGTGCACAAGGGCGATATCCTGTTCACTATTGACAAGAGCCGTTATGCACACGTGTTGACGCAAGCGGAAGCGACGCTGGCCGCGCAGCAGGCAGAGAAGGGGATGCGTAGCAAGGAAGCAGCACGTCGCAGCGGACTGGATTCTTCCATCGTCACCAGCGAAAATCGTGAAGCCGCGGCTTCGCTGTCATCGATAGCCGGAGCCAAGTACCAGGCAGCCGCCGCTGCACGTGATACTGCGCAATTGAATCTGGAGCGTACTGATGTGCGTGCGCCGGTCGATGGCTATGTCACCAATTTGCATGTATATGCAGGTGATTTTGCAACGGCTGGCGTCGCGCAACTGGCCGTTATCGACAGCAATTCCTACTATGTCAGTGGCTATTTTGAAGAAACCAAATTGCCTTACCTGAAGGTTAACGACAAGGTGGAAATACGTCTGATGAGTGGCGGTGCGACCTTGCAAGGTCATATCGAAAGTGTTTCCCGTGGCATTACTGATCGTGAAGCCAGCACCGGCCGTGAATTACTGGCCGATATCAATCCGACCTTTAACTGGGTACGCCTGGCGCAACGGGTGCCGGTGCGCATACGTATAGACGACCTGGATAAAGATCATCAACTGGTGGCGGGCATGACTTGTACCGTGATCGTCCAGCCGGGCAAGAAGTAAGCAGTCGTTCGTGGTGGTTTTTTCTGCGGATCTCTGATCCCGCCTCAGGTGGCGACGATGCCGTAAGGTATCGTGCGCCGCGCATCCTTCAGCGCGACTGCCCACCATTGCAGTTGCGCCAGCATCATCTCCATCGACTTTTCCGCACGCGTCGCCGCGTATAAACGACCCTGGTCGTCGAACTGCTCCCACGCATTGGCAAAGCTGACGCTGTTGCGCATGGTGGCGACATGCAGCTCTGTAAACACTTGTCGTAATTGTTCGACCGCACGCAAGCCGCCAGACACACCGCCATAAGAAACAAAAGCCAGTGGTTTGGCTTGCCATTCCCGCGATACAGAATCGATCAGGTGTTTGAGTGGTGCAGGGTAGCCATGGTTGTATTCAGGCGTGACCACGATAAAGGCATCGGCGCGTTCCAGGCATGTCCTGAGCACATGCAGATCCGGGTTCTGATCGCTCTGTGGCTGCAAGGACAGCTTGGCCGGATCGACGATTTCCAATGCGAATTCCTGATGCTTGCGGACTTGCGTGCTGGCCCAGTTCGCCACGATGTCGCAGTACCGTCCTTCGCGGATGCTGCCGTAAATCAGGACGAGATTGAGTTTTTCGCTAGACGTGCTTAATTCCCTGGTGGCTATGCTTGGTAGTAGTGCTGACATTGAACCTCCAAATGCTGTTGTTTTAGACGATGCGTCGGACAAGTGGCGCGCTGATAATATACTGTATATACATACAGTTAAAAAGAAATAATTACATCCCTTGTTCAACCTGCTGATGCAGGCATAAAGCGATGCCTGGCAGTGCATGGGGCTTGCGCAACGATGACGGCTTAGTGTAAAACCTCAACTTAACTTGAGGTCAAGAGGTCGCCATGAAAAAAATCCAGGATGGGAGTATTCACGCAGAACTGACAGTCGGAGAAGTCGCCGAGCGCAGTGGCGTGGCTGTGTCGGCCGTGCATTTCTATGAGGCGAAAGGCTTAATCAGCAGTCGTCGCAATGCAGGTAACCAGCGGCGTTATGCGCGTGATGTGTTGCGTCGGGTGGCGGTGATCAAGGTAGCGCAGCGCTCTGGCATTCCGCTGGCTTCGATCGCTACAGCGCTCGCCAGCTTGCCGCAAGGCCGGACGCCGACTATCAAGGATTGGGCACGATTGTCTGCGACCTGGCGCGCTGAGCTGGATGAGCGCATAGCGAAGATGATGCAGTTGCGTGATCAGTTGGATCAGTGCATAGGTTGCGGTTGCCTCTCGATAGAGCACTGCGGCTTGCGCAATCCGGGCGATCAATTGGCAGAGCAGGGAGCGGGACCGCATCTGCTGGACGATATAAAGGCGGGGTAAGAATAAAAACAATCGTTCTAAAAATAGGACGGTTAAGAGAGAAATTGCTATCTACCGGGCATTTTCCTTTGCAATTATTGTTCGTCTGTGGCCGGAATCAACCGTGCACAATTCAGACAAATTCGATAATTTAAAGGAGAAATAGCCATGTCCCAACCTTACACCCGTCTCGATAAAAACGATGTTGCCGTTCTATTGGTAGATCACCAGGCTGGTTTGTTATCGCTGGTGCGCGATATCGATCCGGACAAATTCAAGAACAATGTGCTGGCTCTGGCTGACCTTGCCAGCTACTTCAAACTGCCGACCATCCTGACCACCAGCTTCGAAGACGGCCCGAACGGCCCTCTGGTGCCGGAGCTGAAAGCGCAATTCCCGGATGCCCCCTACATCGCACGTCCTGGCCAGATCAATGCCTGGGATAACGAAGACTTCGTCAAGGCGATCAAGGCTACCGGCAAGAAGCAATTACTGATCGCTGGTGTGGTAACTGAAGTGTGCGTGGCATTTCCGGCTTTGTCTGCACTGGCCGAAGGTTATGAAGTGTTCGTCGTTACCGATGCTTCCGGCACCTTCAATGAAATGACGCGTGACGCAGCATGGGATCGCATGTCGCGAGCCGGGGCGCAATTGATGAGCTGGTTTGGTGTTGCCTGTGAACTGCACCGCGACTGGCGTAATGATGTGGAGGGCCTCGGAACTCTGTTCTCCAACCATATTCCTGACTATCGCAACCTGATCACCAGCTACAACACGCTGACCAAAGCGAAGTAAGCCTGGCAGAGATAGTTAAAGATAAAAGCCCATGTGACACATGGGCTTTTTGTTTATTTCATCAGCGCTATATTGAATGTGACCGTTCGATGACGTGTGCAGGCATTCAACATCTTGCACTAATTTTTTCACATGCCTGCCTAAATTCATCTGCCGGAAAAATTCGGCGCGCTAATATAGCGACTAAATATACAGCGCATGAAAGTATGGGTGACATGGAAGTCGAACTGAAACTATTTATCCATCCGCGAGATATCGCATCTTTCAAGAAGCATCCTTTGCTTAAGAAGTATGCACAGTCAGTGCCCGTGGTGCAGGAACAGGTCGGGATTTATTTTGATACCGATACCCATGAGTTGCGCAAATCTGATGCTGGTTTGCGGGTGCGACAAGCGGCCAAGGTCTGGACGCAAACCTTGAAAGCAGGTGGCGAGGTTGGCAGCGGCTTGCATCAGCGGCACGAATGGGAATCGGTCGTGCATCGCGCAGAGCCTGATCTGTATGCATTACGCAAGTTGATCGATGTGCGCGGCGCGTGGGATGACTTGCTCTCGTCGCCCAAATTTGTCGCCCGCCTGCATCCGATTTTTACGACTACGATTAGCCGGACGATCTGGCAATTGCAGCTGCCCAGCGGCAGTGAAATCGAATGCGTGCTGGATCAGGGCAATATCAGCCATGCAGATCGTCATGACGCGGTCAGTGAAATTGAGCTGGAGCTGAAATCCGGCAAGCCTGCGCATCTGTTTGATTTCGCATTGGCGTTGCTTAAGAAAGTACCTTTGCGCATAGAGAATCTCAGCAAGGCGGAGCGTGGATATATATTGCACGCGCAGGAAAAGCACGGCGCGGTGAAGGCTGGGAATTTGCAGTTGTCCAGAAAAATGACGATCAACCAGGCTTTCGAGGTTATCGTTGAAAACTGTTTCCGACAAATACAGGCGAACGCTCCCGGTGTAATTGCCGGGAACAGCATGGAACACCTGCATCAGATGCGCATAGGACTGCGCAGATTGCGCTCAGCTCTCAAGCTATTCCAGGAGTTGATTGTCTTGCCCGAGGAGTTGCAGCTGGAACTGGAATGGCTGTCTGATGCCATCAGTGCGGCGCGTGACTGGGATGTGCTGGCAAGCAAAACGCTGGAATCCATCAAGACCGAAGCGGTGGACAAGGAGCTGGCTGAGGTCAAAAAAGCTGCGCAGGAAAAAGCGGCTGCCTTGCACAAGCATGCTGCCGCAGCGGTCGGCTCGGTGCGCTACACCCGACTCGTATTGTCCTTCGCCCGTTGGCTGCTTGGCTCGGAGTGGCGTGAAACATTGCCGCAGTTGAAGGGTAAGGATTTGCGTAAACGCCTGAAAATGTTTTCGCAGGACATGCTGGAAAAAGACCAGCAACGTTTGAAAAAACGCGGTCGCCAGTTGAAAGATGCAGATGCCAGCACGCGCCACCGTGTACGCATAGCAGCGAAGAAGATGCGCTATAACACCGAATTCTTCCAGTCACTTTATCCGTCAAATGAGACAAAAGAGTATGTGGCCGCATTGGCGAATCTGCAGGATGGCCTGGGCTGGCTGAATGATGTCGCTGTAGGGGAAGAATTATTGCTGCAAATCGAAAAGGATCAATTCGGGCTGAGCGGGATTGGCGGCTTTATCCGCGGTTACCTTGCTGCGCGTGCAGAGGAAGATGAACGCAAAGTCAGGAAATTGTGGAAGAAGTTTAAAGCGAAGCAGTTACCCGGGTAGGCTGCGGCAGGGCGTAGATTAAAAATAATTTAAAAATATTTTCCTGACCCTGCCTCCAAATTGGTTTCCCGTGGGTAGTACCTGCATCAACCGGATTATCGCAATAGCGGTAGCTCTTGTTGGTCACACTTATCCACTACAAAAAGGAAACCATCATGAATAAGCTCCATTCCGTTGTCGTCCTGGCCGGTTTTGCCGCATTTTCCAGCGCATGGGCTGCGCCGTTTTCACAAGATGCACTTCCAGCAGCAGTTCAGGTTCCTGCAGGCAACAAGGTCGCACTGGAAACAGTAGGCGCCGGTGATATTACCTATGAATGCAAAGTCAAAAAAGACACGACAGACCAGCATGAATGGGTATTCGTTGGTCCTGACGCTGTCTTGTCGGATCGTAGCGGCAAGGCCGTAGGCAAATACTTTGGCCCACCAGCAACCTGGGAAAGCAATGATGGTTCGAAAATCACAGCTACCCAGCTGGCAGTCTCCCCTGGCGGCACTGGCAACATTCCGCTGCAACTGGTCAAGGCCAATCCTGCTATGGGTAACGGCGCAATGAGTGGCGTGACCTTCATCCAGCGCGTAGCGACCAAAGGCGGCGTAGCACCAGCTTCGGCTTGTGCCGCAGCCAATCTGGGCGCCAAGCAAATCGTCAAGTACCAGGCTGACTACATCTTCTGGAAAGCCATGTAATGTCATCCTTGCCCGTCACAATTGTCGGCGGGCAAAGTTGCAGCAGTTATAATCGGCTGACAAGACTGTTTGCAGCCGATTACTTACTGGCGTATTTATCCTTGAACGAAGACTCCTTTGATTACGATGCCGCCTTGCGGGCTTGTGCCCGCGGTGAGCAAGAAGCGCTACAGCAGATCTACCGGCAGGATGGCCAACGTCTGCTGGGCGTCGCCCTGCGTATCGTGCGGCAGCGGGCATTGGCAGAGGACGTGTTGCATGACGCCTTCGTCAATATCTGGCGCAAGGCGGGCAGTTTCGATGCGGCACGCGGTGCGGGACGTGGCTGGATACACAGCATAGTGCGGCACCAGGCGCTGAATCTGATGCGTGATCGTCAGCAGGAAATTTATACTGACGAGGACACGGTAGATGCACTGGATGCACAGCAGGGCGAGGATGCACATGATCCGTTTGAAACGCATGTCAATCTCGGCAAGCTGGATGACTGCCTGTCGCATCTGGATCAGGCTAAACGCAGTAGTCTGCTGTATGCATATGTCGACGGTTGTAGTCATCGCGAAATTGCGGAGCGCATGAAGTCGCCGGTAGGATCGGTCAAGGCGTGGATTAAACGAGGTTTGCTGGCGTTACGGGAGTGCATGGGATGAATGAATCGGATGACGAGTTGCAACAGCTCGCCGGTGAATATGTTCTCGGCACGCTGAACGCTGCGCAACGCAAGGAAGTGGAAGCTCGCCTGCCACGGGAAGACGCACTGCGTCATGCCGTCCAACAGTGGGAGCAGCGTCTGATGCCACTCACGGCTATCCCGGAGCCACAGGAATTGCCACCGCAGTTATGGCCACGTATTGCCGCCAGCATACGGCCGGCGACGCGCGCACTGGAGTCCGGCTGGGTCGGCTTGTGGAATAACGTACGTTTATGGCGCTTGCTCAGTGCCGGCAGCATGGCTGCCGCTGTCTTGCTGGCTGTGCTGATGGTGACACGTCCGGTCGCGACCGAAACCAAGTTCATGGTGGTGCTGGTCGATCCTAAAGGACAGACGCCGGGCTGGATAGTACAAGCCAAGCTGGGACAACAATTGCAGTTGCAACCATTGGGCAAGGAAGAGGTCCCTGCCAACAAGTCCTTGCAGTTCTGGACCAAGGGCGACGGCTGGAACGGTCCGGTATCGCTGGGCCTGGTCAGTCCAGGCAAGGATGCGACTTATACGCTGGATCATTTACCTCCTATGCAGGCGAACCAGCTCTTCGAAATCACCCTGGAGCCTGAAGCCGGTTCGCCTATAGGTCGTCCGACCGGACCTATCCTCTATATCGGTCGTGCCGTCAAACTGACGACTTGAAACGGTACTTGGCGCTTACTGGAAGTCCCGACTGGAGATAGAGAGTTCGCCGAGTAGTTCGGAATGATCGACGATGCGTTTGGCGACCAGATGACGTACATCGTCTTTCGATTGCCAGATGCCGTAGACGGTCATTAATTGCGCATGCAGGATTTCCTTGCGCTGTTTGTCGACCAGATCGGGCCAGATGATGACGTTGGTGATGCCGGTTTCATCTTCCAGTGTGACGAACATGGTGCCTTTGGCGGTCGGTGGCCGTTGTCGCATCGTGACGATGCCGGTGGTGCGCGCCAGCTTGCGGTTGGCAAAGCCTTTCATTTCCAGTGCCGTCGACAAATTCATTTGCTTGAGTCGTGGTCGCAGCAATGCGAGCGGATGGCGCTGCAGGGTCAGGCCGGTGCTGGCATAGTCGGCGATGATTTCCTGGCCTTCGCTGGCTGGCGGCAGGATTAACGGCGCTTCCACTATCGGTGCATCGCGCAACAAGGCTGGCGGCGGCAGCATGCCGGCGACTTCCCATTTGGCCTGGCGACGATGACCGCTCAGCGCGAGCAGTGCGTTGGCACGTGCCAGTGCACTGAGCTCATGCTGATCCAGTGCGGCGCGACGTGCCAGATCATCGATATTGTTAAAGCTGCGACGCGCACGCGCTGCGACTATGCGCCCGGCTGCGGCCAGTGATAAGCCTTTGACCATATGCAAGCCAAGGCGTACTGCCGGATAGGGCGCGTGTATGTCTTCCATCGTTGAATCTGTTGCGCTGATCATGATGTCGACCGGACGTACCGGTACGCCATGGCGCTTCGCATCCTGCACCAGTTGCGACGCAGAATAAAATCCCATCGGTTGTGAGTTCAGCAGGGCCGCGAGGAAAGCCGCCGGTTCATGGCACTTGATCCATGCCGAGACATAGACCAGCAGCGCGAAACTGGCGGCATGCGATTCGGGGAAGCCGTATTCACCGAAGCCTTTGATTTGTTCGAACAGGCGGTCGGCGAAAGTCGGGTCGTAGCCATTTGCCGCGAGTCCGTCCTTGAGTTTTTTTTCGTGTTTTTCCAGATTGCCTTTGCGTTTCCATGCGGCCATCGAGCGCCGCAAATCATCCGCTTCACCGGCAGAGTATCCAGCCGCAAGTACCGCGATTTGCATGACCTGTTCCTGGAAGATGGGAACGCCACAAGTACGGGATAGCGCTTCTTCTATTTCATCACCGGGGTAAATAATGTCGTCCTTATTCATGCGCCGGTTCTTCAGGTAAGGATGCACCATGCCGCCTTGTATAGGCCCCGGCCTGACGATGGCGACCTGTATCACCAGGTCGTAGTAACAGGTCGGGCGCAGGCGCGGCAGCATCGACATTTGCGCGCGCGATTCGATCTGGAATACGCCTATGGTGTCGGCGGCGCAGATCATTTCGTAGGTGGCAGCGTCGTCATCATGGATGTCCTGTAGTTCGAAGTCAGTACCGCGCCGTTGACCTATCATCTTCAGCGCACGCTGTATCGCAGACAGCATGCCGAGCGCGAGTACATCGACTTTGAGCAAACCCAGGGCATCCAGATCGTCCTTGTCCCATTCAATGACGTTGCGGTCTTTCATTGCGGCATTTTCGATCGGTACCAGGCGCGCCAGACTATCGTGTGAGATGACAAAGCCACCGGTATGTTGTGACAGATGACGCGGAAAACCGATCAGGGTGTGCGTCAGCTCCACCAGTTTCTGTACGATAGGTGAGGCCGGATCAAAACCGTTTTCCTGCAGGCGATCTGCGCCGATTTGTTTGCCGTCCCACCATTTATGCGATTGCGACAGGCGATTGACCTGTTCAAAGTCCAGGCCCAGCGCCTTGCCGACATCTTTCATCGCCGAACGTGGGCGATAGGTGATCAGGGCTGCGGTTAATGCGGCAC
Source organism: Herminiimonas sp. KBW02 (assembly GCF_003852535.1). Taxonomy (GTDB): domain Bacteria; phylum Pseudomonadota; class Gammaproteobacteria; order Burkholderiales; family Burkholderiaceae_D; genus Oxalicibacterium. Next base: position 66,664 of record NZ_QAJP01000002.1, on the reverse strand, counting down.
GATGACGGCCGTATTTGCCGTAAATGTATTGCATGACTTCTTCACGTCGCTGGTGCTCGAAATCGACATCAATGTCCGGCGGTTCATTGCGTTCACGTGAAATGAAACGTTCAAACAGGACGCTGCTGCGCGACGGATCGACTTCAGTGATGCCGAGGCAATAGCAGACGATGGAGTTGGCCGCCGAGCCGCGTCCCTGGCACAGGATGTCCCGGCTGCGGGCAAACTTGACGATGTCGTACACCGTGAGGAAGTAAGGCTCATAACGCAGTTCGTGGATCAGGCTGAGTTCATGTTCTATCTGTGTGCGTAGATGCTCAGGAAGGCCATTTTTGTAGCGTCTTTGCGTGGCACCTTCATACGTCAGACGGCGCAGATAGGCTGCCATCGTTACACCATCCGGGACGATCTCTTTCGGATATTGATAGCGGAGTTCTTCCAGCGAAAAAGTACAGAGCGCAGCCAACTTGAGTGTTTCTTCCAGCAAGGCTGCCGGATAAACCTGCGACAGCCGTAAACGCGAACGCAGATGCTGTTCGGCATTCGGCTGCAGCGCCATTCCGCATTCGGCTATCGATTTGCCTAGGCGCACTGCCGTCAGCGTGTCTTGCAAAGGTTTGCGTGAACGCACATGCATGAGCACATCGCCCATGGCCACCAATGACAGCGATTGTTGTGCCGCCACGTGCCTGAGTTGTGTCAGCCAGTGCTCATCACCTGACCAGTGCAGCAACTCAACAGCGATCCATGCACGCTTGCCGAATGTCTGTTTGAGCCATGCTGCCTGCTCGCTTAGTTCGTCAAGACTGACAGAACGTTGCGGCAGCAGGATGGCGAGGCAATCCGGTAAATGCATCAGATGCGCCGCGCTGTCATCAGGCTGTGCATCGAGGTCGCTGCGATAGAGGGTGTAGCTGCCTTTCGCGGCACGGCGTCGCGCCAGCGTGATCAGTTCGGATAAATTGCCATAGCCTGTTTTGTTGCGTGCGAGGAAGAGCAGCTTCGTGCCGCAAGCCAGTTTGATTTCGCTGCCTATGATCAGGTGCAGTTCGCGCTTCTTTGCTTCCACATGTGCGCGCACCACACCAGCCAGCGAGCATTCATCGGTAATGGCGAGGCTGCTGTAACCGAGGTCGCAGGAGCGTTCTACCAGTTCTTCCGGATGCGAAGCGCCATGCAGGAAGCTGAAGTTGGAGCGGCAATGCAATTCCGCATAGGAGGGCAGGCTGGGCAGCATGAGCTTCTGTGTCGCATATCAGGCGAATAAGCCATGCAGGAACCAGCCTGAACCGTGCGTACTGCTGGTGGTGCGCAAGCGGAAGATCCAGAGCAATACATGCTGTTCGTTTTGTGCAATGAAGTAATCGCGCGTGGCGAGTCCATCATCCCACCAGCCGGATTCTATGCGTTCCGGCCCGGTCAGCAAGGTCAGCGGACTTTGGTAAAAAGGCTTGTGTTGATGCGTGTGCAAGGCTAGCGGTTGCGGCAGCAGCCAGGTCGGTCGCACGCAATGGGGGTGTGTGTCAGCAACTTCATTGCGTGCATTGCGTCGTACAGCTTGTTGATGGCTGAGTACCTTGCTCATGACACTTTTTTCCGGCCTGTGATCGGCAAATACCGAGAGCTGGCGCACCGCGTCATTGCCGAGTCGGCTTTGCAGGCGTTCGACCAGACGTCCGGTATTTTCTGCATCCGAGGTCGGGGTCGGGAATAACTCGGTATTCGGTGCTGCCTGCGCGGTGATCTGATCTGCCTTCAGACTGATCTCGATAACGGGTGCAATCAAGTCGAGTTGCCCCATGCGTTCGCGTAACAAGAGCGCCAGATGATCGATGTCGCGACTCGGCATACCGAGCTGAATGCTGACGGCGGTGCTGCGATGATCGCGCTGCCGTGTCGATTCATGATGCAGGTGGAGTGTGATACCGGCGACTGCAGCATGACGTGCACTGAGCCATCCTGTCAGTTGCAGCAGCAAACGACGTGCGGCAAACAGCAGTGCTTCGGTATGTTCGACACGCGCCGGCAACTCCAGTTTGACGTCGAAGGTGGCGGGTGCTTCAAACCACTGGTGTGCCTCTGCTTCCGTGCCGTAAGCACGATCCAGTTCACTCAGCAGCGCCTGGCCGAAGCGACGCGCGACACCGGCTCGTGGCAATTGACGCAAGTCAGCGAGGCAGTGACAGCCTATGCCATCCAGCGTATCCAGATGCGCTTGCGCATGATCCAGCACATGCAAGGGAAGGGGATCGAGCGCAGCGCTGATGTCGCCATCATGTGCAAACACTTGTGTGATGCCTTCCGTTTGCGCCCGTAACCATGCTCCGCCTGCGGTAGCGGCACTGGCCAGGCGTGCATGCAGGCCGAGTTCCAGCAAGCCGCTGAGTAATTGTGTGGCGATGCGTTGGTGGCCGCCGAACAGGCGCAGGCTGGCACCGACTTCCAGCAGCAATCCGTCAGGACGCAAGACGACATGCGGGGTGAAGTGCAAACTCCACAGCGCGGCTTCTTCCAATGCTTTTGTTTCCTGCGCAGGATCGCGCAGCAATGATTGCAGGTCAGCCGCCAGCGCGCGTGCACTGGCTTCCGAACTGCCCGCGCGTATGCCTGCATCATCCGCCAGTTGATTGCACCAGCCTACGATGTTCCGTTCGCATATGACGATAGGGGTATGGTCATATGGATCCGGCTCGCAGGAGGTATGCCTAAGCCGGCAACGTAGCGCGGCGTCTAGCGGCAGTTGCGGCAAGTGTAGGGCGATCCACAGCATAGGTAGAAGTATCAGAAAAGGTTTTGCCTGACATGCGATGAGTGAGTGGCTGCCGCAGGATCTCAGGTATGGCCAGCGGCAGGATTAAGGGGGCGGCGTGTATGGGGCCACGCCGTTTGATGAGTTCAACCGACATGCGTCCGGCGGCGGCTGGCTGGCAGGCGATGCGCAGCGGTGCGGGTGACGAAGTGTCTTGCGTATTGAGCGGGCGAAAGACAAAGCTCAGGCCTTCACCACCAGCCGCTGCCAGTTGCAGGCGACGTAAATGATCAGTGCGGGCTTGCGGCAACCAGCACAGCAGCGCACCGAAGCTGGCGCTTTTCAAGGTTTGTTCTATGGCCCAGATACGATCAGCAGGCTTGTCGGTTTCGATCAGGATCAGTTTCTTTAAACGTATGCCCAGATCTTCCAGTGCGGCTGGGTAGGGTATATGTGGTGGCCCCAGCAGGATTACGGTTTTGTCGGCTTGCGTGAGACGTGCCAGCGCAGGTGCGAGCAAACGCAGCTCGCCTATGCCGGGCTGTGCCATGAGTAATTCAATCAATACAGAAGGTGGCCAGCCGCCGTTTGGTAATTCGCGATCCAGTGCCTGGTAGCCGGATGGAACCGGGGTTGAACGATAAGAACCCATCTGATCAGCGCGCCAGACGGCATCCGGCAGTGTGGACGGATGCTCGGGGGCGGCGACAGGTAGGGCAAAGGATCGGGATAAGTGCAGGGCGGCAGCCATACGACCTCCAAAGTATTGCTTGGCGATAAAGCTTTTATTGATTTACATGTGTCAATATACTGTATATATGTACAGTATAAAAGCTTTGGTCGAAAAGGTGCGGATTTATTTGCAGGGCTTGCCGGAATGCTATCGGCGGCGTTGCTTCCGGCTTGCGGATTCCACTTGGCAATATTTTTGCATCAGTTTTCCTGCGCGTTTTATGATGAGAGTCCGGTAACGTAACGACACGCAAACAGCTATCAATGAAACAGCAGCTCATTCAGCCTGTACTGACAGGCCCGACCGTAGAACTCCGTCCTTTGCAAAAAGAAGATGCCGCACAGCTGGTAAAGGCTGCGGCCGATGGCGAGTTATGGAATATGAAGGTGACCGTGATTCCGGGGCCGGACAGCGTAGATAAATACATTGCGACGGCGCTGGAAGGACGTGACAACGGCACCGTCATGCCTTACGTCATCATCCGCCGCGATACCGGACAGATCGTCGGCAGCACGCGTTTCTGGAAGGTAGACCTGGCGAACCGCAAGATGGAAATCGGTCACACCTGGTTAGGCAGTTCGACCCAGCGTTCCGGCATCAATACCGAAGCCAAGTATTTGCTGTTGACGCATGCCTTCGAAACCATGCAGGCGATACGCGTGCAATTCACGACGGATGAATTGAATGAGAAATCACGCGCGGCGATTTTGCGCATAGGCGCGAAGCAGGAGGGCATAGTCCGGCATGAACGCATCATGCCGGATGGCCGCAAGCGCAATTCGGTACGCTTCAGCATCATCGATACAGAGTGGAATGAGGTGAAGGCGATGCTGGCACAAAAGATGGTGCGCTAAGGCAGGCGCAGCAGTAAGCAGCCCAACCACAGACCTACCGCCAGCAAGAGCAGCGCCACCATGCGCTGCAGTTGCGCCACATTCAAGGCAGCCGCCGCACGTTGTCCGGCGAAAGAGCCGAGCAGCATCAGCACACCACAGATCAGTGCGAGTTTGATATCCAGCCGTCCTTCCAGCGCATGCACGGTACTGCTCGCGATGGCGATCGGAAACTGTATCGCCTGTGCTGCGACGACGGCGAAGGGCAGCGGCTGACGCATCAACATCAATAGCGGCAGGATCAGCACCGGGCCACCGGTGCCGGTCAGGGCCGAACCAAAGCCGATCACAGCGCCCAGCATAAGCAGGCTGTGCGTGCTGAGAAGGGCGGCCGGAGTTGCCGCGACATCGAGCGGGCGCAAACCGCGCCAGCCGGCAAATAAAACCAGCAACATCACACCAGACATCAGGCTGCCTGCGGATAAGAAGTGCACGGTCAGCGCACCACCGGCAGCACCTGGCAAAGCACCAGCCAGCAGCGGCAGGCAGCGTTGCAGCAATTCGGGTTGACGTCGCATCGGACGCAGGGCAACGAGGGCAGGCAGGGCAAAACTGAGGGAAGCGGCGGCTATCGCCTGCGGCAAGGGTATGCCGCCGAGATGCGTCAGGATCGGAACCAGCAGCACGCCGCCTATACCGCAAGCACCTATCAGTGCACCGGTCAGCAAGATGGCCGGCAGCATGAGTGCCGCGCTGGCCATACTTAGCATGTGATGCTGACTTTCATGCTGCTGGGGCGGCAGCTCGCTGGCACATTCTTGTGTGAAATCATCTATAGGATTATGCCAGAGACGGGCGCATTTACGTGAGCTGCACATGGCGCGCTGGTGATATTGCGCTGGCGATTTTTTCGTGTCAGCATGCATTGATGATCCCCTGTCTGGAAGTATCGGGGCTGTGCATTTTTTCTTATTTTTAAGTGTTTATGCGGACGATACTTTTTCTTGGGCTGAGCCTGGCAGCATCCTGCGCGTGGTCGCTGGATAACCATATCCAAAACTCACTGGGCATGAAATTCGTGCTGATCCCGCCCGGCGAGTTTGTCATGGGCAGCGATGAATCAGCCGAAGCGCTGGCGCAGCATTATCCGCAATACGATCACAAACGTTTCGTCGAACTGAGCGACGAAGGTCCGGCGCACAAGGTGCGTATTACCCATCCATTTTATTTAGGCCAGTACGAAGTGACGGTGGGCGAGTTCCGTCGCTTTGTCGAGGCTTCCGGCTACCTGCCTGAATCGGAAGCAGACGGCACTGGCGGCTATGGCTATAACCCGGATTATGATCCGGCCAAATCAAGCCGCGGCGATGCCTTTGAAGGACGCAATCAGAAGTATTCATGGCGCAATCCCGGCTTCCCGCAAGGCGAGCATCATCCGGTCGTGAATGTGACGTGGAACGATGCGGTGGCGATGTGCAAATGGCTGAGCAAGACGGAAGGCCGCACGTATCGCTTGCCGACTGAAGCGGAGTGGGAATACGCCGGGCGTGCCGGTACCCGTACCCGTTATTACAGCGGTGATGATCCGCAATCCCTGTTGAGTGCGGCGAATGTATTCGATACCGATGCCGCGAAGAACTGGCAGCAGTGGCGGAAATTTGCGCTGGACGGGCCGGATGGCTTTGCGTTTACCGCGCCGGTCGGCAGCTTCGCGCCAAACGCCTTCGGTTTGTACGACATCCACGGCAATGCCTGGGAATGGACGGCCGACTGGCATGACGATCGTTACTACAGCTATTCACCGGTAGATGATCCGCAAGGACCCACCACTGGCACGGTGCGCGTGCGACGTGGCGGCTCCTGGCATACCTGGTCTTTCTATGCGCGCTCGTCGTATCGCAACTGGAATTCGCAGGATACGCGTTACACATTGGTGGGCATGCGCTTGCTGCGTGAGGCGGATTAACAGCTGCGCTATATCAGCGGCTTCTGCGTTTGAGTTGTGCTTCCAGCGCATCGATACGCTCCAGCAAGTCCAGCGCCAGCGCGACCCCCGGCGTGTTGACTTCAAGGTCTTGCGTCAGGTGTTGTGCGACCCTCGCGCGGCGCAAGGCGGTGCCACTGAAACGCCATTCCTGCGGTCGCTGTCCGGCCGGTTCCAGCACACCTTCCACCACCCAGGCGGTGATCAGTTCCTGCGGCGCATTGCAGGCTTGCGACAGCTCGATCAGGGTAAGCGTCACATCATCATCAAGCAGCTGGCTTGCGCAATAAACACTTGTGGTCTGGTTCATGATGCGGCCTCCTTACAGCGATGCGCGTGGATTGAAATCAAAGGCTTGCTGCAGCGTGCGATAAGCTTCTTTCGCTGCTTCGCTGTCAGCTGGCGGCAAGGCGATATTCAGTACGACATACAGGTCGCCCGCTTCCTTGCCCGGGATACCCTTACCCTTGAGACGCAATTTGCGGCCCGAACTTGAGTTGGCCGGTATCGTCAATTCCACCGAGCCTTCCGGCGTCGGCACTGTGACGCTGGCGCCGAGTGCGGCTTCCCACGGTGCGAGCGGCAGGTCCAGATACACATCGCGGCCATCGACCCGATAGCGTGGATGCGGACGGAAGGCGATTTCGAGGTAGAGGTCACCCGCTTTGCCTTCACCTATACCTGCGCCGCCCTGGCCGGCAAGGCGCAAGGTTTGCCCGGCACGTATGCCTTTCGGAATGGTGACGCTGAGCGTGCGTTCGCGCGTGGTGACGTGGCCGTTTTCATCGACGACCGGCAGGCGCAACGAGATGCTGCGTTCGGCACCGCGATAGGCATCCTCCAGGTCGATCTGGACCTTGGCGTGATGGTCTTCGCCCTGTGCATGCATGGAACGTCTGTGGCTACGACCCCAACCGGTTTGCTGGCCAAACATTTGTTCGAAGTAATCGCCGAAGTCGCTGCTGTCGCCGAAGCCGGGATGACCGCCACGGCCGCTGAATTCAAAACCGGCATCGCCGTTAGGTGGCGGCTGGAAGTCCTGGCCGTTTTGCCAGTTGGCGCCGAGCTGATCGTAGGATGCGCGCTTCTCGGGATCTTTCAGGACTTTGTAGGCTTCGCCCATTTCCTTGAAGCGTGCTTCGGCATCGGCTTCCTTGCTGACATCGGGGTGAAATTTGCGCGCGAGTTTACGATATGCATTTTTGATTTCATCTTGCGTCGCATCGCGTTTTACACCCAGCGTTTCGTAGTAATCCTTGAATTTCATGGTTACGACCTCGCAACTTGTTCAGGGAAAAAACTGTGTCTGCTTATTCAGTCATCGTTTCAGTGATCGTTACAGCGTACTGTTAAATCATCGTGCCGAAGAAATCACCGATGACAGAGGTGACTATCATCGCCAGGGCACCCCAGAAACCGACCCGCAAGGCGGCTGGTAGTAATGGCGCACCACCAGCTTTGGCAGCCACAGTGCCGAGGCCGACCAGGAACAGCAACGAAGTCAGACCCAGTGCCGGAACCAGGATCGTTGCCGGCACCAGCAAGGCTGTCAGCAGCGGCAGTGCCGCACCCAGCGAGAAGGTGATAGCCGAAGTAATCGCTGCCTGCACCGGACGTGCCGCCGATGCTTCATGTATGCCCAGCTCGTCACGTGCATGCGCACTGAGTGCATCGTGCGCCATCAGTTGTTGCGCTACCTGTCTGGCCAGATCCGGAGTCAGGCCGCGCGCAACATATATCGATGCGAGTTCGCGGTGTTCGGCATCCGGCTTGTCCAATAATTCCTGCTGTTCACGATCCAGCTCTGCCTGCTCGGTATCGGCTTGCGAGCTGACGGATACGTATTCACCCGCGGCCATCGACATGGCACCTGCAACGAGTGCGGCGATGCCGGTCAGCAGCATTTCATTCCGGGCCAGATTGGCAGAAGCGACGCCCAGTAACAGGCAGGCAGTGGAGATGATGCCGTCGTTCGCACCGAGCACTGCCGCACGCAACCATCCTATGCGGCCATTAAAGTGTTTCTCGGAACGATGATCAGGCATGGACTAGCTCCGTGTTAAATAGTTGTTATGCATGGTAACGGGCGTAACAGCAGGGCGCAACAGCGATCTGACAGTAAGCATGATGGTGGCGGCGAGCGGCTGCTTCAAGTCTTGCAGACTGGCGCATTTTTGATCCACATCAATCCATTCTCATTTCGCTTTGCTACAGTCAGCCATCGCTATGAAAACGAAGGATGATTGTGTTGGATACCGACTTTCCTAAATTGAAACTGAAGAATAAATTGCTACTGCCTGTCGTGCAGGGCGGCATGGGCGTCGGTATTTCTGCAAATGGCCTGGCCGGTAGCGTTGCCCGGCTGGGTGCGATCGGCACCATTTCCAGCGTCGATCTGCGCCGTCATCATCCTGATCTGATGGCGCGGACCGATAAAACCCGCGACAAGGCCCTGATCAATGAAGCGAACCTGATTGCGCTGGATCGTGAGATACGTGCAGCGAAAGACATCGCAGCAGGCAATGGCGTGATTGCCGTGAATGTGATGCGCGCGGTTGCCGAGTATGCTGCTTATGTGCGGCAATCCTGTGAGAGTGGTGCTGATGCGATCGTGGTGGGTGCCGGTTTGCCTATGGATTTACCGGAACTGACGGCGGAATTCCCGGATGTCGCCCTGATACCAATTTTGTCCGATGCACGCGGGATCTCACTCATCCTGAAAAAATGGATGCGTCGCAAGCGTTTGCCGGATGCCATCGTTATCGAGAATCCGCAATACGCCGCCGGTCACCTCGGTGCCGCAGGACTGGATAGCGTCAATGATCCGCACTTTGCATTCTCCGTGGTGCTGGAAGAAACGCTGCAACTGTTCAAACAGCTCGGTCTCGAGAATGAAAATATCCCGCTGATTACCGCCGGTGGCATACACAGCCCGGAACAGGTACGTGAACTGTTTGCGCTGGGTGCGAGTGCAGTACAGCTTGGCACGCCGTTTGCCGTGAGTACGGAAGGTGATGCGCATATCAATTTCAAAAAAGTGCTGACGCAGGCACAACCTGAAGACATCGTGACCTTCATGAGTTGTGCTGGTTTGCCAGCGCGTGCAGTGAAGACGCAATGGCTGACCAACTATCTCGACAAGGAAGCCAAGCTGCAGGGCAAAGCCGGACCCAAGGAATGTACGGTCGGCTTCGATTGTCTGCATCAGTGTGGTTTGCGCGACGGTATCGCGAAAGCAGGGCAATTCTGTATCGATACCCAACTCGGCTTTGCGCTGAAGGGCGACGTAAAACGCGGCTTGTTTTTCCGTGGCTCGGAACGCCTGCCTTTTGGTAACGAAATCCGTCCGGTGCGTGAACTGATCGATTACCTCTTGAACGGCATCCTGCCTGCACCGCTGGTCAGCGTGTAAATTTTGCACAATCAGCATGCGTCACTCTTTGCCACAACGGGTGACGCAGATGCGCATCTGTTATATCCTCGACCACACTTAATCACGCTAGTCCGCAACCCAATGTTGGTTCCAGACAAGGATGGAGAGCATGCGCAAGTGGCACAAGGTATTACTGTCGGTGGCGGCGCTGGTGCTTGTGTTGGCGGCATGCGGCGGCTATGCGCTGCATAGACTGACCGACGGCGCACATCTGACCGGGCTGGCACGTAGCAGTCTCAAACAAAACTGGGATAGAGAACTGACTATAGGTGGCTTGTCGCTCGACTTGCTGCCCTATCCACGTTTGCGTGCCAGTGATGTACGCATCTCCAATCCGGACTGGACGCAGGACAAGTATTTGCTGCAGGCGGAAGATGTACGGGCACGCCTGGCGCTCGCTCCTTTGTTACGCGGCGATGTGGTGATCGAAGGTTTACTTATCAATGGTTTGACACTCAATCTGGAAGTGGCGGCAGACGGTCGTCGCAGCTGGGACTTGCCCGCCACGCGACAATTGCGTACTTCTCAATTCGATTTACTGGCCTTGCGTGCAGATGTCAGCAAGATCAATTTCCGTACACCTCAACATGAAATGAGAAGCTGGCAACTCGATACCTTGCGCGCGAAAGGCGCTAACGGTTTGCGCAATCTGGTATTCAGCGGACGCCTGGTGCGTGAACAATACACGGTGCAATTCAATGGCCAGCTTGATGACTTATCGGGTCTGGGTAAACCAGGTGCTGTCAGCAAGGGCATGCTGATCGTGCAGTCAGGTCAGGCGCAGGCCACGGTAACCGGTCAGTTGCCGCTGGATAGTGACTTGCAGGAATACGATGTTGCTGTCGCAGTTGAAGCGGAGTCGCTGCGGGAGTTGTATGGCTACTTGCAGATAAATCGTTCTTCTCCTGTACCACTGCAAGCCAGTGTACATATGCAGGCCAAAAAACAGCAGCATGCCTTTAAAGACCTGAAGCTGCAGTCGGGCAAACTGAAGCTGAGTGGTGCAGGGCAGTGGAATAAACAGAATGGCAGAACAAACCTGAATGCCAGCCTGCATGCCGATCACATCGATATGAAACAAACCTTTCTCGATATAGGGCAAGCGCCGCTGCCAGAGAAAAAAGAAGGTGAGTTGTTTCGTGATAAGCCGCTTGCGTGGCCGTTGTTAGCCCAAGTAAATGCAGTTGATGCCAAGGTGGCAGTTGCGATAGACAATCTGAAGCTGCGTTCTGGCGTGGAAGTCGATGACATCAAGGCCGAGCTGCGCCTGCATGACGATACGCTGGCCTTGCCTGAGTTCTCTGGCAAGCTGCTGGGTGGCAATGTGCATGGCGATATCGTACTGGAAGGAAAAAAGCAGGCCGTTAAACTCAATCTGCAACTCAACGATACCTCGCTGGGTGCGATGCTGAAGGCCAGCGGCAAGAAAATCGTCGTCAATGGCGGCGCCATGAAGGTGGATGCAAAGATCACGACGCACGGCAGTTCGATGAAAGATTTGGCGGCAGGATTGAACGGGCCGGTGGAGATACGGATAGGCAGCGCGCAAATCTTGTCACCTGCTGCCGGGCAGGCAGAATTCTGGCTGACTGGTTTGTTTTCGACCAAAGATTCCAAACGCATAGATATGGCCTGTGCCAGTGCGCGTCTGCCATTTATATCTGGTGTGGCGAAAGGCGAGGGCATAGTCGGCGCACGCAGTGATGCCAGTCAGTTGCTGACCAGCGGCCAGGTCAGTTTGCGTAATCAGACAGTTGATTTACGCGGGCGCGTCAGAGTGCGTTCCGGCTTCAGCCTGGGCATCTCCAATTTTTCGGATGAAGTAAAGATAGTCGGTGCACTCGGCAAGCCCGAGCTGAAGCTGGACGAGTCCGGCGCGCTGAGTGCCATTGCACGCATAGGTGCGGCTATTCTTACAAGCGGTGTAAGCATAGTCGCGACTTCGATCTGGGATGGTGCCAATCCCAAATCTGACCCTTGCCAGATTGTATTTTCTTCGCGCGCAGGTAAAAAGAAGTAAGGCTGCGGCCCTGGCCAGGGTCCCAAAGTACAAGAAAAAAGCTTAATAAATGGAATTGCAGCGCAACAAAAGCTATGATGGCGGCAGTTTTTGTTTCGTAATGGGGATGGCGATGGCCACAATCGACGATATCGTCAGCAAGCAGAAGGAGGGCGCGCAGTTTGTCGTGTCTGCGCAGATGCTGCGACTGGAACCTGAAGAGTTCGATACCCTGGTACAGGTCTGGCTGGAAGACGGCCCGCCCGGATTCGAGCTGGCTGGTGTGCCGCACCGTTGCTGCCGTGATGGTGAGTTTTTCATAGACCGGATTACCGTCAGAAAAATCACTACAGAAAAATAAAGCGAAACAAGCACTACAATCACGCTTTCTTTTATTTCCCGTGCTTACTTATTTGCACTATTAATCACACTATTTATCGTGTCCAATCGCTTGCCTGTATTACCGCAATACCTACTGCCAAAAAAGGCCCTGACCGCCTTTGCCGGGCTGGTCGCGGGCGCCAAAGCGGGACGTCTGACAACTGCGCTGATACGCTGGTTCGTCGGCAAATACAATGTGAACATGACGGAAGCGGCGAATCCGAATATCGCCAGCTACGCCAGTTTTAACGAATTTTTTACACGTGCCTTGCGCTCCGGCGCACGTCCATTGGCAGACGCCGATTTCATTTGTCCGGTCGATGGTGCGATCAGCCAGTTTGGCAAGATTGAACAAGACCAGATCTTCCAGGCCAAAGGCCATAGCTATTCAACGACCGCGCTGGTCGGCGGCAATGCCGAACTCGCTGCGCAATTCGAGAATGGTAGCTTTGCTACGCTGTATCTGAGTCCGCGTGATTATCACCGCATTCATATGCCGTGCGATGGTCGTTTGCTGCGCATGATTTATGTGCCGGGTACCTTGTTCTCGGTTAATCCGACTACGGCGCGTGGTGTACCGGGTTTGTTTGCCCGTAACGAGCGCGTGGTGTGTTTGTTTGAAGGTCCGTCCGGGCCGTTTGTGCTGACTCTGGTGGGTGCGACTATCGTCGGCAGTATGCAAACCGTATGGCATGGCGTGGTCAATCCGCCGCGCCTGGATGCGGTGCGTGAGTGGCATTACGACAAACAGTATTTACAGCTGAAAAAAGGCGAAGAGATGGGGCGCTTCCTGCTCGGCTCCACCGTCGTGATGCTGTTCCCCAAGGATGCCCTGGCCTTTACGGACAAGTGGCAACCAGCCGCTGCAGTCCGGCTTGGCGAAGTGATGGCAAACGGCGTACAACAGTCGGCTGATTCACCGCCTGAGCAGGCAGCGCAGAACTAATTAATCAGTTCTTCGCTGTACGCGTTTTCCGGGTTTGTTGAATTTGCTTTGTCCTAGTTGCCTTTGGAGGGGAATGGATGGTCTTCATCCACCAGCCCCTTGAGCTTCTCTTCATTCTTGACTTCATCCGATAGCAAGCTGTGATCCGGATGTTTGACCTTGCGCAGCTCTTCCACGCTACTCAGTTTGCCGCTTTGCTTTTCCTCGTCCTTGCTTTCGGTATTCCACGGCTGTGACATACAAATCTCCTTATCAGGGTAAACGCTACTGTTAGTGACCCGTGCGACTAACAGCTGTCGACAGGTCGATGCGAAACTTGCATGGAAACGAGCTCTGCCTGCTATGCTAGGCAGACCATAAACTGAACGACCAATTGTACTGCAACGACATGAGCTTCCTGCTGAATCTGATAGAACAATATGGACTGCTCTTTGTTTTCGGCAACGTCTTGCTGGAACAACTGGGGGCGCCGATACCCGCATATCCGACGCTGGTAATTACCGGCGCTTTGCTCGGCCGCGGCGAATATTCGGCTCCCATGCTGTTGTTGGTAGCAGTGATGGCTGCGCTGATTGCAGACTTTGCCTGGTATATGGCGGGACGTCGCTATGGCGGGCGCGTAATGGCGCGTCTGTGCAAGATTTCACTGTCGCCGGATTCTTGCGTGCGGCAGACCGAAGCCATGTATGTTCGCTACGGCCCTGCTTCCTTGCTGGTCGCCAAATTCATACCCGGCTTTGCTTCAGTCGCCAGTGCGCTGGCCGGTGCCATCGGTACACGCCCGGCCAAGTTCATTATTTATGACGCGCTGGGTGCAGCCCTGTGGTCAGGTTCCGCCATTTTCCTTGGTTCTTTATTCAGCTCCGCGGTGGCCGACTTGCTGGATATCCTGGCTAATCTGGGCAAGTGGGGCATCCTGCTGGTGGCGCTGGCGTTTGCCGTCTACCTTGCAAAAAAATGGTGGCAACGGCATAGTTTCCTGAAAGATTTGCGCATGGCGCGCATCACGGTTGATGAGCTGGACCAGTTGTTGAAGAATGGCAAGCCGCCGACAATTATCGATGTCCGTTCCGGTCTAGCGCAGCAAAGCGGAAAAATCCCGGGCGCGATGGTGCTATCCGATGATGACATCAGCGCGCTGGTCGTGAATACTGAGCTGGACTCGGAAGTCATCGTCTACTGCGCCTGCCCGAACGAGGCTTCTGCTGCACGTGTCGCGAAGAAACTGATGGCGCGTGGTTACCGTCGCGTGCGGCCATTAACTGGTGGTATAGATGCATGGGTTGCGGCCGGATATAACATAGACGAATTCGTCTGACTTCAGGATAGGATTTCATCGATGCTGATTCTTTTCTTCAAGGCGGCGATTCTGGTGCCTATCACCATGCTGCCCATCATTAATCCGTTTGGTAATGCCCCCGTGTTTGCCAGCCTGCTGGGCAATGTCAGCCGCGACGTGGAAAAGAAACTGGCGCGCCAGGTTGCTCTGAATTGCTTCTTCCTCTTGCTCGGCGCGATGTTTATCGGCTCGCATGTGCTGATGTTCTTCGGCATTTCGATTCCTATCGTACGCATCAGCGGTGGTTTGCTGGTTGCATTCACTGCGTGGAAGCTGCTCAACGATAACGGGCAGGATGCGATACGCACTCAGGTCGCGACCAATCCGATGGAGGCGTGGTCGGACGAAGAGTTCAAGGTGCGCAGCTTTTATCCGATCAGCTTTCCGCTCACAGTCGGCCCCGGTGCGATTGCGGCTTCGATTACGCTGGGTGCGAGTACACCGGCACGTTTGCTGGATCAGGTGATTTCACTCGGCAGCGCTGCGGTGGGTGCGGCGATGACGGCATTCGTGATCTGGCTTTGCTACAACTCGGCCAATAAGATGGTGAAGATGCTGGGCCGACTCGGCACCATGGTGATGCTGCGTTTGTCGGCCTTCATCCTGCTGTGTATCGGGGTAGAAATCTTCTGGACCGGCGTCATCGGTCTGCTGGTCGAGGCCGGAGTGGCGGTTAAGTAACTAACTGACTGTCTGCTCACAGTCACTCGGATATGCGTTGCTTGTATTCGGCTTCCAGCTGTGCGTGAGTGGCCCAGAACGGGCGCGGCTGCTGGCGGTTCAGGCGGTCTTCCAATATGCCCAGATGGATATGCCAGCCGCTGGAAACACTGACCATTTCATTGCGATTCGGCAGGCGGCTATGGGTCAGCGTGAGCAAGGTTTTATCGCCTTGCGCCTTGAGTTCAAAGCGTACCTCTGACGAACGACCATCGCGTTCATTCCACGTAAAGCTAAGCAGGTAAGGCGGTTCACAGGCGGTGACATGGCCATGTTGCCGGTGATTCGATTCATAAGGCAGGAAACGTTCCGGCGTCGCTTCGCTGGTCAGGTTCTTGAAGTTAAAAACGAGATCGGCCTGACCGCCCACATGCAAGCCCATGTCGCCGGAGGCCAGCCAGCTTGCACGTTTGTCTGATTGCGTCAGGTATTCCCATACGATATCGACGCTGGCCGGTAACAGCCTGGTCATGTGTACGGTGGTCTTGTCTGTTGCTACGCCATATTCGTCCATCACTTTCTCCTTTTCTTCGCCAGTAGTTCGCGTTCCAGCGCATCCAGGCGCTCAGTCCAGAAACCTTGATAAAAGCGCAGCCAGTCTTCGGCGGCAGCCAGTGGTGCAGCTTCCAGTGTGCAGACGTGCGTACGACCTTGCACGCTGCGACTGACCAGGCCGGCATGTTCCAGTGCTTTGACATGCTTGGACGCACCGGCGAACGACATCTCGAAAGGTGCAGCCAGCTCACCTATCGTGCGTTCACCGTCGGCCAGCAGGCGCAGCATCTGGCGTCGCGTCGGATCGCTCAGTGCATTGAAGATGGCATCGAGTTTTGCAGAATTTAATTCAACCATGTGGTTGAATATAGCATGGGAAAATTAAAAGTAAACCATTTGGTTTAATTATTTTTGTGTGCGGGGAGGACGGAAAGTACAGATCAGGCAGGTTTGCCGCGATGGAAAAACTGCTTGCATGCATGGCACATGCAAGCAGTTTGGTTTTACTTCAATACACCGTTGAGCAGGAGGAGGCCGGGCAGCCAGCCGGTGAAAATGCCGCACAGCAAGGCAACTACGCCGGTGATCTTGGCGATTTGCTTTTCAGCCACCAGCAGCAGGAAGAACATAAACCACAACACTGCCCACGCCGCCCAGCTCAGGCCGAACCAGGTGCCCCAGGTCGTGGTCGCGGTTTGCAGGGTTTCGATTGCGACCGGAATCGCAGTGATGGCAACGAACAGGCTGAACCAGCCGAGACCGCGTCCGTCGGCTCCGTTAAAGCGATTGATGGCGACCCAGAAGTAGGTGAAGGAAAACAGCAGGGTGAGTGCAGCGCCCTTGATCGATGCGGCATCGGCATTGGCACCGAAAGCCATTTGCAGCGAAATCAGTAAAGTGACGCCGCCGGAAAATATATTGATGACCCAGATTTCCCTGTCGCCTATGCGACCAAGTAGCCACAGGCCGTTGAGGCACAGTACTGCGCCCACATAAAGTAGTGAAAGACCTAATAGCATGGCATCTCCTTGATAAATGAAGCAGCGATTTTAATTATTCGGCACTCAAAAAGACATAGGAACTTCACATTGCGTGTAGCCGGCGCAGTCGTTGCAACTGCACCGGCGTTCCGCTCATGCCAGAACTGACTTCAGTGGCTGATCATCCATGGTCGTTTGCCGGCGAAAGCCTTGTTGCCATTCGGGGCGACGATGGTGGATTTACTCTTCTTGCCAGATGAAGAGCAGCAACTGCATCCGGAAGGATGCGCTTTGGATGCGTAGTTCTTGGAACTCATCGGTTCATGCGATGCTCTTTCGTTGGTGCTCATCGCATGTCGACGGGTTTCCGGCATCAGCGCCAGGCTGGGCGCGGACGACCAGGTACGGTCGGCCTGCGCTGTGCAGTGCGGGCAATCGATAGGATCGTTGCGCGCAGCGATAGTGCGCACCGCTTCGAAGAAACCGCAGTCCTTGCAGACGTAATCGTAGGTTGGCATGACTTTCTCCTATTACTTGAGATCGCGCGACAGAGGCATACCCATGCTTTTGAATTTCTGCACCACAGGGCCAGCAGAACTCGGGTTGATATCAAAGTCAAAAATTTGCGTCGGTAACCACAAGGTAGCGCAGGAGTTAGGAATATCAACCACGCCGCTGATGTGGCCTTGCACCGGAGCCGTACCCAGAATCGAGTATGCCTGCGCACCGGAGTAACCGAATTTCTTCAGGTACTCAATGGCGTTCAGACAAGCCTGGCGATAAGCCACGTTGACATCGAGGTAATGCTGCTTGCCGTGTTCATCGACCGAGATGCCTTCAAAGATCAGGTAGTCGTTGTAATGCGGTGTGATAGGACTAGGTTTGAAGATAGGATTCTTGATGCCATAGGTGGCCATGCCGCCTTTGATCACCGTGACCTTCATGTGTACCCAGCCTGCCATTTCGATCGCGCCGCAGAAGGTGATTTCGCCATCGCCCTGGCTAAAGTGCAAATCGCCGACCGACAAGCCAGCGCCTTTGACATAAACAGGGAAGAAGATTTTCGAACCGCGCGACAAATCCTTGATGTCGCAGTTACCGCCGTGTTCACGTGGCGGCACGGTACGTGCACCTTCTGCTGCCGCCTTGTCGCGTGCTGCACCTTTCATCTTGCCCATATGCGCAGTCGGTGCGAACGGTGCATTGGCTAGTGGCGGTACACGATCAGGTTCGGTTGCGATCAGACCGGTTTCACGCTTGTTCCATTCAGCCAGCAGTTTAGGATCTGGCAGACAGCCGATCAGGCCAGGGTGGATCAGGCCTGCGTAGTTCACGCCCGGCACGTGACGTGACGAGGTGAACATGCCTTTGATGTCCCAGATCGATTTTTGCGCTTCCGGGAAATGGTCAGTCAGGAAGCCGCCGCCGTTCTTCTTCGAGAAGAAGCCGTTGAAGCCCCACATCGATTCCTGCTTGGCACCGATGTCGAGTAATTCGACGACCAGCAGGTCGCCTGGTTCTGCTGTGTGTACGCCAACCGGGCCAGTCAGAAAGTGGACGGTGGTGAGATCGACGTCGCGGACGTCGTCGGCACTATCATTGTTCTTGATGTAGCCGCCGGTCCAGTCATATGTTTCGAGGATGAAGTCGTCGCCCGGGTTAACCCAGGTCGCCATAGGAATGTCCGAATGCCAGCGGTTATGGACATTTTCGTTATCGTAGGGTGATTGATCCAGATCTACTTTAATCAGGGTTTCAGCCATGATGTCTACCTCTCAAAGTTATGTTTGTATGGATGGAACCCGGATTCCCCGATGCTGACTATCCAGCGCGCGCGCACCTGGAGACTGCGATCCGAGCATTCCGAACTAGATAATGTATGGACTGTGCGTATATCCCAATACGTCAAACGGCGTACATGCAAAATTGCCGATGCTTCTGGTGGGATGGAAACTCACCTTGTGAAATATTTTCAATTCCTGTAATTTGAAAAAGCAGGCAGAATTTGCAGGAGACTATCGTTGACGATATTTGCGATATAAAAATCAAATAACGCGCATGGACGTGACGACCATTAAGAACAGGCTTGTATTGCGTCGCAGCATTTGCAGCCTATCCAATTCTTCATCGAGCTGATGGCCCAACAAAAAATCTTTCGCATACGTCGCGAGTACAACCGGTGGGTCGCCAATGAGTCGATTGAGGATTACGCATTGCGCTATACGCCGCGCCACTTCCGCAAATGGTCGGAGTGGCAGCTGGGCAATGCGGCTTTCGGCGCTGCATCTTTTCTCGCGCTGGAAGCGATAGGCGGTGCGATTGCACTGAACTACGGCTTCGCGAATGCGGTCACCGCCATCCTGACGGTGATGCTGATTACCTTCCTGACCGGTCTGCCTATCAGTTACTACGCGGCACGTTACGGCATTGATATGGATTTGCTGACGCGCGGCGCCGGTTTCGGCTATATGGGCTCGACCATCAGCTCACTGATCTACGCCAGCTTCACTATTATTTTCTTTGCGCTGGAGGCAGCGATACTCGCGGTCGCACTGCAGATGTGGATACAGTGGCCGCTATGGATCTGGTATGTGATTTGCGCACTATTTATAGTGCCGCTGGTGGCGCGCGGAATCACTTTGATTTCACGTTTGCAGATGTGGACGCAGCCGCTGTGGCTGGTCCTGCTGGTTGCGCCTTATATTGCCATCTATTGGAAGAAGCCCGAGGCCTACACCGAGTTCGCACAATTCGTCGGCGCCATTTCCAAAAGCAATAGCCTCGATCCCGTCATGTTCGGCGTGGCGGCGACGGTAGCGTTTTCACTGGTGGCACAAATCGGCGAGCAGGTCGACTTCCTGCGCTTCCTGCCGGAACGCACGCCGCAGAATCGTCGTCGCTGGTGGACTGCCATCATCGTCGCCGGCGCTGGCTGGATCATACCGGGTGGTTTGAAGATGCTGGGTGGCGCCTTCCTCGCTTACCTGGTGTTCCAGAGCGGTGTGCCTGCTGAAAATGCGATGGAGCCGACGCGCATGTATCTGCTTGGGTTCTC
The DNA here is from genome assembly GCF_003852535.1 of Herminiimonas sp. KBW02. Taxonomy (GTDB): domain Bacteria; phylum Pseudomonadota; class Gammaproteobacteria; order Burkholderiales; family Burkholderiaceae_D; genus Oxalicibacterium. The sequence goes on along the minus strand of NZ_QAJP01000002.1, from coordinate 47,017 downwards.
TTATCTGTTCAGCGACCCGGTATGGATATTGGCAATCACCTTGCTATTCGTCGTGGTGTCGCAGGTCAAGATCAATCTCACCAATGCTTACGCCGGTTCGCTGGCCTGGTCGAATTTCTTCGCACGCCTGACGCATAGCCATCCGGGGCGGGTGGTGTGGCTGGTCTTCAATTGCCTGCTGGCTTTGCTGTTGATGAACCTCGGTGTGTTCGCCGCACTGGAAAACGTACTCGGTTTATATAGCAATGTGGCAGTGGCATGGGTGGGGGCATTGGTCGCTGATCTGGTCATCAACAAACCGTTGGGCTGGAGCCCGAAAGGGATCGAATTCAAGCGTGCGCATTTGTACGACATTAATCCGGTCGGACTGGGCACTATGCTCTTGTCTGCCAGCATAGGTATCGCTGCTTTCTCTGGTGTGTGGGGGCACCAGGTCGCGGCCTTTTCGCCATTCGTGACACTGGGTATGGCCTTCATCGTTTCACCTTTGCTGGCATGGATGACGCGCGGTCGCTACTATCTGGCGCGGCGTCCGACAGCGGTTGGTTTGCCGGGGCAGGCGGTGAAATGCGGCGTCTGCGATAACAGCTTTGAATCGGAAGATATGGCGCATTGCCCGGCATATGGTGCGTCTATCTGTTCGCTTTGCTGCACGCTGGAATCGCGCTGTCATGATTTATGCAAAAAGGAATCGCGTACTGCGGAACAGGCGCAGCAACTGCTGTCGGCTTTGTTGCCGAATGCCTTGTCGCACCTGGTTAATCGACGCGTCGGTAATTACATGGTGGTGGTGTTGTCTCTGTGCGCAGTGGGTGCTGCGGCATTGGGGCTGGTGTATGCACAGGAAATTTCTTCGCTCGCTACATTGCATGATCGCATGCTGCTCGACAGCATCTTCATCAAGATATCTGCGGTGCTGCTGATCATCGTTGCTGTTTCCAGCTGGTGGGTGGTGCTGGGTAGCGAAGGACGCCACCTGGCACAGGATGATCTGAACCGGCAAAACGAATTGCTGACGCAAGAGATCGATGCCCATCAACGCACCGATGCCGCCTTGCAAAGTGCGAAGGAAGCCGCTGAGTCGGCGAACCAGGCGAAGACGCGTTACGTGGCTGGTATCTCGCACGAACTGCGTTCGCCATTGAACAGCATCCTCGGCTATTCACAAATCCTGCTGAAGAATGAACAGCTGGATGCCGCACCGCGTACCGCGATCCAGACCATACAGCGCAGCGGCGAACATTTGCTCGGACTGGTGGATGAGTTGCTGGATCTGGCACGCATAGAAGCGGATCGCATGCGGCTGGAGCCGACACCGATTTTATTTGCGGCATTCCTTGATGATTTGCTCAGCATGGTACGACCGCAGGCAGAAGCCAAAGGCTTGCGCTTGCAATATACGCATGGTGGTGATTTACCGCATTACGTGCTGGCTGACGGCAAGCGTTTGCGGCAGATATTGATTAACTTGCTGACAAATGCGCTGCGCTTTACCGATACCGGTTCCGTGACGCTACATGTCGAATGTACCAGTGCGTCTATGCGCTTCGATGTGATTGATACCGGGATCGGGATTGCGGTACAGGACAGGCAACGCATCTTCCAGCCGTTTGAACGTGGCGCGGCAGGGCGCTTACGTGGCGAACCGGGAGCCGGTCTGGGACTGGCGATTACGGAAAAACTAATCCTGATGATGAACGGTAGCCTGAATCTGATCAGTACGCAGGGGCAGGGTAGTACCTTTGTTGTACGCCTGCCGCTGATGGAAATCAATGCCTTTGAAGCCTTGCCGCAACGTGATGTGATCGGCCATACCGGTGCCATGCGTACCTTGCTGGTAGTGGATGATCAACCGGTGCAGAGACATATGCTGAGCGGCATGCTGATTCCGCTGGGTTTCAATGTGCGCGAAGCAGCGAGTGGGCATGAGTGTATTGATTTGCTGCGCGATTTTGTGCCGGATGCCATCCTGCTGGATATCGGCATGGATGGCATGGACGGCTGGGAAACGGCGCGTCATGTGCGCGCCTTCAGCGGTACCAGTATTCCGATTATTTTTGTATCAGCGGATTTATTTGAGAACGATCAGGAAAAATTACGCGCTGCCGGATGCCAGGATTTTGTCGGCAAGCCGGTGCTGGAATCGGAGCTGATGCTGGCCTTGCAAAGACAGCTGGGACTGGAGTGGATTTATGCCAGTGCGCCACCGGTCGTCCCTGTCACCGAAGCTTTGCCAGAAAGCTTGTGCTTTAAGCAAGCTGCGATAGGGCAACTATTGCAATTGACGCGCATGGGCCACGTCGCCGGTTTGCGCCGCGCGCTGGATCGCCTGTCGATGACGGATGATGCCGCAATCGTGGCATCCTGCAACGTAGTAAGATCGTTGCTGGACCGTTTTGAGTTGGGCGCATTGGAGAATGCATTAATGGAGAATGAACGTGTCGCATCACCTGATTGATAATCCTGATGACCGTCCGGTGGTATTGCTGGTTGACGATGCACCGAGCAGCCTCGGCGTACTGTGCGAAACCCTGGAGGATGCCGGTTATACCGTGCTGGTGGCCTGCGATGGTGATACCGCCTTGCGTCGCCTGAGCCTGGTCACGCCGGACGTGATCCTGATGGACGCGGTGATGCCCGGCATCTCCGGCTTTGATGCCTGCCGTCGTATCAAGGCGGATCTTACTACCAAACATATCCCTGTCATCTTCATGACCGGTTTGTCTGATACCTCACATGTGCTGGAAGGTTTCGCCGCTGGCGGTGTGGACTACGTGGTCAAACCGGTACGCGCACCGGAAGTGCTGGCGCGCCTGCATACGCATTTGGGCAACGCACGTATGGCACGCTTCGCGCTGGATGCGATAGATGTATCCGGCCTGGGCGTCATCATGCTGAACAACGAAGGTAGTATTTCCTGGTGCTCGCCATGCGCGCGCCAGTTGCTGACGCAGTTCGGCATCAATCCAGATGCGCTGACGGTACCGCAATCATGGTGGAAAGGTAGCAGTGGCATGGAGCTGGTGGCACCTGTTACCGAACCTGCAGGCGCCAGCCTGCTGGTGCGCAATATGGGTGCGGCAGGTATGGATGAAATCATGTTGCTGATTGAACTCAGCGGTAGTCATGCATTACCAGGTGGACGCCTGGCCAGCGCGGCACTCACGCCGCGCGAAACAGAAGTATTGTCGTGGCTGGCCAAGGGTAAAACCAATCGTGATATCGGGGAAATCCTCAAGATGAGCCCACGCACCGTGAGCAAGCATCTCGAACATATATTTGAAAAACTGGGAGTGGAAACACGCTCTGCAGCAGCGGCGATGGCCAGCGCACAGGAAAGTGCCGACACGCGCCTCGGTTCACCGAAGTGGCCGCATTAACTTTAGCGATGTAAATGTCGGATGAGCGGAGCCGTGGCGGGCGGAGGCCTGCATGTCTTCATACAGGCGCTCCTTCAGACTATCTGCGTAATACGCTGCCCTTATCATCCACACTCCTGCACGTTCAATCGAAGGCCACGACTAGCATGACCAGCGTGATGCTGACAGCGATACCTGCGGCTAACCATTTTTTTAGCCGTTTGCCTCGCTCTACCAGCTGTATGGCGATTACGCGTTTCATGACAGTGCCAATTCTCCTATATTTGTATCCAGTGGCAATACCTCAAGAATCTTGAGTTTCTCGATGCGCTTCGACGGCAGATTCACTTCGATAGTGCTCAATGCCTTGCGACCGAGTAAGGCCAGTCCGATGGGCGTCAATGCAGAGATCAGTGCCAGCTGCGGATTCGCATCTTGCGGACAAACGATGGTCAGCTTGCGTACTTCATCGCTGCCAACCGGGCTGTACGAGATGGTCGAGTACAAGGTGACATAACCTTTACGTTGCACATCAACCGGCAGGATGATGGAGGTCGAGATAATGTCGAGCAATTGCTCTCCTGCGTTGACTTCCACTTCGCCCATGCGCAACAGGTGTTCGGCGATGCGGCTCAGGGTGGCGGCGTCGTTCTGGGTCAGGCAACGTTCATTTTTCATTTTAGTAATAGCTCCGGGCCGATACGAGAGATCGACCAAAAAATGGCAATTCAGTGCGGATGCATAAGGCATCAACACAGCGTGAAATTTACGAGAGGGTGGCTCGGGAGCGATGTGGGTGGAACGAAGCCTCGTTCCTGTGGACACTCACCGAGCCTAAGGGAGGCAGGCGAGGTCTCTTACAAAAGATGACTGTGAGTACATCTTTGCGACTGCATGCACGGTGGTCGAAGCGCGACCCGCGAGCAAAGTACGCACGCGCAACTCTTCCTTGTTCGGCGCAGAACTGATGCGTTTCGACAGGAAGGTTGAGGTGGTCATTGCAAGCTGTGTATGCAAGTTGGGGATAGGGTGAGTATAGCCATTTAGAATATTCCGTCAACCCGGTGCAGTTTTGCTAATTGAAAACAAGGGCGCACATGGCGCTGTAAGCGCGGATAACTAACTAAACGCAGCCCACAGCAGCGAAATGCCGGAACACAGCAGCAAGGCATCCAGCAAATGCTGGAACGCTTGATTGCTTAGCTTCAGCACTACGGCTTTACCGATAAAGGTACCGGCCATCAGCGAGGCTCCGACCAGCAAGCCTTTGATAAATATTTCCAGCGGCATCGCACCGAATTCACGGAAGGTAATGACCTTGGCGACATACAGCATCAGCGAACTGGCGGCTTCGGTGGAAAGGAAGGCGCCTTTTACCAGACCGTAAGCGGTAAAGGCCGGAACGCTGAGTGGCCCGGTGGATAGCACCAGGCCAGTCAGGAAGCCGATAAGGCCGCCTATGATGGATAACTGCCAGAGCCTGATACGATAATCACGTGCCACCAGCCAGCGCCGTGCGGGAATCATCAGGATGAAGAAGATGCCGAGACAAATTTCTATCAGGTGCGGCGGCAAGGCCAGCAAGGTACGGGCGCCGATTGCTGCTGCGGGAATGCCGGTGATCGAATAAGCGGCAAAAGCGCGCCAGTCAACCAGCTTCCACCAGGCCATGACTCGCGCCAGGTTGGCCATAACAGCGGCGACCGCCATAATGGGAACAGCCTGTTTGGGCCCGAAGGTATAGACCAATACCGGCAGCAGCATGATGGAAGAACCGGTGCCGATGACGCCGCTAATGGCGCCAGCCAGCAATCCGACCATCAGGACAAATATGTAGGAGCTCATGTTTTGTATGGGTGACATTCGTGAACGCTATGCGTTTCTTGTCGAATGTGTCCGCTATAGTAATGCAAGGCGGGAATTTGGGTTGGAACTGCTGGTGCTGCAGAAGACGGCCCGCAGGGTTAAACTCTCGCTACCTTAAAGAGATCGTCATGAGCATAGTAGATAACAGAAAAGCATTTCACGATTACTTCATAGAAGATCGTTACGAAGCAGGTGTCGTGCTGGATGGCTGGGAAGTCAAAGCTATCCGTGCAGGTCGGGTGCAACTGAAGGAAGCCTACGTCATTGCCCGTAACAATGAAATCTTCCTGTTCGGCGCGCACGTCAGTGCGCTGAACAGCACTTCATCGTTCTCGCATCCGGAAGCGGTACGCACGCGTAAGCTTTTGCTGCACGCAGCTGAAATCAAAAAATTGCTGAGCAAGGTAGACCAGTCCGGTTTCACCATGGTGCCACTCAACCTGCACTGGGTACGTGGTCGCGTGAAATGCGACATTGCGCTGGCCAAAGGCAAGAAGGAATACGACAAGCGCAACACAGAGAAAGACCGTGACTGGATGCGCGAACATCAAAAAATCATGAAAATACATCGCCGTTAAACCGACGATCAATTGCCACACCCTAAACCATGAAGCTGAAATTTAGTCACATAGATATCCTGGTCGGTAACCTGGAAGAAGCCTGCGCCTATTACGCACGTCTGTTCAGTGCACAAGTCTCGAAGACACTGGTCTGGCAACGCGACGGTTTGCATGTGCGCTATGCGGTAGTCAGATGGGATGCTGAGCGTTTCATGCTGGTGCAGCCCATCAACGGCAATCTCAAGGAACTGATGGATAGCAAAGGCGAGGGCACGATATACCGCCATTGTTATACGACGCCGGATATAGAGGCTGCTTACGACGAGCTGGTCGCGTTGGGCGTGCAGCCGGAAAATGAAAATGGCAAAGCCCTGGCGCGTGACAATCTCAGTTCACCGAGCGGGGCGCGCATTATCTGGTTGCCGAAGAAGTTTGGAAACTTTTCTATAGAACTGCTGGAAGAGCGGGAACTGGAGAAGTTTTTGGTGGATGCGTTTGCGTAACCCAAAAATGGTTTCAACTGTAATCAGATAAAGGCAGTGCGTTTCCAGTAATTCAAGTTTCCCCCAACCCAGTCGTTATACAAGACATCCTCCATTCAATGTATGGAAACATGCATTAGATGAGTCAGCGAGATGATGTTGCGTCCTATGTATAGCGATCTGATGATAAAAATGACAAAAGCAGCGGGGGCACTTATATGACATCCATGTCTGCATTGCAGTCTGGGGTGTCACGTTCCACCGTGTCGCCAACAACACCGCAATATACTGGCTCATCCCGGGCATCGTCGGCTTCCACTCAGACGCAATCAGCGTCGACGTCGCAGCAATCCACGATAGTCACACTAGGCAGCAATAATCAGAATATCGCGCTGGACCCGACATATTCGGTATCAGCGCCGATCTGGAAGGTGCGCTCGAACGACGCTGTATCCACTCTCATGGCAGGGAATTTTTTCTCTTCATCTGTTAACAATCGACTCAACGGCCTGGGCAGTGCATTGCTGGGCATGTTGAAGGATGGCGTGGATGGCTTCACGCAATCAGTCGCACTCCCAAGCAGCGAGGCGGGCGCAGTCACGTCTGGCGGTACGCAATCGATTTCTTATCCGGCGGCAGAGATAAAGCTGCAGATCCGGACCGAAAGTGGTGTCGACGTCGAGATCGTATTAGGCAGCGAGAATGATCGCTTGCAAGTCCAGATGCAAAGCAGTGGCGATCTGAGTGAAGCTGAACGTACTGCGCTGGGTGATTTAGCGGCCGGATTTCAGAAGGCTATCGACGGCCTGGCAGCGCAGCCGCCGGTTCTTAATCTCTCCGGGCTGACGAAGTTCGATACCAGGGTATTGTCTTCGGTGGATTTTCAATCCAGCGTCACGCTGGATAAGGATGGACCACAAAAGCTGGCTTTCCATGCAGACAGCGTAAGCAGAAACCTCGATGTGGACGGGCCACTCGGTTCGATGAACGTCAGCGTCGATATGCGTGACTCTTCCGTTTGGGGTAACGCCAGACAGAGAGCCGCTGCCATCGATAGCTACCTGAAGCAGTTTGATAAGGCGGCATCGCGCGGCAATGCAGACAAGTCACTGGTCGGTATGTTCAAGGATGCCTTTGCGCAGATGAACAGCGACTATGTCGCGCCGACTAAGCAACCCAGGATTTCATTGGCGGACATCGATCATGCGATGTTGACTGGCCTGGCTGACTTCAAGGCATCAGTCAAACAAGTGACGACTTCACCGAATCCGAAGAATTTGAGTGAAGTCGACTCTTTTTCTTATGACGCATCGCAGACCACACAGGTAGGCGGCATCAATCAGTTCAATCGCTCCATCTCGCAACAGCAGCAATCGAATCTGAAGGCGAGTTATCACATGTCACTGATACCGGACGTGCCACTGATACTCACCACCGACAACAAGTCGCAAAATTATTATTACAAGCAGATAAATGATACGGCTCAGAGCAAGGTAGGGATTTCGTACACCAAGGGCGTGTTGAGTGAGGCGTATTCAGAGCAATCAGCGAAACAATCTACCCGTACCTCCAAGTATGAATTGGGCGTGTTGACGGATGACTCCACTACGCCATTCAATGCATCACAGAGGCGCGATATTCTGGAGTCACTGAAGCCGTTGCTGGACGATTTGAAGAATGAGCAATCTTCGGCGCTGTATAACTGGCAGCAAAAATTACTGGAAGTACATAGTCAGATACTGCTGAAATCTGATCCGGCTGATCTGAAAGACAAAAGCTGGAATGTTTCAGCTCCTCAGGAATAAGCAATTTCTACTGCGTCAGTAGTGCAGCAAGTTACGATCGCTGCACTACTGAATAAGTTTTTACTTTTCCGAAATACCTAACTTACCTTTGTCGTCATAGAACTTGACGGCCTTGCCATTACGCGCGGTGAATTTCGTGCAATTGGCAAAGCCCGGCACGTCGGCATACATGGTGGAGCCGCTGGAGTCTGAAGTGACGGTCGCGGTTTCTGTCGCGTTCGGTCCTACATTGATGACTTGCCATTGGCCCAGGCCCTGGCAGCTGGTTGCAACGCGCAGTTTGCTAGTCAACTGGTTGTGGAGCTTCGTGAGGCCGATAGTATTGGCGCCCGATCCGGCATATGCATTGGTCATAATGCCGCCAGCGATGAGGAGTAGGGTGCTTACGGTAAGGAAGTGTTTTTTCATTGTGCTATCTCACTGAGGTTTGCGTACTATATGCAGCGCCATTGCGCTGTCCGCCTTGCACCGTTTCGTGTGCGAGACGGTGCAAGCCTATGAGTGTAGATAGTTACGGCGACGAACTTTATGAGCGAATCTAAGCAGCGTATTTATCCGCTACGTGCTTCGCTGGGCGGATGGCCGATGATGCGTTTGAAGGCGCGACTGAACGACGCTTCGGAGTCGTAGCCGAGGCGACTGGCAACTGTCGCCATGCGCATGCCTTCATGTGCGATCCAGTAACGTGCCTGGAACATCTTCACGCGCGCCACATATTTGGCCGGTGTATCACCGACTGCATTGGAGAATTTTTCCACGAAGCTGGAGCGCGAAGCACCCATCACGCCAGCCAGTTCCGCGACTGACCATTCCCGTTCGGGTTGATTGTGTATGGCAGCCAGTACGCGACCTATCTGCGGACAACGGACGGCAGCGATCCAGCCGCTCGCACCGCTGGACGCACACTCGACCCAGGCCCGTATGATGCTGGCCGCCAGCACGTCGGCCAGGCGTGCAAGTATGCCGCATGCACCTATGCGATCGAGCGCCATTTCGCGTTCCATCATTTCCAGCATGACGAGGACTGCCGGGTCGCGCTGTGCCAGGTCGCACGCACGCATCACATCCGGCATCATTGCCAGTAGTGGATGCAAGGGATCGAGATTGAAGCGCATCACGCCGCCAAACAAGATATGCGCCGCAGTCTCATCGTCGGCAACGACCGGGTGCACGGACTTGTCGTCATTCAGTAAAAAGAGATTTTCTGATACGACTGTGCGTGCCAGCGCGTCGATGTCGATAGTCGGTACTTCCGGCGAGCTCGCCAGTACATGGAACATCCCGCGCGGTAACAGCAGCGCGTCGCCCGGATTCAGGCGCATCCAGTCTGTGGTCTGGGTGCGTATCCAGCAATTGCCTTGCGCGATGAAGTGAAAACTGGCTTCCCGTCTGGATGGAAATGCAATCGCCCACGGTTCATGCATCACACAGCGGCCGTATTCAACGCCGTCGAGTCGCAGGCCGAGCAAAATTTCCGTCAGGGTATCGCGCGTGTCTTGCGGAGCGTTATTTGTATCCTTCATGCTTTTCATTCCTTTTTGGACGAATAGTCATGATATAGGATTTTAATGACATGGAAAGTCCAGGCTCTTCACCGTAAGCTGTGCACTCTACAACTTTCCGAGTATCGCAATGAATGAAGCAACATGCGCTGAATGTCCTGATCCTCAATTCGTCGCCAGCCCCGGCGATACATCTATCAGCGATACGGGCAGCAGCGCTAACTGGGCCGGAATTATCAGTCTGACACTCGGCGTCTTTGGCCTGGTTACTGCGGAATTCCTGCCGGCCAGTCTGCTGACTGCAATGGCAAATGATCTGGGTGTCTCCGACGGTGCTGCCGGGCAGGCCGTGACGGCGACTGCGCTGGTCGCAGCGGGTGCCGCGTTGACGATACCGGTTTTCACGCGCAACTTCGACCGCAAGCGCGTGATCCTGGCGCTGACGACTTTGCTGCTGTTGTCGAATGTGCTGGCCGTGGCGGCCGATAGTCTTTCCGTATTGCTGGTCTCGCGCGTGTTACTGGGTATAGGCCTGGGTGGCTTCTGGTCGATGGCGGCGGCGCTGGCGTTGCGACTGGTGCCGGATCATCTATTCGCACGGGCGATGTCCTTGATCCTCACTGGTGTTTCCGTTGCCACCGTCGGTGCCGCGCCTATCGGCGCATATATGGGTAACCTGTGGGGCTGGCGTAGTGCTTTTGTTGCGGCGGGTATCGTGAGCGTGATGACCTTGCTGGTGCAAATCTTCGCGATTCCGTCGTTACCGCCGAAAGACAATCCGAGCGTCAAGGTGATGTTTGAACTGCTACGTCGAACCAACATCCGGGTCGCCTTGATTGCTGTGCTATTGGTTATTTCAGGGCACTTCGCGGGCTTTACCTATATCCGTCCATTGATGGAGCACGTTACGCAGCTGTCGGTCAGCGCCATCTCTGCAGTGTTACTTGGGTATGGCATCGGTGGCTTCTTCGGTAATTTTGCTGGTGGCTTTATTGCTGAACGCAGCGAGCGCTACGCTGTGGTGTGCGGTGGTGCGCTGATCGTCGTGCTGGCGGCGTCATTGTGGATGGCGGGCAGTTCGCCTGTCGTTGCAGCGGTCGCGATTGCGCTGTGGGGCTTTGCGTTCGGTGCATTCCCGGTCGGCTTCCAGACCTGGATAGTGCGGGCTGCGCCGGATCAGGCTGAAGCCGCGGGTGGTTTGATGGTTGCCGCCTTCCAGATCGCGATTGCCAGCGGTGCGATTGGTGGCGGCATACTGGTTGATCATGTCGGTGCGCTTGGCGGTCCGATCTTCGCGACGGTTGCGATTACCCTGGGTACTGTGCTGACTTTGCGTTATGGTCCGCGTACGGTACGGGTGTGATGCAAGATGTTGCGGCGAAGCTATTAACGTTCGCTGCAACTCCTCTTTAAGTAAATCATGATGCAGAATGTACGCTGAACGTAGGTTGCGGCTGCAATACGCGATTTAATTCCTTGCTGCGTGCGCATCATTTGCACATCGAAGGCATAGATGTATCCGGTCGCATGATAGAACTTGCGAGGGATGCCGACGTGTGCGCGTGGCAGCCACCGTTAATCCCTCTTGATTTCGCGCGCCAGGACTTCACCGGTGCGTCGATCCAGCATCATTTTGATCTTGCGATGCTGACTGTCGTAGGCTGTTACCTTGAGTAGCAGATCACGTACTTCCGCTTTACTGATCCGCAATCCTTGTGCCGTGACGCGGCGCTCCAGCTCTTCGTAACTGAGCGTCTTCGCGGCCGGAATAGGTGTCAGCGTGCTTGCACTTGTAATTGGTGCAGGTTGTGCTGACGCTGGTTTGGCTTGTACCGCAAAGGCAAGGGCCGCTATGATGGCTACGATGACTGTGAATTTGATAACGTTCTTGTCCATTTGGGAACCTCTTTTTTAAGTCTGCCGGATTGGCAGTTCCCGTTATACGCAGGGCTTGCTGACATCTGCCTCACAGGTGGCGTCAGGTAAATGTCAGCCAGGCTTTCGTTATACTGTTGCCATGCTGAAAAAATTCTTCCTCCTCATGTTGCTCATGGTTCCGGTCAGCTTGCCTCTGCTGGTATCGGGCAAGGACAATGATCATGACGTCGCCTATGAAGCCTTGCAGCGCGGGCAGATCTTGCCCTTGTCAAAAATCCTGTCGCAAACCGCGACCCAGGTATCCGGCGAAGTGATCAAGGTAGAACTCGATAGCAAGCGACTGGAGTACAAGCTCAAGGTGTTGAGCGCGAATGGGCAGGTGCGCAAAGTGCGTGTCGATGCGCGCAACGGTAAACTGCTGAGCATCAAAGATGATGATTGAAAGAGATCACTGATGAGAGCCTTGCTGGTAGAAGATGATCCGGACGTTGGTCAGCACGTACACGATGCGCTGCGGGAAGCTGGTTTTGTGGTGGACTGGTCGCGCGACGGTAATGATGCGTGGTTCAAGGGCGATGTCGAAGAGTTTGATGTCGCTATACTCGATCTCGGTCTGCCTCAGCTCGATGGTTTGTCCGTACTTAAACGCTGGCGCGCAGCCAGGCGTACTTTCCCTGTGTTGATCCTGTCGGCGCGCAGCAACTGGGCTGAAAAGGTCGAGGGCATAGAAACTGGTGCTGACGATTACCTCGGTAAGCCTTTTGAAGTGGCCGAACTGATTGCCCGTACGCGCGCGCTGGTGCGCCGCGCTGCCGGTCATGCCGATCCGGTACTGACTTGCGGCGCGTTGACGCTGGATACCCGGCGCATGACGGCGACGATAGACAAGCAGCCGGTGCGTTTGTCGCCATTGGAGTTCCGTTTTTTTTCTTATCTTGCACATCAGCCGGGCCGACCGGTATCAGCCGGAGAACTGGCTGAACATCTGTATGGCGATAGCGAAGGTGTCGATACCAACGCGATTGAAGCATTGGTACTGCGCATGCGCCGCAAGTTCGGTGCAGACCTAATAGAAACGCGACGCGGCTTTGGTTATATGCTTGCAGGGTCGGGCGCTTGAGAGCGCATTCACTTCGTTTGCGCTTGTTGCTGGCGGCAGCCTTCGCCGTCCTGATTGCAATGCTGATCGCCTGGTTCGTGATGAGCTGGCTGTTTGCCCGTCACATCGAACGACGCGTGGCGATGGAGCTGGAGAACGAAGCCATTATTCTGCTCGCCGACCTGAAGCTGAGTCCCGGCCAGGAACCCCAGGTGGACGAAACGCCAGCCAATCCGCGCTTTAACCTGCCTTCCAGCGGCCTTTACTGGCAAGTCAGCAATGCGAAAGGCATGCAGCGTTCGCGTTCACTTTGGGATGAATCATTACCGTTGCCGGTGCCGGCACCACCGCTCAGTGCCTGGCGCACACGCAGCATAGACGGTCCCTTCGGGCAGCGGCTGTTCCTGTTGGAACGCAGCATATCTTTATCTGCGGATAGTCCTCCCATCCTGTTACAACTGGCGCAAGACAAGGCGCTGCAATATGTGGCGCGCAAGGAATTTGGCCGCGACCTTGGTTTGTTCCTGGCCGTGCTCGGTGCAGTACTGCTTGCCGCCGCTGCCTTGCAAGTCAGTGTTGGTCTCAAACCCTTGCGAAAATTGCGATATGAATTGCTGAACCTGCAGCATCATCCGGCATCGCGCCTGACCGATACCCATCCGCGTGAGATCACGCCATTGATCGATGCTATCAATCGTCTGGCTGATGCACGCGAAGCCGACCTGACTCGCGCCAAACGTCGCGCTGCCGATCTCGCACATTCATTGAAGACCCCGCTGGCTGCGCTGGAAGCACAGAGCAATCGTGCCCGAGCTGCAGGTGCCAGCGAGGCTGCAGACGGAATCGAGCACGCGATCAGTGCGATGACTGCGGCAGTCAATGCTGAATTGGGTCGTTTGCGCGTGGATACTGTACGCAACAATCTTTACTCCAGTGCGTCGTCTGCGCAAGAAGCCGCGGAGCAGATAGTCGGCGTGATAGAACATACGGCCATAGGTGAGTCGCTCGTATTCAACATCGATATTCCGGCGTCGTTACGCGTACCGGTGCCGCTGGATGATCTGAAGGAGTTATTGGGAGCGCTGCTGGAAAATGCCGCGCGCTTTGCCCGGCGTCAGGTCAGCATACGAGGTCAAATGGCTGCGGATAATAAGGTTGAGTTATTGATAGAAGACGATGGGCTAGGTCTCGATGCGGCCACACTCTATACGTTGCAACATCGCGGCAAACTGGACGAGGCCGGCCCAGGTCATCAGGGATTGGGGCTGATCATTGCGCGAGAACTGGTGGAGGCAACCAATGGCCAGATACAACTCACGCACAGTACGCTGGGCGGTTTGAAGATAGTGCTGACCTGGCCAGCTGCACTGCGCGCAGATTAGTTGTTATGAGATGACGGCAGTCACCAAATTATTTTGTCCGCATCCGTTCTGTCGCGGCGGTGGTTTTCGAATGCTTTCAGCATGAAATCGACCAGCGCACGTGTCTTTGCCGACAAGTGATTCTTGGTCGGGAACACGATGTACACATCAGCCGGTGGAAGCTTCCATTCTTCCAGTATGACCCTGAGTCTGCCTGAACGCAGATAAGGGGCGATGTCCCATTCGGAGCGCATCACGACGCCGTGCCCGTCCAGCGCCCAGGTGGTCGCACATTCGCCGTCGTTGGCGCTCAATGAGCCACGCACTTTGACTGTTTCCTGTTTGTTGCCCGAACTGAAGTGCCAGCTACCGTAGATCTCATCGCTTTCCCGCAACAGAATGCAACTATGGTTTTGCAGATCGCGCGGCACCAGCGGTACGCCGTATTTTTTTAAATAGGTAGGGGATGCACAGACGAGGCGACGATTATCGGCAATCTTGCGTGCAGTGAGTCGTGCATCCGGTAGCTGGCCGAAGCGGATGTCGGCATCCAGACCTTGCTCAACCAGATTAACCGGCCTGTCGGTCAGGTGTAGCTGGACTTCTACATCGGGGTATTGCCGCGCAAACGCAGAGAGTTGCGGCGTGATGTGCCTGCGACCAAAGCCAAATGTCGCACTGACTTTCAATAAGCCTTTGGCAGTAATGTTGCCGCCGGATATGCGTTGCTCCAGCGCTTCAAGCTCGGTCACCAGGCGCGCACCGTCGGCCAGGTAAATTTCTCCTTCCGGCGTCAGGCTGATACGGCGTGTGGTGCGATTGAGCAAACGTACGCGCAGGCGGGTTTCGAGCGCAGCCAGTCGTTTGCTGACCGAGGGAGGTGTGACGCCCAATTCCTGCGCAGCAGCAGCGAGGCTGCCGCGTTTGACCAGCAAGGCAAAAAACGCCAGATCAGAGATACCGTCCATTGATTCCTAAAACGACCGAATGAATTAATTGTGTGGAAATTATATCTGCCGTAATTACGAATAGCATCTGGTCTCATATAAAAAATAAATCGGAGACAACATGAAGCTTCCATCACTTATCGTGGCGGTCTTGTTACCACTGGGCCTGAGTGCCTCATTTGCACATGCAGATAACTATCCGACCAGGCCGATCAGACTGATCGTGCCTTATGCACCAGGCGGCAGTGCCGACATCGTGGCGCGCCGTATTTCCGACGAATGGAGTAAATCCCTCGGTGGCGGCATGTATATCGAAAACAAGGCAGGTGCGGGCGGCAATATCGGTGTGGATGCCGTTGCCAAGGCCGAGCCGGACGGCTACACGATAGGTTTGCAGACCGTTTCGCTGGCGATCAATCCATCCATCTTCCCCAGGATGCCATACGACACCCTGAAGGATTTGGCGCAGATCAGCACGGTTGCGACATCGCAGCACGTACTGGTCGTTAATCCTAACTTCCCGGCGAAGAATGCCAGGGACCTGGTTGCGCTGGCGAAGGCCAGTCCGGGCAAGTTTAACTACGGTTCCGCTGGTAGCGGCAGCACCTTCCACATGGCTGCGGAGCTGTTTAAATCCGTTGCAGCTGTTGACATTACACACGTACCTTACAAGGGTGGCGGCCCGGCTTTGATCGATACCATCTCCGGCCAGGTTGATATGTGCTTTCCGGTTCTTTCTGCAGCCGCGCAGCACGTTAAAGCCGGCAAGCTGAATGCGATGGGCGTGACGGGACCTAAACGTTCGCCGCTGATGCCGGATGTACCGACGCTGGCCGAAGCAGGCGTACCGGGGTATAGCTTCGAAACCTGGTTCATCGTCTTCGCTCCTGCCGCCACGCCTAAACCAGTCATCGATAAATTGAATGCGGCTCTGGTGAAAGCGCTGAATAATCCGGTCCTGAAAGAAAAAATGATCAAGGAAGGTTTTGATCCTGAAACATCAACTCCGGCTGAAGCCAAGGCGAAGCTGACCAAAGAACTGGCGAGCTGGTCCAGGCTGGTGAAGGAACGTGGCATCACCGCTGAGTGATAAAGGATCGGCTGTCCTTGAGCAGAGCTGCAGGCACAGACGCTGTGCCTGAATTGGTGGATACTGTCGCCAGGTCTATCCACCATGGAGCAATAAAATTTCAGCCGACAAACTCAGCGCGCAGGAACTGGCGCGCATCAGCGACATCACGCTGGATCACTACAACCAGCGTGCAGCGGACTTCTGGCAAGGCACACGTACGCACGATGTAAGCCAGAACATCCAGGCCTTACTCAAACACATCACGGTGGTTGCGCCGTACACGATACTGGACCTCGGTTGCGGTCCAGGGCGTGACCTCAAGACTTTCAGTGAAATGGGACATATCGCAATCGGGCTCGACGGTGCGGCCGAGTTCGCGCAGATGGCACGTGATTACGCGCAGTGTGAGGTGTGGCAGCAGGACTTCCTGCATCTTGATTTGCCGGATGCGCATTTTGACGGCGTGTACGCCAATGCATCCTTATTCCATGTGCCGCGTCAGGAATTGCCTCGTGTGCTTAAACAACTGCATGCAACACTGAAAACCAGCGGCGTGCTCTTCAGCTCGAATCCACGTGGTCAGAACGAAGAAGGGTGGAATCGCGGGCGTTACGGCGCTTATCATGAACTGGGTAGCTGGCGCACCTTTATGACCGACGCCGGCTTCACCGAACTCGAACATTACTACCGGCCAGCCGGTTTGCCGCTGGAGCAGCAACCATGGCTGGCCACTATCTGGCGCAAGTCCTGAGCAGCGTTGTGCGGAGCCGGTCTACGTCGCGACCTTGACCGGCTTCTTGATCATGAACACGATCACGGCCGCGAACAGACAGGCGATCCCGGCTGCATACAAGGCAGGGGTGTAAGCCATCAGTATGGTGCGCGACAAACCTGCGCCATACGCTGCAACCGCGCCGCCGATCTGATGCGCGGTAAAGATCCAGCCGAACACCATGCCCGCTCTTTCCTTGCCGAATTCAGCGCCCGCCAGTTTCACCGTCACAGGCACGGTGGCAAACCAGTCCAGACCATAGAACATCGCGAACAGCGACAAGCCATACAAAGTGAATTCGGAATGTGGCAACCAGATCAGCGACAAACCGCGCAGGCCGTAGTACCAGAACAGCAGTTTGCGATTGTCGTAGCGATCAGACAGCCAGCCCGAAAGTATGGTGCCGATGAAGTCGAATGCACCCATCATCGCCAATACGCTGGCGGCAGGAATTGCTGCCATGCCGTAGTCGCCGCATAGCGAAACGAAGTGCGTCTGAATCAGACCGCTGGTGCTCAGGCCGCAGATGAAGAAGGTACCCGCCAACACCCAGAAAGTACGATTACGCGAAGCACTGAGCAATACACGGAATGGTTCCATCATGGTCATCTGCGCGGTAGCCGGTAGCGGCGGTGGCGGGCTGTCGGGTGCAGCACCGTAGGCAACAGTGCCGACGTCATGCGGTCGGTCGCGTATCAGCAGGAACGCCATGACAGCAACCAGCGCGCAGCAAAGAAAGACCGGAATCACCGACATGCGCCAGCCATAGTTCTGAATCAGCCAGGCACCAAAAGGCAGGAAGATAAGTTGCCCGGTAGCCGAGCTGGCAGTCAGCAAGCCGAGTACCAGGCCACGCCGTTTTTCAAACCAGCGATTCGCTACCACTGCACCAAGCACGAGTGCGGTCAAACCGGTGCCGGTGCCAAGCAACAAGCCCCACAGCAGGAACATTTGCCATAGTTCCGTCATCATGGTTGAAAGAACCAGGCAGGCGGCGACCAGCACCAGCGCGATGGTAATTACCTTGCGCAGACCAAAGCGCTCCATGAAGATGGCGGCGAACGGGCCGATGAAGCCGAACAGTACATAACGTACCGCGACTGCAGATGAAATCTGGTCATTGCTCCAGCCGAATTCCGTACTCAACGGTTGCAGCAGGACGCCGGGTAATCCGAGCGCGGCCGAGGACGTCAGCATCGTCAGGAAGGTAATCGCAACGATCACCCATGAGAAATGTATTCCTCTGCGTTCCAGCCAGGTAGACAGCGATTGAGCGTACATAAGTATCCTATCTTCGGAGCGATGGGTAATCAGTGATCAAGGGTTGATATTGCCGAGCAATTGCGCGCGCGCGACGGCCAGTAACTCCGCGGCGATCGGATAGCCCTCAGTGGCACGCGCCAGTGCCATGGCCCCCACCATCATGCTCCACTGCGCGAGGGCGGTTTTACGTCGTACTGCGGGGTCCGGCGAAGGGCAAAGCGAGGCAAGAATTTCGACCAGCTCCTCGGTGCCTGCCATATACGCAGCACGTACCGGTTTATCCAGTGCTTCACGTGCGACGTCGGTAGTCAGTGCGGCACCCGGGCAGCCATTGCCGACGTCGCGGACTTTTTGGGATGACAGATAACCGTCGATGATGGCGTACAGCGCTTGCTGTTCATCCGTCTTGCCTTCCATGCGCTTTTGCCAGCGCTCGGACGCTTCGCTGAAAGCAGTGGCGCAAGCGACGGCGGCCAGCTCATCCTTGGATGAAAAGTGGCCATAGAAACCACCGTGGGTCAGGCCTGCTGCAGCCATCAGGTCAGCAACGCTGACGCCGTTAAAGCCTTTTTCGCGGAACAGCTTGGAGGAGGCTTGTTCGATGGCGGTACGGTTGAGATCGGTTTGTTCCTTGGATACGCGCGGCATGATGATTCCACCTGAAATTTGATTAAGTGGAATAATAGATGACGCTCATCATAAATTCAATAGATGTTGGCCATCATTTATAAAATGTGGGAAATCAGCAACCGGAATGAAGCAAGGCAGGTACGTGCGGATACTGGTGTTGATGACTAAAGACGGCAGCGGCTAGCCAGGCTGGTCGCAGCAATGGCTGCGTTCGGTGCGAGACGGATGTGAGGCGAGGCAGGTAATACAGGAATCACAAGTCATTCCAGTTATTGCCGCGCGTTTCGCTGCGACGGCGTATCTCTTCAAGAATCAAGGGTTCTGCTTCCTGCCAGCGCAGCATGATCATCGGATCATCAGATTCGCAGAATAACGAACCGAAGAGATGATGATCAACGGCATAAATGTTGAAGAGTGCGGTGTTGATGATCCTGGAATAGAAACGTTGCGTTTCGATATCCATATCGGCAAACATTTTTCTGTCGCTCATGGCAATCTCCCGCACAGAGATGGGTTGAACTTGCACTTCATTATATGCAGCAAGATCGCAAGCGATACCTTTTTGTGCTTACAGATAATTGCTTTGTCGTGTGCTTGCTGTAGTTTGTCTTTTACCGCCTATTCTTTGGCGCAAATGAGAAGGGCAGACATCGCTGTCTGCCCTTGCTGTCATGAAATAAGGCGAGCTAGCGATAGCTTGCTCGCTGATTCATTGATTTATTAGTACGCACCCATGAAATCACGTTTGCCGATTTCTATGCCGTTATGGCGCAGGATGGCGTAAGTGGTCGTGACGTGGAAGAAGAATTGCGGCAAGCCGAAGCTGAGCAGATAAGCCTGGCCGTTGAATTTCTTTTCTTTCGGTGTGCCCGGACGCAGCACGATGTCGCGCGCTTCCTGACCGTCGATTTGTTCCGGTTTGATGCCGTCGATGAAGGCCAGGGTCTTGGCGATCAGGGCTTGCAGGTCAGCGAAGCTTTTTTCGCTGTCGTCGAATTTCGGAACGTCGAGGCCAGCCAGACGTGCCGACACGCCACGCGAAAAGTCACAAGCTACTTGTACCTGGCGCAGCAAGGGGAACATGTCCGGGAACAGACGTGCCTGCAGATAGGCTTCCGGTGCAATGTTTTTGGCAGTCGCATATTCTTCGGTTTTCTTGAGGACATCGCTGACGCTATTAAGCATTTGCTTGAAGACTGGAACTGAAGCGGCGTAAAGAGAGATGGTCATGTGACTTCCTTGGTTGTATGCATGGTGAGTTGTGCGCTGCGTGTTGCGATCTTAATTCTGGACAGATTATAGGCAGGTTTGCAAAGTGGTGTTGGTGACGGCTTTAAACCTGTGTTTCAGGGCGATAAGCCTGCTGTTGTGCAACGAAGCCATCGAAGGCCGTTAGCAACGGCAGATATTTGTCGGCGTCATTTTCCAGTTGCATCAGCGCATGACATGTTGCTTCAAACGAAGATAGCTGGTCCGGCTTGTGTGCCTTGCGTATCGCGTAATGCGAGGCTGGCATATCTGCCAGTGGCAGGCGTGGCAGTTGTTGCAGCATGGGATTCAGGTACAACATCTTGCGACTCTTGCGCCAGGTGGCATCCAGCACGACCAGGCGATAAACATGGTCGCTGCTGTCAGCCGCTTCCGGCCAGGGTGGTGGCAGGGAGACTTTATGGTCGGCACTGGTGTCCGGGTAAAGCAGCACAGGATGTACTGTACAGGTGCGCTCATTGCTGCTGTCATACAGCAGGTGTTGCAGTTCGTCTGCGTCGAATTTCTCACCAACGGTCATGCGACTGTGCGGCAGGCTCAGGTGCAGCAGGCGCGCGCTGTTCTTGGCGTTGTTCACTTCCAGTGGATGCTGCAGGAATAAAACTTCGACCTGATGTTCAACCGGACGTATCCAGTGACAGATGCAGGCGCTTTGTGCGCGTCGGCACTGATCACACATTAAGCGTTTGGCAGAGACGGACATGGGTCAGAAGGCGGAAAAACGTTGAGCGAATTTCTGGGTCCGGAAATGTTCCACCACGTAGTCAACAAAAGCACGTGTTTTTGCGGGCAACAGTTTCTGTGCCGGGAAGTATAAGGAGAGTGTGCCCATATCGATATACCAGGCAGGCAAGACGCGTTTCAATAGGCCGCTTTCCAGATAGCGCAACGCGTTCGGCATGGACACCAGTGCGATGCCGAGTCCGCTTTGGGCTGCTTCGCAGGCGGCATCCGGATCGCTCATGGTCATGCGTGCCCGCAGGGACACGGGTGCTTGTTCATTGGCTTTGTTGCGCAACGACCATGGCCGTATGCGCCCGGTTTGCGGCGAACGGATGAAGATGCCGTCATGTTGCGGAAGCTCGGCCGGGGAACTGAGTTGCGGATGATGCTCAAAGTAATCCGGCGCGGCTACCAATACACCGTGACTTGGTGCCAGGGTGCGCGCAACGACACCGGGAGGGAGTTCAAAGCCGCCGCCCAACGCTGCATCAAATCCTTCGGCAATCATGTCCACGCGCCGATTATCAAAATGCCAGTCAGGCGTGATGGCCGGGTAGCGCGTGAGGAAGTCGCGTAGCAGCGGCACGATGTAAGTGCGTCCGAAGCCGGTACCCATGCTGATCTTGAGCGAGCCTGCGGGCTGGCCATCGGCGCTGGCCAGATTCGCGATCGCCGACTGGATCACAGCTAAGCCACCGCTGACTTCTGCCAGGAAGCGCTCGCCGGCCTCAGTCAACGTGAGACTGCGGGTACTGCGCTGGAACAGGCGCACGCCGAGACTGGCCTCCAGCCTGGCGACGTTCTTGCCCACTGCGGCAGAGGTCAAACCCAGTCGCCGCGCGGCTTCGGAGAAGCTGCCAGCCTCTGCGCTGCGGACAAAGCATTCTATGCTGCTCATGGATTCCATAAGATAACTTTAAACTTTTAGTATCAATAGATTATATGGATTGCTGGCTAGTCACAACATAATCCTTGTCCGATACTGATTCCGTACTGCTTTTACTGATTCCTTACTCAAACACTTACGGAGAATTCATCATGACGAACAGCAAATCGAATGCACAAACAAACGGCCAGCAACTCGCAGGCAAAGTCGCCTTCATCCAGGGCGGCTCACGCGGCATTGGTGCTGCGATTGCCAAACGCCTGGCCCGTGAAGGCGCTGCAGTTGCTTTCACTTACGCCAGCTCGGCTGATAAAGCAAAAGAAGTCGCACTAGCGATAGAAGCGGCTGGTGGCCGTGCACTGGCTATCCATGCCGACAGCGCGGATGAGAAAGCCGTACAGCAAGCGATACAAGCTGCGGCCAGGGCATACGGCGGCATCGACATCCTGGTGAATAACGCCGGGGTGCTGGCGCTGGCGCCGCTGGAAGATTTCAAACTGGAAGACTTCGACCGCACCATTGCCGTCAACGTACGCAGTGTCTTCGTGGCAGCGCAGGAAGCAGCGCGTCATATGGGTGACGGTGGACGCATCATTACCATAGGCAGCACCAATGCTGAGCGCATGCCGTTTGGTGGTGGCTCCGTGTACGCCATGAGCAAGTCTGCGATCGTCGGCCTGACCAAAGGCCTGGCACGCGATCTCGGTCCACGCGGCATTACTGTGAACAACGTACAACCAGGCCCGGTCGATACCGATATGAACCCTGCCAGCGGTGATTTCGCTGAAACCCTGAAAGGGATGATGGCGATTCCACGTTACGGCAAGGATGAAGAAATAGCCAGCTTCGTGGCGTATCTGGCGGGGCCGGAAGCGGCGTACATTACAGGCGCCAGCCTGATGATCGATGGTGGCTTCTCGGCATAAATCAAAAAGCCAAATAAAAAAGGCCTGCACATGATGCAGGCCTTTTTACGTACGGCATGAGCGGACGCGATTAATCTTTTTCGCGTGCCAGCATCATGAATTCATTGCGCAGTCCGAGGTTGGTGCGCATCTCGCCCAGCAGCGCCGACGTCACGGTTTCTTCGCCCGGTGTGCGTATGCCGCGGCTTTCCATGCACATATGACGGCAACGGATGACCACGCCTACCGACAATGGTTGTACGTGTTCCATCAATGTGTCGGCGATCTGTATGGTCAGGCGTTCCTGCACTTGCAAACGTTTGGCAAAGCAATCGACCAGACGTGTCAGCTTCGACAGTCCGACGATCTTGCCGTTAGGCGTATAGCCGATGGTCGCGGTACCGAAGAAGGGGGCGAGGTGATGTTCGCAATGGCTATAGACAGGAATGCCGCGCACCACGATCAATTCATTGTATTGCTCGGCGCCGTCTTCAAAAACCTTGAGGATATCTGCCGGATCCTGGTCGTAGCCCGAGGTCCAGTGCTTCCATGCTTTCTCCACGCGTTGCGGCGTTTCACGCAAACCCTGGCGGTCTGCATTTTCACCGAGATGGGTCAGGAGGCGACGCCAGTCTTCGGTTGAGAAATCATCGTTTTCCGATTGGGCTGTGTTTGTAACCTGTTTCAATGGGACTCCATCTGTTGCTTGCTGATCAAAAGGTTTATTCATTTTTTGCATTCCGGGGACATGTTGGCTTGCTTCAGATAGAGAATCAAATCGCTGCGTTCTTTCATATCCGGAACGCCGGCATATCCCATACTGGTGCCTGGTATTGCTTTCATTGGATTGGATAAAAAGATATCCAAGCTTTTTTCATCCCATATGATATTCGATTGTCGCATTGCTGATGAATACGGGAAATTTTTCACGCTTCCGGCACGGCGTCCAAACAGGCCGCAATGTCGTGGGCCGGTACGATCATAAGCAAGGCTGTGACAGGCCATGCAACGTGTGTAAACTGATTCGCCAGCTGTAATGCGCGCAGACAGGGCAGCAGTTTTGTCCGCTGCCACGACTGTCTGCGCCATGCAGGCAAGCAGTATTGAACCGACCAGCATACGCATAATTGTAGACCTTTATGACATAAAGGCTGTGGGGACTGGTATTTCACCTAATGCGTTACGCAGGATGGCCCAGTGCATGGCCTCGTCGCCGAGTATGCTGGCGGCCGCTTTTGCCAGGTCTCGATTGCCGAACAGCGGCACTGCACCGAGGTAGGCGCTGACCGCACCTTTTTCCAGTGTGGCTGCAAAACGCAGTACATCGGTTTGTGTTTTCAGTTTCTCAACCGGGAACACATATTTTTCTTTGGCATGGACGGCATGCCCGCCCAGCTTGCCTATCGTTTTTGCAAGAATGTCCGCATGTTCCTTGTGATGCCCCTGAAAAGTCAGTGCCAGTTGCAGCACCGGTTTTTGCAGTAGCCCGCTTTCTGCACCCAGCTGATAAGCGGCGATCGCTTCGAGTTCGGCGCCGAGTGCGCTATTAAGGATGCTGACATCATTGCTGCCAGCTGTCTGATCCTGGGCTGCCAGTGCGTCCTGTCCGGCCAGCAAGGCAACCGCAGCGCCGGATAAAAGCAGGCTGGATTTTCCAAGAAAAGATCTGCGCGTGACTTGTGGTGACAAATCGCTGGTTTGAATTAAAAATGACATGTTATTTCTCCAATGGATAGCTACTGCACGTAATCAGGCTTCGTCGGCCTGTAAATTTTTGATTTTCTGCAAGGTTCCGGCAACGATGCGATCACAACGGGTGCCGTCGAATGAGAATGCCTCCTCGTAAACAAAATCGATTTCTCGCGCCAATGCCTCTCGCAAAATGCCGCGTGCACGGAAGAAGCGTGAGCGTACCGTCGCTGCCGGAATGTCCAGGCAATGCGCAGTTTCTTCCACACTCATTTCTTCCAGCGCGCGTAATACAAAGACGGTGCGATATGCATCAGGCAATGCGTCGATTTGACGTTCCAGCATACGACGGGCTTCGGTGCGCAGTGCGGCGGTTTCGGGCGCTTCGGGCAATGTCTGATTCATGCTTTCCTCCGACGCAACGGTCTCGAATAGTGCGTCTCCATCTATCTGTATTACTTGCGCGCGCCGCTTGCCTTTGCGTGCACGCGCGATTGCTTCGTTGATGACTATGCGTGTCAGCCATGTAGCAAGGGCAGATTCACCGCGGAATTTTTTGATGTTGCGATATGCCGCCAGATAAGCGTCCTGCAGGGCGTCTTCTGCTTCTGCATCATCTTTCAGAATGCTGCGTGCAGTGCGATATAAGGGGCGGTTATGACGTCGCATCATCAGTTCGAAAGCGAAGTGATCGCCGCCCGCAATCTGTTCTGCTATTTCCAGGTCGGACCAATTGTTGAAATCTGTGTGAGTGCTGGAGGTAGGCATGATTTTTCTTTTTTCGGTGTTGTCGTGTTATTGGATGTAACTCGGCTTATCGGCGTTCCCGTTATGGATAGTGCGCCTTTAAAGCAGGTTCCGGCATTGGATGCAGTCGGCTTAACAACTGTTGCAGACACATTGTTTCGACGGCAGGCTGGAACGGCTATGTCGAAAAACAGACGTGCAGATGTGGCGCGGTGACAAGGTGATGCTTAGTCTTGATTGCCGGAATGAATCATTGCAGTTTGGCTAATACTTGTGCATTGCATGTCAGGACAAACTGCCTATACTGAGTTTGGGAGCGGGTAAGTAAAGGAGACATCATGAGACACAGACTTTATTATTTTCTTCCGGATATCAGCAGTGCCCGTCGCGCCTTTGACAATATGTTGCTCAGTCGTATCGAGCAAAAATACGTGAGCTTCATTTCTGGTGGTGCGTCGCTTCCACATGATTTGCCGGAAGCTAATTTCCTCGTAAAAACGGATGTGCTGCACGGTGCTGCAGCCGGGATGATTATTGGCGCAATGCTCGGTGCTGCTTTTGGTGCCTTGCTGATCAATTACTATGACGTAGGACCTGCAACCGTGCTGGTAACGACCCTGATGGGTATCCTGTTCGGTGGCTGGGCTTCCAGCATGGCCGCTGCAGCGATGCCGAATTCACAGCTGAAAAAATTCATGCCTGAACTGGAGCGTGGCAAGGTGCTGATGATCGTGCACGTACCGGCACGTCGCGTTGAGGAAATTGAAAAGATGCTGGCGGAACGTCATCCGGAAATTCGCTTTAGCGGTGAAGAACCGCATATCCCGGTTTTCCCATAAACGAACTGCCAGGCACTAAAGCTTCATGTCGTTACCGGAGCGGACATGCAACGACAGGAAGCAGATAGGGTAGTTACCGAGTCCGCAGGCAAGTGATCGGTAACTGTATGTTTAACGGAGGTTGCTATGGAACTTCACATGCATTCGCATCGTTGGGAGCAACGCATGCCAGATTGGACTGTGGCAGCGGTTTCCGGGTTTGCAGCAGGCGCGGTTTTAATGGTGTTGGAACTACTCTGGTCGACGATTATCCAGGGCGCAAGTCCATGGGTGATGTCACACATGATTGCCGCGATCGTGCTCGGACGGGATGCGCTGCAATCCACTGATTTCAGTCTGGAAGTAGTCGGCGTTGCGCTTGTTACGCATTATGTATTGGGTATAGGACTGGGTCTGGTACTGGCTGCGATTATCGTACCTTTCCGTTTTGATTCGAGCATAGGTATGGTCTTGCTGACCGGTGCTGTATTCGGTGTATTGGTGTACCTGTTTAACTTCTACGGTATGGTTCGTTTCTTCACGTGGTTTGCTGAAATACGGGGCTGGACAACGATGATAGCTCACGTCATTTTCGGTATGGTCGCAGCGATCATGTACTGGAAGCTGGAACAGACAGAAAGATAAGCTGTACTGCAGCCTAAGTCAGGCTGCAGGATCAGTTGCGCTGCGCATAGTGCAAAAAAGTCGCGCTTGTGAAAAACGGTGAGGGTCTGTAATGACCTCACCGTTTTTTTCTGTCTGCTGCAATCAGCAGTCAGCAATCAACTGTTAATAACCAATGGTAAAGCGTTGGCGGCTGTGTGCTGGTTTTTCCAGTTCGTCGATGTAGGCAATTGCGTAATCCTTGAACGAAATCCAGCTGCGGCCATTGGCATCAACCAACAGCTCATCCTTGCCGAGGCGGAATTTTTCCGTGCGGGCTTCTTCCACGAATTCTGCAGACGGCGACAGGAAGGTCCAGTCCAGGTCTTTTTCCTGCAACAGCGTATTGAGGAAGACGCCGCCGGCAGTTGCTTCTGCCTTGTACGCTTCCGGGAAGTCAGGCGAGTCGATGACGCGTACGCCAGGTGCGGCCAGCAGGCTACCGGCGCCGCCAACTACCAGCAAGCGTTTGACGCCGGCTTTCTTGACCGGATCGATAATTGCGCTGGCCGGGATGCCGCTGAAGTGCGCGGCGCTGAAAACAGCGTCATGTCCGGCCACGGCTTTTTCCAAGGCAGCGGTATCCAGTACATCGACATCAACAGTCGTTACACCAGGGCGACCTGCCAGCCTGGCCGTGTTGCGTGCGATGGCCGTGACGCTGTGGCCGCGACGCAGTGCTTCTTCCAGTAACTGGCTACCGGCACGTCCGGTGGCACCGATGATGGCAATCTTGCTCATATGTTTCTCCTAAAAGGTTAAGTGACGTATGTAGCTTAGTTGCTTAAAGCAGATGTAAAAAGCGTATTATCTAAGATAGTTTGTTTCTAAAATCGGTCAAATCATGGATCGCATCACCGCAATGCAAGTGTTTGTCAGTGTAGTCGATAGCGGCAGCCAGTCTGCTGCGGCGGATCAGCTCGACCTGTCGCGCCCGGTCGTGTCGCGCTATCTGGCAGAACTGGAA
This sequence comes from Herminiimonas sp. KBW02, assembly GCF_003852535.1. Classification (GTDB taxonomy): domain Bacteria; phylum Pseudomonadota; class Gammaproteobacteria; order Burkholderiales; family Burkholderiaceae_D; genus Oxalicibacterium. Next base: position 19,754 of record NZ_QAJP01000002.1, on the reverse strand, counting down.
GAGTGGGCCGGTGCGCGTTTATTGCACCGGACCACACGCAAACTGAGCCTGACCGCCGCCGGAGCAGAGATGCTGCCGCGCTGCAGGCAGATGCTGGAACTGGCGACCGATATGCAGAACGTCGTCGCGATTCCGGAAGATGCGCCGCAGGGTTTGTTGCGCATCACGGTCAGCACTTCGTTCGGGCAGGCACAACTGGCGGCAGCCGTGGCTGATTACGTGAAGCGATACCCGGGCGTGACAGTGGATATGCTGTTGCTGGATAGGGTAGTGAACCTGGTCGAGGAGCGCATCGATCTGGCGATACGTATCAGCAAGGAACTGGATCCTAACCTGATTGCACGTCGTTTGACTGTATGCCGCTCCGTACTCTGTGCATCACCTGCTTATTTGCGTGAGCATGGCCAACCGACGCAGCCGGAACAACTGGCGCTGCATAACTGCCTGACACATTCTTATTACGGCAGCGTGTGGATGCTGGAACGTGGTGATGAGCCGGTGAATGTCGCGGTGAAAGGAAATATCAGCGCCAACGATGCAACGTCGCTGGTGCAGGCGACACTGGCCGGAGCAGGGGTGGCATTGCTGCCGACTTTCCTGGCAGCACCTTTTATCCGCTCCGGACAATTGCAAGCCTTGTTGCCGGAATATCATCCGCAGGAGTTTGGCGTGTTCGGTGTGTATGCATCACGCAAGCATATGCCTGCGACGTTACGGTCCATGCTGGATTTCCTGGCGGAACGGTATACGGACGAGCCGGACTGGGATCAGGCAATCTGATAATAAATTTGCAAGTGCAGCAATAATTTGATGATCAACATCCATTTGCATTCTGCAAACAGATGAATTTTGCATTGCTGTCCTGCAGCATTATTTTCATCTACAGATGAATTGTTTGCATGTGTGAGCAAAAAACCGGGTGCTATGATCGCCAAGTCAGCAAAACTGGCCACCTATCCATGCCCGGTAATATCCCAAACCGGCACCCGCAAACGTCTGTCAATCCAGCATTTGTAGCAGTTTAGTAGATAGCACCTGTCTTTTGGAGGCAGTGCACCATCCGGCATGATCAGAAGGCAGTTTTTTCCCTTCTGTGCTTTCGGCCTGACAATTCTGATTTAACACTTATATATGAGCTCCATTCCACTCAGTACTACCGCCAGCGATCGTACCCAGCTGGAGGACAGCATTTACGCCAAGGTAACCCTGCGTTTGCTGCCTTTCCTTTTCCTCTGCTACGTTGCAGCTTATCTTGATCGCGTCAACGTGGGCTTCGCCAAGCTCAGCATGTTGAACGACTTGCAATTCAGCGAAACCATTTACGGCCTCGGCGCCGGTATCTTCTTCATCGGTTACTTCCTGTTTGAAGTACCAAGCAACATCATCATGCACAAGGTCGGCGCACGTCGCTGGATCGCCCGCATCATGATTACATGGTCCATCCTGTCTGCCGCGACCATGTTCGTGACAACACCGACCATGTTCTACGTTATCCGCTTCCTGCTGGGTGTAGCTGAAGCTGGTTTCTTCCCGGGCATCGTCCTGTACCTGACCTACTGGTTCCCGACTTCGCGTCGCGGCCGCATGAACGCTTTGTTCATGATTGGTATTCCTATCGCTGGCGTGGTCGGCGGTCCCTTGTCGGGCTGGATCATGAATGCCTTCGCTGGCATGAATGGCTGGCACGGCTGGCAATGGCTGTTCCTGCTGGAAGCCTTGCCATCGCTGGCGCTCGGTATCATGACTTTGTTCTACCTGCCGAACAGCATCCGCGCTTCGTCGTGGTTGTCGGATAGCGAAAAAACCATCCTCGAAGACAACATCGCCAAAGACAATGCAGGCGGTAACAAATCGCACTCGGTAGCTGGCGTCTTCACCAACCCAAAAGTTTGGTTGATGGCTGCAATCTACTTCTGCTGCATGATGGGTCTGTACGGTATCAGCTTCTATCTGCCAACCCTGGTCAAGGCTTCCGGCGTGAAAGACGCACTGGACGTCGGCCTGCTGACCGCAATCCCTTACACCTGTGGCGTGATTGCTACCTTGCTGGTGGCACGCAGCGCTGACCGTATGCGTGAACGTCGCTGGCACTTTGCCATCGCAAGTGCCTTGGGTGGCCTCGGCTTGTTCCTCAGCACCGTGTATGGCAATAACGTTGTACTGGCATTGATGGCCTTGTCGCTTGGTACCGCTGGTATGTTGTCGACCATGCCTGTGTTCTGGACTTATCCAAGCGCAATCCTGGGTGGTGCCGCTGCCGCTGCTGGTATCGGCCTGATCAACTCGGTTGGTAACCTGGCTGGTTTCGTCAGCCCGACTATTGTCGGCTGGCTGAAAGACGTTACCGGCAGCACCAACGCTGGTATGTATTTCGTCGCTGGTGCGCTGATACTGGGTGCAGGCCTGGCATTGCTGCAACCACGTTCGCTGGTGAACAAGTAAGCTCTGCTGCTTGTCACTGCTTAAAAAAGCCCGCTGATGCGGGCTTTTTTTATTGCGTCGGCCATTGCTTCAACTTCAAGAGCAAGCTGGAAATGCCCCTATGAATAAATGATAATGAGAAACATTCTCATATTATCTGCTACCATCTGAGTTTTATTTCCTCACACTTTTTTAACAATGCATTTCCAAAATAAGTCCCGAATCTCTTACGTTCATTTCTTTGCCTCGCTTGTATTGTTGCTACTGGGCCTATGCGCCAGCGCGTACAGCGTGGCAGCGACCAGCGACGATGAAAAAGCGCAGACCGTGGTGCACATGCTTGATTACATCAGCGTCGACTATCCGGAGTTTGTGCAAAACGGTAAGGTCCTGAATCAATCTGAATTTGAAGAGCAACTGGAGTTTGCTACCCAGGCTTTAAGCTTGTTAAAAGAAATGCCGGCACATGCAGAACAGGCTGGCTTGCTCGACAAAGGGCAGGCGCTGCGTAAAGCCATCGCCGCGAAGGCGGAAGGTGCCGAAGTATCGAAGCAGGCCAACGCTTTGCGTGCCGACGTCATCCGCGTCTATAAGGTCGCGGTCGCACCGAAAGGCACACCTGATCTGGCACGTGCCGCACAACTGTATGCAGCGAACTGCGCCGCCTGTCATGGTGCGACAGGTCGTGGCGATGGCCCGCTGGCTAAAGGCATGGAACCGGAACCGAGCGACTTCCACGATCAGGCGCGCATGAAAGTACGCAGCATCTACGGCTTGTACAACACCATCGCGCTGGGCGTAGGCGGCACGCCTATGCGGCCTTTTACTGAAATTACTGAAGAGGATCGCTGGGCACTGGCATTTTTCGTCGGCACCTTGCGCGGTACCGAAGAGGATGTAAAGCAGGGTGAGGCCGGGTGGGAAAAAGGCGTGGGCAAGAAAGAGTTTGAAAACCTGCGTGCACTGGTCACCCAGACTCCGGATGAAGTAGAACAACTTGGCGGCAGCGCGCTCACCAAAGTTCAAAGCTATCTGACCAAACATCCTGAAGCAATCAAGATCGCCGCGCCTTCGCCATTGCAATTCTCGCGCGAAAAACTGGCGCAATCGCTGGCGGCATACCAGGCTGGTGATGCGGGAACTGCGCGCCAACTGGCGATTACCGCTTACCTCGAGGGTTTTGAGCTGGTGGAAAGCAGCCTGGATAACGCCGACGGCGTGCTGCGACAAAAAATTGAACTGGAAATGATGGCGTTGCGCGCTTCGATAGGTGCCGGCAAACCGGTAGAAGAAGTCGCCAGGCAGGTGAAGGAAATCGACGACTTGCTGGATGAAGCAGAAGAGGCGCTATCCGGCGATTTGTCGGCAACCACGGCCTTCCTCAGCGCCTTGCTCATTCTGTTGCGTGAGGGCCTGGAAGCGATACTGGTGCTGGCGGCAATTATCTCCTTTGTCATCAAGACAGGTCGCCGCGACGCCTTGCGTTACATCCATTACGGCTGGATAGCGGCTGTCGCACTGGGCATCCTGACCTGGGTCGTTGCGAACTACGTACTCACCATTTCCGGTGCTAACCGCGAACTAACGGAGGGCATTACTGCGCTGATTGCCGCGGCCATGTTGCTGTATGTCGGTTACTGGTTGCATAGCAAATCCTACGCGCAAGCCTGGCAAAAATTCATCCGTGAACACGTCAGCGCAGCGCTGGAAAAGAAAACAGTGTGGGCGATGGCCGGCGTTTCTTTCCTCGCCGTGTACCGCGAACTGTTTGAAATCATCCTGTTCTACCAGGCATTGTGGGTACAAGTCGGCGACGACGGCCATGTGGCGGTACTGAGCGGCATTGCAACCGCGGCAGTCCTGCTGGCGATCATCGGCTGGGCTATCCTGAAGTACAGCATACGCCTGCCTATCGGCCCGTTCTTTGGCGTGACTTCGGCTTTGCTGGCTTTCCTGGCAGTCGTATTTGCCGGTAACGGTATCGCGGCTTTGCAGGAAGCAGGCGTGATAGAGGCGGATCGCATCCACTTCATCACCGTGCCTATCCTCGGCATACATCCGACCCTGCAAGGTGTGAGCACGCAGGCGGTGGTGCTGGCGCTGGTGATACTCGGGATATGGTTGTCACGACGTCAGGCGAATGCGAAGTAAAGCAGTGCCGTAAAGCGCTAAAAAAGCCCGCTGTAGCGGGCTTTTTACTGTTAGTCGTCGATAGAGTCATGCGTATCGGCACTGCCTTTGCGCCAGTAACCGGAAGCACGTATCCATTTTGGATTCGCTTGATGGACGTCGATTAAATGTGTGCGTACGGCTTTTGCCGCGGCAGATTCGCAGGCTACCCAGGCATGAAAATCACCTTCCGGCAGTGCAGTTTGTTCCAGTGCGGTCAGCAAGGGGAATGTTACGTCACCTGCCACATTGCGATAGGCCCAGATGACTTGCACATTGGCGGCTGTCGTTAACGTCACTTTATCTTCGGGTGTATCTACTTCGGCAATGACGATGGCGTGCGCGCCTGCAGGCAATTCGGCCAGGCGGCGCGAGATAGCGGGCAAGGCGGTGTCGTCACCGACCAGCAAGTGCCAGTCAAAATCTGTCGTTACGATGAATGAGCCACGTGGTCCGCCTACGCCGATGCGGTGACCAGGTGCGGCTTGTTCGGCCCAGCGCGTTGCCGGGCCGGCCAAATGCAGGGCGAAATCAATTTCCAGCGTTTTGGCGACCGGATCGAAACGACGCGGCGTGTAATCGCGCATCGTCGGTTTGGCGCCATCCGGCCAGACCGGACCATCCGGGCCCGCGGTCGGCAAGGTCAGAGTGCCGTTTGCATCCGGAAAGAAGAGTTTGACGTGGTCGTCGAAGCCCGGGCTGACAAAGTCGGTCAGCTCGTCACCGCCGAGGGTAATGCGCAAAAGATGCGGCGTGACCCGTTCGGTCTTGACGACTTCCAGTGCGCGAAAGCGCAAAGTGTGACGCACACGTTTGGGTGTGCGGTCAGGTAGCGTGGCTGCAGCAGGGAGCTTGGCTGTCATTAAATTTGCTCCAGTTGTTGGGCTGCGCGATCGAGAATGGCGGCAAAGGCGTTTGCCTGTTCCGCTGTCAGCGCTTCGCCGGACAGGCGCATGCGCATAGCGAGCTTGAGGTTTTCTATCGCACGTTTGACTTGCGGTGGGCGGCCGCCACGCAGTCCGGCACCGTCGACGCCGCCGTTCAGGCGCAGCAGCATGGCGTCTACCATGGGACGGTTTTCATCCAGGTGGCGCACACCGGCTTCGGTGATTTGATAACGTTTGCGACCACCCTGATCGGCTTCATCCACGCTGAGCAGTGCCAGCTCTTCCAGCAAGGTGAGGGTAGGGTAAACCGTGCCCGGGCTTGGGCTGTAAGTGCCGTCCAGGCGTTCTTCGATTGCTTTGATTAATTCGTAGCCGTGGCTCGGTTTCTCCGAGATCAGGTGCAGCAGCACGAAGCGCAAGCCGCCGTGGCCAAATATGCGTCCTTCGCCTGTCATGCGGCGACCGCGGCCGCCACCGATATCGTCGCCGTCGCTACGGCTGGCCATCCGGCAATGGGAGTGATGATGTTTCATGATTTTTCCTGGCTAGTCTATATCTAGAATAAATAAGATATATCTAAATGCAGTCTAAGTCAAATTAGATAATGCAAATACTTCAGTCTGGTTTGATGTCTTTTGGCAATAAAACCCTGTTTGTGGCTCCGATTTGGCGCGCTCACTGCAGGAATTGCGGGGTATGGCGATAATGTCGGATTGGCATGGGGCAGGCCGCATGCAGCAGGCATATAAATGTGGGTATCGGATTTGGACTTACTTGACGGAATAGATGAGCAACGCAGCTGGCGCGAAGATCTGTGCGACGGTGCTGTCGTGCTGCGCGCTTATGCGCTGGAGTACGAGGCTGATTTATTGGCTGGCATCGAAAGCGTGCGCCAGGCGGCGCCGTTCCGTCATATGCATACGCCTGGTGGTTTTCGCATGTCGGTGGCAATGACGAATTGCGGTGCTTGCGGCTGGGTTACTGACAGGACTGGCTATCGCTATGATGCTATCGATCCCTTGAGTGGTCAGCCGTGGCCGCAGATGCCGGCGTCGTTCGTTCGGCTGGCGCAGGCTGCAGCGTCAGCGGCAGGCTTCACAGACTTCTTGCCGGATGCCTGCCTGATTAACTGTTATGAGCCGGGTGCACGCATGTCCTTGCATCAGGATAGGGATGAGCAGGACTTGCAGCAGCCCATTGTGTCCGTCTCGCTCGGCATTCCCGCAGTGTTCCAGTTCGGCGGTGATACGCGTGCAGATAAGCCGCAACGCTTACCATTGCAACATGGTGATGTAGTGGTGTGGGGCGGGCCTGCGCGTTTGCGTTATCACGGGGTGCTGGCGCTGAGGGAGGCAATGCATCCCTTGCTGGGCAGACGCCGGATTAACCTGACGTTTCGCAAGGCAGGCTGATTTGAATATTCATTCTTAATTTGAATGTTCGCTTCAGCCTGTTTGCGTCATGCCCATGTTTACTTCTCGGCAGTGGTTTTCAGGTTGGCCAGGCCGATGGCAAAATCATCACCAACCATTTTGTCCATATTGAAAAAGACGCCCATCAATTTAGACATATAGTTGGCCGGGCCATACATGGCCCAGGTCACTTCAGTGGAGTCACCCTGCGCTTGCAAGATGAATTCCGCCGTGTTGTGCGCTTCAAACGGCGAGAAGAAATCCAGCTTGATCACGATGCGCGATGAAGGTGAGGATTCGGTGACTTCCATCCGTCCCTTGCCGACATTCTTATTGCCATCCCATTCGTAGACTGCACCGGTGCCACTGGTTGCGCCGCTATGGGTGCGCTTCATGTCCGGATCTTTTTTCTCATATGGTGACCATGTGGTCCAGCTGTGGAAGTCGTTAATGAGCGCATATACCTTTTCCGGTGGTGCCTTGATGGTGGTAGTGCGTTCAACGCGGAAGGTGTCCGGCCTGGTCGCGGCGTAGATCAGGATGGCGACGACGACAACCAGTATGGCAATGGCGATGATTTTTAGCATGTAATGTCTCGAATGATTAGTGTTGTTATGAATGGTGTTGCACGGTTCAGCCCTGATCAGCTTCCATTTTGGCGCGCAAGCGTTCTTCCTGCGCACGCAGTTCCGGCGTCAGCTCGGCACCGAAATCTTCCATATCAAATAACTGGCGGATTTCGATTTCCGATTCGGCGCCAGTCGGGTTGGGACAGCGCTTGACCCACTCGATGGCTTCTTCTTTCGATTTTACTTTCCAGATCCAGAAGCCGGCGATGAGGTCTTTGCTTTCGGGAAAAGGCCCGTCTACGACGGTACGCTTATCACCGGAAAACTGGACGCGTGCGCCTTTTGAACTTGGATGCAGGCCGTCACCCGCCAGCATGATGCCTGCGTTCACCAGTTCTTCGTTGAACTTGCCCATCTCGGTAAAGAGTTTTTCGTCGGGCATGACGCCAGCTTCCGTATTTTTGTCTGCTTTGATGATGATCATAAAGCGCATGCTGATGTTCCTTTTTTGGCTTTATTTGACGGGCTCTTCAGTACACATCTTCTGCGCACCTGCGCGGATTTCTTCCGGGCTGAGGTCGCGTATATGGGTAGCGATGGACCATGAATGGCCGAACGGATCTTCCAGCACACCATAGCGATCACCCCAGAAGGTATCGTCCAGCGGCATCTTGGCAATCGCACCGGCGGCGACGGCGCGGTTATAGACGGCGTCGGCATTTTCCACATAGAGGTGGATGGTGACCGGGCTGCCTTTCAGTGATTTGGGGCCGTAGGCGTTGAACTCAGGGTATTCATCCATCAGCATCAGCGCTGAGTCGCCTATGCGCAACTGAGCATGCATCACCTTGCCGCCCGGGCCGGGCAGGACGGATACATCTGTGGCGTGGAACGCTTTTTTGTAAAATTCGATGGCGGCCGCTGCATCGGCACAGACCAGGTGTGGGGTGAGGCTGTGCATTCCGTCCGGAATGGCTTTGACTGCCGGCTTGCTCATGGTGTGCTCCTCGTGGATATCAGATAAGTGATAAGTGATCCCTGTCTGTTGCACGGACTCTATGGTCTCTGTTTTTATCTGGCCCCGATTTCCCAGGTTTAAGGTTGCAGGTCGAACAGGGCTTTACTGGTTTCCATATCGAAAGGTGCGGAGAAATGTTCATGCACGATTTTCCATTTGCCATCTATCTTGCGATATCCGGTGGTCGCACGCATCCATGACGTGTGTTCATTGCCGTCCTTGTCTACGCCGCCGCAACGATTCAGACAATGGCTGAAGGCTACGTTCTCGCTCGCTGCGATATGCAAGTCATCTACCTTGAAGCTCATCGCAGAACACATGGACATACACATCTGCCAATGCTTTCTGTATACATCCCAGCCCTTGAATTGCAAGGCCAGGATGGCATCGTAGGCGATGACGTCAGGCGCGTAGTGCGCCATCGTGGCGTCCACATCGGCGGCGCTGGCGGCCTTGATCCAGCTATCGATCAAGGTGCGGATTTCTGCTTCTGCTGCGGTGTTATTTGTCTCCTGACTCATACTGTTTCTCCTGTGGAAGTAAGTTATTGTGTACAGTGTCCATAAATAATAGTACAACTAGTGTACGGCGTACACATTTATTCAAGATGACGAAAAAATCAGTAATTCCTAAGCGCGAGACTTACCGCCACGGGGATTTATACCGGGCTTTGCTGGAAGCCGGAACGCAGTTGGCAAGGGGCGGAGGGCCGGCTGCCGTGGTATTGCGGGAGGCGACGCGGCAGGTCGGGGTCGCGCCGAATGCGGCTTACCGGCACTTTGCCGATCGCAATGCCTTATTGCAGGCGGTATGCTTTGTCGCTCAGTCACAGCTTGCGCTGGCAATAGAAACGGAAATGCAGGCTTGCGTCGGTAATGGCAATGCCGCTGATTTGGCGCGCGCACATGTGCGTGCAGTCGGCACCGGCTACCTGCGCTTTGCACGCGCCGAGCCGGGCTTGTTCCGCACGGCCTTTTCGGTGCATGAAGATTTGCAGCAGGCGCAGACGCCGGCAATGGCCGGAGCGAGTGGCCTTACGCCTTTCCAGTTATTGGGTTCGGCGCTGGACGAGCTGGTGGCGGCCGGTGTAATGGCGCCGGAGCGGCGCGCGGGTGCCGAGTTCCTTGCATGGTCGGCCGTGCATGGACTGGCCATGCTGTCGATAGACGGGCCTTTACGCAGCCTGAATGATGAGCAGGCGGCAGCGATAGGGCAGCGCCTGATTGATATGGTGGAGTTTGGCATGCCGCTGGCGCGTGGCTGGGCTTAATGTGCCGGAGCGACCGCGTGTTTGAGCTTGTAACCCTGATCTCGTTTGAGGCAATGGAATGAAACAGATTTTTTATGCGCTTTGGTTCGTCCTGACGGCCGCGTTTTCCTGCATTGCGCTGCTGATGGTAGCGACAAACCTGAACTGGGTTTCAGTTGCAGTACTGGCCATTGTTTTGTTTTATGCGGTTTGCTTTTTTCGTTTGCTTAAAGCCTGTTATGGGCGGGATGCGGTGGTGCACGAAGCGAAGAAGTGGTACTGGTGGAGCTGGATCTTGCTGTCGATTGCGGTGGTACTCATCAAGCTGGGGTCGAGCATGATGATTACAGGCGATTACATCGGCAAATCCGGAACAAACGGTTGGCTGTCGATGACTGCGCTATTGAATTGGATGGGAGATCTGGTCGCGCCCTGGTTGCCAGGTTTGATTATTCTGCTGACAGGCGGATTGTTATTTGCGATTTGCGTCAGAAACATCATTCGCTATGTCTCTCAAAACGTTGATTTTAAAAGATAAACGTTGACGGCATTTGTGTGAGCTATCGGTTGCGCAAAGGATCCAGCAAATGCCGCAACGCATTGTGATCGAGTTCATACATAAGCGCGATCAGGCTACCCAGTTCGCCCGCAGGAAAACCTTCCCGTGCAAACCAGCCCAGGTAGTGGCCGGGCAAATCAGCCAGCAGCCTGTCCTTGTATTTCCCGTAAGGCATGGTGCGGCTTACCAGTAGTTGAAGAGCTTCTTGGTTCATGATTCCTGGCAGTGACTGTTCATGGGGATACCCGCATAGTGCGCATATGCAGTGCGTCATGATAAACACAGACTGCGGTTTTTGCCTATCTGCACATGCGGATACAAAAAATAAAGATCAGCGCGGACCGGAGCGACGATAATGGCGTTCGCATATTTTGCGGGTGCGAACGGCAAAGAAAAGCGTCAGCAAAAAATAAATTAGCGCATGTTTGTTAATTACGTGAAACTTTTCCCAGCCTCATCCTCTCTACAGAATTGTCTTATAATGAGAATCATTGTTATTTGTATTGGTCCGCTGTGAATCTTTCCGAATTGCTTCCCTTTACTCCCGCCGTAGTTGACGACGTTATTAATGTCGAAGGCGATGATCCGATCGCCAAACGTTTGCGCGAACTCGGTTTTGTTTCCGGCGAGCCTGTGCGCATCGTGGCGCGTGGCCCTATAGGTGCCGATCCCCTTCTAGTGCAAATTGGTTTTACCCGTTTTGCTTTACGTCGTTCTGAAGCGCAGCGCGTGCGCGTGCACGTCGCCAGCTAATTTTTATATTCCATGTCCATATCCCGCATTGCGCTTGTCGGTAATCCCAACTGTGGCAAGACTGCCTTATTCAATCAACTGACCGGAAGCCGCCAGAAAGTAGCGAACTACGCTGGCGTGACGGTGGAGCGTAAAGAAGGGCGCTTTACTGCGCCATCCGGTCGCGTCTTCAGCCTGCTCGATTTGCCAGGCGCTTACAGCCTGGATGCGACCAGCCCGGATGAAGTGATTACACGTGATATCTGCCTGGGCCGACGTGCAGGTGAAGCGGTGCCGGAACTGATCGTCTGCGTGGTGGATGCTACCAACCTGCGTTTGCACCTGCGCTTCGTGCTGGAAGTCAAACGTCTGGGGCGCCCGATGGTGTTGGCGCTGAATATGATGGATGCGGCACGCAAGCGTGGCGTGACGATTAATCGCGAAGAGTTGCAGCGTCAGCTCGGTATGGATGTGATTGAAACCGTCGCCATTCAGACCGGCGGCGCGCAAGACCTGGTAGCGCATCTGGATAAGGTAGTGGCCAGGGATATGGTCGCGCCGCTTGTGCACGAAGGTGAAGTGCATGATCAGGTACGCAAGATACTGGCTGCGGCGGTAGTGATGCCGACCGCGACTTCCGGCATAGACGACACCATAGATCGCTGGGTGCTGCATCCGGTGTTCGGTCTGGCGATCCTGGCGCTGGTGATGTTCTTTATTTTCCAGGCGGTATTTTCCTGGGCCGAGCCTTTGATGGACGGCATTACCAACGGCGTGACGGTAACCGGTGAATGGTTTGCCGCGACCTTGCCGGATGGCTTGCTGCGTAGCCTGGTGGTGGACGGTTTGTTTGCCGGACTGGGCGCGGTGCTGGTGTTCCTGCCGCAGATTCTGATTCTGTTCTTCTTTATCCTGGTGCTGGAAGAGTCCGGCTACCTGCCGCGTGCGGCCTTCCTGCTGGACCGCCTGATGTTCAAGGCGGGGCTGACCGGGCGTTCGTTTATTCCTTTGCTGTCCAGCTTCGCATGCGCGATTCCGGGCATCATGGCGACACGCAGCATCCAGGACCCGCGGGATCGTCTGACGACTATCCTGGTCGCACCCCTGATGACTTGCTCGGCACGTTTGCCGGTCTATACCTTGCTGATCGCCGCGTTTATTCCGGCCAGCACGGTGTGGGGCATCTTTAACCTGCAGGGCATCGTGCTGTTCGTGCTGTATGTGGCGGGTATTGTCAGCGCGATGGCGGTGGCCTGGTTTATCAAGCGCATGCGCAAGGATAAGAGCGAGCACGCTTTACTGATGGAATTGCCGTCGTATCGCATGCCGGGCGTACGCAATGTCGCGATTGGTCTGTGGGAACGCGCACTGATCTTCTTGCGCCGTGTGACGACTATCATCCTGTCGCTGACGGTACTGCTATGGTTCCTCTCTACTTTCCCCGCACCGCCGGAAGGCGCAACCTTGCCTGCCATTGATTACAGCCTGGCGGGTCAGCTAGGACGGTTGATGGAGCCTGTCTTTGCTCCTATCGGTTTCAACTGGCAGGTTTGTATTGCGCTGATTCCTGGTCTGGCGGCACGTGAAGTGGCAGTAGCGGCACTGGGTACCGTGTATGCGATGTCGGGTAGCGAAGAAGCGGTGGCAGCGCAGCTCGGCCCGCTGATCGCGGCACAATGGTCGCTGGCAACTGCCTTGTCCTTGCTGGCCTGGTATGTGTTCGCGCCGCAATGTATGTCGACGCTGGCGGTGATCCGGCGTGAAACGAATTCCTGGCGTACAGTAGCCGTTTCCGCAGGCTATCTGTTTGGCCTGGCTTATCTGGCGGCATTCCTGACTTATCAGATTACAAAGGCACTGACATGAGCGCGTATGACTTGCTGCAGGATGTGATTATCGGCGCGATCGTTTTCTTCAGTGCACTGTATGTGCTGCGCAAATTGCTGCCGAAGTGGATGCGCGCGCGTCAACAAGCGTTGGCGACTATGCTGAGCAAGCCTGCGCGCACGTATTTGTTGCGCAGCCTGGGTGCGTTCCTGATGCCGGGTGAAAGTTCGGGTGGTGGCTGCGGTAGCGGTTGCAGCACTTGCTCGACTTGCGAATCAAATCCGGAAGCAGAGTCTGAAGCGAGGCTTGAGGCGAAACCGCTGGAGTTCCAGCGGCATATTTGAGGTTGGCTATGCAAGCCGCAATCGCTTAAATGCATTAAGCGATTGCAATCCGGTCAGGCTTATTTGATATTGAGCCTGGCCATCACCGGCTGATGATGTTCTTTCGTCAGCAAACGATGCAGGTAGTTGGCATCTGCAGTCCGACTCGCACTCCCGCGTGCATTCAATAAAACCATAATGGCATCGCGTCCTGCGGCACGTACACGCATGATGATGCAGCGGCCGGCTTCTTGTGTATAGCCGGTTTTCGACATCAAAATAGACCAGTTCTTGTCACCGACCAGTTTGTTGGTGTTGTGATACTGGCGCATAGAGCCGTTGACGTCGATCACGTCATTGCTGACGGTCGTTATCTTTTCGATTTCCGGATATTTGGATGCTGCCAGCGCCAGCTTGGCGAGGTCGGTAGCGGTCGAGGTGTTATAAGGCGAGAGGCCGGTCGGTTCTTCTATATTGGTGCGACGCAGGTTGAGCATATGCGCTTTGCTGCGCACTGCCAGCTTGAAGTGTTCCATGCCGCCCGGATAGGTACGTGCCAGTGCATGGGCGGCGCGATTGTCGGATGACATCAGCGCCAGCTCCAGTAATTCGTGGCGCGACAGCACTGCGCCTACCGGTACGCGCGACGAGCTGAACTTCAGCGTATCGACATCTTCTTCGGCCACCGTGATGCGCTCATGCATATCGGGTTTGGTATCCAGTACCACCATCGCCGTCATCAGTTTGGTGAGCGAAGCGATGGGGACGATATCGGTCGCATTCTTTTCAAATACTACATGGCCGGTACCTTCATCGATGACGATGGCATGTTTGGAACCGACGGTAGCGGCAGATGCAGAGCTGGCAGCGGTGATGGCAACAGCGAGGAGGAGAGAACGGATCATAAACGCTCGGGTGAATTTCTTTGAGCGGGAATAATAGCCTCGTTTCTTACTGCAAAGTTGGTGTTAAGCAGCGTGCAGCAGACTATATTTTGTAACGGATGTTAAATTGTTCAGAGATATTCTGAATGACGGAGGCGAGGGCGCCGGAGAGGGATGCCTGCTGCACAATTTTTACTCAGTGCAGCAGGTGTTTCAATTCTGTGAATTGATGCGGAAGATTATTTCTTCGGCAGATTAGGATCGACCGTGTGTGCCACCGCTGCAAACATATCAGCAACGGTTTCGAATTGGTTTTTGCCCAGGTACTCGGCTTCACGCATCAGGTGCATGGCGAGGGCTGTATTGCTTTCATCGTTGCTGCCTTTCAGGCTGCGACCGAGGTGGCGGCAGAAAGAAAGGATCTCGCTACGGCTGTATGTGTCTTCTGCTGGTGCCGTGTCTGTTTTCTGATCGCTCATGGATGCTCCTATCGTTGGTATGAGTAAGAGGCAAATAGTATCCAATCAGGGCGGGGTTTGTCTTGGTATGGGTCAATTAATCATTTTTTATCAGATCGGGCGCGGATAGTGACTTGGATAAATAGCATTGCAATTAGCTTCCAAGTAATTGATTTTGCTGAATTTAATCTTGTTATTTAAAGTAAATTCGAGGATGGTTAATTTCCTGATGGAAAAATTGTGGTGGCGCACGAATTGCTAGTAAAACCTTGCATATGCGCGCAGTGAAATGATTTTCCTGTTGCAAGAAAGTGAACGTTCTTGCCTCAGACATGCCAAAGCGTGCTGAACCTATAGCTATCAAGGAGCACAATGCAACGTCGTGATTTACTCAAAGCTTCCGCCGCGCTGACACTGGCCGGATTTCATGCTCCCGCTCTGTATGCCGCAGGCAGTGCCAATTCCAATCTTAAAACCCTGGGTAAGCCCGCATCCTTCGATTACGCATGGCTGAAAGGGCAGGCCCGCGATCTGGCCGCCAAGCCTTACCATGCGCCGGATTATCCGGTGCCGGCTGCAGTCAAGGCACTGGATTGGGATCAGTACCAGGCTATCGGCTATCGCGACGATCACGCTTTGTGGGCCCAGGACAAACTGCGCTTCCAGGTTAAATTTTTCCATCTCGGCATGTATGCCAGTCAGTCGGTCAAAATCCATGAAGTGAAGGACGGCAAGGCGCTCGAACTGGCTTACGACCCGGCCATGTTTAACTATGGCAAGAGTGGGCTGAAAGGATCGGAGATGCCCAAGGATCTTGGCTTCGCCGGTTTCCGTGTCAACTTCCATACCGATCTGGTACGTGACATTACCGCTTTCCTCGGTGCCAGCTATTTCCGTGCGGTCGGTGGCGACTGGCAGTATGGTCTGTCGGCACGCGGGTTGGCTATCGATTGCGGCATGGAGCGGCCGGAAGAGTTTCCGCGTTTCAGCGAGTTCTGGCTGGAGCGCCCCAGCAAACAATCGAGTCATCTGGTGGTGTATGCCTTGCTCGATTCACCAAGCATCTCGGGTGCGTATCGCTTTGAAATAGCGCCGGGTGCGACGACCCTGATGGATGTGGATGTCGCCCTGTATCCGCGCAAGACCATAGAACGCATGGGCATCGCACCGCTGACCAGCATGTTCCAGATGGGTGAAAACGACCGCCGCATCAGCAATGACTGGCGTCCTGAAATCCATGACTCCGACGGGTTGGAGATGTGGACCGGCAATGGCGAGTGGATCTGGCGTCCTTTGCTTAATCCCGAACATCTGCGCTTCAACGCCTATGCCGACGAAAACCCGCGCGGTTTTGGCCTGATGCAGCGGGATCGCAACTTCGACCACTATCAGGATGACGGCGTGTTTTATGATCGCCGCCCCAGCCTGTGGGTAGAGCCGAAAGCCGGGTGGGGCAAGGGTTCGGTGCAGTTGGTCGAAATTCCGACGCTGGATGAAACCTTCGACAATATCGTCGCCTTCTGGAATCCGGAAGCCAAGCCGCAGCCGGGGCAAGAGCTGCTATATGGTTACAAACTGCATTGGGGCGCGAAGATGCCGTACGCACCCAAGGCTGCAACGGTGGTCGCGACCCGCACCGGCATAGGTGGCGTGATCGGCAAAAAACGCACTTATTTCTCCTGGCGCTTCGCGGTGGACTTCGCCGGCGGCGATTTTGCGCTGCTGGGCAAGGACGTCAAAGTCGTGCCGGTCATCTCGGCAACCCACGGCACGGTGGAAATTACCTCGGCCCGGCCTTTGCACGATATCAAGGGTTATCGCGCCATTTTTGACCTGAAGGTAGCGGATGACGTCAAAGGGCCTATCGATCTGCGCCTGTATCTGGCGGCAGATGGCCAGCCTTTGTCGGAAACCTGGTTGTACCAGTGGACGCCGCCGACTGATCGCAGTTATTAACAGCTGCTAGCAATTACTAAAACGTCCATCGATTCATACAACATTTGCCGATTTAGATCTGGCAAATGTTGCAATGAATCAAGTTTTTGCCGATTACGCCGATTACAATAGGTATCCACCACCCAAAATCGGCTCCCGGCTCATGCTGACACTTGCTTCGATCCTGACTACCACTGCGTTGCTCAGTCTCGCAATGGCGATAGTGCTGGGATCGCTGCTGCGTTCGTCGGTGCCAGGTGTGCAGGAGTGGTTTGCCTCCAACCTGATGGTGGTCATCTCCTTGCCCTTGCTGGCCTTGCGCGACCTGATCCCGGATTTCATCTCTGTCGTTATCGCCAATTCCGTACTGGCTTTAGCTGCCGCCTATTATTTCGTCGGCTGTGCACGTTTCGTCGGCCAGCCGTCTCGCTGGAATGTGCTGATCGCCAGCATTACGGCGATTGCCGTCGGCCTGATCATCTGGCGCTACGCGATTAACAGCATCCCGGTGCGGGTGCTGATCATGACCACCTTCTTTTGCACGATATGCGTCGCGTCCAGTGTGGTCTTGCTGCGCCACAGACCGGCGCATCGCAATCCCTATAATTACTGGTTCGCTGCCATCCTGGCGCTGATTTTTGCGACTTGCCAACTGACACGCGGCATTTACTTCATCACGCTGGATCAGCCATCCAACACCATGATGTTCGATAACTTCTGGAACATCGTGCTCATGGTGATTGGCGCGGTGACCTTGCCAACCATGACGATGGCAGCGGTCATGCTGACCCATGATGCCATGCTGGCGACACTGGAAGACGCCGCCAATCATGACCATCTGACGGAAGCCATGTCGCGTAAACGGCTGGAAGCAGTGGCGCGCGAACAGATCATGCGGGCCGGAAAGCTGGGGCGGCCGCTGTCCTTGCTG
Organism: Herminiimonas sp. KBW02; assembly: GCF_003852535.1. Lineage (GTDB taxonomy): Bacteria > Pseudomonadota > Gammaproteobacteria > Burkholderiales > Burkholderiaceae_D > Oxalicibacterium. The sequence goes on along the minus strand of NZ_QAJP01000002.1, from coordinate 2,380 downwards.
ATTATCGATCTCGATCATTTCAAACGCATCAACGACACTTTTGGTCATGCCGGCGGCGACGAGGTGCTGCGTGAATTTGCCCGCATGACGCGCGCATCCCTGCGCGATGGCGATGCTCTGGGGCGACTCGGCGGCGAAGAGTTCGGCATCCTCCTGCCGAATACGGATACTAACGGGGCATTGGCCATTGCACGGCGTTTGCGCGAAGATTCCGAGTTGCATCTGATTTCCGGCGCTTTTGGCGAATGTCATTACAGCATCAGTATCGGTATTGCGACCTGGCGTGAAGGTGAAAGTTTTGACCGTTTAAGCATACGGGCTGATCGTGCGTTGTACACTGCCAAGAATGAGGGTCGCAACCGGGTGCTGGCAGATGAGTACAGCAACGCAGACAGCCTGAGCTCCGCCGCGGCCTGATCACCGGATAGCGCTTCCGCCTGGCTATCTGCAGCCAGCGTTCGTCAAGCACGAAGCGGAAGCCGTGTACATCCTCTGGACTTACCTCAAGCCGTACTGGCGCTGATTGATCCCATCACCTTCGGCAAAATCATCGACGAATACGCCATCAGGCCAGCCGACAAGGCTGACCAGCAACTGCTTGCCGGCGTGTGGTTCTTGCTCGCGCTGGCAGGCGAGCAGTCAGCAAGCAGCGGGGTCGCGGTTTTCAATTCAGGAGGGAAGAGGTAAGATAAGGGCATGTTTGATCTCTCATTAATGGGACGCCTGTCGTTCACGCACGCGTCGCCTACCAAATCTCCGTTGCAGCCAGGTCGACATTCTCTCGGGATCTTCGAGGAACGTGATGCTGTGCTGTATGTTCCAACCGGTCTTGAACCGAATGCCAAGGTGCCGTTGCTGGTCATGTTCCATGGCGCAGGCGGCAGCGCGGAAAAGGTCTTGCCCTTCCTCGAAGAGCATGCCGAGCGCAATAAATTCCTGCTACTGCTGCCGCAATCGCTGTACGTGACCTGGGATATCGTCATTGGAGGCAATGGTCCTGACATCCAGCGTCTGGGTGAAGCGCTGACAGAAGTTGCTTCCCGTTACCTGATCGATCAGGAGCATTTCGGCTTCGCGGGCTTCTCGGATGGTGGCAGCTATTCGCTGTCAACAGGCATCACCAATGGTGATCTGGTTAGCCACGTCATCGTGTTTTCGGGCGGCTTCATGTCGGTCTTCATGCAAGAAGGCGCGCCCAAGGTCTTCATCTCGCACGGTCTGGTCGATGAGCAATTGCCGATAGAAACCAGTGCGCGTCCGCATGTCGCCAAACTGAAAGCGGCCGGTTATGACGTGGAGCTGGTTGAATTCAATGGCAATCACTCCATTCAGCCACCTATCGTTGCGCTGGCAGTTGATTTCTTTTTGCAGTAAACACTTGAAAATAAAGCAGGGTGGTCGCATTACTAATTAAACGATGATGCGATCCACTATCCAATTATTTTTCGCTATCTGAGTTATAAGTTTAACGAACTTGCTGCATGGTGCAGCTTGGGTCAAAATGCAAGAGCGTACTTTCAAGCATGCCAAGTCATACGCATGTGACTCTCAATCACTGAGCAATAACCGAGGAGCGATGTATGAAAAAACCAGTTAAAGCTGCTAAAGCCGTGAAAACTACCAAGGCCAGTTCGGTAGCTGATATCAAGCGCAGACAGAGTGCGCCTTTGATTACCCCTAGCGACATGGGAGCCAAAGCGACGAAAGACATCTCTGCTGCAATGAATGGCGTACTGGCAGACGTGTTTGCGCTCTACCTGAAAACCAAAAACTTCCACTGGCACATGAGCGGCCCTCACTTCCGTGACTACCACTTGCTGCTTGATGAACAAGCCGTTCAAATCTATGCGATGACTGATCTGATAGCAGAGCGTATCCGTAAAGTAGGCGGCATGACCCTGCGCTCTATCGGTCACATTGCGCGTACCCAGCGCATCAAGGACAACGATGCAGATTACGTCGAGCCTAATGACATGCTGGCGGAGCTGCGTGAAGATAACAAGTTGCTGACTTCACGTTTGCGTGCCGCCCATGCTGTATGCGATGAGCATCACGATATTGGTACGACCAGTTTGATCGAAGTCTGGATTGATGAGGCTGAGCAGCGTACGTGGTTCCTGTTTGAGGCAGGCCGGAATGCTGATTCGACCGGTCATTAATTGACGTTTTTTTTAAAATGCCGCTTGGTTTTTGACTAAGCGGCATTTTTTATTGGTGGGTTGGTTTCGTTTCGTATTTTGGTTACCGATTCTGTTCTTTCTTCGATCAGCCTTGGTTTGCCGGGGGGTAGCCCGGCGGCTACTCACTTTTCTTGCTTCGCCAAGAAAAGTAAGCAAAAGAAGGCGACCGCAGGAGTCGTTGCCCGCTGCGCGGGTCCCCA
>NZ_QAJP01000016.1 GCF_003852535.1 Herminiimonas sp. KBW02 | reverse complement strand
GTGGGCACAATTGGTCACGTCGATCATGGTAAAACCACGTTGACAGCTGCGATCGCGACTGTATTGTCGAAAAAATTCGGCGGCGAAGCAAAAGGCTACGATCAAATTGATAACGCGCCAGAAGAAAAAGCACGCGGTATCACGATCAACACCTCGCACGTTGAATACGAAACCGAAACCCGCCACTACGCACACGTAGACTGCCCAGGCCACGCCGACTATGTTAAAAACATGATCACCGGCGCAGCGCAAATGGACGGCGCGATTCTGGTTTGCTCCGCAGCAGACGGCCCAATGCCACAAACACGTGAGCACATCCTGTTGTCGCGTCAAGTTGGTGTTCCATACATCATCGTGTTCCTGAACAAAGCAGACATGGTTGATGATGCAGAACTGCTGGAACTGGTTGAAATGGAAGTGCGTGAGCTCCTCTCCAAATACGAATTCCCAGGCGACGACTTGCCTATCGTTAAAGGTTCGGCAAAACTGGCGCTGGAAGGCGACACAGGTCCATTGGGCGAACAAGCGATTCTGGCCCTGGCTAATGCACTCGACACCTACATCCCAACACCAGAACGCGCAGTTGACGGCGCATTCCTGTTGCCAGTAGAAGACGTGTTCTCGATCTCGGGTCGCGGTACAGTTGTTACCGGTCGTATCGAGCGCGGCATCATCAAAGTCGGCGAAGAAATCGAAATCGTTGGTATCCGTGATACCCAAAAAACCACCTGTACCGGTGTTGAAATGTTCCGCAAATTGCTGGATCAGGGTCAAGCTGGTGACAACGTTGGTGTATTGCTGCGCGGTACCAAACGTGAAGACGTGGAACGTGGTCAAGTTCTGGCAAAACCAGGTTCGATCAAACCGCACAAACATTTCACAGGCGAAATCTACGTTCTGTCGAAAGATGAAGGCGGCCGTCACACCCCATTCTTCAACAACTACCGTCCACAGTTCTACTTCCGTACAACGGACGTAACTGGTTCGATCGAGTTGCCGAAAGACAAAGAAATGGTGATGCCAGGCGATAACGTGTCGATCACAGTCATGCTGATCAACCC
>NZ_QAJP01000015.1:3395-4123 GCF_003852535.1 Herminiimonas sp. KBW02 | reverse complement strand
TATTGGTTCTTAATCGTCCACATATTCGAATTGCGTGCATAAATTTGTTTGAATCACGTCATAATCGCCCGCACTTTCACTTACCCTCAATTCGCATAGATGGCCTTAGATCATTTGCTGACCGCCCTTGACATCGGTGTTACTTACTTTGCGCTCTGCGACATACGTGACGGTTGGGGGATGCATTTCGATGCCTGTAAGACGGCAAGTCTGCATTACTGCCTGGAGGGGATTGGCACCCTCACCGTTCATGGCACCGCTCCCATTCGACTTGAGTCGCACACTTTTATACTCCTGCCGCCGGGTGTCCCCTATCGAATCGAAAGCGCATCCCAAAGGCAACCGCGGCTTGAGTATCGTACTCTCTTGCACCCGGTATCATCACACCACTCCACTCCAACGCTAATCGTCGGGGAAGGCGTACAAGGCATCGTTACTGTGTGTGGTGAAATTCGTGTCAAATTGCCCGGGGGATCAGACCTTTTTACTCCATTGAGCAAACTGTTGGTTGCACGATTTAATGGGGCTAACGGACTACAGGACCAGTTCGCAATGCTGCTAGCAGAGTCGGCTCGACCCGGAATAGGATCTCGGGTGCTGACTGAAGCATTGCTCAAACAGTGTTTGGTGCTAGCGTTACGACGCTGGGTCGAAAGCGAGCCTTCATCACTACCTTGGCTAGCGGCCGTACGTGATGCACGACTCAATCGCGCGTTGCACGCTATTTT
>NZ_QAJP01000015.1:1865-3329 GCF_003852535.1 Herminiimonas sp. KBW02 | reverse complement strand
ATCCGAGTCGCTTTCGACGCACCTTCTCCGCAACCGGGAAAGAATAATAAAGATCGAATAATCAATTACGTCGGTGATTATTAAGTATTTCATGGTTGATTGATTCGATTCCGATAATCTTGAACGAACTAGCAACACTTCACTGATAAAGGAAAAAGATGTACGACTCAATGTCCACGATTGATAAACAAATTCAACGGTTAACTGACGATACGATAGCCGGCTTATCACTCAAGCAAAAAAGTTTGCCCAGCCAATGGCTTTATGACGATGTTGGTTCGCAGTTGTTCGAGGAAATAACACAACTTCCTGAATACTATCCAACCCGTACAGAAATTGCCATTCTACGTAATTATGACAAGGAAATTTCATATTTCATCGGGCCGAATGCGACCATCGTAGAATATGGCGCCGGTGCCGCAGTAAAAACCGAAGCATTGCTAGACGCGTGCCATCAGCCTCGAGCTTATGTTCCGATAGATATTGCTGGAGATTTTTTAGCCCAGACATTTATGCGAATTCGACTGAAATTCCCTTTTTTGAATGTCTATCCTCTGGTCGCTAATTTTTTGGATAATTTTGCACTTCCAGACGATCTCGAATCTGATTCAAGAGTCGCATTTTTCCCCGGGTCCACGATTGGCAATCTGAATCGGAAAGAAATAGACAGATTTCTCGAGCAGATGCGCCACCATGTACAAAAAAACGGCAAAGCGATCATTGGCATCGATTTACGTAAAGACACTCGAACTCTTATTGCAGCCTACGCTGATGCTGCAGGTGTAACAGCCAAATTCAACAAGAATATCTTGGCTCGACTTAATCGTGAGGTTGGTATGGATTTTTCTTTGAGTCAGTTTGAACACTCAGCTCGTTGGAATGAAGAGGAATCTGCGATTGAGATGCATTTAGTCAGCATGACTGACCAAATCGTTCGTTTAAAAGATCATTCTTTTCACTTTGAGAAAGGTGAAACGATTCATACTGAAAGTTCGCGAAAATATACGTTACAGCAGTTGGAATCAATCACCTTCGAGAATAATTGGTCGCTCACCAATGTTTGGACCGATGAACAACAAGCGTACGCCATTCTAGGCTTGAAAAATACATCGTGTTGAGCACAACTATTCAAATCTGAAAAGAATCGAGACACGTTTACCAAGCATGCAATCCACTTGTATCAAGCCCCGAATGACATCGTAAAATCAATCTTTACGTTACTTCCTAGTCGCCTACTTTTTTCATCAACGCGCAGCAGAGTCAAAGCAGCGGCAAGCCCTCCTTTGACTAAAATTACAGCAACGACGGTGAGACTGATAGTCCAGTATTGAGTAGTACAACCGTTCCTGTTAAATTATTTCGTTTGACTATTTTCTGCTTGAAGTATCGATGAATCCTCTACTGTCCTTGCGACGTGACATCTTTTCCCAGTCACAGTGAACGAGCGTCGAAAGCGACTCGGAT
>NZ_QAJP01000015.1:0-1846 GCF_003852535.1 Herminiimonas sp. KBW02 | reverse complement strand
AAAATAGCGTGCAACGCGCGTCTGAGTCGCGTGTCTCGTACGGCCGCCAACCAAGGTAAGGGCAAGGTATCAAGCTCAATCCAACGCCGCAATGCAAGAACCAAACACTGTTTGAGCAATGCTTCAGTCAGTACACGAGATCCTATTCCCGGTCGGGCTGACTCTGCCAACAGCATCACAAACTGGTCACGCAATCCGTCCCCCCCTCCAAAGCGTGCCACCAAGGGCATGTCCAGCGAGGTGAAAAGGTCTGATCCACCCACCAATTCCACACGGATTTCACCACATACCGTAACGATACCTTGCTGACCTTCACCAACGACAAGTGTCGGCACGGATTCGCGCGACGAAGCTCCACATAAGCTCACACGATGTTCGAGCTGCGCAGGTTCCTGCGAGGCGCTCTCGATACGATATGCAATCCCCGACGGTAAGAGCACGAAAGTGTGTGGTTCAAGTTGAATAGGTGGCGAACCATGGACAGTGAGCGTGCCGGCGCCTTCCAAGCAATAATGCAGGCTTGCCGACTGACAAGAGTCGAGACGCATTCCCCAACCATCACGAATATCGCAGACCGTGAAGTGGGTTACGCCAATATCAAGCGCAGCCAACAGGTGGTCTAAAACAATATACGGAGAGGAAGAGAACTCGGACATCTGGATACCTCGACGGTAATTTGAAAAAAGCGAAAATAAGACGAAGCTATTGTGCCAGCCCTGATGCAAGAGGTATACCGATTTCCAGCCACATTTTTCCATAAAAAATGGATGCAAATATCGGACATTGGGGCACCGATGGGATCAAACAAAAAACCAGAAATGGCTGCAGAATTAGATCGAACATTTAGATGAATTAGAACCATTTCGAGACCATGCAATACCTAAGTAAAGCTACGATGGCTGCTCTACCAACCTGAAGAAGAGCAAGCTATGCCGGACAGCGTCGTTCTCAATGTCAATAAGGTCATCTCTGTTAAATATTCATCGAAAACGTTGATTCAATAGGCTACGCCAGATATTTGGTGACATGCTGTCGCCTTTCATCAACCGCTACTTAAGCTCGAAATCAAATGATCGCCTTGCGCAGCACCTCCTTTTGCTACGGTGTCGTCACGCAGTCCTTTCACTGGCTCACTGCCATATTGATTCTTGCCAGCTATGCACTGAGCAAGGGTGACCGCTATTCGCTCTATTCTGCTGAAGCTGACGGAATCCGCAGGATTCATGAAACGCTTGGTGTACTTGTCGTCATTGTTGTCGTGCTGAGATTGCTATGGGGACTGATCGACGATACGCCTGATAAGCAACAAAAGCGGCGATGGATGACCGAGACCGCGAAATTCGTCCGCCTCGTACTTTATGCGCTTCTCATCTCGATTCCGGCCACGGCGATAGTCGGTACTTGGCTTGAAGGGATTCCTATCACCCTTATTGGATTCGATATCTGCCCTCAGATTGAGGAAGCTCATAGTCTGGGACAACTGATCATGAAAATACACATCATCCTCGGCGAAGCCATACTCTGGATCGCCGGCGCGCATGCTGCCGCAGCTCTTTTCCATCACTTTTATCTGCGCGACGAGGTCTTTAAGTCGATGATTCCGGGCGGATGAAAGATCAATCTAGATATGTACGTAAACGACATGGTGCTTTCTACGAATTTTAGTTAAATGTAATAGGGACTGCAGGAAGCTTGGACCTCAAACGCCAGCTCGGTCCGATATGCGAACATACGTCTGCAAGACCAGCTTATTTTTGGACGCCCCCCCCCATTCCAAACTGCGTAATCCTTCGAAAAAATACTCCCGAATCAATCATCCAAATATTTGGACGATTAAGAACCAATA
>NZ_QAJP01000014.1 GCF_003852535.1 Herminiimonas sp. KBW02 | reverse complement strand
TGTATAGATTCATGACATAGGTAACAGATGTGCCGGGACATAGGTAACACTTTTGGATATCAAATAAGACGTCCAAAGGATGATGAACCATGCCCTGGAAAGTTGCCAATATGATGTCGTTACGCCAAGAGTTTGTAGCTTTAGCCCGCCAAGAAGATGCCAATATCAGCATGCTGTGTACGCGATTTGGTATCAGTCGCAAGACTGGATACAAGCTGTTGCACCGGGTTGCAGAGGAAGGCTGTGCAGGCGTGGTGGAACGCTCACGGCGTCCTTTGCATCATCCTAATCGCACCCCATCCATAGCCGAAACGATGGTCATTGAACTGCGTCAGCAACACCCGGCATGGGGTGCGCGCAAGCTGCATCGACGCTTATTGGATCTAGGTCACTCGGGTATTCCTACACCTAGCACCATTACCCGCATCTTGAAGCGCCATGGCTTGATAGACGCCCAAGCCAGCCAAGACAGTACGCCCTGGACACGCTTTGAACATGCTCACCCCAATGATTTATGGCAGATGGATTTCAAAGGACACTTTGAGACAGCGACACAGACTTGCCATCCCTTGACCATCATTGATGATCACTCTCGTTATAACGTGGTGCTTCAGGCCTGTCATCGACCTGACCGACACCACGTGCAAAGCACGCTACAGGACGTATTTCGACGCTATGGCATGCCGCTACGGATCAATGTGGATAACGGTTCACCCTGGGGGAGTCCAGCCAAGCATGGGCATGGCATCACCACCTTGACGATCTGGCTCATCCAGTTGGGCATCCAAGTCACCCATAGTCGTCCAGCACATCCCCAAACCAACGGTAAGAACGAACGTTTCCATCGTAGTTTGAAGCGTGAAGTATTACAAAACAGGTACTTCCAAGACTTGGTGCAGGCACAGCATGCCTTCGATCTGTGGCGGCATATCTATAACCATGAGCGCCCGCATGAGGCGGTTGCTATGCACACACCGGGCACGCGCTATACGCCTAGTCGCATTGCCTATCCGGAACAATTACCCAGCATTCACTATCGGGATAGTGATGTCATCATGGAAGTGGGATGGGACGGCAAGATCCTCATTCAGGGACGTTCATTCAAGGTATCCAATGCCTTACATCGCCATTTGATTGCAGCCAGAGCTGATCCCAGTATGGATGGGGTCTTTGACTTGTACTTTGGACATCAACGCTTCGACAGAATAGATTTGCGTCGTCCCGACATGACCGATTAAAGTGTTACCTATGTCCCGGCACAAGTGTTACCTATGTATCGAGTCTATACAGCGAAGCAAAGAAAGTGAGTGGC
>NZ_QAJP01000013.1:17203-20245 GCF_003852535.1 Herminiimonas sp. KBW02 | reverse complement strand
ACGTGACCAATTGTGCCCACGTTCACGTGCGGCTTGGTCCGCTCGAATTTACCTTTTGCCATTTTATTCTTCCTTCAAAAAGAACGATTTATTTACATTAGGATGCCCGTCATCGGACATCGTTTAATTTGATTTACTACCGACCGGGGAGCTGTGCACGCTGCCCAACTCCCCGATCTTTAACGCTTGCTATTACTTAGGCGCCTTCGATGTGACGATTGCATCGATCACGTTCTTAGGTGCTTCAGAGTAGTGCTTGAATTCCATCGAGTAGGTTGCGCGACCTTGTGTTGCGGAACGCAACGATGTCGAGTAACCAAACATTTCGGACAAAGGCACTTCGGCTTTAATGATCTTGCCGCCGCCGCCCGCGATTTCATCCATACCTTGAACCATACCGCGACGTGAGGACAAATCGCCCATCACGGTACCAGCGTAGTCTTCTGGTGTTTCAACTTCAACAGCCATCATCGGCTCCAGAATAACTGGGCTCGCTTTACGGCAACCGTCTTTGAACGCCATCGAAGCAGCCATACGGAACGCGTTTTCGTTCGAATCGACGTCATGGTACGAACCGAAGAACAGAGTGACTTTAACGTCAACCACTGGGTAGCCCGCGAGGACGCCCGAGGTCAATGTTTCGCGCACACCTTTTTCAACTGCAGGGATGTATTCGCGTGGAACCGTACCGCCTTTAATTGCGTCGATGAATTCGAAGCCTTTACCTGGTTCTTGCGGTTCAATTTTCAGAACCACGTGACCGTACTGACCACGACCACCGGATTGCTTAACGAATTTACCTTCGATTTCTTCGCAAACTTTACGGATGGTTTCACGGTATGCAACTTGTGGCTTACCAACGGTCGCTTCTACGCCAAATTCGCGCTTCATACGATCAACGATAATGTCCAGATGCAACTCGCCCATACCAGCAATAATGGTTTGACCTGATTCTTCATCGGTACGCACGCGGAACGATGGATCTTCAGCTGCCAGACGGTTCAACGCCAGGCCCATTTTTTCCTGGTCAGCCTTGGTTTTAGGCTCAACAGCTTGCGAAATAACCGGCTCAGGGAAAATCATGCGCTCGAGGACAACAACAGCTTTGTCGTCGCACAGGGTGTCACCTGTCGTTGTATCTTTCAAGCCAACGATCGCAGCGATGTCGCCTGCCAGCATTTCTTTGATTTCTTCACGTTGATTCGCGTGCATCTGAACGATACGACCGATACGTTCTTTCTTCTCTTTAACAGAGTTGAAAACGGTATCGCCCGAGTTCAAAGTACCCGAGTAGCAACGGATAAAGCACAGTTGACCAACAAACGGATCGGTTGCGATCTTGAATGCCAGCGCCGAGAATTTCTCGGTGTCTTCTGCTTTACGCACAACTGGTTCGTCATCTTCGTTCACGCCTGGCACTGGTGGAATATCCACTGGCGATGGCAGGTACTCAACAACGCCGTCCAACATAGCTTGTACGCCCTTGTTTTTAAAGGCGGTACCGCACATCATTGGAACGATTTCGCTGGCGATCGTACGTTGACGAATCGCAGCCTTGATATCGGCTTCGGACAAATCGCCCTCTTCCAGATACTTGTTCATCAGTTCTTCCGATGCTTCAGCAGCGGCTTCAACCATGTTTTCGCGCCATTTCTTAGCATCAGCCAACAGATGCTCAGGGATGTCGCCGTATTCAAACTTCATACCTTGCGAAGCGTCGTCCCAGATGATTGCTTTCATCTTGACCAGATCGATTACGCCTTCGAACGAGTCTTCAGCACCGATAGGCACTTGCATAGGCACAGGGTTAGCCTTCAAACGCGCACGCATTTGATCGTAGACTTTGAAGAAGTTCGCGCCGGTACGGTCCATCTTGTTGACGAATGCCAAACGCGGGACTTTGTACTTGTTAGCTTGACGCCAAACTGTTTCAGATTGCGGCTGCACACCACCCACTGCACAGTAAACCATGCATGCGCCATCAAGTACGCGCATTGAACGCTCAACTTCAATTGTGAAGTCAACGTGGCCTGGGGTATCAATGATGTTGATGTGATGCGCTGGGAAGTTACCTGCCATGCCTTTCCAGAAGCAAGTGGTAGCAGCGGAAGTAATGGTAATACCGCGCTCTTGCTCTTGCTCCATCCAGTCCATGGTAGCCGCGCCATCATGCACTTCACCCAGCTTGTGGTTTACGCCGGTGTAGAACAGGACGCGTTCGGTCGTGGTGGTTTTACCAGCGTCAATGTGAGCCGAAATACCGATATTGCGGTAACGCTCAATGGGGGTCTTGCGAGCCATGATTAATCCAATATCTCTTTAACGAACAAAACCGAGCATCATTTTTTTAAATGAGGTGCCCGGCTTCGAACAATTTGTATAAGCAGACAAACGTCAACGCATGAACGTTGACGCTACTTTTATTAGAAGCGGAAGTGCGAGAACGCTTTGTTCGCTTCTGCCATACGGTGAACTTCATCGCGCTTTTTCATTGCACCGCCACGGCTTTCAGCCGCTTCGAGCAATTCACCAGCAAGACGTTGTGGCATCGATTTTTCGCTGCGTTTGTTTGCAGCTTCGCGCAACCAGCGCATGGACAAAGCCATACGACGAACTGGGCGAACTTCAACCGGCACCTGGTAGTTAGCACCACCAACGCGACGGGATTTTACTTCAACCAATGGTTTGCAGTTTGCGATAGCAGCAGAGAACACTTCCAGCGGATCTTTGCCGGATTTTGTTTGAATGTGCTCAAACGCACCGTAAATGATGTTTTCTGCGACCGATTTTTTACCGGACAACATCAAAACGTTAACGAACTTGGCAACATCAACATTGCCGAATTTCGGATCTGGCAAGATTTCCCGCTTGGGAACTTCACGACGACGTGGCATTTCGATTCCTTTCAATCTTCAGTTGAGTACACGGTGACATATTCGCCGCACACTCGCGGATGATCATCATAACCACCCACTTACTCGGTCCATTGGGGACCGACACTCATTTCGCAGAGACTGCGAAAAACTTTAATTACTTCTTAGC
>NZ_QAJP01000013.1:0-16893 GCF_003852535.1 Herminiimonas sp. KBW02 | reverse complement strand
GATTTGCTCTTGACGCGTGCAGAAACACGCGGCTGGCGAATCAGTTGATTGATGGTTGGCATCGCTCTCTATCCAGCTAGTACAACATTAATAATACGAACCCGAAAACGGTTGTCCGGGGACTAAAGAATCATTGCGGAAGAATTAAATCAACGCGCGGCTCGATTGAACCTTGAAGGAAAAAGCGCGCAGGAATTGCCAGGAAGGAAATACAACACGGCAGATCAAAGAACGCTTAAGCCCAGCAGAGCTTAAAATCGAGAACTCGCGAGTATATTCCTCAAAGTATGGAGGGTCAAGGACAGTTTTTCATCTGCCGCTGCGGTCGATGCGTAATTGCTACGCGCGCAGCGGCACATCCCTGAAGAAGTTATTTCAAATGTGGCAGATTGGCAACTATATCACGCCAAACCTTGGTTTCTTCCTTGCCCTGATCACGGCGCGAGAAAAAGTTAACAACTTGCTCACCTTTGGTGTCATAGAACTCCACCGAGGTAATGGTTCCGCTCCTGGCCGGACGACGCACTACCCAGCCGTGATCAACGCCTGATTGACGCAGGTGCAAGTCAAAGTCCGGATCCAGCACGTTGAACCAGCCATTCTTGGCTTCGGTTTTCTCGATCAGGCCGCTATAGATCTGCACCATGCCCGAGTTGCTCACGAACACCATAATAGGCTGCTGGCGTTTGGAAGCGGTTTCCAGCAAGGTTTCCACCGATTTCCCGGTGATCTTGTAGGCGGCATCTGTACCGATTACCTCAAACGCACGCTCACGCGAGATGCCGAAGTCGTTGATCAGGCGCTGGAATTCATGCACGTCGGTCATTTCAAACCAGGCGCTGCGCAGTTCCTTGATATGCATATCAGTCAGTGGCTTGGCCGGCTTGGCCATGGTCACGGTCCAGTCCGGCTTTTGGTCTGCCGCCTTGTATTCGGCAACCAGCTTTTCAAACGCCGGCACGCCCTTTTCGTCGTTCAGGTACACCTTGTGTATAGCCTCGCCATTCTTGTCAAAGAACTGCAGGCTGCGGCTGGTTCGGCCACCGGCGCGTGGCGCAACCACGGCAAATGCGTAACCCCAGCTATCCATCTTGAAGCGCAGGTCGATCTCGGTACCGACAAAGCCGCTACCCGGCTTTACGCGCCCCTGCTCATCCAGCTTGGGTGGCACCGCAACTGCGGTACGCTCGATCACGCCGTTTTCATTACGCGTAATCGCCTTGATCCGGCCCAGCTCGTGCATGCGGTTAAACAAAGCTTTATAGGTAGCGACATCTGAACGCAGCAATGTTGCGCCGCGACCGATATCTGCCGCCAACAGCTTCGCTTCGCTGACGCCCAGTTTTTGCGCAACATCTCGTGCAAACAGCCCCGGTTGCTCAGCCTGCAATGCCGCCTGCTTCGCCTTGAGTGCATCGGCTTCAGCATCAGCATGCGCCATTGCATTTCCGGACAGCGCCAGCGCTGCCAGCAACGCACCCATTAACTTTGTGTATCTCATTTATTTTCTCTTTCTATAAAAATAAGCGGCGACCCGCTGCTAGACGAATCGCCGCTATGACGCGATTAATACTCTATTTTCATGCTCACATTGAAACTACGACCAGGTGAGGTATAGGCATCCAGATTGGTTGCCGTACTCGCCAGGCCCAAACCACGTATGTCGTTCCATACCCAGTATTTACGATCAAACAGGTTGCGTATGCCGGCATTAAAGCTGACGTTTTTATTCACGCGATAGCCGCTGAAGACATCAAGAATTGCAAATGACGATGGGGCAAACGCTGGCTGTGTGCCGACGTTAGGATTCGCAAGGTCGCTCCGTTTCTTGGCGGCGGCATACACGAGATCGCCTTGTACGAACCAGGTCTGATTTGGTTCATAGCGCAGCCCCGTCACGACCGACAACGGCGCCACAGTATCCAGTCCGGTTTTGACACCATTGCGGTTAATGCTGTCACCCTGCGTGTAAGCAAAGCCGCCACGCAAGGTCCACCCTGCATTCCAGCGCCAGTCAACGCGCGCTTCCACACCATGTATATTGGCGCGAGAAGAATTGATGTATTGATTGATGGCAGGCGTCGCAACCTGGAAGTTGCCACCAATCTGGACCAGTTCGATAAAGTTTTTATAGCGCCCGGCAAATGCCGCCGCGCTGTAGCGGACACGACTATTTGCCAGATCGATCTTGCCACGCAAACCGATCTCATATGAGTTACTGGTTTCCGCTTTAAGGTTCGGATTAGCAATCTGCATATACGATCCACCAGGAACACCCACGTTATTGAAGTAAGAGTTCACTTCTTGCGGGGACGGCGCACGGAATCCGCGTGCGTATTGAGCGTACGGCACAAACGCCGGCGTTACTTCATAGAGGAATGCCAGACGCGGTGACAATGCATTGTCTTTGCTACGCGCAGCTGGCTGTCCATTTGCATTCGCTTGTGCGTCATAACGCGCACTGGCCTTAGGATCGAGTTCATATGAGTCGTAACGCAAGCCCGGGATGATACTCAGCTTCCCTATACGTATATCGTCCTGCACGTAAGCACCGAAAATCGAATAATTCGTTTTAGGGAAGAGTTCGCAGTATTGCGTACCGGTACAGGTTGTCCAACCAGTTCCCGTTGCTTGCTGGCTTAGCTGGCTTCTACTGACATCAAATCCATACATCAATTGATTCTTGATGCCACCTACATTGAAACTGCTTTCAGCCATCACGCCACCACCAATAGCCTGGTCTTTATAAGTCACATCACGGAACCGCGGGCGCGTGGCACCAGTGCCGCTTTCAAACGTATATTGATTTGTGTTGGCATCACGATAGAACACATTGGCGCGGATTTTTTGCACCACAGGGTTATCCGCATCATCACGCTCGTAGGCGAAGGTAAAACGATCGCTTTGTACCTTGCTTGTAGTTTGATATCCGGTCACAAAGGTTCCACCAGCGGCTGGACCTATAGCCGACGGACTACTGCCTGAGGTTTTGTTTTCAGTCGTCGCCAAGGTCCATTTGAAAACATCATTTGCGGTTGCACGGAATACAACGCGGCCCAGCATGGATTGCGTGTCATAAGTCAGCGGATCGGGTGCAGTGCGGTTAGTACCCGTGATATCACGATCGCCTTTATTGTCAGTTTCTTTGCCATGGCGCGCATTCAACAGCACCATGCCTTGCCAACGCTCACCGCCTACGGCG
Source organism: Herminiimonas sp. KBW02 (assembly GCF_003852535.1). Classification (GTDB taxonomy): domain Bacteria; phylum Pseudomonadota; class Gammaproteobacteria; order Burkholderiales; family Burkholderiaceae_D; genus Oxalicibacterium. The sequence goes on along the minus strand of NZ_QAJP01000013.1, from coordinate 13,691 downwards.
AAGGTACCGCTGGCACCGAAACTGTTATCGACCGAATCATAGGACGGACGAACCGAGAAGTAAGTACTCTTGTTGAAGATATTCAGATAGTCCTGCGGATCCTTGATGACGAAATTAACTGCACCAGTCAAGCCATCACTGCCATACATGGAGGAAGCAGGGCCACGCAAGACTTCGATACGCTGATACAGATCCGTGTTCAGATAGCTGCCACGTCCGGCACTGAGGGTGCCAACGCTGAATGCACGCGGCACCGGCACGCCGTCCTCCAGCAGCAGTACCCTGTTGCCATCCAGTCCACGGATAGTAATCCCTTCATTCCCACCACGGCCGGCAGTCGCGCTGGCGCCGCTGATTCCGCTGGTTCGCGCAACTGAGCGCCTTACTTCCACGCCCGGCTCATAGCGCAATGCGTCTTTTATATCCTTTGCGTTCTGCTGCTCGATTTCTTCCGCGGTCACTACGGATACGGTCGCGGCAGCGCGGTTAATGTCACCGCCAAGTCCGCGTGTCGATGTAACCGTAATTTCGTCGAGTTTGGCGATCTGTTGCGCGCCAGCCTGATGCACCGGCCATTGCTGGAGTACCAGCACGGTAGCCAGGGCGAGTTTGTTTTTGCATAGTTTCATAGCAACCCTTCCTTGTTTTCGTGGATAGGTTGCTAGCGAAAATAATGCTGGCTGCCGTAGTTTTTTTAGTATTTATGCATGGCGCTTCGTGTACGAACGCATGCTGTAAGAGGTGTGATGACGCGCAGCTGCGCGCATCAGGAGGCAGATCATAACGCAATACTCAAATGATAATCATTATTGTTTGAGGCATTTCAGAAAAGTGACGCTTACAAGCAACACATGGACTATCGGACTAATCCCATAGCCATAAAAAAACGGCATCAGGATTGCTCCTGATGCCGTTTTGGATGCTTGAAACGCGTAGTGATTAAGCCGCGTCGGTATCGCTGTCCGGAACACTGGAAATGTCAGCAAATTGCGCTTCGGCTTCTGCTGCGCGCGCAGCTTTTTCCGATTGCAACAAGGCTGCACGTTCTTCTGCTTCCCAGGTGTCTTTTTCCTTGCGGGCACGGTGGAATGCCAGACCTGTACCAGCCGGGATCAGACGACCAACGATCACGTTTTCTTTCAGACCGCGCAAGCCGTCTTTTTTGCCCATGATCGCAGCTTCGGTAAGGACACGCGTTGTTTCCTGGAACGAAGCAGCCGAGATGAAGGAGTCGGTGGACAACGATGCTTTGGTAATACCCAACAATACGTTTTCGTAGGTTGCAGGGATTTTACCCAGAGCGATGACGCGATCGTTTTCGTCCAGCAGTTCGGAGCGTTCAACTTGTTCACCAACGATGTAGTTCGCATCGCCTGCATCAACCACTTGAACGCGACGCAACATTTGACGCACGATCACTTCAATGTGCTTGTCGTTGATCTTCACGCCTTGCAAACGGTACACGTCTTGAACTTCGTCAACGATGTAACGTGCCAGCGCTTCGATACCCAACAGGCGCAGGATATCTTGTGGGTCAGCTGGGCCGTCAACAATCATCTCGCCTTTGTTCACAACCTGGCCGTCATGTACCAGCACTTGTTTGTCCTTGGTGATCAGGAACTCGTGCTTGTTGCCGTCCATGTCTGTGATTTCCAGACGTTGCTTACCTTTGGTTTCCTTACCGAATGCCACAGTACCTGTGACTTCAGCCAGCATACCGGCATCTTTCGGCGAACGCGCTTCGAACAACTCGGCAACACGCGGCAGACCACCGGTGATGTCACGTGTTTTCTGCGATTCGGTCGGAATACGTGCCAGAACTTCACCGACGGTAACTTGCTGGCCGTCTTTCACGGTGATCAGCGCGCCAACCTGGAAGCCAATGGTCACTGCGTGTTCGGTACCGGCGATCTTCACTTCTTCGCCTTGTTCGTTCAACAGTTTGACCTGTGGACGTACGGTTTTGGTAACCGAACCACGACGTTTCGCATCGATAACAACCAGGGTCGACAGACCGGTCACTTCGTCGATCTGACGAGCAACGGTCGAACCTTCTTCTACGTTCTCGAATTTCACCGTACCGGTGTATTCGGTAATGATAGGACGGGTCAGCGGATCCCATGTTGCCAATGCTGCACCGGCTTTGATCACCATGCCGTCTTTGACGATCAGGGTTGCGCCGTACGGTACTTTATGGCGTTCACGTTCACGGCCGTAGTCGTCGGTAATCAGCACTTCACCGGAACGGGAAATGACGATCTGACCGCCTTTGCCGTTGGTGACATAACGCATGGTCGCGGTGAAACGAACGGTACCGTTCGATTTCGCTTCGACCGACGATGCCACTGCTGCACGCGACGCTGCACCACCGATGTGGAAGGTGCGCATGGTCAGCTGTGTACCTGGCTCACCAATCGATTGCGCTGCGACCACACCAACTGCTTCACCGGCGTTAACCAGTGTGCCGCGGCCGAGGTCACGACCGTAACATTGTGCACACAGACCGAAGCGAGTGTCGCAAGTCAGCGGTGTACGTACTTTTACTTCATCGATGCCGAGGCGTTCGATTTCTTCAACCATGTCTTCGTCCAGCAAGGCGCCAGCCGCGTACAAGGTTGCCTGTGTTTCAGGATTAACGATGTCGTTTGCAGCAACGCGGCCCAGGATACGGTCACGCAATGCTTCGATAACTTCACCACCTTCAACCAGCGCTTTCATCGACGCGCCGTTCGAAGTGCCGCAATCATCTTCGATTACAACCAGATCTTGCGTTACGTCTACCAGACGACGTGTCAGGTAACCCGAGTTCGCTGTTTTCAGAGCGGTATCGGCCAGACCTTTACGTGCACCGTGAGTCGAGATGAAGTACTGCAAAACGTTCAGACCTTCGCGGAAGTTCGCGGTGATCGGCGTTTCAATAATGGAACCATCCGGTTTCGCCATCAGGCCACGCATACCGGCCAGCTGACGAATCTGTGCGGCGGAACCGCGCGCACCGGAGTCGGCCATCATGTAAATCGCATTGAACGATTCTTGTGTTGTTTTGGTGCCATCACGTTTGGTGACGTCTTCAACTTTGAGTTGATCCATCATGGCCTTGCCGACGTCGTCGCCTGCTTTGCCCCAGATATCAACCACTTTGTTGTAACGTTCGCCAGCGGTAACCAGACCGGACGAATATTGCTGTTCGATCTGTTTAACTTCGCTTTCAGCGGTCGCGATGATGTCAACTTTTTGCTTAGGTACCAGCATGTCATCAACGCAGATCGAGATACCGGCACGGGTTGCCAGGCGGAAGCCCGATTGCAGCAATTGATCAGCAAACACTACCGTTGCGCGCAGACCGCACTTACGGAAGGACAAGTTGATCAGACGCGAAATTTCTTTCTTTTTCAGCGCGCGGTTCAGAACCGAGAACGGCAAGCCTTTAGGCAGAATTTCGGACAGGATCGCACGACCGACTGTGGTTTCGTAACGTGTAACCGTTTTTTCGAATTCGCCGGTTTCCACATTTTTTGGATACTCGGTGATACGCACAGTGATACGGGTCGCCAGCTCAACCATTTTGTTGTCGTAAGCACGGATGACTTCGGACACGTCCGGGAACATCATGCCTTCGCCCTTGGCGTTGATCGCTTCGCGGCTCGCGTAGTACAGACCCAACACGATATCTTGCGAAGGAACGATCGATGGTTCGCCGTTCGATGGGAACAGGATGTTGTTCGAAGCCAGCATCAATGTGCGTGCTTCCATCTGTGCTTCGATCGACAGTGGAACGTGAACCGCCATTTGATCGCCGTCAAAGTCGGCGTTAAATGCAGCACAGACCAATGGGTGCAACTGGATCGCTTTACCTTCGATCAGAACCGGCTCAAACGCCTGGATACCGAGACGGTGCAAGGTAGGTGCGCGGTTCAGCATGACCGGATGTTCACGGATCACGTCTTCCAGGATGTCCCAAACGACTGGCTCTTGAATCTCAACCAGTTTTTTAGCTGCCTTGATCGTGGTAGCCAGGCCCATCAATTCGAGCTTGTTGAAAATGAATGGCTTGAACAGTTCCAGCGCCATCAGTTTCGGCAAACCGCATTGATGCAATTTCAGTTGCGGGCCCACGACGATAACGGAACGACCCGAGTAATCGACGCGTTTGCCCAGCAAGTTTTGACGGAAACGACCGCCCTTGCCTTTGATCATTTCGGCCAGCGATTTCAGTGGACGCTTGTTGGCGCCGGTCATCGCTTTACCGCGACGGCCGTTGTCCAGCAGCGAGTCAACTGCTTCCTGCAACATACGTTTTTCGTTGCGGGTGATGATTTCCGGCGCGCGGAGTTCCATCAGACGCTTCAAACGGTTGTTACGGTTGATGACGCGGCGATACAGATCGTTCAGATCAGAGGTTGCGAAACGACCACCATCCAGCGGCACCAATGGGCGCAGTTCTGGCGGCAGGACCGGCAACACTTCCATGATCATCCAGTCAGGTTTGATACCCGAACGTTGGAACGCTTCCAGCACTTTCAGGCGCTTCGCGTATTTTTTGATCTTGGCTTCGGATTTGGAATCTTTCAATTCCTGACGCAGCATTTCAGCATCGCGATCGATGTCGATAGCGCGCAGCAATTCGCGGATACCTTCAGCGCCCATGAAAGCGGTGAAGTCGTCGCCGAATTCTTCGTATTTAGCTGCGTAGTCGTCTTCCGACATGATCTGGCATTTTTTCAGCGGGGTCATGCCTGGATCGGTCACAACGTAGGCTTCGAAATACAGTACGCGTTCGATATCGCGCAGGGTCATGTCGAGCACCATACCCAGACGGGATGGCAACGATTTCAGGAACCAGATGTGTGCAGTTGGCGATGCCAGTTCGATGTGGCCCATGCGTTCACGACGCACTTTAGCCAGCGTGACTTCAACGCCGCATTTTTCGCAGATAACACCGCGGTGTTTCAGGCGTTTGTATTTGCCGCAAAGGCATTCGTAATCTTTGATAGGGCCAAAGATTTTTGCGCAGAACAGACCGTCGCGTTCTGGTTTGAACGTACGATAGTTGATGGTTTCCGGCTTTTTAACTTCGCCGTAGGACCACGAACGGATTTTTTCAGGAGACGCCAGACCAATTTTGATCGCGTCGAATTGTTCATTTTGCTGAACTTGCTTGAATAGATCGAGCAGTGCTTTCATGTATCACTCCAGTTGGCGTGAAAAAACGCTTGATGATGAGACGGTAGTGGCGGCGCTGCTTTATACCCTGTTCGCATGGGCGGGAGAGCTGAGCCTGAAGCATTCTTCACGAGCTGAGTTCCGCGCATACCGGGACAGACGACACTACCAAAAACTGCTATTTCGTTCTTACTACTATTTCGCTGCTATTTCTTACTGACTGCTTTTACTTCAAATTCCAAACAGCGAAGGGAGAAGCGTCTCGCTTCTCCCCTGCTTTACATCAGTCGCGTTCCAGGTCGATGTCGATACCCAGCGAGCGGATTTCCTTAACGAGAACGTTGAAGGATTCCGGCATGCCGGCGTCGATGACGTGGTCGCCCTTGACGAGATTTTCGTACACTTTGGTACGGCCATTCACGTCATCGGACTTGACGGTCAACATCTCTTGCAAGACGTAGGACGCGCCGTATGCTTCCAGTGCCCAGACTTCCATCTCACCGAAGCGCTGGCCACCGAACTGAGCTTTACCGCCCAGTGGTTGCTGCGTAACCAGCGAGTAAGGACCGGTCGAACGCGCATGCATCTTGTCATCAACCAGGTGATGCAGTTTGAGGTAGTGCATGTAACCGACGGTTACTGTACGTTCAAACGCTTCACCGGTACGACCGTCATACATGGTGACCTGGTTCTTGGAAGCGGTCATACCCAGTTGCTTCGCAATGTGATCCGGGTAAGCCAGATCCAGCATGCGGCGGGTTTCTGCTTCATCCGCACCATCAAACACTGGTGTTGCAAACGGTACGCCGTTTTTCAGGTTACCAGCCAGCTCCAGGATTTCTGTATCGCTGAAGTTGTCCAGATCTTCTGTTTTGCCCGACTCGTTATAAATCGCGCCCAGGAACTTACGCAGTTCTGCGATTTGTACTTGTGCATTCAGCATTTCGCCGATACGCAAGCCCAGACCTTTAGCTGCCCAGCCCAGGTGAACTTCCAGAACCTGACCAACGTTCATACGCGATGGAACACCCAGCGGGTTCAGCACGACGTCTGCTGGTGTACCGTCAGCCATGTGCGGCATGTCTTCGATAGGCAAGATGCGCGACACAACACCTTTGTTACCGTGACGACCCGCCATCTTGTCACCAGGTTGCAGGCGACGTTTGACTGCCAGATACACTTTGACCATCTTCTGTACGCCTGGCGGCAATTCGTCGCCTTGCGTCAGTTTCTTACGTTTTTCTTCAAATGCCAGATCGAACTGGTGGCGTTTTTCAGCGATGGATTCTTTGATAGCTTCCAAAGCATTTGCCGATGTGTCGTCTGCAGGGCGAATATCGAACCAGTGGTATTTGTCCAGATCGTCCAGATACTCTTTAGTGATTTTCGCGCCTTTAGCGATTTTCTTAGGACCGCCGTTGACGACTTTGCCGATCAACATTTTTTCCAGACGCTGGAATGCATCGCCTTCAACGATACGCAGCTGATCGTTCAAGTCCAGACGATAGCGTTGCAGTTCGTCGTCGATAATCTGTTGTGCACGTTTGTCGCGTGGAATACCTTCACGCGTAAATACTTGCACGTCGATAACGGTGCCGACCATGCCGGACGGTACGCGCAGCGATGTATCTTTTACGTCGGATGCTTTTTCGCCGAAAATCGCGCGCAGCAGTTTTTCTTCCGGTGTCAGTTGGGTTTCGCCTTTAGGCGTTACTTTACCGACCAGGGTGTCGCCAGCGGTAACTTCTGCACCGATGTAGACGATACCGGACTCATCCAGACGTGCCAGTTGGTTTTCAGCCAGATTGGAGATATCACGTGTGATTTCTTCCGCACCCAGCTTGGTGTCACGTGCAACAACCGACAACTCTTCGATATGAATCGAGGTGTAACGGTCATCAGCCACAACTTTTTCGGAGATCAGAATCGAATCTTCGAAGTTGTAACCATTCCATGGCATAAACGCGACCAGCATGTTTTGACCCAGAGCCAATTCGCCCAGATCAGTCGATGCGCCGTCAGCGATGACGTCATGTTTTGCAACGCGATCGCCGACTTGCACGATAGGACGTTGGTTAATATTGGTGTTTTGGTTCGAACGGGTGTACTTGATCAGGTTGTAGATATCAACACCGACTTCACCCGCTTGTGCTTCGTCATCATTAACGCGAATCACGACACGGCCTGCATCGATGTAATCAACGATACCGCCACGCAATGCTTGTACTGTCGTACCCGAGTCAACTGCAACCGTACGTTCGATACCGGTACCAACGAATGCTTTTTCCGGACGCAAGCAAGGAACTGCCTGACGTTGCATGTTGGCGCCCATCAATGCGCGGTTCGCGTCATCGTGTTCGAGGAACGGAATCAGCGAAGCAGCAACCGACACAACCTGGCCTGGCGCAACGTCCATGTACTGAACGCGTTCTGGTGATACCAGAATTGTTTCGCCGGCTTCACGTGCGGAAACCAATTCATCTGACAACGCGCCCGATTTGTCGATGGTCGCATTCGCCTGAGCGATGATGTAACGACCTTCTTCAATTGCGGACAGGTAATCGATCTGGTCGGTGATTTTGCTGCCTTCGACTTTACGATATGGGGTTTCCAGGAAACCGTATTCGTTCAGGCGGGCATACAACGCCAGCGAGTTGATCAGACCAATGTTCGGGCCTTCAGGTGTTTCGATCGGGCATACACGGCCGTAGTGGGTCGGATGCACGTCACGTACTTCAAAGCCTGCGCGTTCTCGGGTCAAACCGCCAGGTCCGAGAGCGGAAACGCGACGTTTGTGCGTGATTTCCGACAATGGATTGGTTTGATCCATAAACTGCGACAACTGCGACGAACCGAAGAATTCACGGATCGCTGCCGAAATCGGCTTGGAGTTGATCAGGTCATGCGGCATCAGGTTGTCAGCTTCAGCCTGGCCGAGGCGTTCTTTGACAGCGCGCTCAACACGAACCAGACCAGCACGGAATTGGTTCTCAGCCAATTCGCCGACGCAACGTACGCGACGGTTACCCAAGTGATCGATATCATCGACTTCGCCGCGACCATTGCGCAACTCAACCAGGATCTTGATCACGGCCAGTACGTCGTCATTCGACAGCGTCATGTCGCCGGTCAGCTCATCGCGACCGATACGACGGTTGAATTTCATACGGCCGACAGCCGACAGGTCGTAACGATCTGCGTTGTAGAACAAGCCGTTGAACAATGCTTCAACCGAATCTTCAGTTGGCGGTTCGCCTGGACGCATCATGCGATAGATAGCGACTTTAGCGGCCATCTGATCGGTAGTGTCATCCATACGCAGTGTTTGCGAGATGTAGCCGCCTTGATCCAGATCGTTGGTGTACAGAGTCTGGATGTTGGTTACTTTACCTTCGCGCAGACGCGCCAGCAGGTCTTCGGTCAGTTCATCGTTGGCGCTGGCAATGACTTCGCCAGTTTCTGTATCAACGATGTTTTTCGCCAGGATACGACCCAACAGGTAGTCTTCTGGTACCGAGATGTTTTTGATGCCAGCCGCTTCAACGTCACGCACGTGCTTGCTGTTGATACGCTTGTCTTTTGCTACCAGTACTTTGCCGGCTTTGTCAGTGATGTCGAAACGAGCAACTTCACCGCGCAGACGTTCTGCGACGAAGGCCATTTCGGCGCCATCCGAATGCAATGCGAAATCGTCGAAAACGAAGAAGTTTTCGAGGATTTGCTCCGGCGTCATGCCGATTGCTTTCAACAGGATGGTGACAGGCATCTTGCGACGACGATCGACGCGGAAGAACAAGATGTCTTTCGGATCGAATTCGTAATCCAGCCACGAACCACGGTAAGGAATGATACGTGCGGAGAACAGCAATTTACCGGACGAGTGAGTCTTGCCGCGGTCATGTTCAAAGAACACGCCAGGCGAACGGTGCAGCTGGGACACGATAACGCGCTCTGTACCGTTAATCACGAAGGAACCGGTCGAGGTCATCAAAGGCAATTCGCCCATGTAGACTTCTTGCTCTTTCATTTCTTTAACGACAGGCTTGGTTGGCGATTCCTTATCCAGGATCACCAGACGAACTTTGGCACGCAGAGGTGACGCGTAGGTCAATCCACGTTGTTGGCATTCTTTAATGTTGAACGGCGGATCGCCGAGCACATAGGACAAGAATTCGAGACGCGCAAAACCATTGTGCGAAACGATAGGGAAAATAGACGTGAAGGCGGACTGCAAGCCTTCATTTTTGCGTTGGGACGGTATCTTGTCTTCTTGCAAAAAGCCGTGGTAAGACTCGAGCTGGGTCGCCAGCAGGAACGGAACGTTGTGAACGTTAGCGCGTTTCGCGAATGATTTGCGAATGCGCTTTTTCTCAGTAAATGAGTAGTGCATGGACACTCCGTGAGTGACAGGGAAGGATAGAGAATTCAGGATTCAGGCTACATTGCCGAATTGCTACATTAACAATTCGAAACAGTGAAACCTCAAGTCTCTGCCCTTTAACAACCAAATGCTGACAAGATTACATGAAGTCTATCAAGTCTGCCCTTGGCTACTTAGAATCAAGAACGACAAAGGAGCCAAAGCCGAACCGCCCTTTCGGGAGGTTTCGAACTTTGACTCGGGCGCTGTAAAGTCGCGCGGGCAAATCGAGATTACTTGATCTCGGCTTTTGCGCCAGCTTCTTCCAGTTTTTTCTTAGCTGCTTCAGCGTCTGCTTTCGAAACGCCTTCTTTCAGTGGTTTTGGTGCTGCATCAACCAGATCTTTAGCTTCTTTCAAGCCCAGACCGGTGATTTCACGAACCGCTTTAATTACACCAACTTTGTTCGCGCCGAAGTCGGCCAGAACAACGGTGAATTCGGTTTGTTCTTCAGCAGCAGCGCCGCCAGCAGCACCACCGCCAGCTGCTGGAGCAGCCATTGCAGCAGCGGATACGCCGAATTTTTCTTCGAATGCTTTTACCAAGTCATTCAGTTCCAGAACTGTCAGGTTGCCTACGGCTTCCAGGATGTCGTCTTTGCTAATTGCCATTTGAAACTCCTAAATTTTTTCAATAATTACATCTGATTGGTACTGACGCGAATGCGTCGAAACAAGAGCAGGGAGCGCCGCTGATGCGGCAGCTCTTATTCTGCTGCTGCTTCGGTCGATTCGGCGGCTGGTGCGGCAGCAGCTTCAGGCGCAGCGCCTTCAGCTTTTTGTGCAGCAAGAGCAGCCAGACCACGCGTAAAGCTCGCAACCGGAACCAGCATCATGCCCAGAACTTGGGCCAGCAGGACTTCACGGCTAGGAATATTTGCCAACGCGGTAACACCTGCTTTATCAAGCGGCTTACCTGCGAAGCTACCTGCCTTGACGACCAGTTTGTCGTTGGTTTTAGAAAAGTCACTAATGACTTTTGCTGCAGCAACGGCGTCATCCGAGATCGAATAGATCAACGGACCGGTCATTTCAGAAGCGAGGCTGGCAAATGCGGTACCTTCAACAGCGCGACGTGCCAGCGTATTTTTCAATACGCGCAAGTACACACCTTGGTCCCGCGCTTTGGCGCGCAGTTGTGTCAAGTGACCAACCTGGATGCCACGGTATTCGGCCACGACGATGGTCTGTGCCGATGCAACTTTGGCAGAGATTTCGGCGACTACGGCCTTTTTGTCATTCAGATTGAGACTCAAGATCAACCTCCAAAAATGATGTTCAGCGGATACACAATCGTCATTGATTGCTTGCCTCACATCGGTTCGAACACGGCGTCCGAAGTTAGGAGTTCATACTGGCAAGCCAGCGAAGAGACTACAAAACTTGTTCGGGTTCACCATCTGCGTTGGGTATGACATCGTTGCCGATTACACATTTAACTTTGCACACGAACTACATGCACGCCGCCCAACGGTCTTTGATTGCCTGAACCTGTTTCGCTACTACTGAATCAGGTCCAGCCCAAAGATACGCCCGCTGCCAGACTGGCAACGGGACTTAATTCAATACTTAAGCAGCCAGAGTCGATTGATCGACGCGTACACCAGCGCCCATCGTCGACGACAGCGAGACTTTACGCAGGTAAACACCTTTGCTGGTCGCTGGCTTAGCTTTATTCAACGCATCGATCAAAGCCAACAAGTTGGATTTGAGCGCTTCGTCGGAGAACGATTTACGACCGATAGTGGCGTGGATAATGCCAGCTTTGTCAGTACGGTATTGAACCTGACCAGCTTTTGCATTTTTAACTGCAGTCGCTACGTCAGGAGTAACAGTACCAACTTTCGGGTTAGGCATCATGCCGCGTGGGCCCAGGATTTGACCCAGGGTACCAACGATACGCATGGTGTCTGGCGATGCGATAACGATGTCGAAAGGCATGTTGCCGGCTTTGATTTGCTCAGCCAGGTCATCCATACCAACGATATCTGCACCAGCAGCTTTCGCTTGTTCTGCTTTTTCGCCAGTTGCAAATACTGCAACGCGAACCGATTTACCGGTACCAGCTGGCAAAACAACCGAACCACGAACTACCTGGTCGGATTTCTTAGCATCAACACCCAATTGAACCGAAATATCGATCGATTCATCGAATTTTGCCGATGCGCATTCTTTGATCAAAGCAACTGCATTGTCGAATGGGTACGCTTTGGTACGGTCAACTTTTGCTTTAAATGCTTTAACGCGTTTCGATAACTTAGCCATTACAGACCCTCCACCGTGATGCCCATGGAACGTGCCGAACCAGCGATGGTGCGTACAGCAGCATCCAAGTCAGCAGCGGTCAGATCTGGGGCTTTCAATTTAGCGATTTCTTCAGCTTGCGCACGTGTCAACTTGCCGACTTTGTCGGTATGTGGCTTCGGCGAACCTTTGGTAACGCCCGAATGCTTCTTGATCAGGTACGTTGCTGGCGGGGTTTTCATCACGAAAGTGAATGATTTGTCCGCAAACGCTGTAATAACAACCGGAATTGGCATACCTGGCTCAACACCTTGGGTCTGCGCGTTGAACGCTTTGCAGAATTCCATGATGTTCAGACCACGTTGACCCAGAGCAGGTCCGATTGGTGGGGATGGGTTTGCCTTACCAGCTGGCACTTGCAGCTTGATAAAACCAATGATTTTCTTTGCCATGATGGCTCCTACATTGATTGAGTGGTAGCGCCTGTTCACTTACCTTGCGGCTTATTACTAGGGCTCCTCTTTTTACTGCCTCCGGATTTTTGGAACTTGCTGTCCCAGACGCTCCGGCCCGCGTGTATTTCTTACAGAATCAGACTTTTTCGACCTGGCCGAATTCCAGCTCTACCGGGGTAGCGCGACCAAAAATCGTAACCGAAACACGAACCTTGGATTTCTCGTAGTTGACTTCTTCGACATTGCCATTGAAGTCGGTGAACGGACCATCCTTGATACGTACCAGCTCGCCCACTTCGTACAGCACTTTTGGACGTGGTTTTTCGACGCCATCCTGCATTTGCTGCATGATTTTATCGACTTCGTGCGGCGGGATCGGCGTTGGCTTGTTAGACTTGCCACCGATGAAACCGGTCACTTTGTTGGTGTTCTTAACCAGATGCCATGTTTCGTCGGTCATTTCCATTTCGACGAGAACGTAGCCAGGGAAGAAGCGGCGCTCACTCACTGATTTGTGACCATTTTTTACTTCGATCACTTCTTCGGTAGGCACCAGAATCTGCCCAAACTTATCTTCCATGCCGGCACGCGCTGCGCGTTCTATCAACGCACGTTGCACGCTCTTTTCCATACCGGAATAGGCGTGCACGACGTACCAACGTTTTTTACTTGTGGAAGCTGCTGCAGCGGCGCCTTGAGCACCGCCTTGCGCGTCATCCTGAATATTGTCGCTCATTATCTTTTCCAGCCCAAAATCAGGTCGTACAGCACAACTTCGAGTAACTTATCCGTACCCCACAGGAAAAGCGCCATGACCAAGACGAAACCAAAAACGATTGCGGTCATTTGCAACGTTTCTTTACGTGTTGGCCAAACTACTTTCTTGGTTTCGCGAACTGCTTCTTTTGAGAAATTGAGGAAATCACGACCTGCGGCGGAAGTCCACGCAATCGCAATCGCCACCAACAAACCACCAACCAATGCAGCGGCGCGGACAGCCGTCGCTTTATCCGACAAAAAATAGAATCCGACTACGCCCGCGATTGCGGCAAGTATTGCCAAAACGATCTTGATCTTATCGCCTGACGCGCCAACAGTTTCTACGGGTTGATTAGCCATACACTTTACTTTCGATGCCCTGCACCTGAATCGGTGGCAGGGGCGGAGGGCCTCGAACCCCCAACCTTCGGTTTTGGAGACCGACACTCTGCCAATTGAGCTACGCCCCTACGGTTTTTGCACTACCACTACCTGAACCACTTGCGGCGATCTCAACATCGAGATCGCCGCAGCATTCATTTCTTACTCAATAATTTTGGCTACAACACCTGCGCCAACGGTACGGCCACCTTCGCGAATCGCGAAACGCAGACCTTCTTCCATCGCGATTGGGTTGATCAGCATGACTGT
>NZ_QAJP01000012.1 GCF_003852535.1 Herminiimonas sp. KBW02 | reverse complement strand
AATCCGTCGCGCAAAGCAAAAACCCTCCAGTATTTCTACTGAAGGGTTTTCTAAATAAAAGCCTGACGATGACCTACTTTCACACTGGTTGCAGCACTATCATCGGCGCAAAGTCGTTTCACGGTCCTGTTCGGGATGGGAAGGGGTGGTACCAACTCGCTATGGTCATCAGGCATAACTTGTAAAGTTACCTGCTAAGTCGTTGAATCTGACTTGAGCAAATAACCCAATCTGGAAGAAGTAAATTTTGTATTTCTGGTTGTGATTTTCAAATCACACACGCTACTTGTAAGCCTACACCTGCTAAGGTTATAGGGACAAGCCGTACGGGCAATTAGTATCAGTTAGCTTAATGCATTACTGCACTTCCACACCTGACCTATCAACGTCCTGGTCTCGAACGACCCTTCAAAGAGCTCAAGGCTCTGGGAAATCTCATCTTAAGGCAAGTTTCCCGCTTAGATGCTTTCAGCGGTTATCTCTTCCGAACTTAGCTACCCGGCAATGCCACTGGCGTGACAACCGGTACACCAGAGGTTCGTCCACTCCGGTCCTCTCGTACTAGGAGCAGCCCCCTTCAAATTTCCAACGCCCACGGCAGATAGGGACCAAACTGTCTCACGACGTTTTAAACCCAGCTCACGTACCACTTTAAATGGCGAACAGCCATACCCTTGGGACCGGCTACAGCCCCAGGATGTGATGAGCCGACATCGAGGTGCCAAACTCCCCCGTCGATATGAACTCTTGGGAGGAATCAGCCTGTTATCCCCAGAGTACCTTTTATCCGTTGAGCGATGGCCCTTCCATACAGAACCACCGGATCACTATGTCCTACTTTCGTACCTGCTCGACTTGTCAGTCTCGCAGTTAAGCACGCTTATGCCATTGCACTATTAGCACGATGTCCGACCGTACCTAGCGTACCTTCGAACTCCTCCGTTACACTTTGGGAGGAGACCGCCCCAGTCAAACTGCCTACCATGCACTGTCCCCGATCCGGATAACGGACCAAGGTTAGAACCTCAAACAAACCAGGGTGGTATTTCAAGGTTGGCTCCACGAGAACTAGCGTCCCCGCTTCAAAGCCTCCCACCTATCCTACACAGATTGGTTCAAAGTCCAATGCAAAGCTACAGTAAAGGTTCATGGGGTCTTTCCGTCTAGCCGCGGGTAGATTGCATCATCACAAACATTTCAACTTCGCTGAGTCTCGGGAGGAGACAGTGTGGCCATCGTTACTCCATTCGTGCAGGTCGGAACTTACCCGACAAGGAATTTCGCTACCTTAGGACCGTTATAGTTACGGCCGCCGTTTACTGGGACTTCAATCAAGAGCTTGCACCCCATCATTTAATCTTCCAGCACCGGGCAGGAGTCACACCATATACGTCCACTTTCGTGTTTGCATAGTGCTGTGTTTTTATTAAACAGTCGCAGCCACCAGTTTATTGCAACCCCTTCGTCCTTCTACAGTAAAGTAGTCAAACTACAAGGGCGTACCTTATCCCGAAGTTACGGTACCAATTTGCCGAGTTCCTTCTCCCGAGTTCTCTCAAGCGCCTTAGAATACTCATCTCGCCCACCTGTGTCGGTTTGCGGTACGGTCTCGTTAGACTGAAGCTTAGAGGCTTTTCTTGGAACCACTTCCGATTGCTTCGCGAATAAATTCGCTCGTCCCATGCCCTTGAATTACGCTGCCGGATTTGCCTAACAGCCTTCTATGACACAGAAACCGGGACATCCAACACCCGGACAACCTTCCGCGATCCGTCCCCCCATCGCATCTAACGACGGTGCAGGAATATTAACCTGCTTCCCATCAGCTACGCATCTCTGCCTCGCCTTAGGGGCCGACTCACCCTGCTCCGATGAACGTTGAACAGGAAACCTTGGGCTTACGGCGTGGAGGCTTTTCACCCCCATTATCGCTACTCATGTCAGCATTCGCACTTCTGATACCTCCAGCATCCTTTACAAGACACCTTCGCAGGCTTACAGAACGCTCTCCTACCATATGCTTACGCATATCCGCAGCTTCGGTGACTGGCTTAGCCCCGTTACATCTTCCGCGCAGGACGACTCGATCAGTGAGCTATTACGCTTTCTTTAAAGGATGGCTGCTTCTAAGCCAACCTCCTGACTGTTTTAGCCTTCCCACTTCGTTTTCCACTTAGCCAATCTTTGGGACCTTAGCTGGCGGTCTGGGTTGTTTCCCTCTTGACGCCGGACGTTAGCACCCGACGTCTGTCTCCCAAGCTCGCACTCATCGGTATTCGGAGTTTGCAATGGTTTGGTAAGTCGCGATGACCCCCTAGCCATAACAGTGCTCTACCCCCGATGGTGATACTTGAGGCACTACCTAAATAGTTTTCGGAGAGAACCAGCTATTTCCAAGTTTGTTTAGCCTTTCACCCCTACCCACAGCTCATCCCCTAATTTTTCAACATTAGTGGGTTCGGTCCTCCAGTGCGTGTTACCGCACCTTCAACCTGGCCATGAGTAGATCACTTGGTTTCGGGTCTACACCCAGCGACTGGACGCCCTATTCGGACTCGATTTCTCTACGGCTTCCCTATACGGTTAACCTTGCCACTGAATGTAAGTCGCTGACCCATTATACAAAAGGTACGCAGTCACGGAACAAGTCCGCTCCTACTGTTTGTATGCACACGGTTTCAGGATCTATTTCACTCCCCTTCCGGGGTTCTTTTCGCCTTTCCCTCACGGTACTGGTTCACTATCGGTCGATATCGAGTATTTAGCCTTGGAGGATGGTCCCCCCATGTTCAGACAGGATTTCTCGTGTCCCGCCCTACTTGTTGCAAGCTTAGTTCCACACCACATATTTCGTGTAAGGGGCTATCACCCTCTATGGCTGCACTTTCCAGAGCATTCCACTATATCTGATGCTAAAACTTGCGGCTGTTCCCATTTCGCTCGCCACTACTTTGGGAATCTCGGTTGATTTCTTTTCCTGCAGCTACTTAGATGTTTCAGTTCGCCACGTTCGCTTCACACACCTATGTATTCAGTGAGTGATGACCCAGAGGGCCGGGTTTCCCCATTCGGAAATCTGCGGATCAAAGCTTGTTTGCTAGCTCCCCGCAGCTTATCGCAAGCTACTACGTCCTTCATCGCCTGATATCGCCAAGGCATCCACCATGTGCACTTATTCGCTTGTCCCTATAACGTTAGCCTCTTAATCGCTTGCGCTTTTAAAAGACGGCTATAAGGCAAACAAGTACTACGTGTTTGCTGTATTGACACTGGACTGTCGTTGCCGACAGCTGATCGTCAATACTATTTGATTTGATACAATCACAACCCATCAGCACAAACTAACAATGCTTACGCATCATTGGCTTGCACCAATAAATCTTTACTTCTTCCAAATTGTTAAAGAACAAAAACAGCCAATGATCTATCTAAAAGATCAAACCTAAATCACGTCTACACTTGCATGCAGATCAACTTAGGTTTGACATCTTGGTGGAGGTTGACGGGATCGAACCGACGACCCCCTGCTTGCAAAGCAGGTGCTCTCCCAGCTGAGCTAAACCCCCGAAACCGGTACTACGTATTTCTTGGTGGGTCTGGTTGGGCTCGAACCAACGACCCCCGCGTTATCAACACGGTGCTCTAACCAACTGAGCTACAGACCCGTTTGGATCAGTACCAACCAACACCGCACAAGCATTACTGCCTGCGCACTGCCGACATTCACTGTTCTTTTCTTACTAACAGCCAGATAAGTGTGGACGCTTAACTTTCACGCAAACTCTAGAAAGGAGGTGATCCAGCCGCACCTTCCGATACGGCTACCTTGTTACGACTTCACCCCAGTCACGAATCCCACCGTGGTAAGCGCCCTCCTTGCGGTTAGGCTACCTACTTCTGGTGAAACCCGCTCCCATGGTGTGACGGGCGGTGTGTACAAGACCCGGGAACGTATTCACCGCGACATGCTGATCCGCGATTACTAGCGATTCCAACTTCATGTAGTCGAGTTGCAGACTACAATCCGGACTACGATACACTTTCTGGGATTAGCTCCCCCTCGCGGGTTGGCGGCCCTCTGTATGTACCATTGTATGACGTGTGAAGCCCTACCCATAAGGGCCATGAGGACTTGACGTCATCCCCACCTTCCTCCGGTTTGTCACCGGCAGTCTCATTAGAGTGCCCTTTCGTAGCAACTAATGACAAGGGTTGCGCTCGTTGCGGGACTTAACCCAACATCTCACGACACGAGCTGACGACAGCCATGCAGCACCTGTGTTACGGCTCTCTTTCGAGCACCCTCTAATCTCTCAGAGGTTCCGTACATGTCAAGGGTAGGTAAGGTTTTTCGCGTTGCATCGAATTAATCCACATCATCCACCGCTTGTGCGGGTCCCCGTCAATTCCTTTGAGTTTTAATCTTGCGACCGTACTCCCCAGGCGGTCTACTTCACGCGTTAGCTGCGTTACCAAGACAATTAAGTCCCGACAACTAGTAGACATCGTTTAGGGCGTGGACTACCAGGGTATCTAATCCTGTTTGCTCCCCACGCTTTCGTGCATGAGCGTCAGTGTTATCCCAGGGGGCTGCCTTCGCCATCGGTATTCCTCCACATCTCTACGCATTTCACTGCTACACGTGGAATTCTACCCCCCTCTGACACACTCTAGCCATGCAGTCTCAAATGCCATTCCCAGGTTGAGCCCGGGGATTTCACATCTGACTTACATAACCGCCTGCGCACGCTTTACGCCCAGTAATTCCGATTAACGCTTGCACCCTACGTATTACCGCGGCTGCTGGCACGTAGTTAGCCGGTGCTTATTCTTCAGGTACCGTCATTAGCAAAGGATATTAGCCCTCACCGTTTCTTCCCTGACAAAAGAGCTTTACAACCCGAAGGCCTTCTTCACTCACGCGGCATTGCTGGATCAGGCTTGCGCCCATTGTCCAAAATTCCCCACTGCTGCCTCCCGTAGGAGTCTGGACCGTGTCTCAGTTCCAGTGTGGCTGGTCGTCCTCTCAGACCAGCTACTGATCGATGCCTTGGTAGGCCTTTACCCCACCAACTAGCTAATCAGATATCGGCCGCTCCATGAGCATGAGGTCTTGCGATCCCCCACTTTCATCCGTAGATCGTATGCGGTATTAGCGCAACTTTCGCTGCGTTATCCCCCACTCTAGGGTACGTTCCGATATATTACTCACCCGTTCGCCACTCGCCACCAGGTGCAAGCACCCGTGCTGCCGTTCGACTTGCATGTGTAAGGCATGCCGCCAGCGTTCAATCTGAGCCAGGATCAAACTCTTCAGTTCAATCTCTGTTTTTGGCATTGCTGCCAGGTTCTTTCGAACCGGTCGCTCACTCAAAATACTGACAGGTACTTTCATTTAACTGAAAGTATCTATATTTCTTTGTGAGCATTTAATGTTTAAAGTTATGACAGCGAATAAATTCACTGCCGCGCTTCCATTAAACGCCCACACTTATCGGCTGTTAATTTTTAAAGAACCTGTTCTGCTTCGCTATCAACTTGCGTCGTTTGCGTCGCTGCGAATCGTTTTGTTCGTCAGCAGCAGAGAGATGAGATTATGTGGCATGTTTCAGTTTTCGTCAACATCTTTTTAATTTATTTTTTAAAAGATTTTTTATCAAACTCTTCTAAAAACTTCTTCAAAAAGAACCGCTTCTAAACCACCGAAACGACTTCCGAAAACCACCACTTCTACACCCCCATCACAATCACTTTTCAGCTCGCTTACTTCGCGTTTCGCTGCGTGTTCTGCGACGGGAGCCGAACTATAGCAAAGCTTCTTTGAACTTGGCAAGCGCTTT
>NZ_QAJP01000011.1 GCF_003852535.1 Herminiimonas sp. KBW02 | reverse complement strand
CCATCGTCGCCGATGGCCGGACGCGTAGTTTAAGTTCTCAAGTAAGAAAGCACAGACGCATGGACAAGGTATCTCATCTGCACGGTCTCTATCTCGTTACTCCGGATTGGGACGACACCCGCAAGTTGCTGGAAATCACCGAGCTGGCGCTGAAAGGCGGCGTCAGCCTGCTGCAATATCGTCACAAGACCGCAGATGCCGCCTTGCGCCAGGAACAGGCAGAATGCCTGCAAGCGCTGTGCCGCAGCTACCAGGTACCGTTCATCATTAACGATCACATTGATCTGTGTCTGAGCATCAATGCCGACGGCATGCACGTCGGTGGCACCGATAAATCGGTGGCTGAAGTGCGTGCGATTATCGGCCCGGACAAAATCCTCGGTTCGTCCTGCTACGGCGATCTGGCGCTGGCGCATGCAGCGCAGGCGGCGGGTGCCAGCTATGTGGCCTTCGGTGGCTTCTATCCATCCAAGGTGAAGAAGTATCCGGTCACCACTGCACCTACCATCGTCAGCGACTGGAAAGCACAGGGTAAAGTGCCGAGCTGCGTCATCGGCGGCATGACCCGCGACAACTCGGCACCACTGGTGGCCAACGGTGCCGATATGGTGGCAGCGATCAGCAGCGTCTACCTGGCGGGTGATCCGCAAGCGGCAGCGCGTGCTTTCGTCAATTTGTTCCCGGCCTGATCTGGCACATCCTGTTTGTTGCTGACCGATCCGGTCGGCAACAAATATCGTTTTCCCTGCATTAATTCACTCACTATCGGCTGCCATCGCGCAAGAGACGCGTAATCAGCGGCATGTCGCCTGCTGTCGCGGCTATAATCGATAGATGCAAAATCTTCTTCACAATCTCAATCCCGAACAACTCGCTGCAGTCACCTTACCCGCGCAACCAGCGCTGATCCTGGCAGGTGCCGGCTCCGGTAAAACCCGTGTACTGACGACGCGCATAGCCTGGCTGATCCAGACCGGACAAGTGTCGCCTGCGGGCATACTCGCGGTGACCTTTACCAACAAGGCCGCGAAGGAAATGATGACGCGCCTGTCGGCGATGATGCCGATCAATACACGCGGCATGTGGATAGGAACGTTCCACGGATTGTGTAATCGCCTGCTGCGCGCGCATTACCGCGACGCGGCCTTGCCACAGACTTTCCAGATCCTCGACTCGCAGGATCAGTTATCGATGATCAAGCGTTTGCTCAAGGCCAACAACATCGATGACGAAAAGTATCCGCCGCGCAATCTGATGTACTTCATCAACGGTGCCAAAGACCAGGGTTTGCGTGCGAATGCGGTAGAAGCGTTTGATGATTACAACCGCAAGATGGTCGAGTTGTACGACCTCTACGACCAGCAATGCCAGCGTGAAGGCGTGGTCGATTTTGCCGAGCTGTTGTTGCGCACCTATGAATTACTGAGCCGCAACCAGCCGCTGCGCGAACACTATCAATCGCGTTTCCGTCACATCCTGGTCGACGAATTCCAGGATACCAATGACTTGCAATACAACTGGCTGAAGCTGATGGCTGGTACGCAAGGTGCTGTGTTTGCAGTCGGCGACGATGATCAAAGTATTTATGCATTCCGTGGTGCCAATGTCGGCAACATGAGTGCCTTCGAGCGTGAATTCAAAGTCGAGAATCTGATCAAGCTGGAACAGAACTATCGCTCGCATGGTCACATCCTCGATACAGCAAATACGCTGATTGCGAACAACAGCAAACGTCTCGGCAAGAATCTGCATACCGACGCCGGTCACGGTGAACTGGTGCGCATCTATGAAGCGACCAGCGATTTGCAGGAAGCACAGTGGATAATCGAAGAAACCAAGAGCCTGATCGCAGAAGGTGCGGCGCGTAGCGAGATTGCTGTGCTGTATCGCTCGAATGCACAATCACGTGTGATCGAACATGCCTTGTTCTCTTCCGGTATTCCGTATCGCGTGTATGGCGGCCAGCGCTTCTTTGAACGCGCCGAGGTCAAGCATGCGATCGCTTATCTGCAGTTGATGGACAACCCGCATAACGATTCTGCCTTCTTGCGCGTGGTGAATTTCCCGACGCGCGGCATAGGTGCCCGTTCACTTGAACAATTGCAGGATGCGGCCAAACAATACGGTATCTCGCTGTATGCGGCCGTGCCGTATGTCACTGGCAAGGCCGGTTCGGCGCTGGGTGCTTTCATCAAACTGATAGAAGCGACCCGTTTCGAAACACAGAACTTGCCGTTGCCGGAAATGGTGCAGATCGTGATTGAAGCCAGTGGTTTGATCACGCATTACCAGAATGAAAAAGAAGGCGCAGATCGGATAGAGAATCTGGAGCAAGTGGTCAGCGCGGCGACCTTGTTTGTATCGGAAGAGGGCTTCGGCGTCGATGCACCTGCTCTGCTCGGACCGTCCAGTCAGCAAATGGCGGGACCTGCCATCGTCACGCAGGATGGTGTCGAAGTGCTGGATGCAGATGCACCGTTGCCGGTTGTGATGTCGCCGTTGTCAGCCTTCCTGTCGCATGCGTCGCTGGAAGCGGGCGACAACCAGGCGCAGGCCGGGCAGGATGCCTTGCAGTTGATGACCGTGCACTCGGCCAAAGGACTGGAGTTCGATGCGGTATTTATTACCGGCCTCGAAGAGGGTTTGTTCCCGCACGAAAATTCGCAGAAAGAAGAAGGCGGCGTGGAAGAAGAGCGACGCCTGATGTATGTCGCGATTACCCGTGCCAAACGCCGTCTCTACATCAGCTTCTCGCAGACGCGCATGTTGCACGGCCAGATGCGCTTTAACCTGAAGTCGCGCTTCTTTGAAGAGATGCCGGAAGATTCATTGAAGTGGCTGTCACCCAAAGTGCAGCAGCATCACTGGACTGCGCAGCCGAAAGCGGCGTGGGAAGACGCACTCGGTGCCGGTACCAATCAGATCGCGCAAAATATCACGAAGAAAGATATAGGCTGGCGCATAGGTGAATCTGTCGCACATGCTAAGTTTGGCGAAGGTGTTATCGTCAATATCGAAGGCAGCGGTGGCAATGCACGTGCGCACATCAACTTTGGCCGACATGGCATGAAGTTACTGGATTTGAGTGTCGCCAAGCTCGAGAAGGTGTGAGTGGCTAAGAAGGGCGGCAAGCGCAGTGATTTGCGCTTGCCGTTGATTGTCAGAACGACAGATTTTCCGGCGGTTCACCGAAGAGGTGGGTGTAAGTCGGGAAAAACGAGCAATACATAATCACGGTCAGTACCAGCGACAGCGGCAGCAGGATGAAGATGGACGCGGAAGCCGAGTTCAGCAGGATACCCAGTATCGAGCTCACCACGACCGGGAAAATCATCCCTATGCTGACCCAGGCCAGACCGTAAATCAGGAAGGCCTTGCCAGCACGGCGTACCGCAAAGAAGCTATAAAAAATCGCCTTGCCCACGCCCATTCCTTGCCATGCGATCAGCGGTGCCGCGTACCAGAATGCCATCGCCGCAGGAATATATACCAGCGCTGCAAAGAACATCGCCAACGTCATGCTGGAGCCGCGTACGGTGTCTGCATCCAGCACGATCTGACCAGTAATCGCCTGCCAGAAGATGCCGCCGTCGATCAGGCTGGAAGCGCCGATCGCGACAATGGCCGCCACCAGATACAAGGTCCCCAGTTTGATCAGCGTGCGTTTGGCGGGTGAGCGAAAGCCGACCAGCAGCAGGTTCGGATACACCCGTTTGCCGGCTTTGACGTAAGCGCATGCGTGCATGAAGGTCATCGCAAACAGCGGCACCAGGATCAGCGGCAGCAATTGCCCGATCACAGGAATGATACCCACGCCCAGCATCAGGAACATATAGGCGAAGAAGAGTGTCGATAATTCAGCCGGTTGTTTGCGGAAGATGGCAAAGCCTTCCTTGACCCAAATCCAACCGGTTATTGCAGGCAGTTTTTCCATCATCCAGCCGAAGTAAAAAGAGGGGGAGTCGCTTGTTCGATGCGCAAACGCAAGATACGTTCAAAATGCCCCGGGTCATGCGGCGTCAGCATTTCTGCATCACGCGGCATGTGGAAATCATATAAGCGTGACAGCCAGAAGCGCAAGGCACCGGCGCGCAGCATAGGCTGCCAGGCTAGCTGTTCCGCTGCTGTGAACGGGCGCACGTGGTGGTAAGCGTCCAGCATCGCACGTACGCGTTCCTGATCCAGCACGCCGGTCTCTACATTGATACACCAGTCGTTGACCGTCACGGCAACATCGAACAGCCAGGTATCGCAACCGGCGAAATAGAAATCAAAGAAGCCGGTCAGGTGATCGCCGTTGAACATCACATTGTTGCGGAACAGGTCGGCGTGGATAGGACCGTTCTGTAATTGGCGATAAGTATCCGACTCGGCAAACGCGTTCTGGAATGCCATTTCTTCTGTCAGCAGCTGTTTATTGCTATCGGACAGGTAAGGCATAACCAGTGGTGCAGTTTCATTGCGCCAGGCCAGGCCACGCAGGTTTGGCTGACGGATAGCAAAGTTTTCTGCCGCGATATGCATGCGCGCCAGCATCGCGCCGACAGCGGCACAATGTACGGCTTGCGGATCCATTTGCGAGCTGCCTTCCAGTTTGCTGACTATCGAAGCCGGTTTGCCGTGCAAGGCATTGATCAGCTCACCCTTGTGATTGGCAATAGGCGCAGGCACCAGCACACCGCGCTCGGCCAGATGACGCATCAGGTTCAGGTAGAACGGCAACTGTTCGAAGCTCAGGTTCTCGAATATGGTCAATACATATTCGCCGAACTCGGTCGTGATGAAGAAATTGGTGTTTTCTATGCCGGATGGAATGCCCTTGATCGCGAGCGCTTTGCCCAGATCGAATTGGGTGATCCATAGTGAGAGGTCATCCAGAGTGACCGGGGTAAATACTGCCATGAGGAAATATAAAAGAAGTACGTGTCATCAAAAAACAAAAAATAACGCACCGGGGTGCGTTATTGGGGGACGCTTGCGCTAACTGAGTAGTTTATTTGCCAGCTGGTGCCAGGGTTTGTACTGGTTCAGGTGCTGGCTGGCTTTTCGGTGGGCCGAATTCGCCGATCTGAAATTGCACCGGACGCGAGCTGTCGCTTTGGCCATCGCCGCGCATTGCGCTGCCGGCCGGATCGTTAGGATGCGCGTAATACGTGGTGCGACCGGTTTGTACTTTCACTTCCGTGACGCGACCCTGGGATTTCTTCTCAGTGATTTTCTTTTGCGTATCAGGCTGGCGTATGGTCACTTCCGGTGCTGCGCCTTCTTCCAGGCGTTGCATTTGCGGTGGTGGCGGAGCGGTGTCGTTGCCTGGTGCATTTTGTGCGTTTACAACCATAGGCGTAGCGAAGACCGCCGCGGTAATCGTGATGAGGGACCAGATTTTGGATGTGCGCATGATGTATGTATGAGCCCGTCGTTAAAAAGTGCGTAGTTAAAAGTGATTTAGTAATGGTTCATTGTAACAAACAGGGCTGGGACTGCTGAAAATAGTTCATTTTGTGTGGAAACGTTCCATAAACACAATTTGCCGCCGCAGGACGCAGAATTTGCCCGGCCAAACTCTGCCATAATCGTAGCCGTTTGCCATCAGACACTAGCTGTGTGGCCCGCTTTATCCGGCAGCCTGATTGCTGTCCCTGTTTTCCTGACTGAATTCCTATGAATAAAACCCTGTTGTTAGTTGATGGTTCCAGCTATTTGTACCGCGCTTTCCACGCGATGCCGGATTTGCGCGGCCCGAACGGTGCGCCGACCGGAGCCATCTACGGCATGATTAATATGCTGCGCCGCCTGCGCAAGGACTATCCGGACGCCGAATACATGGCCTGCGTGTTCGATGCCAAGGGTAAAACCTTCCGCGATGATTTATATGCCGAGTACAAGGCGCAGCGTGCGTCCATGCCGGATGACCTGGTCAAGCAGATCGAGCCTATCCATGAAGCAGTGCGCGCGATGGGCTGGCCCATCCTGATGGTGGAAGGCATAGAAGCGGACGATGTGATCGGTACGCTGGCGGTGGAAGCGGTCAAGCATGGCATGAACACGGTGATCTCGACCGGTGACAAGGATCTGGCACAGCTGGTGAATGATCGCGTCATGCTGATCAACACCATGAGCAATGAAAAGCTGGATCGCGATGGTGTGATTGCCAAATTCGGCGTGCCGCCGGAACGCATCATTGATTACCTGACGCTGATAGGCGACACCGTGGATAACGTGCCGGGCGTCGATAAAGTCGGGCCGAAAACAGCAGTCAAATGGTTGACACAATACGGCACACTGGATGGCATCGTTGAGCATGCCGCAGACATCAAGGGCGCGGTCGGTGACAACCTGCGCCGCGCACTCGACTGGCTGCCACAAGCGAAAACCCTGATCACGGTCAAAACAGATTGCGACTTGTCCGGTCATATGGAAGGCATCGTCGAATCGCTGACACAGCGCCCGGAAGATAAGGATGCAATGGTCGACTTCTTCACGCGCAATGGTTTCAAAACCTGGTTGCGCGAGCTGACCGACAAGCCGGAAGCAAGTGAAGCCAGCGCAGTTGCAACGGGCATTGATAGTGCACCACAAGGTGCTTTGTTTGCCGACGATGCGCCGGAAGTCGAAAAGCATTACGAAACCATCTTGACCGAAGCCGATCTCGAACGCTGGCTGCAAAAAATCGATGCGGCCACATTGACGTCGATTGATACCGAAACTACTTCGCTGATCCCGATGCAGGCGCAACTGGTCGGCATCTCTTTATGCTGTGAACCTGGCGGCGCTGCCTACATACCGGTTGCGCATCATTACCAGGACGCGCCGCAGCAGTTATCGCGTGAATACGTGCTGGGAAAAATGAAGGCATGGCTGGAAGATGCAGGCAAAGCCAAGGTTGGGCAAAATCTCAAATACGATAGTCACATTTTTGCAAATCATGGCGTGACTTTGCGCGGCATCGTGCACGACACCTTGCTGGAATCCTATGTATTCGAATCGCACCGCAGTCACGATATGGATAGCCTGGCCTTGCGTCATCTGAATCGCAAGACCATCAGCTTCCAGGATGTGTGTGGCAAGGGGGCGTCGCAGATCGGTTTCGATCAGGTTGAAATCAGCCGTGCGACGGAATATGCGGCGGAAGATGCGGACATCACCCTGCAACTGCATCAGCGCATGTGGCCGCAGGTAGCAGAAGATAAAGGCCTGACTTTCGTCTATGAAAACATCGAGTTGCCGACCGCTGTGGTATTGCAAAAGATAGAGCGCAACGGCGTGTTGATCGACCCTGATTTGCTGGCCAGGCAATCGAACCAGCTGGGCAAGCGCATGCTGGAGATAGAACAGAATGCGTATGAACTGGCAGGCCAGCCATTCAACCTGAATTCGCCGAAACAGTTAGGTGAAATTTTCTTTGAAAAACTGAAGCTGCCGGTCGTCAAAAAGACGCCATCAGGCTCGCCGTCCACCGATGAAGAAGTGCTGCAGAAACTGGCAGAAGATTATCCGCTGCCGAAAGTGCTGCTGGAATATCGCAGCTTGTCCAAGCTGAAATCGACCTACACCGACAAGCTGCCGAAGATGATAGATCCGACCACCGGCCGCGTGCATACCAACTATGCGCAAGCAGTCGCAGTGACCGGTCGCCTCGCATCCAACGATCCTAACTTGCAAAACATCCCTATCCGCAATGCCGAAGGTCGTCGCATACGCGAAGCCTTTGTCGCAGCGCAGGGCAATGTGATTGTCTCTGCCGATTACTCGCAAATCGAGCTGCGCATCATGGCGCATATTTCGGGTGATGAAAATATGTTGCAAGCGTTCGCTGATGGCGAGGATATCCATAGGGCGACCGCTGCCGAAATTTTCGGTATAGAACGCGCTGCGGTTGATAGCGAACAGCGTCGTTATGCGAAGGTGATTAACTTTGGCCTGATCTATGGCATGAGTGCCTTCGGCCTGGCAGGTAACCTCGGCATAGAACGCGCGGCGGCACAAAGCTATATCGAGAAATACTTCTATCGTTTCTCCGGCGTGAAACGCTATATGGATGAGACGCGCCTGGAAGCGAAAGCGCGTGGTTATGTGCAGACTGTGTTTGGTCGCCGCTTATGGCTGCCGGAAATCAATTCGCCGAACGGCCCGCGTCGCCAGGGCGCGGAGCGTGCCGCGATCAATGCACCTATGCAAG
Source organism: Herminiimonas sp. KBW02 (assembly GCF_003852535.1). Taxonomy (GTDB): domain Bacteria; phylum Pseudomonadota; class Gammaproteobacteria; order Burkholderiales; family Burkholderiaceae_D; genus Oxalicibacterium. Next base: position 62,285 of record NZ_QAJP01000011.1, on the reverse strand, counting down.
GCACGGCCGCTGACCTGATCAAGCTGGCGATGATCGCGGTACAAGGCTGGCTGGAAACAGAAAAACTGCAATCCAAAATGATCATGCAAGTGCACGATGAATTGGTGCTGGAAGTAGCGGAAACCGAGTTGGCGCTGGTTCGTGAGAAACTGCCGGAGCTGATGCGCAATGTCGCGCAGCTGAAAGTGCCGCTGATCGCTGAAGTCGGCGTCGGCAAGAACTGGGACGAAGCGCACTAAAAGCACGTTAAAGCCATCGCACCACCGCTGTACGGATTTCGCCGTTTGCTGTCGGTATGCAGGGCAGCAAGTATTTTTTCAATTGAGATGCAATCACTATCTACTGGAGGATGGGAATGGATAATTTGAAAGAGGACTTCGCTAGCCTGGTCGCAAAAACGCCGATCTCGGATGGCGTCGACAGACGTGGTTTTTTGAAGACGGCTTTGGGTAGTGGTTTTGCCGCAGCGGTATTGCCTATCGCTGCGCACAGCGCAGTGGCTACCGATAGCAAAGGTTTGACGGTAGGTGAAGTCACCATCAACGTAAATGGTCAGGCGGTACCGGTGTATCGCGCGCAACCAGCCGGCAAAACCAATCTGCCAGTGGTGCTGGTGATCTCCGAAATCTTTGGTGTGCATGAATACATCGCCGATGTCGCGCGTCGTTTCGCCAAGCTCGGTTACCTGGCGCTGGCGCCGGAATTGTTTGTGCGCCAGGGTGACCCTGGTTCATATGGCACCATCGCTGAACTGCAAAAAGAAATTATCTCTAAAGTGCCGGATGCACAGGTGATGACCGATCTGGATGCAGTCGTGGCCTGGGCCAGGGCGAACGGTGGTAATACCGACAAGCTCGGCATTACCGGCTTTTGCTGGGGCGGTCGCGTGACCTGGTTGTACTCGGCGCATAATCCCAAGGTCAAGGCAGGTGTGGCCTGGTATGGTCGCCTGGTCGGCAATAACAATGAATTGACGCCGAAGAATCCGGTCGACATCGCTGGCAAGCTGAAAACTCCGGTGCTGGGTTTGTATGGCGCGCAGGATGGCGGCATCCCGGTGACGACGGTAGTGCAGATGCAGGATGCCTTGTCCAAGGGCGGCAGCAAGTCAGAATTTGTCCTGTTCAAAAATTCCGGCCATGCGTTCCACGCCGACTATCGCGCCAGTTATGTAGAGGCAGATGCGAAAGAAGGCTGGCAACGCTGCTTAGACTGGTTTAAAGCCCACGGCGTGAGCTAAACGCCGCGCGCTACACATGTGGCAGGGACGCGACGCTGTGGTGTATCCACAGCGTCGCGTTTTTATTTGCTGAAATAGCCGGGATATGTTTTAATTTGCAACCTTGTTGCATTAAGCCCGGAGCCAAAAATTAATTCCACGCTCGTTTCCATCCTGTTGACCACCGCCATTTCGGGCGTCTTCAGCATTTCTGCCGCGGCTTTGTTCTCTTTTTCGCTGCTGTCCAAGCTGGTCGACCGCATGGTCAGCCTGTCGGTCGGTATCCTGCTGGCGACCTCGCTGTTGCATGCCTTGCCGGAAGCGTTTGAGTCAGGTGCTGATACGCATGCATTGTTTGCGCTGCTGCTGGCTGGCTTGCTGGGCTTCTTCCTGCTGGAAAAATTTGCGATCCTGCGTCATTCGCATCATCACGAAGACGACGGTCATGGTCATGAGCATGGACATGATGCGAAAGAGGCGGGTGCTGCCGGCTGGATGATCCTGGTCGGCGACAGCCTGCACAATTTCACCGACGGTATCCTGATTGCCGCGGCTTTCCTGGCTGATCCGCACCTTGGTATCCTGACCGGTCTGGCCATCATTGCGCATGAAATTCCGCAGGAAATCGGCGACTTCATTGTCTTGCTGAATGCCGGTTTCAGCCGCAAACGCGCTTATGCTTACAACATCATTTCGGGTTTGACGGCAGTGGTCGGCGGCCTGGTTGGTTACTTCATGCTGGATCGTTCGCAGGAATGGATACCGTATGTACTGGTGTTCGCTTCATCCGGCTTTATCTATATTGCCGTCAGCGACCTGATGCCACAGATGCAGCGTCGTGCATCGATGCGCGAAACGATACCGCAAATCGTGTTGATCGGACTTGGCGTCGCTATCGTCTTATTCCTGACCGGACATGCGCACGCTCATTGAGTGTAGCCGTGCGCATTCGTCTCAAATAAGTCCCTCATCAGCCCGGTGCGCCTCAGGCAACCGGACGTGCCGGATCGGCACACCATTCACTCCATGAGCCCGGATACAGGGCTGCACCTTGCAGGCCTGCGATCTCCAGTGCCAGCAGGTTATGGCAGGCGGTCACGCCGGAGCCGCATTGCATGACGGCTTGCGCGGGATCGGCCAATACGGCACTGAACTCCTGACGCAATTGTTCAGGCGATTTGAAATTGCCATCGACTTGCAGGTTTTCTTTGAAGAAGCGATTCTTTGCCTCGGGTATATGTCCACCGACCGGATCTATCGTTTCATTCTCACCGCGGAAGCGATCCGCTGCGCGTGCATCGACCACGATCAATTTTTCATTCGACAGATTCGCCAGCAAGTCATTTGCGCTGACGGTCGTGACCAGGCTGGAGCGTTCAGTCAGTGTGCCCAGCACGCGTGGCGACTCTTCCGTCGAGAGCCACATGCCGCTGGCCAGCCACGCAGGTAAACCGCCATCCAGTACCGCAACGGCTTCATGTCCGACCCAGCGCAGCATCCACCACAGGCGTGCGGCAAACATGCCGCCTTGCGCATCGTAGACGACGACTTGCGTATTGTTGTTGATGCCCCAGCGTTGCAGGGTAGCGATGAAGGCGGCGCGATCTGGCAACGGATGACGACCACGGAAGCTGCCGTCAGCAGCTACTTTTTCGCCCGCCAGGTCTTTATCCAGATGAGCGAATTGCGCATTCGGCAAATGGCCTTCGGCATAAGCGCGTGCGCCTGCTTCCGGATTCGCCAGATCGTGGCGGGTATCGAGGATGACCCAGCCGGGTTCAAAGATGTGTTTGGATAAATCAGCTGCTGAGATGAGGGTGCTATAGGTCATGTCTTTTCCTGTCGCTGCTGTGCTGGTTTAGAGTTCAGTCGAAATCGGATCGGCTGGCGTCACGGCTTTTACGGTTGCTGAATTACGAATATTGTAGAACGTGGCGACGATGCCGCTGACCAATATGATCGCGATCCCGAGCCAGCTGAAAAAGCCGAGGATATCACTCCAGATCAATACACCCCAGATGCTGGAAAACACGATGCCGGTGTATTGCAGGTTGGCGGTCACCAATGTGTTGCCGAGCCGGTAAGCACGCGTCATCGCCATCTGTGCAATCGCGGCGAACACACCTATGCTCAATAACAGAAAAATCCCATACGTCGAGTGTGAGCGTAACAGGCTAATCGATTCGCCGTGCAAGCCCGGGCCGAACAGGCAGCCGCCCAGACCTGCGATGAAGCCGGTGGCGGAGAAATAAAATACAACACGTGATTCCGGTTCACCCAACTGACCAAGATGGCGTACCTGCAGATAGGCGAGTGCCGACAGTGCACCGGAACAGACGCCGAGGAAGCCGCCCAGCCATTGATCTGCGTGTATCGATGGACGCAGCAGCAAGGTGACGCCGACGAAGCTGGCCGTAATCGCCAGTACCAGGCCCCATTCAAAGCGTCGTTTGCCAGCGCGCCACGCGGCCACAAACAGAATGCCCGAGATCCAGATCGGCGCCATGTAATTGAGCGTCATCGCGGTTGCCAATGGCAGCAGACCGATTGCGCAAAACCAGAGCCAGAGTGCCGTCACGCCGACTACGCAACGCCACAAGTGTTGCCAGATCAGATGGGTGCGCAGGCTGCCGCCTTGCTGCAGGATCAGGATATAAATAAAGATCACGCCTATGAAGCCGCGATACATGATGATTTCCGCGACCGAGTAGGTTTCGGAGGCGAGCTTGACGCACACGCCCATGATGGAAAACATCAGCGTTGCGACAAGCATCCAGAGTGATTGCATGAGAGGTGAAGAGAGTTACTGCGGGTTGATGCTGCAGGATACGACTAAACTGCGCAATTAAACGGAATGACTAAAACTGCATGCCGGGACCATGGTTGCGTAGTCCCGGCTGGTGATACTTATTAAACGTCCAGCTGGCGGCGATACCATTCATGGAAGTGCTGCATGCCATCTTCCATCGGTGACTGGTAAGGGCCGACTTCATTTTCGCCGCGATCGAGCAGGATCTTGCGGCCGGCATCCATGCGCAGGGCGATTTCATCGTCCTCTACACAGGTTTCCATATAAGCCGCACGTTCCGCTGCGACGAACTCGCGTTCAAACAAAACGATTTCTTCCGGATAGTAGAACTCGACCACGTTACGCGTTTTCTGCGGACCGTTCGGCCAGACCGTGGATACCACCAATACATGCGGGTACCACTCGACCATGATGTTCGGATACAGGGTCAGCCAGATCGCGCCATAAGGTGGTGCTTCACCATTGCGGAATTGCAGGATTTGTTCCTGCCATTTTTGATACTTTTCCGAGCCGGATTTGGCCAGCGCATGATGCACGCCCACGGTTTGCACGCTGTACTCGTCACCGAATTCCCATTTCAGGTCATCGCAGCTGACAAAGCTGCCGAGGCCAGGGTGGAAGGGTTCGACGTGGTAATCCTCCAGATAGACTTCAATGAAAGTCTTCCAGTTGTAATCGCACTCGTGTACTTCGACGTGATCCAGCATATAGCCGCTGAAATCCAGATCCTTGGTAACGCCGAGCTTGCTCAGGATTTTGGCGACGTTGACGCCGTTTTGTTCAAACAGCAAACCGTTCCAGCTTTGCAACTGCGTGTTGGACAGGTTCAGGCAGGGCGTTTCGCCGAAATGCGGCGCGCCTATCAATTCACCCTTGAGGTCATAGGTCCAGCGATGCAGCGGACAGACGATGTTTTTCGCATGGCCGCGACCATTGAACATTTTCGCCTGGCGATGACGGCAGACGTTAGAAAGCAACTCTATTCCCTGCTGACTGCGGACCAGCATGCGGCCTTCGTTTTCCCACGCGAGCGTGGCAAAGTCACCGACATTCGGCACCATCAGTTCATGCCCTGCGTAACGCGGGCCTGCACGGAACAACTGCTGGATTTCCTGCTTCAACAGTGCTTCGTCGAAATAGACGTTGACCGGAAGCTGCGCGTTAGAACGCGCGAGTTTGGCGAGATTAGCCAGATCGGACATCCCCACCCCCAAATTAATTTGCACCCCCTGTAATCCCTGTAGGGAGGGAGCATCCGCTTGCAGGCGGACGCTGTTACGCAGACGATGAGCATGCTCATCGCATTACCTGCTGCACCCTAAGAGGAAAGAATCCGCAAAAACCTAAATCAAACGAGATAAACAGGCAATTTTGGACAGAACCGAGGATTATACCCCAGACTTTTATGTGCCGACGAGCGGGCAGAGCCAAGTGTCATGCCATGATTCCAATTGTTGGCAAAAGGGAATATTTCTTTGTCATTCGTGGTTGCGGATGGCGAAAACCGCTGGTCTAAGCCCTATATGCCCGTTTTCTGCCCAAAAAAGCAGATTTTCCGTATGGGAAACCGACGGATATGCTGCGTTTATCCACCGTACAGAGTGGTTTGCTCTAAAATAACGGGCTAAACCTTTTTCCTGCTCTTATGTCAAAAAAATCTACCTCTGCCGCTTTGCCTTCGTCGTTCGAAGAAGCGATGGCAGAACTCGAAGAACTGGTCGCACGCATGGAAGCGGGCGAGTTGCCGCTGGAAGCATCGGTTGCGGCCTATAAGCGCGGCTCCGAGCTGGTCAAGTATTGTGCCGCGCAACTCGAAAAAGTCGATAGTCAGGTCAAGGTACTGGAAGGCGATATGCTCAAACCGTTCAACGCAGATCGTGCGATCGAGGCGGATGAATGACGACTATGCAATCGTTTGATGTCTGGATGAAATCCACACAGGCCGAAATGGAAGTAGCACTGTTGCAGCATTTGCCGCCGGCGACTGTCACGCCTGCACGTCTGCACGAAGCCATGCATTACGCCGTGCTGGATGGTGGCAAGCGTGTACGCCCGTTGCTGGTGTATGCCGCTGGCGCGTTGTTCGATGCGGATGCTGCAGAACTGGCGCGTGCCGCCGCCGCAGTTGAAATGATCCACGCGTATTCGCTGGTGCATGACGACATGCCATGCATGGATGATGATGCCTTGCGTCGTGGCAAGCCGACCGTGCATGTGAAGTATGACGAAGCATGCGCGTTGCTGGTCGGTGATGCACTGCAGTCACAGGCTTTTGAAGTATTGGCCGATGGTAGCCTCGATCCGGTACGACAACTGGCGATGGTACGCCTGCTGGCAAAAGCATCCGGTTCGCTCGGCATGTGCGGTGGACAGGCGATTGACCTGGCCAGCGTGGGTCTGAGCCTGTCCTTGCAGGAACTGGAACAGATGCATCGTTTGAAAACCGGTGCGCTGTTGCGTGTTTCGGTTTTGCTGGGCGCACTCGCCGGCAAGGCTTTGAGCGCAGAAGAAACACAGGCGCTGGATAGCTATGCGGCCGCCATCGGTCTCGCATTCCAGGTCGTCGATGACGTGCTGGATGCGACGGCAGATTCCGCTACGCTGGGTAAAACCGCAGGCAAGGATGCGGCAGACAACAAGCCGACCTATGTATCAATACTGGGTCTGGCGCAATCGCAGGTCCTGGCAGAAAAATTGCGCAACGATGCCCATCGTGCGCTGGAGCAGTTTGGAGAAAAAGCACGACGCTTGCGAGAACTCGCAGATCTGATCGTGCAGCGGAAGGCTTAGTATGAATTTGCTTAATACCATTAATGACCCGGCCGACATACGGCACCTGACACGTACCCAGCTCAAGCAGCTGGCCGATGAGTTGCGCGCATTCGTGCTGGAATCCGTGTCGGCTACCGGTGGTCATCTGTCGTCGAATCTCGGTACGGTAGAACTGACGATCGCGCTGCATAATGTTTTCAATACGCCGGAAGATCGTATCGTCTGGGACGTCGGTCATCAGACGTATCCGCACAAAATACTGACCGGTCGTCGCGACCAGATGCATAGCCTGCGTCAGATTGACGGCATCTCCGGTTTTCCGCAGCGCGCTGAAAGCCCGTACGATACGTTCGGTACTGCGCATTCATCGACTTCCATCTCTGCTGCATTGGGCATGGCACTGGCTGCCAAAACCAAAGGTGAAGGCCGTCACGCCATCGCTGTGATTGGTGACGGTGCGATGACTGCCGGTATGGCATTCGAAGCGATGAACAATGCCGGTATTCATGACGACATCAACTTGCTGGTCGTGCTGAACGATAACGATATGTCGATCTCGCCGCCAGTAGGTGCATTGAATCGCTACCTGGCGCGCCTGATGTCCGGACAGTTTTATGCTGCCGCAAAAAATGTCGGTAAGACGGTACTGCCTGCGCCTATGCGCGAGCTGGCCAAACGTTTTGAAGAGCATGCGAAAGGCATGATCGTTCCGGCGACGATGTTTGAAGAATTCGGTTTCAACTACATCGGTCCTATCGATGGTCATGACCTCGACTCGCTGATCCCGACATTGCAAAACCTGAAGCATTTGAAAGGTCCGCAATTCCTGCACGTGGTTACGCGTAAAGGTCAGGGCTACAAACTGGCGGAAGCGGATCCTGTGCTGTATCACGGCCCGGGTAAATTCGATCCGGCTGAAGGCATCAAACCAAGCGCGGCCAAGAAAGTGACTTACACCAGTGTATTCGGTGACTGGCTGTGCGACATGGCGGCGGCAGACAAACGTCTGGTCGGTATTACGCCTGCGATGCGCGAAGGTTCCGGCATGGTGGAATTCGAGCGTCGCTTCCCGGATCGTTACTACGATGTCGGCATCGCTGAACAGCACGCGGTGACGTTTGCGGGCGGTATGGCGTGCGAAGGTTTAAAACCAGTCGTCGCCATCTATTCGACTTTCCTGCAACGCGGTTACGATCAACTGATACACGACGTCGCTCTGCAAAACCTGGATGTGACTTTCGCGCTGGATCGCTCCGGCCTGGTCGGTGCTGACGGTGCAACGCATGCCGGTAACTACGACATCGCCTTTCTGCGCTGCATCCCGAATATGGTCATCATGGCTGCATCGGATGAAAACGAATGCCGTCAAATGCTCTCGACCGGCTTCCAGTATCAGGGTCCTGCGGCCGTGCGCTATCCACGCGGTGGCGGCATCGGTGCGACGGTTGGTACTGACCTGGCGACGATACCGCTGGGCACGGGTGAGATCAAACGTGAAGGCAAGGGCATCGCCATCCTCGCGTTCGGCACCATGGTGGCGCCGAGTGTGCAGGCCGGTGAAGAGCTGGATGCAACGGTTGCAAACATGCGCTTCGTCAAACCACTGGATGTGGAATTGCTGAAGCGCCTGGCCGCGACGCATGATGCCATCGTTACGGTAGAAGAAGGTTCCATCATGGGTGGTGCTGGTGCTGCAGTCGCGGAGGCGATGGCGGCAGCAGGTATCGTCAAGCCACTGCTGAATCTGGGCTTGCCGGATGAATTCATCGACCACGGTGATGCTGCCACCTTGCTCGCCTTGTGCGGTCTGGACGCTAAAGGCATTGCTGCATCTATCCGCAAACGCTTCGGTAAAGACCAGCCACGCCTGGTCGTCAATCAGTAAGCGATCGTTTCTGTGCGGCGCTGCAATGGCGCCGCCTATTTAAAGGTTTGCCATGAATACACGCGATCCCGGCCTGAGCGCCATCCCCGACGTACAAAGCACACCCGACACCCGCAGCATTGCGATCCAGCGTGTCGGTGTGAAAGGTGTGCGTTATCCGTTGACGGTAAAGACCTTGTCTGGCGTACAGCCTTCGGTCGGCACATGGAATATGTATGTGCATCTGGCTGAAGCGCAAAAGGGCACGCACATGTCGCGTTTCATCGCGCTGCTGGAAGAGAACACGCAAGCGCTGGACGTGCAAGTGTTTGGCGAAATCATGCGCAAGATGCTGGCTCTGCTGGACGCAGATGCAGGACGTATTGAAGTGTCTTTCCCTTACTTCATCAACAAAACTGCGCCGGTATCCGGTGTGCAGAGCCTGATGGATTATGAAGTCGGTTTCATCGGTGAGCTCAAAAACGACAAGCTGGAAATCACCCTGAAAGTATTGGTGCCCGTCACCAGCCTGTGTCCATGCTCGAAGAAAATCTCCGCCTATGGTGCGCACAACCAGCGCTCGCACATCACGGTGCAGGCTTTGCTCGGTGATGATCTGGTGGTCGAAGAATTGATCGCGAATATCGAGGCACAGGCTTCATGCGAACTGTATGGTTTGCTGAAGCGTCCGGATGAGAAGTATGTGACGGAACGTGCGTATGACAATCCTAAGTTTGTTGAAGATCTGGTGCGCGACGTGGCTGTGATGCTGAACCAGGAACAACGCGTGCTTGCATATACGCTGGAAGCGGAGAACTTTGAATCTATCCATAATCATTCGGCTTATGCGCTGATCGAGATGGATAAGAGATAGTTTGATTTGCTGCATAAAAAAGCCTGCTGCTTGAGCAGGCTTTTTTTATGGAGTGCATGCTTTTGTTTCAAAGGAGCTGATGCTGTTTTTTATGGAGAAGCGTTTTACTGCCCCGTGTCTCGCATACTGGTTTCGATAAAAAACTGACAGCAGCTAAATGTTACGCACCTATATCCCGTACCCTATCCTTCTCCCACAACACATCTGTGCCACCCGCATAGCGATTCAATACACGCGACAGCACAAACATCAAATCCGACAAGCGATTCATATACTGCCGCGGATTGTCATTCAGCTTTTCCGCTTTGCCCAGGCTGACAATGGTGCGTTCGGCACGACGGCAGACCGTGCGGCAAATGTGTGCTTGCGCAGCGGCGCGTGAACCTGCCGGCAGGATGAACTCTTTCAACGCAGGCAGGGTGTTGTTGTACTTCGCCAGCAAGGCATCGAGCCGTGCGACTTGTTCATCATGGACCAAGGTATAGCCGGGTATGCACAGCTCGCCGCCGAGATCGAACAAGTCGTGCTGTATCGAAATCAATTCTTCGCGTAAGGCCGCAGGCAAGTCTTCGCACAACAGTAAGCCTATGTGTGAATTCAGTTCGTCCACGTCGCCCATGGCGTGCACGCGCAGCGCATCCTTATCGACGCGGCTGCCGTCGCCGAGGCCGGTCGTGCCCTTGTCGCCGGTGCGTGTTGCGATTTTTGAAAGTCGGTTGCCCATGAAATTTGTCGTAAGTGGAGGAGAGTTGTGAGGATACGGTAAAAGCGGCGAGCTGAATCCGGTCAGGCAACGCGGATTTGTTTATTTTGCAGTGCAAAAAAGTTTAAATATTATCAATGTGACACTTTTTCTATGTTGGCTATGCTTTAAAACAAGCACTAATCCGATAAGAAAGCGGTGAAAACGGTAAAATCATGCCTTGATAACCGAAGATTGATTGACGCAATGGCAATAAGACTTCCTCCTGTGCACGCACTGTCCGCTTTTGAAGCCGCTGCGCGCCACGGCTCATTTGCGATTGCAGCAGAAGAGCTGTGTATCACGCCATCGGCGTTTTCCCATCGTATCCGCCTGCTGGAAGAGTTCGTCGGCGAACGCCTGTTCCTGCGCGACGGACGCAGCGTCAGCCTGACCGAGTTTGGCCGCCGCTATCTGGATGTGGTGCGCGATGCCTTGCGCTCACTGGCAGATTTTCCGTTGCCGCATCGTCATCCGCTGGCCCAGCCACGCGTCAAGATCACGGTGCCGCCGACTTTCGCGCGTTATCTCTTCTTGCCGCATCTGGCCGATTTCACGGCTTTGTATCCCGATATCACGATCGAAGTGTTCCTCTCGGTACCGCTGTACGACATGGCACTGTCGGAGACCGATCTGGAGATACGTTTTGGTGCCGGCAAGTATCCGGACACGACCACCGAGAAGCTGTTTGAAGAGCCGGTATTCCCGGTTGTCAGCCCGGCTTACCTGGAAAAAATCGGCGGCCTGAAAACCCCCGCTGATCTGCAAAAAGCACAACTGTTGCGTTCCGCGCTGGAACCGTGGCAGGCCTGGTTTGACGTGGCGGGTCTGGACTGGCCGGAACCGGCGACCGGTCTGCGTATCGACGATCTGGGCCTGCTGCTGGAAGCGGTGCGTCACGGTTACGGCGTGGCCCTGACACGCAAGCATTTTGCCGAAGAAATGATCGACAAAGGCGAAGTCGTCCCCTTGTTCGATATCCAATTGACGACACCGCAACATGCTTACTACATGGTCTATGAACAAAGTGTGCGCGAGCGCCCGGAAGTTGTATTGTTCATGAACTGGATGATGGAGCGCTTCAATATGCAAAGGATGGCCTAGCCAGCTCCTCGCAACAAACGAAAAGCAAACGCAATGCTGCGCCGCAGTATGGTGCACAGCGCCGTGCTGCAGTATTGTGTGTACACCTGCATTTTTCTCATCACTTGAATAATTTTCACCCCGGCGGCTAAAGCTTTCAGTCCAGCCGGGCCGTGGTTTCGTTACACTCTGATCAGACCTTGTGCGTCTCTCATTTTGTTAACAGACGCGAAAATTGCAATCAGGATTGATGATGAATACAACTTCGGCACCTCCATTTACAGCGGCGTATCAGCGCACGGTAGTGGACGCATTGCGTGCCGTACTCCCTGAACGTTGCGTACTCTTCAATGAAGAAGATACGCGGCCTTACGAGTGCGACGGTCTGGCTGCTTATGCCCAGTTGCCTATGGTGGTGGTACTGCCGGACACCGAGGCGCAAGTCATCGCTGCCCTCAAGGTGTGCCATGCACTGAAGGTGCCCATCGTGCCGCGTGGTGCCGGTACCGGTTTGTCCGGTGGCGCCTTGCCGATTGCCGATGGCATCGTTCTCTCTACTGCACGTCTCAATAAAATCGTTAAAGTCGATGCGTATGCGCGTACCGCAGTGGTACAGCCCGGCGTACGCAATCTGGCTATCTCCGAAGCGGTAGCACCGTTGGGTTTGTACTACGCACCTGATCCTTCGTCGCAGATCGCCTGCACCATAGGTGGCAACGTTGCTGAAAATTCCGGTGGTGTGCACTGTCTGAAATATGGCCTGACCGTACACAACGTGATGCGCGTGCGCGTCGTCACGATAGAAGGCGATGTGGTTGAACTGGGTAATGCTGCACTCGATGCGCCGGGACTGGATTTGTTATCAGTCTTCGTCGGTTCGGAAGGCATGCTCGGCATGGTGACTGAAGTCACCGTCAAACTGATTCCTAAACCTAAACTGGCACGCGTGATCCTGGCTTCATTTGATGACGTCGTGAAGGGCGGTAATGCAGTCGCCAGCGTCATCGCGGCAGGCATTATCCCGGCTGGCCTGGAGATGATGGACAAGACTTCGTCGCGTATGGTCGAGCCTTTCGTTAAAGCAGGTTATGACATCGACGCAGAAGCAATACTCTTGTGCGAATCGGATGGCATACCGGAAGAAGTCGATGAAGAAATCGCACGCATGACGGAAGTGCTCAAGCACTCCGGCGCAACCGCGATTGCCGTTTCGCAAAACGAAGCAGAGCGCCTGCGTTTCTGGTCTGGTCGCAAGAATGCATTCCCGGCTGCTGGTCGCATCTCTCCCGATTACTACTGTATCGACGGCACCATTCCGCGGCGCAGCCTGGCGGATGTCTTGCTCGGCATCGCCGAGATGGAAGTCAAATACGGTCTGCGTTGCGCCAACGTATTCCACGCTGGTGACGGTAACTTGCACCCGCTGATTTTGTTTGACGCCAACCAGGAAGGTGAATTTCACCGTGCCGAATTGTTCGGTGCAGAAATCCTCGAGATGTGCGTCGCAGTCGGCGGCACCATCACTGGTGAACACGGCGTCGGCCTGGAAAAAATCAACCAGATGTGCGTGCAGTTCTCGCGTGCCGAGATCGATGCATTCCTCGCAGTCAAACGCGCTTTCGACCCAGTCTCGTTGCTGAATCCGACCAAGGCTATCCCGACGCTGCAGCGCTGTGCTGAGTACGGCAAGATGCACGTCAAACGTGGCATGCTGAAGTTTCCTGATTTGCCGCGCTTCTAATTTTCTCAAGGCCAGTATGGAACAGGTAATCGAACAATTTAAAGAGCGCATCCTCGCGGCTGCTGCCAACAAGCAGCCTTTGCGCATACGTGGTGGTGGTACCAAGGATTGGTACGGCCAGGCTCCGGTTGGTGAGTTGCTGGATACGCGCGCCTACAGCGGTGTGGTCGCTTACGATCCGACCGAGCTGGTGATCACGGTACGTGCCGGTACGCCGCTGGCAGAAGTAGAAGCCATCCTGGCGGAACAGAATCAAATGCTGGCTTTCGAGCCGCCGCATTTCGGTCCGGGCGCGACGATAGGCGGCATGGTCGCCAGCGGTTTGTCCGGCCCCGGCCGTGCAGCCGTCGGTGCAACGCGTGATTTCGTACTCGGTGTGGTGCTGATGGATGGCAAGGGCGAGTCCCTGCACTTCGGCGGCCAGGTCATGAAGAACGTCGCCGGCTACGATGTCTCGCGCATGCTGGCAGGTTCGCTGGGTACGCTGGGTTTGTTGCTGGAGGTATCGCTCAAGGTATTGCCGAAGCCGTATGCACAAACCAGTTTGCGTCTCGAGATGGATGAGAAAGATGCGATACGCCGTTTGAACGAATGGGGCGGCCAGCCTTTGCCTATCTCTGCCAGCGCATGGTGTGACGGCACTTTGATGCTGCGTTTGTCCGGTGCGAAAGCGGCGCTGGCGGCAGCACAGCAAACCATAGGCGGTGCAGAAGTTGATGCTGATGATTTCTGGATTGCGATGCGTGAGCAAAGCAATGATTTCTTCACGCAATCAGATGTGTTGTGGCGTTTGTCCGTGCCTTCCACTACTGCGCCTATCGCGCTGCAAGGCCAGCAACTGATCGAATGGGGAGGCGCACAGCGCTGGCTGCGTAGCAATGAAAGCGCAGACGCCATACGTGCTGCTGCGGCTATCGCTGGTGGCCACGCGACGCTGTTCCGTGGTGGCGACAAGGAAGTCGGTGTGTTCCATCCGCTGGCACCTGTGCTGGGTCGCATCCATCAAAACATGAAAAACAATTTTGACCCTGACGGTATTTTTAATCCGGGTCGTATGTACACGCAGTACTAAGCTGCCGCACGCGCGGCGCTACTTTCAGAAGAGTGTAGGAATCAATGCAAACCAACTTAGCCGATTTCATCAAAGATACCCGCGAAGGCCACGAGGCTGATGCGATTCTGCGCAGTTGCGTGCATTGTGGCTTCTGTACCGCCACATGCCCGACCTATCAGCTGCTGGGTGATGAACTGGACGGCCCGCGTGGTCGTATCTATCTGATCAAGCAAGTACTGGAAGGCAAGACACCTACCGCCAAAACCCAGTTGCATCTGGATCGCTGCCTGACCTGCCGCAATTGCGAAACGACTTGCCCGTCCGGCGTGAAGTATGGCCGCCTGGTCGATATCGGCCGCAAGGTGGTCGAAGATCGCGTGCCGTATTCGTTCTCGCAAAAACTGAAACGTACTGCGCTGAAGGAAATACTGCCACGTAAATGGTTGTTCACACCTGCAATGAAAACCGGTCAGCTGTTCCGCCCATTGTTGCCGCAGGCGCTCAAAAACAAAGTGCCACGCGCTGAAAATGCAGGCTCCTGGCCGACCCGTACGCATGAGCGCAAGATGCTTCTGCTCGACGGTTGCGTACAACCGGCGATGTCGCCCAACATCAATGCCGCGACGGCGCGGGTGCTGGATGCGCTTGGCGTGCAATTGGTAGTGGCGCCGAAAGCCGGTTGCTGCGGTGCGATCCGCCATCACCTGAATGACCACGACGGTGCACTGGATGATATGCGTCGCAATATCGATGCCTGGTGGCCGCTGGTATTGGCCGGTGCTGAAGCAATCGTCATGACGGCATCCGGTTGCGGCGCAACGGTCAAGGATTATGGCCATTTGCTGGCGGCAGATCCTGTTTACGCAGAAAAAGCGACGGTGATTTCCAACCTGACCAAAGACTTGAGTGAAATCATGCCTGTGTTCGAAGCAGAACTGGAAGGCAAGTTGAGCGGCAAGATCGCCAAACGCGTGGCTTATCATCCGCCGTGCACGCTGCAACACGGTCAGCAGATACGTGGCAAGGTCGAGGGTGTGTTGCGTGCGGTGGGCGTCGATGTGCAGCTGTGCGGCGATAGTCATCTGTGCTGCGGTTCTGCTGGTACCTACTCGGTGATGCAGCCTGAGCTGTCCTACCAGTTGCGCGATAACAAGCTGGCCAAGCTGGCAGAAACCAAGGCAGAGATGATCGTGTCAGCCAATATCGGCTGCCTGACGCATTTGCAATCGGGTACCGATACGCCGGTCAAGCACTGGATAGAACTGATAGACAGCGCATTGACGGCTGCGCACTAAGCAAATCGTCTGGAATAAAAAATGCTGGCTTACCGTAGGGTATAGCCAGCGTTTTTATTTGTACGGCTTGCTTATTCGGCGAGTAATTTTTTGATGTCGTCGCTTAACTCTTCCGGTTTGGTTTGCGGTGCATAGCGCTTAAACACACTGCCATCCTTGCGGATCAGGAACTTGGTGAAATTCCATTTGATGCCTTCGCTGCCGAGCAGACCGGGCGCTGCGTGCTTCAGGTATTTGTACAGAGGGTCGGCATTGTCGCCATTCACGTCTATCTTGGCAAACAGCGGGAAGCTGACGCCGTAATTCTTTTCACAGAATGCACCTATCTCTGCCGCATCGCCAGGTTCCTGGCTGCCAAACTGATTGCAAGGGAATCCGAGTACCTCTACACCCTGATCGCGGAATTGCTGGTACACCGTTTCCAGTCCCTGGTATTGCGGCGTGAAACCGCATTTGCTGGCGGTGTTCACGATCAGCAGTACTTTGCCGCGATACTGTGCGAGATCGACCGGAGAGCCACCCAGGCTGTTCGGCGTAAAGTCATAAACGGTACTCATACTATCCCCAGATGTTCAGTGCCTTTGCTCAAATCACGATGCTTGGCTTCCTTGCCGTTGAGCTTGATAGACAGGCGCAAATCATTGACCGAATCAGCATTGCGCAATGCATCTTCATAAGAAATCTTGCCGCCTTCATACAAGTCAAACAAAGCCTGGTCAAAAGTCTGCATGCCGAGTTCACGCGACTTCTTCATGATCTCTTTGATTTCATGGACATCGCCTTTAAAGATCAGGTCGGAAACCAGTGGTGAGTTCAGCATGATCTCGACCGCGACGCAGCGGCCCTTGGTTTCTTTTAAAGGGATCAGACGCTGCGAAATCATCGCTTTCAGATTCAGCGATAAATCCATCAGCAATTGCTGGCGACGCTCTTCCGGGAAGAAGTTGACGATACGATCCAGCGCCTGGTTGGAGCTGTTGGCGTGCATGGTGGCGAGGCATAAATGACCGGTTTCGGCGAAGGCAATCGCATAGTCCATGGTTTCACGGTCGCGGATCTCGCCGATGAAGATGACGTCAGGAGCCTGACGCAAAGTATTCTTCAGTGCCACGCCCCAGCCTTCGGTATCGACGCCGATTTCACGTTGTGTGATGACGCAGTTTTTATGCGGATGCACGTATTCGACCGGGTCTTCGATAGTGATGATGTGGCCGTAGCTATGTTCGTTACGGTGACCTATCATCGCTGCCAGCGTGGTCGATTTGCCGGAGCCGGTAGCACCAACCATGATGACCAGGCCGCGCTTGGTCATGACGATATCTTTCAGCGTCTCAGGCACGCCCAGGTCTTCCATGCGTGGGATAGCGGTGGTGATGGTACGCACCACCATGCCGACTTTACCTTGCTGTACGAAAGCAGAGACACGGAAGCGACCAATGCCACCCGGGCTGATCGCGAAATTGCATTCCTTGCTGGCTTCAAATTCCGCAGCCTGCTTGTCACTCATGATGGCGCGCGCCAGTTCGATGGTGTGCGCAGCTGTCAACGGCTGATTCGAGACTTGCGTCATCTTGCCGTCTATCTTGAATGCAGGCGGGAAATCAGCGGTGATGAAAAGATCGGAGCCGTTCTTGCTGAGCATCAGACGCAGCAAGTCGTACATGAATTTGGTGGCTTGATCGCGTTCCATAGTGACTCTCTCTTGGTCTATTTTTTACACCGGCGTATGCTGTGCTGCATTTCCACCTCGCAGCTTGCAAGCTGCTCCGATTCAGGCGGCGCAAAGCATGCTTTGCGCAACCCCGCCTTCATCCTGGGAAGTTGTCAGGCGTCTTGGCAGCAGCACGTGCTGCTGCATTGGAAATCACATTACGTTTCACCAGTTCAGTCAGATTGCTGTCCAGCGTCTGCATGCCGACATTCGCACCGGTCTGGATCGCCGAATACATTTGCGCGATCTTTGCTTCACGGATCAGGTTGCGGATAGCTGGTGTACCGAGCATGATTTCATGTGCCGCCACGCGACCGCTGCCATCTTTGGTTTTGAGCAGGGTTTGCGAAATCACGGCTTGCAGTGATTCAGACAACATCGCACGCACCATTTCTTTTTCATCGCCAGGAAAGACGTCGATGATACGGTCTATGGTTTTTGCCGCAGAGGAGGTGTGCAGGGTGCCGAATACCAGGTGACCGGTTTCCGCCGCGGACAGTGCCAGGCGTATGGTTTCCAGATCGCGCAATTCGCCGACCAGTACTACGTCCGGATCTTCCCGCAGCGCCGAGCGCAAGGCGTTTTCAAACGAATGCGTATGCGGGCCGACTTCGCGCTGGTTGATCAGGCATTTCTTCGAATCGTGCACGAACTCAATAGGATCTTCGATGGTCAGGATATGCGCGTACTCGTTTTCGTTGACGTGATTGACCATCGCCGCCAGTGTGGTCGATTTGCCGGAGCCTGTCGGGCCGGTCACCAGCACCAGGCCGCGTGGCTTCAGTGCGAGGTCGGCAAAGATCTTGGGCGCATTCAAATCTTCCAGGCTCAGGATTTTGGATGGAATGGTACGCAGTACTGCGGCGGCGCCCCGGTCCTGGTTGAAGGCATTGACACGGAAGCGGGCGAGACCGGGAATGGCAAAGGAAAAGTCGATTTCCAGCCGTTCTTCGTACACTTTGCGCTGGCCGTCGTTCATGATGTCATAAATCATGCCGTGCACATCCTTGTGCTCCAGTGGCGGCAAATTGATGCGGCGGACATCGCCATGCACACGGATCATCGGCGGCAGACCGGCTGATAAATGCAGATCGGATGCTTTATTCTTGACGGAGAACGCGAGTAGTTCTGAAATGTCCATTTATAATCCCTGAGCCTGCTGCAAAATAGGCTTTACGCCCTGTATGCGTACCGATGTGATGGTGCGCTTTATTGATGCCTGAATTGATGCCTTAAAGAACTTTGATTATGTCTGTAATACGCCAAAACTTGCAAGCTGTGCGTCAGCGTATCACCGACGCCGCGAACAGCGCGCAACGCGATGTGCACGGCGTGGAATTACTGGCGGTATCCAAGACCTTCGGGGCCGATGCCGTGATTGCCGCAGCCGAAGCCGGGCAGGGTGCTTTTGGTGAAAACTACCTGCAGGAAGCGCTGGAGAAGATTGCCGAGGTCAGGGCGACACGCCCTGATTTGCAGCTGGAATGGCATTTCATCGGCCCCATCCAGAGCAACAAGACCCGTCCCATCGCCGAACACTTCGACTGGGTGCATTCGGTCGACCGCCTGAAAATCGCCCAGCGCCTGTCCGAGCAGCGTCCCGCCGGGTTGCCGCCGCTGAATGTCTGTTTGCAGGTGAATATCAGCGGTGAAGCCAGTAAAAGCGGTGTTTTGCCAGCAGAAGCGCTGACGGTGGCACAGGCGATCGCAGCCTTGCCGCGGTTGCAGCTGCGCGGACTGATGGCGATACCTGAAGCGGCCGGTGATGCAGAACAACAACGCGCACCATTCAGGCAAATGCACACTTTGCTTGATCAATTGCGTGCAGAGGGATTAAAACTGGATACATTATCCATGGGGATGTCTGGAGACATGGCAGCAGCCATCGCCGAAGGCGCCACTATAGTGCGGATAGGATCCGCGATTTTTGGTACAAGGGAATATGCAAAATAATTTAAAAATCAGTTTCATCGGTGGCGGCAATATGGCTGCTGCCCTGATAGGTGGCCTCGCAGGTAAGTTGACCGCGGCGGCCAATATTCATGTGGTCGATATCAATGCCGATTCGCTGGCGAAATTACAACAGCAGTTCCGCGTCAGAACCTCAGCTGAAATCGACGCAACGCTGGCTGGCAGCGAGGTCATCGTACTGGCTGTCAAACCGCAGCAAATGAAGGGCGTCGTAGCGCAACTGGTGCCGCATATTAATGGGCAACTGGTATTGTCGATCGCTGCGGGTATACGCGCGGTAGATTTGTCGCGCTGGCTGAAAGGACACAACGCCATTGTCCGTACCATGCCGAATACCCCGGCATTGATAGGTAAGGGCATCACCGGTATGGTGGCGACGGCAGGCGTTAGTGCGGAGCAGCGTGCGGCAGCGGATGCCATCATGCGCGCAGTCGGTGAGACCGTGTGGCTGGATGATGAAAAACTGATTGATCCGGTGACAGCTGTCTCCGGCAGCGGTCCGGCCTATGTGTTTTACTTTATCGAGGCGATGCAGCAAGCGGCGCAGGAAATGGGGCTGACCGCAGAGCAGGGCAATGCGCTGGCCATTTCGACCTTTGTCGGTGCGGCGCATCTGGCAGAACAATCGGCTGATCCGGTTGGTGTATTGCGTGAACGCGTTACCTCCAAAGGTGGTACTACTTACGCTGCATTGACCAGCATGGAAGCCAGTGGCGTCAAGCAATCCATTATCACTGCCATGAAAGCTGCTGCGGCACGCGGTCAGGCGCTGGGTGAGGAATTCGGTCAGGATTAGGAATTCAGCAGCAGTTCACGATTGCTGCGCAGATGTAAAAAGGCCGGATGTCTGACAGACATCCGGCCTTTTGTTTTCATGCCGGCCTCAGGCCTGCGTTTGATTAATTGCCAAGGATGATCTGTGCAATCACACCGGTTGCAATCGCGATCAGTACATAATCACCACCGGTTTGTACCCAGTTATAGCCACGCGGCGGCGGCGTCAGGTGATGTCCGCGCCAGTCGTTGACGACATATTGGTGGCCACGATATTCGCGTGGGATATGACCACCTTTGTAGAAGTTATGGCTAGGTCCTGCACCGCGACCTTCGCGTCGGTTGTCATGCCTGCCATCATGCTTGCTGACGTGTTTATTCCCATGTTTGTCGCCGTATTTATTGTTGTGCGGGTTGCCTTGTGGACCGCGATCCGGGCCTGGGCCACGTTGCGATTGTTCGTTGCGGCCACGGTCACCGCCGCGGTCATAGCCCTGGGCAAATGCTGCACTGCTGGCCAACAGAGTCACCGTCATGATCGACGAAATAATTATTTTGCTCTTCATCTCTGCTCCTTGTAATGGCGAAAATGCCTCCGTATTGCATACATGTGTAAACACGATGATACGGTGTACTCATTAAAGCGAAAAAAGACCCGGGTGTGCATGCTTTTTTGGTAAGGCCTGTTACCAAATGTTTCTGCGTGCCACCACGATAAGGCCTATGCCTGTGCGGAAAATGCAGGGTGATAACTTACTACTCCTTGCGCAGAACCTGTCTGTAAAGGCAGGGCGAGAAAGTACTCTGCTGGCAAATCCGGATAAGTCAGGGCGCAGTTGTGTCTGAAGCCGAAGCGTTGGTAGTAGGCCGGGTCGCCTGCCACCACGCAACCTTGTGCCTGGTCTGCGCGTAGCAAGCTCAGCCCCGTTTCGATCAGGGTGGTACCTATCCCAAGTTTTTGTTTTTCAGGTAATACCGATATGGGCCCCAGACCATACCAGCCGTGACTGCCGTCTGAAATGCTGACAGGAGAAAACGCGATATGTCCCACTACCTGTCCGTCTACTTCAGCAAGCAGCGATAGCGCGAGTGCATCTGCTGCACGCAAGGCAGCAATGATAAGGTGTTCTGTCTGATCGCTATGCGGATGATCCTGGAACGCAGCGTGCGTTACCGCAGCGATTGCATCTGCATCGTCAGCTCGTTCCGGACGTATGTGCATACTTGTTTATTCCTTTGCCGCCAGCGGCACGCGCCTGACAGTGGACTCGGGATATGGGTATTCCATATGACGTGCGGTGGCGCGTGCGACATCTTCACCGCAGTAGTTTTTGACGACGATGAGTGCCATATCGATACCGGCGGAAATGCCGGCAGAGGTCAGTACATAGCCTTGCTCAACGACTTGCAATGTCGAGTCCACCGTGACGTTCGGGAATAGCTCCTGCATCCAGTCGAGTGAGCGCCAGTGTGTGGTTGCACGCAAGCCATCCAGCAAGCCTGCGTTGCCTAGAACCAGTGCGCCGGTACAAACTGATGTGAGGGTTTCCACTTGCGCCGCCTGTGCGTTGACAAAGTTCAGCATGGCCGGATTATGCATTTCCCTGCGTGTGCCCCAGCCACCGGGAACCAGCAGGATGTCCAGCGGTGGACAGAGTGTATAAGTAGTGTCGGGCAGCACGCGCATGCCGCCGGTGGTGACGATGGGTTGCTCATGCTCGGCTATTAGCACTACTTCGAATGGCGAAGGTTCTTCACGTCGCTTTTCGCTGTTGATGCGCGTGACGGAAAAGACTTCATAGGGGCCGCAATAGTCCAGTACTTCAACGTCATCAAAAATGACTATGCCTACACGTTTGCGATTCATCATCGACTCCCACGGTTATCGGATAGGAACAGACTGCTTAGTTGGTTGCATGTGCCTTGCTGACGCTCTCGCCGTCATTCGGACGCAAGGTCCAGAATGACAGCGAGGATAATATGGTTAATCCGCCCAGTGTAAGGAAGGCATGGTGCAAGGCATTGCCGACCGCAGCGCGATCAGATTGCGGCAAGTCGCCCAGATACCACGCTGCGATGATGGAGCCAAATGCGAGGCCGAAGCTCATCGACATTTGCTGCATCGAGCTGGCGATAGTGCTGGCCATGCTGGAGTCTTCCGAATTGATATCCGAATAGGCCATCGAATTCATGCTGGAAAACTGCAGCGAATTAAAGAAGCCCTGCGCCAGTCCGAGCAAGAGAATCACCGCGATAGGCGTACCTGGTGTGATGATGGAAAACAGTGAAATCGTGATGCCTATCATCACCGTATTGACGATCAGAACCTTGCGATAACCGAAGTGGCCAAGTACACGTACCGAGATCAGTTTCATTAGCATCGCTGCCGCAGCAGTCGGCATCATCAACAAGCCGGATTGCCAGGCGGGCAGGCCGAGTCCTAGCTGGTACAGCAACGGCAACAGGAAGGGCAGACCACCGACACCGAGGCGTGTGATGAAGCCGCCGAATACCGAGACGCGGAAGGTGCGGGTTTTAAACAGTGCCAGTTGCAGCAGCGGATGCAAGGTGCGCCGTGCATGCAAGACATAGGCGCCCAGCAAGGCGATGGAGATGATGAACAGTATGGTGGTCGAGGTTGCATCCAGATAGTGTTCGCCAAATATCTCCAGTATCCACGACATCAGCGCAACGCCGGAGCCGAACAAAACCAGACCTATGATATCCAGCGGACGCGGCGAGTCCGAGCGATAGTCGGGCATATGCTTATGGATCATCCATTGCGCTGCCAGTCCTATCGGCACATTGACGAAGAAGATAGCTTGCCACGGCAGCCAGTGCACGATGAGTCCGCCTACCGTAGGGCCTAGCAACGGTCCGATCAAAGCCGGGATGATGACAAAGTTCATCGCCGACAATAG
This sequence comes from Herminiimonas sp. KBW02, assembly GCF_003852535.1. GTDB lineage: Bacteria > Pseudomonadota > Gammaproteobacteria > Burkholderiales > Burkholderiaceae_D > Oxalicibacterium. Next base: position 39,455 of record NZ_QAJP01000011.1, on the reverse strand, counting down.
TTCTGATTTCGGGAAGGTGCGTATCACCGTCAGGCGGCCGACCGGCATCATCATCGCCGCGCTGAAGCCTTGCAATATGCGCGCCGCGACCAGCATCGGCACGTTCACCGACAGGCCGCACAGGATGGAGGAAAAAGTAAACAAGCCAACCGCAACACTGAAGACGCGACGTGTACCGAAACGATCTGCCATCCAGCCACTGATCGGTATCGATACTGCGAGTGCCAGGATGTAGGAACTGACGACTGCTTTCAGGCTGAGCGGTGTGACATTCAGGCTGGCCGCCATCGCAGGTACGGCGGTGTTGATAATCGTGGAGTCGAGTTGCTCCATGAATAGCGCAATCGCCACCACCCAGGGCAAATACCGTTTGACCGTGGCTGCGTCTGTCGTATTTGCGTTGGGTGGAATGGCGGACATGGATGCTTACCTGATCAGCGCAATAGATAATCCAGCGCGACGCCGCCGAAGATGGCAGCACCCAGCCAGTTGTTATGACGGAAGGCCGCGAAGCAACCGGCGCGTCCGCGATCTCGTATCAGAGTGTAATGATAAATCGCGCAAGCGACTGCGAGCAGCAAGCCGGCAACGAACCAGATGCGCAAGCCGAACTGCCAGCCTATCACGCCTATGATGCCCAGGGTCACCGCGTAGCAAAACATAACGATAACGACATCGTAAGAGCCGAAGGTGATGGCCGATGTCTTCATGCCCAGCTTCAGGTCATCTTCGCGGTCGACCATCGCATATTCGGTGTCGTAAGCGACGGCCCAGAAAATGTTTGCTACCAGCAGCAGCCATGCCGCAGCCGGTACGGTATTTTGTACTGCGGCAAAACTCATGGGGATGCCGAAGCCAAATGCGATGCCGAGGTAAGCCTGCGGAATCGCAAAGAAGCGTTTGAAGTAAGGATAGGTGGCGGCGATGATGACGGCTGCGATGGAGAGCTGTTTGGTCAGCGTATTCAGCGGCCAGATCAATGCAAATGAAACCAGTGCGAGGACCAGTGCCACCAATACTGCTTCATACGGTTTGATCTTGCCGCTGGTGACCGGACGCTCTACCGTACGTTGCACATGTTTGTCGAAATCACGATCTGCGTAATCGTTGATGGCGCAGCCGGCGGAGCGCATCAGGACGGTACCTAATGTGAAGATGGCGACCAGCGTCCAGTCCGGTTTACCATTGGACGCCATCCACAAGGCCCACAGCGTAGGCCAGAGCAGCAGCAAAATGCCTATCGGTTTATCAAGGCGGATCAGGCGGAAATACAGTTGAAGACGATTCATCTAGCGGTAAGAACTTAATGCAAAGGGAAAACAGTCTGATGCACAAGCATCAGGCTTCGGTCAGTGGTTCGTCGGGCAGCATGGTGACGCCGTGCAAATCGCAGGACAACAATGCTTGTCGTACGGCCTCGATGGCAGCACCGCGCGTAAAGCTCTTGCGCCAGACCAGTACCACGCGACGCGAGGGGCCTGGTTGTGTAAACGGGATGTAACGCAGCATGCCATCCTTGGCTTGCATGTCGGGTATCGACGCTTGCGGCAAGACCGTAATGCCGATGCCGGAAGCCACCATGTGGCGTATGGTTTCCAGCGACGAACCTTCAAAGGTACGCGCAATTCCATCTCCGGAAGTCGAGAAGCGTGACATCTCCGGGCATACTTCCAGTACCTGATCGCGGAAGCAATGGCCATTGCCGAGCAGGAGCATGGTTTCTGATTTCAGGTCATCGGTACTGACACTGTCACGCGTGGCCCACTCGTGCTGTTTAGGTACGGCGACGACAAACGGTTCGTCATACACAGGTTGCACCAGCAAGCCCTGATCCGGGAATGGCAGCGCAACGATGGCGGCATCCAGCTCACCCTGGCGCAGCAACTCCAGTAGCTTGACGGTGAAATTTTCTTGCAGCACCAGCGGCATTTGCGGCACGCGTTCTATGATGGTTTTCACCAGTGGCGGTAACAGATACGGTGCGATGGTGTAAATGATGCCGAGGCGGAAAGGGCCGACCAGCGGGTCTTTATTCTGTTTCGCGATTTCCTTGATGGCGGCGGTTTGTTCCAGCACGCGTTCGGCTTGCGCGACGATTTGTGCGCCCAGCGGCGTCATCGAAATTTCGCTGCCGCCACGTTCGAACAAGGTGACGCCCAACTCATCTTCGAGTTTCTTGATGGCGACGGAAAGGGTAGGTTGCGCTACGAAGCATGCTTCTGCTGCATGGCCGAAATGCTTTTCACGGGCGACGGCAACTATATATTTGAGTTCGGTAAGCGTCATGGTGGGGTCTTTGCCTTCGGGTCTGTAACTGAGCCTGCATCCGGGCATGACGCCGGGGTATAGGCCAATTTAATGGCCTATTCTATACCTTCAGGTAGTCCTCACGTGCGCCGAGCCAGCGCGCCAGATGCGCATCGACTGTAGCCTGGTCATCACGCAGCAGGGTTTGCGCCAGGTCGCGCGCACGATCTACCAGCCATTGATCGGTTTCGAGGTCGGCAAAACGCAGCATGGCCTGGCCTGATTGACGTGCCCCGAGGAATTCACCCGGGCCGCGTATTTCCAGATCCTTGCGCGCAATTTCAAAGCCGTCAGTCGATTCCCGCATGATGCCCAGGCGTTGTTTGGCCACCATGCCGAGCGGACCTTGGTACAGCAGCAGGCACACGCTGGCAGCCGAGCCCCGTCCGACCCGACCGCGTAACTGGTGCAGTTGCGACAGGCCAAAGCGCTCTGCATGTTCGATCACCATCAGTGAGGCATTCGGTACGTCGACGCCGACTTCAATGACAGTCGTGGCGACCAGTACATGGATCTCGCCGCGCGTGAAAGCATCCATCACTTCCTGTTTCTCGGCCGGCTTCATGCGTCCATGTACCAGGCCGACCTGCAAATCAGGCAACGCTTCGACCAGTGTCTGATGGGTGTCGGTCGCGGTCTGTAATTGCAGCGCTTCCGATTCTTCGATCAGCGGGCAGACCCAATAGACCTGGCGTCCCTCGAGCGCTGCTGCGTGTACGCGTTCTATCACTTCTTCACGACGATTCTGGTCGATGACGCGTGTCACGATAGGTGTGCGTCCGGGTGGCAATTCATCGATTACGGAGACTTCAAGGTCGGCGTAGTAAGTCATCGCCAGCGTGCGCGGGATGGGTGTGGCCGACATCATCAGTTGATGCGGGATGGTTTGCTGTGCAACGTGCACATTGGTGTCCACTCCTTTGTTGCGCAGTACCAGGCGCTGGCTGACGCCGAAGCGATGTTGTTCATCGACGATGACCAGGCCGAGTTTGGCGAACTGCACGTCTTCCTGGATCAGCGCATGCGTGCCTATGATGAGCTGGGCGGTGCCAGCCTCTATACGCTCCTTGGCTTCCAGTTTTTCTTTCTTCTTCAGACTGCCGGTCAGCCACGCGACATTCACGCCCAGCGGTTCCATCCAGCCGGCGATTTTGCGAAAGTGCTGGTCAGCCAGGATTTCGGTCGGTGCCATCAGCACGGCCTGGAAACCACTGTCGATTGCTTGTGCTGCGGCCAGTGCAGCGACCACGGTCTTGCCGCTGCCGACATCGCCTTGCAACAAGCGCTGCATGGGGAAGGATTGCCTGATATCGGCGCGGATTTCTTCCAGCACGCGTTGTTGTGCGGCGGTCAGTGAAAACGGCAGTTGCTTGAGGAAAGCCCTGGATAGCTTGCCTATGGTCGGCAGCACCGCTGCACCTTTGGCGCGGCGTGCCATTTGCGCGCGCTTCATCGATAACTGCTGCGCCAGCAATTCATCGAACTTCATCCGGACCCAGGCCGCATGCGAGCGATCTGCCAACGCGCTTTCATCGATATCCGGTGGCGGGTTGTGCAGCATACGCACAGCCGGTTCGAACGGCATCAGGTCCAGTTCGGCGCGCAGCTTGTCACTCAGCGTATCGCGCCACTCTATGCGCGCCATGGCGTCGCCTATGGTTTTACGCAATATGGTTTGCGACAGGCCTTCACCGGCCGGATAGACCGGTGTCAGCGCGGCGGGTAGCGGCGCACCTTCGATCACCATCTTGTAGCTGGGGTGCACCATCTCCGCACCAAAGAAGCCATGTCGGACTTCACCGCGGGCACGTACCCGGTTGCCTTCCGCCATTTGCTTGACCTGGCTGCCATAGAAATTCAGGAAGCGCATCACCAGTTGCCCGGTGTCGTCAGAGATCGTCACTATCAGTTGGCGGCGTGGCCGGAACGCGACTTCACATGAAGTGACTACGCCTTCGACCTGGACCGGACGGCCAAAGATGAATCCTGCCGCGCTGATGCTTTTGATCTCGGTTTCGTCTTCATAGCGCATCGGCAGATGCAAGACTTTATCCATGTCCGAGCGCAGGCCGAGCTTGATCAGCTTGTCGTCGATTTTCTCTGCGCGTGTGGGTGCCGCCGACCTGGTCGTTTTGCTGGTCTTTTTGGCAACAGTGGCGGGCTTTTTCTTCAGTACAGGCATATCGGGCCGAAAATGGGCGGCAGGGCGTAAAATAGCAGGTTTTGCGATGACTTCATGCGTCTTGCGTGTTGCTTCACATGAAAATGCAGGTATAGCCAACGGCAAGCTTTGCAACCATAGCAGTTCTGCCGCGCGATTGCTGCAAACAAATTTGTCTGCGTCACACCTCGGACAGTAAAACCGAAGCCGTCATGCGATATGCATGACATTTTTAACGACGTTTTCAAACATCAAAGTTGTATGTATTCACTTTCCGATTTCGATTTCGATTTGCCGCAAGAGTTAATTGCGCAAACACCATTGGCGCAGCGCAGTGCTTCGCGCCTGCTGCAGGTTTTGCCCGGACAAATGGCGGACCGTAATTTTGCCGACATAGTCGACTTGCTGTCACCCGGCGATTTGCTGGTATTCAATGACACTCGTGTGCTGAAGGCGCGCTTCTTTGGCGTCAAGGAAACCGGCGGCAAGGTTGAGGTGCTGGTGGAGCGTGTGATAGACCAGCGCAATGTACATGCGCAGATACGCGCATCCAAGTCGCCCGCGGCCGGCATGCGCATCCGCCTTGCTGATGCATTCGATGTGATCGTCGGCGAGCGCGCTGGTGAGTTTTACGAACTGCAATTCCCGGATGATGTGTTCGAGCTGATCGAAGCGCATGGTCGTCTGCCTTTGCCGCCATATATCGAACATGCAGCCGACGCCTACGACGAAACGCGTTACCAGACCGTGTATGCGAAGACGCCAGGCGCGGTAGCGGCGCCGACTGCGGGTCTGCACTTCGATCAGGCTTTGCTGGATACGCTGACCGCGAAAGGCGTGAAGCTGGCCTACATCACGCTGCACGTTGGTGCCGGTACCTTCCAGCCGGTGCGCAGTGAAAACCTGGCCGAACACAATATGCATAGCGAGTGGTACACCATCTCGCAGCAAACGGTAGACCTGGTGCAAGCCACGCAAGCCGCTGGCGGCAATGTGGTCGCGGTTGGTACCACCAGTATGCGTGCATTGGAGTCGGCGTCGCAAAGCGGTGTGCTGCAGGCTGGCAGCGCCGATACGCGTTTATTCATCACACCGGGCTACACCTTTAAAACGGTCACGCGCCTGATTACCAATTTCCATTTGCCGAAGTCGACGCTGCTGATGCTGGTGTCGGCTTTTGCCGGGTACGACACTATCCGTGCTGCTTACCAACACGCCATTTCCCAACGTTATCGTTTCTTCAGCTATGGCGATGCGATGTTTTTGACCAGAATGCCACCATGCTAAATTTCAAATTACTTAAAACCGACGGCAAAGCACGTCGCGGCCAACTGACACTGAACCACGGCGTTATCGAAACGCCTATCTTCATGCCGGTCGGTACTTACGGCTCGGTGAAAGCGATGTCGCCGCTGGAGTTGAACGAGATCGATGCGCAAATCATCCTCGGCAATACCTTCCATCTGTGGCTGCGCCCGGGCAATGACATCATCGCCAAATTCGGTGGTTTGCATGAATTCATGGGCTGGGACAAGCCTATCCTGACGGATTCCGGTGGTTTTCAGGTGTTTTCATTGGGTGAGATGCGCAAGATCACCGAAGAAGGCGTACATTTTTCGTCGCCTATCAACGGTGATAAATTATTCCTGTCGCCGGAAGTATCGATGCAAATCCAGCGTGTGCTGAATTCGGACATCGTGATGCAGTTCGACGAATGCACACCGTATGAAATCGACGGTCGTCCGGCCACCACCGAAGAAGCGGCCAAATCGATGCGTATGTCCTTGCGCTGGGCGAAGCGCTCGATGGATGAGTTCAATCGCGAAGAAAATCCGAACGCCTTGTTCGGTATCGTGCAGGGCGGCATGTTTGAAAACCTGCGGGATGAATCGCTGGCCGGACTGGAAGAACTGAATTTCCACGGTGTGGCGATCGGCGGCCTGTCGGTCGGTGAGCCCAAGGAAGATATGATGCGGGTGCTGGAGCACGTCGGTCCGCGCCTGCCTGCCAACAAGCCGCATTACCTGATGGGCGTCGGCACCCCGGAAGATCTGGTGGCGGGCGTGGCGAACGGTATTGATATGTTCGATTGCGTGATGCCTACGCGCAATGCCCGTAACGGCTGGTTGTTCACCCGTTTTGGCGATATCAAGATCAAGAATGCGCGTTACAAGGATGACAAGAAACCGCTGGATGAAAGCTGTTCCTGCTATGCCTGCCGCAATTTTTCACGTGCTTACTTGCATCATTTGCATCGTACCGGCGAAATTCTGGGTGCCAGACTGAATACGATACATAACTTGCACTACTATCTGGACCTGATGCGTGAGATGCGGGAAGCGATCAGCGAAGGGCGATTCCAGCTGTTTGTGAGCCAATTCCATGCGGATCGCGCGCGCGGAAGCTGATCTTTCTTTAATGAAAATCAGTCCGCACCGGAAAAGCGATTTTCCAGTGCTAAAATAACCGACCCTTATTTATAAACCCTAATACAACCTGGAGCATACCCGTGTTTATTTCCAACGCTTACGCTGCAACTGCCGCTGGCGGCGTACTGGGCAATCTGACCCAATTCGTGCCTATCATCCTGATGTTTGTTGTTCTGTATTTCCTGATGATACGTCCACAGATGAAACGTCAAAAAGAACACAAGGCTATGATCGAAGCCGTAACACGTGGCGATGAAGTCGTAACAGCAGGCGGTGTCCTGGGCAAGATCACCAAGGTTTCCGATGTCTACCTGTCGCTGGAAGTACAAGACGGTACCGAGATCGTGATTCAAAAAAGCGCAGTCACTACCTTGTTGCCTAAGGGTACGATCAAATCGCTGTAATGGGTTAAACACCCCACCTCCGCCTGGCGGACGTGGGGTTGATTTTTGTCTGACGTTCCACCCCGAACCCTGAATCAATATGAATCGCTATCCCCTCTGGAAGTACATAATTATCGCTGTCGCACTCCTGTTGGGTGTGTTGTATACCACGCCGAACTTCTTCGGCGAATCGCCAGCGGTGCAAATCAGCAGTGCCAAAGCTACCGTTAAGGTAGATAGTTCCCTGATTAGTCAGGTTGAGCAGGCGCTGAAAAAAGACGGTATCCAGTACGATGGGATAGTCTATGAAACGATAGGTACCCAAGGTACCGTCCGCGTTCGTTTCCCGAATACCGATGTCCAGTTCAAAGCTAAAGGCATACTGGAAAAAAATCTGAACACCGATCCGGAAGATCCGACCTATCTGGTGGCCTTCAATCTGTTGCCGAATACGCCATCATGGTTGCAAAGCCTGAACGCTGCACCTATGTACCTCGGTCTCGATTTGCGCGGTGGCGTGCACTTCCTGATGCAGGTAGATACCAAGGCTGTGATGAACAAGCGCGTACTTGGCTTGCAATCGAGCGCCCGCAGCATCCTGCGCGACAAGAACATCCGCCATGCAGGTATCGCCCGTAGTGGCGACAATGTTGAAATCACGTTCCGTGATGCCGATACTCGCAGCAAGGCGCGTACCGTATTGGGCAATGAATTGCGTGAACTGGTGTTGACGGATGCAGGTAGCGGCGAAGACCTGAAACTGGTCGGCAGCCTGAACCCTGCTGCATTGAAACAAACGGTAGAAGATGCGGTTCAGCAAAACATCACCACCCTGTCGAAACGTGTCAATGAACTGGGTGTAACCGAGCCGCTGATCCAGCGTCAGGGCGCGGATCGTATCGTAGTGCAAATGCCTGGTGTGCAAGACGTTTCGCGCGCTAAAGACATCATCGGTAAAACCGCAACCCTGGAAGTCCGCCTGGTGGATGAATCGGTTACTCGCGGTACAGAAGAAACTGCTGCGATTCCATTCGGTTCCGAGCTGTTTAAAGTCGGCAAGAATGCACCTGTCGTTCTGTACAAAGATCCGATCATCACTGGTGAATACATCTCCAGCGCATCGGCCAGCTTCGATCAAAACCATCAGCCATCGGTCAGCATTGATCTGAACGGTGACGGAGGCCGTCGCATGCGTGAAGCGACACGTACCCGTGTCGGCAAGGCAATGGCGATCGTGCTGTTTGAAAAGAACAAGGGTGAAGTCCTGACCGTTGCGACCATCCGAGATGAACTGGGTGCACGCTTCCAGATCACTGGCATGGGTTCGGCGGAAGCCGCCAGCGATCTCGCTTTGCTGTTGCGTGCCGGTTCGCTGGCAGCACCGATGGAAATCATCGAAGAACGTACGATCGGACCTCAACTCGGCGCTGAAAACATCAAGAAAGGTTTTGATGCAACGTTGTACGGTTTCATTGGCATCGGCATCTTCATGATCATCTACTACCGCGCATTTGGTTTCTTCAGCGTGTTTGCGCTGGCAGTCAACCTGATGCTGCTGATCGCTTTGTTGTCCATGTTGCAGGCGACATTGACCTTGCCTGGTATTGCCGCGATTGCGCTGACGCTGGGTATGGCGATTGACGCCAACGTGCTGATTAATGAGCGAATACGCGAAGAGTTACGAGCGGGGCATTCACCGCAGACAGCGATCTCGATGGGCTTTGAACGTGCATGGGCGACTATTCTCGATTCCAACGTCACCACCATGATTGCCGGCCTGGCGCTGCTGATCTTCGGTTCCGGCGCGGTGCGTGGCTTCGCGGTGGTGCACTGCTTGGGTATCCTGACGTCGATTTTCTCCGCCGTGTTCGTTTCGCGTGGCGTGGTCAACCTCTGGTATGGCCGCAAGAAAAAACTGACATCGGTATCTATCGGTCAGGTCTGGAAGCCAGCCGACTGAGATTGAAATGTGCGGCGCCAGCCTGGCGTCGCAGTTGTAGCTAAGTTGTCGCTATCGAATTGTATTTAGACAGACCGCCTGCTGATGTATAGACAGGGGCGGTCGCACTGAGAGGGAAGTGATGGAGTTTTTCCGCATCAAAAAAGATATCCCGTTCATGCGCCATGCGTTGATTTTCAACATCATCTCTGCGCTGACGTTTGTCGCTGCCGTATTTTTCCTGCTGCATCGGGGTTTGCATCTGTCGATTGAATTTACCGGTGGTACGGTAATGGAAGTTACCTACTCGCAGCCTGCAGACATTGAAGGCGTGCGCGGCAAACTGACTGAGCTCGGTTATGTTGATATGCAGGTGCAAAGCTTCGGCACCGCACAAGACGTATTGATCCGCTTGCCGGCGCAACCGAATGTAGATTCCGCACAGGTCAGCGAACGCGTGATCGGCGCCCTGAAGGCGCAAGACAGCACGGTTGAATTGAAGCGCGTTGAGTTCGTCGGTCCGCAGGTAGGCGAGGAATTAACGCATGATGGTTTGATGGCGCTGGGCATGCTGGTGATCGGTATTGTGATCTACCTGGCTATCCGCTTTGAATGGAAGTACGCGGTGTCGGCCATCCTTGCTAACTTGCATGACGTGGTGATTATTCTCGGCTTCTTTGCCTTCTTTCAGTGGGAGTTCTCGCTGACGGTATTGGCGGCGGTGCTGGCGGTCCTGGGGTACTCGGTCAATGAGTCTGTAGTGGTGTTTGACCGGGTGCGTGAAACCTTCCGTGATCGTCGCTTTGGTAAGCTGCCAACGACAGAGGTTCTGAACCATGCGATTACCCAAACCATTTCGCGTACCGTGATTACCCACGGTTCGACCCAGTTGATGGTGTTGTCCATGCTGTTCTTCGGTGGCCCTACACTGCATTACTTTGCGCTGGCACTGACTATCGGTATCTGCTTCGGTATTTACTCTTCGGTATTCGTTGCGGCGGCGCTGGCGATGTGGCTGGGTGTGAAGCGTGAAGACTTGCTGAAGCCGGTCAAGGAAAAAGATGAACATGACGGTGCGGTAGTTTAAGTACTGTTCATAATAAAAAAGCCGGCATATGCCGGCTTTTTTATTATCTGTAGGACAGCTGGTTTTAGTATTTTTGCTTGGGTTCGCAGCCGGTCAGGTTGGCGTGCAGCTTGGTCAATTCCCTGTCCAGTGCATCGAAATCCTGCGCGTCATAGTTGACGAAGGATTGCTTGCCAAACGCGACTTGCTGGCTGAATACCCGTTTGAATTCGGCATCGCCGGCGGCGGTCAGTTTGACCAGCGTGCTGCGGCGGTCTTCGATCTGGGTAACGCGTGTTACCAGGCCTTTTTCTTCCAGGCGGTCGATCACGCCGGTCAGTGTGCCCTTGGTGATCAGGGTTCTTTCACCCAGCTCCTTGAAGCTCATACCGCAGGTATTACCCAACGTGGCGATGATGTCGAACTGGGAAGGCGTTAAGCCGGTACGACAGCGTATATTGGCGCCCGACTGGCGTTCGAATGCATGAAAGCATTCAGCCAGAAGGCGGATGCTGCGGAGATATCGTTCAGCCATAAACCCGGTTACTGTCCATAAAATTAAAAAAAGCCGACGGAGTATAACGTCGGCTTTTAGGGTTGCACAATCGCTTAATTTACTCAGTCTGCTTTGACTGCTTCAACCTGGATCGCCAGTTTGACGTCAGGCGAGAAGCCGTAGTTCAACGCGTAGTTCAGGCCAAAATCGCTGCGTTTGAATTCAGCAGATGCATCGGCGCCGCACACTTCACGTTTCAGCATAGGGTGCTGGATACATTTGAATTTGTTGATGGTCAGGGTCACTGGTTTGGTGACGCCCAGCAGGGTCAGCTCGCCATCAACCGAAACAGGTTTGTCGCCATCGAACTTGATCGATTTGCTTTTGTAGGTCGCGGTAGGGAATTTCTCTACGTTGAACAAGTCCTTGCCTTTGGCGTGCTCATTCATCTTGGCATGACCGAAGTCGATCGAGTTTGCATCGATGACGATGTCGATCGAACCGGTTTTTGCTGCGCGATCCAGTACCACGGTGCCGCTGGTTTTTTCGAACTTGCCGCGCCAGAACGAAATGCCCATGTGGTCAGCTTCGAAGCTAGGGTAGGTGTGGCTAGGGTCGATGGTATAGGTTTGTGCAAATGCGGAGCTCGCGCCAGCGGCCAGCAAACAGATCAGTGCAAGTTTGGATTTCATTCAAGTGACTCCTGTGTGGGTTAATTAATTATTTTGTTACCGGAACTGCTTATTGCGCGGTGACGACACGGAATTTAATCGTGACTTCATCGGCTACCATGCTGGTGTCTTTCCATTCGCCTTCACCGATGTTGTAGGTCAGGCGTTTGATTGGTAATACACCTTCAAAGACTTGGTTGCTGCCTTCTTTCTTGATAGTGAGCGGAAAGCTGACATCAGTGGTTTTGCCCTTGATAGTGAGCTTGCCGGTGACGTCAAGTTTGCCTGCAGCACCAGGTTTGATCTGGCTGGAAACGAAAGTCGCTTTCGGAAATTGTGCTGCGTTAAACCACTCTTTTTTCAATACCTCGCGGTTGTATTCCGGGTCACCCAGATCGAAACCATTGACGTCGATGTCGACGTTGGCTTTGGAGGTTTCCGGTTTGGCGGCGTCATAAGTGATCTGTGCGTTGAATTTCTTGAAGGTGGCTTCGACCGGTACATTCAATTGCTTGAAGGTGATGCTGACTTTGCTTTTGGCTGGGTCAGTTTTCAGTGCGGTGGCAGCGAGTGCAGGCAGCGCCAGCGCAATACCGGCAATAGCCAGCCAGCGTGTGGTTTTACCGGAGATGGAACGAACGAACATGGGTAATCCTTTCGATAAGAATAAAGTTACGGCAGCATGCGTTGCAGCGTGCGGTCGCGGTCTATAAGTTGATGTTTGATGACTGCCAGTATGTGCAGGAAAAAAACGATAAGCAAAACGACATTGCAGGCGTAATGCACTTGCTTGAGCAGGGCCTTCAATTCGGGATCAGGTCCGATCAGGACCGGCAGCGGCACGATGCCGAGGTAGACGACAGGTACGCCGGCAGCCAGGCTGTAGAAGTAGCCGGACAAGGGCACCGCGAAGATCAATACATACATCAGGCCGTGCGAGACACGTGCGGCCTTTTTTTGCCAGTCGGCCATGCCAGGTGGGTGCTCCGGTGCACGGTGGGTGAGTGCCCATAGCAAGCGCAGACAAGCGAGGCCGAGCACGGTCACACCCAGCCATTTATGCCAGGAAAAATATTTGAGTTTGGTCGGAGTGAGACCGGGGATGTCGACCATGGTCAGGCCCAGCCAAAAGGCGGCGATGATCAGGATCGCCATGAGCCAGTGCAGCGCGATTGCGGTCAGGGTGTAGCGGCGCATAGATAGTGTTTTGCTTATTAGTTCAAATTAGAACTAATATAGCAAAAAAATTCCCAGCGTGCTGAAGCCTGTTTTAATAGGCTTCAGTGGCTGGGACACTAGTTATCAGATTTCTTTGGCGAGCTTGGTTGCGTAGCCGATGTAGTTCGCAGGGGTCATGGCCAGCAGGTGGTCTTTGGCTTCTTGTGGAATCGCCAGCGTGACGATGAATTCCTGCAGTGCTTCTTTGGAAATGCCTTTGCCGCGGGTCAGATCCTTCAATTGTTCGTAAGGATTTTCGATGCCATAGCGACGCATCACGGTTTGTACCGGCTCAGCCAATACTTCCCAGGTTTCATCCAGGTCTTGTGCAATGCGAACCGGATTGACTTCCAGCTTGTTCAGGCCGCGCAGGCAGCTGTCGTAGGCCAGCAATGCGTAGCCAAAGCCGACGCCGATATTGCGCAGCACGGTGGAGTCGGTCAGGTCACGCTGCCAGCGCGAGACTGGTAATTTCTCTGCCATGTGTTTCAGCACGGCGTTTGCCATGCCCAGATTGCCTTCGGAATTTTCGAAGTCGATCGGATTGACTTTATGCGGCATGGTCGACGAACCAATTTCACCGGCCTTGGTCGATTGCTTGAAGTAGCCGAGCGAGATGTAGCCCCAGATGTCACGGTTCAGATCCAGCAGAATGGTATTGGTACGTGCGATCGCATCAAACAGTTCCGCCATGTAGTCATGCGGTTCGATCTGGATGGTGTACGGATTGAAGGTCAGGCCCAGGCGTTGCTCGATGACTTCTTTCGAGAATGCCTGCCAGTCATGGTTAGGATAAGCCGACAAGTGCGCGTTGAAGTTACCGACCGCGCCATTCATTTTGCCGAGGATTTCGACCGCAGAGATACGGTCGGTCGCGCGCTTCAGGCGTGCCACCACGTTAGCCATTTCCTTGCCGAGTGTAGTCGGGCTGGCTGGCTGGCCGTGGGTACGCGACATCATAGGCACTGCTGCATTATCGTGCGCCAGTTGTGTCAGCTTGCTGATCAGGCCTTGCAGTGCCGGTACCAGAACGGAATCGCGTGCCGCCTTGAGCATCATGCCGTGCGAAGTATTGTTGATGTCTTCGGAAGTGCAGGCGAAGTGAATGAATTCAGTTGCAGCGACCAGTTCCGGTACGTCCTTGACTTGTTCCTTGAGCCAGTACTCAACCGCTTTGACGTCATGGTTGGTGACCGCTTCGATATCCTTGATGCGTTGTGCATCCGCTTCGGTGAAATCGGTCGTCAGTTTGTTCAGCAGTGCATTGGCGCTGGCCGAAAACGGTTTGATTTCAGCAAAGCCGGCTGCTGACAAAGCTTGCAGCCATGCAATTTCCACTTTGACCCGATGGTGCATAAAACCTGATTCGGACAGGATGGGACGCAATTTATCGGTTTTGCTGGCGTAACGGCCATCGAGTGGCGACAGGGCGGAAAGCGTGGAAAGAGGCATGATGATGGGCGACTAGCGCTGTGACGTGATTGAAAAAGCTGCCGGAAATACAAAAAACGGCATAAATTGAGGAAGCCTACATTCTACCACTTCAGCGCCCCATATAGCCTGAAAGCGACATCTGGGTGGGGTGGGAGATGGCGGGTTTTAGCTTGAGGCCGATGTTATAATCGCCTTCCGATTTTAGAAGTAAAGCATCTATGAAACTGATTGGTTCTCTCGCCAGCCCTTACGTACGTAAAGTACGTGTTGTCATGTTGGAAAAAAAGATCGATTACGATTTCGTTCTTGAAAACGTGTGGGGTGCCGAAACCACGATACAAGAATCCAATCCGCTCGGCAAAGTGCCGTGCCTGGTAATGGAAGATGGCGGCGCGATGTTTGATTCCCGCGTGATCGTTGAATACCTGGATACCCTGACCCCGGTCGGTAAACTGATACCGCCTAACGGCCGTGAACGCGCTGAAGTGAAATGCTGGGAAGCGCTGGCCGATGGTGTGGCCGACGCTGCGATGCTGTTGCGCCTGGAGCATACTTTGCGCCCGGCAGAACAACGTAACCAGGCCTGGATAGATCGTCAGACTCGCAAGGTGCATGACGGCTTGAAAGCGATGTCGGAAGGCCTGAAAGACACGGCTTTCTGTGCGGGTAATCAATACACACTGGCCGATGTGGCGGTAGGTTGTGTGCTGGAATGGCTGACTTTCCGTTTCCCGGAAATCAGCTGGCGCACTGAGTATCCGAACCTGGAAAAATTGCTGGAGAAATTGTCGGAACGTCCTTCATTCAAGGAAACGGTGCCGACCAAGTAAGACGGTATCGCATTAAAAAGGGACGCCTGGCGTCCCTTTTTGCTTTAGTAAGCGATTGCTTACTCGTCCTACTCGGCGCTTAGCTGCGAGCGCAGATAATTTTGCAGGCCTATGGTTTCGATCAGGCCGAGTTGCGTTTCCAGCCAGTCGATATGCTCTTCGGTATCTTCCAGTATGTAATGGAATAGTTCGCGCGATAAATAATCACCGCAGGCTTCCGATGCTGCAATGCCTTCCTTGACGGTCGCTTGCGCTACCTGCTCCAACTTCAAATCGCTGTTTAGCATCTCCCCGATGTTCTCGCCTATCCCCAGCTTATGGAGTGCCTGCAGATTGGGTAAGCCATCCAGCATCAGGATGCGGTCTATCAATTTGTCGGCGTGTTTCATTTCGCCTATGGATTCTTCGTATTCCTTCTTCGCAATTTTTTCAAATCCCCAATGCTGATACATGCGCGCATGCAGGAAGTATTGATTGATCGCGGTCAGTTCGTTGGTGAGCTGCGCATTCAGCAGCCGGATGATGTTGCTGTCACCTTGCATGAGGATTCCAAAAAAATTAAAGGGCAGGGCATCGC
This sequence comes from Herminiimonas sp. KBW02, assembly GCF_003852535.1. Taxonomy (GTDB): domain Bacteria; phylum Pseudomonadota; class Gammaproteobacteria; order Burkholderiales; family Burkholderiaceae_D; genus Oxalicibacterium. Next base: position 23,944 of record NZ_QAJP01000011.1, on the reverse strand, counting down.
TGTATGTTTAGTCGACCCCGATTCGTAGGGCGTCGATCATAGCCTGAGAAGGAGGCGCTTGGTATGTGGATGCGGGAGAGATAAATCTGGAATGAAAAAGAGCGCTGTACGCGCCCTTTTTATAGTTGATGCCAACAGCAGTATTACTCGTTGATCATCTGTGTCTGCAGATAATTCTGGATGCCGACTTTTTCGATCAGGTCGAGTTGTGTTTCCAGCCAGTCGATGTGTTCTTCGGTATCGTCCAGGATGTACTGGAACAGTTCACGCGATACATAATCGCCGCTGGCTTCACATGCTGCGATGCCTTCTTTCACGGTTTTCTGCGCGAGTTTTTCCAGTTTCAAATCGCAGCCCAGCATTTCCGGTGTGTTTTCACCGATCATCAACTTGTGCAGTGCTTGCAGGTTAGGCAAGCCATCCAGCATCAGGATACGATCGATCAGTTTGTCGGCGTGTTTCATTTCGCCGATGGATTCTTCGTATTCTTTCTTCGCAATCTTTTCAAAACCCCAGTGTTTGTACATGCGTGCATGCAGGAAGTACTGGTTGATTGCAGTCAGTTCGTTGGTAAGCTGTGCATTGAGCAGCTTGATAATATTGGCGTCACCTTTCATGGGATCCTCGAAAGTGATGTGGAAGACGGGCTGCTGCGCATCTGACTAACGATAGTCAAAGTGCTCGGTCAGCAAAGAACGTACATGATAGCGCAGGAAGCCCAAAATATGATCATTTTGGCTTCATTTTGCTAACTGGAATCATTCGTGTTTCGATTGCCAAAGTGAGGCTGGGCGTGGCTTTGCGCCTGGTAGAGGGGCTGGTCGAGCTGGCGTTTCGCAAAGAAAAAAACGCGCTACAGCAAGTTGCTGAGCGCGTTGTTTTCAGGTCTGTAAAGGCAGGATTGGGACTGCCTGCAAACCACTGCTGCTTACTTCGGTGCTTCGGTGACGAAGCCCATCTTGGTCAGTCCGCCTGACTGTGCTGCTGCCATGACTTGCGCGACTTTCTCGTAAGGAGTGAGACGGTCTGCACGCAAATGCAATTCTGGTTGTGGTGTTACTTTGGCTGCATCCGCAATGCGTGACAGCATTTGCGATTGATCCAGTATTTCATTATTCCAGTACACCTGACCGGCAGCATCGATCGATACATTGATGGTTTCTGGCTTGGTTTCGTTAGGCTGGTTCGCTGCGTGCGGCAGATCGAGCTTCACTGCATGATTCATCACCGGGATGGTCATGATGAAGATGATCAGCAATACCAGCATCACGTCGACCAGCGGCGTGGTGTTGATCTCTGGATTGAAGTCGTCTTCTTCCGACAAGGATCCCATTGCCATCATGCACCTCCGACGGCAACCAGTTTGGCGCCGCTTGCGCCTGGTGTATTGGTATCGTTGGCGCGAGCACCGGTGACGAACAATGCATGCAGGTCGAAGCCGAATTTATTCAATTTGGCGATGACTGTCTTGTTGCCGCGAACCAGGGCGTTGTAGCCGAAGGTTGCAGGAATCGCGACTGCCAGACCGAGTGCCGTCATGATCAGCGCTTCACCAACCGGACCAGCAACTTTATCGATACTTGCCTGACCGGAAGTGCCGATCGCGACCAGCGCGTGATAGATGCCCCAAACGGTGCCGAACAGACCAACGAACGGTGCGGTAGAACCAACCGATGCCAGTACTGCCATGCCGCTTTGCAGCTTGGCCGAAGTTTCATCGATAGCCTGGCGCAGGGACAGGGTGATCCAGTCGCTGACCGACAATTGATCGTGCAGGTGGCCTTTGTGTGCTTCGTGGTGACGCATAGCGATTACGCCAGCATCAGCGATCGCTGCGAATGGATTGGCTTCGCCCAGGGTTGCTACGCCTTCTGGCAGGCTGGTTGCATCCCAGAATTCGTGACCTGCAGCGCGTGCAGCGCGGCGGTACTGCATCAATTGCAGGGCCTTGGTGGCAATGACGTACCACGATGCGATCGACATGGCGACCAGCAATATCGCGACGCCCTTGGTGACAAAGTCACCTTGCGCCCACAAACTTTCTAAACCGTACGGACTGACTTCCATGATGATTCCTTCTTATCTATTTAGCGTGAAATTAATTGGTACGATAGCAAAGGCAGGAGCTGGTCTCCCGTCTTCCAAATAAGGCTTGAATAATGCGCGCATCACGGCATCCCGTGCTGCATCGTCCATGCGCAATGAGCCTGAAGATTTTTGTACTTCCACTTTCTCGGCGCGGCCTTTTTCATTGATCAATACACGCAAGGTTACAGTACCTTCGTTACCCATGCGCGCGTCGAGCGGCGGGTACACCGGGCGTGGTGGGTTGATGTATGAAACACCGGAAATAAGTTTAGGCGTAGCAGGAACCGACGGAGCCGACGGAGCGGAGGGCGCTGGTGGCGACGGCGGCTCATTCGATGGCGGCGCCGGTGCGACGTTTTCGGTAATGGCTTGCGGTGACGGTGCTTCGGTCACAACCGGGCGCGGTGTCGGGCGCGTGACTTGTTTCTTTACGACCGGAACTGTTTTTGGTTCGGCTGGTTTAGGTGCCGGTGCAGGCGCAGGTTGTTCCGTAATGAAGTCAGCAAAGATTTCGCGCGGCAAAACTTTAGCGACCTGGTGAACCAGGCCGCTACGGAGTGCGTAGAACAAAGCGATGTGGATCGCAATGATAGCGATCAGAGGCCCGAATCGTCTGAGTTGCTGTGATATGTGAGGCGGTAATAGCGGTGCTGACGACTGGATTGTTGTTACGTTCATAAAGAAATTGCTTATGCGGCCAATGCGTTAGGATGAAACATTATAGGTTGAGTTGGGCGAACCTCTGCAAGGCATTCGCGCAGCACGCGTTTTGCACAGGAGTGGCACTTGCCACAGCAGGTGCCCAGATCCAACTCATTGCGCAATTGCGACATCGAGGTCGTGCCAGTATCAACTGCCTGGCGAATGTTCCGCTCGGAAATATTTCTGCAAACACAAACAATCATCGATGCCTCGTGTGACTTTCTTTGTAGGTTAAAAATACAAAAAACGACAGTGCTTTATATATTTAATGCCGGTTTCCCGGCATTTTTTCTTCAATTCACACGCGCTCCGGCTACCAGGCGCGTAAACAACTTAAATTTCTCGGGTGGTGGCATAGCCCGTTCAACCACCGTTGCCCATTGTTCCGATAACTGCTGGCAGGTTGCGCGTAACACTGGTGCCAGATCGGGCAGATCGGCCAGTGCTTTCAAGTGTCGCTCTATGACCGAGGCCAGCTTGATGCACGAACTGCTTTCTTGATTATTCGCGGTGTAATGCGACATCAAGTGTAAAACCGCTGAAACTAATAGCTCCGGTTGTGCCGGTGCTGCGTTAGGCTCCCGTAGTGCCTGCTCCGCTTTTTCGATTGCCATCAAACTCTCCTTGTGGGTTGGTTTGGCTGGCTGGTGCAAAGTGGCGCACGGGCTGGCTCAGTTGCAAATCGATGCTGCTAGTTATGCCGTCAAAATCAATTTATTCAACTGCGTTAAACGGAGGCGATAAATTCGCCCTTCGTGTGCTATTTCTACCTCGCGCATTTGCCGGAACAAGTCACGGCTGTTAATGCGTGTTATTGGCTGTTCCATTGCAGCGTTATTACGTAGAGCAGGATTGTTTTCCAGTGCTTCACGTGGTGCCGAGATCGCCATGATCAACCTTTTCATGTAAATGAGAACAATTCGTGTTTAGATTATTCGACATTTGGCGACGGATTGCAAGTTTTTTCGCTCAGCTTTGTATCGCCGGGAGGTAAATAAATCGGAATTGTGGTGATCCGGGCAAGGAAAGTTGCCTGTGGGGTATTCCAGTGGCGGAATTGAACGGTTTCTTAACGGGAGGGAATACGGCAACTCACTGAATTGCCGTACATGAAGCAAGATACTTCTTAATGTATAGGGCTGAAGGATTCGGCCTGCGCGATGGGCCAATATTTGCCAAAGACCTCCGGCAATTCGCGTTCCGGATTCGCCTCGCTCAGTAATTGGCCTGACTCTAAATAAGGCAGTAGCGCAGAAGCGAGTTTGACCTGATTGGCCGAGACGCGGCGCACCAGATGATGTGGTCGCAGTTCTGAAGGGTGATGCAAGCCTGCGGCTGCGATTAGTTCAGCGAGTGCTTTTAATGTATTGCGATGGAAGTTGGCGACTCGTTCAGCCTTGTCCGGTACAACCAGTGCGCGCTGACGCAGATTGTCCTGAGTGGCGATGCCTGTCGGGCAGCGATCCGTATGGCAGCTCTGTGATTGTATGCAGCCGAGTGCAAACATGAAGCCGCGTGCCGAGTTGCACCAGTCTGCGCCAAGAGCCAGCGTGCGCACGATATCAAACGCGGTGACGATCTTGCCGGATGCACCTATCTTGACCTTGTCACGCAGCTTCGCGCCCACCAGCGTGTTATGCGCCAACAAGAGCGCCTCTTGGAGTGGCACACCGACGTGATCGGTGAATTCGACAGGTGCTGCGCCCGTGCCGCCTTCACCGCCATCGATCACGATAAAGTCGGGAGTGATGCCGGTTGCCAGCATCGCTTTCACGATGCCGAAGAATTCCCACGGATGGCCGACTGCCAGCTTGAAGCCTGTTGGCTTGCCGCCGGAGAGCGTGCGCAGTTGTTCGATGAATTGCAGCAAGCCTATCGGCGAGCCGAAAGCTGAGTGCGACGAAGGTGATACGCAATCGACGCCCAGCGGTACGCCGCGTGCCGCGGCAATTTCAGGTGACACTTTCGCGCCAGGCAAAACTCCGCCATGACCTGGTTTGGCACCTTGCGACAACTTCACTTCTATCATCTTGACCTGAGGTAGTTGCGCGTTCAGCGCAAATTTTTCCGGCGAAAAACTGCCGTCGTCATTGCGACAGCCGAAGTAGCCTGAGCCTATTTCCCACACCAGATCGCCACCTGCTTCGTTTGGATTTTCCGGGCGGTGATAGCGACTGATGCTGCCTTCGCCGGTGTCATGCATGAAGCCGCCTTGTTGCGCGCCTTGATTCAGGGCGCGTATGGCATTCGCCGACAGTGCCCCAAAACTCATGGCCGAGATATTGAAGATGCTGGCGGAATAGGATTGTGCGCGATCTTCGCCTATCGTGATGCGGAAGTCGTGCGCGCCAACCTTCACAGGTGCAATTGAGTGATTGATCCATTCGTAATCGCTTTGATAGACATCCATCTGCGTACCGAACGGGCGCTTGTCTATCGCTTGCTTGGCGCGTTGATACACCAGTGAGCGCTGATTGCGCGAAAACGGATTGGGTGCAGCGTCGTCTTCCAGGAAGTACTGACGTATCTCAGGACGCACTGACTCAAACATATAGCGGAAGTGTCCGAGGATGGGATAGTTGCGCAACACAGCGCGCTTGGTTTGCAATACGTCGCTGATGCCGACGACAGTGAGGAAGCCAAACAGTGCAACCAGCCACCAGGCTCCGTCGAAGTGGGGAGTACAGAACAGGGAGGCGATGAAGAGTAAGGCGGATGCGACGAGGGCCAGATAACCGATGGGAAACAAACGCATTTTTTCTCCGAACAAAATGGCAGCGCATGCCGATGAATTGCGAGACAGTGTACACAAGGACACATCAAATGACTTTGCCAAGGTTTTCTAGAGAGTTATCTGGATTCATAAGGCATTCAAGCTTCTTTTTGTCTATCCCATAAAAATGGCATTGCATTTTGGAAACCATCTGGATAGTCTTCATTAGTAAAAATATGCGGTCTTCGTGCCGCAAATTATAAAAACGCTAGCTATATCAAAGGGAAAAGCACTTGTTCTATCTGCAAATTTATTCAATGCACGCCAGCTAAACGCTGTCGACCGCTTGACGCCGGGCTACCGGTATCGGTTACTACTCCTTCAATTCTGGATCTCTTATGTCAATTAAATGGCTTTTCATAGCGTCGCCGATATTGCTCGGCGCGTGTGCAGTGACATCTACCCCAACTCAGCCAGTTGAGGCCCCAGTAAGTCGCGCACAACAAATCGAAGCGCAAAAACAGGTGGCCGCACCTCAAGTGAAGACGCTGAAACGAAAAATTGCGATTGGTCGCTTTACTAACGAAACCCGCTATGGCAAGACATTCCAGGTTGATGCCAACCTGGATCCATTGGGCAAGCAAGCGTCGGATATGTTGAACAGCCGCCTGATCAGCTCAAACAAATTTCTGACCTTCGAGCGTTCAGATCTCGAAAAAATCAAAAATGAACAAGCGCTGCTGAAAGAAGGAAATTTGATCGGCGTAGATACATTGATTCTCGGTTCTGTTACCGAGTTCGGTCGTAGCACGACCGGCAAATCCGGATTCCTGAGCGCGACAAAGATACAAACTGCACGCGCAAAGATTGAAATTCGTCTGGTTGATGCACGTACCGGCTTCCTGTTCTTTACGGCGACAGGAACGGGTGAGGCGACTAGCGAATCGGGTGAAATTGCCGGTTTTGGTAGCAAGGCGGATTACGACGGTACCTTGAATGATCGTGCTATCGGCGCTGCAATCTCGGATGTACAGAATGCTTTGATCGCCAAGCTTGAGGAGCGTCCATGGCGCACCGACATTCTCAAAGTGAATGGCAAACAGGTATTCGTTTCTGGCGGTGCTCGTCAGGGTTTGAAAGTTGGTGATGCGCTGGCCGTGATGCAGCAGGGCGAAACGGTCAGTAGCAAACAAACCGGCTTTGCCATCGCATTGCCGCCGACCAAGGTCGGTACTTTGCGTATCACGGGCTTGTTCGGTGATAACGAAACCAATGAAGGCGCAATCGCTGAACTCGTTTCGGGTAGCACAGTTGCCGCCAAAGGTTCGACGATATTTGTTGCTGAAAACAAGGATTAATAGAGATGAAAACTTATTTTGTAATGGCGCTCGCCTTGATACTGGGTGCATGTGCGCTACCCGAAACCTCAGTCAAAACTGGTTCGCCACGTCCTACCCTGATTATTAAAGGCGCACCAGTTGGTTCGGTGCTGGTGGTGGATGGTTTGGTGATGGGCCAGGCGGAACAATTCAATGGTGCGCCGAACGAGCTGATTGTTGAAGAGGGTTTGCATCAAGTGGAGATCCGACAAGGCAATGTTACGCTGCACGCCGAGAAAGCTGTCATCAGCAATGGTGAATCGCGCACGGTGACGGTTAATGCGGGAGGTCGATAATGCGTCTTCATTCATTACTGGCTTTATCTGCGGCCTTGCTTTTGACGGCTTGTGCTGCGCCTGCCAAATATAACTGGGGTAATTACGAAGGGTCTTTGTATTCGTACTACAAGGACACATCCAAATCGGCTGAGCATGCGGCCGAATTGCAGCGCACGATTGCGGATTCCGAGGCGACGGGGAAGCCGGTTGCGCCGGGACTCTATGCTGAATATGGCTTCCTGATGCTGCAAGAAGGCAAATCCAAGGATGCGATCTCGCAGTTTGAAAAAGAAAAAGCGAAGTGGCCGGAATCGACGTATCTGATGGATAACTTGATTCGCATTGCATCAACTTCCGCAACTCAATCTGCTGCACGTAAGGAGTAATCGGGCATGTCACGTAATATTAAAGCGTTGTTGCTGTGCGTATTGGTTTTAGGTTTGAGCGGTTGTGCGACGCAAATGAGCAAAAAAAAGGATTACACCGATTTGCGCACTGAAGCGCCGCGTTCGATCCTGGTGGTGCCTGCGATTAATCGCAGTGTGGAGGTGAATGCTCCTGACTACTTCCTGTCCACGATTTCTCGTCCTCTGGCTGAACGTGGCTACTACGTTTTTCCGGTGCATCTGGTTAAGCGCATGATGGAGGACGATGGCCTGAACGACGCGGATATGGTGCATGCAGGTGATCCGCAGAGAATGGGCAAGATGTTTGGTTCTGACGCGGTCATGTACATCACGATTGAGCGTTGGGATGCGCAGTACGTGGTTCTTTCGACGACTGTAACCGTTGAAATGAACTACGTACTGAAGAGCGCTTCAAGCGGCCAGACGTTGTGGAGCAATACCCAGAAGTTGGTCTACCAGCCGCAAAACAATAATTCCGGTGGTGGGATTGCGGGCTTGATCGCGCAGGCGGTCGTAGCGGCAATTGCAAAAGCTGCGCCTAACTATGTGCCTTTGGCACAGCAGGCAAATGCACTTGCTGTAACGACTAAAGGACAGGGTTTGCCAGCTGGTCCTTATGTTGATTTGTATCAAAAGGATCAGGCTGATTTCTGATTTGTTTGGACATCGAATGATGATCAGTTCGCTGATCATCATTCGATAGTTTAGACAGGGATGGAAGAAGTATTGATGATGCCGCCACCCAGGCAAACATCGCCTTGATACAGCACAGCAGATTGACCTGGTGTGACTGCCCATTGTGGTGTGGCAAATGCGAGGGAGAAGCCGTCGGCATCACTGTGCTGTTCGCAGGCGACGTCGGCCTGGCGATAGCGCGTCTTGGCCGATACTGAGATCTCGCTAGGCGGTGCACCGGCGACCCAGCTCATCTGGCCCGCGCTCAGTTCGGACGATAGCAGCCATGGATGATCATGGCCTTGCACTATATATAGCGTGTTGGTTGCCACATCTTTACGCGCTACATACCAGGGTTCGCTATTGCCATCGCTGTTCTTGTGCGATTTCATGCCGCCCAGACCTATGCCTTTGCGTTGCCCCAGGGTGTAGAAGCTCAGGCCCACATGTTCGCCAACGATGACGCCGTCCGGTGTTTTCATCGGACCCGGTTGATAAGACAGGTAGCGATTCAGGAATTCGCGGAATGGACGTTCACCAATGAAGCAAATGCCGGTCGAATCCTTTTTAGTCGCGTTCGGCAATTTCAATTGTTCGGCGATCTTGCGCACTTCGGTTTTACGAATTTCGCCGAGCGGGAACAGGGTTTTCGACAATTGCGCCTGATTCAGACGGTGCAGGAAGTAGCTTTGATCCTTGCTGGCATCGACTGCTTTCAGCAGCTCAACGCGACCTGCATCCGGACCGGAGGTCACTTCGCGCACACGCGCATAGTGACCGGTGGCGATCATGTCTGCACCTAGCAGCATTGCATGATCGAGGAAGGCCTTGAATTTGATTTCAGCGTTGCACAGCACGTCCGGATTCGGCGTGCGGCCAGCCTGGTATTCGCGCAGGAATTCAGCGAAGACACGATCTTTATATTCGGAGGCGAAATTCACTGCCTCGATATCAACGCCAACGACGTCAGCCACACTGGCGGCATCGATCCAGTCCTGGCGCGTCGAGCAATACTCGGAATCGTCGTCATCTTCCCAGTTCTTCATGAAGAGACCGATGACTTCATACCCTTGTTCTTTTAACAGCCAGGCAGAAACGGACGAGTCGACACCACCGGACATACCGATGACGACACGTTTTTTAGCCATTATTTACTACCTCGTAGATGGATGGGTGCGTGATGAGCAGCGACAGCGGCGCACGCTTGCCTGCCAGATAATCATCAACCCGTTGTAAGACCGAAGGACTGCGATGCTTTTCCCTGGTTGCGACCAGTTCGTCGTAGCTCATCCAGACCGCACGCAGGATGCCGACATCCAGCGCCTGGTCGTGTTTGGCACCGACTTCGCCGCAAAAGGTAAAGCTTAGATAAGTGACATCATGCCCGGTGCGCGCTGAAATATAGCGGGACATATACATGCCGACCAGGGCGGTAGGCGTGAAATCGTGTGCGGTTTCCTCCAGCGTTTCGCGGACAACGGCTTCTTCCAGCGACTCATGCGGGTCCAGGTGGCCGGCAGGCTGGTTAAAGCGTACGCCTTCACTGGTCTCTTCTTCTACCAGCAGGAAGTGCCCATTACGCTCGGCGACGGCAGCTACAGTAACAGATGGTTTCCAGATATCAGGCATAGTGGCTCTCGGAATAACCCGCTATTTTAGCGCGCACCACGGAAAGTTGCCTGCAATGTTTCCCCGGCAGAAAATATTGTAATAAAATGAGTCAGGTCAAGATTGCTCAACTTTTGTCTTTGCTATGGTGGGCATTTGGCCTTATGCTTATCAGTTCGCTTCCTTGTAAAACCCCTACGGAAGTTGGCAGGTGCTAGCCCGACCCGGGTAAATACCCTGCCGCTGAGCGGAAATTTCGCTGCAGGAATATATGGTTTACTGCCTCACATACCGTGGAAGCGCAGTGCCAGGAACTACACAATTAATTGATTTGCCTTCGCCGGGCTTTGGCGTCGAGGCAAAGTTTTAAGTAACGAAACGGAATAAAAATGCAACGTATCATGCTCAGGTCAAAAATCCACCGTGTAACGGTGACTCAGGCTGACCTGCATTACGAGGGTTCGTGCGGTATTGACGAAGACCTGCTGACCGCCGCTGACATCCGTGTCGGCGAAAAAATTGAGCTGTACAACATTAATAACGGCAAGCGCTTCTCCACCTACGCCATCAAGGGCGCCAAGGGTAGCGGCGAAATCTCGCTCAACGGTGCAGCCGCACGTTGCGCACAACTGGGCGATTTGCTGATTATTTGCACTTACGGTTCCATGACAGACGAAGAAGTCGAAACGTATGTACCGAAGATTGTCTTCGTTGATGAAAAGAATAAATTCGCCGGTCTGAAGAAATAGCGATTAGTAGTCGTAACAATTTAGAAACCCGGTCGCGCCATACAGGGCAGCTAGAACCGGGTTTTTATCCATTTGTTGATCGCGGCGATACAGAATTTAAACAAACTATGAGAGATGTTATATGTCTTTAGTTATAGGGGTGCCACGGGAGTCATTTCCCGGGGAAAAACGGGTGGCCACTGTGCCAGAAGTCGTCGAAAAGCTGATCAAACTTGGCTTTTCCGTCAATGTGGAGTCTGGTGCAGGTGACGAAGCCAACTTCAGCGACGATACCTACCGCGCTGCTGGTGCACAGATCGTGCAAGGCGCTGCCAACTTGTGGTCTACGTCCGATATCGTCTTTAAGGTACGTGCTCCAAGCGCCGAAGAAGTCGGTCTGATTCGCGAAGGCAGCACTCTGATCGGCTTCATCTGGCCAGCACAGAATCCTGAATTGATGCAGCAGCTTGCCGCCAAACGCGTTACCGTTTTGGCGATGGACTCGCTGCCGCGCACGCTTTCGCGCGCGCAGAAGATGGATGCGTTGACCTCTACCGCCGGTGTCAGCGGCTATCGCGCCGTTATCGAGGCTGCCAATGCTTTCGGTCGTTTCTTCAACGGCCAGATTACCGCTGCAGGCAAGGTTGCTCCGGCTAAAGTCTTTGTCGCAGGTGCTGGCGTGGCCGGTTTGGCTGCGATCGGTACGGCTGCCAGCCTGGGCGCCATCGTGCGCGCCAACGATACTCGTGCCGAAGTGGCCGATCAGGTGGTATCGCTGGGCGGCGAATTCGTGAAGGTCGATTATGACGAGGAAGGTTCGGGCGGCGGCGGCTATGCCAAGGTCATGTCCGAAGGTTTCCAGGCTGCACAGCGTGAGATGTACGCTCAGCAAGCCAAGGAATGCGACATCATCATCACTACCGCGCTGATCCCTGGCAAACCAGCTCCTAAACTGATTACAGCTGAAATGGTTCAGTCCATGAAACCTGGCAGCGTAATCGTCGATATGGCGGCTGAACAGGGTGGTAACTGCGAACTGACCGAACCTGGCAAGGTTGTGGTGAAGCATGGCGTGACTATCGTTGGTTACACCGACCTGCCGAGCCGTCTGCCTAAGCAGGCTAGTACGCTGTACTCGACCAACTTGCTGCGCCTGACTGAAGAGCTGTGCAAGGACGCTGAAGGTAAAAAGACGACTGACGGCATCATCAACGTCAATATGGAAGACGAAGCCATTCGTGGTCTGACCGTTATCAAGGAAGGCAACATCACCTGGCCGCCTCCACCGCCGAAACCAGTGGTCGCTCCGCCTGCCAAGCCAGCGCCGGTAGCTGCACCTGCGCACGGTCATGGCCCAAGCACCACCGTTTCCTCACCAAAGCGTGTGGTCACAATGTTTGTCTTCGCAACGCTGTTGTTTGCGTTGATAGGCATGGGTGCGCCTACTGCTTTCCTCGGTCACTTGACCGTATTTGTACTGGGTTGCTTCATTGGTTACATGGTGGTCTGGAATGTTACCCCGGCATTGCACACGCCTCTGATGAGCGTTACCAACTCCATCTCGTCGATCATCGTGATCGGTGCGCTGGTACAGGTTGCTCCTCCGTTGGCTGATGGTATGGCGCGTCCCGAGTTGCTGATTAAGTGCCTCGCCGCTGCTGGTATCGCTTTGACCGCAATCAACATGTTCGGTGGCTTCGCTGTCACCCGTCGCATGCTTGATATGTTCCGTAAGAATTAAGGAGACCACTATGTCTGCAAATCTGGCTACTGTCTCCTACATCGGAGCAACTATCCTCTTCATCCTCAGTCTGGGCGGCTTGTCGCATCCAGAAACTTCGCGTCGCGGTAACTTGTACGGCATGATCGGTATGGGCATTGCGGTGCTCGCTACCATCTTTGGCCCACGTGTTACTGCTGACGGTTACGCATGGATCATTCTGGCGCTGCTGGTCGGCGGTGTGATTGGTCTGTACGCTGCCAAGAAGGTCAAAATGACCGAAATGCCGGAGCTGGTTGCATTGATGCACAGCTTCGTCGGTCTGGCCGCTGCACTGGTTGGCTTCGCCAGCTACATTGATCCGTCGATCCACCTGGAAGGCGCTGAAAAAGCGATCCACCAGGTTGAAATCTACGTCGGTATCTTCATTGGTGCGGTAACGTTCTCGGGTTCCCTGATTGCGTTTGGCAAACTGAACGGCAAAATCGGCGGTAAGCCATTGATGCTGCCAGCACGTCACTTCATCAACCTGATCGGCTTGCTGCTCGTGATCTGGTTCGGTCGTGAGTTCGTGAATGCACCAGACGTTGCCAGCGGTATGACCCCGTTGATCATCATGACCATCATCGCTTTGCTGTTCGGCGTACACATGGTGATGGCGATCGGTGGTGCTGATATGCCGGTCGTGGTTTCGATGCTCAACAGCTACTCCGGCTGGGCGGCTTCGGCTACCGGCTTCATGCTCGGTAACGATCTGCTGATCGTGACTGGTGCGCTGGTTGGCTCCTCGGGTGCGATTCTGTCGTACATCATGTGTCAGGCGATGAACCGTAACTTCTTCAGTGTTATCGCCGGTGGTTTCGGTGGTGGTGCTCCGAAAACGGGTGGCGCTGTGAAAGAACAGGTTGGCGAAGCTACTCCTGTTACTGCACAAGAAACCGCAGAATTGCTGCGCGAAGCAAAAAGCGTTGTTATCGTGCCTGGTTACGGTATGGCAGTAGCGCAAGCTCAGCACACCGTGAACGAAATCACCAAGTTGCTGCGTGCCAAGGGTACCAATGTGCGTTTCGCGATTCACCCGGTTGCCGGCCGTATGCCTGGTCATATGAACGTGCTGTTGGCTGAAGCGAAAGTACCGTACGACATCGTGCTGGAAATGGACGAAATCAACGAAGACTTCCCAGATACCGACGTAGTCATGGTTATCGGTGCGAACGACATCGTCAATCCGGACGCACAGGAAGATCCGGACAGCCCGATCGCTGGTATGCCAGTGCTGGAAGTCTGGAAGGCAGAAACGTCTATCGTCATGAAGCGTTCGATGGCTTCCGGTTACGCTGGTGTTGATAACCCATTGTTCTACAAAGAAAACAACCGCATGTTGTTTGGTGATGCGAAGAAGATGCTGGACGACGTCCTGACAACTTTGAAAGCTGCAGCCTGATAGCAAGCTGATGTAGATAAAAAAGCCCGCTGATGCGGGCTTTTTTTATGGGCATGGAAAGAGCGTGATGGCGCTTAGGGTTTGAGTCAGTGTGCGCTTACCTGCTCCAGTAACCCGGCTGGCTATACATGGCCTTCAGATGCGAAATGAAGAGGCGTACCTTGGCCGGTACATTCCGCTGCTGCGGATAGACCGCCATGATGTCGTACTCAGGGATCGCGTAATCGTCGAGCACGGTTTCCAGCATGCCGCTTTCCAGCTGGCTCTGGATCTCCCATACGGAGCGCCAGGCGATGCCTAAGCCTTCGGTCATCCAGCGATGCAACAATTCACCGTCATTGCAATCCAGGCTGCCCTGGGCCCGTACTGAGACGGTTTTGCCGCGGTAATTGAAGTACCAGCCGCGTTGCTGTCCGCCTTGCAGGTTGAAGGCGAGGCAATTATGGTTGGCGAGGTCGTCCAGCGTCTTGGGTTTGCCGTGTTTCTTGAAGTATTCCCGGGTGCCACACACCACCCGTTTATTGGCGGCCAGCTTGATGGCCACGAAGTTGGGATCGATATTGCCGCCAATACGGATGCCCATGTCGTAACCTTCTTGCACCAGGTCAACGACGCGGTCAGTCAGATTGAAGGACATTTTGAGGCCGGGATGCTGATCCAGAAACTCCTGCGCATAAGGCGCGACGTGCTGGCGTCCGAACGAGGCAGGGGCGGAGACGATCAAATGCCCGCTGACCTTGTTGTTGCCCGCTGAAAGTTCGCTTTCGGCTTGATCCAGCTCCCCCAGCATCTTGCGACAATGTTCCAGATAGACGGAACCTTCTTCCGTCAGAGCGAGTCTTCGGGTGGAGCGATGCAGTAAGCGCACGCCCAGGCGTTTCTCGAGGGTATCGATGCGGCGCCCGACCATCACAGGTGTGACTTGCAGGGCTAATGCCGCTGCGGCAAAGCTGTTATGCTCGACCGCCATCACAAATGCTTCGATCTGTTTGAGCTTGTCCATTCGATACCTGAAGTATTTAATTGGTTAATTAATAGTCCTATTCTAAAAGTAATCCATATGAATTACTATGCAGCGTAGGAAAATTTCATTTCAATGGAGATTATGTAATGGCAAAGATGACAGCAGCCCAGGCAGCGGTTTGGGTAATGCAGAAAGAAGGTATTGATCAGGCCTTCGGCGTTCCAGGCGCAGCGATCAATCCGTTTTACTCCGCCATGCAAAAGCAAGGCACCATCAAACACATTCTGGCGCGTCACGTAGAAGGCGCGACACACATGGCTGAGGGTTACACCCGCGCCAAATCCGGCAACATCGGTGTTGCACTGGCTACTTCGGGTCCAGGCGGCACAGACATGGTTACCGGTCTGTACTCGGCTATCGCTGACTCGATTCCTATCTTGTGCGTTACTGGTCAAGCTCCACGTGCACGTTTGCACAAAGAAGACTTCCAGGCTGTTGATATCGAATCGATCTCGAAACCAGTAACCAAATGGTCGGTTATGGTTCGTGAACCAGCATTGGTTCCACAAGTATTCCAACAAGCATTCCACATCATGCGCTCCGGCCGTCCAGGTCCTGTGCTGATCGATTTGCCGTTCGACGTACAAGTTGCTGAAATCGAATTCGATCCAGATCTGTACGAGCCATTGCCAGTGTACAAACCACAAGCAACTCGCAAGCAAATCGAAGCTGCAATCGCAATGCTGAACGCTGCAGAGCGTCCATTGCTGATCTCCGGTGGTGGCGTTATCAATGCAAACGCAACCCCATTGATGCTCGAATTCGCTGAGCTGGTCAATGTTCCTGTCGTTCCTACCCTGATGGGCTGGGGCACAGTACCTGATGATCACCCGCTGATGGTTGGTATGGTTGGTCTGCAAACATCGCACCGCTACGGTAACGCGACCATGCTGGCTTCCGACTTCGCATTCGGTATCGGTAACCGTTGGGCTAACCGTTTCACCGGTTCGATCGACGTGTTCACCAAAGACCGTAAATTCGTACACATCGACATCGAACCGACACAAATCGGTCGCGTGTTTGGCCCAGACCTCGGCATCACTTCCGACGCTGGCGCAGCACTGAAACTGATGATCGAAGTAGCGAAAGAATTGAAAGCTGCCGGCAAACTGAAAAACCGTGATGCATGGCTGGCTGAGTGCCAAGAACGCAAACGCACCATGTTGCGTAAAACGGATTTCGACGTAACCCCGATCAAACCACAACGTGTTTACCAAGAAATGAACGCAGTGTTCGGCAAAACCGCACGCTACATTTCGAACATCGGTTTGTCGCAAATCGCTGCGGGTCAATTCCTGCACGTGTACAAAGAACGTAACTGGATCAACTGCGGTCAAGCAGGTCCATTGGGCTGGACTATCCCAGCTGCTCTGGGTGTCCGGGCTGCCGATCCAACCAGCGAAATCGTTGCTATCACAGGCGATTACGACTTCCAGTTCCTGATCGAAGAATTGGCTGCTGGCGCGCAATTCAACCTGCCATACATCCACGTTCTGGTGAACAACTCGTACCTGGGCCTGATCCGTCAAGCACAACGTATGTTCACAATGGACTACTGTGTATCGCTGGCTTTCGACAATATCAACTCGACCGAAAACGCTTCGTACGGTGTTGATCACGTTAAAGTTACCGAAGGTTTGGGCTGCAAAGCAATTCGCGTCTACAACCCTGACGACATCGCTCCTGCACTGAAAAAAGCGCAAGAGTGGATCAAAGAATTCAAAGTACCAGTCGTTGTTGAAATCATCCTCGAACGCGTAACCAACATCGCGATGGGTACCGAAATCAACGCGATCAACGAATTCGAAGAAATCCTCGACGTTAAGGGTGCTTAAGATGACGAAACTTGCTGCTAATCTGACGATGCTGTTCAACGAGGTTCCATTCATGGACCGCTTTGAACAAGCTGCAAAGAATGGCTTCAAAGGCGTTGAATTCTTGTTTCCATACGATTTCCCTGCGGCTGATGTCGCAGCGAAATTGAAAGAGAACAACCTGGAAATGGTTTTGCACAATCTGCCAGCCGGTAACTGGGCTGGTGGTGAGCGCGGTATCGCTTGCCATCCTGATCGTGTAGAAGAGTTCAAAGCTGGCGTGGACAAAGCAATTGAATACGTCAAAGTGCTCGGCACCAAACAGGTCAACATCCTGTCCGGTATCGTGCCTGCAGGCGTAACGCATGAACAAGCAGAAGCAACCCTGGTTGCGAACTTGAAATATGCGGCTGCTAAATTGAAGGCTGAAGGTATCCCATTGTTGATCGAAGCGATCAACACATTCGATATCCCAGGTTTCTTCCTGACCGGTACGAAACAGACTCTGGACATCATTGCCAAAGTCGGTTCCGACAACCTGTTCTTCCAATACGACATCTATCACATGCAACGCATGGAAGGTGAGTTGGCCAACACGATGAAGAACAACCTCGCGGTTATTCCTCATCTGCAACTGGCAGACAATCCAGGTCGTTTTGAACCAGGTACAGGCGAAATCAACTACACCTACCTGTTCAAGTTCCTGGACGAAATTGGTTACAAGGGCTGGATCGGTTGTGAGTACAAGCCTAAAGCTGGTACGGTAGAAGGATTGGGCTGGCGCGCAGCGCACGGCCTATAATGTAGCGTCTCGAAGCATACTGAGCGGTCCGACATCGGGCCGCTTAGTATTTTTACTGAGTACGTAGTTCACACTTAAATATAATCAGGAGTCAGTCATGGCAAAAGTTGGATTTATTGGTTTGGGTATCATGGGCGCACCAATGGCGCTGAACCTGCAAAAGGGTGGTCACCAACTGTTTTTGCATGATCAAAAAGCACCAGCACAAGAATTGATCGACGGCGGCGCAACAGTTTGCAAATCGGGCGCTGAAGTTGCTCAGAGCGCAGACATCATCATCACCATGGTGCCGGATACCCCGCACGTGGACGCAGTTCTGTTTGCTGAAAACGGTGTTGCAGCCGGTCTGGCTAAAGGCAAAATCGTGGTCGACATGAGCTCGATCTCGCCTATCGCTACCAAAGAATTCGCGAAAAAAGTAAATGCACTGGGTTGCGAATACCTGGATGCACCAGTATCCGGCGGTGAAGTCGGTGCTAAAGCAGCTTCGCTGACCATCATGGTCGGTGGTTCGGAAGCAGCGTTCAACACAGTCAAACCATTGTTTGAACTGATGGGTAAAAACATCACCCTGGTTGGCGGCAACGGCGACGGTCAAACCACCAAAGTAGCAAACCAAATCATCGTTGCATTGAACATCCAGGCTGTTTCCGAAGCCCTGTTGTTCGCATCGAAAGCAGGCGCAGATCCAGCAAAAGTTCGTCAGGCTCTGATGGGCGGCTTTGCTAACTCGCGTATTCTGGAAGTACACGGTGAACGTATGGTTAAACGTACATTCAACCCAGGCTTCCGTATCGAACTGCATCAAAAAGATTTGAACCTGGCATTGCAAGGTGCAAAAGCAATGGGCGTATCGTTGCCTAACACTGCAAACACCCAGGAATTGATGAACGCATGCGCAGCAAATGGCATGAGCGGTCTGGATCACTCGGCACTGTGCCGCGCGATCGAAATCATGTCGAACCACGAAATCGCCAAGGCGTAATTCGTTCGATAGATTAGTACTGCTGCCGGCATTGCATTCAGGTGCAATGTCGGTCTGATTCAAAATTTTTAAAAGTAGCTCGCCCCATGTCGATTGATCCACGTCAGTTTTTGAATGACCTGTATGCCACCGCAGTTGAGGCCGTGAGCGCACAGAAGTGCATGCCTGCCTATCTGCCTAAACAATCTGCCAAGGGTCGTACCCTGGTGATTGGTGCCGGTAAAGGTGCTGCAGCAATGGCCAAGGTAGTTGAAGATACGTGGCCAGGCAAAGTAGAAGGCTTGATCGTGACGCGTTATGGTCACGGCGCTGACTGCAAACAAATTGAAGTAGTAGAAGCGGCGCATCCGGTCCCGGATGAAGCTGGCCGTCAGGCAGCTGGCCGTATGCTGGAACTGGTCAAAGGTTTGACCGAAGATGATCTGGTGCTGTGCCTGATCACGGGCGGTGGTTCCGCCTTGCTGAGCTTGCCGGGTGAAGGCATCACGCTTGAGCAAAAACAAGCATTGAACAAAGCCCTGCTGAAAAGCGGCGCAACGATTTCTGAAATGAACTGCGTGCGTAAGCACCTGTCCGCTATCAAAGGTGGTCGCCTGGCGTTGGCATGTGCTCCGGCACGTGTTGTGACGCTGCTGATCTCCGATGTGCCGGGTGATGATCCTGGCGTGATCGCCAGCGGTCCTACCTTGCCAGATCCGACTACTTGCGCAGAATCGCTCGCGATCCTGAAAAAGTACGGCATCGAGATTCCAGACAATATCCTGAAGCATCTCGAATCCGGCGCCGGTGAAACACCGAAGCCAGGTGATTCGCGTTTCGCACGCAATGAACATCATGTAATGGCAACTGCACAGCATGCGCTGGAAGCCGCTGCGGCCAAAGCACGCGCTGCCGGTATCACGCCTTACATCCTGTCCAATGATCTCGAAGGCGAGTCGCGCGACGTCGGTATGGTGCATGCGGCGTTGGCGAAGCAAGTTGCGAAGTATGGCCAGCCATTTGCCAAACCATGCGTCATCCTGTCCGGCGGCGAAACGACTGTTACCGTCCGCGGCAAAGGTCGTGGCGGCCGCAATGCCGAGTTCTTGTTGAGCCTGGCAGTGTCCCTGCAAGGTACCGCTGGTATCCATGCACTGGCATGCGACACCGATGGTATCGATGGTTCGGAAGACAACGCTGGTGCGATCTACCAACCTGATTCATGGACACGCGCAGCTGAACAAGGCCTGAATGCCAAAGCCATGTTGGAAAACAACGATGGTTATGGTTTCTTCAGTGCACTCGGTGACTTGATCGTCAGTGGTCCGACACGTACCAACGTGAACGACTTCCGCGCCATCCTGATTTTGTAATTTATTTCCCCGCTGTGTCTGTGATCCAGGCATAGCGGTATCCATTTTTCATTTTTCATTTAAGAAGAAGATCTGTCATGAGACGTAATCGCAAAGCAAAAATCGTTGCTACCCTGGGCCCAGCAAGTGGTGATCTGGAAACCATCAGCGCATTGTTTGAAGCTGGCGTGGACATGTTCCGCTTCAACTTCAGCCATGGTTCGCACGAAGATCACCGCGCACGTCACGAAATCGTACGTAGCCTGGAAACCAAATACGGCCGTCCAGTTGCCATCCTTTGCGATCTGCAAGGTCCGAAGATTCGTCTGGGTACCTTCAATGGCGATTCCGCTGTGTTGACTGAAGGTTCGCAATTCGTGCTCGACCGTGATCAGACTCCAGGTGATGCAACCCGCGTTTACCTGCCACATCCTGAGTTGTTCGCAGTTGTCAAAGCTGGTCAAAACCTGTTGTTCGATGACGGCAAAATTCGTGTTTCGATCGAAAGCAACTCGGGTGACCGCATCGTCACACGTGTGACTACCGGCGGCAAGATTTCGAACCGCAAAGGCGTCAACGTGCCAGACGCCATTCTGCCTATCCCTGCAATGACACCGAAAGATCTGGTTGATCTGGAATTTGCATTGTCGTTGGGCGTGGACTGGGTAGCTCTGTCGTTCGTACAACAGGTTTCCGATATCGAAGACGCACGCAAGATCATCGGCGACCGCGCTCTGATTCAATCGAAGATCGAAAAACCAGCAGCAATGCTCGACATCGATGCGATCTGTAAAGCTTCTGATTCCGTCATGGTTGCTCGTGGTGATCTGGGTGTTGAACTGCCGATCTCGCAAGTACCACGCGCTCAGAAAGAAATCATCCGTGTATCGCGTAAATACGGCCGTCCAACTATCGTTGCAACACACATGTTGGAATCGATGACCGAATCGCCTATGCCAACCCGTGCAGAAGCATCGGACGTTGCCAACGCCATTTATGAAGGCGCAGATGCGGTGATGTTGTCCGCGGAATCGGCCAGCGGCAAGAACCCTGTTCGTGCTGTTCAAATGATGGACAGCATCATCAAAGAAGTGGAAAGCGATCCGGTCTACCGCACACTGCTGGATGCACAGCAAGTGACACCACGTCCAACCGCGGAAGATGCAATCTGCAACGCCTTGCGTGACACCACGGCTGCGATCAAAGCTGTCGCTACTGTGACATACACCAAATCCGGTAGCACCAGCATGAGCGCTGCGCGTGTACGTCCGACTACGTCGATTCTGAGCATCACTCCAGAACTGAAGACCGCACGTCGTCTGGCATGGGTCTGGGGTATCCACTCGATCGTTGGTGGTCAGGATGTTAAGTCTGTTGATGACATGGTCAGCGAAGCAGTGGCGGCCGCTGTGCATGAAGGTTTTGCCAACAAGGGTGATTACATCGCTATCTCGGCTGGCTTACCATTCGGCGAATCCGGCACCACCAATCTGTTGCATATCGCAACAGTGAAGTAATTTAGTAGCCGTACAGTTTCTGGGAAGCAGCTATGTGCGGTTTCCCAGAACTGACATGAATGGTTTGCGCTCTTGTATGACGGCAAGCCATTCATGTCAGATGTAAAAGTTTGACCCGGGTCAATTGAAGCAGCCGTTTTACGGCATAGACTCGCGTTGTAGTTTGTTTGACCTGTTGTAAAAGCTAGGGGTCCTAGGCAGATGCATACCGCATCCCGCCGGGTGAGAAAAACCCTTGAACCTGATCTGGATAATGCCAGCGAAGGGAAGCTAACGAAGACTTGTTGTATCGCATCAGAAGAATTGCATCGCTCTCGTTGCAACTCCTTTTTGAATCGCTACCTGTCCTCGAAACCTCCTTAGCTGGCTCCAAGCCACTGTAGTTAGCCAAGGAGCCAAAATGAATGCCAATCCTAAATTTCTGTCCGCCACTGCGACAGTCGACGAAGCAGCTATTCAGCCGCTGCCGAATTCCCGCAAAATTTATATCGAAGGCTCGCGCCCTGATATCCGCGTGCCTATGCGTGAGATTACGCAGTCCGATACGCCTGCTTCATTCGGTTTTGAAAAGAATCCGCCCATCTATGTGTATGACACCTCGGGCCCATACACCGATCCTGCGGCGAAGATAGACATACGTTCCGGCCTGAACACCCCACGCCTGCCGTGGATACTTGAGCGCAATGACACGGAAGAACTGCCAGGCCCGACCTCGGAATACGGCATAGAGCGTCTGAACGATCCCAAGCTGGCCGAGCTGCGTTTCAACCTGCATCGCAAACCACGTCGCGCATTGGCGGGCAAAAACGTTTCACAGATGCACTACGCACGTCAGGGCATCATCACGCCGGAAATGGAATTCGTTGCGATCCGTGAAAACATGAATCGCCGCGCTTACCTGGAAGAGTTGAAGAAGTCCGGACCAAAAGGTGAGAAGCTGGCTGAACTGATGGGACGTCAGCACCCGGGGCAATCATTCGGTGCGGCGATTCCGCAAGAGATCACTGCTGAATTTGTACGCAGTGAAATTGCACGTGGCCGCGCCATCATTCCAGCCAACATCAATCACCCGGAAATCGAACCGATGATTATCGGCCGTAACTTCCTGGTCAAAATCAACGCGAACATCGGTAACTCGGCGGTCACTTCTTCCATCGGCGAGGAAGTTGAAAAAATGACCTGGGCCATACGTTGGGGCGGCGATAACGTGATGGATCTG
Organism: Herminiimonas sp. KBW02; assembly: GCF_003852535.1. Lineage (GTDB taxonomy): Bacteria > Pseudomonadota > Gammaproteobacteria > Burkholderiales > Burkholderiaceae_D > Oxalicibacterium. The sequence goes on along the minus strand of NZ_QAJP01000011.1, from coordinate 1,510 downwards.
TCGACCGGCAAACACATACATGAAACACGTGAATGGATTATCCGTAACTCGCCTGTACCTATCGGTACCGTGCCTATCTATCAGGCACTGGAAAAAGTAAATGGCAAGGCAGAAGATCTGACCTGGGAAATCTTCCGCGATACGCTGATCGAGCAGGCAGAGCAGGGCGTCGATTACTTCACTATTCATGCTGGTGTGCTATTGCGTTATGTGCCTATGACCGCAAAGCGCATGACCGGCATCGTGTCGCGTGGTGGCTCCATCATGGCCAAGTGGTGCCTCGCGCATCACAAGGAATCTTTCCTGTACGAGCATTTCGAAGACATCTGCGAAATCATGAAAGCCTATGACGTGTCTTTCAGTCTGGGTGATGGTTTGCGTCCTGGTTCTATCTACGATGCGAACGACGAAGCGCAACTCGGTGAATTGAAAACCCTGGGTGAGCTGACGCAAATCGCATGGAAGCACGACGTGCAAGTCATGATCGAAGGCCCTGGTCATGTACCTATGCACCTGATCAAGGAAAACATGGATCTGCAACTGGAGCAGTGTCATGAAGCACCGTTCTATACGCTGGGACCTTTGACTACCGATATCGCTCCCGGTTATGACCACATCACCTCAGGCATAGGTGCGGCGCAGATCGGCTGGTACGGTACCGCGATGCTGTGCTACGTCACGCCCAAGGAGCATCTGGGCTTGCCGAACAAGGTCGACGTCAAGGACGGCATCATCACTTACAAGATCGCCGCGCATGCCGCTGATCTGGCCAAAGGACATATCGGTGCACAGATACGCGATAACGCTTTGTCGAAAGCGCGTTTCGAATTCCGTTGGGAAGATCAGTTCAACATCGGACTGGACCCGGACAAGGCACGTGAATTCCACGATGAAACTTTGCCCAAGGATTCAGCCAAAGTTGCGCACTTCTGCTCCATGTGCGGACCGCATTTCTGTTCGATGAAAATCACGCAGGAAGTGCGTGATTACGCTGCCAAGCAAGGCATTACGGAAATCCAGGCCTTGAAAGCCGGGATGGAAGTGAAGGCGATAGAGTTCGTGAAAAGCGGTTCAGAGATTTATCAAAAACAATGATGATCACGCTACAGCTAAATGGCAATGCACATCAGGTCGAAGACGGTAGCAGCGTCGCTGACCTGGTTGCTTCTTTGTCGTTGACCGGCAAGGCAATCGCCGTCGCTATCAACCGTGAAGTGCTGTCTGACAGCGATTGGCCGCAGCGGCGTTTATTGCCGAAGGATGCGGTCGATATCGTGCGTGCGATAGGCGGTGGTTGAATCATCTGTAAGCAGCAGGGCAAGCTTGCTTGCCCTGCCATTCTTTTTAAACTGGAGTGAACCATGAGCAGTACTCATTTCCCTGACGACCAATTGATGATCGCAGGCACCACGTACCGTTCCCGCCTGTTGGTAGGCAGCGGTAAATACAAAGACCTCGAACAGACCCGTGCTGCCAGTGAAGCGAGCGGTGCACAAATCGTCACCGTCGC
>NZ_QAJP01000010.1 GCF_003852535.1 Herminiimonas sp. KBW02 | reverse complement strand
CCATCGTCGCCGATGGCCGGGCGCGTGGTTTAAGGCGTTTTTAGTTTAGCGGCGATTTGCGCATGGGATTGGCAGATAAATCGATTATCGAATATCCTTGCTGCCTTCAACGTCTACACAATTAAAGGATTTACCATGCGCGCGATCGAGATTACTCAGCCAGGCCCACCAGATGTCTTGAAGCTGTGCGAGCGTCCTATGCCCGAGCCTAAGGCTGGCGAAGTATTGATCAAAGTGCATGCGGCGGGTATTAACCGTCCTGACGTGCTGCAACGTACGGGTAATTACCCGGTGCCTAAAGGCGCGTCTGATTTGCCAGGCCTGGAAGTGGCGGGTGAAATCGTCGGCGGCGACCTGGCTGGTACTGATTTCAAACTGGGCGACATGATTTGCGCGCTGGCGCAGGGCGGTGGTTATGCCGAGTATTGCACCGCGCCGGTCGAGCAATGCCTGCCGATTCCTAAAGGCCTGGATGCAGTCGAAGCTGCTTCGCTGCCAGAAACATTCTTCACGGTCTGGAGCAATGTGTTTGATCGCGTTGGTTTGAGTGGCGACGAAACCTTGCTGGTGCAAGGTGGTACTTCGGGTATCGGCGTCACCGCAATTCAGATCGCTAAAGCGTTGGGTCATCGCGTGTTTGCAACTGCAGGCAGCGACGACAAGGCCCGTGCTTGTGAAGTGATGGGCGCCGAACGCGGCATCAATTATAAGACTGAAGACTTTGTTGAAGTGGTCAAAGCTGCTACCGGTGGCAAGGGCGTCGATGTGATTCTTGACATGGTCGGTGGCGATTATGTATCGCGTGAAATTCGCTGTCTCGCTGATGACGGTCGTCTCGTATTCATCGCGCTGCTGGGCGGCAACAAGGCAGAAGTCAGCCTGGGTCAAATCCTGTTGCGTCGCCTGACAATTACCGGTTCGACCTTGCGTCCGCGTCCGGTCGCATTCAAGGCTGCGATTGCGAAACAGTTACGTGAGCGTGTCTGGCCATTGATAGAAGCAGGCAAAATCAAACCGGTCATCTACCAAACCTTCCCATTGGAAGAAGCGGCACAAGCACATGCATTGATGGAAACCAGCACACATATCGGCAAAATTATCCTGAAGGTATAAGCGCCGCTACATGCGATAAAAAAGCCCGCCAGTTCGTAAAGAATGGCGGGCTTTTTGCTGGACGTTGAAGAGGATTATTTTTTGTTCTTGCCTGATGCTTTCGCGGGCAGGTCGCTTAACTGTTTGCCCGGTTTCGGATTGTAACGGATCAGGCGTTCGATCAATTCCGGACCTTCTTCCAGCAGGAAGTTTTTAAAGGCTTGTGCGACTGGCGGCAGGCGCTTGTTCTTCCGGTGCACGATGTACCAGTTCAACATAACCGGGAAGCCTTCGACATCCAGCACGGCCAGACTGCCAGCCTGCAGTTCCAGACTGATGGTGTGCGCAGAAAGGAAGCTCACACCCATGCCTGCGATCACCGCCTGCTTGATGGTTTCGGTACTGCGGATTTCCATCGCGACATTGATGTCATTGATACGATCACCGAAACCGTCTTCCATCGAGTGCCAGGTATCCGAACCTTTTTCACGCACGACGAAGGGTTCCTGCATCAGCCTGCTCATCGGGATATTTTTCTGTGACACCAACGGATGGTCAGGTGCCGCCACGATCACGTAAGGGTGGGGCGCAAATGCCTCGTTGATCGTATCCATATCGGTCGGCGGCCGCACCATAATCGCGATATCGGTCAGATTGCTGGTCATCTGGTTCAGCAGGCCTTCGCGATTGTGTACTGACAGGTTCAGCGTCACGCCCTGATGGCTGCGCGCAAATTCCACCAGCAGGCGCGGGAAGAAGTAATCGCCCGCGCTGATAACCGCGACGTTCAGCTTGCCGCCGGTGATGCCCTTGAACTGCGTCATCGCATCTTCCGCTTCCTGGAACTGCTGGATGATGGTGCGACTGTAGTGCAGCAGCTCGGAGCCGCCGGGCGTGAGATAGATTTTTTTCCCTAATTGCTCGAACAGGGCAAGGCCGGCGTGCTCCTCCAGCTTCTTGACCTGGGTGGAAACCGCGGGTTGCGTAAGGTGCAATTCTTCTGCAGCTCGCGAAAAGCTTAGGTGGCGGGCAACCGTCTCAAAAACCTTTAATTGCCGGAGTGTTGCGTTCTTCATGGCAGGAATAGTCGATGTATAAGCTTAAAGGAATCATTATGATTAAATACTTTAACTATGCCTAATCATTTTTTGCCCCTAAGATGCATTTAAGTTTAGAAAACAACGCTAAATGAGTACCAAAATCTAGACAGGAGACTTACTATGTTCACAGCCGCGTTGGATCAATATTCTGCAGATGATGCAGCGGATCTACATCGTAACGCTTATAACGCAGCGTTTTACGAACTCGGCTTGAGCTGGTATTGGGATGCGAACACCGACGATGATCTTGCCGTCGCCGCAGGTGGTCGCAAACGTCTTCAACATTATCTGGAAACTTGCCAACAGCATCTCCTGAAAGTGTATGAAGCCGATTTCCTGATTGAAGCAATTCAAGCCGCCAAAGCACGCTGCTATGAAACCATGACTGCCTCTGGAACCCGCGTAACACGCTCGGTGAACTGGGCTGAGTTTCAACGGGGCGAAGTAGGCGTTTGAGCACGGTATCCTTGTGGATTGTGTCATGACCTGACGCAATCGCAGTGGATGCAAGGCAATTTGACTGTGTACATCAATCTATCGGTTCGATGTTGCGCCGCGTCAAATTTGCAGCTCACTCCATTTGTTGTAACTGATGCGAATTAATCCTCGCGCGATCGCCGTTTTCTTCATCGATTTTTGCATAAGTATGATCGATTAAGGTGCGGCAAGTATCGAATCTTAACCGTGGTCAAGGATATCGGGATACTCTTCTCGGACAATCCACGTCACCGTTAATTTCGATATAGCAGCAGTTAAAATAGCAGCTTTTTTGCTGGGAGCATCGACGGTTTTTGCGTGGATTCAAGCAAAAGAAAATTTATCGCAGCATAGAGCTGCCAAAAAATTGATTATCAACAAGGACGATCATGAATATCCACGAGTATCAAGGAAAAGAAATACTGCGTAAGTATGGTGTTACGACACCAAAAGGTTTCCCCTGTTTTTCCGTAGATGAAGCTGTTCAGGCTGCAGAAAAACTCGGCGGCAAAGTTTGGGTTGTTAAGGCCCAGATTCACGCAGGTGGCCGTGGCAAAGGCGGCGGTGTCAAGGTCGCAAAATCGCTGGATGAAGTGCGTAAATACGCAAACGACATCCTCGGCATGACGCTGGTAACACACCAAACCGGTCCTGAAGGTCGTCTGGTTAAGCGTTTGCTGATCGAAGAAGGCGCGGACATCAAAAAAGAACTGTACGTCGGTATGGTTGTTGACCGTGGTAGCCAACGCGTTGCCCTGATGGCATCCAGCGAAGGTGGCATGGACATCGAACACGTTGCCGAACACACTCCTGAGAAAATTCACAAGGTATTCATCGATCCAGTCACAGGTTTGCTCGATAGCGAGGCTGACGACATCGCCCGCAAAATCGGCGTACCAGAAGGTTCGATCGGCCAGGCACGTGCATTCATGCAAGGCCTGTACAAAGCATTCGACGAAACCGATGCATCGCTGGCAGAGATCAACCCATTGATCGTGACTGGCGACGACCGTATCGTTGCACTCGACGCGAAATTCAACTTCGATTCGAACGCAATGTACCGTCATCCTGAAATCCAGGAAATGCGCGATCTGGACGAAGAAGATCCGGCAGAAATCGAAGCATCGAAATTTGACCTGACCTACATCTCGCTCGACGGCAACATCGGCTGCCTGGTTAACGGCGCTGGTCTGGCTATGGCAACCATGGATGTCATCAAGCTGTACGGCGGTTCGCCAGCTAACTTCCTCGACGTAGGCGGCGGTGCTACGACTGAGAAAGTAACTGAAGCATTCAAGATCATGTTGAAGAACCCGGACATCAAAGCGATTCTGGTTAACATCTTCGGCGGCATCATGAAGTGCGACGTGATTGCGCAAGGCGTGATCGCTGCAGCAAAACAAGTTGATCTGACAGTTCCACTGGTCGTTCGTATGGCTGGTACCAATGAAGAACTGGGCAAGAAGATCCTGGCTGAATCGGGTCTTCCTATCATCACGGCAAACAACATGGCTGAAGCGGCTGAAAAAGTCGTCAACGCAGCACAGGGGAAATAAGCATGTCAATCCTGATCAATAAAGACACTAAAGTTATCACCCAAGGTATCACTGGTAAAACCGGTCAGTTCCATACCAAGATGTGTATCGAATACGCAAACGGTAAAAACTGTTTCGTTGCTGGCGTGAATCCTAAGAAAGCTGGCGAATCGTTCGAAGGCGTGCCTATCTACGGTTCCGTCGCTGAAGCAAAAGCAGAAACAGGCGCAACTGTTTCGGTTATCTATGTTCCGCCTCCGTTCGCAGCTGCTGCAATCGACGAAGCTGTTGATGCTGGCGTTGATCTGGTTATCTGCATTACCGAAGGTATCCCAGTCCGCGACATGATCCGCACCAAGCAACGCATGGAAGGCAAGAAAACCCTGTTGCTCGGACCTAACTGCCCAGGCTTGATTACACCTGATGAAATCAAGATCGGCATCATGCCAGGCCACATCCACAAGAAAGGTCGTATCGGCGTGGTTTCGCGCTCCGGCACATTGACCTATGAAGCAGCTGGTCAGCTGGCTGAATTCGGCCTGGGTCAATCGACCGTGGTTGGTATCGGCGGTGACCCAGTCAGCGGCTTGAAGCACATCGACGTGTTGCGCATGTTCAATGACGATCCTGACACCGACGCAGTCATCATGGTTGGTGAAATCGGTGGCGACGCAGAAGAAACCTGCGCACGCTGGATCAAAGACAACATGAAAAAACCAGTTGTCGGCTTCATCGCTGGTGTTACTGCTCCTGCAGGCAAACGTATGGGCCACGCTGGTGCGATCATCTCCGGCGGCAAAGGTACAGCGCAAGAGAAACTGGCTGTGATGGAAGCGTGCGGCATCAAAGTAACGCGCAATCCAGCTGAAATGGGCCGTTTGTTGAAATCGGTTCTGTAATAAGTTGTTCTGACACTCCCCATGCATGGGGAGTGTTATCCCTACAGCAAATACCCTGTGTTTGCTTTAGAGATAGTTGGCAAATGCAAAGAAGTACACGTAGCAAGTGCGCTAATACGCACCGGAATGTGATCGCGTGATAGCGCTGGTCTGCCGTTAATTCTGCTGCTTGCCTTTGTTAACAGTACAAGTTTCGAAATCTTAAGAAAGCAAAAAATGTCAAAACGTTGGGTACGGTTTAGTCACGCAGGTAACACACAGTTCGGTACGCTTGAAGGCGACAATATTCAAGTTCACACTGGCGATATGTACGCTAACCCGGTTAAAACAGACACCGTGTTGAACATCAATGACGTCAAAGTCCTGATGCCGGCGCAACCTACCAAAATCATCGCGATGTGGAACAACTTCCACGAACTGGCGAAGAAACTGAACCTGGCAGATCCAGCAGAGCCACTGTACCTGATCAAGGCGCCTAACTCTTACCTGAACCCAGGTGAAACCATCCAGAAGCCGCCTACAGACGACAAAGTCGTGTTCGAAGGCGAGCTCGGTATCGTTATCGGCAAAACTGCTAAAGCAGTGTCTGAAGCGGACGCGATGGACTATGTATTTGGTTACACCGTTGCAAACGACGTTACCGTTGCAACTATCCTGAATCGTGATGAATCGTTTGCACAATGGGTGCGCGCAAAAGGTCTGGACACCTTCTGCCCATTCGGCCCAACGATCGCTACCGATCTGGATCCGACCACATTGGTTGTTAAAACTGTCCTCAACGGCGATGTTCGTCAAAACTATCCAATTAGCGATATGCGTTTCTCCACGCAGCAATTGGTAAGCATGATTTCCGCCGATATGACGCTGTTCCCAGGCGACATCATCCTGTGCGGCACCTCGGTAGGTGTCGGCTCGATGAAGCCAGGTAGCGTCGTGGAAGTTGAGATTGCTGGTATCGGCAAGCTCACAAATGATTTTAAATAATAGTGGCGAGGTAAATGGTATGAAAATTGCAATTATTGGTGCAGGTGCTATCGGCGGTTACGTTGGCGTCAAATTGGCGCTGGCTGGTGAAGACGTAACTTTCATCGTACGTGGTGCGAATCTGGAAGCCATCCGTAAAAACGGCGCTAAATTGATCATGCACGACGGTTCGGAACACGTTGCTGCAAACGTCAAGGCAACCAACAACTACGACGAAGCTGGTCCGCAAGACATCATCGTCCTGGCAATGAAAGCGCATCAACTCGAAGCGATTGCTGACGACCTGCCTAAACTGATCGGCCCGGATACCGTCATCGTCACGATGCAAAACGGTATTCCTTTCTGGTACTTCCACAAGCATGGCGGCAAACTGGCTGGCACACGCGTAGAAAGCGTAGACCCAACCGGCAAAATCACTTCCAAGATCCCTGCTGATCGCGTTCTGGGTTGTGTTGTATACCCAGCGTCGGAATTGATCGCTCCAGGCGTTATCAAGCACATCGAAGGCGACCGTTTCCCTATCGGCGAACTGGACGGCTCGACCAGCGAACGCGCAACCCGCGTATCGGAATGCTTCACCAACGCTGGCTTCAAATCGCCAGTATTGGACAACATCCGTTCGGAAATCTGGCTGAAATTGTGGGGCAACCTGACATTCAACCCGATCAGCGCGCTGTCGCACTCGACTCTGCAAGACATCTGCCAATACCCGCTGTCGCGTGAACTGGCTGCTGCAATGATGACCGAAGCGCAAACCATCGCGCACAAACTGGGCATCGAATTCCGCGTTACGCTCGAGAAGCGTATCGCTGGTGCAGAAAAAGTCGGCAAACACAAAACATCGATGTTGCAAGACGTTGAAGCCGGTCGCGATCCTGAGATCGACGCATTGGTAGGTTCGGTAGCAGAACTCGGCCGCTTGACAGAAACACCGACGCCGCATATCGACACCGTGTACGCACTGGTTAAATTGCTGGCGAAGACCATGAATGAAGAGACTGGTCAGGTCAAGCTGCAAAAAGTCGCTTAATTCAGCGTTCTTAGCATCGATAAGATGATAAAGCCCATGAAGATATTCTTATCTTCATGGGCTTTTTTCTTGTCTGTAGGCGCTGATCGCGTGCAATTGACGGTATGACGCGGGATTGCACCAGGATGGTGACTTATCGATCAAAGATGGAAATTCTTAACCAGCATCAAGGAAAGCTGAGAAGAGTTCTCGCAAACTCAAGAAAATGAAAAGAAATACGTATAAATACGTATATAAATTTTTCACCAACATATGCCCTAAGGATGGCACACTGATGCAAAGCGATAAATTAATGTCGCATTGCAATCAAAAATGCAGTGTTTGAATTTGAGTAAAGAGACATCGTTCACTGATAGCCGTAAATAAACAGGCACGTTGAATGATGGATCGTTGTGACGCAGGTATGGTTAAAGGAGGCCGTATATGTATCCCAGTAACTCGCAAGGGTGGCTCAGGTAACAAACAAGAGGCGCGATCAAAGGAGGTCGCCGTCCCGAAAACTTGACCTAGGTCAAGAAGTTTTTGGAGGAATGGTCACACTATCCTCGGAAAACAAAAGTAACTTTAAGTTACGTAGAAGGCATCGTTGGCCGCACGGTGCTAGTGCTCACAAGGCACCCTGACGCGGCAAGTAGCACCGTAGGTAAAATTATTATTAACAGGAGACAAGCAATGATCAAGGATTTCATTTCGCATTCGAAAAGCGGCATGGCAATGGCAACAGCCGGTGCATTTGCTGCAGTAGCTCTCGCTGCAACTCCGGCATTCGCAGCTTGGGAACCAACCAAGCCAGTCGAATTTGTGGTTCCAGCTGGTACAGGCGGTGGCGCTGACCAAATGGCTCGTCTGATCCAAGGCGTGATCATCAAAAACAAATTGATGAAAGAACCGCTGATCGTCGTCAATAAATCGGGTGGTGCCGGTGCTGAGGGCTTCCTCGGCATTAAAAATGACAAGGGCGATCCACACAAAATCATTATCACCTTGTCGAACCTGTTCACCACGCCTATGGCTACTGGTGTTCCGTTCAACTGGCGTGACATGACTCCAGTGGCGATGTTGGCACTGGATCAATTCGTTCTGTGGACCAATGCAGAGCAGCCATACAAATCCGCAAAAGAGTACATCGATGCGGTAAAAGCAGCTGGCCCTAACAAGTTCAAAATGGGCGGCACAGGCTCCAAGCAGGAAGATCAGATCATCACTGTTGGCCTGGAAAAAGCAACCGGCACCAAGTTCATCTACATCCCATTCAAAGGCGGTGGTGAAGTTGCAGTGCAGTTGGTTGGTAACCACTTGCAATCAACGGTTAACAATCCTATCGAAGCAGTTTCGCAATGGCGCGCAGGTAAGCTGAAAGCGCAATGCGTATTCGATCATGAGCGTATGCCGTACAAAACCAAGGTTACCGAAACTCAATCGTGGAACGACATCCCAACATGTAAAGAAGCCGGTATCCCTACCGACTACACCATGTTGCGCGGCATCTTTATGCCTGCAGGTGTAACTCCCGATCAGCTGGCATTCTACGTTGACCTCTTCAAAAAGGTACGTGAGACAGCTGAATGGAAGGACTACATGGAAAAAGGCGCGTTCAACACGACCTTCAAAACTGGTAACGACTTCAAAGTCTGGCTGGAAGCAGCAGAGAAGCAGCACGCTACTCTGATGCAAGAAGCAGGCTTCATGGCGAAGAAGTAATCAATATCGGGATATAGGCAGTAAGCAGCGCTACCGGCTAACGGTAGTGCTGGCTTCTGCTCGCCTGTCCCAACTACATTGCAAAAATTTTCAGGAGCATTCCTCATGGATCAGAATTCAGAATCCAGCGGTGGCGTTCGCACTGGCGTGGCCACTTATGTTGTCGAGGCAGTTGTAGCTGCTCTGCTGCTGTTGCTGGGTATTACAGTTGTTATTTCCAGTTGGAACCTGGGTGCAGAGTGGACCACCGACGGTCCAGGCTCAGGGTACTTCCCGTTTTATATCGGTCTCGTTATCTGTATATCGGGCGCAGGCACACTTTTTCAATCCCTTTTTGGTAAAGAAAAAAACACAGAAGTATTTGTCGATGGTGAGCAACTGAAGCGCGTACTGCAAGTCTTGATCCCAGCAATCATTTATGTTGGTGCGATCCAGGTTTTTGGTATCTATGTTTCGTCCGCTGTCTACATCGCACTGTTCATGGTCTTGCTCGGCAAGTTCTCGCCAATTAAGGCGGTAATTGCTGCGTTGGGTGTCAACACAGTTTTCTTCCTGATGTTTGAAGTGTGGTTCAAAGTGCCCCTGTACAAAGGGTCGATAGATCTTTTGAGCTTCCTCGGTTACTAGAGCTTGTGCGTGTCGATTACATCGACGTGCTAGCTAACGAGTTAGATTGGAATTCAAGGAGTAATAAGTAAAATGGAAGAAATCAATTCATTATTTCACGGGTTCGCGGTCATTATGACCCCCATGAACTTCTTGCTGATGGTTATCGGCATTGTATTGGGGGTTTTGATTGGCGTGTTGCCTGGTCTGGGTGGCGCAAACGGCGTAGCGATTCTGCTGCCGCTTACGTTCTCGATGTCTCCGACATCTGCAATTATCATGTTGTCCTGTATCTACTGGGGTGCGTTGTTCGGCGGTGCTATTACATCCGTCCTGTTCAATATTCCCGGGGAGCCGTGGTCAGTCGCGACGACCTTCGACGGTTATCCGATGGCACAAAAAGGCAATGCTGGTGAAGCACTGACCGGCGCGTTCACATCGTCCTTTATTGGTGCGTTCGTTGCGGTTGTCATGATCACCTTCATGGCACCACTGGTTGCTAAATTCGCGTTGCGTTTCGGTCCTCCGGAATTCTTCTCGGTGTACCTGCTGACCTTCTGTAGCTTCGTTGGTATGGGTAAAGGCTCGCCGTTCAAGATTCTGGCTTCGATGGCACTCGGTTTCGCGTTGGCTTCGGTCGGCATGGATACTGTAACTGGCCAACTGCGTCTGACCTTCGGTTTCGAAGAATTCATGCGCGGCTTCGACTTCCTGATCGCTGTTATCGGTCTGTTCGGTATCGGTGAGATCCTGTTGTCGATGGAAGAAGGTCTGGCGTTCTCCGGTAAATCCGCAAAGATCGATCCAAAAATCGTTTTCCAAACATGGAAAAAACTGCCGGCATACTGGGTTACTTCGGTACGCAGCTCGCTGGTCGGTATCTGGATGGGTGTTACACCAGGTGGCGCGACTCCTGCATCGTTCATGGCTTACGGTCTGGCCAAGAAAATGTCGAAAAACGGTCCTAAGTTCGGTACCGGTGAACTCGAAGGTGTGGTTGCTCCTGAAACTGCAGCGCATGCTGCAGGTACAGCTGCATTGCTGCCGATGCTGGCACTGGGTATCCCAGGTTCGCCAACAGCAGCAGTTTTGCTCGGCGGCTTGCTGATCTGGGGTCTGCAACCTGGTCCACTGCTCTTCGTTGAGCAAAAAGACTTCGTTTGGGGCCTGATCGCCAGTATGTATCTGGGTAACCTGGTTGGTCTGCTGGTCGTGTTGACTACAGTGCCGCTGTTTGCTTCGATCCTGCGTATTCCATTCTCGATCATTGCACCAGTGATTATCGTGATCTGTGCGATCGGTGCTTACACCGTTCACAACGCAATGTTCGATATCTGGCTGATGGTTGTGTTTGGTGTGGTTGGTTATCTGTTCAAGAAACTCGACTACCCATTGGCTCCGTTGGTCCTGGCATTGGTTCTGGGTGACAAGGCTGAAGACTCGTTCCGTCAAGCGATGTTGACATCGCAAGGCGACGTAATGGTGATGTTCTCCAACCCACTGGTTGGTAGCATCACAGGTCTGGCATTGATCATGTTGTTCTGGCCATTGATCTCGCGTCTGATCGCAAAAGTTCGTCCACCAAAAGTTGACGAGTTTGCTGATGAGCGTCCAGTAGATTGATAGACCTGATCATGTTTTTGATCCGATGTCCTGCACAACGGGATGTCGCATGATCAGGCCTAGGTACTGATCAGATCTTGAATGCCCCACGCGGTGAATAGCCGCGTGGGGCATCAGTGTTTTTAGGGTTGGAAAATTTTGGTGGTATGGTTGCCCGTACAGGGGGCCAGACTAGAAAGTGGTGTTGATTAATTTGCCGTGCATGTAATCCATAACCAAGGAGATAGCTATGCCAGTAATCGCAATGACGCAAGAGATGGGATCACTCGCCAAGGATGTCGCGATGCATCTTGCTCAGACACAAAACCTCGCTGTGATGCGACATGAAGTGATAGAGCATCTTGCCGAAAAGATGGATATGAGCAAAAGCGTGATACGCCGCTTGCGCGAAGGCAAGGCAGGTTTTGTTGATCGCCTGACGGCGGATGAAGAGGGCATGGCGATCTATACCGCGGAAGAAGTCTTTGAGCTGGCAAACAAAGGCAATGTAGTGTTGCGCGGCTGGGGCGCCACCTGTCTGCTGCGCTCGGTGCCGCATGTGGTGACGGTGCGCATTACTCGTTCGATGAAGAAGCGCGTCGAGTGGCTGATGGGTCATCTCGAAACAGATGATGCCGATTTTGCCGAAGCAGAAATCCGCCGCAGTGATGCGGCGCACGCTGCGCGCATGCATCAGCAGTTCGGCGTGACCTGGGGTGATCCGGTTTTGTACGATCTGGTATTGAATACTGATCGGCTGTCGGTCGAAAGTTGTGTCGCGCAGATTCTGAATCTGGCCGCACGTCCTGAATTCAAGGAAACCAAAGCATCACAGGCAGCGCTGCAAAACATGACGCTGGAGGCGCACGTGCGCGCTGCTTTGCGTAGTTCGGCGACGACTAATGATGTCAGAGTGACCATCGAAGCAGATGGTGGGCGCGTGGCGCTGAGTGGAATCGTGCTGCATCCGGATGAGCGCGTTGCAGCGGAGAAAGTTGCTGCCGGCGTGCCTGGAGTAAAGAGTGTAGATAACCAGTTGCGTCTGATGGTTAACTCGAAACTGTATTCTTCCGGTAAGTATTGATTTTACGGCTTGGTAGTATAGAGTGACTGCAGATCTGACCTCATTGCAGGATGAGGTCAGATTTTTCCTTGATGCTTCAGTCGGCTCAAGGTTTCCGGCGAAAGATTCAGGTAAGACGCCAACTCTTTCTTCGGGATCCGGTCAAACAGTTCCGGATGCTTGCGTACGAAGCGTTGTACGCGGCCGGGAGCGTCGAGTAAGTGCAGGGTGATGGTGTGAGCCATGATCTCGCTCATCAGATGCATGACGTCATGCTCAAACGCCTGCTTGATGTGCTCATGCTTATCGATGAAAGCGATCCATTGCAGTAAGGGCAACTTCACTACGCGTGCTTTTGTCACGCAGATAATGCTGTAAGGAGTCGGGGTTTTGAGTCGCCACGCCGCATAACTTGTCTCCATGCTACGTTCATCAGCAAAACGCAGAATCATTTCCTTTGCTTGCTGATTAGTAACTACTCGCTTCAGGATGCCGTCAAGAATGAAGTATTGCTCCATTTCATGTACGCCCTGATGCAGCAGGAAGTCGCCTTTAGGGCAATCTACGACGAGCAAATGCGGTTCCAGCTCAGCCCATTCGCTCTCAGTCATGTCTTTTAAGACAAGATTTTGCTTGAGCTGAACGCGAATGACATTTCGTTCTGGGTGGTTATCAACGGTCGGCATTTACAAGATATATAGATATAAAAGACAGAAGGGTGGGCGGGGTCGATATCATGCGATGAAAATTGACCGGGGTCAATGATCGAAGCGCAGGCAGATCGATATGATACGCCCACTTGGATGGTCTATGCATAAAAGCGTTGACTGAAGGGTATCTCTAAAAACCAACCGGTCTGGTTTTTAGAGGTGCCTTACAAGTGTAGCAACAGCCGCAGCAAGAGCACGGCAACCACGGTATTGGGCAAAACTGCTCAACCTTTATTGAAATTAACGAAGAGAACATTTCATTATGAAAAACGACATTCAAGAAGTAGCAGAAGGCGTAGAGCTGACAGACGGCTTCCATCTGCTGATGGAAGCGCTGGAAATGAACGGCATCACCAACATCTATGGTCTGCTCGGCATCCCAGTTACCGAAATCGGTCGTATGTGGCAAGCCCGTGGTAACAAGTTCTTCAGCTTCCGTAACGAACAAAATGCGGGTTATGCAGCTTCGGTAGCTGGCTACCTGACCAAAAAACCAGGCGTTTGCGTGACTGTTTCCGCACCTGGCTTCCTGAACGGTTTGACCGCACTGGCTAACGCGACCACCAACTGCTTCCCAATGATTCTGATTTCCGGTTCTTCGGAACGTGAAATCGTCGACCTGCAACAAGGCGACTACGAAGAAATGGATCAGTTGAACATCGCTCGTCCACATTGCAAAGCTTCGTTCCGTATCAACCGCACTGAAGACATCGGCGTTGCAGTTGTTCGCGCAATCCGTACCGCATTGTCGGGTCGTCCAGGCGGCGTATATCTGGACATCCCAGCACGTCTGTTCAGCACCACCATGAGCGCTGAAGAAGGCCAAAAATCGTTGTTCGTTCCAGTTGATCCAGCTCCAGCACAATTGCCAGCACCATCGGCTGTTGCGCGCGCTGTTGACCTGATCAAAGGCGCTAAAAAGCCATTGATCTTGCTCGGCAAAGGTGCTGCATACGCTCAATGCGACGCAGACATCAAAGCACTGATCGAAGAAACCGGTATCCCATTCACACCTATGTCGATGGCTAAAGGTCTGGTCTCCGATACCCATCCACAATGCGCAGCTGCTGCTCGTTCGATGGTTCTGCAAGAGTCCGACGTTGTTATCCTGATCGGTGCACGTCTGAACTGGTTGCTGGCACACGGTAAAGGCAAAACATGGGGCGGCGCGAAGAAATTCGTACAAATCGATATTCAAGCTAACGAAATCGACAGCAACGTACCTATCGCTGCACCATTGATCGGTGACATCGAATCCTGCGTCAACGCATTGCGCGCTGGCCTGAAAGGTGCTGCTAAGCCAACAGAATGGATGAGCGCTATTGCTGAACGTGCTACCGGCACCAAAGCTAAACTGGCTACCAAACTGAGCACAGCTACTCCAGTCATGAACTACTTCAACTCGCTCGGCGCAATCCGTGACGTGTTGAAAAACTACCCAGACATCACCCTGGTTAACGAAGGTGCAAACACCCTCGACAACGCACGTATGGTCATCGACCAATACCTGCCACGCAAACGTGTGGATACAGGTACATGGGGCGTAATGGGTATCGGTATGGGTTCGGCTGTTGCAGCTGCAGTAGAAACCGGCAAACCAGTCGTTGCAATCTGCGGCGATAGCGCATTCGGTTTCAGCGCAATGGAATACGAAACAATCACACGTTACAACCTGCCAGTAACCGTCATCATCATGAACAACGGCGGTATCTACCGCGGTGACGAAGCGAACCCAGATCACCAAGTATCGTGCATGATTTTCAATCCGAAAACCAAGTACGACCAATTCAGTATCGCTCTGGGCGGCGAAGGCGTTCGTGCTGAAACTCCAGAAGAGTTGGTAAAAGCACTGGAAGCTTCCCTGAAATCGGGCAAACCAACCATCATCGACGCGATTATCGATCCAGCAGCTGGTGTTGAATCCGGCCGTATCGGTAACCTGAACATCGTCAGCACGATCGGTAAAAAGAAGTAATACGGGGATAGAGCCAAGGCGCAAGTCATGGCTTTGTGTGGCACGGTCAGAGTAGGACGGCCGTGCCATGCACTTGACACTGCTTGTGCCGCGGCACTAGACTAGAACGTTAAAGAACTCCAAGTAGTATTGGATTAAAGCCATGTAAATGGCGCGATTCCACTCAGAGCTCTCTGAGTGGTTTTTCACTTCCTGAAGTATTCAAATTTCAGGAATCAAGTTAAACGATTGATAAGGAAATCTACCAATCATGAGTCAAACATTACCATTAGCAGGCGTTAAGATCATCGATTTCACCCACGTACAAGCTGGTCCTGCATGTACGCAGCTGTTGGCTTGGTTCGGTGCTGACGTTATCAAAGTAGAGCGTCCAGGTTCGGGCGACGTTACTCGTTCGCAATTGCGCGACATCCCAGGTAAAGACGCTCTGTACTTCACAATGCTGAACAGCAACAAGCGTTCGCTGACACTTGATACCAAAACTCAAGAAGGTAAAGAAGTTTTGGAAAAACTGATCAAAGAATCCGACGTTATGGTTGAGAACTTTGGTCCAGGCGCATTGGATCGTATGGGCTTCTCTTGGGCGCGCGTTCAAGAACTGAACCCAGGCATGATCATGGCGTCGGTTAAAGGCTTCAGCGATGGTCACCACTACGAAGACTTGAAAGTCTACGAAAACGTTGCTCAATGTGCTGGCGGCGCTGCTTCGACCACTGGTTTCTGGGACGGCCCACCAACTGTTTCGGCAGCTGCTTTGGGTGACTCCAACACCGGTATGCACCTGGCAATCGGTATCTTGACAGCTCTGATGGGTCGTCAAAAAACTGGCAAAGGCCAAAAAGTTGCGGTATCGATGCAAGATGCTGTTCTGAACCTGTGCCGCGTTAAACTGCGCGATCAACAACGTCTGGACAAAATCGGTTACCTGGAAGAGTACCCACAATACCCACACGGCAAATTCACTGACGTCGTACCACGCGGCGGTAACGCTGGCGGTGGCGGTCAACCAGGTTGGGTTCTGAAATGTAAAGGTTGGGAAACCGATCCTAACGCATACATCTACTTCACCATCCAAGGTCACGCTTGGGCGCCAATCTGTAAAGCATTGGGTAAAGAAGAGTGGATTGAAGATCCTGCATACAACACTGCAGAAGCTCGTCAAGACAAGATTTTCGACATCTTCGCAACTATCGAAGAATGGCTCAAAGACAAAACCAAATTTGAAGCTGTCGACATTCTGCGTAAGTACGACATCCCATGCGCACCAGTTCTGTCGATGAAAGAATTGGCTGCAGACAAATCGTTGCGCGAAAGCGGTTCGATCGTTGAAGTTGAGCACAAAGACCGCGGTGAAAAATACCTGACCGTTGGTAGCCCAATCAAATTCTCCGATATGAAACCAGAAATCGTTGGTTCGCCAACTCTGGGTGAGCACACCGATGAAGTTCTGACTCAATTGGGTTACTCCAAAGAGCAGATCGCTGCATTGCACGCTGCTAAAGCAGTTTAAGAATTTCTTAAACTCGTTTTAGTCAGTAAGAACGGCGTCCGATTCGGACGCCGTTTTTTTTCGTCTCTACGAAAGTAAGGTGCGATGGATGTGCGGACAACTGTCAGCCTGAATTATGTTGCGCTGCAAGAAGCGGTCGCGCTGCTCTGGTATGCGCTCTTCATCGAACGACAGGAAGGTGCGTTTTGATGCGCTTATAAGTTGAGTGCAAAATGCCGGAAATGAGGTGCGGCAACTGCCGAAATGACCGCAAAAAACGAGGCGGACAGAGAAGCTTGGATGGGCCGAATATCATGCTGTGAAAATTGACCGGGGTCAATGATGGAAGCGCGAGCAGGTCGATATGATACGGCCACTTGTATTAGCTATAGCTAATGCGGAGTTGGCAGGGTATCTCTAAAAGCCTATAGCAAGGGTTTTCAAAGATACCTTACAGAAGAAGGCTGCAGTAGCCGGGTTGCCGGGGTTTATGTTGGAGCTGGAATGGCCCATGACTGCACCTGAGCATTGTGTAAAAGTAGTCCGGAACGAGCAGGACTATCGTACGACAGAGAAAACGCGAGGTCAGTTTGGACTGCCGGCTGGTCTGGATGCTATCCTTGCGGATTGCGCTGCAAGCGAAACGTAAAGTATGAATGGCAGCCTTGCCGGTAGTTGCGGCAGTGGTCACGGTAACTTGATGCGGTTGTTCAGACAGAGCCGCTCTCCGATGCATCTGCGTTGCGTATGTAATGAATGAATTCCTCGGCAAAGGCACTATCTACATCGGTGATAGTGGTGATGTCGTGACGATATCGGCACAAGCGGTTCGTCCACGTAATCCGGGAAAAGGAAGTGGCGTGTTATCGGTGGTGGCGAGCAAGTCCTCGATCCATCGCGCATTGCAGGCGCGTTACAGCGCGCCCGTGAGGCAGTGCAGAAACACGTGAGTCCGCAGTCATCTTTATCCGGGTAGATCCTAATGCGCATGCCCCGGCTACGATGGCTCTAACGATGTATACATAATTTTTTATTGGCTAGGTACTGCGCGAGTCGGGATGACTTGCTCGCGTTTTATTGCAAAAAGATAGGAGTAGTTGATGAGTAAGGCATTAAGCGGCTATCGCATTCTTGATTTCACACACGTGCAATCAGGCCCGACATGTACCCAGTTGCTGGCATGGTTCGGTGCGGATGTAATTAAAGTTGAACGTGCAGGCGAAGGTGATGCAACACGCGGTCAGTTGCGTGACATCCCTGAGGCAGACAGCCTCTACTTCACCATGCTGAACCACAACAAGCGTTCGATCACTCTGGATACCAAAAACCCGAAAGGGAAAGCAGTTCTGGAAACACTGATCAAGGAATGCGACGTCCTGGTAGAAAACTTCGCACCTGGCGCGCTGGATCGCATGGGTTTCACATGGGAACGCATCAACGAACTCAACCCACGCATGATCGTTGCATCGGTCAAAGGTTTTGGCCCTGGCCCATACGAGCACTGCAAAGTGTACGAAAACGTCGCGCAATGCGCAGGCGGCTCGGCTTCCACGACCGGTTTCGATGACGGCCCACCAATGGTAACCGGCGCCCAAATCGGCGACAGCGGTACCGGTCTGCACCTGGCGCTGGGTATCCTGGCTGCGTTGCTGCAACGTCACGCAAGTGGCCGTGGTCAAAAAGTTCTGGCACCTATGCAAGATGCCGTGTTGAATCTGTGCCGCGTCAAGCTGCGCGATCAACAACGTCTGGAACGCACTGGTGTCATGAAAGAGTACCCACAA
Organism: Herminiimonas sp. KBW02; assembly: GCF_003852535.1. Classification (GTDB taxonomy): domain Bacteria; phylum Pseudomonadota; class Gammaproteobacteria; order Burkholderiales; family Burkholderiaceae_D; genus Oxalicibacterium. The sequence goes on along the minus strand of NZ_QAJP01000010.1, from coordinate 154,103 downwards.
TATCCGGATACTCCGTTTGGCGACTCCGTACCACGTGCTGGTAATGCATCGGGTGGTGGTCAACCAGGTTCGATTCTGAAATGTAAAGGTTGGGAAACCGATCCTAACGCCTACATCTACTTCATCGCCCAAGGTGCAGTATGGGCACCGATCTGCAAAGTGATCGGTAAGGAAGAGTGGCTGACAGATCCAGAGTACGCAACACCGGCATCGCGCTTGCCACACTTGAAAAACATCTTCGCAACGGTCGAAGAGTGGACCAAGACCATGACCAAGTTCGAAGCCATGGACATCCTCAACAAGTTCGACATCCCTTGCGGCCCGATCTTGTCGATGAAAGAAATTGCTGAAGAGCCATCGTTGCGTGAAACCGGCACCATTGTTGAAGTGGATCATCCAGTGCGCGGCAAGTACCTGACAGTCGGTAACCCGATCAAGCTGTCGGACAGCCCTACCGATGTGACACGTTCGCCATTGCTGGGCGAGCACACAGAAGAAGTTCTGGGTCAGCTCGGTTACAGCGCGGAAGATATCGCAGCTTTGCGTGCAGAGCGCGTCATCTCCTAATCAATATATCGAACGGTCTGTAGCAAGACCTTCGCTGCAAAAAAGCCTCTCCCTGACGGGAGGGGCTTTTTTTATTGGTGCTCGGGAATTGCACGCGCATTGATCGCGGATGAAGATGTTGCGCCGGATGATCGGCTGACTGGCCACTTAATATATGTTTATTTCAGCCGATAAAAGCGCGGTTTGGAGCGCAAGCCCTTATTTTGCGCTAGCATATCGAAAGTAGTCTGAAAAACGACTTCTCAAATGAGAATGATTCCTTTTACGGTGGAAATAAGGGAAGAAGCGGGATTTTCCTATCGTTTTTACTGGCGGCGGCGCCATATGTACTATAAATCATGTGGAAAATTGACCTTGGTCAATGTAGGGGCTAGGGCGCGCCGATAAGATACGCCCGTCCGAAAAGTGCTTGCATATGCTAAAAAAAGCATATATATGGCATCTGAGGCGCAAAATGCTATGCAAACATAAGCATATGAAGCGCTAAAAAAGGAAGATTCCTGGATGCCGGGGCAAGTTTATAAAAGCAATAAGGTTGGCGAGAGTTGAGCGGTCTGAAGTAGAAAGACGGACTTCGCAGTGCAGGAAAGCGTAGTAAAGCAAGAACGACACGATGAGATGGCCCTGATAACTGTCGGGGCTTATTAGCTGATTAGGAACAATCATGAACCACAAAGTCATTCCCATTGCAGTGCAAGAAGTAGTCAATACGAAGGAGCGCAAGCGCCAGGCACCTAAAGGTCGTCGGGTTGATCCTGCGGCGTTGGCTGAGGTACGTGAACTGCTGGGCGATGAGTCGCGTCAGGCAGATTTGCTGATTGAGCATCTGCACAAAATTCAGGATAAATTCGGTCATCTGGCTTCCAGCCACCTGGCTGCTTTGGCGCAGGAAATGCGTCTGGCGCAAACCGAAGTATATGAAGTGGCGAGTTTCTACCATCACTTCGATATCGTTAAAGAAAATGGTATCGCGCCACAGGCATTGACCGTACGCGTGTGCGACGGCTTGTCGTGCGAAATGGCTGGTGCAAAAGACCTGTTGGCTAAATTGCCTAAAATTCTGGGCAAAGAAGTGCGCGTTATTGCCGCGCCTTGCGTAGGTCGTTGCGAACAGGCTCCGGTTGCTGTGGTTGGTCAAAATCCAATCATCAATGCAACTTGCGAAGCAGTGCAAACGGCAGTTGAGAAGAAAGAAATCGTGCAGGCTGAAGGCACCATTACTGACTTCACAGCGTATTCAAATGAAGGTGGCTACGCGCTGCTGAAAAAATGCGTTTCCGGTGAGCGTGATGTTGAGTCCGTCATCAAAACCATGGAAGATTCCGGCCTGCGTGGTCTGGGTGGTGCGGGTTTCCCATCCGGTCGCAAATGGCGCATCGTACGTGGCGAAAAAGGCCCACGTCTGATGGCGGTAAACATCGATGAAGGCGAGCCAGGTACATTCAAGGATCGCGTTTATCTGGAAAAAGATCCGCATCGTTTCCTCGAAGGCATGTTGATCGCTGCATGGGCGGTTGATATCCAGACTATCTATATCTACCTGCGTGACGAATATCACGGTTGCCGCACCATGCTGGAAGCGGAGCTGGAGAAGCTGAAAGCAAATCCTCCTATCGCCAACATGCCGGAAATATTCCTGCGTCGCGGTGCTGGCGCTTACATCTGCGGTGAAGAATCCGCGATGATCGAATCGATCGAAGGCAAGCGTGGTATGCCACGCCTGCGTCCACCATATGTGGCGCAAGTAGGTCTGTTTGGTCGTCCAACACTGGAACACAACTTTGAAACCCTGTACTGGGTGCGTGACATCCTGGAAAAAGGCGGCGAATGGTTCACCTCGCACGGCCGTAATGGTCGCAAAGGCTTGCGTTCGTACTCGGTCTCTGGTCGCGTAAAAAATCCTGGCGTCAAACTGGCTCCTGCAGGTATCTCGATTCAAGAGTTGATCGACGAATACTGCGGCGGCATGCTGGATGGTCAAACCTTCTACGGTTACCTTCCAGGTGGCGCATCGGGCGGTATCTTGCCAGCGTCGATGAACACGATTCCTCTTGACTTCGATACCTTGCAACCATACGGCTGCTTTATCGGTTCCGCTGCGGTTATCGTTTTGTCGGATAAAGATACCGCGGTACAGGCAGCGCGCAACATGATGGACTTCTTCAAGCATGAATCATGCGGTCAATGCACACCGTGCCGTGTTGGTACTGCGAAGGCTGCAGAGTTGATCAAAAAACCGAAGTGGGATGTCGGTCTGCTGGAAGATTTGTCGCAGGTAATGCGCGACTCGTCGATCTGCGGTTTGGGTCAGGCTGCACCTAACCCTATCGACTGTGTCGTCAAGTACTTCCCGCATGAGTTGGCTTAAGCAAGTAGCCCCGGATTAAGGTGAAAAGATAATGAACGCAATTACCCGAAGCGAATTGGCACAGCTCGAAGTGCCTACAGTTACGTTTGAATTGAATGGTCGTGAAGTAACCGGCCGTGCAACCGACACGATCCTGACCGTCGCCAAGCGCGAAGGCATAGAAATCCCGCACCTCTGCTTTAAAGAAGGTATGGACACAGCAGGTAACTGCCGCGCATGCGTCGTTGAGATCAATGGCGAACGTGTACTGGCACCATCCTGCTGCCGTAACCCGACCAACGGTATGAAAGTAAATACCGAAAGCGAACGTGCAGTGAAATCGCAGAAACTGGTATTGGAACTGTTGCAGTCCGATATGCCGGAAGCTGACTATACGCGCCACAATGAAGTGGACGAATGGGCGGAGAAAATGGGCGTCGGCAAACCACGTTTCACAGCACGTGAAAAAGTTGCCTATGACTACTCGCACCCTGCGATTGCGGTTAACCTCGATGCATGTATCCAATGTACACGTTGCGTACGTGCTTGCCGTGATGAGCAAGAAAACGACGTGATTGGCCTGGCATTCCGTGGTGATCACGCGAAGATCGTTTTCGATATGGATGACCCTATGGGTGCATCGACATGCGTAGCTTGCGGCGAATGCGTACAAGCATGTCCTACCGGCGCGCTGATGCCAGCCCGTGACGTAGCATTGAACGTCCCTGACAAACAAGTTGACTCCGTCTGCCCATACTGCGGCGTCGGTTGCCAACTGACTTACAACATCAAAGACAATAAGATCCTCTACGTAGAAGGTCGCGATGGTCCTGCCAACCGCGAACGTCTGTGCGTTAAAGGTCGTTACGGTTTCGATTATGCAAACCATCCACACCGCCTGACCAAACCGTTGATCCGCCGTGCTGATGCACCTAAACATGGTGACTTCATCATGGATCCGGACCGCGTAATGGAAGTGTTCCGTGAAGCGACATGGGAAGAAGCGCTGGAAGTTGCAGGCGGCACTTTCGCAAAAATCCGCGACACACACGGCAAGAAATCGCTGGCTGGTTTCGGCTCCGCTAAAGGCAGCAACGAAGAGGCTTACCTGTTCCAGAAATTGGTCCGTACCGGTTTCGGTAGCAACAACGTCGATCACTGCACACGCTTGTGCCACGCATCGTCGGTTGTCGCTTTGCTCGAAGGTATCGGTTCCGGCGCAGTGTCGAACCCTGTGATGGACGTAACCAAAGCAGAAGTGATCATCATCATCGGTGCTAACCCGACCGTGAACCATCCGGTTGCTGCAACCTGGATCAAAAATGCGGTCACCAACGGCAGCAAACTGATCGTTTGTGATCCACGTCGTACCGAAATGTCGCGTATCGCTCACCGCTTCATGCAGTTCAAGGCGGATACCGACGTTGCGATGCTGAACGCGATGATGAACGTCATCGTCACTGAAGGCCTGGTCGACAAAGAGTTTATCGAAAGCCGTACCATCGGTTACGAAGAGCTGCGTAAAAACGTTGAAGGCTACACACCTGAATTGATGGCGCCTATCTGCGGTATCGATGCAGAAACACTGCGTTATGTTGCGCGTCTGTACGCAACCTCCAAAGGTTCGATGATCCTGTGGGGCATGGGCGTCTCGCAACATATCCACGGCACCGACAATGCACGCTGCCTGATCGCTCTGGCATTGATGACCGGTCAAATTGGTCGTCCAGGCACAGGTCTGCATCCATTGCGCGGTCAAAACAACGTGCAAGGTGCTTCCGATGCGGGTCTGATCCCTATGGTGTACCCGGATTACCAAAGCGTGAGCGATCCGAAGATTCGTGCGAACTTTGCTAAAGCATGGAATATGTCGGAAGACTTGCTGGATCCGGAACCAGGTCTGACCGTGGTTGAGATCATGCACGCTATCACCGATGGCAAAATCCGTGGCTTGTATGTCCAGGGCGAAAACCCTGCGATGTCCGATCCGGATGCTAACCATGCACGTGAAGCGCTGGCTACTCTGGATCACCTGGTCGTACAGGATATCTTCCTGACAGAAACCGCTTACCTGGCTGACGTTATCTTGCCAGCAAGCGCATTCCCGGAAAAAACCGGTACCTTCACCAATACTGATCGTACTGTGCAAATGGGCCGTCAGGCATTGAACCCGCCGGGTGAAGCCAAGCAGGATCTGTGGATCATCCAGCAAATGGCAAATCGCCTGGGTCTGGACTGGCAGTACAAGCACGTGTCGGAAGTATTCGACGAAATGCGCCACACCATGCCTAGCATCGCTGGTATCACATGGGAACGTCTGGAGCGTGAAGACTCCGTGACTTATCCGTGCGAAAAAGAAGGCGATCCAGGTGAGCCAGTTGTGTTCGTTGACAGCTTCCCACGTGAATCGGGTCGTGCCCGTTTCGTTCCTGCAGATATCATTCCTGCGGCTGAGCGCCCGGATCCAGACTATCCAATGGTTCTGATCACAGGTCGCCAACTGGAACACTGGCATACCGGTAGTATGACCCGTCGTGCGACCGTGCTGGATTCGATCGAACCAGATCCTATCGCGCTGATCCATCCATTGGATCTGGCAAACATGGGCGGCAAACCAGGCGACATCATTACGCTGCAATCGCGTCGCGGTGAAGTTTCCCTGTACGCACGTGCTGATGATGGTTCGCCACGTGGCGCGGTATTCGTACCGTTCTGCTACTACGAAGCTGCGATTAACCGTTTGACGAATGCTGCGCTGGATCCGTTCGGCAAGATTCCAGAGTTTAAGTACTGCGCAATCCGCATTACGCTGGGTGGTACCGCTCCGGTTCAATCCAGCTACGGTGGTGGTCAGGCTTTGGTTAATCTGACGAATAGTCTGGCAGTCAACTAAGACTGTTACGCCGACTAAGGTTGGTGTGAAAAATAAACCGGCACTTGCTCTTGCAGCAAGTGCCGGTTTTTATTTGGGTGCGGCTCCTGAGATGATGCCGGCAGTTTACAGGTGCAATCCGAGTACGATGGCCCCTGCAGTAATCAGCAGGCAGGACAATATGCGTCGCGCGTTTAACTTCTCCCCGAGGAACAGCCAGCCTATCAGGGCCGCGAACAGGACCGAGGTTTCACGCAGGGCGGACACCGTACCCATAGGGGCCAGCGTAACCGCCCAGATCACGATGCCGTAGGCTAGCAGGGACATGGTGCCGCCACCCAGAGCGGTCCAGATTTCCCTGGCTCCCATTGTGACGGGCAGACGTCGGTGGCGATAAAGATAGATCAGCGCCAGCGGTATGCTGTCGAGCACAAACAGCCAGCCGCAATAAGACAAGGCGTCGCCAGCTGCGCGTGCGCCCATGCCGTCGGTAATAGTATAGGCGGCGATGAAAGCACCTGTCGTGAACGCCGCGATAGGGCCGGCCAGGCTGGTGCGATTTTTGACATGGGCGAGGCTGATGATGCCGACCGAAATCAATATCACGCCTAGTAGTGTCATCAGGCTCATTTGCTCACCGACGAAGAGGGCGGCTCCCAGCGTCACCAGCAAAGGTGATGAGCCGCGGGCAATCGGATAGGACAGACTGAAGTCGCCGATGCGGTAAGCACGTATCAGAAACAGGTTGTAACCGGTATGCAGTACCGCCGACATTGCGATGTAAAACCAGCTGGCAGGCAAGGGGAGCGGCAGATAGATGATGAGTGGGAGCGCGCCGAGGCCTGCGCCTATGGTCATGACTGCAAGTGAGGCCAGCGGATCGGCGCTGCTCTTCAATAAGGCATTCCAGGATGCGTGTAAAAGCGCGGCGCATAGCACCAGGATCAATACCAGGGTGCTCATGCGATGCCGTGATCAGCCGGATAGTTCATGTAGAAGGAGTCAGTATGACCAGGACTCATGATAACCGCACAGCGATTTGCCTGCTGCAGGCCTTGTTGCCGGGGTTTATGCGTACAGTTGGAGCTGACTGATGAGATAATGAGCCGGGTCGATTCTCACTTAATAGCCAGCGATTAGTTGTCATATCTCATCGCCTTGTTGAAGCAGTTGCATTACGCTCACTTTTTATGAACGCTCGCCCGGTTTTATCAAATGCCACTCGTAAGCTGACCCATGAGGTAGAGGTCATGGATGAGCGCGGTCGCGCCTCCACCATTGCTATCCCTGCGGAACAGCCGTTGACTATCTATGTCGATAAGCGTGAGTTGGTTACGCTGATGACTTTGGGCGGCGCGCCGGAAGCATTGACTCTCGGCTATTTGCGCAATCAGCGCTTCATCAAGAATTTAGCAGACATCCTGTCGGTGCAGGTGGATTGGGATGTGGACGCAGCCGCAGTGGTGACGCGTAATGGTATAGACAATATCGAAGAGCGTACTGCCACGCATACTGTGACAACAGGTAGTGGTGAAGGCACGGTGTTCGGTAGTTTGATGGATGAGATAGATGCCATCGCCCTGCCTGCCGATGCACGCCTGAAGCAAAGCACCTTGTACAAAATTATAGAAACCATACGCGTGCATCGTTCCGTGTACAAGCAAGCCGGTTCAGTGCATAGCTGTGCATTGTTTGCTGCGGATGGTGAGTTAATTCACTTTGTTGAAGATGTCGGTCGTCACAACGCAGTCGACGCGATCGCAGGAAAAATGTGGCTGGACGGGACGGCCGGTGCTGACAAGATTTTCTATACAACCGGGCGTCTGACCTCGGAGATGGTGATGAAGGGGGCGCAGATGGGCATCCCCTTTTTGCTGTCGCGTTCCGGTGCAACCCAGATGGGACATATGGTTGCCGAACGTCTGAATATATCTTTACTGGCGCGTTGTAGCGGCAAGCACTTTCTCTTGCTGAGCGGTGCCGATCGTATCGTGTTTGATGATCTGGCAGTGGCGGAAAACGCCTGAGTATAGCGCTCTGCTGGCTAGCTTTTGCTTTGCTTAAGCAGCGCGATTAGACAACGATGCCTGCGCCACTGGACGGCGTGCCGGCATACCGGTAAATGCAAAATTTACTTCCGGATGCAGGCCGGAAATGATGTCGGCAATCGCTCGTCCTGAACCGCAGCCCATGGTCCATCCGAGGGAACCGTGGCCGGTATTCAGGAATAAATTACTGAACTTTGTCTTGCCTATATATGGCACATTCGATGGCGTCAACGGACGCAAACCTGCCCAGTAGGCAGGGTTTGCGTAGTCACATGCTTGCGGGAAGAGTTCACGCGTACGGCGCGTAATTGCTGCACAGCGGGTGGCATTCAGTTCGCGCGAGTAGCCGTTGAATTCGCAAGTGCCTGCGACGCGCAACTTGTCCCCGAGACGCGACAACACCAGTTTGTAGCCGTCATCGATAAGCGACACAGTAGGTGCCAATTCAGGATTAATAATCGGATAGGTCGCCGAATACCCTTTGCCGGGATAGATCATCAGATCGATACCCAGCGGTTGCAGCATAGGCACTGAGAAACTCCCCATCGCCATCACGAACGCATCTGCGTGTAGCGTCATATGACGCCCTTCCGGATTGATGACTTCTACGCCCGTTATGCGGGCGGCAGCGCCCGTGCCTTCGGTGATCAGACGTGTCACGGTGGTATTGAACTGGAAGTTGACGCCGCGCTCCTGAGCCTTGCGTGCCAGGCCTGTGGTGAATTTGTAGATGTCGCCTGATTCATCGGTTTCGGTAAAGTCGGCGCCAACTATCTGTTGGCGGATATGTGCCAGCGCAGGTTCCAGCTGTACGGCCTGTTCTGCCGTCAAAGGTTCGCGCGGGCAACCGAGTTCACGCATGACGCTGGCCGATGCCAGTGATTCGTCGAAATCCTTTTGTTCTGTGTAGAAATGCAGAATCCCACGCGTCAGGCAATCGTAGTCGATGTCTACCTCAGCGCGTACTGCCTGCAAAGTCTGGCGGCTGTATTCGGCGATAGCAACGATCTGATGAATGTTATGTACGGTGCGTTGCGGTGTGCATTCGCGCAGGAAATGCATGCCCCATTTCCATTGCAGCCATTCAGCGCGAAAACGATACAGCAAAGGGGCGTCTTCCTTGCCCAGCGCTTTGAGTATCGTCAGCGGCGCACCTTTGTTGGCCCACGGCGTCGCGTGCGAGACGGAGATCTGGCAGCCGTTGGCAAAACTGGTTTCCTGGGCGGCACCGGGTTGACGCTCGATGACGGTGACTTCATGGCCGGCTTTATTCAGGAACCAGGCAGTAGCGGTTCCTATGATGCCCGAACCCAAAACGATGACTTTCATGACGCGATCAATCCCGAGATATTGCTGTTGTATGCCTGCGAGCATGACTGCGACTGAGCGCTGCGGAATGCAGACCGGGCCATATTTGGCCAAGGCGTAACCATATCCTGTCTGGCGGAAATTTGCCTATGACGGCTGTCAAGAAAGCCCGGAAAGCCGGATTTTCATGTTCAAAACCATAAGTATTAAGTAATGATTGTTATTAAATACTTTAACTATACCTAATCATTTTTAGCGCTTACGATACGTTCGAAGTCTGCAAAAAGGTCGGCAGACTAGGTCCCGCAGTGACGTGCACATACAGAAGGAGAAGTGCAATGATCAATTCAGTACTCGAACAATGCCCGATTGGTGATGCTGTTAAATGCCATCTTGCTGCTTACAATGCAGCTTTCTATGAGCTCGGCCTGAGCTGGCACTGGGATGACGAAACATTCCACACCTTGCAGCGTATGTCCTGCGAAAGAGATCGCATCAAGGATTACATGCACTCGCATCAATCGCATTTGCTGAAGGTCTACGATGCGGACTTCCTGATCGATGCTATTCAGACTACCAAAGCGCGTTGCTTTGAAACCATGACAGATGGCGGTGCGAAGAAGGCGCCGTCGGTGAACTGGGCAGAATTCCAGCGTGCTGAAGTAGGCGCCTGATCTGACTATCCTCTTTCCTGCCTGATCAGCTCAGGCTGATCGCAGTGAAGACTGCAATAAAAAAGCCCGCATATGCGGGCTTTTTTGTTTTCAGTTTTCTGCTCAGGCTTGCGGCTGCCAGATGTAGTCGAATTGTTCTATCGTATTCATCCACAAGATGCCGTCGCCGATATGTTTGGTAGAGGCCGCACTTTTGATGGTTTCGTATACGGCGAGTGCGTACTGGTCATCAATCACGATATCGATACGGACCTTGGGCGAATAGTCGAGCAGTTCTTCTTTGTGGCTTTGCGGCTGATGGCGTGCAGGTGAGCTGCAGCCCTCTACTTGCGTGATGGTCATGCCAGGAAAACCTGTTACCTGTCCCAATGCTTCACGCACATCGTCCAGGCGTACCGGACGGATGATGGCTTTGATTTCTTTCATAATCTGACTCCTGTGTTCAGTATGGAATGACAGGTGTCACCATGTCAGGCGACACCTGCCAGGATTGCCAATCAGGCTTCGCCTTCCTCTTCATCGAACCAGCGATAGAGGGTAGGCAGTACCAGCAAGGTCAGTGCGGTACAGGTGATCAGGCCGCCGATCACCACCACTGCTAGCGGACGCTGTACTTCCGAACCAGGCCCGGTCGCGAACAGGAATGGCACCAGGCCCAGCATCGCTACCGTTGCCGTCATCATGACCGGACGGAAACGCATGGTCGCACCCTGTACCACCGCTTCGGCAATGCTCAGGCCTTCGGTGCGTAGTTTCCTGATATAGGAAACCATCACCACCCCGTTGAGTACCGCGATACCCCACAAGGCGATGAAGCCCACCGATGCCGGTACCGACAGATATTCGCCGGTAACGAAAAGGCCGATGATGCCGCCTATCGATGCGAATGGCAGTACGGTAATGATGAGCGTTGCGTAACGTACCGATTTAAACAACAGGAATAGCAGGAAGAAAATCGCCGCTACAGTCGCCGGTACGATGACTGCGAGGTGACCCAGTGCGCGTTCCATGTTCTGGAACTGACCACCCCATTCGAGATAGTAGCCAGATGGCAACTGAATCTTGCTTTGCACGACTTGCTGCAATTCTGCTACGAAGCCACCCAAGTCGCGATCTGCCACATTGATTGCCACCACTACACGACGCTTACCACCTTCGCGGCTGACCTGCGCCGGACCATCCCGGACTTCTATCTTGGCCAGACTATCCAGGGGTACGCGTGCACCATTAGGTGTGGTCAACATGATTTGCTTGATCGCCTGTACATCGCCACGGAAGCTCTGCGGCAAGCGGACGGCTGCCGAGAAGCGCCGCTCACCTTCGTAGATGTCGGTCGCGGTTTTGCCTGCGATGGCAACTTCGATCACATCATGTACGTCGGAGACGTTCAGGCCATAACGCGCAATCGCTTGTCGATCAATATTGATCGACAGGTATTGCTGACCACTGACGCGATCGACGCGGATGTCGCGCGCACCTGTGACAGATTCCGCCACTTTTGCAATTTGGTGAGCTTTCTCCAGCAGACGATCCAGGTCTTCACCGAATACTTTGACCGCAACGTCGGAACGTACGCCCGTGACCATTTCATCCACGCGATCCGAGATCGGTTGCGCCATGATGATCTGAGCACTAGGAATAACTTCCAGGCGCTTTTTGATTTCGCTGGCGATCGTGTCCTGGGTCCAGCCATCTGGCCATTCATCTTGCGGTTTCAGGCTGACAATCGGCGTCGATTCATTTTGCGCTTGCGGATCGGCCGGACTTTCACCGCGACCTACACCCGAAATGGCAGATTTCACGCCAGGCACAGTCATGATGATACCCATCGCTTGTTTCTCCAGTGCGATGGATTCTTCCAGCGAAATATTCGGCACGCGGTTGATACCCGGAACCAGCGAACCTTCCTTCATTTCCGGAATGAAGGCGGTACCGAGCAGCGGCAACATACCGACTGCAGCGACGAAGGCCAGCACTGAAAGCAGCACGGTTTTCTTGGCATTGGCCAATACCCAGTCGAGCATGCGCAGGTAATGCTTTTTCAGGAAGCCGACCAGGCGCGTGTCATGCTCTGCACCGCCCTTGAGCATGTACGAAGACAATACCGGAGTCAGGGTCAGCGACAACAGCAAGGAAATAGCCAGCGCAATCGCTATGGTGAAAGCGAGCGGCGCAAACATTTTTCCTTCCATGCCTTGCAGTGTCATCAGCGGCAGGAACACCAGGATGATGATGCCGATACCGAACACCACGGGGGTGGCTACTTCGGTAACAGCTTTCAGGATGATGTGAACCTTGCGCTTGCCGTACTTATTGGGTCGGCCCAAATGTCCGAAGGCGTTTTCCACCACCACCACTGAGCCATCCACCATGAGCCCGATCGCCACCGCCAGACCGCCCAGTGACATCAGGTTGGCTGAGATGCCGAACTGGTTCATGACAAAGAAGGTGAGTAGCGGCGTCAGTATCAGCGTGGCGACCACGATCACCGACGATCGTATATCGCCGAGGAATACCAGCAGGATGATAACCACCAGTGCCACACCTTCCAGCAAGACCTTGGCGACGGTCCACAACGCCGCATCCACCAGTTCACTACGATCGTAGTAAGGCACGATCTGCAAACCATCCGGCAACATGCCTGCCTTGTTGATCTCTGCTACGCGATCCTTGATGCGAGATACGACTTCCTTGGCGTTACCGCCGCGCATCATCATGACGATACCGCCGACCGATTCAGTCACACCGTTTTTGACCAGTGCGCCATACCGTACGTCGTGACCCAGGGTGACTTGTGCGACGTCACGTATGTAGACAGGTGTGCCGTTGGATTCGCTCAGGACGATGTTGCGTATATCTTCCAGATTTTCGATCAGGCCGACACCACGGATCAGGTACTGTTCCGCATAGTGCGGCAAGATGCCGCCGCCCGAATTGGCATTGTTGCGTGCCAGACCTTCATACACTTGCTTGAGCGAGATGCCGTAGTGGCTCATCCGATCAGGATTGACCAGTACCTGGTACTGCTTGACGTAACCACCTTGCGAGTTGATTTCTGCTACTTGCGGAATCGAGCGCAGCAATGGTCGTACCATCCAGTCTTGCACGATACGTCTTTCGGTCAATTCCTTTTGCGTCAACTCACGATCACCGTCATCCGGTTTGTCGAGCGTGTATTGATATACCTCACCCAGACCGGTGGAGACCGGTCCCAGTACGGGTGTGACGCCGGTAGGCATACGGGCGCCGATTTCGATCAAACGTTCCATCACCAATTGCCGTGCGAAGTACACGTCAGTGGCATCTGTAAACACCAGTGTGATCAGCGAGAGGCCAGGTTTGTTGAGGGAGCGCATTTCTTCCATGCCGGGCAAACCGGTCATGGCAATTTCAATCGGCACAGTGACGAAGCGTTCCACTTCTTCAGGGGAGCGGCCGGTTGCGTCGGTGGCGATCTGTACCTGGACGTTGGTGACGTCAGGGAAGGCGTCGACTGATAACTTGCGCATGGCATCCAGCCCGATTACCAGGGCGATGGCTGCCAGGACGACAATGATCAGTCGCTGCGCCAGGGCGGAGCGAACTATCTTCTCTAACATGACATTACTCCTGTGCGATACCGGTACGCTGATTGTTGAGGTGGAACGCGCCATCTATGGCAATGCGATCACCCGCTTTCAGTCCTGACGCCACGACCAGTGTGCCGTTGTTGGACTGTCCGATCTTAATTTTGGTCGCACGGAAGTGGCCAGGCTGGGTTTCAACATAGACCAGATTTTCGTTCTCGAAGCGTACGACTGCAGCCGCTGGAATGACCAGTTGCTCGGTCGGGCGGCTGGCAATCAGCATGGTCGCCAGCATCGCTGGTTTCAGACGGCCGTCCTTGTTGTCGATAGCGGTACGTACTTGCACTGTACGGGTCGCCGGATCGACGATCTGTCCGACGTAAATCAGCTTGCCGGAAATTTTGAGATTGCCGAGTGCGGGTACTTCGATGTCTACGGTCTGGCCGACTGCAACCATGTCCGCTTGTTGCTCCGGTACTTCTGCGATGGCCCAGACATGCGACAAGTCAGCGACCGTGAAGAGGGCGTCAGCTGGCTGTACCACCTGGCCTGGGGAGACTTTCTGCTCAACTACCGAGCCTTGCATGGTGGATGTGACAGGTGCAAACGAACTGATGTCGCCGCTCTCTGCCATGCGTGTGATGGCGGCGGATGACATGCCGAGTACCTTGAGTTGTTCAGCTGCAGCACGTGCTTCAGCTGCAGCAACTGCAAATTCGTTTTCACGTCTTTGCAATTCGGCTTTACCGATGACGTCAGCCGCGAACAGTTGACGTGCACGTGCCTGATTGTTTTGTTGCAGTTCAGCTTGTGCCCGAGCTTTCAGGTAAGCGAGTTGCGCGCTACCGAGTTCGGTGCTGTGCAAACGCGCGAGTACGTCGCCTGGCTTGACGCTTTGTCCGAGGTTGACGGTGATGTCAGTGAGTCGGCCTGTGACCGGCGCACCGATGCGTGCCACGCGTTGACGATCGAAATCTATCAGGCCGGGAACGCGCAGTACATCACTGAACGGTGCGAGACCGACGGTGCCGATCTTGACGCGTTCGCGCAATGCATCTGGGGCGATGACGACATTGGGGTCAACTTTCTGCGCCGGTTCCTCGCTTTGAGGTTTGCTTTTGTCACCGCAAGCAGCGAGAGTAAGACAGAGCGCGATCAGTGCAGCACTGGAAGAGAGACGGGGCATCATGGTTTATTACCTGTAGAAGAATTGGCTAAGAGTCGCTCGATTTCGATGGCGGCTACATGCAGATCAAATTGGGCGGCAATGAGGTCGTTGCGTGCGGTGCGTAAGGCGCGCTGTGCATCGAGATAATCGATGATGCCGCGCTCACCGTAACGGTAAGCAGCTTCCGCTATGCGTAAAGCACTTTCGGCCTGGCGTACGATGCCGGACTCCAGTGCTTCGACCTGTGAAGCCGCAATCTGCGATTGCTGGTAAGCAGAATCCAGTTGCTGTGTCAGTTCGAATTCGCGTGCTTCCAGCAGGTAACGCACGCGCATGGCACCAGCGCTGGCTTCATTGATAGGGCCGCGATTCTGATTCCAGAGCGGAATACTCATGACCACGCCAAATTGAGTGTCACGTACTTCGGGATCGCGGTTCGAGACTGCTTTTAAAGCAACAGTAGGCAAGCGCAGCGAGCGTTGATAGTCAACGGCCGTTGATGCACGCTGCAGTTCCAGGCGGTACTGCGCCAGTTCCGGATTGCTGCCGAGCATGATCTGACGCAGATTGTTGAGTGGCGCCAGATGCGGCACATTGCCCATGGCACCGGTAATGGCAAAGGTGCTCGGCAAGATGTCGCCTACGTGCTGACGCAAGGAGGACTTGGCCTGGTTGGCGCGTAGCAGCGAACTATGACTATTTTTCTGCGCATTCAGCAGTTCAGTGGAGACACGGATTGCTTCGTAGCGCGGTGCTTCACCGACGTCGACCCTGACTTGTGCACGTTCATACAGCTGTTGGGTCAGTGCCAGATCTTCCTGTGCTGCTTCGAATTCGGCCTGGCGCCGTAACGTTTCGTAGTAACCCAGTTTGACCTTGGCGACCAGTTCTGCTGAGTACACATTTTGTCCGGCGATGGTTGCGCTGACGGTTTTGCGGGCAACTTCCTGACGCAGGAAGCGCTGGCTAGGCAAATCGAGACGCTGTGTGATGGATACAGTCTGACCATTGCCGGTAGCAGCGCCAGGTACGCGCGCCGAGACGCGACCGCTGGTGTATTCGACTTCGGGATTCGGGAACGCACCGGCAGTGGTGACGCCTGCACGCGCGGCTTCGACGCCGGCAGCAGCAGCTTGCACGCCTTTGTTGCCTTGCATTGCAAGAGACAATAACTGATCCAGTGTGTACGGCTGGGCGGCGATCGCAGGCGACCACATCCCGGCCAGCCACACTGACGTAATAAGTAGTGTGATAGGTTTCATGATTTTAGTTAAAACGAGTACATGCCGCGGACGAAATACCGCACGACATGCGGACGGCCAGAGGCCGTCCCGGAAAGATGGATTGTTTAGACCGCCAGGGTAGGCGGACGGTCAGCGCGGAAGACCGGCGCCGGGAGAGGTGGATGCTGGGCAGCGACAAACAGGGTGTCGCCCAGTACCAGACATGCCAGGGACAAGGGCAAAGGCAGATCCGCTTCGTACGGATCCGGGACTTGCGCTGCAGAGTTTTGAATATGCTTGGATGGACGGCAGGACAGGTTGTCAGCAGCATCGCCCCAGTCCGGTGCGAGCATTTGCGCTGCCGAGCCAAATTCGCCCTCTACTTCGAATTCCCAGCGTGCCATTTCGCTTTCGATGGACGGTTCGGCGATAAAAATGGAAGAGGGGAGTTGAGTATCTTGCTTGACGTGTGTCAATGATTCGACTTGTTCGGCGGTGAGTCTATGCAGTGCCTGTGCCATTTGCGGCTTGGCACTGGTGCTGGAATATGTCGGAGACGCCTGTCCCTCGGTGCGACAAGCGACCGAATTTGCCCACACCCATTGGAGTGGTAAAGAGACAAGGAGCAACAGCACATAAATATGACGCATTTCCAGCATTTTAAGGAGAGATCGCACTTTTTGCAATTCGACTCGCATTTTGGATGGGTGTGTCAGGGAATATGATGACTTCAACAATGCAAATTACATGCCCAGTACAGAGCCGATAGCGTCGTAATATGTACTACTTGATAACATCTGTCACTTGCCCTTCGCTTCATTGTCGTTCATCCGGATTGCAGAGTGATGACACGATCATGTTTGCGCGCTTACGGGCGGCGTCCGAACATCATTTGCTCGGCCAGGAATTTCTTGGCCGGCTGGAATCCATCAACTACGCCTAGCGAAATACCCAGCAGGGTTTGCGATACGATGCCGCGCGCGTTGTCGGCAAAAACCCTGGCCATGAGATCCGTCAGGTGGATGGTGGTGTTGCGGTCAGTGCGACGTTTTTCGGCAAATTTTTGCAAGGCTTCTGGTACTGCATGTGTGCCCAGCAATTGCGCCAATACAGTTGCGTCGCGCAAGCCGAGGTTCAGCCCCTGGCCTGCGACCGGGTGTAAAGTCTGGGCCGCATTTCCAATGGCGATCAGACGCTCTGACGTATCCGGCTTTGCATTCAGGCCGAGTGGGAATGCATTGCGTTTGCTGCAGGCGGTGAAATTTCCCAGGCGCGTGCCGAAGGCAGCCCCCAGCTCTTGCAGGAAGGCGCGATCTGACAAAGCCAGCAAATGTTCGGCAGTTTTCGGTCGTACACACCATACCAATGCATAACCGTCTTCCTGCGGCAATAGCGCGAGCGGGCCCTCATCGGTGAACCGTTCATAGGCACGATGTGCGATCACAGCATCGACGTTGACATGTGCAACGATAGCCGTTTGCTCGTAATCGCGATGCAAGGTTTTTTTTGTTTGCTCGTTGTAGATGCCGCCTTCAGCTTGTACTACCAGTTGTGCGGACAGCGGTGCATGTTCGGCAAAGTTGAGTGTAACCATGTCGTCGCTTTCGCTGATGCTGCTGACGGTTTGCGGCCGTATCATGTTGACGGTTGTTGTTGCTACGCGCGCGTTCAGGGCGGAGACGATGGCGCCATACCGTGTGACGTGTCCGAGTGCAGGTAACGCGTACTCGCTTCTGTCGATTAGAGTGCGGCCAAAATGCGCACGTCGTGAAACGTGAATCTGATGGATGGCAGTAGCGGCAAGCGGCCACGCACCTATTTTTTCCAGCAACTGCTGGCTGCCATAGGACAGTGCGATGGAACGAGGATCTTGCGCGCTTTGTTCCAAGCTTTTGGCATCTATCAGTGCAATTCTGTCGGCTTGCTTGCCATGTCTGACCAGCAATGCGGCAAGCGCCAGCCCGACCGGACCGGCACCGCAAATGGCAATGTCAAAATCAGTCTGCATGTAGATCGGATCAGTGCTTCATCAGGGCTTCAATATCCGCCACGGTTTTTGGTGCGGCGGCACTCAGGATGTGCGAGCCATTCGCGGTGACCAGCGCATCGTCTTCTATCCGTATGCCTATGTTCCAGTATTTTTCCGGCACACCTTCAGCAGGGCGTACATAAATACCCGGCTCTACGGTGAGCACCATGCCGGCCTGCAAGGTGCGCCATGGTTTGTCTGCGCCATTGGGGGCGGCATCGCGGTACTCGCCTACATCATGTACATCCATGCCTAGCCAATGGCCGGTGCGATGCATGTAGAACTGGCTATAGGCACGACTGGCAATCACATCATCGAGTGAGCCGACTTTGTTGCGGTCTAGCAGGCCGGTATCGAGCATGCCTTGTGCCAGCACTTTAACCGCTGCGTCGTGGCCATCCATGAAGCGTTTTCCGGGACGCGTTTCTGCAAATGCAGCATCTTGCGAGGCCAGCACGATTTCATATAACTCTTTTTGCGGACCGGAGAATTTTCCGTTGGCCGGGAAAGTACGTGTGATGTCGGATGCGTAGCTATCGAGTTCGCAACCAGCATCTATTAAGACCAGGTCGCCATCTTTTAATTCTGCGTCACTGGCGCGGTAATGCAGCACACATGCATTGGCACCGGTAGCGACGATGGAGCCGTATGCAGGGAATTGCGAGCCGTTGTTGCGGAACTCATGCAGGATTTCTGCTTCCAGATGATATTCACGCAAACCAGGGCGCGCGATGCGCATCGCACGTCTATGCGCGGCGGCGGCGATATCGGCCGAACGTTGCATGATGTCGATTTCGTTTGCATCCTTGATCAGGCGCATTTCATCCAGCAGAACATGAATGTCGTAGGCGGCGTTTGGCGGTGTGACACCGGCGCGCGCTTGTCCACGTACGCTTTGCAGCCAGCCTTGTACTTGCGTATCCAGTTTGTTGTCGCTGCCGAGTGCATAGAACAGAGCCGGGGCATTCGCCATCAGCTTTGGCAGTTCACTGTCCAGCGCTTCTATTGGATAGGCCGCATCGAAACCAAAGGTGCTGCGCGCGACATCCGGGCCATAACGGAAGCCATCCCAGATTTCGCGTTCCATATTCTTTTCGCGACAGAACAATATCGTCTGATTCTTTGCCCCAGCGACCAGGACGATGACGGCTTCAGGTTCAGTGAAACCAGACAAATAATAAAAGTAACTGTCATGGCGATACGGATAGTCGGCATCACGATTGCGCATGACTTCCGGTGCAGTCGGAATGATCGCAATGCCACCGCCCCTGGCCTGCATTTGTGCAATCAGTGATGCGCGTCTGTCGCTATAGGGTTTCATTTGTAATGTCCTGTCAAAGGTGCATTCAGTTCTGCCAATCGTTCTACAGTGCCGACATCAGTCCAGTCGCCGCGATACAGTTCGCCACCGATTTGGCCGCGTGTCGCGTATTCTCGCAGCAGCGTTACCAGCTTGGCCGATTCGCCGGATGTGATCGAGTCAAACATCGACGGGCGATACACGCCTATGCCGGAGAAGGTCAGCCTGGGCTCACCTTCGTTAGCAACTGAAAAGCTGTGCAGCGCGAAATCACCTTGCGGATGATGTGCCGGATTTTTTACCAGATACAGCCATGCTACATCGCGTTGATCAAGCGGGTAGGGGTTGCCCCAGACATCGCTGTCTTCGAGCACGTTTTTCACTTGTTCAAAATTGAAATGGGGGCAGTAGATGTCGGCTGCAAGGGCGAGGAAAGGTTCGTCGCCCAGCAGGTGGCGTGCTTTGGCAATGCCACCTGCGGTTTCCAGTGCTGTCTCTTCAGCCGAGTAGCTGATTTTTGCACCGAACTTTTCACCGTTGCCGAGGGTGTCTTCTATCAGATTACCCAGATGCGCATGGTTGATCACGATATCCGTGATGCCGGCGCGCACCAGGTTCAGGATGTGCCAGACGATGAGCGGGCGTCCGCGTACTGTCAGCAATGGTTTGGGGCAAGTGTCGGTGAGGGGGCGCATTCTCTCGCCGCGCCCGGCTGCGAATATCATCGCTTTCATGGTGTTCGCATTTCGCTAATAGGTTCTGAATGCAGCCTGCATCGCCGGGGGTGGCGGCAGGCCGGGGGTACTTGATGCCTGGAATTCGGAAGGATACTCAGAAGGTATAGCCGACTTGCGGCGCTTTGTCTTCCAGCTCATCCAGCAATTTCACCAACGGCGCCAGCTCCTTGTAACGGTAGGCAACCTTGCGTGTGTATTCCATCACCAGCGGCAGGTCTTTGAGGTAGGCGTCTTTGCCGTCACGGTGATACAGGCGGGCAAAAATACCGAGTATTTTGAGGTGGCGTTGCAAGCCCATGAATTCGAAATCGCGATAGAAGGCATCGATATCGGGATTAACAGGCAGGCCGGCGCGTTTGGCGCGTTCCCAGTAACGTATTGCCCAGTCCAGTACGATTTCCTCATCCCACTGTATGTAGGCATCACGCAGCAGTGACGCCAGATCGTAGGTGATAGGGCCGAATACCGCATCCTGGAAATCGAGGATGCCGGGATTACCTTGCGACAGTACCATCAGGTTACGCGAGTGATAGTCCCTGTGCACATAGACTTGTGCCTGCGCCAGGTTATTCGCCAGCAGCAGTTCAAAGACCTGGTTCAGCGTCGCAGTTTGCTTTTCGGTCATGCTCAGGCCCAGATGCTTGCCGACATACCATTCCGGGAACAGCATCAATTCGCGCAGCAGCAGGGTGCGGTCATATTCGGGTAAAACGGCTGGTTTGCTATGGATTTGCAGGTGGACCAGCGCGTCTATTGCATCGATGTATAGCTTATGAGCATTGTCTGGCGTCAATAATTGCAAATAGGTGGTAGAACCGAGGTCACTCAGCAGCAGGAAGCCTTGTTCTATGTCTTGTGCCAGAATGGCGGGCACCGAGACGCCGGTTTCGCCAAAAACCCCGGCTACATGGATAAACGGCCGCACATCTTCCTGTGGCGGCGGGGCGTCCATGACGATAAAGGTAGCGCCGTCTGCCCCGTCGATACGGAAATAGCGGCGAAAACTTGCATCGGAGGAAGCCGGGCGCAGTGAGTCCAGTTTAAGGGCAGGGGCAGGTAAGGAGGCGAGCCATTTGTTCAGTTCCGGCAGACGCAGGTCGTCAGCGGAGGCGGGTGTTGTATATAAAGACATGAAGCAAGCCTAGGTAATCCGGTTGATGGGCGGTGAGTTCCCATATAATAAGGGATTAAATTCGAAAAATCGCCAGCGATGGTACTCAAAACTATATTTTCATGACCTGGCCTTTCCCTTTACGCCGTCCTCAACGTTTGTTCACAACTGTGGTCGCAGTGATAGCGGCGGTTTCCGCGCCGTCCCTGGCTACCGCCCAAACGAATGGCAAGCCTGCCAAGGCGGAAGATCGCGAGGAAGAAACAACGCGGATCAGCTCGGAGCAGATGACCGGGCGTCCGGATCGGGAGCTGGTGCTGGAGCGGGATGTGGAAATTATCCGTGGTGAAACCACGGTCAATTCCGATCATGCGACATACTGGGCGGCAGAGGATGAAGTCGAGTTAAGCGGCAACATACGTATGACGCGTTTTGGCGACCGTTATACCGGCGACAAGATGCGGTTGAAGATGGATTCCGGTGTCGGTTATGTCACGAATCCGACCTACCATATGCTGGAAAGCAATGGCCAGGGCAGGGCAGAGCGTATAGATTTCGAATCCGATGACCGCGCGCTGATTACCGACGGTACTTACAGTACTTGTGAAGGTCCGAATCCGGACTGGTACCTGAAGGCCAGTAGTCTGAAACTGGATACCGGACGTGAAGTCGGTAATGCCGAAGCGCCGGTCATTTACTTCAAGGGTGTACCTATCATCGGTGCACTGTCGATGTCCTTCCCTTTGTCTGCTGCGCGTAAATCAGGTTTCCTCGCGCCGACCCAGGGTACGACCAGTACCGGTGGTTTCGAAGTTTCGGTGCCGTATTATTTCAATATCGCACCGAACCGCGATCTGACCTTGACGCCCCGCTATATCGCCCGTCGCGGCATGATGCTGGGTGCAGATGCGCGCTATATGGACAGCACCTACGCGGGTGAGACCAAAGCCGAGTTCCTGCCGAACGATACGCAGACCAAGACCAATCGCTGGTCCATCGCTTCGGTACATGCACAAAAGTTCAGTCCTGAGACGACGATGAACTGGAACATTAACGCGGCGTCGGATAACAACTACCCCAGCGATTTTTCGCGGAATTTGTCTATCAGTACCCAGCGTTTGTTGCTACGCGATCTGAACTTTACCTATGCAGGTAATTTCTGGACCGCCACCGCACGTGCGTCGAATTACCAGGTCTTGCAAGATCCGGCTGCACCGATTACACGTCCGTATGATCGTTTGCCGCAATTCACCTTGAGTGCGGCGCGCCAGGACGTGAATGGTTTCGACTGGACCGCGAATCTGGAAGCTACTCGCTTCTGGCATCCGACCATGGTACGCGGCGAACGTTATGTCGTGAATCCTAGTATTTCGTATCCGATCGTACGTCCTAGTTACTTTATTACGCCCAAGGTTTCGCTGAATGCAGCGGCCTATAGCGTGCAGGATCCGAATACCAATGTCAGCTCGACATATAACCGTGCCTTGCCTACTTTCTCGCTGGATAGCGGATTGGTGTTTGAGCGGGAAGCCAGCTTCTTTGGCTCGGCCATGACGCAAACCCTGGAACCGCGGTTGTTCTACGTCAAAACACCTTACCGCGATCAAAGCAAGTTTCCTATCTTTGACAGCGCGGTTGCGGATTTGAGTTTTGCGCAAATTTTCAGTGAAAACCGCTTTATCGGGAATGACCGGATCAGCGATTCGAACCAGTTGACCGCAGCGATGGTCTCACGTTACATCGAGGAAAGCGGGACTGAACGTTTGCGTGTCGCGCTGGCTCAAAGGGTCTACTTTGATGAACAACGTGTCGCACTGACAACGCCGACTACGGGTAAAAGCAAACCGGACTGGCTGGCGTCCGGCACCTTGCAGATTTCCAATGCGCTGCGGACCGAAGGTAATGTGCAATATAGTGCGAATCAAAATTCGGTTATCCGTGGTAATGCCGGTTTGAGCTGGCGGCCTGAGCCGAAGAAAGTGTTGAACCTGACTTATCGTGTCGACGTACCGAATGCCTTGCGTCAGATTGACGTATCGGGACAATGGCCGATAGCAGACCGTTGGTATGGCGTCGGACGTTTGAATTATTCCTTGCCGAACGATTATGCGAATCGTCCTGGTTTCGCGCCGTTGACGGCACCACCTTCGCGTGGTTTGTCCGAAGGCTTGATGGGGCTTGAATACAAGGCTGATTGCTGGATTTTCCGTGTCGTCGCACAACGTATTCCGACGGCAACCGGCAAGTCGACATCGACCCTCTTTTTCCAGCTTGAGTTGAGTGGTTTGACCAGGTTGGGTTCCGATCCACTGCAAGCCTTGCGTACCAGCATTCCTGGATATCAGGAATTGGGAACTAATCCCAACCGTAGCAGTTACTAAGAAGCGAAATACTAAGTTAAATCATGAGTCATATCCGTCCTATGTTTACTATTCAAAAATCGTTTCAACATGCGAAGCATGCGTTGGCTTTGCTGGGTTTGACTTGCGGCGTGATGGCCAGTGTGCAGGCGCAAGGACAGGCCGCCGCAGCAGCGCAACCGCGTCTGGCCGATGCCATCATCGTGGTGGTGAACAACGAAGTTATCACGCGTTACGATTTCCTCGAGCGTTACAAAATGATCGAGGCCCGCTTGCAAAGCCAGGGCGGCAATTTGCCACCGCGTGACCAGTTGCAACGGCAATTGCTGGAACGTATGATCGTCGAACGTGCGCAATTGCAGCAGGCGAAGGAAACCGGCATCAAGATAGATGACACCATGCTGGATCGGGCGATGGGTCGTATTGCTGAGCAAAACAAATTGAGCATGCCTGAGTTCCGTAAGCGCCTGGAAGAAGATGGCCTGGTGTACGCGAAATTCCGCAATGAAATCCGTGACGAGATGGCGATCCAGCGTCTGCGCGAACGTGAAGTAGATAACCGTGTTCAGGTATCGGATGCTGAAATCGATGCTTATATGGCTGCACACAATGCGCCAGCCGCAACCGCGCCGCAGGAATTGCATATTGCGCAGATCCTGATCCGTGTACCGGAAAATGCAACGCAACAGCAACTGGCAGACAGCAAACGTCGTGCTGATGAAGTCGTGGCGCAATTGAATGCTGGCGCTGATTTCACCAAACTGGCCACCGCCTATTCCGATGGCACTGACGGCCTGACCGGTGGTGAACTGGGATGGCGTAGCGCAGATCGCTTGCCGCAATTATTCGTTGATGCAACGGCCAACCTGCAGGATGGTCAGATCGCACCGATAGTGAAAAGTGGCAATGGTTTCCATATTCTGAAGTTGCTGGGTCGTCGCACACAAAGCGTATTGCGCGCCCAAGATGGTGGCGCGGGTGCTGCTGCAGCGCCGGCAGTAGCGGCTGTGAAGCAAACACACGCCAGCCATATCCTGATCAAGGTGAATCAGGTTGTTTCTGCGGCTGAGGCGCGTCGCAAACTGCTGGAACTGAAACAGCGTCTGGATAACAAGGCAGCGACCTTTGAAGAATTGGCTAAACTGTATTCGAATGACTTCTCCGCCGCCAAGGGTGGTGATCTGGGCTGGATTTATCCGGGCGATACTGTGCCTGAATTTGAACGCGCAATGGATGCCTTGCCGATCGGCCAGGTCAGCGAACCGATAGAATCGCCGTTTGGTTATCATTTGATACTGGTGACGGAGCGCAAGAGCGACGACGTATCGCAAGAACGTCAACGCATGATTGCACGCCAGGCCATACGTGAACAAAAAGTTGAAGAAGCAACGCAGGACTGGTTGCGTCAGGTGCGTGATCGCGCCTATGTTGAATATCGTCTGGATGATCAACAATAATGTCAATTTCGCTGTTTCCATGCCGTGAGTAGCTTGTGAGTAAGCGACCAACCATCGCCATTACAAGTGGCGAGCCTGCCGGGATAGGCCCTGAAATTTCGATCAGGGCTGCATGGGAATTGCGTGCCGATGTAAAAAGCATACTGATAGGCGACGCCGCCTTCCTGGCGATGACGGCCGCCGCCATCAATCCTGCGATACGCTTGTCTGCACTCTCGCTGCAGGCAGTGCGTAATAGCGGCATACCGGATTTTCCGCGTGATCAGATCGTCGTGATTGATTGTCCGCTCGCCGCGCATGTCGTACCCGGCAAGCTGGATGCGCAGAATGGTCGTTACGTCTTGCAAACGCTGGATATTGCAATAGACGGCGCGCAGCAAGGCTGGTTTGATGCCATCGTTACCGCGCCGTTGCAAAAGAGCACCATTAACGATGCTGGTGTGCCCTTCACCGGCCATACCGAGTATCTGGCCGAGAAAACATCTACTCCGCAAGTCGTCATGATGCTGGCTACGAATGCCACGCCACAGCCTTTACGCGTGGCACTGGCAACGACGCACCTGGCGTTAAAAGATGTGGCCGCAGCGATTACCATCGAGAGCCTGACCGGCATCCTCGATATCCTGCACGCAGATTTGCAAAACAAATTTGGTATTGCCCAACCGCGCATACTGGTGACCGGACTGAATCCGCATGCGGGTGAAGGTGGTTACCTTGGGCGCGAAGAGATAGACGTCATTACGCCGGTATTGCAGGCGGCGCAGGCGCGTGGTTTTGATGTGCGTGGCCCGTATCCGGCCGACACACTGTTCCAGCAAAAGTACCTGGAAGATGCAGATTGCGTGCTCGCGATGTATCACGACCAGGGTTTGCCCGTGCTGAAATATGCCAGCTTTGGCCTGGGTGTAAATATCACATTGGGTTTGCCGCTGATACGTACTTCGGTAGACCACGGTACGGCACTGGATCTGGCTGCTGCCGGACTGGGGCAGGCCGATCACGGCAGCATGCTGGAAGCCATGCGCATAGCGGCGCAAATGGCAGCTGCTACGCGTAGCTCGTCCTTATAGACGTTTGATAGAAATAACCGGCCACTCCGTTTTGGCCAGAAGCGTTTAATTCATGAAACATATTCCCCGCAAGCGCTTTGGTCAGAACTTCCTGACTGATGACACCGTGCTGTACAACATCATTCGCGTGATCGATCCGCAGCCACAGGACACGATGGTCGAAATTGGTCCCGGACTGGCGGCGATGACACGGCTGTTGCTGGATGGCGTGGAACAAATGCATGTGGTCGAGCTGGATCGTGATCTGGTCGAACGGTTAAAGAAAAGCTTCGATCCGAAGCGCCTGATTATTCATTCGGCTGATGCACTGCAGTTTGATTTCGCCAGCATTCCGGTACCTGCTGGCAGCAAGTTGCGTGTTGTCGGCAATTTGCCGTACAACATTTCCAGCCCCCTGTTATTCCATCTGGCTGAAATGGCGCCGCATGTGCAGGACCAACATTTCATGTTGCAAAAGGAAGTGGTCGAGCGCATGGTGGCGGAGCCTGGCAGTAAAACCTATGGCCGTTTGTCGGTCATGCTGCAATGGCGTTATCACATGGAGTTGATGTTCGTGGTGCCGCCAACTGCGTTTGATCCGCCGCCGCGGGTTGATTCCGCGATCGTGCGCATGATTCCTTTGCCGAATCCATTGCCTTGCGACCAGGCCAAACTGGAGCAAGTCGTTTTGAAAGCGTTCTCGCAACGCCGCAAAGTGATACGCAATTGCCTGGCCGGGATGTTTGTGGAAAGTGATTTGCTGGAAGCCGGTGTTGATCCGCAGGCACGCCCGGAAACCATTCCGCTGGAACAATACGTGGCGCTGGCGAATCGTCTGTAGCATCAGCTGTAAACCAGCCCTGCCGTCGGCAGGAAATGTCATATCGGCATAAAATCGATACCTCAATTTAATTACCTCAAGAGGAACTACATGCGCATTCTGCACACTATGTTGCGCGTCGGCGACCTGCAACGTTCTATCGATTTTTACACCAAACTGCTCGGCATGAAATTGCTGCGTCAGGTGGAAAACACCGAGTACAAATACACGCTGGCTTACCTCGGCTACGGCAGCAATCCTGAGCACGCGGAGCTGGAACTGACTTATAACCACGGCCAGCATGAATACGAGATGGGTACCGCTTACGGTCATATCGCGATAGCGGTGCCGGATGCTTACAAGGCTTGCGCAGATGTTAAGGCCGGTGGCGGCAACGTGACACGCGAAGCAGGTCCGGTGAAGGGTGGTAGTACCGTGATTGCCTTTGTTGCAGATCCGGACGGCTATAAAGTCGAACTGATAGAGCGCAAGGAATGGGAAAGCACAGATAAATTCTGATGCCGATATGGCTCAAGCAAGCGCTTGAGCCAGCTTATCAAAAGATAGGCAAAGTCTCGGGAGCGTGGTCGCGCAGTGCTTTCTTCGCTGCGACAAACTCAGGGAATACCGATTGCACCGTCGCCCAGAAACGCGGGCTGTGATTCATCTCGCGCAAGTGCGACAGCTCATGTGCAATCACGTAATCGATCAGTGGTAACGCGAAGTGTATCAAGCGCCAGTTCAGGCGTATCTTTCCATCTGCAGTACACGATCCCCATTGCGTCATCGCTGATGACAAGGCAAAGGATTGATAGCTGACGCTCAGTTTTTCTGCGTAGACCGGCAGGCGTTCGGCAAAAACGCGTTTGGCTTCCAGTTGCAGCCAGCCTTGCACGCGATCTTTCAATTGTCGTTCCGCTGCGGCACCAGGCAGGCATACGGTCAGCTCTTTGGTGTCTGCGTTATAGACTATCCCGGCGGCCTGAGTGCCGAGGATGCGCAAGGTGATGTCCTGGCCGAGGTAGGGCAGGGTAGCGCCATCGCGCCATTCCATTTGCGGTTGTAAACGACGCGCAGAATGTTCGCGACGTTCATTCAGCTTGGTAAAAATCCAGCGCTGCTTTTCGCAAATCGCATTTTCAATCTCGGTCAGCGTCACCCATTTAGGTGCAGTGATACGCAAGCCGTCGTCATCTATCATGAAACCAATAGAACGGCGCTTGGAACGCACCAGCGTGTAATCCAGGATGTGCTCGCCGACATGTACGCGGCGCTTGCCGTGCGGTATCGGCGCGCTCGCATCGCCATTCGAGAGCGGCAAGCTTGGCAATAGCGACCCAGGCGTATGCTCGGGTGCAGGATGATCTACTTTCGGCTGCGATGAAAAATCGGACGAAAAGAAATCAAGTTGCAGCGCGAGCTGTTGTGGATCCGGCGATGATTGACGAAGCAGCTTCAAGGATAGTCGGGCCGTTATTGTGTGGATGTAGTTTTTTGCGTATTGGTAGCAGGGTAGTCGGCAGGCGAAATCACCCGCATTTCAGATTCTATCCAATTTTCGACTTGCTGCATTAAATCGACCGCGCTTAATCCTTCCGGCGACATAGGCTTGCCGATGGAAACGGTCACTAGGCCAGGCTTTTTAATGAAAGAATTCTTCGGCCAGCAATGACCCGGATTCAGTGCGATAGGCACGACGACCGTATTGGTTTCCACTGCCAGACGGGCTCCGCCTCCTTTGTAGCGACCACGCTCGCCGACCGGGATGCGGGTGCCTTCCGGAAACATGATGATCCATTGGCCGTCGGCCAGGCGTTTGTGTCCTTGCACCACAACTTGTGCAAAAGCATCCTTGCCGTTATTGCGGTCGATAGGAATCATGCGCAGCAAGCCGAGCGCCCAGCCGAAGAAAGGAACGTAAAGAAGTTCTTTTTTGAAAACGAACACCAGCGGGCGCGACATATTGCACAACAGGAAAATCGTTTCCCATGCGGATTGATGTTTGGACAGCAAAATGACGGGTTGATCCGGCAAGTTTTCCATGCCCTTGATTTCGTAGCGGATGCCGCAGAGTACTTTAGCCAGCCAGATGATGAACACATTCCAGCGCGAAGTAATGTAATAGCGCTGGTTATACGATAAGGGCGCAGCCAGGAAGCAGACCGGGGCCCAGATCAGCGTTGCGACCAGCATGATCAGTGCAAACAACAGGGAACGCAAAAACAAAATAGCGCGTGACATCAAGTCTCCAGATTTTTATAACAACAATAATTTAAACGGCGTAACTCAGCGCAGGCGCTTTCAGCAAGTGATCGACCACGGCTGCGAGGTTCGGATAATTGGTAGTGCCAGGTGGCAAGCCACCTTTTTCACGGGTTTTCTCGCCTTTGCCGGTCAGCACCAGATAAGGTGCGCAACCGACAACAAAGCCTGCCTG
The DNA here is from genome assembly GCF_003852535.1 of Herminiimonas sp. KBW02. Classification (GTDB taxonomy): domain Bacteria; phylum Pseudomonadota; class Gammaproteobacteria; order Burkholderiales; family Burkholderiaceae_D; genus Oxalicibacterium. The sequence goes on along the minus strand of NZ_QAJP01000010.1, from coordinate 125,030 downwards.
CAAATCGCGCAAGGAATCGCCGATGAGGGGTAAGCCTTTCAGGCTGACGTCGTAACGTTTGGCTATCGTGTGCAACATGCCAGGTTTCGGCTTGCGGCAATCGCAGTTGTCGTCCTGTGCATGCGGACAAAAGAACACCGCATCGATTTCAGCGCCGACCGATTGTGCCGCCGAATGCATTTTCTGATGGATGGCATTCAGCGCCATGATATTGAACATGCCGCGTGCAATGCCCGCCTGGTTGGTGGCAACCACGACACGATAGTCGGCCTGATTCAGGCGTGCTATTGCTTCCAGTGAACCGGGGATGGGTATCCATTCATCCGGTGTTTTGATAAAGGTGTCCGAGTCCTGATTGATGACACCATCACGATCGAGGATAACCAGTTTCATCGGATCACCTTTCAAAGTGGCTGGCATGCCGCGCCTCCGATACGATGCGGCACTTCAGCGGGGCGGGCAAGTTGTTTCAATCAGGCAGCCAGTTTGGAAATATCCGCAACCTGGTTCATCGCCTGATGCAGGGTTGCGAGCAAGCCCTGGCGATTATTACGCAGTGCGACATCTTCTGCATTCACCATCACGCCATCGAAGAAGGCATCGACCGGATTTTTCAGCGCGGCCAGTGCCTGCAGCGAGGCAGTATAGTCACCGCGTGCAAAGGCAGCTTCAGCTTGCGGTTTGACGCTAGCCAGGGTCTGGTTGAGTGCAACCTCTGCAGGCTCTTTCAGCAAGGCGGTATCGACTTGCGCCGCGACCGTGCCTTCTACCTTTTTGAGAATATTACCTACACGTTTGTTCGCTGCTGCCAGGCTGGCCGCTTCCGGCAAGGCAGCAAAGGCGCGTACTGCAGCGAGACGATCAGCGACGTCGGCCAGGCGCTGTGGTTGCAGTGCCAGTACCGCATCGATTTCCTGTGCGCTATAGCCCTGTTCACGCAAGGCATTCGCGAGACGATCAAAAATAAAGGTCAGCAAGGCGCTGCGATGTTCTGCGCTCAAACCATTGAATGGTTTTTCCGCGGCGGCGATCAGGTCGTCGATGCCGATGTCCAGCTTGCTTTCGATCAGCATGCGGATGATGCCGAGTGCATGGCGACGCAACGCAAACGGATCCTTATCGCCGGTCGGCACTTGTCCGATGCTGAACAGGCCCACCAGGGTTTCCAGTTTATCTGCCAGTGCGACCACGATGCCGACCGGATTGCGCGGCAATTCATCCCCGGCAAAACGTGGTTTGTAGTGGTCTTCAATGGCGTCGGCAACGGTTGCAGGCAAGCCGTCATGCAGCGCATAGTAGCGCCCCATGATGCCTTGCAGTTCAGGGAACTCACCAACCATATCGGTCAGCAAGTCCGCCTTGGCCAATTGCGCGGCGGTATCGGCTTGCTGGGCATCGACGCCGAGCTTGCCAGCGATTGCTTGTGCGATGGCACGCACGCGGGCGATACGTTCGCCTTGGGTGCCCAGCTTGTTGTGATAAACGACTTTATCCAGACCAGCGACACGCGACGCCAGTGTCTTCTTGCGATCCTGGTCAAAGAAAAATTTCGCATCCGCCAGACGTGGACGTACCACGCGTTCGTTACCACCAATAACGGTGCTGGCGTCGGCTGGACGAATGTTGGAGACGATCAGGAATTTATTGCTCAGATTGCCTTTGCTATCGAGCAGCGGGAAGTACTTTTGATTCGCCTTCATGGTCAGGATCAGGCATTCCTGCGGTACTTCGAGGAAGGCTTCTTCAAACTGACCTATCAATACGTTCGGACGTTCTACCAGACCGGTGACTTCATCCAGCAAGGCTTCATCTTCGATCGGCGTCAGATTGCTGCCGGCTTCCGCAGCGGCTGCTGCGAGCTGACGCACGATTTCTGCACGACGTTCTGCGAAGCTGGCGATGACCGCACCTTCGGTCGCGATTTGCGTCGCATAGGTATCCGCATCGCGTATGTAGACCGGATCGATACCTGCCTCGAAGCGGTGACCATGCGTCGTGCAGCCAGCGCGCAAGCCCAGCACCGAGATAGGCAGTACATCTGCGCCGTACATCGCGACCAGACCGTGCGCCGGGCGTACGAAGTTGACGGTTTCCCAGCCATCGGCCAATTGGTAAGCCATGACTTTTGGAATCGGCAGCTTGCTCAGTGTTTCTTCCAATGCTTTTTGCAAACCATCGCTTAACATGACACCGGTGATGGTGCTGTTGAAATACAGCACCTCTGCTTTGCCATCCGATTCGCGTTTCAGGCTAGCGACTGCGGATTCATCCGCGCCGAGCGCCGCCAGTTTTTTCAGCAAGGCCGGTGTGGCTTTGCCATCAGCGCCGAGTCCGACCGCGGCCGGCATCAGTTTTTGCATGACGGCCTTGTCGTCGGCTTGTTCCAGCACCTGTGTCAGGTGTACGCCGAGACGACGTGGCGAGGCAAACGCGGTCAGTACGCTATCGGCAGACAACAAGCCTTGTGCTTGCAGCGAAGTCTGCAGGGTTTCTGCAAATGCGGCACCGATTTTCTTCAGCACCTTAGGCGGCAATTCTTCGACGAAGAGTTCGAGGAGTAAATTTTGGGTGCTCATACTTATGCCGCTTCCTTCTCAATCTGGGCCAGCACTTCGGCGGCATGTTCTGGTTTTGCCATAGGGAAGCCGAGGCGTGCGCGGCTATCCAGGTAACTGCGCGCAACGCTGCGTGCGAGGTTACGGATGCGACCGATATAAGCAGCGCGTTCGGTGACCGAAATGGCGCCGCGTGCATCCAGCAGGTTGAAGGTATGTGCGGCTTTCAATACTTGCTCATACGCTGGCAAGGCCAGTTTGTTGTCGATCAGGTTGAGTGCCTGTTTTTCATGCGCACCGAAAGCGGTGAACAGGAAGTCGGCATCGCTGTGTTCGAAGTTGTAGGTCGATTGCTCGATTTCATTTTGCTTGTAGACGTCGCCGTAGGACAGCTTGTCGGTCCAGCGCAAGTCGTACACATTGTCGACGCCTTGCAAATACATGGCGAGACGTTCCAGGCCGTAAGTGATTTCACCTGTAATCGGTTTGCAGTTGATGCCGCCGACTTGCTGGAAGTAAGTGAATTGGGTGACTTCCATGCCGTTCAGCCAGACTTCCCAGCCCAGTCCCCAGGCACCCAGCGTCGGATTTTCCCAGTCGTCTTCGACAAAGCGGATATCGTTGGCTTTCAGGTCAAAGCCCAGTGCTTCGAGTGAGCCCAGGTAGAGTTCGAGAATATTGTCCGGTGCCGGTTTCAATACAACCTGGTATTGGTAGTAGTGCTGCAGGCGGTTCGGGTTTTCACCGTAGCGACCGTCTTTCGGGCGGCGCGAAGGCTGCACATAGGCAGCGCGCCATGGTTCCGGCCCGATTGCCCGCAGGAAAGTAGCGGTGTGAGAAGTGCCGGCGCCGACTTCCATATCGTATGGTTGTAGCAGTGCGCAGCCTTGGGCGTCCCAGTACTTCTGGAGCGTCAGAATAATTTGTTGAAATGTGAGCATTTTGTTTGAATTTTTGCATCACCCGGGGCGGGCGAGGGCAGAGTTGCCAAAACCCTAGATTTTACCGGGTTTTAGCGGCTACTAGGGGTTCTGCGCGCAAGATACCAGGCCGTCAGCAGCAGGGCCAGGGCCAGCAGGACGATGAAAGCGTTGCCGACTGTGACATACGGGGTAATGCCACGATAGCCCTGGACGGAGGCGGTCAGTACCCCGCGCTCAAACGGTTTCATCTGCGCCAGCACTTTGCCGTCGGGCGCAATGATGGCGGTCGCGCCGGTATTGGTGGAGCGCAGCATCGGGCGACCGGTCTCCAGCGCGCGCATTTGCGAGATTTGCAAGTGTTGCGGCAAGGCGATGGAATCGCCGAACCAGGCGATATTCGAAACATTCAGCAGCAATGTCGCTACCGGGCTACCGGCGGCATCACTGGCGCGCAATTGGCCGGCAATTTCTTCGCCAAACAAATCCTCGTAGCAAATGTTTGGCAACACCCATTGATCCTTGACTGAAAACGGCCTTTGCAAGGCATCGCCGCGGCTAAAGTCGCCGAGCGGAATATTCATCATGTCGACAAACCAGCGGAAGCCGAACGGAATAAATTCACCGAAGGGCACCAGATGGTGTTTGTCGTAGCGATACAGCTTGGGCGTGCTGCCATTTGCAGGTGTCGGCGCGATGCCGATAACGCTGTTGGCATACTGTTGCGGGCCGTCGCTGATGGGGATGCCTATCGCCAGGTGGCTATTCGAGGCGGTGGCGAATTCCGCCAGGCGCGGCAAGTAATCGGTTGGCAGTTGGTGCGCCAGCAGCGGCAGCGCGGTTTCCGGAGTAGCGATCAGGTCGGCCGGGGCGGCGCGAATTAAATCTTCGTACAGGGTCAGCGTCGCGTTGATCTGTTCCGCATCGAATTTAATCTCTTGCGGCACATTGCCTTGCAGCAGTCGCACAGAGACAGGTTGCCCGTTAGGACTGGTCCAATTGACGGATTTCAGAGCCAGACCAAGTGCCAGAATCGCGATAAAGAGAGCGCCTGCGCTTTTTTTGGTCGGCAGCATTACCAGGCAAGCGGCCAGCACGGCGACCAGCCAGCCCAGTCCGTATACGCCTATCAGCGGTGCGTAACCGGTCAGCGGGCTGGCAGTGTGTGCATAGCCGGAAATCGCCCACGGAAAGCCGGTAAACACCCAGCCGCGCAGCCATTCGGAAAACATCCATAACGCTGGCAATACCAGCAAGAGCATGATCCAGGGAGGAACCAGGCGATTACGCCCGAAACGCGTCGCCAGTCCGGTTGCCAATGCCGGGAAGGCCCCGAGCAAGAGCGCCAGCAAGGCGACTGCCAGGGCTGCGAGCGGAGCCGGCATGCCGCCGTACTGATGCATGCTGATGAACAGCCAGTAGACGCAGACGACTGACCAGCCGAAGCCATACAGCCAGCCTAGCAGTACACCTGCTTTGACGGATGCTGCCTGCAGCAACAAATGGAACAGCAGCGCCAGTGCCAGGATTTGTATCGGCCAGTAACCGAAAGGGGCGAAGGCAAATACATTGCACGCACCTGCAAACAGTGCGGCGATGGCGGCCTGGGTCGGGCTAAAGCGGAAGGTAGTCAATTGCGCCACACGCGTTGGCGCTGCGGCGTAATGCGGGCGCGATGCGATGCCGGATTAGCTATCAAGAGCATCCTCGCTAGGGGCCGGTGGTAATTTCTCCACCAGCACGACATGGATATGGCGTGCATCGGCACGCAGGATTTCAAAGCGCAAACCATCGATGTCCAGTACTTCACCCTTATGCGGCATGCGTGCCAGATGATCGGCGATGTAGCCGCCTATGGTGTCGACATCCGGGTTGGACAAGAATGTGCCGAGCTCTTCGTTGAATTGTGCGATTTCTGTCAGTGCCTTGACGCGCCAGCGCGGGCCATGTTCGCCTGCCTTGATCGGCAATATATTGTCTTCATCATCGTCGAAGTCGTATTCGTCTTCGATATCGCCGACGATTTGTTCCAGCACGTCTTCAATCGTGATCAGGCCGGCGACGCCGCCGTACTCGTCGACCACGATCGCCATGTGATTGTGCTTGGCGCGAAAATCACTCAGCAAGACATTCAGGCGTTTGGATTCGGGGATGAACACTGCGGTGCGCAGCATGCGCCGTATGTCGAAGGATTCTTCTGCGTAGTAGCGCAGCAAATCCTTGGCCATCAGGATGCCGACGACCTTGTCACGCTCGCCGTCCACCGCCGGAAAGCGCGAGTGGGCGGTGCTCAGTACCATCGGCAGCCATTCTTCTATTGGTTTGGTGATATCGACTACATCCATCTGCGCGCGCGGCACCATGATGTCGCGGGCTGACAATTCTGACACTTGAAACACGCCTTCTATCATTGCGAGGGCATCTGCATCGATCAGGTTGCGCTCATGCGCGTCGTGCAAGATGGTCAGTAACTCGGAGCGACTTTCGGGTTCTGGGGCGATCAGTGCGGTCAGGCGTTCAATCAGCGATCGATGCGGTTTGGCATCGCCGGATTTGCCGCTAGTGGGAATGTCTTGCATATGGCGAAAAGCCGTTGCGGGGGTAGTTGCGATAGATATTAGGATACAACAAATGCCGCGCACCACCAAAAAAGCACGGCAAGGCGCGTGGAAGCGGGTGCTTGCCTACGCGCAAGACCAAGAAATCAAAGGTTGATGTAGGGATTACGGTAACCCAGGTCGGCCAGAATTTCGATTTCCAGCGCTTCCATTTCTTCTGCTTCTTCGTCCGATTCGTGGTCGTAACCTTGTGCATGCAGGACGCCGTGCACCACCAGATGGGCCGCATGTTCTTCCAGGCTTTTTTCCTGTTCAGCCGCTTCCAGTTGCAAGACGTCGGTACAGAGGATGATGTCGGCCTGCGTGGTTTCGGCATCTTCGTCTTCGGTGTAGGCGAAGGTCAGGACATTGGTGGCGTAATCCTTGCCGCGGTAATTGCGGTTCAATACCTTGCCTTCTTCTGCATCGACGAAGCGCAGCGTGATTTGCGCCGGTGCCAGCAAGGCGGCCTTGACCCAGGCGCGCAATTTGGGGCGGGTGATGGTGTCTTGCAGGCGCTTGTCCGGGTATTGCACGGACAGGGAAAGCTTATTTTTTTGCAGCATGTCTGGTCGCGGTTTTAGTGGCTACGGTTTTCTTGGCAGCGGGTTTGGCCAGTTGGTTTGCTTCGTCATAAGCGTCGACTATGCGTGCCACCAGCGGGTGGCGGACCACGTCGGCGCTGGAGAAGCGGGTGAAGGCGAGGCCGCGTACATCTTTCAGTACATCTACGGCTTCTACCAGACCGCTTTTTTGATTGTGTTGCAAATCGATCTGCGTGATGTCGCCGGTAACGACGGCCTTGCTGCCGAAGCCTATACGCGTCAGGAACATCTTCATTTGTTCCGGCGTGGTGTTTTGTGCTTCATCCAGGATCACGAAAGCGTGGTTCAGGGTACGGCCGCGCATATAGGCGAGCGGTGCAATTTCTATCGCCTGCTTCTCGAACATTTTTTGCGTACGGTCGAAGCCGAGTAAGTCGTACAGTGCGTCGTATAGCGGGCGCAGGTAAGGATCGATCTTTTGCGACAGGTCACCGGGCAGGAAGCCGAGGCGTTCACCTGCTTCCACCGCAGGGCGGGTCAGCACGATGCGTTTGACCGCATCACGTTCCAGCGCATCGACCGCGCAGGCCACTGCCAGATAAGTTTTGCCGGTACCGGCCGGACCGACACCGAAGGTGATGTCGTGTTCCATGATGGCTTTGATGTACTGGATCTGATGCGGCGTACGGCCACGCAAATCATGGCGGCGGGTTTTTAAAACCGGCGCATCGGTGACTGACTCGACGACTTTTTTCTTCGATGGCTTGTGGGTTGCTGCCGGCAATACCAGTTCCGGCTCTGCCAGCGCTGCACGTTGTTCTACCAATGCCAGTTGCACTTCTTCCAGCGGCACGATTTTATCGGCCACTTCATAAAACTGTTCCAGTATTTCCAGTGCACGCGCACCGTTGCTGCCGCTGACGATGAACTTCTCGCCACGCCGGAAGATGGTGACGTCGAGTGCAGCGGAAATCTGCCGCAGGTTTTCATCCATAGGGCCGCACAGATGCGCGAGGCGCTTGTTATCCAGCGGCTCGGGGACGAAATACAGTGGTTGGACGGCAGTTTTTGTTTTCAATTTTGGCTTAGTAGCGTAAGTGCTTGCGCGATAGGGGTTAGGGAAGTGACCTTAACGATATGTTTTTTACTGCTTCACGATGATTTCGCCACGCAAAGTATAGGCGAAGGATTGCACAATATTGACATCGATCATCTGGCCGATCAGGCGCGCACCATGCTCGCCTGCAGCAAAGTTGACGACACGGTTGTTTTCGGTGCGGCCTTGCAGTTCGTTGGCGTCTTTTTTCGACGGGCCTTCGACCAGTATGCGTTGCACGGTGCCGACCATTTCATCGCTATAGCGACGCGTGTTCTGATCGATCACCGCTTGCAGGCGCTGTAGGCGCTCTAGTTTGACCTCGTGTGGTGTGTCATCTTCCAGATTGGCGGCCGGTGTACCCGGACGCGGGCTGAAGATGAAACTAAAGCTATTGTCGTAACCAATATCGGTGATCAGCTTCATCATCGCTTCAAAGTCGGCATCGGTTTCGCCGGGGAAGCCGACGATGAAGTCAGACGAGATCGAAATATTCGGCCGTACTTCGCGCAGGCGACGCAGGATGGATTTGTACTCGAGCGAAGTATAGCCACGCTTCATCGCCGCGAGTATGCGATCCGAGCCGTGCTGTGCCGGCAGGTAGAGGTGGTTCACCAGTTTCGGCACTTTGGCGTAAGTATCGATCAGGCGTTGCGTGAATTCTTTCGGATGGCTGGTAACGTAGCGTATCCGTTCTATGCCTTCCAGCTCGGCGATGTATTCGATCAGCAATGCGAAGTCGGCGATTTCGCCATCTGCCATTTCACCGCGATAGGCGTTGACGTTTTGGCCGAGCAGCGTGATTTCCTTAACGCCTTGTGCTTCGAGTCCGGCGACTTCAGCCAGTACGTCGTCGAAGCGACGCGAGACTTCTTCGCCGCGGGTATAAGGCACGACGCAATAGCTGCAATATTTGCTGCAACCTTCCATGATGGAAACGAAAGCGGTCGCGCCTTCCACCTTGGCCGGCGGCATGTGATCAAACTTTTCGATTTCCGGGAAGCTGATATCGACTTGCGAGCGCCCGGTGGAGCGACGCTGCTTCAGCATTTCCGGCAGCCGATGCAGGGTTTGCGGGCCAAACACCAGATCGACATACGGTGCACGTTTGACGATGACGTCACCTTCCTGCGAGGCGACACAGCCGCCAACGCCGATCACGAGGTCAGGTTTGTTGATCTTCAGTTCGCGCAGACGACCGAGGTCGGAGAATACTTTCTCTTGCGCTTTTTCCCGTACCGAACAGGTATTGAGCAGGATCACATCGGCATCTTCCGGCGTGTCGGTTTTGATCAAGCCTTCGGATGCGTTGAGGACGTCGACCATTTTGTCCGAGTCGTACTCGTTCATCTGGCAACCGAAAGTCTTGATGTATATCTTCTTCTGCATGGTGTGGCTTATCTAACGTTTACTTATTTGGTCGTGCTTACCGGTGCCGGCAGTGGTTTGACTGGTGCCGGCTTCACTGGCAACAGCGGCAATGTTTTTTTCGCTTCGTCAGCGGTGAGTATCCAGATGCGATCGATGTCGCCGGTATCGCTTTCGGTGTAGTTCACAGCGAAGTCGCTACCGCGCAAGGCGGATGGCATCTCTATCATATTGTCCTGATTCCAGATGCGGGCACCCGCTGATAAGGTACGTGTCTTTTCATCGATGATGATGGCCGGATAGTTCGCCGGTGTCATCACGCCGCGTTTCACGGTATCCGGAAATGGACGATCGAATGCCTGTGCCGTTAATGTCACAAGGGCAAGGGCGCAGCTGAGCAGGAAAGTTTGTATCCGCATGGCTAATTCCGTTCTGGGCTAGATGACGACGATCAGGGTGAAAAAGGTGAGATGCGATCTGGCTGGCAGAGGGGGATACGCTTGTATCCTGTGCATTTTTTCGAAGCGCAATGATACCACGGGGACAAAATCAGCCGGGTCGGCTATCGCGACCGGAAATGACAGGGGCGACGAGTGTCGCCCCGGATGAGTTGCGGCGGCGCGTTTTAGCGCAGAACCAGTACTGGCAGGGTGGTATGGGCGAGCACTTTTTGCGTTTCGCTACCGATAAAGAGTTTGTTCAAACCTTTGCGGCCATGTGAGGCCATGAAGATGGCGTCGCATTTTTGCTCTTCTGCAACGCGTACGATTTCTTCATAAGGACTGAGTCCGACCGCTACCATGGTTTGGCAGCTGATGCCCTTGTTGCGCGTGGCGGCTTCAACCTTGTCCAGATGCTTTTGCGCCAGTTCCTTGACCTTGTCGTCATACATGGCCGGATCGGTCGGGAATACACCTGCTCCTTCCATCAGACCCATGTATACATAAGGCTCGGCGACCGATAGTACGAGTAGTTCGCTACCCATTTTCTGCGCAAACTCGATGGCGGCATCGACGGCTTTGTCGGATAGTGCTGAACCGTCGGTAGGGATGAGGATTTTTTTGAACATGATGTACTCCTTCGCTGTGTAGGGGGAGGTGCTCATTCTGATTCTAGGACGACGGTAAAGCCCTTGCTTGATCCATGTCAAAGGAGGTGGATTAATTTTTCCAAAGCGGCAGATCTCGCCTGTTTATATTTGTCGGAGTTGCAAGAGCCGGATTGGTTCCTGCCGTAGCCGGCTTTCTTATCAGCATGATATAAAAAAAAGGCCTACCCGGAAACCGGATGGGCCTTTGTTGACGGATGTAATTAGATTGAAGCGAGCTTAGTGTGTACGCAAGGAATCTGCCAGTACACGGGCGACGTGCATCGCGTTTTCCTGTGTCCCGTCGGCAATTTGATGGCGGCAGCTGGTGCCGTCAGCGACGAACAGCGTATTTTCCTCTGCTGCACGTATTGCCGGGAATAGCTTGAGCTCACCCATGGCCTGTGATGCCTCGTAATGCTCGGCTTCATAACCGAAGCTGCCGGCCATGCCGCAACAGGATGATTCGATCAGTGCGACATCGAGTTGCGGTATCCATTGCAACACGGTTTGCACCGGACGCACGGCATTGAATGCTTTCTGATGGCAGTGTCCGTGCACCATAGCCTTGCTGACCGCCAGCGGTTTCAGATCCAGTTGCAGTCGTCCGGCCGCTTTTTCATTGACGAGGAATTCTTCAAACAGCCAGGCCATGCTCGCGAGCTTTTTCGCTTCTTCACCATAGCCATAGCTGAGGAATTCATCGCGCAGCGATAACAGGCAGGATGGTTCCAGACCAACCACGGCGACGCCGCGATTGATGTAGGGCATCAAGGCATCGAGTGTGCGCCGTGCTTCCTGTTTTGCCTGATCGACCAGGCCGGCGGACAGATAAGTACGACCACAACAGAGCGGGCGTTCGTCTTCTTTTACATTGAAATGCACGGTGTAGCCTGCTGCTTCCAGCACTGCCTGTGCGGCACGAGCGTTTTCCGGTTCCATGTAATTGTTGAAGGTATCGACAAACAGCAGTACTTCCTTGGTACCACCCGCGGTCTTGCTGCGGGCGCCGAGTTGCGACAGGAATGAGGTGCGGAAGCGCGGGAAGGCGCGTTGCGGTGCCAACCCAAGACTCTTCTTCAGCCAGCCTGAGATCAGCGGTAATCTGTCGCCCACCGCCAGCAAGCCGCCGATGCGACTGGCATACGGCGCGTAGCGCGGCATGAAGGCCACCATTTTTTCACGCAGCGTGCTGCCATGACGGCTGGCCCAGGCGGCGCGTGCTTCTATCTTGACCTTTGCCATGTCGACGCCGGTCGGGCAATCGCGTTTGCAACCTTTGCAGGAGACGCACAGGTCGAGCACTTCCTTGACTTCTGCGCTGGCCAGTCCGTCGTCGCCCAGTTGGCCGGAGATCGCAAGACGCAAGGTATTGGCGCGACCACGCGTAACGTGACGTTCATCCTTGGTGATGCGATAGCTGGGGCACATGGTATCTGCATCGAATTTGCGGCAGTGACCATTGTTGTTACACATCTCTACCGCCTTGGCCAAACCGCCGGTGCGGTCATCGCCGGTGCCAGGTGCAGTTTCCACGCCGCTGGCCGGATCGCGCGTGACGTCCCAGTCTGACCAATCCATTTGTGTCTTGAGCGGCAGTTCGCGATAGCCGGGCGCAAAGCGGAAATTACTTTTCTCATCCATCTTCGGCGGTCGTACGATCTTGTCCGGATTGTAGCGATTTTCCGGATCGAACAAGTCCTTGATTTCGCTGAAGGCCTGATTGATCTTCGGACCGTATTGCCAGGACACCCATTCGCCGCGGCACAAGCCGTCGCCGTGTTCGCCGGAGTATGCACCTTTGTATTCGCGTACCAGCGCTGATGCTTCTTCCGCGATCTGGCGCATGTCGGCCGCGCCATTGCGACGCATGTCGAGGATAGGACGTACGTGCAGCGTACCGACGCTGGCATGTGCATACCAGGTGCCTTCGGTATGGTATTTGTGGAAGACTTCGGTGAGGCGGCTGGTGTATTCCGCCAGGTGCACCAGGGGCACTGCGCAATCTTCGATGAAGGAAACCGGCTTGCCGTCGCCCTTCATGCTCATCATGATATTCAGTCCGGCCTTGCGCACATCCCACAATGATTTTTGTTCACCGGCATCAACCATATCGACGACCGAACCCGGCAGACTCAGATCACTCATCAGGTCGGACAATGCGGACAGGCGCTCTACCAATGCCGCTTTGTCGTCACCTGAAAACTCCACCAGCAGGATCGCTTCCGGCGTGCCGACCAGTGCTTTCTCTATTACAGGACGGAAGGCCGGATTATTCAGCGACAGCTTGATCATGGTGCTGTCGACCAGTTCAACTGCGGTAGGCAGCAGCTTGACGATGTGCTGTGCGGCATCCATCGCCTGGTAAAAGGTCGGGAAGTTGATGACGCCGAGTACCTTGTGTTTAGGCAGTGGCACCAGCTTGAGCTTCAGTTGGCGGCTGTATGCCAGCGTGCCTTCGGAACCGACCAGGATGTGCGCCAGATTGGCGCTGCCGTCATCGGTGTACGCGCGTGGGTTCTGGCAGTCAAACAAGTCGATGTTATAGCCACCGACGCGACGCAATACCTTGGGTACGCGTTCGATAATTTCATCCTGCTCGCGCAGGGCAATACTGCGCAGACCACGTGTAATCTCCTGCAGGCGCGCGTTGTTCGCCATCTTTTCCAGTGTTTCGAAGCGACCTTGCGTACCATCGGCGAGTACCGCATCGATAGCCAGCACGTTGTGCACCATATTGCCGTATTCAATCGAGCGCGAACCGCAAGAGTTATTGCCAGCCATGCCGCCTATCGTGCATTGCGCTGCAGTTGAGACATCGACCGGGAACCACAGGTTATGCGGTTTGAGCCACGCATTCAAATGATCGAGCACGATACCCGGCTCGACGGTGACGGTGCGTGCGATCGGATCGAAGTCGATGACATTGTTGAGCCATTTGCTGTTGTCGATGACCAGCGCTTCGCCCACGGTCTGGCCGCACTGGCTGGTACCGCCGCCACGCGCGAGGATAGGTGTTTTTTCCGAGCGTGCGATGTCGAGGGCAAGCAGCAGGTCATCCTGATCGCGCGGCACGACCACGCCTATCGGCATGATTTGATAGATGGATGCGTCGGTGGCGTAACGCCCGCGATCCGCCTTGCTGAACAATACGTCGCCTCGCAATTCCTTGCGCAAACGGCTGGCCAGCGGACTAGGACTACTGCCGCTTACAGGAACGAAGTGGATAGGCTTGACGAGCATGTTCGGGTTGTCCTTTTCTGGAGCAGATAAGTATTCTGGTAGTGCTGTACTTTGTTGCTGTGCTTACATCTGTAAAACCTGCCAGCGGAGAGTTCCATGGCGAAAGGATGCGATACAGACTTACCCTGCCGGGCAAGCCTGTATCTGTAATGCAGCCTGCTAACGATGTGCTGTTGTGCAAGCATGGAAGTTCATTTCCGTGACAGTTGAATCACGCTGCGATTTTCAGCGGCGGGATTTTTTGTTCAGCCAGGTATTCCATCGCCGCGCCTACACCGCTGCCCGCCAGTTTGACGCCTGCGATTTTCAGACCCATTTCACACCCAGCCAGTGTCGCCATCAGGCTCAGGTCATTCGCTTCACCCAGATGGCCGATACGGAACATGCGTCCTTTCATCTTGCCGAGGCCGGTACCCAGCGACATATTGAAGCGCTCGTAGATGGTTTTACGGATCGCATCAGCGTCGAAGCCTTCCGGTGTCATGACGCCGGTCAGGATAGGTGAGTACACAGTCGGATCGGCGCATTGCACTTCCAGGCCCCAGGCATTGACTGCCAGGCGGCATGCTGCGGACAGGCGGTCATGACGTGCAAATACATTGTCCAGACCTTCTTCCAGAATCATGTCGAGTGCTTCGTTCAGGCCGTACAACAGATTGGTGTTCGGTGTGTATGGCCAGTAGCCGGTTTTGTTCATCTCGATGATTTCAGTCCAGCCCCAGAATGCGCGCGGCAGTTTGGCGGTTTTGCTGGCTTCAATCGCTTTTTTCGAGATGGCATTGAAGCTGATGCCTGGTGGCAGCATCAAACCTTTTTGCGAGCCGGAGACGGTGACATCGACGCCCCATTCATCGTGACGATAGTCAGCGGCGGCGAGGCCGGAGATGGTGTCTACCAGCAGCAGTGCAGGGTGCTTTGCTGCATCGATAGCTTTACGTACTGCTGCGATATTGGACGTTACGCCGGTCGAGGTTTCGTTATGCACGACGCAAACCGCTTTGATGGCGTGGCCGGTATCGGCGCGCAGGCGCGCTTCGATCGCATCGGCCTGAACGCCGCGACGCCAGCCTTCTATGCCAGGCAAGCCAATGAATTCAGGTTTGAGGCCGAGTGCTTCCGCCATTTTTTTCCACAGCGTAGCGAAGTGGCCGGTTTCATACATCAGTACGGTGTCGCCAGGGCTGAGGGTATTGGTCAGTGCTGCTTCCCATGCGCCGGTACCGGAGGCAGGGTAGATCACAACAGGCTGGGTGGTTTTGAAAATCTTTTGAATGCCGGACAGAACTTGCAATCCCAGCGCACCGAATTCAGGGCCGCGGTGGTCGATGGTCGGGAGGCTCATCGCACGCAGAATGCGGTCTGGCACCGGGCTAGGACCTGGAATTTGCAAGAAATGGCGGCCTGCTGGGTGGAAGTCTAACTTCAACATTTCATTCTCCTAAGGAAACTACGCGTCAATTGAATATTGCATACAAAATACTCTAGCAGAGGGTTTTTGATTAGTAAAGCCTTTTGCAGGTAAACGTGACTATTTTGCTGAGGGTGAGATTTGTGTTGTCGGAGTAGCTACGCAGAATCACTTTGTCTGTGGCGCGCCAGCCTTTTCTGGCATTGGCTTTGGCTAGCGTTTGCTGATATATCGTTTTTATTGCCTGGCTATATGGCGCGCTGCGTCACCATAGACACAATTAGATTAAAATAGAGTTAAATTTATTTGGACTTCGTATGCAAAATACATTGATGGATGGTGATGCAAAGATGAACAGCCCTGATTTGCCCAGAATGGAACGTCAGCGTTTGCACGATGCAGTGGTTGAGCATTTGCAGCGGCTGATCATTGAAGGCGTGCTGACGCCGGGCATGAAACTGAATGAGCGCGAAGTGTGCGAACGACTCGGTATCTCGCGTACACCTTTGCGTGAAGCGATGAAGGTGCTGGCATCTGAGGGCTTGATCGACATCGTGCCGAATCGCGGTGCCTTTGTCTCGAAGATGAACGACACTGAAATCTGGGAAGCATTTGAAATGATGAGCGGTCTGGAAGCCTTGTCAGGTGAACTGGCTGCAGAGCGCATCTCGCCGGCAGAGATCGCCGACATCAAAGCCTTGCATCAGGCCATGCTGGTGTGCCGTGCACAGAATGACTTGCCCGGTTACTACAGCCGCAACCAGACGATTCATAACAAGATCAATGAAGCCGCACGCAATTCGATGCTGCGCCAGATCTATTTGTCGGTGAATCGTCGTTTGCTGGCCCTGCGCTTTAAATCAAACTTTAAAGAAGAGAAGTGGGATCGCGCAATACACGAGCATGACGAAATGATACAGGCGCTGGAAGCGCGCGACGGCAAACGTCTGGCAGGTATCCTGCGTCAGCATTTGCTGGACAAGCGTGATTCAGTCATGGCTGACTTGCGTGCTGCGAATGGTAAAGCTGCGTAACTAAGCGTTTCATAAACGGATGTTGAACTAGCGCTGCATTTAACAGGCGGCGTAAAAGAAAAAAGCCTGGAGATTACTCTCCAGGCTTTTTGTTTTGGATGGGCAGATACCCATCCAACGCACATCTATCAGGCTGGCTTTTGACTGGCTTGACGGAAGTTGTTGATCAGGCTGCTGATGATAGGCCAGATCAGTGCGATGACAGCCAGCGTCATTACGGTGCCGACCAGGCCGCTGCCCCAGAACACGCCGAGCGCGCCTTTGGAGCCAACCATGGTTTGACGGAATGCATCTTCTGCGCGATCGCCGAGTACCAGTGCCAGCACCAGCGGTGCCAATGGATACTGCAATTTCTTGAAGATGTAGCCGATTACACCAAAGACCACCATCAGCCAGATATCGAATTCGGCACTGTGTACGGTATAAGCGCCGATGGCACAGATCACCATGATGGATGGCGCAATGATGGAGAACGGAATGCGCAGGATCGCTGCGAACACCGGTACCGTACTCAGCACTACCAGCAAGCCGACGATGTTGCCGAGGTACATGCTGGCGATCAGGCTCCAGACAAAGTCTTTCTGTTCGACGAACAGCATAGGGCCTGGTTGCAAGCCCCAGATCATCAGGCCGCCGAGCAGAACTGCGGCAGTTGCTGAACCAGGGATGCCGAGCGCCAGCATAGGCAGGAGTGCGCTAGTACCTGCTGCATGTGCTGCAGTTTCCGGTGCCAGTACGCCTTCCATATTGCCTTTGCCGAAGGATGCCGAATCGCGCGACAACTTCTTCGCCATGCCGTAACCCATGAAGGACGCAGCAACCGCACCGCCGGGAGTGATACCCAGCCAGCAACCGATCACCGACGAGCGCAGCAGGGTCATCCAGTAGCGTGGCATCTGTGCCCATGTTTTGAACACGATCTTCAGATCGATGGCGGCTTTCTTGCCCTTGAAGGCCAGGCCTTCTTCCATCGTGATCAGGATTTCGCTGACGCCAAACAAGCCAATCACCGCAACCAGGAAGTCGAAGCCGCGCAACAGATCAGGCATGTCGTAAGTCATGCGCAACTGTCCGGATACCGTATCCATACCGACTGCAGCCAGCATGAAGCCGACGCACATCGAAATGATGATCTTCGCTTTTGGCTCCTTGCCCATGCCGATGAAGCTGCAGAAGGTCAGGAAGTAGACAGCGAAGAATTCCGGCGGGCCGAAACGCAAGGCGAATTTCGCAACCACCGGAGCGAGGAAGGTGATGACGATGACGCCAAACAATGCACCGATGCAGGAACCGGTGAAAGCAGATGTCAGCGCTTGTCCGGCCTTGCCCTGTTGCGCCAGTGGATAACCGTCGAAGGTGGTGGCCACTGACCACGCCTCCCCCGGTATATTGAACAGGATGGAGGTGATGGCGCCGCCGAATAGTGCGCCCCAGTAAATGCAGGAGAGCAGGATGATGGCCGAGGTCGGGTTCATCGAGAAGGTCAGTGGCAACAGAATGGCGACGCCGTTCGGCCCGCCCAGACCAGGGAGCACGCCGACCACGATGCCAAGCAGGATGCCGATGAACATCAGCGCAATATTGTGCCAGCTGAGGACGTGGCCGAAGCCCGTCATGAGTGAGTTAATTTCTTCCATGATTTTTCCTCAGAAGCCTAGCCAGTTTTCAATCGGACCCTTGGGCAGCGGCACCTTGAACTGGATTTCAAAAACAAAAAAGAACACCAGCATCATGATGATGGAGACACTGGCCGCTTTCCACCAAGGGAACTTGCCGAGGAAGAGCATGAAGGCTGCGATGAAGATGACAGACGCAACGTAAATGCCGAGATAGGCGATTGCAAATACAAAGGCGATCAATGGCAACAGGATGACAGCCACCAGGCGCGCCTGTGCAATTTCAAGGAAGGCGGTCTGGTCGTTGTCACGTATCGCGTGAACCAGTACAACGATGCTGGCTAACAGGATGACGACACCCAGTCGCAGCGGGAAGTAGCCGGCGTCAGGGCCGTATGAGCTCCAGCCTGCACCTAATTGATAGTTGCTCCAGATGGTAATCAGGGATACAACGCCGAGGGTAATGGCAACCAGTATTTCGGCGTTACGGATGGTAATCACAGCGCGAGAGTGCTCCCTCTCTTCGTCTGCGGAAGTTTCTGATGGATTCATATTCGTTAGTCCGTGATGTGGCCCAATGACGGCAACAGGGTGCTGTTGGTCATTGAGCCAGGGTGATGACGGTGAATTACTTGGTGAGGAGGAAGCCCGCGTCCTTCATGATTTCGCGATGCAGCTGTTCATCCTTTTGCAGGAATGCATTCAGCTTGTCGCCCGTCACGAATTCCGGTTTCAGCGCATTCTTTTCCAGATACGCTTTCCACTCAGGCGTGGCGATGACCTTTTGGAACAGGTCTACGTAGAACTGGGTTTGTTCCGGTTTCACGCCACCTGGCATCATGAAAATGCGCAGCATTTCATAGCTGACATTCAGACCTTGTTCCTTGCAAGTCGGGATGTCAGACCAGCCTTGGGTCGCCGTTACCTTGGCGGTGTAGCTGATGCGTTTATCCGAGAACACGCAAAGTGCATTGTGTTCGCCGGCACGCCATTGCGAGACCGATTCGGATGGATTGTTGGTGTCGGAATTGATGTGATTGCCGGACAATTGCGTCGCTGCTTCGCCGCCGCCTTTGTATGGGATATAGAGGAATTTAGCGCCGGTTTGCTTCTCGATCATCATGGTAATCATGTGATCTTCGCGCTTGGAGCTGGTGCCACCCATCTTGAAGGTTTCAGGTTTTTTCTTTACATCGTCGATGTAGGCCATCGGTGTTTTATAACCAGCCTGGCTATTGGTCCAGAGTACAAATGCATCCTGCGCAATCATCGCGATAGGTGTCAGGTCGCGCCAGTTGAATGGCAAATTGGTCGCAAGTGGCGTGGTGTAGATGGAGGAGGAGGCAACGATGATTTTATTCGGATCGCCTTTAGCTGCTTTCAGATCCAGCAAACCTTCCGCACCGCTGGCGCCGGCCTTGTTTTGCACGATGAGCGGTTGCTTCATCAAATTGTGCTTGGTGATGATGCCCTGAATAGAGCGTGCCATCTGGTCGGATGCACCACCGGCGCTAAAAGGAACCACCAGTTCCACCGGTTTGGTCGGTTCCCAGGCGGAAGCACTGAGTGCACAGCACATGGTAGTGACAAAGAATCCGACTTTCATCGGCTGGCGTATGAAGTTTTTCTGCATGATGTTGTCTCCTGTAATTGGGTTGAAGCCCTTATTTGACGATCTACTGCATCAGTAGCGCACAACGATGCCCGCATCTGAATTCGTTTTTAGCCGGAATGCCTTGCGTCTGACGCGCTTTTCTCATTTCGGCGGTACTGCCGGTCTTGAAAACACAGGATCGCAAATTGCGATCTATGCATTTAGAATATTGAATACAATATACATTTGAGAAAAAATGTCAATTACTGGATGCGAGATGAGCAAATTTTTTTAGAAAAATTGCACTCAGGCGTCAGGAGTGGCATTTTGAGTACCAGCTCGCGCTGCGCTGGTCTTCAATATTTCTATTAAGAAATAGTTTTTGTATTCATTTATTTAGCCAGGAGCATCGAATGAAAGACGTATCAGCCCTAAAGCCGCCATCCTTCGCCCGTATCGGGGATCCGATTTCCCAGGTCAGTACGCCTGCACTGGTGCTGGACCTCGATGCCTTTGATGCAAATACCCGGCGCATGGCTGAACTGGCGCGCCGTCACGGTGTGGCACTACGGCCGCACGCGAAGGCGCATAAATCGACTGCGATTGCCTTGCGTCAGCTGGAGCTGGGCGCGGTCGGTGTGTGCTGCCAAAAAATGAGTGAGGCTTATCCATTTGTGGCAAAAGGCGTGCTGAGCATCCATATCAGTAATGAATTCGTCGGTGCCGACAAAGTGGCGATGGCGGTAGAACTGGCTGGCTATGCAAGGCTCAGCGTATGCGTCGATCATCCGGCGCAGGTGGATGCGCTGGGGCTGGCGGCGACGCAGGCAGGTGTGGTCATCACCGTGTTGCCGGAAGTGGATATAGGTCAGGGGCGCTGCGGCGTAAAGGGAAACGATGCGTTGGTGGCGCTGGTAGATCGCATCGCTCGGTACGCTGGTTTGCGTTTCGGTGGTTTGCAGGCGTATCACGGTGGCATACAGCACCTGGCGACCTGGGAACAACGCAAGGAGGCCGCGGGAAGTGCGGCCCATGCAACGGCACAATATGTACAGTTTTTGGCCGCGCGCGGTATCCGCTGCGACGTCATCACTGGCGGCGGTACCGGTACTGCAGAGTTTGATGTGGCTAGTGGCGTGTACACCGAAATCCAGCCGGGCTCTTATGTATTCATGGATGGTGATTACGGTTCCAGGGATTGGCTGGGCGGCTGGAAACCGGCGCATAGTTTATTCATCGCGAGCACTGTCATGAGCACTGCCAAGCCGGGACTGGCGGTGTGCGATGTCGGACTCAAGGGTGTGGCGGTTGATTCGGGATTGCCGGTGTTGCGTCCGGGTGATCACGGCGACCAGTTGCAGTACAAGGCGGCAAATGACGAGCACGGCATCCTGCAGGTAGCGGCTGGCGATACGCAGGATTATCTGGGCGCCAGGCTCTACCTTATCCCCGGGCATTGCGACCCTACTGCCAACCTGTATCAGCAGTATGTAGGCTATCGCCGCGATGTGGTGGAGTCCATATGGGAGATAGATGCCCGCGGACTCAGCCAGTAACGGCCTGGTATTTCATGATAGGGGCTGGCGGCAGGGCGCGGTATAGTACGGCTGCTGAACTAAAATGCCAGGCTTAGACCTTGCCTGAGTCCGGCACTCCTACCAAGTCAGACTAGTCGTAATGAAAATAAATTACTGGATCAAGCTACTGCCGCTCTGCGCCATCCTCACCAGCCTGACTGCGTGCGGCACCCTGCGCGCTATCAATAACACTGAAGATGGCGCCGGCGCCGAGGCGATGAATGTCTGGAGCCGCTGGGTAGACTCGGACGGTGATATCGCTGCCGCGACGACCTGGGAGCGCAAGGTTAAAGATGGTGTGACGATAGCGGAAGTGGAGCAGGCTTTCACCAGTGTTGCCGCAGAAGACAATATCAAGTCGGTAGGTGAATTCCATTTATCCAAAGAGCTGTCCTTGCGTAGCGGCAAGCCGGAGAAATTCCTCAAGGTATATTCATATTGCAGTCCTGTGATTGCGCGACAAATGGTCGATTTCAGTCCGCATATGGCGGCCTATATGCCATGTCGCCTGACGGTAGTCGAGAAAGATGACGGCCTCTGGATCTATGCGCTGAATATGGACATGCTGATCAAAATGGGGCGCAAGTTGCCGCCCGATCTGCGCAAATCCGTGATGCAGGTGCGCGATACCATGTGGAAAATGATGGAGCGCGGGGCGTTGGGCGAATTCTGAACAACGCTATGCGAACCGGATTTGCTTTGGTAGTATTTGCGTATATAACTATATAATTAAGTTTGATTGTCTGGCAGGACCGTATTGACCAGGCAACACCGAGGAGACGATATGTTGGCTTACCACAGGATGTGCGGCTTGCTGTTGCTTGCGTTGGCGCTATTCGGTGTGCGTACAGCGGTTGCTGCGGATGAGATCACGCTGAGGCCTATCAAGATTTCCCCGCATGTGTATTACTTTGAAGGCACGGCCGGCATGGCCAGCATCGCCAACAAAGGCTTCATGTCGAATGCCGGTTTTGTCGTTACCAAAGATGGCGTTGTTGTATTTGATGCATTGGCGACTCCGGTACTGGGCAACGCCATGCTCAAGGCGATCAAACGTATTACGCCGCTGCCGGTCAAGCGCGTCATCATCAGTCACTATCACGCCGATCATTTCTACGGCTTGCAGGCATTCAAGGCGCAAGGCGCTGAAGTTTGGGCGCATGAAAACGGTCGTGCCGCGCTCAATTCCGACCTGACCCAAGAAAGACTGAAGCAACGTCGCACCGACCTCGCACCATGGGTGAATGACAAAACACAATTGATCCCGGCCGATCACTGGTTGAATTTTAAGGATGGCAAGGTCATGTCGTTTGAAATGGGCGGCATGCATTTCCGCATCATCGATTCCAGCGGCGCGCACTCTGCGGAAGACATCATGTTGTATGTAGAGGAAGACAAAGTCTTGTTTGCTGGCGACCTGTTCTTCACCGGGCGCATACCATTTGTCGGCGAAGCCAATAGCAAGGTGTGGCTGGAAGCGCTGGACCGTATGCTGGAAATGAGGCCTGCGCTGGTGGTGCCGGGACATGGCAAGATGTCAACGCAGCCTATGCAAGACATGCAATTGACACGTGATTACCTGATCTTCCTGCGCAAGCAGATGGGGGCTGCGGTGGCGGAGATGCTGCCGTTTGACGAAGCGTATACAAAAGTGGACTGGGCCGGGTTTGCGAAGTATCCTGCATTTGAACAGGCGAATCGTTTGAACGCTTACGGCACCTACATACTGATGGAAAAAGAAAGCCTGGAAAAGCGCTAGTCCGCTGGAGCAAGCAGTATATAAAAGGAGACGATGATGAAACTGATACGCACAACATTCCTGCTGCTCTTTTGCGCGACGCTTGGCATGACTGTCGCCTATGCTGCTGATCGTGAAGAGAAAGTGGTGTATCACATCACCGATAGTACGGTCGCCACCCAGGCATTGAACAATATCCGTAATCACCTGAACGCCAGCCCGAAAGCAAAGATTGTGGTGGTGGCGCATGGCGCGGGCATAGACTTCCTGCTGGAAGGTGCGAAGAATAAAAACGGTAATCCCTACGACATCGCGGTGCAGGAATTAACAGATCGCGATCATGTGGAATTCCGCATCTGTAATAACACGCTGGAAACGCGCAAGATAGACAAGAAACAGGTTATACCGGAAGCCAAGATTGTTCCGTCGGGTGTCGCCGAAGTAGCGCGCCTGCAGATACAAGAAGGTTACGCTTACATCAAACCGTAATGGCAGATCAGGCCTTGAGCGAGGCCGGCTCTGGATTAAACAGATATTTAACTAAATTAGTGGACGTGTGTTGTGGATAAAAATTTCAACAAAGAAGACATGAGTGAGCTATTCGAAGAAGTGGCGAATTACTTTTCTTTGCTGTGCGAACCCACGCGTCTGAAAATCCTCTATGCAGTGTGTAATGGCGAGCGCTCGGTAGGTGATATCGTCAATGAAGTCGAATCGACACAAGCCAATGTATCGCGCCAGATCAACATGCTGTACCGCGCCAAAATCCTTGCGCGTCGCAAGGAGGGCACGCAGGTTTACTATCGTGTCGATGATGAAAAGACAGTGGATTTGTGCAAAGCAGTATGTGGCCGTGTGGCTGCACAAATAGGCATGCCATCGCCGGTAGTACAACTGCCAGTCGTGGCGCCCAAGCGACGCGTCGCCAGCAGATAAAAATAAAAAATAAAAAAACGATGCGCATTATCCGTATATGCGCATATAGTTATATAGGCACATAATTAAACAAAATTGCCGTAGGAGACAACGGATGACTAAGGATGCGATTAAAGCAGGCCGTTTAGTGCGCGCGCCTGAAAATTTTCTGGACCCGGTCGTGGCCCAGGAAATTACAGCAAATGGTTTGAGTGAAGAGCGCAGGGGCTTCCTGCGTAAAAGCTTTCTCGCAGCGAGTGCGGCCATGGCAAGCGGAGTCACGTTTGCACAAGGCAGCGCGATCAGCGATGGCGATCCGAATATATTGAATCTCCCCGAACACTCAACCACGCTCGGCCAGGCCGTGGCGACCAATGGTTACGGGGTTCCTTCCAAATATGAAACCAATCTTCTGCGTCGCGAGTCGCCGGGACTGACGCGCGTATCTGCAGCTTCGGTTTCGTTCGCGCCGCTGCAAGGCCTGTTCGGCATCATCACGCCGAGCGGTTTGCACTTCGAGCGGCATCATCAGGGCTGGCATGACATCGATCCGGGCAAGCATCGCTTCATGATCAATGGCCTGGTAAAAAATCCCAAGGTCTACACCATGGATGATTTGATGCGCCTGCCTTCGGTATCGCGCATGCACTTCATCGAATGCGGTGCCAACACAGCGATGGAGTGGGGCAATGTCGCCGTGCCTACCGTGCAGTACTCGCATGGCATGCTGAGCTGCTGTGAGTTCTCGGGAGTACCACTCTCGGTGCTGCTGGAAGACTGCGGCTACGACAAAAAGAACGGCAAATTCATCCTCGCCGAAGGCGCGGACGGCTCCAGCATGACACGCACCATCAGCATGGACAGAGCGCTCGATGATGTCATCGTCGCATGGGGCATGAACGGCGAAATGCTGCGTCCGGAAAACGGTTATCCGCTGCGCCTGGTTGTCCCTGGCGTGCAGGGCGTGTCCTGGGTCAAGTGGTTGCGTCGCATCGAAGTCGGCGACAAGGAGTACGGCACCAAGGATGAGGCGATCCACTATATCGATTCCATGCCGGATGGCATGTACCGTCAGTACACCTCGATACAGGAGTGCAAATCGGTGATCACCACGCCGTCGGCAGGACAAATGCTGCTGGATAAAGGCTTCTACAACATCACCGGCCTCGCATGGTCGGGGCGCGGCAAGATCAAGCGCGTCGATGTCTCGGTCGATGGCGGACGCAACTGGCGTACCGCAAGACTGGAAGGTCCGGTCAACACTAAGTGCCTGACACGTTTCAACATCAACTGGGTCTGGGATGGTTCACCAGTCGTATTGCAATCACGTGCAATAGATGAAACCGGTTATGTACAGCCGAAGATCAATGAACTGCGTGCGGTACGCGGTACCCGCTCCATCTATCACAACAACGCAATCCAATCGTGGAAAGTATCGGAATCAGGAGAGGTGTCGAATGTACAGGTTTACTAAAACTGTCGTCGCCCTGTTGCTGGCGACGAGTAGCACGATGGCGCTGGCGCAGGCGGCGTATACGAATATCGGCCGTCCTGCGACCGCGAAAGAAATCGCGGCCTGGGACATCGATGTACGTCCTGACTTCAAAGGCCTGCCACCCGGTTCCGGTACGGTCGCCAAAGGGATGGCGGTGTGGGAAGGCAAGTGCGCATCCTGCCACGGCACCTTCGGTGAATCGAATGAAGTGTTTACGCCTATCGTCGGCGGCACCACCAAGGAAGACATCAAGACTGGTCATGTCGCGGCGCTGTCCAACAACAAACAACCGCAGCGCACCACCATCATGAAGGTGCCGACGGTATCGACTTTGTGGGATTACATCAATCGGGCGATGCCATGGACTACGCCAAAATCGCTGACGACCGAAGAAGTCTATGCGGTGACAGCCTACATTCTGAACATGGCCGAAATTCTGCCCGATGATTTCACGTTGTCGGACAAGAACATCGCAGAGGTACAGCAACTGATGCCTAACCGGAATGGCATGACGCGCAAGCACGGCATGTGGGATATCAAAGGCAAGCCGGATGTAAAAAGCGTGGCCTGCATGAAGGATTGCAAGACCAGTACGGACTTGCGCTCCAGCCTGCCGGAGCCATCGCGTAATGCACACGGCAATATCCAGCTGCAAAACCGTACCTTCGGCGAAGTGCGCGGCGTAGATACCACCAAACCAGCTTCTACCAAGCCAATCTCGTCAGTTACTGCCGAGCAGAAACTGGCGATGGCCAAACCGGCGGCACCAGTCAAGGCAGATGGACTGGCGCTGGCCAGGCAATATGCATGTGTCGCTTGTCATGGCGTCAGCAGCAAACTGATAGGGCCGGGCTTTAATGAGATCGCCGCCAGGTACAAAGGCCACGCGGACGCATCCGCCGCACTGACGACAAAGATCAAGGAAGGCAGTAGCGGAGCGTGGGGGTCTATCCCTATGCCGGCGCAGGCGCACGTGAAGGATGAGGACATCAAGACCCTGGTGGGCTGGATACTCGGCGGTGCGAAATAAAAGTAGCAGCAAAAAATGCAGGAAAAGATGAACTGCAGCATGTGTAGTGCGAACGTGAATTAAACAAAACTAAAACGAGGAGATGTAAATGTACAAACTGGTAAGCGCTGTGACCCTGGCATTGTTTTCATTGAGCGTGTCGGCTGCCGAACATCAGGTGAAGATGGTTAACAACGGCAAGGACGGCATGATGTCATTCGAGCCTACCTTCCTGAAAGCTGAAAAAGGTGACACCGTTAAATTCATCAAAACTGATGCAGCGCACAACAGCGCATCCGTTCTGGTACCTGCCGGCGCCAAGGAATGGAAAGGCAAGATGGATGAAGAAATTGTTGTGTCGCTGACGCAAGAGGGCGTGTATGTTTATGTTTGCGATCCACATAAAACGATGGGCATGGCAGGCGTGATTCAGGTCGGCAAAGCGGGCAACCTGGATGCGGCAAAAGCTGAAGCCGACAAGCTCTCGAAGAGCTTTGTCATGAACAAGGATCGTTTGACCAAAGCACTGGCACAAGTGAAGTAAGTGGTAGTTATGCCATCTTGCGATGGCATCAATTTTTCAAGAGGAGAATCTAATGAATGAGAAACGACGTGACGCGTTGCGTATTGCAACGGTACTCGGACTGGCGATTACCGCGGGCATACTGAAGCCTACGGATGTACTGGCAGCTGACTGGAAGTCCAGCGGCTTTGATGCGAAATCCCTGCAGGAAGCATTGGCTGCATTGGGCGCGGATAAAGCAGCCATCAGTACCGACATCGCAGTCAACGGTCCTGATATCGCAGAAAACGGTGCGGTCGTTCCGGTCTCGGTTTCCAGCAACGTGCCGAATACCGAATTCATGGCCATCCTGGTAGAGAAAAACCCGACACCACTGTCCGCCACCATGACGCTGCCGGCCGGTACGGAAGCCAACGTCAGTACGCGCGTCAAGATGGGTGGTACCTCGAACGTGCATGCACTGGTCAAGGCAAATGGCAAGTGGCTGATCGCAAGCAAAGAGATCAAGGTCACGCTCGGCGGCTGCGGCGGCTAATCAAGCTGCAATGCATTAGCTGAACTGAGCGCTATTTATCCATACCAATTTGAGAGGAAATAATCATGGGCAATCCGATGCGCATACGCGCGAACGCAACCGGCGATGTGGTCGAAGTGAAAGTCTTGATGCGTCATGACATGGAAACCGGTCAACGCAAAGATGCCTCCGGCAAAGCAGTACCGGCGCACTTCATCCAGACACTGACTGCCAAGTGTAACGACAAGGTCGTGCTCGATATGTTGATGGGTACCTCGATTTCAAAAGATCCGTTCTTGTCGTTCAAATTCAAGGGCGGTGCCAAAGGCGACAAGATCACCATCAGCTGGACCGATAACACGGGTGACAGTCGTACCGATGAAGCGGCAGTTTCCTGAAGCTAAGTAAGCAAACGGGAGCAGAAGTACCCAAGTGATACGAATGTGGCATCAGACCGCATCCACTTAAATTTGAGGAGGGCGTAATGAGACAGAGAAGCTTGTATTTATTTGCAGCGGTCGCGATCAGCGCAACTGCATCTGTAATGGCGCAATCGACTACAGATGAGATTGCCAAGTATCGCCAGCTGCTGGCTGACGGTAATCCCGCTGAGTTATGGGAAATGCGCGGTGAAGAACTATGGCGCACCAAAGCCGGTCCGAAAAATGTCAGCCTGGAACAATGCGATCTGGGCAAAGGCGCTGGCGTGGTAAAAGGTGCTTATGCCGAATTGCCGCGTTACTTCAAGGACGTCAACAAGGTCATGGACCTGGAACAGCGGCTGATCTATTGCCGTATGAACCTGCAGGGCCTGACGCGTGAGCAGGCAGTGAAGATGCCGTTCGGTTCAGCCGGCAAGCCGTCTGATATCGAACCGATGGTGGCGTACATCACATCCGAATCGCGTGGCATGAAGATGTCGGTATCGACTGCGCATCCGGAAGAAAAGCGTGCCTATGAGATCGGCAAGAAGATCTTCTTCTACCGTGCCGGTTCGCATGACTTTGCCTGTGCTACCTGCCACGCCGTTGACAATCAACGCATCCGTTTGCAGGACCTCCCCAACTTGCTGAACAAGAGCAATGCACAGGCTGCGTATGGCACCTGGCCTGCTTATCGCGTCTCGCAAGGCGAAGTGCGCACCATGCAGCATCGCCTGAATGATTGCTTCCGTCAGCAACGCTTCCCGGAACCGCTGTACGGCTCTGACGTCATCACTGCAGTGACGATGTTCCTGGCCAAGAGCGCGGACGGTGGTGTGTATAACGGCCCAGCGCTGAAACGATAGGGAGGCGATATGAAAAAAAGAATAGGCATCTTGATAGCATCGGTCGTTACCATCGCCGGTTGTGCCACCGTAGCAGCGGATAGCGACTATGGCAAAGAAACAATCGCCATGCTAAAAGCAGACTTCAAATCCAAAGGCCCGGCCACCATGGAGCGTATGCTGGATCAGGACGAGGCGCAAAAGCTGTGCAGTGAATATCCGAGCGATACACCTAAGGATAAGGCAGCAGCACTGGAAGCTTCACAGCTCAAGCAGGTGAAGTATCCGGCTGACGGCAAGTACCTGGGTGACTGGAAAGAAGGCGAGAAAATTGCCCAGAACGGTCGCGGCATGCAATCGTCGGATGCGGTCGGCAGTGTCAACGGTGGTAACTGTTACGCCTGTCATCAAATCGGCAAGGCAGAAATCTCCTTCGGCAACATCGGTCCTTCCCTGTATCAGTACGGGAAGATACGTGGCCAGAGCGAAGACATGCTGAAGTACACCTGGGCCAAGATCTACAACGCCCAGGCCTTTACCGCATGTTCCAACATGCCGCGCTTCGGCCATAACGGCATCCTGCAAGAGAAACAAATCAAGGATGTCATGGCCTTGTTGCTGGATCCGGCTTCGCCCGTCAACAAGTAAGCAACCGCTAAATCAAGGCGCAGTGCCACTTGCTGCGCTTTGATTGCATCACCTTATCGCATCGCTTGCACCTGCAAGCATGGCGAGCTCGTCTACCGAATAATCAGAGGAAAAAATGGGTTTGAATCGTCGTGAGTTCATTCAGGTCATGGGTATCGCAGCTGCAGGCGGTATGTTGCTGGATTCCAAAGGCGCGCTGGCGGCACCTTCCGCCGGCAAACTGTATGACGTGCCGCGTTTCGGCAATGTCCATTTCCTGCACTTCACCGATTGCCATGCGCAATTGAAACCGATCTACTTCCGTGAACCGAATGTGAATCTGGGCATAGGCGACGCGGTAGGACGCATGCCGCATCTGGTCGGCGAAAAATTGCTGAAGGAAATTGGCGTCAAACCGAATACGCCAGAAGCCTATGCATTCAGCTACCTGAATTTTGAAAAGGCAGCGCAAACCTACGGCAAAGTCGGCGGCTTCGCGCATTTGTCGACGTTGGTCAAACGCATGAAGGCTGGCCGTCCGGGCGCATTATTGCTGGATGGCGGCGATACCTGGCAGGGCTCGGCAACTGCCTTGTGGACCAATGGCCAGGATATGGTCGACGCCTGCCTGGCATTGGGCGTGGATGTCATGACCGCACACTGGGAAATGACACTGGGTGACAAACGCGTGAAGGAAATCGTTGAGAAAGACTTCAAGGGAAAAGTCGATTTCGTCGCACAAAACATCAAGACCACCGACTTCGGCGATCCGGTCTTCCCGCCCTATGTGCTGAAGGAAATGAATGGCGTGCAAATCGCCGTCATCGGCCAGGCTTTCCCGTACACGCCTATCGCCAACCCGCGTTACCTGGTACCGGAATGGAGTTTCGGTATCCAGGAAGAGAATATGCAAAAGATGGTCGACGAAGCGCGCAGCAAAGGCGCGAAAGTCGTGGTCGTGCTGTCGCATAACGGTATGGATGTGGATCTGAAAATGGCGTCGCGCGTGCGCGGCATAGATGCCATCATGGGTGGGCATACGCATGACGGTATGCCTGCTCCTGTCATCGTCAGCAATCCTGGCGGTAAAACACTGGTCACCAACGCAGGCAGCAATAGCAAATTCCTCGGCGTGCTCGACTTCGATGTGCGCGGCGGCAAAGTGCAGGGCTACAAATATCGCTTGTTGCCGGTGTTCTCCAACTTCCTGCCTGCGGACAAGGACATGGATGCACTGATCACCAAGATACGTGCACCGTATGAATCCAAACTGAATGAACGTCTGGCGATGACGGAAGGGACTTTGTACCGCCGGGGTAATTTCAACGGTACCTTCGATCAACTCATCGTCGATGCGCTGATGGATGTCAAAGGTGCAGACATCGCTTTCTCTCCGGGTTTCCGTTGGGGGACATCGTTGCTGCCGGACAGTCCTATCCTGATGGAACATCTGATGGATCAGACCGCGACGACATATTCATACAGCACGCTGACCGATATGAGCGGTGCGACTATCAAAACCATACTGGAAGACGTAGCCGACAATCTGTTCAACCCCGATCCTTACTATCAGCAAGGTGGCGATATGGTACGGGTAGGCGGCATGAGCTACACGATAGCGCCCAAGGAAAAAATGGGTGCGCGTATCCAGGACATGCGTCTGGACGGCAAGCTGATTGATGCCAGCAAGACCTACAAGGTGGCGGGCTGGGCGCCAGTCGCAGAAGGCGCATCCGGCGAACCAGTGTGGGATGTGGTGGCGCAGTGGCTACGTAGCAACAAGGTCGTTACACCACGCAAACTGAATACGCCGCGTATCGTCGGCATGGATGGTAATCCGGGCATTGCGAATTAAATTGTGTGAGGTTGATGCAAAATGAAGAAACTGATCGCTGCTCTGATACTGGGTGCGGCTTGCGTATTTGCATGGGCTTACGATGCATCACAAGTGCCGGATATCAAACAGACCAGGGCAGGGCTGTATCTGGATGCGAAGGAAGCGTATCGGCTCAAGCAAAAGCTGGCCGACAAGGCTTATTTTGTAGACGTGCGTACGCGCGGGGAAATCACTTATGTCGGCATGCCGACCATAGCCGACGCCAGCATTCCCTACGTCGAACATCCGGATGATGCGCCGTGGGATGATAAGAACGGACGCTTCAAGCTGGACGTGAATAGCGACTTCGGGCCGGAACTGGCGCGACGCATGACGGCAGCAGGACTTGGTAAAAACGATACCGTGATCCTGATCTGTCGCTCCGGTGATCGCAGTTCGCGTGCTGCTAACTTGCTGACCGATCTTGGTTATACCAGGGTGTATTCAGTAGTTGACGGTTTTGAAGGTGACCTGGCCAAGACCGGGCCGCAAGCAGGGCAGCGAGCAGTGAATGGCTGGAAGAATGCAGGACTGCCGTGGAGCTATAAGCTGGACAAGAGTAAATTGTATTTCCCCAGGTATTGAAATTCGCTACGTGTTATTGCGCGTAGCCTGCTTCCTTAGGTGTGCAGCATGATGAAGCGCCTGTCCCTCGCCGTATCTCGTTTGCTATTGCTGGCATGCATCGCTGTGTCCGGAGCAGCGTACGCGGCCGATGTGCGTCCGGGTGACACCCCGGCACTACCGATACTGACGACGCTGGACGGCAAGACCATCCATCCTGCCAGCCTGCGTGGCAAAGTCATCGTTATCAGCTACTTTGCTTCCTATTGCCCGTTCTGCGCAAATGAAGCGCCGAAATTGCAAAAGCTGTACAGCAGGAACACGGACAAGCTGATCGTCATCGGCGTCAACATCGAAAGCAAAGACCCGCAACAAAAAGAGAAGGCGCAGCAGTGGGTGCGCAAGTATCAGCTCACGCATCCGGTTACTACTGACTTCCCGGCGCTGGAGCGGGTACTGGGCAAACGACAAGGTCTGCCGATTAACTATGTATTCGACAAACGCGGCATGCTTAGACGCGTAGATGTCGGTGAAATCTTTGACGAAGACTTCGACGACATCGCCAGATTCGCGCAGCAGGATTGAGGCGCGTATGAAATCATTGTTCCTGTGTCTGTTGTGCCTGGTATTGAGCACGCATGCTGTTGCTGATAATAAGGCTGCCGCGATTCCTATGGTGAGCGATCTGGCGCGTGACGGTGCGCAGGCCGAACGTGAAGCTAAGCCTGTCATACTCTTTTTCTCTTTGCCGGGTTGTCCGTTTTGTCATGTAGTGCGGAATAACTATTTGTATCCGTTACTGAGGGATAGCAAACCTAAGGAGCGGCCTGTCATCCGTGAAGTGGATATGGCGAGTGCGCAAAGCGTACAGAGTTTTGATCGTAGCAGTACCAGTCCGCGTGGCATCGCGCAAAAATACAAAGTGATCGCTGCACCTACGGTGATCTTCGTGGATGCGAGTGGTTGCATGCTGGCACCGCCCATCATAGGCGGCGATATTGCCGGGGTTTATGGCGGCTATCTGGATAATGCGTTTGATGCATCCGCCAAAAAAATAGCCGCAGCGAAGAAAGCGGGCAGCGGAAAGAAAGGTGCGGTGCAAGAATGTGCGCCACCGTAATTGATCAGCTTGATAAGCGCGAGCAGCCTGGCTACCTGGGCTGCTTTATTTTTCCTTAATAATATATATAAATATATATTAAAATATTGCATATTGTTCGATGATTAAGAGTGTGTATGAGTGCAACTGAAAGTGTGGATCTGGATGCTTTGCAGCAAGCCGCGACTAAAGCCTGCGGCTTGCTCAAGACTTTATCCAATCGGGATAGATTGCTATTGATGTGCCAGCTGGCCGAGGGCGAGTACTGTGTCAGTGAGCTGGAAGAAGCGACTGAGATACGGCAGCCGACTTTGTCGCAGCAGTTGACGGTACTGCGTGAAGAGCAACTGGTGCATACGCGGCGGGAAGGCAAGCAAATCTATTACAGCATGGCCAGCAAAGAAGCGATGGCCGTGATTGAAGTCCTGTATCAACAGTACTGCGCACCTGCGAAGAGGAAAAAATCATGACGATAGACTGGATGCATTTCACGCCATGGCACGGGCTGGTCGGCGGCTTGCTGATCGGACTGGCGGCAGCATTATTCATACTCTTCAACGGCAAGATCGCAGGTATCAGCGGCATCCTCGGTGGTTTGCTAAGACCAGTGAAGGGCGACCTGCTGTGGCGCGTGGCTTTCCTGATCGGCTTGATGGCGGCACCTTTGTTGTACGCGCTGTTCCGTCCGCTGCCGGATGCCACGATCGAGGCCAGCAATGTGACGCTAGTCGTTGCCGGCTTGCTGGTCGGATTGGGTACGCGTTACGGCGCCGGTTGTACCAGTGGTCATGGCGTGTGCGGTTTGTCGCGCCTGTCGCTGCGTTCGCTGGTTGCAACGCTGGCTTTCATGGCGGCAGGCTTCCTGACCGTGTACATCGTGCGTCATTTGATCGCCTAGGAGCATCGTCATGCAAATCTTTATGGCATTACTGGCTGGGCTGATCTTCGGTATAGGTTTGATTATTTCTGGCATGGCTAACCCGGCCAAAGTCATCGGCTTCCTTGATCTGGGCGGGAAGTGGGATCCGTCACTGGCTTTTGTGATGGGTGGTGCGATCTGCGTCGGCCTGATTGCCTTTAGTGCTGCTGCCAGACGCAGCAAGACTTTATTGGGTGAGCCTTTGCGTTTGCCGCAGGCGAAGCAGATA
The DNA here is from genome assembly GCF_003852535.1 of Herminiimonas sp. KBW02. Lineage (GTDB taxonomy): Bacteria > Pseudomonadota > Gammaproteobacteria > Burkholderiales > Burkholderiaceae_D > Oxalicibacterium. Next base: position 91,615 of record NZ_QAJP01000010.1, on the reverse strand, counting down.
GATAAACGTCTGGTATTTGGCGGCCTGGCATTTGGTGTTGGCTGGGGGCTGGCTGGTTACTGCCCGGGGCCGGCGCTGGCTTCACTGGTCATCGGCAATAGCAAGACCATTATTTTTGTGACGGCGATGGTGCTGGGTATGGCGATATTTGAATTGCTGGAGCGTTATAAGGGCAAGTCTTGATGCCTGCTATTTACTGTTGTCTGCAATGGCGCGATCGTAAGCCATCGCGGAAATTCAGACTCATCAAAACCAGATTGATCGCCCCCGCAATCAGTTCCACCACTTGTATGCCATAAAAGCTGTTGTCCAGCAGTCCGTTTTGTGCGCGGTCTGCCAGGAATAGTGCGCACGGTACGAGTATGATCAAGCCGATACCCGCGATGTAGGGCATGCGCCTGCGTTTGGCGACGATCAATGCCTGCGTACTTTTCCCGCCCAAGGCAAAGCCGCTGGCTCCGGTGATGACCATGACCGGAATGAAAACCAGCAATGCATACGCGATCCCTAGTTTGACCTGAATAACTGCGGGCTGGGACAGCAGGAATTCGGCAGCGACAGTGGAGGTCCAGAATGTTGCGATGAATAGTAGCGCCAGCGTTGCGGCAATGGCGTGGACTTTACGTTTCATGTTGACGTCCCAGATCTGCATAGACAGCCGCCAACTGCTGCAATACTTTGGTGGTGGTATCCAACTCGGCAGCGGTGAAGCCAGCGGCCAGCTTAGCCGCATGACCAGTCCAGCGCAGATTAATCGTGCTATAAATTTTTCGTCCTTGTCTTGTCAGTGAATACAAGGGTGAGCGTTTATGCTGCGGATTGTAACGGGGCTCTACCAAACCGCTTTCGACGAGTAAATTCAGCTGTTTCTGTGCTCCCTGTCTGGTAACACCCATGCAGGTCGCAATCTGCGGCGCTGTCAGCGCTTGCGTGGTTAATGCCAGTGCCCCCAGCATTTTCCACCGTGCGCTGGTGAGTTCTTCTGGTGCTGAAAAATCATCCCCCCAATCTACCAGTGCGCCGTTAAGGCGGAATACTGTCAGAGTAAGTTCCGTGATTTTATGGGCTTTGTTTGATCGCATATGATTTCCCTTTATTGACAACTAGTTTTCATAATTGGAATCTGGTTGTCAATTTAAGTATAACCAGAAAAATCGCAAATAAAATGCTGCTGCATGTCGTGCGGTGCGAACTAAGTTCTGAGTCTAATCACATGCTTCTCATGAGTAATTGAGAACTGTCCGGCACGTTTCGTGAAGCGCTTGAGTTAGTGTCATTCGATCATTTATTTCGGACTGGTGTCACCAGGCACGTATGCGACTGTCGTCTTTTTGCTCTCAGCTGATACTTCTTATGCTATCTATCCATGCGTCAACGCAGGCACAGATCAGGGTGCCAACCCAGGATCACGTCCGTGCCGCGTTTCGTACCGAAGAAGCGCGCATCATGTATGACCGGGCCGCGATGGCGCCCGGTGCGGAACCGCAGGACTTTGGTACGCCGCTGCCTGTTACTTACGATAGGGATAGCCTGCTGCAACAGTTGGCATCCGGGCAGCCGACAGAATTATTGGCGACTGCTGGTGTGTTGCGTTGGTCGCAACGTCCGGACATGTATCTGGCCATGGTTTGCCTCGCACCGCGTGCGGAAACGGCAGAACGCTACCGTATGTTTGTGATGCATGGCTGCGATGCAGACTCGCAAGAAGTACAGGACAAGATGTCTTTATGGTTGGGTGTGTTTAGCAAGCGTCCCGGTGCGTCGCCGGTACTGGTGGCACGTAGCCATGAAGCTGTGTCTGTTCCCGTCAGTTGGGCGAACTCCAACATACCTCAGCCGCGAGCCCTGGACCGGAGTGCGGCGCATAAGCCTGTGCTGCGATGGCCGGACAGTTGGCGACGTTTTGACTTGCAGCCTTATCTGCTGCGACCTGGCGATACAGAGCAGGGATGGGCCGTGGCTGTGCGCGCCAGCTGGGATGAAGAATATAAAGGTGGTGGTGCCAATTTTGAAATGTTGTATCTGTTCATGATGGATGGCGCAAGACTGCGTCCGGTGTTTGCGCGACCGATGGCTTTTATCAAGACGGAATCTGTTGGTGCCGGAAGTGAGCGTGCGGTATCGGAAACGGTGAATATGCTGACCGTGCTACCGGAGATGCGGGATGGTTATGCTGATATCGAACTGCGCGAACGTAACGGGACGTGGAAGCGGGTTTTCAAATGGTCGTCAGTGACGGGGATGTATGAATGACGTTCATGCTTCTCCGGCGGTTTGAGCTATCAGCCAATTAGATTCGCATTATTCGAATTTGTCCTGATTCGAGGTGTGCGCGATAGATATCGTCTTCGCTTGAGATAAGTTCCTTTGTAGTTCCTTTGTAGTTCCTTTGTAGTTACTTTATTACTCCCCTTCGTTGATGTTGTCATACGCATTCTTGGTTCGCGTTGATGCGTACTTCATGTTTAGGACGCATGCGTAGATAAAAAAGCGAAGGGTTTTAATTTTGCAATGCGTTGAGACGTATTGCGGCGGTACCTACATATTGAATAAATCAGGCAAGAGGCAGGCATGAACAAGCACCTATATCGCATCGTCTTTAATAAAACGCGCGGCATCATGATGGCGGTCGCAGAGAATGTAGCTGCGCAATGTAAGGGCGATGCCGCATCATCTGCGCCTGGCGTGTTTAAACCGACGATGGAACAGATTTGCTTGCAGCTAAAATCGATATCTTTCGCTGCCAAACTGACTGCGGGTGTCATGACAGTCATCATGCCTGTTGCCCATGCGCAGATCGTCGCAGATCCAGGTGCACCGAATAATCAACGTCCGACCATAGTGCAAACAGCGAATGGTCTGCCGCAAGTCAACATCCAGGCACCATCTGCCGCAGGCGTATCGCGTAATACCTACAGCCAGTTCGACGTGCAGAGCAATGGTGCCATACTCAACAACAGCCGGGACAATGTGCTCACGCAAACCGGCGGCTGGGTACAGGGTAATCCTTGGCTGTCGGGTAGTGCCGCACGTGTGATCCTGAATGAAGTCAACTCCAGCAACCCGAGCCATTTGCGTGGCTACGTCGAAGTCGCAGGTCAGAAAGCGGAAGTCATCATCGCCAATCCGGCAGGCATACAAATCAATGGTGGTGGCTTCATCAATGCTGATCGCGTCACCCTCACGACGGGAACTGCAACAAGCAATCCGGTCAACAACGGATCACTGGAAAGCTACCGCATCACGCAAGGCGCCATCAGCGTCGAAGGCCTGGGGCTGGATACGCGTGGTGCGACTTACACCGACATCCTGGCCAGGTCAGTACAAGTCAATGCGGGTATCTGGGCGAATAAACTAAAAATCGTAACAGGTGCGAATGAAGTCGGCATCAACAGCGCTGATTATCCGGGCAACGTGGCGCAAGGTATTACCTCCATTACAGGTATGGGGCCGGTTCCGCAATTCAGTCTTGATGTTGCGGCACTGGGTGGCATGTACGCTGGCCACATCTATCTGGTCGGCAGTGAAAGCGGTATGGGTGTACGTAACCAGGGCGCTATCAATGCGAACGGCGGCAACCTGGTGTTGCTATCGAACGGTTTCCTCACGAATGAGGGCGCTATACAGGCTGCATCGTCAAATGGTAGTGGTGGCAAGCTGCATATCGAGACAACCGGCAATATCAGCAACAGTGGCGCGAAGGCGGTGATCAGTGCGCAAGATCAGGCCGATATTGTGACGACTGGTGAGCTACTTAACACTGCCGATGCGCGTATAGATGCAAATAATAATCTTACGATTACTGCAGACACACTGAGCAATGCTGGCAAGCTGGCTGCCGCAGATCGCCTCGTAGTCAAAGTCTCAAATATCGACAACGCAGCGACTGGAGAAATAGCAGCTAAGACTACCGTTGTTACTGCCACAAACAATATCAGCAATCGTGGCTTGATAGACGGTGCGGAAACCGTTCTGCGTGCAGATCAACTCGACAACATAGGCACTGGCCGCATCTATGGTGATCAACTCGCGATTGCTGCGAATACACTTAATAACGACAGTGAAACCTTAGCCAATCTGCGTTCTGATGCCCTCATTGCTGCCCGCCAGCGTATGGATCTGGGTGTAGGCACGCTTAACAATCGGGATGGTTCTCTACTCTTCAGCGCGGGAACTGATGCAACCGCACTGAACATAGGCCGCAGCCTGGATGCGCAAGCACATGCGACCGGCACGGCAGATGTCGTCACCAACCAGGCTGCGACGATAGAGTCGATGGGCGGCTTGGTCATCACGGCAAGCAAGATCAATAACCTGAATCCTGACTTCAGTACACGTACCGATACTACGAGCGAATCTGCGTCCGGGCATTACATACGTTTGGGCGGAACGCGATATCTGGAAAACGAACTAGGTCGTTGTTTCAAATGTGCGTCAGATAGATTTGATGATGGAGAGCCGGGACGTTACCGTCTTGAATATGTCAGGCCTAGTAGTGTTTATCCATTTGAGAAGGGGTACTCACGTGTTCCCTATCAGCTAGTTGCATATGAGACCGTATATGATCCTATGGAGGGTAACACCACCATCCAGGTTCCTTATGACTATCCGAGTGACAGTCCTGTATGGAAGCTCTTCGGTGTAGCGGTGGATGATCAGGTAACGCTCAGAAGCAGGCTTCTGAGTTACAACCGCGATTTGATATCACGCGGTTATCGTGACTTCTATCAAATCTGGGTGACAAGCAAGCAAATCGTAGAAACGGTTGTAGATAATCCGGGCACACCAGCGAAAATCATTGCTGGTGGTTCCATGACACTTGTAAGTGATCAGATCCTTAACGACAACAGTCGCATCTTGGCCGGCGGCGACCTGAATATTTCAGGTGGCAAACTGACCAACACAGAGACGCAGGGGAGTCGCCAGGTAACTGAGTACGGCACGATAAGAGGCGACAACGTTGAATATAAACCGTACCGCTTGCGCGTTGGTTATTTTGGGACGGGCTCGTATGTAGAAGTCGTTGAAAGCGTCACAACCAAACTGGATACCTCCGTCGCGCAGGGCAATGCCAGTGTCTCCGGATCAGGCGCACAGGTTATAGGGCCGCGGAAGCCACCGAGCAGCAGCCTGCTCATCCTCAATCCTGATCCGAACGACAGCCACATCTATAAAGGTGATCCACGCCTCTACAACAAGCAGCAATGGCTCTCCAGCGATTACATGCTGCAGCAGCTCAACACCGATCCCAACACTATACAAAAGCGCCTGGGCGATGGTTTCTATGAGCAAATGCTCATCCGCGAACAAATCGCGGAGCTGACGGGGCGCAGATTCCTCGATGGCTATGCCAATGACGAAGCGCAGTATCAAGCTTTAATGCGGGCTGGTACTGCCTATGCCAAGCAATGGGAGCTAGTGCCAGGCGTCAGCCTCACGCCTGCGCAGATGGCAGTGCTTACCAGTGACATTGTCTGGCTGGTCGCACAAGAAGTCGTGCTGCCGGATGGCAGTATCACCACAGCCTTGGTGCCACAGGTCTACGTCAAGCCGAGATCAGGCGACCTCTCTGGTGGAGGTTCATTGTTAGCAGGTCAGAACGTCAACATCCAGCTCAGTGGCGACCTCAAGAACAGTGGCACCATCGCTGGTCGTAATGTCATGCAAATCAAGGCCGACAACGTGCACAACCTTGCAGACATAGCGGGTAAGACCGTTGAAGTAACAGCACAGCAAGACATACGCAATCAAGGTGGACGCGTGCTTGCGCAGGATAGCCTGAATGCAAATGCAGGCAGGGATCTCATTCTTGAAAGTACGACTAGCACGGGCACCGCTTCGTCGGGCCGTTCCAGCAGTAGTCTCACCCAGATAGACCGCGTGGCAGGACTGTACGTAACGGGCGAGAAAGGCATACTGGTTGCGAGTGCAGGTAATGACTTCAGCGTGCTCGCAGGCGTGTTGTCCAGCAAGGGAGATATACAGGCTACCGCAGGTAACAATGTGAACCTGGGTACGGTAGAGACCGCGTACAACAGCGATCTCACCGCCAATGCGCGCAACTACATACGCGAATCAGGGGCGACTGAAGTAGGCAGCCAAATCACTTCAGGTGGCAAGGCGACTATTTCAGCCGGAAATAATCTCACCGCGACCGCTGCAAATGTAAATTCCAAGGAAGATCTGCGTGTCAGCGCAACGGGAGATATTCAGATTGCGGAAGGTCGCGCGACCAGTCAGAGCGATGAAGCGCGCTATGCGAAGAAAAAAAGTTTTGCCTCCTCGCACAGCACTGAGAGTCGTGTACAAACTGATAGGAATACCTCTATCAGCAGCAACTTCAGCGGCAAGGACGTATCGCTTACCTCCGGTAGCGATACTGTCATCCGTGGCTCCAAAGTCATTGCCAGTGGCGATGTGACGGTGATCGCAGCGAAAGAGCTCACTATAGAAAACGCTACCAATGCCAGTCAGTCGAGTAGTTTCTCTGCCAGCAAAAACGGCAGCCTGGTCTCACGCAAAAGTAACAAAGGCACCGCCGATACCTTTGATACACAGGTAGTCAGTAGTTCGATTGCAGGCAAGAACGTCACACTGACCGCAGGCAATGATGCAGCGCTGCTCGGCAGCCACGTCAATGCTGTGCAAGACGTCAAACTCAGCGCAGGTCAGGACGTCAAAATCGCGGCCGCCACTGAGCAGCACAACATCTCGCAGGTCAGCGAAAGAAAGAGATCGGGTTTATCCGGCAGCGCACAGACTGGTGTCTCGGTTGGTAGCAGTAAAACCAGGCAAACCTTGGATCAACAGAGCGAAACGGCGATCTCATCCAGTGTCTCCGGAAGCAATGTGCAAATCGACGCCAAGCGCGACGCAGACATAGTCGGTAGTGCGGTATTGGCTGACAAGGACATCAACATAAGCGCCGGCCGCAACATCAATATCGATGTCGTCAACGAAGCGCAGAGCACGACCAGCACCAGCAAGAGCTCCAGCACCAGCATAGGGTTGATGCCAAGTCTGAGCGGCAGCATGACCATCCTTGGCACCACCGCCGACAAACAAAATGGTCAGGCAGATGGGCAGCGCGCTGTAACCAGCTTGCTATCGGCCAATAAGGGCAACCTCAGCATGATTGCCGGGAACGCTGGTACGCGGGATGCGACCATCACCACACGCGGTGCGGATTTGCTGGCAGGCAAAGCTATCATACTCGCAGCAGATCGCATCGATTTGCTAGCCGCTCGCGACACCAGCAGTAGTAGTCACCAGGCAGAAAGTAAAAGCTTCACAGTCGGTAGCAAACCTGCAGGACAAGTCGGCAGCCTCATCTATGGCGCGGTCGAAGCTGCGATGGCTGCGAACAAAGGCAGCGGTAACGACAGACTGGACAATGCGCTGGCATTAAAAGCAGGTTACGACAGCTACAAAGCCTTTGAAAAAGGTGCCGCGTTTGCCAAGAGCGCCAAAGACGCAGCAACTGACCTGGCAAATGCAGATCCAGGTGGCTCCGCCTTTGGTGTCTCGGTCACTGTCGGTAGCTCCAAATCGAGCAGCAGTAGCAGTACCGCGGACACGCGAGTAACAGGTACTAACCTGCAAGCCAAATCCATAGACCTGACCGCGCGTCAGACTGACATCGCCATGGAAGGCGCCAAGCTGCAGGCCGAAACCATCAACCTCGAAGCCAGGCGCGATGTCACACTGCTGGCTGCAGCTAACACCAGTGCGATGCAAAGCACAAACAAATCATCAAGCGCCAGTGTCGGCGCTACCTTTGGTGTTGGCCAGCAAAGTGGCATCAGCTTCCAGGCAGGTATGCAACAAGGCAAGGGCAGTGCCAAGGGTGATGAAACCACCTACGACAACACACTCATCACTGCGACCGACAAACTCAGCGTCAAGAGTGGCAAGGACACCACCTTAAAAGGAGCGCAGCTCGCGGCGAAGCAAGTTCAGATGGAAGTAGGCCGTGACCTTACGATAGAAACCCTGCAGGATCGCAGCCAATACCAAAGCGAACAAAAAAGCAGCGGCTTCGGCGTCAGCGTCTGCATCCCGCCGTTTTGTGTTGGTACCAGCTCGGTATCTGTCAACACCAGCAAGCAAAGCATCAAGCACGGTTACGTCAGCACGCAGGGTCAAAGCGGTATCGCAGTGGGTGGTGGTGGCTTCGACATCAAAGTCGGCAGCACTACGGAACTCATTGCGGCAGCTATCACTAGTACAGCTGACAAAACGAAGAACACCCTCAGCACCAGTAGCTTGAGCAGCAGCGATCTCAGCAACTCGCAAAGCACCGCCACCAAAAGCAAAAGCTTCAGTGGCACTGCCGTAGTAGGAACAGGTGCAACGGTCCAAAACAACCTCACAAAACTAGGCAACGACACTTCTCTCAACCTTCTGGGTAATGCGGCTGCAAAAAAAGCACTACCTAAAAACAGCAGTGAGCAAAGCCAGACCCTCAGCGTCATCAGTCCGGCCAACATCACCATCACTGGCAGCGACACGGAGCAGAATGTGCTAAGTCAGCAAACGGCGGAAGAGCTCACCAACCGTGATGCATCGACGGCCAACGGCGCACTCAGCAATACGCTCACACTGCAGCAAGCAGCCGAGCTGGAGAAAAAGATGCAGAAGGCGCGCCTGGAGGAGCAGGCGGCGCGCATCATGGGTGATATAGGCCAAAGAATGGCGGAAGACGTCGGTACCTACGCTGCTAACAAAGTAACGACGCTAAGGAAGGACGCGAAAGAAGCAGGTGATGCTGGTAATACGGAGAGAGCGGATGAACTCAGAGCAGAAGCGAAGAAGTGGGACGAAGGCGGTGCGTATCGGGTTGCCTTGCATGTAGTTGTGGGTGGTTTGACTGGTGGTACTAGTGGTGCACTGGGCGCTGGTGCTGCAGCAAGTGCAGCGCCATTGTTAGAACAACTTCAGAAGAACGTTGTTGCCGCACTAAAAGAAGCAGGTGCCAGCGACACTGTTGCAAATGCAGCGGGACAAGTCGTTACACAAGCTGCAGCAGCAGGAGTCGGTGCTGCGGCTGCGGGCGGTAACGTTGCCGGTGCTGGATCGGCAATGAATGTTGATATTAATAATCGACAGCTGCATCCCAAAGAAATTGATTGGATAAAAGAAAATGCAGCCAAATATGCCGCAGAGAAGGGGATCTCTGTAGAGCTGGCTGAAAGACTATTGGCGGAACAAGCATTTCGACAAGTGCAGTTTGGTGCAGAAGGTGATCGTGCCTCGTGGGATGTCAGCGCTTCAGAATTTTTACGCAAAGCGGGGCAACAGATTTTGCCTGGCGACCTCAATATGCCTGGTCAGAATGTTGGTCATATGTTTTTTGCCGGTCCGGAGCAAAGAGCTAATGACAGCATGTATTTGGCGAGCACCGTTTTGTATGCGGATTTTTATAAGAAAAATGGCCTTCAACAGCCTACGCTAGAGCAGCTAACGGAAGCAGCACAGCGTAGTGGTTATATTCTTTCCAATTTAAATGTTGCAACTAAAGCTGCATTAGGAGTTTCCGCTTCAGCGACTTTGGCGGGCCTTAGCCCTGCCATGTTGCTATGGGCTTTAAATAATCCTTTTGCTGCTTCACAGGCAGGAATTATTACTGCGGAGACTGCAGCTGCTATTGTTAGTGGCGCTGTAACGCCTTCTGGCTTATTACAACAAGTAAGCAATCTAAAAACTGCTCGTATCGTTTATGAGAAACTTGCTGTAGCAGCTATGCAAAATCCGATGAGCGACGAAGTGGTATTGGGGCGTTTCATTTTCGGTAGTTCTAAGTCATATGAACAGATTGCTCAAGCTCGCGGAGCTACGTATTATGAAGTGGCAGCTTGGGACGCGATGATGAAAGAGCTGGGAAGAGAAAGGATGTGGGAGATTAATAAATCTTTCCTCGATAAGGCGATTGCAGAAGGGAAGAAAATTGTTTTTACTAGTGATCCAAGAGTGATTTCACAAACGGCACCTGTGTCATTTACTAATAGAGAGATTTCGTATTTGGAGTCTAAAGGTTATAAATTTATAAAAGATGGAGAAATATATCGTGCAGTTAGATAAGGATAGAGAAATTCTGGACGGTTTGGATCTAATGAATTTACTCGTTGAATATTATCGTTCCAGAAAGCGTTTTTTTTTATCACTTGGGGGCAAGGATAGAGATGGCGGATTTTCTTCTTGCATCCTGATTGATCGAAAACATGCTATAGAATATTTTGTGGCAACGGATCATCGAAATTTTTATTCGACGGTCTCTCTTGGAATTGGGCCGGTATATGTGGGTCTAAATTGGTTGGTAGATGAACCATTTCAATCAAGAATAAAAATGGGGAACACAGTTAAAGACCTGGAAGAAAATCTTTCTTTATTAGATGAGTACTTACATTGATTCTTTCGTGACTCAAGAAATACTAAGGTCAGCCATGCAGAGCAAAGTGGAGAAAAAGTGGAAAGCCGTAAGAAGTTTGAATTTGTAAGATGGGTTCATCATATGTTGTTATTCTTTTTAAGTGCTGCTTGCATAGTAGTACTTAGCGAATTAGTGATTGGACCAATCTTTCAATGGTTTCTTCACGGTATTCCCTATACTTTCCCTGGCTGGAATCGTGCTGGTCGTATGGTTTTACTTGTTCTCTTCATAGGTTTTTTTGCCGGTACGATAAGTTGGTACTACGAGAAGCGCAGTTCGGGCCGTTGAGTTTTTATTTTGAAATGTCTGTAAATGCATAAAAAACTTCTGTTTCTAATAGCCGCAGCTTTTCTCTTGAGCGGCTGTAACACACTCAAACAAAACGTTGTTGTCACTGAGCCTACAGCCGGAGAGCGCGCAAGAGTCCGGGTCGTTATACAAGATATCGATTATCGTGGAGTGCGTGCTTATCCAAACAGTGCATGCGTGAATGATAAATTGCCAGGAAACGGCATGGTAGCCAATGTTCAAATGGCTATTGGATTTGAAAAGAATCTGAACAATAAGAAAATAGGCATGCCTGAGACGGCACATTCTGTTGACAAGAATTTTGTCACTTCAGAGATTTATGTCGCTGCTAATGAACCGATTACATTCAGGTTTCTCAAGCCAAATACAGTGCTTAAAGGCGGGGCTTATGACATCGTTCTTAAGGATGGTTGCTATATGAAAAAGACCTTGATCCCCGAGCCTGACGCTGATTATGAGCTGATCTTTACCGACGTTCCGCAATGTCTGGCGACGGCGCATAAGATAGTAAAGACTAACGAGTCCATGACGATGGTGCCGGTTGAGTATAAGGATACGACTGACTGCGGAAGAAAGAGATAAACGATCAGATGGTCGATGATTAAAATGCCTGGCACGTTCCAGGTATTTTTGTCTTGCCTGAATGCAAGGGAGGCGATATCGAATACCAAAGCGAACAAAAAAGCAGCGGTTTCGGGGGGCAGTTTATGTATACCGGCGTTCTGTTCTGGTGCCAGTTCCGTATCCGTCAACGTCAGCAAGCAAATGTAATGATTCACATTGAACTACGCGAACTTACCGGGATGTGTGAGTGAGCACCGTACAGCGGATGACAGCATAGGTTTTTCAGATACCAACTGAACGGCCGCGCCGGAAAGAGACAGACAACAAAAAACCCGCTTCGGCCGGGGCTGAAAGCGGGTTTTTGTAAAGTTCAGGATTGCTCCCGAAACATGTTCTTGGTGGTGATAGGTGGACTTGAACCACCGACCCCAGCATTATGAGTGCTGTGCTCTAACCAACTGAGCTATATCACCAGATAGCCGAAAATTATCGCGTTTTTGGCATTCCCTGTCAATATCCAAATTCCATTACTTGCTGAATATTCGTTAAAAATATTGTGGAATTTGCAATCAGCCCTGATTTTGCGCCGTTTCTATTTGTTGCAGGATGCTGCCAGTCGCATCCGGCGCCAGGCAATCGATGATGTGGCGGTCGTCCATGGAGCGCAGCCAGGTGAGTTGTCGTTTCGCCAGTTGACGGGTGGCAGCAATGCCGCGTTCGCGTAATTCTGCCAGGCCGTAAGCGCCATCCAGATATTCCCAGCTTTGACGATAGCCTACGCAGCGCATCGATGGCAGGCCCAGATGCAGGTCGCCACGTGCGCGCAGTGCTTTGACTTCATCCAGCAGGGCACCGCCTTTCAGCATCGCGTCGAAGCGCGTGGCGATACGTGTATGCAGGACGCTGCGATCGGATGGTTCCAGTGCGATGGGCAGTAGCGTAAACGGCAGTTCGGTTTTCGGCGCCTGCGCCAGCAAGGCCGACATCGGTTGGCCTGTGAGCGCAATGATTTCCAGTGCGCGTTGTATGCGTTGCGAGTCGTTCGGTTTCAGGCGCTCGGCAGTAATGGGATCGAGTGCCGCCAGTTTGGCATGCATCGCAGGCGAGCCGATTGCTGCAGCTTCCGCATCCAGCTCTGCGCGCAGTGCGGCATCTGCCTGCGGCAGCGCGTCCAGCCCGTCTTTCAAACCTTTGAAGTACAGCATGGTGCCGCCGACCAGCAGCGGTAGTTTGCCGCGCGCATGGATGTCTGCGGCCAGGCGGATCGCATCCTGACGGAATTGCATCACTGAATACGATTCCAGCGGATCGAGGATGTCGATCAGGTGGTGCGGTACTTGCGCCAGTTCTGCTGCGGTGGGCTTGGCCGTGCCTATGTCCATCTCGCGATACACGAGTGCAGAATCGACGGAGATGATTTCTGCCGGGATGCGTTCTGCGATAGCCAGTGCGGCGGCAGTTTTGCCGGATGCGGTCGGCCCCATGATGGAGACGACCAGTGGTTTAGCCGACATCTTAACGTCCGCGCTCGAAGAGTTTGTCGAGATCGGACAGGCCCAGTTGCACCCAGGTCGGACGACCATGATTGCACTGATCGGCACGCTCGGTGGCTTCCATCTGGCGCAGCAACGCATTCATTTCCGGCACGGTCAGCATGCGGTTGGCGCGTACTGCGGTATGGCAGGCCAGCGTGCCGAGCAATTCATTGCGTCTTTCCACCAGCACGCGTGAGCCGCCGTATTCGCGTACATCGCGCAAGACGTCACGCGCCAGCGATTGTGCATCGGCGTTCCTGAGCAAGGTCGGTACTGCGCGTATTGCGAGCGTGGTCGGCGACATGACGGCGATATCAAAGCCCAGCGATTCCAAGGTTTCTTTGCTGTCTTCGGCGGTACCGACTTCGACGTCGTCGGCATAGAAGGTGATCGGAATCAACAGCGGTTGCACTTGCATCGCATTGTCATCCAACGCGTTCTTCAGTTGCTCGTAGAGTATGCGTTCATGGGCCGCATGCATATCGACCAGCGCCAGGCCCTTGGTGTTTTGCGCGAGGATGAAGATGCCGTGCAGCTGGGCCAGTGCAAAGCCGAGCGGGAATTCTTCGTCGGACATGGCTTGCGCTGCAGCGCCGTTGAATACGGGCAGGGATGGTGCGCTGCCATTGCTGCTATCTGAAGCAGCCGCGTCCGTATTAAACAAGGCGCCATAATTCGCCGTCGTTTGCGCAACGCCGTATTGCTGCTGGAATTGCGGCGCAAATGTGGTTTGCTGCGCATCGCGCAACCATGGCAATGCGCCGGACGGTGCCGGCGTCGGTGACGGTACGGCGCCGAAAGCAGTCGCTGAAGTTTGCGCCAGTGCACGGCTGACCGCATGGAAGACGAATTGATGTACGGCGCGGCTATCGCGGAAACGCACTTCGATTTTCGATGGATGCACGTTGACGTCAACCAGGGCCGGATCCAGATCCAGACTGATGACATAAGACGGGTAGCGGTCACCGTGCAGCACATCCTGATACGCAGAGCGCACGGCATGCATCAATAATTTGTCGCGTACGAAACGGCCGTTGACATAGAAATATTGCGCATCGCCGCGCGCCTTGGACGCTGTCGGCAAGCCGATATAACCGTGCAGGTGCAGAGGGCCTGCGGTTTCTTCCAGCGGCAGGCGTGCACCGGAGAACTCACTGCCGAGGATGTGTGCGCTGCGCTTGGCGATGTCATTCACCGACCAGTGATCGACGGTCTTGCCGTTGTGTGTCAGTGAGAACGCGACGTCCGGGCGCGACAGCGCAATGCGGCGCACAACTTCTGCGCAATGGCCGAATTCGGTTTGTTCTGTTTTCAGAAACTTCCGTCGTGCTGGCGTATTGAAGTACAGGTCCTGTACATCGACGGTGGTGCCGGTTGAGCCGGACGATGGCGCGACGGTGTTTTTTTGATCGCTGCCTTGCACGCCGCTGATTTCCCATGCGTGCTGTGCGTCTGCCGTACGCGAAGTCAGCGTGAGTTGCGAGACGGATGCAATCGAAGCCAGTGCTTCACCGCGAAAGCCTAGTGTTCCTACATTTTCCAGTTCGTTCAGCGAATTGATCTTTGATGTCGCGTGGCGCGCCAGCGCCAGTGGCAATTGTTCCGGAGCAATGCCGCGGCCGTTGTCGGTAATCGCGATACGCTTCACGCCACCTTGTTCCAGCCGGATATTGATTTGCGTGGCGCCGGCATCCAGTGCGTTTTCCAGCAATTCCTTGACGACGGCAGACGGGCGTTCGACGACCTCACCGGCGGCGATTTGCGAAATGAGTTGGTCGGAGAGTGGCTGTATCGGCCGGAAAGGTTGGGTGGTTGCGTACATGGGTAGATTATAACTTCGGATTGCATGGCCGCACGGTGCAGTGAACTGTCGGCGCTGTGCGTAGTCTTTCTACGTGCCTGCCGGCAGTGCCGCTGGTGTATCATTCTGCCGCTACCAAGGAAAATTATGGATTTCATGCAGTTCTTCGACATGATTTTGCATGTCGACAAGTATTTAGGCACTTTTATCGCGCAATACGGCATGCTGATTTACGTCGTGCTGTTTGCAATTATCTTTAGCGAAACCGGTCTGGTCGTCTTCCCCTTTCTGCCTGGCGATACCCTGCTTTTTATTGCGGGAGCATTTTGCGCGTCCGGCAGTATGAATTTATGGCTGCTGATGGCTTTGCTGATGACGGCGGCGATCCTGGGCAATACCGTGAATTACTGGATAGGGCATGCGATAGGCGAGAAAGTATTCACCCACGATTACCGCTGGCTGGACCGGGATGCCTTGCGTAAAACCCATGCTTTTTATGAAAAGCATGGTGGCAAGACCCTGATCCTCGCGCGTTTCATCCCGATCGCACGCACCTTTGCTCCGTTTATTGCCGGGGTCTCGGAAATGACTTTCTTCCGGTTCCAGTTATTTAACTGTATCGGCGCGGTACTGTGGGTAGGTTTGCTGGTGGTTGGCGGTTACCTGTTCGGTAACATTCCTATTATCCGTGATCATTTGAATACCATTGTGCTGATCGGTGTCGGTGCTGCGGCAGTGCCGGTAGCACTCGGCGCGTTGTGGAAAGTCTTGCAACGCTTCAAAAATAAATAAAATAAAAAAGGCGCTTGGTTTTCCTAAGCGCCTTTTTTTATAGTCCTTCCAGTTACATCATCCGGCCTTTCGCCAGCGGTGGGTTTTTCGCAAAGTATTTCCTGATACCTTGCGCCACCGCATCTGCCATCCGGTCCTGATAAGCATCGTCGTTCAGCTTGGCTTCCTCTTCCGGATTCGAGATGAACGCAGTTTCGATCAGGATGCTCGGGATATCCGGCGCTTTCAATACCGCAAAACCAGCTTGTTCCACTGCATTCTTGTGCAGGCGATTGACGCCACCGATTTCATTCAACACTGCTTTGCCCAGACGCAGGCTGTCATTGATCTGCGCCGTAGTGGAAAGGTCTAGCAGCACGCTGGCGAGTTGCTTGTCGTGATTCTTGATATTCGTGCCGCCGATCAGATCGGCAGCGTTTTCCTTGTTCGCCAGCCAGCGTGCGGCAGTCGAGCTCGCACCTTTTTCCGATAAGGCGAAGACCGATGAACCATTCGCCGTCGGTTGCACGAAGGCGTCCGCGTGGATAGAGACAAATAAATCAGCTTGTACCTTGCGTGCTTTTTGTACGCGTACATGCAGCGGCACGAAGTAGTCGCCGTCACGCGTCAGCATGACACGCATATTCGGATGTTGTTCCAGCTTGGCTTTGAGGCGCTTGGCGATGGACAGCACGATGTGTTTCTCATAGCTGCCGCCACGGCCTACCGCACCGGGATCTTCCCCGCCGTGGCCAGGATCCAGCGCTATCGTCAGCATGCGACTGACTTGCGGCAGGCGATCCGGTTTTGGTTCGGCAAACGGTGGTTTGACTTCGGCTACCGGCGGCGGCATGGTCGGTTCGTTCGGCTTGTCGAGCGACCACTGGCCTTTTTCTATCAGTGCGGCGATAGGATCAGGCGGATTCACCGGGTACAGATCGAACACCAGACGGTGTTGATACTTGTCTACCGGTGCCAGTGTAAACACCTGTGGATTCACTTCTTCCTTCAGGTCGAACACCAGGCGCACTACGCCGGGACGGTTCTGACCTACGCGTACCTGTTTGATATATGGATCGTTCGGCTGAATCTTCGCGATCAGGCTTTTCAGCGTCGGATTCAGGTCGATGCCTTCGACGTCCACCACCAGCCGCTCAGGGTTCTTGATGATGAAGTGATTGGTCTTCAGGTTGGCGTCGTTTTCCAGCGTGACGCGGGTGTAGTCCTCGGACGGCCATACGCGGACGGCGAGGATTTGCGAAGCGAAGGCCGGGAGCGGCGAAAACAGCGAGATCAGCAAAGTGCCGCCAGCCTTGAGGACTGTGCGACGCACTTTTGCTTTCACAGGTTTGGAGCGAATTTCAGTCGGTTCAGACATTCAACACCTTGGTCGGACAACGCTTGCAATTCTACATCACGCCCTTCGCCCGCAACTGCGAGTGAAATGCTGATATCGGGAGGTGGCAATACCGTTTCAGCCTTTTCCGGCCATTCGATAATGCAGATCGTTTGCTGATTGAAGTACTCACGGAAGCCGGCATCGAGGAATTCTTCCGCACTCGCCATCCGGTACAGGTCGAAGTGGATGACATTGACTGCTTCATCGCCGATGGTGATGGTATAGGGTTCGGCCAGTGTATAAGTCGGGCTCTTGACGTGGCCGGTATGACCCAGCGCATGCAGCAGGGCGCGCGTCAATGCGGTTTTTCCGGCGCCCAGGTCGCCGTGCAGATAGATGGTCAGGCCCGGTTGCAGCGCACGCGCGAGCGATGCACCCAGTGCGAGGGTGCCAGCTTCTTCATGCAGATGGGCAGTGAAATGTTGCATTGAATAAGGGTATCCCTGAGGTTGGGCGCCGGACGATGCGCCTGATTCTTGCACTCAAGCCTGCAGCTACGATGCAATTATGTGTCCTGAGTTCAATCTTTTTTCAGGCGAGCGTATTTTATCCTGCGCACGGAGCCGCGATAGTGCTGAATCAGGTGCCCGGCAGAAAAATTCCCGCTTACTGTAGCAGCGCCAGCCACAGCGGCAGGGTCGCCATCGAAATCAGGGTGCCGGCCGAAATCAGGAAGGCTACAAACGGGCCGTTACCGCCCATGCGCACCGCCAGCACATAGGCGCTGGAGGCGGTTGGCAGCGCGGCAAACATGACGACCATTTGCAAATGCGCGTTCGATAGCCCCAGCCAGAGGCCGAGGCCGTAGGTGACCAGCGGCACGATCAGCAGTTTGACGATGATGAAGTAGGCGGCGATGCCTTTCGATGCATGCAAACCAGTCAGGCGCAGGCCGGCGCCGACCATGATCAGGCCGAGTGCGATTGAGGCATTGCCGAGGCGCGACAGGAAAGCGCCTGCCAGTTCCGGCAGATGGAAGCCGAGCAGGTTGAAGGTGACGCCGCCCAGGGTCGCCATCAGCAGCGGGTTCTTCAGCAATTCAAGCATCAGACCGCCCTTGTTCTTCACCAGCGCGTGGACGGCAGCCATATTGCACAAGGGGACGGCGAAACCGATCACCAGGCCCATCAGTGAAGTACCTTCGGCGCCGCCGAGGCGGCTGGCGATCGCCAGTGCGATATAGGAGTTGAAGCGGAATGCTGTTTGCACGCCGGACTCGAATACCATGGGTGCCGATTTGAACAGCGGTTTGGCCAGCCAGCCGAAGACGATGCCAGTGACGCAGGCAGCGATGGCGACTTGCAGGAACTGGCCGGTGGCGGCGAAGTTGATCGGCGAACGTGCGCAGGAGTAGAACAGCAGTGCCGGGAACAGCACGTAGTAAATCAGTTTCTCCATCCCGATCCAGAATTCCGCATCCCATTTGGTGACGCGGAACAGGACTGCGCCGAACAGGATCAGCATGAAGTCGGGCAGCAGGATATTGACGATATGCATGACAATCAGCGCCGGGCGCCGGAGTGGAGTAACAGTTGAGGAAAGTGCTAAGGTCACCGGGGCACGAGGTGCGCCCCGGTATGGTGTGATTTTACTTTAAGAGACGCGCCAGTTCGACTGCGGTCTTTACATTCATCTTGTCGAAGATATGCGCGCGGTGTACTTCGACCGTGCGCATGCTGATGCCCAGTTTGTCGGCGATGACTTTATTCATCTTGCCTTCCAGGATCAGGTCCAGCACTTCGCGTTCGCGACCAGACAAGGCGGCCAGGCGGGTGTGGATGGCGACACTGGCCGATGCATGCTCTGAGGAGGCGAGTGCTTCCTGGATGCGATCCATCAGCTTGTTGTCATTGAACGGCTTTTCAAAGAAATCGAAAGCACCGCGCTTCAGGGTGTCTACCGCCATCGGTACATCGCCGTGGCCAGTCAGGAAAATAACCGGGAAAGTTTGTGTCAGGCCGCGCGTGGTCAGCAAGTCGAACAATGCAACGCCGCTGACTTCCGGCATACGCACATCCAGCAATATGCATTGCCCCTGCGGGCTGGTGGCGCGTGGCATGTTATCCAGTGTGGTGAGGAAAGCCTTGCCGCTGTCATAGGCGGCGGCTGGAATGCCGCGTGACTTGGCCAGCCACATCAGCGAGTCGCGGATTACTTCTTCATCATCAATAATGTGCAGCATTAAATATCCTGTCGGTCTGCCGGGTGTTGCGTTGTATCTAAGTGATAGCAGCGTTTGCGTCGCTGGTATAAGTGTCAAAAATATATCAAAAGGATATTCTTTTATCTTTGGTTTGCACGCATTGTCGTTTCGATCAAGCGATTTTGCAATGTCGGAAGTGAAAAACGGAAGATGGTGCCGCCGCCCGGATTGTCTGTATGCGTGAGCGTGCCACCGTGGAATTCTATTGCAGTACGGCAAATGCTCAGGCCCATACCCATCCCGTCGGCCTTGGTTGAAAAGAACGGCGAATACAGGCGCTCGGCAACTTCCGGCGGGATGCCGTGACCCTGGTCGCTGATCGAGACCACAACGTTCGGCGGTATCGCATCATCGACTGCGGCGGCGATACGCAGCACGCGTTTTTCCGGCGCGATGCCTTGCATCGATTCGATTGCATTGCGTGTCAGGTTGAGCAGCACTTGTTCCAGCAAGACGTGATCGGCCAGTACGGAAGGCAGGTTGTCCGGAATATCGATCTTGATGAAGACGAAGTATTTTTGTGCCTGCAGTTCGACCAGCGGCGCGACGTTATCGATTAATTCTTCGATGGTCACAGCGGTACGCATAGGTTCGCGTTTTTTCACGAAGGTATGGACGCTGCGTATGATTTGCCCGGCGCGTTGCGCTTGCGCCTGTGCTTTCTCCAGCGCGTGCGTCAGCATGTCGATATTGACTTCAGCTTCCTTGGATTTATCACGTTCCAGCATATTCAGCGCACCGGTGGTGTAGCTGGAAATCGCCGCCAGCGGCTGGTTCAGCTCATGTGCCAGGGTCGATGCAATCTCACCCATGGTGGCCAGACGTGCACTGGCCTGCAGTTTTTCTTCCTGCTGCCGGTTCAGGTCTTCGACCCGTTTGCGGTCGGAAATGTCGAGGATGGAACCCATCCAGCCGGTTTGCGCGCCGGTATTGTCGACCAGCGGCGATTCAAAAATCAGTACCGGTATGCGACGCCCGTCAGAGTGCTGGAAGATGGTTTCAAAGCCTTGCGGATTGGCGGTGCCAGCTGCGACTTGCGAGAAATGGCGCTGATATTCAGTGCGCGCTTCCGGTGCCCAGTAAGGCATAGGAGGCAGATGGCCGACGATTTCTTCGGCTGGCATCCCGACCATTTGCGAGAACGCCGGGTTTACATAGGTCACGCGACCTTCGAGGTCACGTGCGCGCAAACCGGTGATCAGCGAGTTCTCCATCGCGGTACGGAAGGCGATTTGTTCACGCAATGCGGTTTCTGCTGCCAGCCGTCGATTAATATCGCGCCACAGCGCGATCAAACTCCAGGCCAGACCCAGCGAGAGCAGGATGACGGTGTCGACCAGCAAACTCGGTAGCAGCTTCGGTGCGCTCTTGATACTGTTGGTGCTGAGTTTGAGCGAGAGTCCGGCCAGATTCAGTGCGCGCCGGTGTGTATAAACACCGCGACCGGCACCACCGGATGCACGCTTGTGAATGATGACGTCGTTGATGTCCGTCAGCGCAATCTCATTGTCCTGGGCAAACCACCACGGCACCATATCGTCCAGGATGCTGGATGCGAGGTAGCTGGCGATGATGCTGCCTATATACTTGTTGCCGACAAAAAGCGGGACGTGATAGTCGATCATCACCGGGCCGCTGATATCGGTGGCCGGTTGGCTGTAGAGCGGAGTGCGGGTCGTGCGCGCACGCTCGTACGCGCGTTTCGACGGCGCTGACAGCTCATTGAAGCTGATCAGCGTTTCATCGGTCGAGGTCAGCAACTTGCCGTCTGCATCGAGCTGGATGATGCGATGGATTTCGTGATTGTTGCGAATCAGGCCTTCCATCCGGTCCAGCAAGCGCTTGCCGACCAGATAGCCGGATACAATCTCGGAACCCATCAGGCCCAGGCTCTCTTCGTTGCGTTGCAGCTGGAAGCGTATGGTTTGCTCGACCCACAGGGAGTCGGCAATCAATTGTTCCTGGCGTTCGGCGGCTTCCTGCTGCTTCTCATGCAGCGGCAGCCAGATCAGCGTGGTCAGGAACAGCAGCGCCAGGAATAATGGAGCAAGCCAACGCCACGCTTGTTTGCGACTTGGAAAACCGAAGCTTGGTGAGCGGGTTTGATTTGGTATCATAAATAACTAAATAAAAAACCGACCATACTATTTACATAAAAAGCGCAGCTTCAGAAGCATGTATTGCGCCGGAATAGTCTGTGTCGATTTTTTGCTGTTCTATTCAGCATTACATTCAAATTAAAAAATGCTGGTGTATTGCGAGCGCGTATAACCCATTTACTGCGACACAGGATGTGGATAACCACAGTTGTGACGCTTAAGGTGACTGCGCATAGTATCAACCCGAATTTGAGATCTCCTGATCGTGCGATGAAATTAGCAACAAAACTGCATCTGTTTATGCTTGGTTTGGCATTATCGCTGACCAGCGTAATTGTATCCGCGCAAACGACCACTGTAATTAAATTCAGTCACGTTTCTCCGGCCGACAGCCCGAAAGGCAAGGCGGCGCTACGTTTCAAGGAATTGGTGGAACGCAATAGCCAGCGCCGGATCCGGGTCGACGTCTATCCGAATAACCTGCTCTACAAAGAAACCGACGAACTGGAAGCGCTGCAATTGGGTGCAGTACAGATGCTGGCGCCGTCCCTGGCCAAGCTGGCCCAGTTCGGCGTCCAGGATTTCGAGGTATTTGATTTGCCGTTTGCCTTTACTGATAAGGAATCAGTCGCGCGCGTGACAGAAGGCCCGATCGGCAAAACCCTGCTGCGCAAGCTGGATTCCAAGGGCATGGTCGGCCTCGCCTACTGGAATAACGGTTTCAAAATCATGTCGGGCAATAAATTGCTGCGCGTCCCATCTGATTTCTCCGGCCTGGCGATGCGCATCCACTCTTCCAAAGTCTTGTCCTGGCAGATGGAAGCACTCGGCGCCATTCCATTGATACTGGATGCGCACGAAGTGTATCCGGCCTTGCAAGGTGGTGTTGTTGACGGTGCAGAGACCTCACCTGTTAATTTTTACGCAAGAAAATGGTATGAAGTGCAGAGCAATGTGACCATTTCCAACCATGGCTATCTGGGTAGTGCAGTGGTTGTGAACAAGAAGTTCTGGGATGGCTTGCCTTCCGATTTGCGTAATACGATAGATCTCGCGATGCGCGAAGCGACTGTGTATGGCAACAATCTGGCGGAAGAAGAGAATGCCGCGGCACTGCAGGCGATCAAAAAATTAAAGAAGGTCAAAGTGTATACGCTGACCGAACAGGAAACCGAAGCCTGGCGGCAGGCCCTGCTGCCGGTACATAAACTGCTGGAAGGCCGCATCGGCAAAGCGATTGTGTACGGCGTCACACGCGATGCTGATCTGCGTCGTAATAATCCACGCTAAACATTCATTAGTAATAGATAAGCGACATTAGTTAACGCATGCAATATGATTGTTTTTCATATTGCGTATGCGGAAATGTATCGATAATGTGAATTCTTGTTTCGCCGCACAGGTATATCAGTGATATGCGTTATGACGGGTGTAAATTGCCACGAATCTTTCTTGCAGACGGTCTATAAAATCGTTTAGTCTTGTCCCCGCAAGTTTGGTGAAAGGTTCGGTAAGTATGATCAGCCCCCTTGGATTAGTTTGGGGCATACT
Organism: Herminiimonas sp. KBW02; assembly: GCF_003852535.1. Taxonomy (GTDB): domain Bacteria; phylum Pseudomonadota; class Gammaproteobacteria; order Burkholderiales; family Burkholderiaceae_D; genus Oxalicibacterium. The sequence goes on along the minus strand of NZ_QAJP01000010.1, from coordinate 68,954 downwards.
ACCCCGAAGGGTTCAAGCTGTTTTCTTCGTGCATTTTTATATTGAGCCACTATCCTCGTATCGCTTTATTTGCGATTTTGTTAGGATGAACAAACGGCTGGCAAAGATTAGTCCGGTTGTAGTTTTTCCAATAATTATTAAATCAGGAGACACGTCACATGAAACATAAATTTCTGAAATCGGTTGCTGGCCTGGCGATGTTCGCGAGTGCGTTTGCCTATGCCCAAACACCTTACCCAACCAAGCCGATCACGATGATCGTGCCGTTTGCTGCGGGTGGTCCGACCGATACAGTGGCGCGTCTGGTTGCGCAATCGATGGGCAACACACTGAAACAAACCGTATTGGTTGAAAACGTCGGCGGCGCCGGCGGCACAATTGGTGCAGCACGCGTTGCGAAATCCGCACCGGACGGCTACACCCTGTTCCTGCACCACATCGGTCAATCGACAGCGCCTTCGCTGTATCGCAAACTGAGCTACAACGCAGTAGATGATTTCGAGCCTATCGGCCTGATCACCGACGTACCGATGACTTTCATCGCGCGCGGCGACTTCCCGGCGAAAGACCTGAAAGAATTGCTGGCCTACGTTAAAGCCAACAAATCCAAAGTAACTTACGCCAATGCAGGCGTTGGTTCGGCTTCGCACTTGTGCGGTATGTTGTTCATGACAGCAATCGACACTGAACTGACCACTGTTCCTTACAAAGGTACTGGTCCGGCAATGAACGATTTGCTCGGCGGTCAGGTTGATTTCATGTGCGATCAAACCACCAACACCACCAGCCAGATCAAAGGCGGCAAAATCAAGGCTTACGCGGTCACCACAAAAACGCGCGTACCTTCACTGCCTAACCTGCCAACCATGAACGAAGCTGGCTTGCCAGGCTTTGAAGTTGCTGTGTGGCATGGTTTGTATGCTCCTAAGAGCACACCAAAACCTATCATCGACAAACTGGAACACGCTTTGCAAGTCGCTTTGAAAGATCCGACAGTCAAGCAACGTTTCGCTGATCTGGGTACCGAGCCGGTTGCTGAAAACCGCGCAACACCAGAAGCACTGCGTGCACACCTGAAAGCGGAAATCGCCAAGTGGGCACCAATTATCAAGAAGGCTGGCGTCTACGCTGACTGATAACTCCATGCAGTAAATTTAAAAATGACGAGATACGCGCAGGTGTATCTCGTCATTTCAGTAAGTGGACCGGTAAATTCGCACCCACCGGGACAATGCAGGACAGAAAGTTTTTGTTCGACGTTTGATGTTTGTTATTCGACGTTGAGCCATCTGGTTTTTAGAGAAGGGGAGCAACTTGTTATCATTCATCCGACATCCCAAGGACTTTTGGACTGGGGTTATTTTTATCTGTATCGGTCTGGCCGCCGTCGTCATCGGCCGCGATTACAACATGGGTACCGCAGGCAAAATGGGTCCCGCTTATTTCCCTACCATCCTTGGCGGCTTGCTGACTCTGATCGGCCTGGCGGCATCGGTACGTTCTTTCTTCCGTGACGGCGAGCCGATCGGGAAGTTTGCCGTCAAAGAAACAATTTTGATCCTGACCGGCGTCTTGCTGTTCGGTTTCCTGGTGCGTGGTGCCGGCCTGGTGGCCGCAGTATTTGCGATCATCATGTTCAGCGCATATGCCAGTTCAAAATTCAAATGGGTTCCGGCGATTGCGCTGGCCATAGGTGCTGCCGTGTTTGCGGTAGTGGTGTTCGTCGAATTGCTCGGCTTGCCGATTGCAATTATTGGCCCATGGTTTGGCGGTTAAAAAGGTACTCATATGGAATTATTCACTAATCTGGCGCTGGGTTTTGATACTGCAATGTCCTTGCAGAATCTGGCGTACTGTCTGGCCGGGGTATTCCTCGGTACCGCTGTCGGCGTGTTGCCTGGTCTGGGTCCTGTGGCCACGATCGCAATGTTGTTGCCGGCGACTTTTGCCTTGCCTCCGATTTCCGCACTGATCATGCTCGCTGGTATTTACTACGGTGCCCAGTACGGTGGCTCAACCACTGCGATTCTGGTCAATCTGCCCGGGGAATCATCCTCGGTGGTGACGGCGATCGACGGATATCAGATGGCGCGTAACGGGCGAGCAGGCAAGGCGCTGGCAACAGCGGCTATCGGCTCCTTCTTTGCCGGTACCGTGGCGACCATTCTGCTGGCATTGTTTGCACCGCCACTGGCTGACCTCGCATTGAAATTCGGTCCTGCCGAATACTTCTCGCTGATGGTGCTGGGTCTGGTTGCTTCCGTCGTTCTGGCCAGCGGCTCGCTGCTCAATGCGATCGGTATGGTGATCCTCGGTCTGTTGCTTGGTCTGGTTGGTTCCGACGTTAACTCGGGTGCGGCACGTTATACCTTCGACTTGCCGGAACTGGCAGACGGTATCAACTTCGTGATCGTGGCAATGGGTATGTTCGGTATCGGCGAAATCATCCGCAACCTCGAACATGAAGAAACCCGTTCGCTGTTGATGAAGAAAGTATCCGGCCTGATGCTGACCAAGGATGACTTCAAGCGCATCATCGCTCCTGTTTTGCGTGGTACTGCGCTCGGTTCGGCGCTGGGTATCCTGCCGGGCGGCGGCGCGATGCTGGCGTCGTTTGCAGCGTATTCGATTGAGAAGAAAGTATCGAAAAACTCGGCAGAATTCGGTAAGGGTGCTATCGAAGGTGTGGCTGCTCCTGAATCGGCGAACAACGCCGGTGCGCAGACTTCGTTCATTCCTATGCTGACTTTGGGTATCCCTTCGAATCCGGTGATGGCGCTGATGATCGGCGCGATGATCATTCAGGGTATCCAGCCAGGTCCGGCGGTGATGACCGAGCAACCAACCTTGTTCTGGGGTTTGATTGCGTCGATGTGGATTGGTAACTTCTTCCTCATCGTGCTGAATCTGCCGATGATCGGTTTGTGGGTGCGCATGATTACCGTGCCTTACCATCACCTGTTCCCGGCCATTCTGCTGTTCTGCGCGATCGGTGTATTCAGCCTGAATAATAGCGACTTCGATATTTACCTGATGGCCTTGTTTGGTTTGTTTGGTTATATCTGCGCCAAGCTGGATGCGGAACCTGCACCTATGCTGCTGGGCTTCATCATCGGACCGATGATGGAAGAGTATCTGCGTCGTGCATTGCTGTTGTCGCGCAGCGATCCGTTGGTGTTTGTCCAGCGTCCGATCAGCGCAACCATGCTGGCAGTTGCCGTATTGGCGATGGCAGTAGTGTTGATGCCGGCCTTGCGCAAAAAACGCGAAGAAGCATTCAAGGAAGACTAAAGACACGGCCGCTGCCTGTTGCAGGCAGCAGGCTGGTAAGTCGAGGAGACCTGTGTTTGATGATGCTGTGAGGGTAGTCAGTCACAGCCGGGAACGCAGAGCAGGATTCAGGGGCGCATCGTCAGATGCGCCCTTTTTATTTGTAGCTACCTACAATAAATGCTGAAAACTTGTCAAAAATATTATTGCGGGTCTGGCGAAAAACGTTGTTAAAAAACCTAGCACAGGCGGTTTTCCTCGGCTATTATCCGATCCAGATGAGTGCTTGATTTATGCGGGATAGCTTCCTATAATCACCCCACTTTGGTGCAAGGCCCGGCCGGCACCAGCATAAGCAGGCAGTACAGGATAGTCAGGATAGATAGCAGGAGACAGATACACACACGGCATCGATGCCGGATAGTAGGGGAGACCTGTATCAATAAAAGCGGCGATAGCTGATGCTATACGCGGCGAGGGTACAGTGGAGGTATTTGAGGGCGCATCGCGAGATGCGCCTTTTTTGTTTTATGCTTAGGCCATTGCTTTTTTTTACCTATCCATCGCCATGCAACAGAATGCAGCACAATCCCTGTTCACCGCCATCGTCGAAGCTTCCTTCGGCGCCATCGGCATACGTGTCGAAGACGGACAGGTGCGCGAGCTGGTGTACTTGCCCGCCAGCTTCCATGAAAAGGCCGCGCTTGATGCTGTATCGGAGCGCGCCGCCGTGCAAGTCGATCGTTATCTGCACGATGCGGATTTCTGCTTCGACCTGCCACTGGCTCCGATAGGCACGGCCTTCCAGAACAAAGTGTGGAAAGCGATTGCAGAAATCCCGCGCGGAGAGGTGCTGACGTATGGCGACATTGCGCGCCGCGTAAAGTCTGCACCACGTGCCGTTGGTCAGGCTTGTGGTGCGAACTGGTATCCACTGGTCATACCGTGCCATCGCGTGACCGCAGCGAATGGCCTCGGCGGTTTCTCGCATTACGATGATGAGACCAGCTTCCATGTCGGCGTCAAGCGCTGGTTGCTGGCGCATGAAAAGGTCGCAGGCTACGGGAGCCAGGGTAATTGATGAGCACTGAAGCATTGCGCAGTCAGGCCGAGATAGACGAGTTCTGCGACACCTTGTGGCTGGAAGATGGTCTCGCCAAAAATTCACTGGAAGCGTATCGCCGTGATTTGCGTCTGTTTGCCGTCTGGTTGCAGCAGGAGCGCGGCAAGCCTTTGCTGGAGGCGTATGCCGAAGATTTGAATGGTTATTTCTACGCCAAACACGCCACTACCAAAGCTACTTCATCGAACCGTCGCCTGGCCGTACTCAAGCGCTTCTATCAGCTGGCGCTGCGGCAAAACAAAATCAAGGACGATCCATGCCTGCACCTGCGCTCGGCCAAGCAGCCGCCACGCATGCCCAAGACTTTGTCGGAAGCACAGGTGGAGGCTTTGCTGGCGGCACCGGATATCAACACGCCACTGGGTTTGCGTGACCGCACCATGCTGGAGTTGATGTACGCCAGCGGTTTGCGGGTGACCGAGCTGGTCTTGCTGAAATCGGTCGAAGTCGGCATGAACGAGGGCGTGCTGCGCGTCACAGGCAAGGGCGGTAAAACGCGTCTGATTCCGTTTGGCGAAGAAGCGCGGGCGTGGATAGAGCGCTACCTGAAGGAAGCGCGTGGCGTGATCCTGGATGGCCAGACAGACGATGCCTTGTTCGTGACTGCACGTGGCGGGGCGATGACGCGTCAGATGTTCTGGACCCTGATCAAGAAGCATGCGCTGGTCGCCAATATCAATGCACCGCTGTCACCGCATACCCTGCGTCATGCATTTGCCACCCATTTGCTGAATCACGGAGCGGATCTGCGTGTCGTGCAGCTTTTGCTGGGTCATTCCGATATTTCCACTACGCAAATCTATACCCACGTCGCGCGCGAGCGTTTGAAACGCCTGCATCAGATGCATCATCCGCGCGGCTAGGAGGGGCGGCCGGAATCAGCCTGAAATTATGTTTGCGCCACAAAGCGTGGATATTGCGCAGTCTTGCATGGCATAGGCTGACGTAGACAGATGTTGTTGTATGGCAATGCATTTGCCTGCCCGCAGTTCCGACACGTAAACGACGGTGGCATGCTAGCATTCGTCCCATAGCAGGGCGTGATTGCATGCACATAAGCGCCCGAAGCCTACCCTAAACAGAACATCCACTCAAAGAGCGACCACTTGGCTAAACCTAATTTTCAGTACGAAAAGCGTCAAAAAGAGTTGGAAAAGAAAAGAAAAAAAGAAGAAAAGCTGAAGCGCAAGCTGGAAAAGGGCAATGCCCCTGACGACAGCGTAGCAGCGGAAGCAGATGATGACAGCAGCGATGCTGAGCAAGATAGCGGCGAGACGCCTGCCGCAGACAAGTAATCGGCCAGTAAATCTACCGCATCCCGCCCCTTAGTCGTCGGATGCGGGTTCCGCTACCTGCTCATGCAGCAGTATGCGCGCCAGTACCAGGCCGTGATCCGAAGCATAAGCCTGCCTGAAAGCCATATGGTCATTCAGGTACATCACTTCGACGACTTCGCCTAAAGCAGTCGGCGAACCAGGATTGAACTCTTCCGACACCAGGATGTGATCTATCGTTTCGTAGCTATTGTCGTGAATGTGGGTATAGCCGACATCGCGCAGGACATCACGGCGTGACTGGATACGGTAACTTTCAAACAGGCGGTCATCGACCCCGTTCAATGGATACTTGCCCAGGCCCATCACCATCTGGGTCGGGATCGCGTCGGCGACATCATTGAAGTCACCCATGACGACGATGGGTTTGCGCTGCACCTGTTTGATATCCGACAGCAGATGACGCAAGCCTAGTGCGTCGGTGCCACGCCGCATCAGCGAACGCAACATGGCGATGCCGGTCTGGTCCGGTAATTCATCGTCGAGGTCACTGCGGTAATCCGGCAGTTTGGATTTCAGGTGACAGACAAAAACATCGACTGCCAGGCCGGGCGCGGCTTCTATTTGTGCGTGCAGGATAGGGCGCGTGAAATGCGTGACCGGGTGCGCGACGCCGGGTAGCGTGATCGCCAGCTGATGCGGTAAAACACGAAAAACCGTGGCGCCTGCCAGTACCGGCAAGCGTGTGATCATGGCGACGCTGGGCGTCAGATGATCGGCGTCAGGGTCGGGATCGACGCCCAGTTGTTGTGCATGACGATATTTCTGTGTTTTTGCGAGGACGTCGGTCAGTGCCTGCTGGGAAAAGATCTCCTGCAGGCCGATTACGTCCGCGTCGAGTCGGTCCAGCTGTTGCGCGATCCAGCTAATCTTGGCCTCGTATTCTTCGGCAGAGTACGGAATCTGGTCTTCATAGTATTTAATACCCGGCAATGCCAGATTGCATACGTTGAAGGTGGCAAAGCGGAGTTCTTGTTGCATAATGTGCTCCAAATTTTATAGATGAGCGTAACACGCATGGCCAAAAAAGAGCATATTTCCGAAACGCCGGCGACCCAATGGTTGCGTCGTAACGGGATAGGTTTCTCCGAACACCCGTACGATTATGAAGAACATGGCGGAACCACGGTTTCTGCGCAAAAACTGGGTGTAGACGAGCATCATGTCGTGAAAACGCTGGTGATGCAGGATGAGGCGGCCAAACCATTGATCGTGCTGATGCATGGCGACCGCAAGGTCTCGACCAAGAACCTGGCGCGCCAGATCGGTTGCAAGTCGGTCGAGCCGTGCAAGCCGGAAGTGGCGAACCGCCATTCCGGTTTCCTGATCGGCGGTACCTCGCCTTTCGGTACGCGGAAACAGATGCCGGTCTACGTAGAGCAGAGTATCCTTGCGCTGGAGCAGATATATATCAACGGTGGCCGTCGCGGTTACCTGATAGGAATCGCACCACAGGTGCTGACCGAAAAACTCGCGGCCCAGCCGGTGCAGTGTGCGCTCGAAGAATAATTGCCGCCGCAGGGATGCGGCGCTGAAATACTAAAAAGGCAGGTATGAATACAGTTTTGTTTGCAATCGGAGCATATCTGATTGGTTCGATTTCATTTGCAGTGGTGGTCAGCAAATGCTTCCGGCTGGCCGATCCGCGCAGCTATGGTTCGAAGAATCCGGGTGCTACCAATGTACTGCGCAGCGGGAATAAAAAAGCGGCGATCCTGACCCTGCTCGGCGATGGCGCCAAAGGCTTCGTCGCGGTCTGGCTGGTCAAGCACTTCGGCCCGGCCTATGGCGTGCATGAGAATGGCGTGGCGCTGGTCGCGATTGCGGTCTTCCTTGGCCACTTATGGCCGGTATTCTTCCGCTTTGTCGGTGGTAAAGGTGTGGCGACGGCGCTCGGTGTCTTGCTGGCACTGAATGGCTGGCTGGGTCTGGCGACGCTGATTACCTGGCTGGTGATTGCGTATGCATTCCGCTATTCATCACTGGCGGCTTTGATCGCCAGCATCTTCGCGCCGTTCTACTACGGTTTGATGTTTGGCCCGGATGTGATCTTGCTGGCAGTGCTGGCGATGAGTATCCTGCTGGTGTACCGACACAGCAAAAATATCGGTAACCTGCTGGCAGGAAAAGAAAGCCGCCTGGGCAGCAAGAAGAAGTAAGTATGTAGTGGAATGAAGCTGGCCCCGGGCGGGCAGGCTTCAGATCTCGCGTATGCTATCCAGCGGCCAGCGCGGCTTCACATTGAAGGCGTAATCGCGCTTGGCAGCAGCGGGATTCAGCTGCAAACGCATCGCTCCGGCGAATGCAATCATCGCACCATTGTCGGTGCAAAATTCCAGTTCCGGATAAAACACCTTGAAGTGCTTCTTCGCTGCTGCTGCATTCAGCGATGCGCGTAATTGCTGGTTGGCGCCGACGCCGCCGGCGATCACCAGGCGTTTCAGGCCGGTGTGCTTGAGTGCGGTTACGCATTTGGCCGTCAGTACTTCGACGATGGCATCGACAAACGCGCGTGCGATGTTGGCCTTGTCCTGCTCGCAGATATTCGTGGTTTGATTTTTGACGACGGTCAGCACCGCGGTTTTCAGACCAGAGAAGCTGAAGTCCAGGTTCTTCGAATGCAGCATCGGGCGCGGCAACTTGTAAGCAGTCGGATCACCAAATTCAGCCATGCGCGAAATCGCCGGGCCGCCCGGATAGCCGAGGCCCAATAACTTGGCTGATTTATCGAAGGCTTCACCTGCCGCATCGTCCAGCGTTTCGCCCAGCATGGTGTACTGGCCGACACCGTCTACCCGCATCAATTGCGTATGGCCGCCGGATACCAGCAAGGCGATGAACGGAAACTCCGGCGGTTCGCTGGCCAGCAGCGGCGACAGCAAATGCCCTTCCAGATGGTGGACGCCTAATACCGGTTTATCCAGCGCCAGGCCGAGACCGCAGGCGACGGAAGCGCCGACCAGCAAAGCGCCGGCCAGGCCAGGGCCTTGTGTATAGGCGATGGCGTCGACGGCATCGTGTTGGACGCCGCTTTCGGCAAATACCTGCTCCAGCAATGGAATCGCGCGGCGGATATGGTCGCGTGAGGCCAGTTCCGGCACCACGCCGCCGTATTCCTCATGCATTTTCACCTGTGAATAAAGCGCGTGCGCGAGCAAGCCGCGTTGTGTGTCATACAACGCCAGACCCGTTTCATCACAGGAGGATTCGATACCGAGAACAAGCATGGGGAGTAAAGTTGCCAATCAGATGCAACATGTGGTGTGATTCTTGCGTGGATTGTAGCTTATTCTGGTCACCGACCGCAGGACTTGCTTTTGGAATGTTGTGATGATTGAAACTACACCACCCGATTTTCGCCCTGATGTGCGCTCCGACGTAAGGTCGCTGCGCATCATCGTCGTCAATACTGTCATGCCGCCGGAAGGCGAGCAGGATGAAAACGCCTGGATGCAGGCCGAGCGCTCGCGTGCCTTGCGCATCGGTTTGCTGGAGGCCGGATACAACATCATTGCGGTTTTCCCGGCCGACATGCATTTACCGGATCGTGTCGCGCAACTGCAGCCGGACATGATCATCATCGACGCCGAATCCGATTCGCGTGACGTGCTGGAGCATGTGGTGATGGCGACGCGTGACGCGCGCCGCCCCATCGTCTTGTTTACCGAAGATCACGCGACTTCCAGTATGGAGGCGGCAATGGCGGCAGGCGTTTCGGCCTATGTGGTGGCCGGTTTGCAGTCTGAGCGCATTAAGCCGGTGCTGGATGTGGCGCTGGCGCGCTTCAATGCAGAGCAAAAGCTGCGGACTGAATTATCCGATACCAAACTCAAGCTGGCCGAGCGCAAGACCATAGAACGCGCCAAGGGTTTGCTGATGGAGCGGCACCGGATTTCTGAGGATGAAGCCTATTCCAAGCTGCGTCGCATGGCGATGGACAAGAACCTGAAGCTGTCGGAACTGGCGCAACGTATCCTGGATGTCGCCGATTTGCTGGGTTGATGTTTGCACCTGTCATTGCACTAAATAAATGCTGTTGCACGAAAAAAGAGCAGTAAAACGCGTTTGAGTGCGCCCTGTGTTTGCTTAAACATGCGTTAAACGCTGGCATGCATATTGCTGAACTGTAGGTAACACCAACGACGGTGTTAAGAATTAAAAACTGTGCTGACCAATGATGGCCGGTATGGTTTGGGACAAGGACGTCCGTGTCGCAGGAGCGCTGCTCTTGCTGACCGGGCGTCCTTTTTTTATTGCTGAAGACCTTGAGGAAAACCATGACAACGAACGACAGGAAATTCAATATGACACGGCGCACAGTCTTGAAAGCGGGCACAGCCATTTCGGTATCGGCCTTCAGTGGTCTGGCAACTCAGGGTGCATGGGCGGCAGGTTCGGACAAGCCGGAAAAAGAAGAAGTCAAAGTCGGTTTCATTCCGTTGACCGATTGTGCATCTGTCGTCATGGCGTCTGTCATGGGCTTCGATAAAAAATACGGCATCAAAATCGTGCCGACCAAGGAATCCTCGTGGGCTGGTGTGCGCGACAAGATGGTGAACGGCGAATTGGATGCTGCGCATGTCTTGTATGGCCTGGTGTACGGCGTACATGAAGGCATAGGTGGTGCGAAGAAAGACATGGCCGTGCTGATGGGACTGAACAACAACGGTCAGGCCATCACTCTGTCGAAGAAACTGGCAGACAGCGGTGCGATAGACGGTCCTGGTCTGGCCAAGCTGATGCAAATGGAAAAGCGCGAATACACCTTTGCGCAAACCTTCCCGACCGGCACACATGCGATGTGGCTGTATTACTGGCTGGCGACTTACGGTATTAATCCGATGAAGGACGCCAAAGTCATCACCGTGCCGCCACCGCAAATGGTTGCCAATATGCGCGTCGGCAATATGGATGGTTACTGCGTGGGTGAGCCATGGAATCACCGCGCGATTGTTGACGGCATCGGTATTACCGCAGCGACGACACAAGACATCTGGAAAGATCATCCGGAAAAAGTACTGGGTACGACATCCGAGTGGGTCGCGAAGCATCCGAACACCGCACGTGCGCTGACGGCCGCGATACTGGAAGCAGGTCGCTGGATTGATTCCTCGCTGTCGAACAAAAACAAAATGGCCGAAGTGATTGCCGCCAAATCCTATGTGAATACTTCGGTCGATGTGATCAACCAACGCATTCTTGGTCGTTACCAAAACGGTCTGGGCAAAACCTGGGATGACCCTAACTACATGAAGTTCTACAACGACGGTCAGGCGAATTTCCCTTACCTGTCGGATGGCATGTGGTTCATGACGCAGCACAAACGCTGGGGCCTGGCGAAAGGTGAGCCGGATTATCTGGGTACAGCCAAATCGGTGAACCGCATCGATCTGTACAAGGAAGCGGCTGCGTTGGCGAACGTACCGGTTCCTAAGAGCCCTATGCGCTCGTCCAAGCTGATCGACGGCGTGGTGTGGGACGGCAAGAATCCAAAAGCTTACGCGGAATCATTCAAGATCAAAGCCTAAGGAAACATCATGAGTGCAATTATGCCTGCAGTAGAAAACGCGCCTGTCGGTGCAGCCGCCGAAAGCGGCAAGCCGGAGCATGTCATGCAACACGTGACGACACCGGCCAGCGTGGTCGCGACGCCTAAAGCGAAGGGGAGCAAATTATCGTTGCGACCTTTCTTCCTGACGGTGTTGCCGCCGATTTTTGGCCTGGTGTTCCTGGTGCTGGTATGGGAAATCATCGCCGTCAAAAACAGCGGCATCCCGTCGCCGTCACTGACGCTGAAATCAGCTATCGACCTGTTCTCCGATCCGTTCTATAGCAACGGCCCGAATGATCAGGGCATAGGCTGGAACATATTGGCGTCGCTGAAACGTGTCGGCGTCGGTTTTGGCCTGGCAGCATTGGTCGGTATCCCACTGGGCTTCATGATCGGTCGTTTTTCTTTCCTGTCGGGCATGTTCAATCCGATCATCAGCCTGCTGAAACCGGTATCGCCGCTGGCCTGGTTGCCGATCGGCCTGCTGGTATTCAAGGCTGCTGATCCTGCCGCGATCTGGTCCATCTTTATCTGCTCGATCTGGCCGATGATTATCAACACCGCAGTCGGTGTGCAGCGTGTGCCGCAAGACTATATGAATGTGGCCAAGGTATTGAATCTGTCCGAGTGGAAGATCATCACCAAGATTTTGTTTCCGTCGGTATTGCCGTACATGCTCACAGGTGTGCGCCTGGCGATCGGTACTGCATGGCTGGTCATCGTCGCGGCAGAAATGCTGACTGGTGGCGTCGGTATCGGCTTCTGGGTATGGGATGAATGGAACAACCTGAACGTGGCGCACATCATCATCGCCATCGTGGTGATCGGCATAGTCGGCCTGGTGCTGGAACAGATCCTGGTCGGTATCGCCAAGTTCTTCAGCTATGAAGATGTGAAAAATTAACGCTGGCTGTAAGCGATCTCAACGTATAGGAAAGCATCATCATGGATAACATACATAGCAAGTTCATCGATATACAGCATGCGGAAATGTCCTTTCATACCAAGAAGGGCGTGTTCAATGCGCTGAACGATATCAATCTGACGGTGGCAAAAGGTGAGTTCATTACCCTGATCGGGCACTCTGGTTGCGGCAAGTCAACATTGCTCAATCTGATCGCCGGCCTGACGCATGCGACCAACGGCATGCTCTTGTGTGCCAATCGTGAAATAGCCGGTCCGTCGCCGGAGCGCGCCGTGGTTTTTCAGAATCACTCGCTGCTGCCGTGGCTGACCTGCTATGAGAACGTCTACCTGGCAGTCGAGCGTGTCTTCGGCAGTACCGAAGCGAAAAGCAAACTGCGCGAACGCACCAAGGCAGCGCTGGCGCTGGTTGGTTTGACGCATGCAGAGCAGAAACGTCCGAATGAAATCTCCGGCGGGATGAAGCAACGGGTCGGTATTGCCCGTGCCTTGTCGATGGAGCCTAAGGTGTTGTTGATGGATGAACCATTCGGCGCGCTGGATGCGTTGACACGTGCACACTTGCAGGATGAGTTGCTGAAGATCGTGGCAGCGACCGGTTCCACCGTGGTGATGGTGACGCATGATGTTGATGAAGCGGTGCTCTTGTCCGACAAAATCGTCATGCTGACCAATGGACCGTCGGCGACCATAGGCGAAATTCTGGAAGTGAAACTGGCGCGTCCGCGCGAACGGGTGGCTTTGGCGCAGGACCCTTTGTACTCGCAATACCGGACTGCCGTGCTGGAGTTCCTGTATCACCGTCAGTCGCATCCATCCAAGGAAGCGGCCTGATAGCGCTGACTTCGTACTGGCGTTGCGGATGCAGGCGTCCGCAGCGCCATTCTTGAGTGCGCGCTAACGCACCATCAGCAAATACAGCAACAACAAATTCAATACGATGGAGACCGCTGCGACTGCGCGCCATAAGGATGCCGGATCGCGTTCTGCCAACGGCTTGGGTGCAATCGCAGGAAGTGGCCGACTGGCGCCACGTTCCAGTGCCAGCAAAAACTCTTCGGCAGTTTCGAAGCGATCAGCCGGATCGCGTGCGACCGCCTTGAGCAATACATTCTCCAGCCACAAAGGTAAATCAGGGCGATAGCGGCTGGGTGGGACGGCTTCGCCAAAACGCGGCGTCTGGAAGGGTTCGATCTCACCGTAAGGAAAATGCCGCGTCAGCAATAAATACAGCGTGACGCCGGTTGAATACAAATCAGTTTGCTGCGATGCCGGTGCATTATTGAATTGCTCCGGTGCGAGGAAGGATGGCGTACCGGCACGAGGCGCGCGCATCTCGTCTTCCGCTTCCAGGCCGGATTGCGCAACACCCAGATCGAGTATGCGCAGCTCGCCGTCCTTGCCCAGATGAATATTGCCCGGCTTGATATCGCGATGAATGATGCTGCGCCTGTGCAGTGCACCTATCGCACGCACCAGCTTGGTACCGTGTGCAATGACATCCGGTATCGTGAAATGTTCTCCCGCGTCCAGATGTTGTTGCAGTGTATTTCCGTCATGCCAGGTCGTGAGGTAATACAGATAGGTTTTGTTTTCCGGCGTGATAATTTGCGGGAAGAAGCGCGCGACCACGCGCTTGGTCAGCCATTCTTCATGCGCAAATGCCGAGCGCTCATGCACGTCCTGCGCGCGATCCGGATGCAAGGTTTTCAGCACCAGATAGCGCGGCGTCTGATTCGCGGCACGCGGTTCGGATACGCGATAGAGCAGGGTGGTATTGGAAGCGTGTATCTGTTCCTCGACGGTATACCCATCTATTTTCTGACCGACTTTGAGTCTGGGCGGTACCGGGAATTGCTGCGAGCCGGACAATGCATCGCGTAAATTCGTCTCCGGCAAGCCATCGACACGCACTACCAGCGCGCTGACATTGTCTTGCGCGCCCGCTTCGAGCGCCTTGTCGATCAGCGTATGCGCGATGGCTTCGGCTGCCTGCTGTTTGCCGACCAGTTGTAGCAGCTGTTCTTTCAGATCGTGCTCAGAAACTGATGCCCACACACCATCCGTGGCCAGCAAAAATGCATCGCCTTCATGCAATTCACCCATGCCATGGTCGATTGCCAGTTGCGAGTCCAGTCCGATTGCACGTGTCAACACGTGCTGCATTTCCGGACGGTCCCACACATGGTCTGCGGTAAGGCGGCTCAGTACGCCGTCACGCAACAGATAAAGACGCGTGTCGCCGACATGCGCGAAGTAATAAAAATTGCCGCGCAACACCAGTGCCGTCAGCGTGGTCGCCATACCGGCCAGCTCGGCGCGTATCGAACCCTGATGCTGAACCCAGCTATTGATGGCCTTGAGCACGCGATCCAGCGATTGCGTCACCGGCCATGTGTCAGAGGTCGCGTAGTAATCACTCAGCAAGCCGCGTATCGTGTACTCGGATGCTTCGCGTCCGCCTTCATTGCCGGATACGCCATCGGCAATTGCCGCGATCATGCCCTTGCTCGACAGCTCTGGTTCGTCAGGCATGACCATGCCGACGAAATCCTCGTTGTGCGGACGCAGCCCGGCGCGCGTGGAATAAGCCGCGGCAAGCGTCAGTGGCATGGCTGCAAGGATGAAAGCATGGTCATGATATTGCTCGTATGGTGGACATACATTATCAGTGTCATCTGACTACGCGACTCAGATTTTTGCATTGGTCATGGCGGCGCTGCCCCAGGTTGTGCGCCAGCGATTTTTCACTGCCGACAAACCGAGCAGGGCGACGATGGCCAGGGCTGCAAACACAATCAAACCACCCTGGTAGCTGCCGGTCAATTGTTTGGAGTAGCCGAGGCTGGAAGCCAGATAGAAGCCACCGATGCCGCCCGCCATGCCGACCAGTCCTGTCATGACACCGATTTCCTTGCGGAAGCGTTGCGGTACCAACTGGAACACTGCACCATTGCCGACGCCGAGTGCCAGCATCGCGAGTACAAAGATCACGACTGCTGCCATCGCTGACGACAGGCCGAAGCTGGCGATCAGCATGAAGCTGGCTGCCAGCATATACATCATCGACAAAGTCTTGATGCCGCCGATACGGTCGGCCAGACGGCCGCCCAATGGACGGATGGCTGAACCGGCAAATACGCATGCTGCGGTGAAGTAGCCTGCGGTCACTGGCGACAAACCATACTGACCGTTGAAATAGATAGTCAGCGAGGATGCCAGGCCGGAGAAACCACCGAAGGTTACGCTATAGAAGAACATAAACCACCAGGCGTCCTTGTCCTTAAGCACATGCAGGTATTCGACCAGCGATTTAGGTGGTGGAGCCGAAGGCGCATCTTTGGTAAACACCAGATAGACCACGAATGCGATGCTGAGTGGAATCAGACACAGGCCGAACACATTTTGCCAGCCGAACAGGATGGCCAGTGTCGGTGCAAACAGAGCGGCGAAGGCGGTACCGGAATTACCGGCGCCGGCAATCCCGAGCGCCGTGCCCTGATGTTCCGGCGGATACCAGCGCGAAGCCAGCGGCAGGGCGACGGCAAAAGCAGCACCGGCGAAGCCGAGGATGACGCCGAAGGTCAGCATGGTGTGATAGCTGCTCAGGTCGCCGAGCCATGCCCATAACAAACCACTCATGACAATGACCTGGCCGATGATGCCGGCCTTTTTAGGTTTCAGATGATCAACCAGCACGCCCATGACGATGCGCAACAAAGCGCCTGCCAGCAACGGGGTTGCCACCATTAAACCTTTTTGTGCAGGCGTCAGGCCGAGGTCGCCGGAGATCTGAACCGCCAATGGGCCGAGGATGACCCAGACCATAAAACTCAGGTCGAAGTAAAAGAAGGAGGCAAGCAGGGTCGGTGTGTGACCAGCTTTCCAGAATGAGGTTTTTTGCATGATAGCTCGCAGAGTTAGACAGGGTTGCATCTAAATATGCAAGGGCCATGCCACTTTAGTGCGGGCGTGATCCACGAATGGGCGTGCACTTTATGCGTGTTGACGAATGTTGGCGACTGCACCAAATAAACCGGCTTCCGCACTTGTTGAGTGCGAAATGCAACTTTAAATGGTGCGAAAACGCTGTTTCCCAGACAAACCGCACTAAAAGTAAAACTGGCATTTGTTTTGCTTATTTAGATTTGCGAACAACAAATCTGTGGGATGCAGCGATGAAAAAAATGAAACTGGTCATGGTCGGTAACGGTATGGCAGGCGTACGTACTCTGGAAGAACTGCGCAAGATTGCTCCTGACTTATATGACATTACGGTATTTGGCGCGGAAGCGTATGCCAACTACAACCGTATTCTGCTGTCGCCGGTACTGGCGGGCGAGCAAACCATCAAAGACATCATGCTCAATGATGTCGACTGGTATGCGGAAAACGATATCACCCTGCATCTGGGGAAAAAGATCGTCGAGATCGATCGCGTCAAACGCGTAGTGATCGCCGACGATGGCACGGTTGCACCGTATGACCGTCTGTTGATGGCAACCGGCTCGAATCCGTTCATGTTGCCGATACCAGGCAAGGATCTGGAAGGCGTGATTTCCTATCGCGACATTCAGGACACCAACGCGATGATAGACGCGGCCAAGGTGCACAAGCAGGCGGTCGTCATCGGTGGCGGTTTGCTGGGTCTGGAAGCGGCGAACGGCCTCAAGCTGCGCGGTATGGAAGTAACGGTCGTGCATTTGCCGACCACCCTGATGGAGCGTCAGCTCGACGAAGCGGCAGGCAAGATGCTGCAAAAATCTCTGGAAGACAGAGGTCTGAATTTCTTGCTCGGTAAAAACTCGCAAGAGATCATTAGCGATGCGAATGGCCGTGTACAGGCCTTGCGCTTCACCGACGGCACTGAAATCCCGACACAACTGGTGGTGATGGCGGTCGGTATTCGTCCGAACACTGCGCTGGCTGAATCCGCCGGCCTGCATTGCAATCGCGGCATCGTCGTCAACGACACCATGCAAACCTATGATCCGCGCGTGTATGCGGTCGGTGAATGCGTGAACCATCGCGGTACTGCATATGGTCTGGTTGCGCCTTTGTTTGAAATGGCCAAGGTGTGCGCGAATCACCTGGCGAACTTCGGCATCGGTCGTTACCAGGGTTCGGTCACGTCGACCAAGCTGAAAGTAACTGGTATCGATTTATTCTCCGCTGGTGAATTCCTCGGTGGTGAAGGTACGGAAGAAATCCTGCTGTCCGATCCTATCGGTGGCGTCTATAAGAAACTGGTGCTGAAAGACGACAAGCTGATCGGTGCCTGCCTGTACGGCGATACGGTTGATGGCAGCTGGTACTTCAACCTGCTGCGCGAAGGCAAGGACATCAGCGAAATTCGCGACACCCTGATGTTTGGCGAAGCTAATACTGGTCGTCCCGGCGATGTCGGTCACGAAGGCTTCAGCAAGGCGGCAGCGATGCCGGATAGCGCAGAGGTGTGCGGCTGTAACGGCGTGTGCAAAGGCACCATCGTTAAGGCGATCAAGGAAAAAGGTTTGTTCACGATCGAAGACGTACGCAAACACACCAAGGCGTCTGCATCCTGCGGTTCCTGTACCGGCCTGGTCGAACAAATCATTATGGCGACCGCTGGTGGCGATTACTCGGCATCCACCAAAGCCAAACCTATGTGTGGCTGTACCGACCATACGCATCAGGAAGTACGTGATGCGATCAAGGCAGAGAAGTTGCTGACGGTGGCCGGCGTGATGGCGCACATGAACTGGCGTACGCCCAACGGTTGCTCCAGCTGCCGTCCGGGTATTAACTACTATCTGATCTCGACCTGGCCAGGGCAAGCCAAGGATGATCCGCAATCGCGCTTCATCAACGAACGTGCGCACGCGAACATCCAAAAAGACGGCACCTTCTCCGTCATCCCGCGTATGTGGGGTGGCGAAACCAACTCTTCGGAATTGCGCCGCATCGCTGATGTGGTCGACAAGTTCAAGATTCCTACCGTCAAGGTGACCGGCGGTCAGCGTATCGATTTGCTGGGTGTGAAGAAAGAAGATCTGCGCGCGGTCTGGCAAGACCTCGGCATGCCGTCTGGTCTCGGTTATGCCAAGGGTTTGCGTACGGTGAAAACCTGTGTCGGTTCCGAATGGTGCCGTTTTGGTACCCAGGATTCAACCAAAATGGGTCAGCAACTGGAGCATCAATTGGCACGCATGTATGCACCGCACAAGGTCAAGCTCGCCGTTTCGGGTTGCCCGCGTAACTGTGCTGAAGCCGGTATCAAGGACGTCGGTGTAATCGGCGTTGATTCGGGCTGGGAAATTTATGTTGGCGGCAACGGCGGTATCAAAACCGAAGTGGCTGAATTCTTCGTCAAACTCAAAACCCATGAAGAAGTGCTGGAGTACGCAGGTGCCTTCCTGCAACTGTATCGCGAGGAAGGCTGGTACCTGGAACGAACCGTGCATTACCTGGCGCGTGTAGGCCTGGATCATGCTAAACAAAAAGTGCTGGAAGACGAGGCTAACCGCAAGGCCCTGTATCAGCGCCTGTTGTTCTCGCTGGAAGGTGAGTCCGATCCATGGCATGAACCGGAAAAAGCGATGGTCGATACCCGCCAGTTCGAACCATTGTCGATCTAAGCACGCAGATGTCCGTGCCACGGGTGCGGACATCCGGCAAGTACACAGCACGTTTGTTTAACAAAATTCATCACAATTTTTATCGAGGCTACATATGTCTAATCAATGGAAAGTCATCTGCAAGGTAAGCGACATTCCTGTACTCGGTTCCCGCGTCGTTAATCGCGCCGACAAGCCGAATGTCGCCATCTTCCGTAACAGCGAAGACAAAGTCTTTGCCCTGCTGGATCGTTGTCCGCACAAGGGTGGCCCTTTGTCGCAGGGTATCGTGTTCGGCGAACGTGTCGCCTGTCCTTTGCATAACTGGAGCATCGGCATGAGTGACGGTTGCGCAGCAGCACCGGATGAAGGTTGCACCCAGACCTTCTCGGTCAAAGTTGAGAGTGGCGACGTCTATCTGGACGCCGTCGAATTGAATGCACCGGTCAGCGAGGCTGCCACTGCATGAACGCATCCTTGCTTTCTACTGCCCGGCTTGAACCTTCTGCGAGCGCTTCGACATCGACAGAAACCAAAGCCACCTGCTGTTACTGCGGGGTGGGCTGTGGTGTCTTGATAGAAAGCGATGGAGAAAAAGTCATCGGGGTACGCGGTGACCCGGATCATCCGGCCAACTTTGGCCGTCTATGTACCAAAGGCAGCACGCTGCATCTGACGGCGCGCCCGACCCTGCAACAACAGTCGCGCGCGCTGTACCCGGAAATGCGCTTGTCGCGCAGTGATGAACGTGAACGTACATCGTGGGCAACCACGATGGATTTCATCGTCAATAAATTCGCCGCGACGATACGCGATCACGGTCCGGACAGCGTCGGCTTCTATCTTTCGGGGCAGCTTCTGACCGAGGATTATTACGTCTTCAACAAACTGGCCAAGGGTTTGATCGGCACCAATAATGTCGATACCAACTCGCGTTTGTGTATGTCGAGCGCAGTCGCCGGTTACAAGCAAACGCTGGGTGCTGATGCACCGCCGCCGTGTTACGAAGATATTGATCACGCGCAAGTTATCTTTATCGTTGGCTCCAACACGGCCTATGCGCATCCGATCATTTACCGCCGGATAGAGGATGCACGCAAAGCCAATCCTTTGCTGAAAGTCATCGTCGCCGATCCGCGACGGACTGATACGGCACGCGAAGCGGATCTGTTTTTGCCGATACTGCCGGGTACCGATGTGGCGCTGTTTAACGGCATGCTGCACATCTGCCTGTGGGAAGACCTGGTGGATCTCGAGTACATCGCCGAGCATACCGAAGGTTTTGCCGAGCTGAAACAAACCGTGCGCGACTACACGCCGAAGTTTGTGGCGGACATCTGCGGCATCAAGGAAGAAGACCTGATGCAGGCGGCACGCATGTTTGGCAAGTCGAAAGCATCCTTGTCGATGTACTGCCAGGGCCTGAATCAATCGTCATCCGGCACCGCCAAGAATGCAGCGCTGATTAACCTGCACCTGGCGACGCATCAAATCGGCAAGCCGGGCGCGGGTCCTTTGTCTCTGACTGGCCAACCGAATGCGATGGGCGGCCGTGAAGTCGGCGGCTTGTCCACCATGTTGTCTGCGCATCGTGATCTGGCGAATCCTGAGCACCGCGCCGAGATCGCAAAGTTGTGGGGTGTGCCTGACGTACCGGCAACGCCAGGCAAAAGCGCGGTGGAAATGTTCGAAGCGGTGCGTACCGGCGAGATCAAAATCATCTGGATCGTCTGTACCAACCCGGCGCAATCGATGCCTGAGCAAGCGATGATACGGGAAGCATTGCGCAATGCCGAGCTGGTCATTGTGCAGGAAGCTTATAAGACCACGGCTAGCTGTGATTACGCCGATGTGTTGCTGCCAGCCTCGACCTGGAGCGAGAAGGAAGGCACGGTCACCAACTCTGAGCGTCGCATTACACGTTTCAAATCAGTACTGCCCAAGCTCGGTGAATGCAAACACGATTGGGAAATCGCGATAGCCTTCGCACGCAAACTGGAAAGCGCACTCGGTAAAAAATCATCCATCTTCCCGTTTGCCAATACTGAGGAAATCTGGAACGAACATAGGGAATCGACGCGTGGTCGTGACCTGGATATCACCGGCCTGAGTTTCAAATTGCTGGAAGAGCAGGGGCCACAACAATGGCCGTTTCCGGAAGGTGCGAGCAGCGGCAAGAAGCGCCTTTATGAAGATGGCATCTTCCCGACGGCGAACGGCCGTGCAAAGTTTGTGAATACGCAGTACCAGCCGCTGGCGGAACAAGTTGACGCGCGTTATCCCTTCCATCTGACCACAGGTCGTTTGCGTGATCAATGGCATGGCATGAGTCGTACCGGTACCGTAGCGCAACTGTTCTCACATGCCTCGGAGCCGTCCATCGTCTTGTCCAAAGTCGATATGGAGCGTCGTTTACTCAATGTCGGCGATCTGGTGCATGTCACCAGCAAGCGCGGTTCGCAAATCTTCCCGGTCGCGCTGGGTGACGATATGCGTGCCGGCCAGGCCTTCATCGGCATGCACTGGGGTGAAGAATATGTTTCCGGTCGCGGGCGCAATGGTGAAGGCAGCTATGGCGTGAATGCATTAACGACGCCAGCGTTTGATTGCAGCTCCAAGCAGCCTGAGCTTAAGCATGCAGCGGTGAAGATACTGAAAGCAGAATTTCCGTGGCGCTTTATCGTGTTCGGCTGGATAGACGAAGCCAGGTTGCTTGATCTGCAGTCCGCTTTGCGACCGCTGATGCGCAAGTTTGCCTATGCTTCCTGCACTTTGTTCGGGCGCGACAAAGTCGGTGTGCTGTTCCGGGCGGCGGATGACTATGCGGCGAATCCGGCCCTGACGGCGGAGATCGAAAGCAAATTCAGCATCACTGGTGCGCAAGTGCTGCGCTATGACGATACCAAGCGCGGTAATACGCGTCGCATCCTGATTGGTGACGGTAAATTGCAGGCAGTGGCGCTGGCTGGGGATATCTCGGCCGAAGGCTGGCTCAAGGAATACCTGGAGAGTGAGCAGTCGGTGGCGGCACTGGGTCGTCTGTTACTGATGCCGTCGAACAAGCCGCCGCAAAACTTCAAGTCGCGCGGCCGTATCGTTTGCAACTGTTTCAATGTGTCTGAAACCGAAATCAACGATAGCCTGATCGACGCTCATGGTGATGCGGACAGCAAGCTGGCTGCTTTGCAGCAAGGTCTGAAGTGCGGTACCAACTGCGGTTCATGCGTGCCGGAACTGAAGAAAATCATCGCCAGCCAGATCATGCCAGCCAAGGCAGCCTAAGTTGTCTGGCTATTCCTTGTAATTTTTAAAACTGCCAGGCCCGCTTCCACCCTTTCGGAGAAGCGGGCTTCGGTGTACCCTCTGCAGCATGCAAAATCCTTCCCATATTGAACCTTTCGCTACCGCTCGTTTCATTAAAGAAATCGGCCGTGGCGTCAAAGGTGCGCGCAGTTTGTCGCGCGACGATGCTTATCAACTGTATGCCGCCATGCTGGATGGCCGCGTGTCCGACCTGGAGATGGGCGGCATCATGCTGGCGATGCGCATCAAGGGTGAATCGGTGGATGAGATCGCAGGTTTTATCGATGCCGCTGAAGCGTCGTTCGACGCCTTGCCGGTACCTGCAGGCGAGTACGCACCTATCGTGATTCCGAGCTACAACGGTGCACGGCAGATGCCGAATCTGTTGCCGCTGATGGCTTTGTTGCTGGCACGTGCCGGTGCCCCTGTATTCATTCATGGCGTGACCAGCGATCCGGGCCGTGTGACCACGGCAGAAATCCTGCATGAAATGGGATATCCGTTGTCGCATACCGCCGCGCAGGTCGCAGCACAATTTGCGCTACGTGCGCCGGTACTGATGCCGATTGCAGACCTGGCGCCACGCCTGGAACGTTTGCTGGCGATGCGGCGCATCCTCGGTGTGCGTAACTCTACGCATACCCTGGTCAAAATCATGCAACCGTTTGCGGGTCCGGCCTTGCGCCTGACGTCGTACACGCACCCTGAATACCTGAGCATGCTGACCAGCTACTTCACGACAGCTGCACCATCCGAGCGCGGCGAAGCTTTCCTGATGCGTGGCACCGAGGGAGAAACCGTCGCCAACGCCAAGCGTGCACAACAAATAAGCTGGATGCATGATGGTGAGTGCACTGTATTGGTGCAAAGACAGGAGCCGGTGGATGATATGCCGCCTTTGCCTGCCGAGCGCGACGCCGTAACGACGGCAAGATGGATAGAAGCCGCGCTGCGCGGCGAGGAACCGATACCGGTATCCATTTCAGAGCAGGTGGAACAGTGTTTGCTTGTATCCAGGAACATACAAAGCAAACAAGGTGTACAAGATGGAGCAGCGAATCGAGCAGCAAACACAGCAAGCAGCAGCTAAGGTTTATCTGGTCGGCGCAGGTCCCGGCGATCCGGACTTGCTGACCCTCAAGGCAGTTAAAGCTATCGCACGTGCAGACGTGATCCTGATCGATGATCTGGTTAATCCGGAAGTCCTGCAATACGCGCCGTCCACCGCGCGCGTAGTCAACGTCGGTAAACGCGGCGGCTGCCAGCAAACGCCGCAAGAATTTATAGAACGTCTGATGTTGTCCGAAGCGCAAGCAGGGCAATGTGTGGTGCGCCTGAAAGGGGGCGATCCGTTCATCTTCGGACGTGGTGGCGAAGAGCGTGACCACTTGCAGGCTGCCGGTATCGAAGTTGAAGTCGTCAATGGCATCAGCAGCGGACTGGCCGCACCCGCATCGATAGGCGTGCCACTGACGCACCGCGACTGGAGCCAGGGCGCGATCTTTATTACAGGTCATGGCAAGAATGCCGAATCCAATCCAGACTGGACTACGCTGGCGAAATTGAACCTGACGCTGGTGATTTACATGGGGATCGCACGTTGTGCCGAAATCCAGGCGGCGTTGCTGGCTGGCGGTAAATCAGGCGAGACGCCGGTAGCGGTCATTCAGTCGGCGACCGGTATGGCGCAGGCACAATTGATTACTACCTTGTCGGCTTTGCCGCAGGCTTTGGCGGAGTCCGGTATAGGCAGCCCTGCGATTATCGTCATTGGCGACGTCGTGCGTTGCGCGATGCAAGGCGGTGCGCAAGAGGCGACACAGACCTTCACCGATACCTTGCGTGAAGAAGTTCTTGCCCAACTGACAGCATAGAATTTAAAACAAGCGGCTGGCTGGTGCCGGCTGCGCTTACAATCACGGCTTATTTCCATTTGTAGTAAGCCATGACTAAACAGTTTGATGTTGCCGTAATCGGCGCCGGCGCAGCGGGCATGATGTGCGCATCAGTTGCCGGCCAGCGCGGCAAGAGCGTAGTGCTGATCGATCACGCAGCCAAACTCGCAGAAAAAATCCGCATCTCGGGTGGTGGTCGCTGCAACTTCACCAATATCGACGCCACGCCGCAAAACTTCCTTTCGCAAAATCCGCATTTTTGCAAAAGCGCCTTGTCGCGCTATACGCCGCAGGACTTCCTTGCGCTGATGAAGCGCTATCGTATTGCGTATCACGAGAAGCATAAAGGCCAGCTCTTCTGCGATAACTCTGCGGAAGACATCATCAGCATGCTGAAAGCCGAATGCGCGCTCGGCAATGTGTCGTGGCGCATGCCGTGCACAGTGGCGACCATCAGTAAAAGCGGCGAGCAATTCAGGATAGAAACGAATACCGGCGACATCCTTGCGAATAGTCTGGTCATCGCGACTGGCGGTTTGTCGATCCCGAAAATAGGCGCGACCGATTTCGCTTATCGCATCGCCAAACAATTCGACCTGAAAATGGTCGAGCCACGTCCGGGTCTGGTGCCGCTGACCTTTGATGCTAACGCCTGGCAACCTTTCGTCCCTTTGTCCGGCATCGCCTTGCCAGTCGAAGTCGAAACCGGCGCGAAGAAAACACGTGGCTACTTCAAGGAAGATCTGCTCTTCACGCACCGCGGCTTGTCCGGCCCGGCCATCCTGCAGATATCCAGCTTCTGGCAGCCCGGTACGCCGCTGACCATCAACCTGGTGCCGGAGACCGACATTGCCGAAGCATTGATAGAAGGCAAGTCCAGCAGCAAGAAAAACCTCGGCAATCAATTGGCGCAATGGTTGCCATCGCGCCTCGCAGATGAATGGCTGGCGGTCAACGGTTTCAAGGCGGATGCACGCGTGGCGGACATGCAGGACAAGCAATTGCGCAGTCTGGGCGCCTCGCTCAACCAGTGGAGCATTATTCCGAATGGCTCGGAAGGCTACCGCAAGGCTGAAGTCACGCTGGGCGGCGTGGATACACGTGAGCTGTCGCAACAAACCATGATGGTCAACAAGGTGCCGGGTTTGCACTTCATTGGCGAATCGGTCGATGTGACCGGCTGGCTGGGTGGTTATAACTTCCAGTGGGCGTGGGCGTCGGGTGTTGCAGCCGGGCAAGCAGTGTAATCCGGGATCAAGACTACTGACATCTATTGTCAGTAGCGCAAGCTATGCTGTCGGCTGTTTGTATATAAATATAGGAGCGACCATATGAGCAACGAGAATCCCAGCATCATTTCCCATGTTTCCATAGGTACCAACCAGTACGAGCAGGCCAGGGCGTTTTACGACGTCGTGCTGGCAGCGCTGGATATTAAAGTCATCATGGAGCACCCGGGTGCGGTGGCTTACGGTCGGCAATATCCGGAATTCTGGGTGCAGACGCCGCATAACGGCAAGCCAGCGGAAATCGGCAATGGCTTTCATATGGGCTTTATCGCCACCAGTAAAGAGCAGGTGCATGCGTTTTATGACGCAGCGCTGGCGGCTGGCGCGACTGATGACGGTGCGCCGGGTCCGCGTCCGTTGTACGGCGACCCGTATTACGGCTGTTTTGTCCGCGATCCGGAAGGGCACAAGCTGGAAGCTGCCTACTGGGACGCCGACCTGAGCCTGAAGCTTTACGGACATTAAGCCAGTCTGCACGGGGCCTGGCGCTGCATGTGTGGCGTTTTGGCCCCGTAACCGCTTTGGGGTGAATAAAGAGCCTTCCCTTTGTTGAACAAGGCTGCTATAATCTTCGACTCACTACCCAACATTGGTTTACATTTAAATGACCACTATCCGCCTTAAAGAAAACGAGCCGTTCGAAGTCGCTATGCGTCGCTTCAAGCGCACCATTGAAAAAACTGGTTTGCTGACCGATTTGCGCGCGCGCGAGTTTTACGAGAAGCCAACTGCTGAACGCAAGCGCAAGCTCGCTGCAGCTGTGAAACGCCACTACAAGCGTATCCGCAGCCAGCAATTGCCTAAGAAACTGTACTAATTCCAATTGCTGCACGCCCTTGTGAGCGTGCGGTAGCTGGAATTAGTCGCAAACCCGCTCCGGTGTTGGTCCGCAGCGGGTTTTGGCGTTTTTAATGATCGCTTGATTAATCAGATATCGGGGTGCGTATGAGCCTGAAAGAACAGATCACAGAAGATATGAAAGCGGCGATGCGCGCCAAAGAGGCGGGCAAGCTGGGCACGATTCGCCTGATTACCGCTGCTATCAAGCAAAAAGAAGTCGATGAGCGCATCGAACTTGATGACGCGCAAGTGCAAGCCATCATTGAAAAAATGATCAAGCAACGCAAGGATTCGATTTCGCAATTCCAGGCTGGCGGTCGCCAGGATCTGGTTGATATCGAACAAGCCGAGCTGACTGTGCTGACTACCTACATGCCTAGCGCATTGTCGGATGCTGAAGTGCAGGGCGAAGTTGCCGCTGCCGTCGCTGCGTCCGGTGCTGCCGGTCCGCAAGACATGGGCAAAGTCATGGCTATCCTGAAAGCGAAACTCGCTGGCCGTGCCGACATGACTGCCGTGTCCGGCCTGGTAAAAACTGCTCTGACCAAAGCCTGATCGTCTCCAGCATTAAGCTGCCGGCGTGATACCACAGTCGTTTATCCAGGACCTCCTCAACCGCGTCGACATTGTCGACGTGGTGGGTCGTTACGTGCAGCTGAAAAAAGGCGGCGCGAACTTCATGGGCTTATGCCCGTTCCATAACGAAAAATCCCCCAGTTTTACCGTCAGTCCGACCAAACAGTTTTATCACTGCTTTGGCTGCGGTGCGCATGGTACGGCCATCGGTTTTCTGATCGAATACTCGGGGATGGGATTTGTTGAAGCGGTCAAGGATCTGGCGCAAAACGTCGGCATGATCGTGCCGGAAGCGGAAGATCGTTTGCCGCCGGCACAGCGTGCCGAGCATCAGGCTAAAAGCCTGGCGTTGTCGGAAGCCATGACGCGTGCCTGTGATTACTATCGCCAGCAATTGCGGCATGCCGAAGGGGCAAAGAACTACCTGAAAGGGCGTGGCCTGACGGGTGAGATCGCGGCCCGTTACGGCATGGGTTACGCACCGGACGGCTGGGATGGTTTGCGTTCAGTCTTCCCTGATTACGAAGTCGAAGCGCTGGTCGAATCCGGCCTTGTCATCGATAAAGCGGAAGAAGAGGGCGCTAACCGTAAGCGCTATGACCGTTTCCGCGATCGCATCATGTTCCCGATCCGCAATACCAAGGGCCAGGTCATCGGTTTTGGTGGGCGTGTCATGGATCAGGGCGAGCCGAAATACTTGAATTCGCCCGAGACGCCCTTATTTCAAAAGGGTAGCGAACTCTATGGTTTGTTCGAGGCGCGCCAGGCTATCCGTGAAGCTGGTTATGCGCTGGTGACTGAAGGTTATATGGACGTGGTTGCGCTGGCGCAGCTGGGTTTCCCGCAAGCAGTGGCGACGCTGGGTACGGCATGTACGCCTATCCATGTGCAAAAGCTGTTGCGCCAGACCGATCAGGTCATTTTTAGTTTTGATGGTGACAAGGCTGGCCGTCGCGCTGCACGTCGTGCGCTGGAAGCCAGCTTGCCGCATGCCGGTGACAACAAAGTCATCAAATTCCTGTTCCTGCCGAGTGAGCATGATCCGGATAGCTACATCCGTGAACTCGGTACCGAAGCATTCGACAAGCAGGTGCAGGATGCGATGCCTTTGTCACAGTTTTTGCTGAAAGAAGCAGTTGGCGACAACGACCTCGGTACGCCGGAAGGCCGCGCCCGTGCGCAGTTCGATGCGAAGCCGCTGTTGCAGGCATTGCCGCCGTCGTCGTTGCGCTTGCAGATAGTGCGTAGCCTGGCGCAGATAACGGAAAGCACGCCGGCGGAAATCGAAGCGCTGTTTGAACTGGCGCAGCCGATTTCCCACGTGCGTGCACCGCCGCCGCGTACCAAGCGTGCAGCGCCGCAGGGACTGGAGCGCCAGATCATGCGCCTGCTGGTGGCGCATCCGGTGCTGGCGGCAGAGATGGATCAGGCCGCGCTCGAGATCGCTACGCATCTGGCGCCTGAGCGTGCCGAAATGCTGATTCAGCTGGTCACCCTGAGTCGTGAAATGGGGGCGCAGGCGAATTTTGCGATTCTGGCCGAAATGCTGCGTTCCAGTGGCTCGGATTTTGAGCCTTTGATTGCAGAAATTGCCGCCGAACCGGAGTCCGATGTGGTGCTGGCCCGGCTGGAGCTGGCCGGAGCGATCCGGCAGACCAAAATGCAGGCCTTACGCGATGAATTGCAGCTTCTGGTTGCCGGTGGATTGGTCGGAGAAGAAGCGCAGGCGCGCTTCCGCGAATTGACCCTGCAACAAGAGCAGTTGCGGCGTCAGGCGCAGGCAGAAATGATGCAAAGAGGCTAATTTTGCTCTCTCAGGGAGGGGAAGTGTTCCCTCTTATGTTATAATTAAAGGCTTTCGATTCAAGCTCTTAGACATGGTGGTAATAAAGTAATCGGAAAGAAAATCAATAAACTTGCGCGGGCGTAAGCCGGAGTTGAATGCGCAAATCAGCTCGTCGAGCGCAAGCTTAACCGCGCTTCAAGAGCATAACCTTGGTAGTTGATCCAATGGCGAATGCAATGAAGAAACCCGCGAAAACCCAAACGCTCACCGCGAGCAAAGCCAAATCGGCTGCAACGGTGAAGTCAAGTAAGACTGTTGAGAAAAAAGTAGTTGCTGTTAAGTCGGCTGGCCAGGCGAAAGCTGTGGCTGCCAAGACCAAAGTAGCAAGTTCGCCGAGCAAAGCTGCGGCGAAAACGCCTGCAGCCAAAGTTGCTGCAAAGCCGGTATCAGTGCAATCGAAAGCCCCTGTGACAAATAAGAAATCTGAAGTGAAGTCTGCTAGTAAGTCAGCAAAAGTCGAGCCAAAAGTCGAGTCGCGTCCTGGCGTTAACGTCATGATCACGGCGACCGTCAGCCAGACTACCGACGCCGCTACCCTCGCTGCGATCGACACCTCCGGCTACATCCTGCCGTCGGTGAAAGTACCTGGACGTCGTGGCCGTAAGCCAAAAGAATTCCAGCCTGAGAACGATGAAATCGCAGCATTGAATGCGGTCGAACGCGCAGAACTCAAAGCCGTCGACAAAGCGAAAGCCAAAGATCGCAAGGCCAAAGAAAAAGCATTGTTGAAAGACGCATTCTCGTCCGATACAGAAGCCAGCGAAGAAGAACTCGAAGCGCGTCGTCAGAAGCTCAAGACGCTGATCAAGTTCGGTAAAGAACGCGGCTTCCTGACGTACGCAGAAATCAACGATCACCTGCCAGAAAACATCATCGATCCGGAAGCGATCGAAGGCATCATCGGTACCTTCAATGACATGGGTATCGCGGTCTACGAACAGGCGCCGGATGCAGAAACACTGCTCCTGTCCGACAACGTAGCGACCGTTGCCAGCGATGATGAAGCTGAAGCTGCTGCTGAAGCCGCACTCTCGACCGTCGATTCCGATTTCGGCCGTACCACCGATCCTGTGCGTATGTACATGCGCGAAATGGGTTCGGTTGAACTGCTGACCCGTGAAGGCGAGATCGACATCGCAAAACGTATCGAAGACGGCCTGCGTGACATGATCCAGGCGATCTCCGCATGCCCGACCACGATTGCAGAAATCATTGCTGCTGCTGAGCGCATCTCCAAAGACGAAGCCAAGATCGACGAAATCGTCGACGGCCTGGTCGACCTGGACGCTGCTGAACCAGTAGTTGCCCCTCCTGCTCCTGCCGCTGCTTCGGATGACGAAGAAGACGAAGAAGAGGAAGAGGACGAAGAAGAGGAAGAAGAAGAAACCACAGCCGCTTCTGGCGCCGCCGGTTTCTCGAGCGAACAGCTGGAACAACTCAAGCGTGACTCGCTCGCCAAATTCTCGACCATCGCCCAGCAATTCGACAAGATGCGCAAAGCGTTCGAGAAAGAGGGCTACAACTCCAAGCCTTACGTCAAGGCGCAGGAAGTCATTTCGAATGAACTGCTCAGCATCCGCTTCACCGCTAAAGTTGTCGAGAAACTGTGCGACACCCTGCGTGGTCAGGTTGATGAAGTCCGTCACATCGAAAAACAAATTCTCGACGTTGCAGTGAATCGTTGCGGCATGCCGCGTGGCCACTTCATCAAAGTCTTCCCGGGCAATGAGACCAATCTGGACTGGGTAGACGGTGAAGTAAACGGCAAGCATCCATACAGCGTCGTGTTGGCACGTAACGTACCGACCGTCAAAGAACTGCAGCAAAAACTGATCGACCTGCAAGCACGTGTAGTCTTGCCGTTGCCTGACCTGCGCGCCATCAACAAGAAGATGGCTGCCGGTGAAATGAAGGCACGCAAAGCGAAACGTGAAATGACAGAAGCTAACTTGCGTCTGGTCATTTCCATCGCGAAAAAGTATACTAATCGCGGTTTGCAATTCCTGGATCTGATCCAGGAAGGCAATATCGGTTTGATGAAGGCAGTGGACAAGTTCGAATATCGTCGCGGCTTCAAATTCTCGACTTATGCAACCTGGTGGATCCGTCAGGCCATCACTCGTTCGATCGCCGATCAGGCTCGCACCATCCGTATTCCGGTGCACATGATCGAAACTATCAACAAGATGAATCGCATCTCGCGTCAGATCTTGCAGGAAACCGGTGCAGAACCGGATCCGGCAACACTGGCGATCAAGATGGAAATGCCGGAAGACAAAATCCGCAAGATCATGAAGATCGCGAAAGAGCCTATTTCGATGGAAACACCGATAGGCGACGACGACGATTCGCATCTGGGCGACTTCATCGAAGACAACAACACATTGGCTCCGGCCGATGCAGCGTTGCACGCTTCGATGCGCGGTGTAGTCAAGGACGTACTCGATTCCCTGACACCACGCGAAGCCAAAGTTCTGCGTATGCGTTTTGGTATCGAAATGTCGACCGATCACACGCTGGAAGAAGTGGGTAAGCAATTCGACGTTACACGTGAACGTATTCGCCAGATAGAGGCAAAGGCGTTGCGCAAACTGCGTCACCCATCGCGGTCAGATAAATTGAAGAGCTTCCTGGAAGGTAATTAAGCTCTCATCAAGTTCTCGGGCCTCTAGCTCATGCTTGGTTAGAGCAGCGGACTCATAATCCGTTGGTGCCGTGTTCGACTCACGGGAGGCCCACCAAAGTAAGGCAAATAGGAGAACTAGCGAAAGCTAGTTCTCCTTTTGTTTTATAAGGAATTTTTCCTGCGATAGCTTTTTGTATTCGCTGGACTACCTTTCGTCCCGCTCCTTTTTCTTCATGGCTTAGGCTATTTTTGCGTCTTTGTGCTCTAGCGGAGACATCGATATGCCGCAAATTCGCATATGTAGTTTCAACCAGTTTCAAGCAAGAGGGCGTGTAAAAGGCAGTCCTGAACTCACCAAAACGTTTTCTACTAAAGACTAAGCAATTTCTTCGTAGCCACAGCATTTGCTCGGTATTCAAGAGAAGTCATGCCATCTCTACAATTTGGTAAATCATAAAGGCATAATTAGCAATCTTCATGAAAGTGACGTTGACGCTATATGGATGAAACTCAGGATAAAGTTAGACGAAACTTGGTTGTCGCCTCGACCTTGCTTGTCTTATTCCATTTCTTCGATGTGAATATAAGCAAAGATGTGACGATAAGTGTGTTCACCATATCTGGTCTTGTCGAATGGAAGGTTTGGGGAGCTGTTTTGCTGATATTGCTCTACATATTTCAAAGATACTGGTTTGATGGGGTAACTGGTGATCAGCGAACGGCAGCATGGAATGAATTCAAAGTGTGGCGCAACGCAAACGTCGCTGACTTGATTCGTATTGACACCATAAATGTTCTTAATGGGTATTGTCGTTCAAAGTTCATAACCGTGATGGCAAAAAATTCAGTGCACGATGAATCTGCAGATATAGGGAAGGTGGTGGTGTATACGGCAGACGGGGCTTGGCCGTTTCGGGGGAAGTGTAATGGTCATGTAGAACACGATTATGCAGGTATTACTAAGCTCGAAAGTTTGGAGATGGAATACAGACTTTCAAAACGTGCTTTTATACGTGCCTCGATGTTGCCCGCCGTTAGGTCTCTTACATTTGCGAAGGGCAATGCTGACTTCCTGATTCCGATGTACTTGTTTGTAACCG
Organism: Herminiimonas sp. KBW02; assembly: GCF_003852535.1. Taxonomy (GTDB): domain Bacteria; phylum Pseudomonadota; class Gammaproteobacteria; order Burkholderiales; family Burkholderiaceae_D; genus Oxalicibacterium. The sequence continues at coordinate 36,681 of NZ_QAJP01000010.1, read as the reverse complement.
CTTTGAGTATTTGCGTTCTCCGCCTCGCAATGGTTTGATGTCTTTGTGCAGATAATTCAGTTTTACTTGCCGTACCAGATATATGGGATGTTAATTTTTGAGGCTTAACGGCAATATGATCGGCTTTGCAAATGTCTAGGTCATCAAAATGATTGATTTTCTTCTGAGTGGTATAGGGCGGGTTGTTATAGGCGCTATTGGTGGTGCAGTAGGAGCTGTTTTGGCCTCCGGTATTGGGAACAAGCTTAAATGGTCTTCTAATGTACGAACTGTGGTGGTAGTTGTCGCTGCGGCTTTACTCGGTATTGGATTGCCCGGTGTTGTGGCTCATTTTGCTAAACAAGAGAAAATCTCTGTAATGGTTGATGCCGGTTTAGATATAGCAAGAGGCATAAGTGCAAAGGCCGATATGGCAGAAACCATGGATGGCAGAGATGAAATTTTGATAAATGAAGGTAGAAAGGCCGCGAATGAAGTCTTGCGCAAGCTGGATGCCAAGGAAAAAGTGCGGTACGCGGCAGGAGAGTTTTGGGCTTACTATTTTGTAGTAACGGTTGGTAGGGCAGAGTATTGTGCAAAGCAGGGTGTGCCTATTGATGGGTTCGTCAGTGGAGTGCAACGACTGAATAAATTAGATTTTGACGGCGCTGCATCGATTGTGAGTCCTAAGGATGCTGAGGCTTTTTTCAGGGAACATGTACTTCCTAAAGCCAGGACTGATATAGAGGCAATGCACCACTCATTGTCCGAACGTTATCAGGTTCCGGTTCAAGTCTTTTGCAAAGCGTACCAAGAGCAAGCAATAGAAGCCGCACAGGACTTTAAGTTTTCTGATGCTATGCCTCAGTTATCGTACATTCTTCGCACTGCAACAGAAAATAGATAATTGGCCGATCTGAAACAGAGGGGGTTACGATTATTCGTAACCCCCTTTTTCTATTTCAAGTGTGAACTTGATTCTGCTTATTCAAAAAATTTAAGAGCGATCATATTGCTACGGAATATACGACTGGAAGAGTCTAGAGCTCTGGGTTGTGCGCCTTGGCACAGGCCTGCAAGGTTCGGGCAAACTCTTTGTTGCCAGCTTTTTCGAGGTGGTTGGCTATGGTCATCTGCGCTACTGGGTCGCCGAGCTGGGCAGCGCGCCAACGCAACGAGAGTTCTATGGAGTGTTCTGACGGACTCATCTGTCCATCTTCGTAGCGGCCGGTGACTGCCAGCAGGTCAGCTAATTTGTTGTAGCCTGCGGGGACTTCGTGCTTGAGCAACCAGGCTATGACCATGCTCGCGGATTCCCAGTCTTCATCGTCAAGCAAGCCACTGGCCAAACGTGCCGCGGCTCGCCAGTGACCCAGCCGTGCGGCTTCGGTATAGGCGGGGCGTGCACGATTGCGGGGAGTGTTGCGCGCGTTCTCGAAGGCTGCCTCGGCTACGGGTGTGATGCTGGGCACAGCTGGTGGGCGACAATTGAAATTCGCCGCATTGAGCGCCCCCGCAGGCGTCTTGCGCCAATTGTTTTGCGCTTCCAGGGTGTCCTGCAAGAGTGTCTGCGCTTCGGCTGCTGACAGGGTAGCAGTGACCCAGGCCACGCCGTCTTCCTTGATTCGGGTATTTTCTTCACGTCGGGAACGATCGGCCTGTTTTCGAGCTAGTTCTTCTGCCGTATCTTCACGCGGACCTATCCTGACGCAACGTATAAATTGTGCCGGTGTCAGCTTCCAGCATGCAGTCGGTACTGACACCGGGAACTGACCCCAGAGCATTTCCAGTACGTAGTCTTGTCGCATTGCTTTACGCAGCACGATGACGCGGCCCTGGGCATCGCTCAGGCCATTGGTCAACATCTCACCGTCGCTCAGACGCCAGATATAGGGCTCATTGATTTGCGCTAGTTGCAGATAGAAGGGATCGTTGCTCACAACTTTAGACTCCGGACTTGCGTAGGCTAGCTTACTCAGGGTTGACGCGAAAATAGCCATGCTTAGTAGCAGACACGTCCAGCCGATGGTGAAGGTAGTTCTGGTCGCAGTTTTTTGATTTAAGGCGGACATTGATACTTCCATGGATTGCATATCAGTTTGTTTCTTCAGGGTATGAAGTAGTTGCCAAGCCAGGATGGTGCAAAGCAAAACCCGTGGCTGGTATGGCGGTGCATGGTAAATAACTACTATTCGCCGAACAATGATTTGTGCGTCTCCGTACAAGATTTGAGAACCTTCTCGCTCATATGATCTCTCCAAACCACAATCAGGTGGTGTGTCAAAGAGATCAGGAGATGTATGCGAGACCATATTTGCAGTACCGGATGTAATCATTTTTCCCATTTGAACGATCCCGATTTGCAGGGCGAGTTTAAGGAAGCGCGTCAGAGCTTGCGCGCCGCTATCGGTGGTCAGCCTACCGCTGGTGTAGCCGGATTGGCAGGCGTTACCGAGCGTGCGCTGCCTTCGAAGAAGGCTGGCGAACAGGTCAGCCACTACTACGTCCCGGCCAATAACAAGACTATCCACTGGGGCTATTTCAGCAAGACCATGGAGCCGCTGCTGAAGCTGGAATCCGGTGATTACGCCACGATAGAAACAATCACGCATCACTCCAACGACGATATCGAGCGCATGGTCAAAGGTGATGCTGGTGCGGAAAGCATTTTCCAGTGGGATGCGAATAGCAAGGCAGTTGATCGCCGTGGTGCGGGTGCGATGGATGATCCATTGGGTGCGGGCGGTGGTCTGGGCGTGCACGTTTGCACCGGTCCTATCTATGTCAATGGCGCAGAGCCAGGCGATGTGCTCGAAGTACGCATCGTCGATACCATGCAACGTCCATCCGGCAACCCTGACTACCGTGGCAAGACCTTCGGTTCCAACGTCGCGAGTAACTGGGGCTTCCACTACAACAACCTGATCACCGAGCCTAAAGGCCGTGAAGTCATCACTATTTACGAAGTCGATGCGAGCGGTGAGCAGACCTGGGCCAAGGCAGTTTATAACTACCGCTGGACACCACAAACCGATCCATTCGGCGTGGTGCACCCGATCATCGATTACCCGGGCGTGCCAGTCGACAAGAGCAGCATCAAACCTAACTACGACGTCCTGAAGGGCTACGAAATTCCTGTGCGTCCGCACTTCGGCATGATCGGTGTCGCACCAGTCGAAGCCGATATGGTGTCGTCCATCATTCCTAGCTACAGCGGCGGTAATTTCGATAACTGGCGTATGGGCAAGGGCGCAACGGCGTTCTTCCCTGTGGTCGTGCCAGGCGCGATGTTCTCGGTTGGTGATCCACATGCTTCGCAAGGTGACGCGGAACTGTGCGGTACGGCGATCGAATGCTCGCTGACTGGTTTGTTCCAGTTCATCCTGCACAAGAAAGCAGACCTGCCAGGTACCAAGCTGTATGGCCTCGACTATCCATTGCTGGAAACCGAAAGCGAGCTGGTTGTGCACGGCTTCAGCAGCCCGAATTACCTGAAGGAATTCGGTGTGGATGGTACGTCTGAACTGTTCAAAAAATCTTCGCTGGACAGCGCAATGACCGATGCCTTCAACAAGACCCGTCGCTTCTTCATGGATACGCGCAACCTGACCGAAGACGAAGCGATCTCGCTGATCTCGGTATCGGTCGACTTCGGTATTACGCAAGTCGTCGATGGCAACTGGGGTGTACACGCGATCATCAAGAAAGCAGTTTTCCCTAAGTAATCTGAAGTATCAGGCGCTGGCGGAGTGCATCCGCCAGCGCTGTATTGAGCAATGTAGTTGGCAGTGCTGAGGGCATCAAAAGAGTTGTAAGGCAGCGCAATAAAACAGGCAGTACACATAAAAAGAAGCAGTGCCGTGAATAAAAGAAAGCAAATTTCTTTACACGTATAAAAACGAGGAGACAAAAATGGGTGCAAGAAAAAATACACTGCGCAAGCTGCAGTGCGTCGCAGCTTTGGGCGCAGCATGTGCATTGCCAGCAATGGCGCAAACATCTGTACAGGTCACCGGCCTGGTCGATAACTTTATCGGTTCAGTCAAATACAGCGGCGACGCCGGACGCAGCAGCGTCGTCAATAGCGGTGGCATGACCACTTCATGGTTTGGTTTCAAGGGTACCGAAGATCTCGGTGGCGGCCTTAAAGCCAAATTCAATCTGACTTCATTCTTCCGTGCGGATACGGGCGGTGCTGGCCGCTTCGACGGCAATGAAACTTTCTTCTCGCGTGATGCGAACGTCGGCCTGATCGGCAGCTTCGGTGAGGTTTCGCTGGGGCGCGATCTGGCGCCGCACTTCCTGCCATCCATCCTGTTTAATCCATTCGGTGATTCATTCCAGTTGTCGCCTTTGATGTTGCACGCAGACGTGCCGCTGTTCAATGGTTCGCGCTGGAGCAATTCGGTGGCGGCGGATACCGGCTGGAGCAATCAGGTCGTTTACACCACGCCTAATATGGCGGGCCTGAAAGCGAATATTCATTACCAGTTCGGCGAAGTCGCAGGACAGACCGGCAAGAATAACGTCGGCATGAACTTGCTGTATTCGAATGGTCCGTTGGGATTGGCGGCCTACTACCAAAAGATTAAAGTGAATAATCCACTGGAACAGACCGCGGGCAATGTATTGCCGGCAGCGACTTTGGTGGGAGGCTTGACGCCAGCGCGTCAGACCGGATGGTTTGTCGGTGGTTCGTATGATTTCGCGGTGGCCAAGTTGTTTGCGACTTATAACCAGACCAGTCACGACATCGATCTGAAAGACCGCACCATGCAGCTCGGTACCAGCATCCCGCTGGGGCAGGGTGCTATCCTCGCGTCATGGGCAAATACCAAGCGTGATGGCGCAGCGATAGGACAGGATTTGAAGCGCAATACGGCATCGTTTGGCTATGACTACAACATCTCCAAACGTACCGATCTCTATGCGGTGTATATGTACGACAAGATCACCCGGCAAAACACCGGCAACACCGTTGCGCTGGGTATCCGTCACCGCTTCTGATCATCTTGATCTAGATGGCCGGGCAGAAATACCTGACCGGCCTCATAGCTTTACTCCGGGGCTCAAGTAGTTGAGTGCGATTCGGCGAGCATGGCAACATGCTCGCTTTTTTTATTACTCCACCAGACGATGCCGGAGGTCAGGAATAACAGGAAGGTCGCGGTTGCAATGACAGCCGTAAACGCCACATCAAATGATGTTTTGGCAGCAGCATCAACCACTTGTGCAACAGCCGGAGACAGACCCTGGCTCACGATAAGCGCTTCATCCAGGCTGTCCCACACGATGGCAGGCAGGTTCATATCAGCAGGCAGGTTCAATGTGCTTGCATAGGCCAGCGACAGGATGCTGCCCATCAGCGTCACGCCGAAGACACTACCCAGCTCGTACGAGACTTCCTCGACTGAAGCTGCCATACCTGCGCGATCCACCGGAGCGCTTTGCATAATGGTACTGGATGCCGCCGTCATCGCTGCACCGATACCGGCACCGAGCACCAGCAGGCAGATGATTTGCATCCATGCTGCGGCGTCAAACAAGAACAGATAAGCACCCATACCAAGTCCGGAGATTAGCAGCGACAACGACAAGACAAACGCGCTACCCAGTTTCGGTAATACGCGACCCGTCAACGGACCGGCAGCAAAAGCCGCCAGCGATAAAGGCAGGATGAAGACACCAGCCTGCAACGGCGTCATGTCGAGCACCAGTTGCAAACGCTGTGTGAACACCAGTTCCATACCCAGCAGGGCAGCAGCAGAGACGATAGCGGCCGCTACGGATGACGAGAAAATCGTGTTCTTGAACAACGAGAAATCGATCATCGGATGTGCGCTATGTTGCTGCCTGCGTGCAAACATGGCGAGGAAGAAGATACCGCACAGCAGTGTCAGCAAGGCGATGCCCCATGCCGGGTTGTGCTTGCCTGCTTCTTTCAATGCGTAGGTCACGCCGACCAGACCCGCCATGATTTGCAGTGAACCGACCAGGTCCCATGGACGTGTTTTGTTAGGCTGGCTTTTTGGTATGTAAGCCAACGCGATAGGCAATGCCACCAGCACGATAGGTACGTTGATCAGGAAGACCGAACCCCACCAGAAGTATTCGAGCAACAGTCCGCCTATCACCGGTCCCAGCGCGGCACCACCGAAGGCAACTGCGGCCCAGATACCGATCGCGACCGCGCGTTCGTTTTCATCAGCAAAGGCGAGCCGGATGATGGACAGCGTAGCCGGCATCATCATTGCCGCACCTACCGCCAGCAATGCACGCGATGCGATCAGCGCAGCGGAAGATGGTGAGTAGGCCGCGCACAACGAGGCGATACCAAACACCACGAGTCCGGCCACGAACAAGGATTTATGTCCGAGTCTGTCGCCCAGCGTGCCCATGCCAAGCAGCAGCCCGGAGACGATGAGCGCGTAGATATTGACTATCCACAGCTTGGCGGAAGCTGATGCCTGCAGGTCAGCGGTCAATCTTGGCAAGGCAGCATACAGCACCGTCATATCGACCACGATCAGCAACAGCGCTACCGAGACGATGGCCAGCACCAGCCAGCGGCTGGAAGACGGCAGCATGGCGGTTTGTTTCAGGCTTTGTTTATTTTGCTTAAGCATGGCTGAGCTCCTTCATCATCACGACCGATACGGTCTGGAAGTTCAGGCCATGGAAGAAGCTGTGTGCATCATGGTTGCCTGCGCCGCTTTCGAGGAACAGACGCTGGATGCCGCGTGCCAGTAATTGCTGCTCGACCCATGCGATCAATTGCTGGCCGATACCGTTACCGCGATGCTCGGGGTGCACGATGAGATCGTCGAGCGACGCATAAGGCGTGGCAACGTCCGGATTGCTATCGATGGATACCAGCGCCATACCGACGATGTCATCGCCTATGTTTGCAGTCGCAAGCAGTTGATTTGCGCTGGCCGGATCCTGCGCCAGTGTTGCGCTCAGTTCTGCGCGCAAGGTTGCCGTCAGGTCGCTGCGCCATTGCGTAGGACTGGCCGCGCGTGATCCTTGCAGCTCGGAGTGGGAAATATATTGTGTGTGCGCATTCATCACGAAGAGCTGGGTAAGCGCCTCGCTTAGTGCCGCATCTGTGCACCAGTTTATGGTGACAGTTTTTGGGGTGATGGATTTTTGATTCATGACTTTTTGGCCCAAAAGAGCCGATTTGTTGTGTAACTTTGTCTATAATCCATCAATATTAGATTTGGACAAAGTTAAGTACCATCTATAAAATAGATGAATGGAATGGACTATTGATCGCATGAAGCAGTTTGTCGTGACCGCAGAGGCTGGTTCTATCTCTGCGGCCGCGCGTCGCCTGGGCAAGGCGCAATCCGCTGTCAGTACGGCCATAGCCTTATTGGAAGCGGATCTGGGCTTTGATTTGTTTGATCGTTCACGGCGCAATGTGCAACTCACACCGGCCGGTGAAGTCATGCTGCTGGAAGCGCGCGAGTTGTTGCGCCAGGCCGAGGGACTGGACCAGCGTGCGCAATCATTCGCGGCGGGGCAACAGCCGAAACTGACGCTGGCGCTGGATGAGGCTTTGCCTTACCTCGCGGTCGGTGCGCTGGTGAAGGAAATCTCGGAACGATTCCCTTCGCTGGAACTGACCCAACTGAATGGTACGGCAACTGAGGTGGCTGAATACGTAGAGAAGCAGCGCGCCAGCGTAGCCTTCCATTTTGATCGCGGGCCATGCTCGCTGTCATTTGCGCAAAAGCATATCGGCAGTGTGGCGCAGGGTATCTATGTGAGTCGTCAGCATCCGTTGACGCAGATTAAAAAAATCACGCAACGTGATCTGGCCAAGCACAGGCAGCTCCTGATGCATATGGATGACTTTGCCGACCCGGCACTGAGTCCGTCGGTCTGGCGCTCCGATAGTTTTTACAGTATTGCGGCGATGGTGGCGGACGGCATAGGCTGGGCGATCCTGCCGTTGAATATCGCCCAGTACGAAGAGTACCGTTTGCATCTGCAGGAATTGCCCTGCGATGAATTTACCTTGCCGCTGCTGTCGGTGCGTATGTTGTGGCTGCAAGGGCATCAGCCTGATGCGACGACGCAATGGGTGCAGAAACGCCTGGGCGAGTTGCTGCACACCATTCCTTCGGGTTTGTAGAGCCAGGTGAATTAAATCCAGGCTGCGCGTTGATGCACGCGTTCACCTGCTGCGTAGGTTGCGGTGATGACGCGGTCATCGCCCAGTATCGCCAGCGCAAATAATTGTTCTTCCAGGCTGTCAGTCGTCGCGCTGCGGCGTGACAGCAAAGGTGTAGCTTGCGGATCGAGCACGATGAAGTCTGCATCGCAACCAGCCGCAAAGCTACCAATCGTCCCTTCCAGTTGCAAGGCGCGTGCGCCACCCAGTGTCGCCATGTAAAACATGCGTTGCGCCGCAAGATGTACGCCGCTCATGCGACCGACTTTGTATAGCTCATTCATGGTTTGCAGCATGGAGAAACTGGTGCCGCCGCCGACGTCGGTTGCGAGTGAAACCGGCATGCGCAGTTTGTCGGCATTGATGAAATCAAACAAGCCACTGCCGAGGAAGAGATTGGATGTAGGGCACACCGTTGCGACCGATGCGGTGGCCGCCATGCGTGCGCGGTCATCATCATCCAGCCAGATGCAGTGGGCGTACAACGCACGTTTGCGCATCAGACCGCGCTTTTCATAGATGTCGAGATAGCTGCGGCTGTCCGGGAACAGTCCCATGGCCCATTTCACTTCATCGGTATTTTCAGCGACGTGGGTCTGGATGTAAGTGTCCGGGTACTGCGATGCCAGTTCTCCAGCCAGGCGCAGTTGTGCTTCGGTCGAGGTCGGTGCGAAACGTGGCGTGATCGCGTAGTGCTGGCGTCCTTTTTTGTGCCAGCGCTTGATCAGCGCTTCGGTATCCCTGGCACTGCTTTCAGCTGTATCCAGCAGGAAGTCAGGTGCATTCCTGTCCATCATGACCTTGCCCGCGATCATGCGCAGATTCAGCGCATCGCTGCGTTCAAAGAACGCATCGACCGATTGCGGATGCACGGTGCAATACACGGCTGCCGTAGTGGTGCCGTTGCGCAGCAATTCAGCGAGGAAGAAGTCTGCGACTTCGCCGGCATGTGCGGCATCTTCGAAACGTCGTTCGGTCGGGAAGGTATAGGTGTTGAGCCACGGCAGCAGACCAGGTGCAGGCGACGCGATCATGTCGGTTTGCGGATAGTGCACATGGGTGTCGATGAAACCGGGCGTGATGATCTTGCCGCGCCAGTCATGGGTCATGGCGCCAGCTGGAAGGGTGGACAGTAAGCGATCGTAATCACCGGCGGCGACTACCTTGCCATCTGCAACGACCAGCAAACCATCGCTATGCCACTGCGTCGCATCCTCAGCGAAGGCAGGGTCATTGGAAAAATGGAGCAGGCTTGCGCGGTACGCTTGTACGTTAGAAATCATGAGTAACAGTCAGTGCTTAAAATGTCGGGTGTAGAAAAAATCTGCTTCAGTTTTGCGGTGTGTCTTGAGGTGTATGGGCAGGTGTAACGATGGAACTCATTACCGAGCTGTGATGCGGCGCGCGTAGTTCCCACAGTTGCATCAGTTGTGCCACCACGGCAATAGCAATGCTGGCGGGCTCCTTGCCATAGATGCCGGGTATGCCGATAGGGCAGGTCATCCTGTTCAGTTGCTCGACGGTGATGCCTCGGTCCTGCAAGCGGTGCTCGAACTGTTTGCGTTTGGTATAGGAACCGATCAGGCCAAACCAGGCGACGTCTTCGCGCTTCAGGATTTGCTCGGTTAATTGCTGGTCCAGCGAGTGGCTGTGCGTCATGACCAGGAAGTAAGCGCCTGGATCAGCCTTGCCGACGACGGCATTCGGTACATCGGTGGCATCTATCGTGACTTGTGGTGGCAAATCAGTCGGGAACATATCTTCCCGCTCATCGACCCACAGGATGCGACACGGCAGCATACTCAGCATGCGTACGATGGCGGTACCTACATGCCCTGCACCGAACAGCACGACTTGCGGTACATGCGCCTGGCACAGATCCAGCAACCAGCGACGACCCTGTGCATCACGTGCGATATGAGTGGCGCTGCTGCCAACGAACATGTCCGCAGGCAAAACTGCACCAGCAGCATCGCAGGCTGCGCCCTTGAGATCGTAGAGTATGGCCGCGTCGTTGGATTCCAGCGGTACCGCACGCCAGATATTCGCGCCTTCCTTGCAACTGCGTGCCAGGCCGTCGAGCATGGCGGCGGCACGTTGCCCGATGATTTCAAAGGCAAGGAATACCACACCACCGCAGCATTGCCCGAGACTAGGGCCGAGCGCGATGCGTTCGACGTAATTCATGCGGCGATTCGGCGTAATGTCGGCCAGCATGTCGCGTGCAATCTGTGCGGCGCGCCATTCGAGATGGCCACCGCCTATGGTGTCGAATTGCTGCGTCGCCGTGTACACCATGCGCGCGCCTTCTTCGCGCGGGGTCGAACCCTGGATGCCGGCAACCGTCACCAGCACACAAGTTTCTTGTGCGGATACCGTTGTTTGCAAAGCTTCCAACCATGTAGACATAGCGTGACTCCTTGCTAATGGATGGCGGCGCGTACGGCGTCGACTGCATCGAGTATGGCTTCGCTGGTGGCCGGTGCGCGCAAAGGCGGATTGATACGATTGTCGCCGACGGCTGCTACTGCATCACGGATCGCGAAGAAGACCGAGAACGGCAACAATAGCGGTGGTTCACCGACGGCTTTCGAGCGGTGTATGCTGTCCTGCACATTGCTGTTCTTGAAGAGCTTGACGCGGAAGTCGGCAGGGCAATCCGAGATGGCCGGGATTTTGTAGGTGGAAGGGGCGTGCGTCATCAGCTTGCCATCCTTGTTCCACCACAGTTCTTCGGTAGTGAGCCAGCCCATACCCTGGATGAAGCCGCCTTCCACTTGCCCCAGATCGATGGCCGGATTCAATGCTTCACCGGCATCGTATAACGCATCGGCACGCAATAGCTTCCATTCGCCGGTCAGTGTATCGATGACCACTTCGGCCACGGCTGCACCATAAGCGTAGTAGTAGAACGGATGGCCCTGCATGGTCTTCGCATTCCAGTGCACGCGTGGTGTCGAATAGAAGCCATCTGACCAGAGCTGGATGCGGGCAACATAGGCCAGCATGACCAGTTCCTTGAAATCCAGGCTGTGCTCACCGGAACTCACCTGGTCGTTGGCAAAGACGATGCTGGCAATATCGACGCCGAAACGTTGTGCCGCCAGGCCTGCCAGGCGGTCACGGATTTGCAATGCAGCATGCTGTGCTGCTTTACCGTTGAGGTCGGTGCCGGTGGACGCGGCGGTAGCCGAGGTATTGGCGACCTTGCTGGTGTCGGTAGCGGTGCAGCGTACTTTATTCAGTTGCAGACCCAGTGCCTGCGCCACGACTTGCGCCACCTTGGTGTTGAGGCCTTGTCCCATTTCGGTGCCGCCGTGGTTAACCAGGACGGAGCCGTCGGTATATACGTGTACCAATGCGCCGGCCTGATTCAGGTGCGGCACGTTGAACGAGATACCAAATTTGACGGGTGTCAGCGCCAGTCCTTTTTTCAGGATGGTGTTCGACGCGTTGAACGCATTGATGGCTTGGCGGCGCGCCTGGTACTCACTGGTGGCTTCCAGTTCATCGACCAGTGCATGGATGATGTTGTCTTCAACCTTTTGGCCGTAATGCGTGACGTTGCGTGCATCCGGGCCGTCTGCATCGCTGCTGCCGTAGAAGTTAAGGCGACGTACTTCCAGTGCATCCTTGCCGAGATTGCGCGCGATTTCATCGATGATGTATTCAATCGCGATCGCACCTTGCGGGCCACCGAAACCACGGAAGGCGGTGTTCGACTGGGTATTGGTTTTGCCGCACATGGCGTGGATGTCGACATCTGACAGATAGTAGGCATTGTCAAAGTGGCAGACGGCACGGGTTGCGACCGGACCGGACAGGTCAGCCGAGAAACCGGCACGCGAGATCATGTCTATGCGCGCAGCCAGGATCAGGCCGTTGTTGTCATAGCCGACTTCGTAGTCATAGGCGAAGCAATGACGTTTGCCGGTGACGATCATGTCATCGTCGCGATCAGCGCGCAGTTTGACCGGACGGCGCAGGCGCGCCGCACTGAATGCAGCGACGCAGGCCCACAATGCCGATTGTGATTCCTTGCCGCCAAAGCCGCCACCCATGCGACGACACTCAACCAGCACATCGTGCGCAGACACATGCAGGACGTGTGCAATATGGTGCTGCATTTCGCTCGGATGCTGCGTCGAGCAGTGCACGTGCATGCCGCCACCCTCTTTGGGTATCGCGTAAGAGATCTGGCCTTCCAGATAAAATTGTTCTTGCCCGCCGACATCGAATTTGCCTTGCAGCTTGTTTGGCGCTGCGGCGAACGCGGCCGCGGCATCGCCCCGTTGCAGGTGCATGGGCGGCAAGACATACGATTGCGCAGCATGCGCGGCGCGTGGCGTGAGTATCGGCGCCAGCTCTTCGTACTCGATGACGCCCAGGCGTGCGGCGCGGCGTGCAGTGTCGTGGCTGTTGGCGATGACGACAAAGATCGGTTGCCCTATGTATTGCACCAGGTCTTCCGCCAGCACCGGATCGTCACGTATGATCGCGCCACATTGATTTTCGCCGGGGATGTCCGCAGCGGTCAGCACGGCGACTACGCCGGGTACGGCTTTGACCTTGCTGAGGTCAACCGAGACTATCCTGGCGTGGGCTTTTTGCGATAGTCCCAGCGCTGCATGCAGAGTCCCTTGCAGCTCGACGATGTCATCGGTATAAGTTGCTTCTCCGGTGACGTGCAGGTAAGCGGACTCGTGCGGATAGGCGGTGCCGACCGACTTGCCGCCAGGTGTACTGCTGCCGGGCAGGGTGTTGGTCATGAATAATTCGGTTTGCTTGTTCATCATATTCCTCCTGCTATCCTCAGGCAGTCTCTGCTGTAGCTACTGCAAAGGCGCGCAAAGAACTCGCTGGTACAGGTGCTTCTGCACGTGTTTCCAGCCAGTAGCGATATAAAAGATTCTGTGCAGTCTTCATGCGATACGCGGAAGATGCGCGCATATCGGAGAGTGGTGCATAGTCCTGTGCCAGCAGGGCGATCGCAGCGCGCACGTTGGTTTCGCTCCATGCTTTGCCGTTGAGGGCGGCTTCGGCTTGTGCTGCGCGTTTAGGGGTGGCTGCCATACCGCCGTAGGCGATGCGCGCATCACGTACCTGGCCGTCGACCAGTTCAAACGCAAACGAAGCACAGACTGCCGAGATGTCCTGATCGAAACGCTTCGATAGTTTGTAGACGCGGAATGCGACGTCAGGGCGTGGCAAGGGTATGCGTACTGCCTGCACGAATTCATCAGGCTGCATCGCTGATTTTTGATAAGCCAGATAGAAGTCTTCCAGCGGCATGCTGCGTTCTCCTGCAACGCTGCGCAAGACGATGTGTGTGCCCAATGCGATCAGCCACGGCATGGAGTCGCCGATAGGTGAGCCATTGGCGACGTTGCCGCCCAGCGTGCCGGCATTGCGCACCGGCAGTGAGGCAAAGCGTTGCCACAGTTCTGATAGTTCTTGCGGGTAGTGTTTGGTGGCGGCTGCATACGCATTTTCCAGCGTGACGCCGGCGCCGATTTCCAGCCAGCCGTTTTCTTCCTTAATGCTTTTCAGCGCTTCTACCTGGCCGAGGTAAATGATGTCGCCGAGGTCGCGCATATGTTTGGTCACCCACAGACCGACGTCGGTGGAGCCAGCCAGTATGCGTGCCTTGGGCAATCCGGCGCGTAGTGCTGCCAGTTGCTCTATGGTGCGCGGCGCGTGGAAGGTCTGGCCAGCGTAGCTGATGCTGAGTGGCTCATGCCGTTGCAGTTCGCGCAGCGCATCTGCTACCTGCGTGCGGTCAAAATGTACGGCTGGCAGCTCACCCATGCGGTGTGCGGCTTCGATGATGGGGCGGTAGCCAGTGCAGCGGCACAGATTGCCGGACAGTGCATCGTCTACTTGCCTTGTGCTTGGTGCGGTACTGCCGTCGTCATTGTGCAGATACAGATTCCACAAGGACATGACGAAGCCGGGCGTGCAGAAACCGCATTGCGAGCCGTGGCATTCAACCATCGCCTGTTGCACCGGATGCAGGCAGCCGTCGCTTTGCTTCAGGTCTTCGACCGTGAAGAGCGCCTTGCCGTCCAGCGTCGGCAAGAACTGGATGCAGGAATTGACGGTATTGAGTTCGAGGTGATCGCCTTGCAGTTCGCCGACTACCACGGTGCAGGCACCGCAGTCGCCTTCGGCACAACCTTCTTTGGTGCCGGTGCAATGCAGGTCTTCGCGCAGGTGCTGCAAGACGGTACGCGTATTGGAAAGGCCACTCACTTCGTGTGTGGTGCCGCGGAAGTAAAAGCGTATCGGTTCTGACATGATGTGTACTCTGTAGTAAGACTAAGTAGCGCGATTGGATGCAACTACTTACGAAATCAAATTCATTCTTGTTGCCAGATGTTGCGCACTGCTGCGCAACATCTGTTCTGCTTTACTCGCGAGGTCTGAACGACTACCCCAGATAAACCAGCTTGAACGTGAATAAACCTGCAATGATCCAGATCATGATCGACACTTCCTTGGCACGACCCGTCAGCAACTTCAGTGCGGCATAGGTGATGAAGCCGAGTGCCATACCGTTTGCTACCGAATAAGTGAAAGGCATGATGATGGTGGTGATCACTGCCGGTACGCATTCGGTGGTGTCTTCCCAATCGATGTCACGCAATTCACGCAACATCAGGCAGGCTACAAAGAACAAAGCCGGTGCTGTTGCGTATGCCGGAACCACGCCTGCCAGTGGTGCAATGAACAAGGCCAGCAGGAACAGCACAGCGATGGTGACGGCAGTCAGGCCAGTGCGGCCACCTGCCTGTACGCCAGCGGCACTTTCAATATAGGCGGTGGTGCTGGAAGTGCCAAGCATGGAGCCGGCAATGATGGCGCCGCTGTCTGCCAGCAAGGCTTTGTTCAGGCGTTCGATCTTGCCGTTTTTGACCAGACCGGCACGTTGCGCCACACCCATCAGGGTGCCGGTCGCATCGAATAATTCAACCAGGAAAAAGACCAGTACCACGTTGATCAGGCCCATGCCCAGCGCGCCCGGGATATCCAGCTGGAACAGGGTAGGCGAGACCGATGGCGGCGTCGAGAACACTCCGGCGAATTGATTGCCCGCAAAGAAAAAGCTCAGTACGGTCACAGCCAGGATGCCGATCAGCATTGCGCCGCGGACTTTCAGGCGATCCAGTGCGACGATCACGATGAAGCCTATGATGGCCAGTACGGCTGGCGGGCTGTGCAAATCGCCCAGTGTGACCAGCGTATTTGGATTGCCGACCACGATACCGGCATTTTTCAGCGCGATCAGTCCGAGGAAGAGGCCGATACCCGCAGGGATCGCCGTTCGTAATGAAACCGGAATGCTGTTGATAATCAGCTCGCGGATCTTGAACAGACTCACCACCATGAACAGGCAGCCGGAGATGAAGACGGCGCCCAGGGCCGCTTGCCATGGATAGCCCATGCCGATCACAACTGCATACGAGAAGTAGGCGTTCAGGCCCATGCCGGGTGCCAGCCCGATAGGGTAGTTGGCATATAAGCCCATGATCAGGGTGCCGATGGCGGCGGCCACGCAAGTGGCGACGAATACGGAATCCTTGGGCATCCCCGCGTCACCCAGGATGGCTGGATTGACGAAGATGATGTAGGCCATCGTAAGGAAGGTGGTCAGCCCTGCCAGTAGCTCTGTGCGCACGGTCGTACCGTGGTCGCTGAGCTTGAAAAACTTTTCCAAAAAAATCATCTGCTTGTCTCCGAATTTTTTATGTTTTTTGCTTGAACGCTTACCATCTGACGTGGTGTCGTTCAGCGCATCTAATGTCGTCTAAATTTGCCTGCCTAATGTAATGCGTATGGCATATCAGTTATAAGACTGTAGCTATATGATCCCCCTGCTGTTCGCCAAGGCCGCGCGTCTTTAGCGTGCTGCCTCTGCCAGTGAAAATGCCAGTGCATTGTGACGTTCAATGACATGTCCCAGATCGATTGTTGTAATCTGGCCATCGCGTATCACGACGCGACCATTAATGATGCTGCAGGCAACATTGGGCGGGGTGCAAAACACCAGCGCCGCGACCGGATCGTGCAAGGCGCCGGCGAAGCCGATTTGCCGTAAATCAAACATGATGATATCGGCCGACATGCCGGGTTTGAGCGCGCCTATATCGTCGCGATTCAGGACTTTGGCACCGCCCAGCGTGGCGACTTCCAGTGCCTGCCTGGCGGTCATCGCATCCGGGCCGAAACCTACCCGTTGCAACAGCATCGCTTGCCTGACTTCGGCCATCATGTGGCCGGAATCGTTGGACGCGCAACCATCGACACCCAGGCCGACGGAAACGCCTGCATCCAGCATCTTGCGTATCGGTGCGATGCCGGAAGCTAGTCGCATATTCGAGCAGGGGCAGTGCGCGATACCGGTGTGAGTATGGGCGAATAAGTTGATACCGGCGTCGTCCAGTTGCACGCAATGCGCATGCCAGACATCGTGCCCGACCCAGCCGCAGTCTTCCGCGTACTCGGCTGGCGTCATATTGAATTTTTCACGGCTGTAAGCAATATCGCTGACGTTTTCCGCAAGGTGGGTATGCAGTGACACCTTATAGCTGCGCGCCATGCTGGCAGATTCGCGCATCAGGTCGCGCGATACCGAAAATGGCGAGCACGGTGCCACCACGATGCGTTGCATCGCATGGCGGTCGGCATCATGGTAAGTCTCGATCAGGCGCTGCGTATCGCGCAGGATGTCGGCTTCCTGTTCCACGACGCGATCCGGCGGCAAACCGCCTTTGGACTGGCCGACGCTCATAGAACCGCGCGCGGCATGGAAACGCATGCCTATCTGCTGTGCCGCTTCCAGGCTGTCGTCGAGGCGGCAGCCGTTCGGATAAATGTAGAGGTGATCGCTGCTGGTGGTGCAACCGGACAACATCAGTTCCGCCATCGCGGTCTGCGTCGACACCTGGATCATCTCCGGCGTCAGGTTGGCCCAGATCGGATACAGATTGGTCAGCCAGTTGAACAATTCGCCATTCTGCGCAGCCGGAACCGCCCGCGTCAGGCTTTGATACATGTGGTGATGGGTATTGATCAGGCCGGGCAGTACGACGTGATGGCTGGCGTCTATCACTTCATCGGCAGTCTGCGGCAGCGTAGCGCCGGGGCCGACTTGTTCGATCACGTTGTCGCGGATAAATACCGCGCCGTTACTGATTTCTTCGCGCTGCTCGTTCATGGTGACGAGCACGCTGGCATTCTTGATAAGAAGCGTTTTTGACATGGCTATCCCTGTCTGTTTAAGACTCAATTTGGACGGTGACCATCTACAGACAGCTCCGCCGACATTGCCGGTGGTGGACCGGTTGCCAGTTACCTTTTTTGTGTCGCCAAAAAAAGGTAACCCAAAAAGGGTTTAAGACAGGTGCAACGCGCTGCTGGCGGCAGCGTCGATACGATGATGGACAGATGGCACTGCTACAGTCATCGCATCGAAAAACATGCATGTATAGATTAAGGCATGTCAGCTGCTTTTTTCAACGATTTTTATCGAATATCTGATTATCGCTGTTTCCATCAATGCGACATCAGACTGGCAACCTTGCTGCCTTGTTGCGTCGCTAACAGGGTGGCCGACGTACTCACCAGGCGCAGCTTTTCCGGCGTGGCCGGGCTGGTGGCGGCGGCTACGCTATCGCGCTCCAGTTTGAAGACGCTGACCAGTTGCATCAACTGTCCGGCCTGATCCCGCAGTGATTGCGCTGCGGCGGCTGATTGCTCTACCAGTGCGGCGTTCTGCTGAGTCCCTTCATCGATCAGCACGACTGCTTGCCCGACCTGCTCTATGCCTGCACTTTGTTCCTGGCTGGCATTGTTGATGGCGGCGATGATGTTGTTGACGCGCGCGACGCTGGTGACGACTTCATCCATCGTCAGGCCAGCCTGTTGCACCAGTTTGCTGCCCTTATCAACTTTTTCGACCGAATCATCTATCAGCGCCTTGATCTCGCGCGCCGCCGTGGCACTGCGCTGCGCCAGGTTGCGCACTTCGGCTGCGACCACGGCAAAGCCGCGTCCCTGTTCACCGGCGCGCGCTGCTTCTACCGCTGCATTCAGTGCCAGGATATTGGTCTGGAAGGCGATGCTGTCGATCACGCCGGTAATGTCCATGATCTTTTTCGATGAGGTATTGATGGCTGCCATCGTATTGATCACGTCATGTACCACGCTGCCGCCTTGCCGCGCGATGTCGGAGGCAGACGCAGCCAGCTGACTGGCTTCCTGCGCATGGTCAGCATTTTCCTTCACGGTCGAGGTCAGTTCTTCCATCGCCGATGCGGTTTCTTCCAGTGAACTGGCTTGTTGTTCCGTGCGTGAAGAGAGATCCATATTGCCGCGTGCGATTTCACCGGAAGCGCTGGCGATGGTGTCTGTGCCGTTGCGTACCTGGCTGACGATGTGATGCAGGTTGTCGTTCATGGTTTTCAGCGCGGCCATCAGTTGCCCGACTTCATTAGTCGTTTTGACGAAGATAGGGCCGCCCAGATCACCCTGCGCCACACGGCGTGCCACAGCAATGGCGGTGTTCAGCGGACGGGTGATACTGCGCGTGACCCACCAGCCGGCGGCGATAGCCATCAGCAAGGTAATGGCGGCGAGGACGTTGATGATCCGGCGCGCCTGTTCGGAATTGGCGCTGGCAGTCTCGCCTGCTGCGCTCATCAGGCCGCCCTGATAGTCGAACATGGCATCCAGCGCGATGAAGTATTTGACTTGTAGTGGCATGAAGACCTGGTCGAGGTAGGCCTGGGCTTCATTCGTCTTGCCGTGCTGCGCCAGTTGCAACAAGGTATCGCGCGCAGGTACGTAGAGTTCGCGTGCGCTGATGGCGGCGTTGACGTAGCGCTGGTCTTCTTCGGTCTGCGCAATCGACTTGAGCTGATTCAGACCTTGTTTCATTTTCTGGTCGGAGGCCAGTGCATCGTCCAGCAAACTTTTAATTTTGGCTGGATCGCGGCTCAACATCATGTCGCGCAGGTTCAATGCGATTTTGTTGACCTCGATCTGCACTGCATTCGCCAGTATGGTTTTCGGATAGCGATCCTTGCTGATGAGATTAATGCTGTCGTTCAGCTGATTCAGCTTAATGTTGCTGAGTACGGTAATGACGACCAGCAAGGCAAACACGATGCCGAAGCTGAGTGTCAGTTTCTGTCTGATTTTGAGGTTGGCTATCATTTTCATGGCTAGACCTTCAGGAGAGGGGCGCACATATCGTTATCAACACGCATTCGTCACGCGGTCGAAAAAAGAGGGCGGGTCAAAAAAATTTGATCCGCCCAGACTATCCAGACTTACTGTTTTAGTTATTTTTCTTTGAAGTTGCGCAGAAAATCCAGCAGGATTTGCGCCGACACTTCGGTGTCGTCGGCTGTCATCGTTTCTAGTGGATTGTGGCTGATGCCGCCATTGCCGCAGCGTGTGAAGAGCATGGCGACATCGGTCATTTTTGCGATGGCCATCGCATCATGACCAGCACCGGAAGCCAGTTCAAACGGGCGTACTCCGGCGCGTTCGGTCGCTGCAGACAGTTGCTTCATCAGCCACGGCGCGCATGGTGCGGCGGGAGCGACTACGGTTTGTTCTGCCTTGTACTCAATGTTGCGACGTGTGCAAACACTGTCTATGTGTTGCAGGATGTCGGTGACTGCTGCATCGCGTATAGAGTCAACTGCTGCACGTATATCCAGTGAGAATACACAACGCCCCGGGATAACGTTGGTGGAACCGTTAGGCACCTGTAACTGGCCGACCGTGCCGACCAGCGAAGCATGCTGATCCTGCGCGCAGCGTTGCTCGACGTAGAGGACGATTTCGGCAGCGGCCGCCGCAGCGTCTTTGCGCATCGACATAGGCGTGGTACCGGAGTGGCTGGCAACCCCGCGCAGTTCGACCTGGTAGCGCGAACTGCCTGCGATGGAAGTGACGATGCCGACCGGCAAGTCGTGTTGCAACAGCACCGGACCTTGTTCGATGTGCACTTCCACATAACCGAGAACGTCGTCAGGATTGCGCGCGATCTGCGGGATAGCATTGACGTCATGGCCTGCCTGCGTGATGGCTTCGCGCATGCTGATGCCGTCTTTGTCGGTAATGTCGAGCAAGTCCATAATAAACTGGCCGATGACGGCATTGCTGCCGAGGAAGGTGCTCTTGAAGCGCACGCCTTCCTCTTCGGCAAAGGCAATGACTTCAAAATGGAAGGGCAGGGTTTCGCCGCGTTCATGCAGGTGTTTGACGACGGCAATCGCCAGCAAGATGCCTTCGCGGCCGTCGTACTTGCCGCCATTGCGCACGGTGTCGTAATGCGAACCTGTGATCAGGGTCTTGGCGCGTGGATCGGTGGAAAGATAGCGACCGACGACATTACCGACCGGATCGATGTGCGCATGCATACCGGCAGCACGCATCCAGTCTGCGATTTGATTCGCAGTGCGGCGATGTGCATCGCTCATATAGGTGCAGGTCAGTGCGCCTTCGTCTTCACTCCAGACAGCGATATCTTCTGCCCACTCCATCACGGTGGCACCGATGGCCGGCACGTGGCCGAGTAAATCATTGAGGCGCATTTCGGCAATGCGGCCGATCTGGCGCAGCGCCTCGCGTAATTCATCTTCCGGCTGGTTACGCAGGCGGCGGGTGAAGGTCGCGATGATTTGCTGGCGCGTCAGTCCTTTGCCGGTCGCTCCCTTGACCGCGAGGATGAAGGGGAAGCCGAATTTTGCGTTGTAGTCGCTGTTGAGTTGTTGCAGCGTGGCGAATTCTTCCGGCGAGCATAAATTCAGACCGGCCTTGGCTTGTTCCCCGGTGGACTCAACCGTTAGCGTGCCTGCGATCGCAGCCTTGCCTGCCAACTCCGGGTGGGCACGGATGAGTTGCAGCTGTTCGGCACGGGTGGCATTGGACACCACCCCTTGCATGGCCTGCTTGAGCGCGGTGATATTGCTGAACGGCGCGAGCTTCGCTGCGCGTTCCGGGATCCAGGGCGAGTGCTCGTAAATTCCGTGCAGGATGTCGATAAAAGCTGGTACGTCGCTTGTAGCCAGACGGTTCAATTGTTCTAGTGTGCTCATCTTGATACCTGTTTCCTGCGTTTATTCATATGAGTAAAACCGACCGGAGGTCCCACCTTCCGGCCCGCATCCTTTCCGCACGCGTGGGACACGTGTTGCTGCTTAGTGTTCCGAACTCTGTGCTGCCGCCATCGAGAATGCGGCAACATCTTCTTCCGTGCCACGACCATTGAAGTAAAGATTCAGTACTACGGCAGTGGTCGTGGCCAGCAAGATGCCGCTATGGAAGATGGTGGCCAGGAAGTCTGGCAACTGGTTGAAGAAGCTCGGTGCAACCGTCGGGATCATGCCCGCGCCTATGCTGACGGCGACGATGAAGACGTTGTGGCGGTTACCGGTGAAATCTACCTTGCCAAGGATCTTGATGCCGGTCGCGGCGACGATGCCGAACATCACGATGCCGGCGCCGCCCAGTACGAATTGCGGGATGGAGGCGGCGACGTGTGCCATTTTCGGGAACAGGCCAAACGCGACCAAGATCAGACCTGCGGCGACGCAGACATAGCGGCTGCGGATGCCGGTGACGCCGACCAGGCCGACGTTTTGCGAGAACGAGGTGTAAGGGAAGGTATTGAAGATACCGCCTATCAGGGTGCCGAGGCCATCGACGCGCAAGCCGCGTCCCAGCGTTTTGTCATCGACTTTTTTATCGATGATGTCACCGAGCGCGATGAACATGCCGGTTGATTCAATCATGGTGACTATCATGACCAGACACATGCTGATGATGGAGCCGATGTCGAATTGCGGCCAGCCATAGTGGAAGGGCGCAATCATTGCGAACCATTCACTGCTGCCGAGGCCGTCGAAGCTGACCTTGCCGAGTGCGAGTGCAATCACGAAGCCGATGATCATGCCCATCAGTACCGAGATATTGGCGATGAAGCCTTTGACGTATTTGGTAATGAGTAGAATGGAAACGAGCACGATGGCGGCGACCGTCAGGTTCAGTGGCGAGCCATAGTCAGGATTCGGCATGGTGACCATCGCACCATCAACCATGCTGTGGATGACGGGTTGTCCGCCTGCGGCCCAGTTGATGCCGACACCCATCAACGAGATACCGATGATGGTGATGACGGTGCCGGTTACGACGGGTGGAAAGTAGCGCATGAGTTTGCACATATAGGACGCGGCAAAGATACAGAATATCCCTGATGCGATCACCGCCCCGTAGATGTGCAAGATGGTCAGTGAGGGATTGCCGGCCATCGCAACCATGGGGCCTACTGCAGCGAAGGTCACACCCATCATCACCGGCATGCGGATGCCGAAATTCCAGATGCCGAGACTTTGAATGATGGTGATCAGGCCGCAGCAAAACAGGTCGGCGCTAATGAGGAAAGCAATGTCGGACTTGGGAAGATTTAATGCACCACCGACGATGAGTGGGACTGCAATTGCACCCGCATACATTACAAGAACATGCTGTATACCAAGTGCGGCGAGCTTAGGGATCGGTAGTATTTCATCTACCGGATGGCTACTGGTTGTCATGGCTGTCTCCGTTTTTATGTATGGAGGCCGCTGCAAGATGACGCTGGCGTTCTTCCCGTCAGCTCCATTTTGCAACAGCCTCTGAACGAGTCCTTGTGCGGAAGGGGCCAATGCCAGGCGACATCTTTCGTACAGGCTCGATGGCCGATACTAAAGTAATTAAACCAGTCCACTATACGAGCCAGGCTATACCCAAGCTGGGGAAGTGGATATAAGCGTGATGATTTAAATGTGCATATCGATCATCAGTCCGTCAGAACTTTCGCAGCAGCACTAACCTGTGCGCGTAACCATTTGTGCTCAGTCGCCTGATGCACACGTTCATGCCATAACTGATAGAACCGCAGTGGTGGAAATTTGATCGGTACGCTGTAACTTTTCAGTGACAGGGTCTTCTCATAGAAACTGGTGAATTGCTGTCCGGCGGTCAGCACCAGATCGGTTTTTTCGACCATGTAAGGGAGCATGCGGAAGTGCGCTGATTCAACCACGATGTTGCGCTGCATGTTCTGCTTTTCGAGAAAAGTATCGATAGTGCCGTGATAGCCGGGCAGAATCTGCGATGGCGCAGCATGTGGCAGGCTCAGGTAGTCCTCGATCGTCATTGCATCCTTCGCGGTACGCTTCGCATACGCACAGTCAGAGCGCATCAGGCAAACGATAGGATCGTCAAACAGCTTGGACATATGCAGGTGTTCCGGCATTTCATCCCAGTTCGCAATGACCAGGTCCAGCTCGCCATCTGATAACAGGCGTACATAATCTGTTTCCGGCCCCAGGGCATGAATCACGATATGGCTCTTCGGCGATTCGCGACGCAGGCGCGCGATTACCTCTGTGAAGAATTGCGTATTCATGTAATCCGGCGCTGCGATGTGGAAGGTGCGTGCTTCTTCCTGTGGCACAAAGGCCGTCTTCGGGATGAACAGATGCTCGGCTTCATCGAGTATGCGCTTGGCCGATTTCATCAGGCTTTCGCCATGCTGGGTCGGCACCATGCCGCGTGCGCCGCGCACCAATAGCGGATCACCGGTCAGCTCACGCAATTTGCGCAAGGAAGCGGATATCGACGGTTGGGGCCGATTCAGTTTCAATGCCACGCGCGAAACATTCTTTTCGCACAGCAGTAAATAAAGAATACGTATCAGGTGTATATCGAGGTGATCGGGCAGCCTGGACATATTTGTCTCCGTTTTTGTCACCGTTCATACTGCAAGCGCAGGCAGGCGTTCGGATTTATTAATAATATTTATTACCGAATGTCTCATATAACGAGTTCATTGTTGTATATCAAATTTGATATGTCAAATATAAGGCTGCTGCAATGTTTTAAGTGACGCGGGCGTTTATCGTTCCAGCATTCTGTACGCAAATAGAAGCAAAAACAGCACCGAAAACAGTCGGCTGCTCGCAGTAAAAAATTGCATGGGCGTATGGAGTGAAGAGCATAAGGTCGCAGCGGCATGACCGGTAGCGTAAGGAGGTCAGGAGTGATTCCTTACACATATTTACCGGCAGATACGGCCAGTCGGGGCGCATAGTCCCGCTCATCTGCAGAGCACGCCGTGGCGGATGAGAGTCAAATGTGGGGAAGACATGGAAGCATTATTTGTATCGTACGGCGTTGAGTGGCTCAACCTGCTGGTGCGCTGGCTGCACCTGATCACCGGGATTGCGTGGATAGGCGCATCCTTCTATTTCGTCTGGCTCGATAACTCGATCCGGCCGCCCAAGCCCGGCAGTGAGCTGGCAAAAAAAGGTGTATCCGGCGAGTTGTGGGCAGTACACGGCGGCGGTTTCTACAATCCGCAAAAGTATCTGGTCGCTCCGGCCGAGCTGCCCCCCGAATTACACTGGTTTAAATGGGAAGCGTACGCAACCTGGCTGAGTGGTTTTGCCATGTTGTTTATTGTCTACTACTTCAATGCCTCAGCCATGATGATAGATAAATCGGTCGCCGATTTGTCGTCGTGGGAAGCCATAGGCGTCGGCCTCGGTACGCTGGTAGTCGGCTGGATCGTATATGACCTCTTGTGTCGTTCGCCTTTGGGCAAGCGCGAAGGCTTGCTTGGCATCGTCATGTTTGTATTCATCGTTGCTGCATCGTATGCACTGACGCATTTGCTCAGTGGTCGTGCTGCATACATACACGTCGGCGCGATGATAGGCACGATGATGGTCGGTAATGTGCTGATGGTGATCATTCCGGGTCAGCGCAAACTGGTGGAAGCAATGAAGGTGGGCAAGTCGCCGGACCCGGTGTACGGCAAGCGTGCGAAACAACGCAGCGTGCACAACAACTACTTCACCTTGCCAGTGCTGTTTATCATGATCAGCAATCACTATGCGATGACATATACGCATAAATACAGCTGGCTGGTATTGGCGGCGATCATGGCTGCCGGTGTACTGATCCGTCACTTCTTCAACTTGCGTCATGCAGGCCGGGTGTCCGTTGCTTATCCGATTGTCGGCGTCGCCTTGCTGGTCGCAGTCGCGATTGCGATTGCTCCGCGTCCGGCACCCAAGGCAGCTGCAGCTGCGCCAGGTACAGACACGGCCACTATCTCGGCGGTTGATTTTGCGAAAGTGCAAGAGGTCATTACCCAGCGCTGCGTCAATTGCCATTCCGCGAAACCGACCTTTGAAGGATTTGCTACAGCGCCTGCCGGCATGATGTTGCAGACGCCTGAATTAATACGTCAGCATGCAGTCAAGGTTTATCAGCGCACCGTGCAAACCAAGGATATGCCGCTGGGTAATCTGACGCATATGACAGATGAAGAGCGTAAATTGGTAGGCGCCTGGTTCGAAGCTGGCGCAAAATAAGTTGGTTCGTAGTCGGATACTGAGAAAAATATAAAGAGGAAACGTAATGAAACAAATCACCATCGACGGCTTCACCCTGACTGCGGCGCAAGTCCTGGCCGTAGCCCGCGCCCCGCACCTGCCGGTCGCGCTGGCAGATTCGTCGCGCGCCGCTCTCAAGGAAAGCCGCGATTACATCGAAGCCACCTGGATGCATGACGAAGCACCGATGATGTACAGCTTCAACACCGGCGTCGGTTTGCTGAAAGACACCCGCATCAGGGTCGAGCATATCGAATTGTTCCAGACCCAGATGATCAAGGCGCACTGCGCCGGTATGGGTGAACCGTTCTCGGAAGAAGTCAGCCGCGCCACCATGCTGTTGCGTGCGAATGCTTTTGCCAGCAACTACTCGGCACCACGGGTCGAAGTCGTTGATCGCCTGATCGCATTCCTGAATGCAGGCATCCATCCGATCATGCCGCAAAAGGGTTCAGTCGGTGCTTCCGGTGACCTGGCTCCGTTGTCTTATCTGGCTGCTGCGATTGCCGGTTTCGATGAAGCGGAGGTGATGTATCAAGGCCAGCGCATGTCAGCCCCGCAAGCAATCACCAAAGCGAATATCGGCCCGGTCAAATTCGACCTGAAGGCCAAAGATGCATCCGCCCTGATCAACGGCTGTACTGCATCACTGGCAGTGGCCGTACTGGTCGCTCATGATGCGCGTAACCTGCTGACCGATGCCTGTCTGTCGCTGGGTCTGACACTGGAAGCGATGCGCGCTGAAATGGCCGCCTTCGATGACCGTATCCAGCAAGCCCGCCCACACGCAGGCCAGATCAAGACTGCAGCCATCATCCGCAACCTGCTGTCCGGCTCGACCCGCACCACGCATGAAGCACGTGCTGTGCAATTTCCGGAAGAATTGCGCCGTACCGATATTCCGTACACCGCACGTATCCAGGATGTTTATTCACTGCGTTGCTCACCGCAAGTCTACGGCCCGGTTTTTGATGCACTCGACTACATCGACAACATCGTCGACAAGGAAATCAACTCCGCCACAGACAACCCACTGATCTTTGGCAAGCAAGGTGGTGGCTTTGAAATCATCTCCGGTGGTAACTTCCACGGCCAGTACCTGGCACAGGCAATGGACTTGCTGGCCATGGCGATCACCGACCTTGGCAGCATCTGCGAACGTCGCGTTGCGCGTCTGATCGATCCGACCCTGTCCTGGGGTTTGCCACGCAACCTGATGAGCGGTGTACGTGGCGTCAACACCGGTTACCCAGTGGTGCAGTGCTCACTCAGCTCGCTGGTAATGGAAAACCGTACGCTGTGCATGCCGGGCAGCGTGGACAGTATTCCGGCCAAAGGCAATAGTGAAGACCACGTCTCCAACTCGACCTGGTGTGCACGCAAGGCGGCCACCGTGGTGGCGAATACGCAATACATCATCGGTGTTGAAATGCTGTTGGCAGCCCAGGCGCTGACGATGACGGAAGACTTATTGCCGGGTGTGGTGCTGGGGCAGGGTACACAGGCGGCGTATGCTGAAATCCGCAAACAGATCCCGGCCTGTCTCGATGGTGATCGCTGGTTCCATAATGACATCGCAGTAGCGCAATCGTTTGTGGTCAGCGGTTCAGTGCGGAATGCGGTGATTAAGAAGATAGGCGAATTCGCCTGATGCAGAACAGGGAAGCGCAGGATAGAGAAACCTCATAAGCGCTTATTCTCCGGGCAAATAAAAAGAGTCACGTATGCGTGACTCTTTTTTATGGGCCTTGCTCAGGCTACATCAGCCTCAGAAGCGATGACGTATGCCCAGTGCCACACTGTTGCCTGTAGTTTGCCGGGTAATCTTGTCATACATATAGACGGCATAGACGTCGGTACGTTTGGACAGATTGTAGTCATAGCCAAACGAGGCGGTATTGCGTTTGAGGTCCAGTCCTACCACCTTGCCATCGCGTTTGGTATTGGCCCACGACGCCAGGATCGCGCCTTGTCCGAGCGGGATGCTGGTACCGAATTGCATGGTTCGGTCTTTCAGATCTACATCATGGCTGCTCTGGTTGTATGTGGCGAACAGCTTGGCGACCGTAAAGTCGTATGAGCCACCGACAAACCATGCAGTCTGGCGTGCCGCACTGATGCCACTGGCAAACGGGATATTGGTTGCCGGTTGCACATTGCCGGGCGATTGATCCAGTGGGTTATTGACTTTGACTTTTTGATAGAAAGCACTCAATGCCAGTGGACCGTTGGAGTAGAACACATTGCCGCCGACGTTGTTTTTGCTGTTTTTGCCGGCGACTTCACCGAACTGGTAATGGAGGTTCGCTTTGAAACCACCCATCTCCGGTGTGCTGTAAATGATTTCATTGCTCCAGCCGGTATCGCCTGCGATGGTGTTGGTCCAGCCGGAAGCGTTGAACCAGGGCACGTTCATGTGCAGGATGAGCGGCGACAGCTGGAAGGAGTCGCCGAACGGATTGAATATTTTGGATGGCAGGAAGTTAGGTGCGAGTCCGCGGCCTAAAGTCACCGCGCCGAAGCCACCTGACAAGCCGACGTTGGCGTCGCGCGAGAAGAAGGTTTCATTGCCATTGAAGCGGCCGTTTGCACCTGTATCGGCACGGAAGAATGAAGTCAGGTTGAAGTTGGCCTTGAGTCCATTGCCGAGATCTTCGCTGCCTTTGATGCCGAACCATGAGGTGGTCATGCCGCCGCTGTTGACGACACCCTTGCGGCCGGTATCGCCGCTGTATTTCATCGAACCGACGTAGTTGTCGACCAGACCCACGACTTGTGTCGATGTTTGTGCCATTGCTGGCGTTGCGAATGCTGAAGTAATTGCGACTGCGAGGTAAATCTTTTTAAATTTTATTGGGTACATCTTTGTCTCCTGATTTTTTATATTTAAAAACGAGTTACTACTACTCCTATTCATCGCCAGACACGATAAATGTCCGTGCGTATTTCCGTGGAGCCTCCACGTCGGTACAACCTTGGGGATGGGTGTGATTCAGTCGGAATCAGCCGCTGAACGGATGGGTGGCGCGCCAGTGATTGGCAATATCAATACGACGGGTGATCCAGACTTGTTGGTGGTTTAAAACATAATCGAGGAAACGTGCCAGCGCCGCTGCGCGTCCGGGCCGCCCGATCAGGCGGCAATGCAGGCCGACCGATAGCATCTTCGGCCGATTCAGGCCCTGGGGGTCACCCTCGGCGTACAGCACATCAAAAGCATCTTTCAGATAATCGAAGAATTGCGTACCCGTGTTGAAACCTTGCGGCGCGGCGAAGCGCATGTCGTTGCTGTCCAGCGTGTAGGGCACAATCAATTGCGGTGCGCTGAGTTCTTTGCCGTTTGCATCACGATGCGCCACGTTTTCCCAGTACGGCAGGTCATCTGCATAGCTGTCGGCGTCGTATGCAAAGCCGCCATGTTCCATCACCAGCCTGCGCGTATTCGGCGAGTCGCGTCCGGTGTACCAACCCAGTGGCGCGTTGCCGGTCAGTTCACGGAAGATGGCGACAGCCTCGGCCATGTGTTTGCGTTCGGTCGCTTCATCGATGTTTTGATAGCTGATCCAGCGCAAGCCGTGGCAGGCGATTTCATGCCCCAGTTGCTGGAAGGCGGCCACCGCTTCAGGGTTGCGTTGCAAGGCGCGAGCGACGCCGAAGATGGTCAGCGGTAATTTGCGCTCTTCAAACATGCGCAGCAAGCGCCACAGTCCGGCACGTGAACCGTATTCGTATATTGATTCCATGCTCATATGACGCGCCGGGAAGCTTTGCGCACCTATTATTTCGGACAGGAAGGTTTCTGAACCGGCGTCGCCATCCAGTACGCAGTTTTCTGCGCCTTCTTCGTAATTGAGGACGAATTGCACGGCGATGCGAGCTTGCCCTGGCCATTGCGCGTGCGGCGGAGTACGGCCGTAACCGGTCATGTCGCGTGGGTAGTCTGGCTTGCGCATATATTCAGCCTTTTTAATGATGATTTCTAATTTGGCTTTAACTGTGTCGACTGAATTATGTCTGCTGAATGTATGGCTGATATAAGCCGGCGCGTATATGGATTAAAGGCTGGCGGTATATGATCTGAGCCGGAGATGCAGCTAATTTTTACTGAAAAAAAAGAGGAAATCATGGGCAAGCTGAGTACACACGTGCTGGATATTACGAAGGGCAAACCCGGTGTCGGTGTGAGGGTAGCGCTGTATACCGTCAATGAGGCGGGGAATAAGACTTTGCTTAAAACGACGGTCACGAATCAGGATGGGCGCTGTGATAGCCCTTTGCTGGAAGGCGCAGACATGAAGCCGGGCAAATATGCTTTGGTATTTGCCGCCGGGGATTACTTTGCCGGGCAGGGCGTCGTTGTACCTTCGCCACGCTTTGTGGATGAAGTGGTGCTGGCTTTCGGGATTGCCGATACGACGCAGAATTACCATGTACCGCTGGTGGTATCGCCGTGGGCGTATTCGACTTATCGCGGTAGCTGATCGTCCGGATTGGAATGCCAGCCTAAGCATAAAGGGCTTACGAATGATCGTAAGCCCTTTTTATTGCGGCGGGGCCTGGCTCTATCGCTTGTGCCCCGGCATTGTCAGATACGGCTGTAGATACCGTCGCTATCGCTCAGTTTGAACGTGCCGTCGCTTTGTGGTTGTGCAATACGATCCGTGTACTTGACGCGATATCCCTGGAAGTCGCGTGGCAAGTGCGTCATGCCGAAATCCAGATAGCTGATGCCGGTGGTGAGGTTTTGCAGGATAACGGTATGACCGGATGCGCTTTTAACCTTGAACTCTTCTTTGACTACCATGATAAAACCTCCTGTTTATATGAACCCACTTGAAAGGCTGACGAGGCTGCCTGCTCCTCGCGCCCAACCATGACCAGCACTGCTGCTGGTCGATACTGCAAAAAAAACCGTATGTGTTTATCTGTAAAAACTGCCGGTGTACCGGTAAACACCTGACATCACACACGTGTACGGCGATAACCATCACGCACGCCTTCTTTCGATAACACCAACTGCCACAGCTGTATATCGCGTGCGCGGAATGCGCCAGCGCAAGACAGCAGGTAATAGCGCCACATACGGTAAAAACGATTGCCCAGATTTTGTTCAAACCGTGGCCAGGCATTGCAGAAGTTGCTGTACCAGGCCATCAGGGTTTTGTCGTAATCGGCGCCGAAGTTATGCAAGTCTTCGACGACGAATAAGTTGTCAGCGGCATCGCCTATCTGACCTATCGAGGGCAGATCGCCATTCGGAAAGATGTATTTATCTATCCATGGATCGGGTGCGGATTTGCGCATGTTCTTGCCTATGGTGTGTAGCAGGAACAAGCCGTCTTTTTTCAGGCAGCGATGCGCGACTTCCATATAAGCGCGGAAATTTTTTCTGCCTACGTGTTCAAACATGCCGACGCTGGCGATTGCATCAAAGGGCTCATTTAATTCGCGGTAGTCCTGCAGGCGGAATTCCAGCGGCAAGTGGGCATAGCGCTGCTGCGCCCAGCTGACCTGTTCCTTCGAGATGCTGACGCCTACGCATTGCACGCCATAGTGTTCGGCTGCATACGCCATGAAGCTGCCCCAGCCGCAACCGATATCGAGTACGCGCATGCCGGGTTTGAGTCGTAACTTGCGGCAAATCATGTCGAGCTTGGCGACTTGCGCTTCTTCCAGATTATTGGCGTGTTCCCAATAGCCGCAGGTATAGGTCATGCGGCTGTCCAGCATTGCGGCATAGAAATCATTGCCGAGGTCGTAATGGACTTCACCTACTTGCCGGGCGCGTTTCATGTCTTGCCGGTTCAGCAGCTTGGCGGCCAGTACATGTCCGAGCAGGCGCAGCGGCTTGATCTGGTCGGTCATGCGTGTGCCGAGGAGGCGGGCGAAGAACTCGTCCAGTTCTTCTGCTTCCCATGCGCCATCCATATACGCTTCGCCCAAACCGAGATTGCCTTGCGAAAATGCGCGTTCCGGTACGCCGGGCGCTTTCAGTTGCATATCCCACGGATGTGGTCCGTTGATCTTGATCGCGGCCTTGCCCAGCAAGTCGGCAGTCGCGCGGTGCAGACGTGTGTGGTCGGGAATGAAGGGAACGGCATCCTGGGAAAACATTTGGGACGACATGTGCATAGCTCCTTTCCGGCATGGGCAAGCGCACGTTTTTAAGTTTCGATTGCTTGGCGTTAAAATATGTATAAATTATGCATATTTAAACCGGGCATTAAAAATGAAATTTAATGCGATTTATTATCAAGAAAATTGCACTGAAAGCTGGTCATGGACATAGAACTTGCCCGCACCTTCCTCTATATCGTCCGTTCCGGCAGCTTTATCGCCGCTGCTACGCGCCTGCATGTGACGCAGACCACGGTCACGGCGCGGGTGCAAAACCTGGAGTCGCAGCTGGGTTGTTCCTTGTTTGTGCGCAATCGCGCCGGAGCGCGTTTGACCGATGACGGCGAGCGTTTCGTTGGTTATGCCAGTCAACTGGTGCAAACCTGGGATGCGGCACGGCGCGACCTGCCCTTGCCGGATGGCTATGGCGATTCGCTGGCGCTGGGCAGTGAGGTGAGCTTGTGTAATCCACTGATGTTGCAGTGGACACTGCAACTACGGCGCCAGTTGCCGTCGCATGCGATCCGCGTCGAAGTCGGCGATGGCGCGGTTCTGCAATCCAAGCTGGAGCGTGGCTTGCTGGATGCGGCACTGGTGTACCGGCCGGAGTACTGGACCGGGATGCAGGTCGAGCAATTGCTGGAGGAAAAGCTGGTCCAGGTTTCCTCTACCAAGAATGCCGAGCCTTACGTCTACGTCGACTGGGGGCCGGATTTCCGCAAGCAGCACGACGCCGCTTTGCCGGACAAGGCGAAGAATGTGTTGTCCTTCAACCTGGGGCCACTGGCCCTGCAATACCTGCTGCAATGTGGCGGCAGCGGTTATTTCCGTACGCGCGTGGTGCGGCGCGCACTGGCGGAAAACTTTTTGCAACTGGTAAAAAGCGCGCCTGAGTTCTCTTATCCGGTTTATCTGGTCTATACCCGGGAGAAGGAGACAGAAGTCATGCAAAAGGCGTTTGATATGCTCCGTAGCGTGGTGAAAGAGGAGGCGGACTGGTCCGGGCACTGGGATTTTGTGCCCTGAATTTGCACGGAAATGATGCAAATTTTGATCTAGCGCAAGAAAAATATTCCCTACGGGAATATAGTTGCTAAGAAGTATTATTCTTGCAGTTGATCTTGCGGCCGGTTTCCTAGTTAGCCGGCCATTGCTACGTTCCATCCTTTCCAAGCCGGAGATGTACTTATGCGCACCAATTTGCCTGTTACGAGTAACGAATATTTCCTCCAGGACGGGATGTCGCTGGTCTCGAAAACAGACACCAAGGGTCGGATCACCTACGTGAATCCGGCTTTCATTGAAGCTAGTGGTTTCCACGAAGATGAATTGATCGGCAAGCCACATAACCTGATCCGTCATCCCGATATGCCGGAAGAAGCATTCGGCGATATGTGGCAGACGCTGAAGCAAGGTTTGCCGTGGACCGGTCTGGTAAAAAATCGCCGCAAGAATGGCGACTTTTACTGGGTCAATGCCAATGTGACCCCGGTGCGTGAAAACAATGAAATCGTCGCCTTCATGTCGGTGCGCAGCAAGCCCGGCCGCGAACAGGTCGAAGGCACGGGTGCTATTTACGCCCGTTTCAAGGCGGATCAGGCGCAAGGTCTGGCCATCAAGCGCGGCGCGGTGGTGCGCACGGGTATTGTTGCCAGGCTGGCCGCACTGCGCGACATTGGTCTCGGCGCAAAAATTGGCCTGGGCATGGTGACGCTGATCGCATTGATTGCAGGTTTGGGTTTGGTCGCGACTACCGCGGCAGAAAATGCTGCCAACATGGTCTGGTATGCCAGTGCGACGGGTGCTGGCGTGTGCATCGCCCTGTTGCTGTGGTTTAGTTTGCACACGTCCATTGTGCGTCCTTTGCGTAAGCTGATAGCGGAAACCCGCGTCATTGCGGGCGGTGACCTGACCGTAGATTTTGAAATTGACCGGCATGACGACATGGGGCAATTGCAGCAAGCGCTGCAGCAAATGAATGTCAATCTGCGCTCGGTGATGGGCGACATACGTAGCAATGTGGATTCCATCACCATCGCGACGCGCGAAATCGCCGCCGGTAATATGGATCTCTCCGGTCGTACCGAGTCGCAGGCTTCCAGCCTCGAAGAAACCGCGTCCAGCATGGAGCAGTTTGCTTCAACCGTGAAGCAGAATGCAGACAGCGCAAGCCAGGCCAATGAGCTGGTGCAATCGGCGTCCGCCGTTGCCGGCAAGGGAGGCGCGGTGGTTGAGAAGGTCGGCGCGACCATGGATGAAATCAGTGCATCGGCAAAGAAAATCGTCGACATCATCAGCCTGATAGACGGTATCGCCTTCCAGACCAACATCCTCGCCCTGAATGCGGCGGTAGAAGCAGCGCGTGCCGGAGAGCAGGGCAAGGGCTTTGCAGTGGTGGCGGCGGAAGTGCGCAGCCTGGCGCAACGTTCGGCCAGTGCAGCGAAGGAAATCAAAGGCCTGATCGACGACTCGGTAGAAAAAGTCGATGCCGGTAACCGCCTGGTCAGCGACGCCATGACCACGATGGACGATATCGTAAGCTCGGTACAACGCGTGACCGGTATCATGAATGAAATCACCGTTGCCAGCCGTGAACAAAGCAATGGCATAGACCAGGTCAACCTGGCGGTGTCGCAAATGGATGAAGTGACGCAGCAAAATGCGGCCCTGGTCGAGCAAGCCGCGGCAGCGGCGGCCAGCCTGGAAGAGCAAACCTTCCACCTGACGCAATCGATCGCAGTATTCCGTACCGGACGCAGCGTCAGTCCGCATTCGGCAGGTGCACCGCAGTCGTCGCCCCAACGCCTGTCCGCCAACAACGAGGCTTTGCGCCTGACTGCCTGATCGCTTGCTGATCAGATAAACGGGCTGGATTTGCTTTTCGGCAACGCCAGCCCGGCCTCTGCTCACTATTCCCGTGGTTCAGCCTTGCGGCACTGCATCAAAGCGGGTTGCAGCAGATTTCTGCCTTTTTAGCTGCTACATACTGATAAATCACGGGAAATTGCCGTCCGGCGTATAATGCTGACTGTCCTGTCGAGGGTAGTGATGGCGGTTGAGCTGGTCCGGTTTTTCAAGAGCGGCCTGCGCCCGCACATGCACCTCGTTTCATCATCACAGAAATAATTCAAATTTATCGAAAGAGCCGGGTCTTTTTCGGATTGGTTGTGCGGTTTTATTATCGACATCGATCATGTCGCCTCGCAAGGGCAAGACCTGCTAAACATCATGTCTGATAGTCAGCCTGTAATCCCAACGACCACCCCGTCAGCCGCTGCGGCCGATGCTCATCCTGCTGTCCGTTTTGAAGACTTCGGCCTGGCGCCGGAAATCCTGCGCGCCCTGGGTGAACAGGGCTATGTGCATCCGACGCCTATCCAGGCTGAAGCCATTCCGGTCGTCCTGCAAGGTGTGGACGTCATGGGTGCAGCGCAAACCGGTACCGGTAAAACCGCTGGTTTCTCCCTGCCTATTATTCAATTGCTGATGGCGCATGCCAACAGCAGTGCTTCGCCGGCGCGCCATCCGGTGCGTGCACTGGTCCTGACGCCGACCCGTGAGCTGGCCGACCAGGTTGCAGATAACGTCAAAGCCTATTCGCGTCACACGCCGCTGCGTTCGGTGGTGGTATTCGGTGGTGTCGATATGGCGCCGCAGACCGCGGCGCTGCGTTCCGGTGTCGAAATTGTGATCGCCACACCGGGTCGTTTGCTCGACCACATCCAGCAAAAGACACTGAACCTGTCACAAACGCAAATCCTGGTGATGGATGAGGCTGACCGCATGCTGGACATGGGCTTCCTGCCTGATCTGCAGCGCATCATCAACCTCTTGCCGAAGCAACGCCAGAATCTGATGTTCTCCGCGACCTTCTCGCCGGAAATCAAAAAACTCGCATCGACCTTCCTGAAAGATCCGGTCACCATCGAGGTGGCGCGCAGCAATGCCACCGCAGAAAATGTGACCCAGATCGTCTACAAGATGGAAGAGGCGGACAAGGGTGATGCAGTGTCTTACATCATTCGTGAACGCGGCCTGAAGCAAGTGATCGTTTTCTCCAACACCAAGATCGGCGCATCGCGCCTGGCGCGTCAGCTGGAAAGCGAAGGCGTGAAAGCGTCGGCCATTCATGGTGATAAATCGCAGGCCGAACGCATGACGGCGTTGGACGCTTTCAAGAATGGGGCGATAGAAGTACTGGTTGCGACCGACGTTGCCGCACGCGGCCTGGACATTGCAGAGCTGCCATGCGTGATTAATTACGACTTGCCATACAACGCTGAAGATTACGTCCATCGTATCGGCCGTACCGGCCGTGCCGGTGCTTCGGGTGATGCGATCTCCTTGTACTCTGATAAGGATGCGCGTTTGCTGGTTGATATCGAAAAGCTGATCAAACATAAATTTGTACCTGCGCATCTGGCTGGTTTTGTGCCCGCAGCCCAGCGTGTCAGCGAGCGTAAAGAACGCAGTCCGCGTCGTGAAGAGGGTGAATCGCGTGGTCGTGGTTCGGAGCGTCGTGAGTCGTCTGCGCGTGATTCGGCTGGTGGGCGTGATCAGGGTAGCCGTAGTGCTTACGCTGCGCCGCGTAAGGAGAAGATAGATCCGTTCTTTACCAAGCCCTATGAACCTGCGCCGTCTACTGTTAGTGAGGCTAAGCCTGTGGAGCAGGCTCCGGCTAAGGCGCCTAAGCATAAGATGGCGGCGTTGTTGGGTGGGGCGCCTAAGCGCTAAGTTGGGTTTGTTTGTTAAAAAAGGACGCGAGTTTGCGTCCTTTTTTATTGGTGGGTTGGTTTCGTTTCTCTTTAACTGATACGGCACTTTCTTCGAGGAGAAGTGCGTTGCCGGGGGTAGCCCGGCGGCTACTCACTTTTCTTGCTTCGCCAAGAAAAGTAAGCAAAAGAAGGCGACCGCAAGAGTCGTCGCCCGCTGCGCGGGTCCCCA
>NZ_QAJP01000001.1 GCF_003852535.1 Herminiimonas sp. KBW02 | reverse complement strand
TTCTACCCACTCCTGGATGACTGAAATAGCATTAAACGTATAGGCTCATCAACATAAGGAATCAGCCATGAAAATCATAGGTGCATTGGGTGTCGCTGTAATAGGAATGTTCATGATGTTCGACGGCAATGCCTACGGACAAACCGCTCCGCATTCACAGTTTGACGCGACAACAGCAGCAGTTGTAGATGATCAGGGAAATATGCATGTCCCTGCTGACTATCAAACCAGTTATCAGATGCTAGGTACATGGGCTATAGCGGAAAAAAAGGGCGCTGGCTCAAAGGAGATGCATGTGGTTTATGCATCTCCTGGAGTGATCGCCGCATATCGCAAGACGGGACGCTATCCTGATGGCTCGGTTCTTGTAAAGGAAGTATACAAAACCACCACTAAACCTATGACAACTGGAACCGTAAGCAGTGCTGACACTCTCGTTGGCTGGTTCGTTATGGTGAAAGATGACGTCGGTCGTTTTCCAAAAAACACACTTTGGGGAGACGGATGGGGTTGGTCCTGGTTCAATGCAGCTGATCCTAAAAAGACCACATCCACGGATTACAAGAAGGATTGCTTGTCCTGCCACGTGCCGGCACAAGCTTCAGATTGGATCTACAGCTACGGCTACCCACCTCTGAAGCGATAACGAGGTATAGCGTCGATGACATGTCATTAAAAATCGAGACGTTGTTCTGTATCAGACAATTCAGAAACGAAGTCATGTCGGCCAGCGGTAACGTACCAAGTTGAACAGGGCTTCTATCTCTGGAGAATTTCCAGCAAATGAAAAAATGATTGAACAGCAACTTTTCTTACACCTAAAGTGATATGTCCATTCAGCATTTCGCGTGGAGTGACATGCATCCGACGAATTAGTACAGAGGAGAAAACGATGAAGGCAATCGTAGTTACGGACAAAACTGCAGGAATAGCGGGAATGAAACTGATGGAGTGGCCCGAGCCACAGGCATCGATAAACGACGTTGTTGTCCAGATCTACGCATCGGGATTCGTTTCGACTGAAATGGAATGGCCTTCGACTTGGGTCGATCGCCGTGGACAGAACCGAACACTGTCGATTCCTGGACACGAACTGGCCGGAGTAGTCACGGCTCTCGGTTACGGTACGACAGGACTATCAGTGGGGCAACGGGTGTTTGGCCTCGCAGACTGGCATCGTGACGGTACCTTGGCCGAGTATGTGGCAATCGAGGCACGTAATCTTGCACCGCTACCAGGTGATGTTGACTTTACCGTCGGTGCGAGCCTGCCGATTTCAGGCCTGGCCGCATGGCAAGGACTGTTTCAGCACGGGCGCGTTCAAGCCGGTCAGTCCATCCTCGCGCATGGTGCGGCAGGCGCAGTCGGGGCGATGGTAACGCAACTCGCCCGAGAAGCCGGAGCCTATGTCATCGGTACTGGACGCGCCGCAGATCGTCAGACGGCACTCGACTTTGGTGCACAAGAGTTTATCGACCTCGAACATGACACGCTTGAAGACATCGGTGGAGTAGATTTGGTATTCGATGTCATTGGCGGTGATATCGGAAAACGATCGGCGCGCCTGATTCGTGCCGGTGGAACACTAGTATCCCTTGTCGGGTTGCCAGAAGTACGGCCTGACAATGGGCTAGCAATCGACTTTGTAGTTGAAGCAGACCGTACTCAATTGAATGAAATAGTCCAACGGGTGCGAGAGGGCCGATTGCGAACAAACATCGGTACCGTCTCAAACCTTGATAATGCTGTGGCTGTCTTCAATAGTACTGAACGCCACAAAGGGAAGACAATCATTCGTGCTCTGTGAGCGCTCGGAACTTTTCCACTGCCCACATCGTAAATATTCCTAAACATTGCAAAGGTATTTAAAACATTATCGATGGTGATAGTAAGGATTGTTGAAGCAATGTCTACGTCATCATCGAAGCGACATTGACCACACAAGGCGGGATTCCGATTTGCGCAGCGATAGCTGGTGACGATGCATGTGCGCTGACAGTAACACCTAGGCACTCAAGCAAGATATTGGAGGTTGATCGTGAAGTACAAAAAGTCTGAGAAGGCAATACATCAACTGACCGCGGAACAACGCCGTGTCACTCAAGAATCCGGAACCGAGCGCGCATTTTCTGGAGAGTACAACGATCACACAGAACCTGGCATCTACGTGGATGTTGTCTCGGGTGAACCTCTCTTCGCGTCGTCGGACAAATTTGAGTCAGGTTGTGGATGGCCCAGTTTCACCAAGCCTATCGTTCCAGCAAATGTTACAGCGCTGCGCGACACATCCCATGGGATGACCAGAACCGAGGTTAGGTCATCACATGGGGATAGCCATCTCGGCCACGTCTTCCCGGATGGCCCTCCTGATCGCGGTGGCCTGCGTTATTGCATCAATTCCGCGTCACTTCGCTTCATCCACCGCGATGATATGGAACGCGAAGGCTACGGCGAATATCTCGATCAAATAGAAGGAATTTAACATGCATCAACGTGCTGTACTTGCTGGCGGATGCTTCTGGGGAATGCAGGATTTGATCCGTAAGCTTCCCGGCATTATCTCGACTCGTGTCGGCTATACCGGCGGTAACACGCCGAATGCGACCTATCGCAACCACGGCAGTCACGCAGAGGCTATCGAAATCG
This sequence comes from Herminiimonas sp. KBW02, assembly GCF_003852535.1. Taxonomy (GTDB): domain Bacteria; phylum Pseudomonadota; class Gammaproteobacteria; order Burkholderiales; family Burkholderiaceae_D; genus Oxalicibacterium. The sequence continues at coordinate 93,955 of NZ_QAJP01000001.1, read as the reverse complement.
TTTTCGATACAACGCAGACAAGTTATCGGGTACTGCTCGAATACTTCTTTCAAATTCACGATCCCACGACTTGGGACCGTCAAGGTAACGATGTAGGTACAAGCTACCGTTCGGCTATCTTCTATACAGACGACGACCAGAAAAATGTGGCAGAGGAAACGATCGCTGACGTGAATGCGTCAGGCCTATGGCCGGGTAAGGTAGTCACTGAAGTTAAACCTGTCGGAGACTTCTGGGAAGCCGAGTCCGTGCACCAGGATTATCTTGAAAATCGGCCTGAGGGATACACCTGTCACTTCCCTCGCCCCAACTGGATCCTTCGCAAGCGGGAAAGTGACAACGAATTCAATATCAGCCTAAACGCTCCCTTATAAATGCAGCACACTGTGCAAAACCTTGGCGACTTTCAGAATATCAAACTCGACGCCACCCGCCCCGTGCTTGAGGCAATTACCCTCAGTTGCGAACGGGACCAGCGCCGGCTATTCACAGGACTTTCTTTCCAATTGCAGACCGGGGACATGTTGCGTATTCGCGGCCCCAACGGTAGCGGCAAAAGCAGCTTGCTGCGATTGCTATGTGGCATGACCCAGCCGGTGTCCGGACATGTCGACCTGTTCGGTCAAGCGCTAGTCCGACAACGGGGTACCCTCGCTTCCAAATTGCTTTGGATAGGCCATGCTGCCGGCGTAAAAGCGCTTTTGACGGCAGAGGAAAACTTGGCTTGGCTAGGAGCTTTACACATGCACGGGGCGAACGCATCAATCGAACAGGCCCTATTCGCTGTCGGATTGCGCGGCTTCGAGGACACGCGTTGTCATGCGTTATCCGCTGGACAGCAACGTCGTATCGCGTTAGCACGCCTGTACTTACCCGATCTGCCAACTTTGTGGTTGTTAGATGAACCCTTCACTGCGCTAGATAAGGCGGGTACGAAGCAATTGGAAGCGCACTTGGCCAGACATTGTGACCGCGGTGGCACAGTGGTCTTAACTACACACCACGAACTCAGCCAGCAAGCATACGCCTATAAAGATCTCGATTTGGGGCAGTACGCCGCGTGAGCAAGACCTTTATCACCTTATTCAATAGTGAGCTACGCCTCTTATGCCGCCAGCCCTCAGACCTTGCGAACCCGTTAGTGTTTTTCTCCGTTGTGGTTTCCCTATTTCCACTGGCACTGGGACCACAATCGCAGTTTTTGCAAAGCGCTGCACCGGGATTATTGTGGGTTGCAGCACTGCTGGCCGTATTGTTGTCCCTAGACGGCTTGTTCCACGCCGATTTCGAAGACGGCTCGTTGGAACAATGGATGCTTTCGTCGCACTCACTGGTGGTGCTGGTGCTGGCCAAAGTATCCGCACATTGGCTTTGCAGCGGTCTTGCACTGGTGGTGCTTGCCCCGCTCTTGGCCCTAATGCTCGGCTTGCCGACCCATTCTCTCCCTGCACTAATGCTGTCGCTGTTCCTAGGCACGCCTGTGCTCAGCTTGCTCGGTGCAATCGGTGCCGCTCTCACGGTTGGCTTGCGACGCGGGGGACTATTGCTGGCCTTGTTGATCCTGCCGCTGTATATCCCGGTACTGATTTTGGGCAGTGGTGTTCTGCAAGCTACCTTACAGAATCTCCCCATCGCGGGACATCTACTTTGGCTAGCTTGTCTCGCCATACTGACAATCACCCTGGCACCATTTGCTATAGCCGCAGGACTGTCCATCAGTATTGCAGAATGAGGCGCGAACAACTCAAATGAACTGGATCTGGTTACACAAATGGGGCTCGCCCAAATGGTTCTACGACATGAGCGGCAAATGCATGCCGTGGCTAATCATCGCCAGCACATTGCTACTCACCGTTGCCCTGACATGGGGGCTGGTATTTGCTCCTCCTGACTACCAACAGGGTAATAGTTTCCGAATTATCTATATCCATGTGCCGACGGCACTGCTGGCCCAATCCATTTACGTCATGCTGGCGGCGGCCGGCATCATCGGCTTGATTTGGAAAATAAAGCTGGCGGATGTGGCCCTACGACAGGCCGCCCCCGTCGGTGCCTGGATGACGGCCATCGCGCTAATCTCGGGAGCTATTTGGGGCAAACCCACGTGGGGTGCCTATTGGGTATGGGACGCGCGCCTGACCTCCATGCTCATTTTGCTATTTCTATATCTGGGCGTTATTGCGTTGGGCCAAGCAATCACCAATCGCGACAGTGCCGCTCGAGCTTGTGCGCTGCTCGCCGTGGTTGGTGTCGTCAACATTCCCATCATCAAATATTCGGTCGAATGGTGGAACACTCTGCACCAATCCGCCAGTTTTTCGTTATCAGAGAAGCCAGCCATGCCTGTACAGATGTGGCTGCCACTACTGTTGAGCGTGCTGGGTTTCTATTGTTTCTTCGCGGCTGTGCTGTTTGTACGAATGCGCCTAGAAGTGCTGCGGCGCGAAGCCGGTAGCCGCTGGGCTACCGACGAAATCGCCCGACTACTCAAGGACCGGACATGACTAGGTTTACATCGTTCTCTGATTTTCTCATCATGGGCAACCATGGCGGCTACGTCTGGAGCGCCTACGGCTTGTGCATGGCACTGTTGGCATTGAACGTGGTTTTGCCACTGTTGGCTCGCCGCCGCTATTTAAACGAACTGGCGCGTCGCCAACATCGGGAAAGGCTGCCATGACACCTGTTCGAAAAAAACGTCTGTACTGGATACTGGCCTTGGTCTGTGGTGTCAGTGCTGCCGCGGCTTTAGCACTCGCCGCTCTGCGAGAAAACATCAACTTGTTTTACACCCCGAGTCAGATCGCAGCTGGTGAGGCGCCGCAGGGTGCTCGCATTCGCGCAGGCGGCCTCGTAGAGACAGGATCACTAAAGCGCAGCCAAGACTCGTTGACACTGCGATTCAGCGTCACCGACGGCAGCCGTAGCATCATCGTGCGCTACCAAGGCATCCTACCTGACTTGTTCCGCGAGGGTCAGGGCATTGTCGCGTTGGGAAAACTCGACCCCGACGGTGTTTTGCAAGCCGATGAGGTACTGGCCAAGCACGACGAGAACTACATGCCGCCCGAAGCCATGCATGCGCTCAAACAAGCTGGGGCAAATGGCCATCTGCCGCGCGACAACCCGGAGTCCGCTCGATGATCCCTGAACTCGGGCTATTAGCCCTGATCTTGGCACTATGCTTCGCTCTAGTTCAAGCCACCATTCCACTGGTCGGCGCGTGGCGCGATGATTGGTGCTGGATGGCGCTGGCAAGACCGGCTGCTTGGGGTCAACTTGCGTTCCTAGTGTTTTCATTCGCTTGTCTGGCTCATACTTTCCTGACCGACGACTTCTCGGTCGCGTATGTAGCACAAAACTCCAACAGTAGGCTACCCTGGTACTACAAGCTCAGCGCGATTTGGGCCGCACACGAAGGTTCGCTCCTGTTATGGGTTTTGATACAGGCCTGTTGGACATTTGCGGTGTCAATCGGTGCCCGCCAATTACCCGCGGCGATGCTGGCACGAGTTTTGGCCGTGATGGGTATGATCAGCTCTGGCTTTCTGCTGTTCCTGATCGACACCTCCAATCCTTTCATCCGCCTATTGCCCAATGTCCCCATTGATGGTCGTGACCTTAATCCCCTGCTACAAGACATCGGCTTAATCGTCCATCCACCCATACTCTACATGGGCTACGTCGGTTTCTCGGTGGCGTTCGCATTTGCTATCGCGGCCCTGATCGAAGGTAAACTCGACGCCGCTTGGGCACGCTGGTCTCGCCCTTGGACAACCGTGGCTTGGGCATTTCTAGGTGTGGGTATCGCTCTTGGATCATGGTGGGCTTATGCAGAGCTTGGCTGGGGTAGTTGGTGGTTCTGGGATCCAGTCGAGAACGCCTCATTCATGCCGTGGCTAGTGGGAGCAGCACTGATTCACTCTCTTGCGGCAACTGAAAAACGCGGCGTGTTCAAGAGTTGGACCGTACTACTTGCGATCGCTGCATTCTCACTGAGTTTGTTGGGCACTTTCCTAGTTCGTTCAGGCGTGTTGACCTCCGTTCATGCCTTTGCTACCGATCCTGCACGCGGCGTATTCGTGCTGGTATTTCTACTGGTGGTAGTAGGCGGTTCGCTTACGTTATTTGCGTTGCGAGCACCGGTCGTCAAGAGTCAGGCCGGCTTCGGAATCTTGTCGCGCGAGACACTATTATTGGTGAACAACCTCCTGCTATCAGTAGCAGCGGCCATGATCCTTCTAGGCACACTCTACCCTCTAATTCTCGATGCGCTAACCGGTGCCAAACTGTCTGTCGGCCCACCCTACTTCAATGCCATGTTCGTTCCACTAATGGCACTGGTGATGGTCGCAGTTGCCATCGGCATGTTCACACGCTGGAAAGACACGCCGGTGCGCTGGCTGGCGCGCATGCTCTTCCCAATATTGGTAGTCAGTCTGTTGATTGCACTGACCATTGCGACGCTGCAGGACCGATCGAGTTGGGTAGTGGCGGGAAGCTGCTTGCTGGCTGCTTGGGTCGTGTTGGCAGGCCTACGCGACATCTTCGACAAAACGCGTCACAAGGGACTACTCAAAGGTCTGCCGACATTGGGTCGTAGCTATTGGGGCATGCAACTGGCCCACTTGGGCTTCGCTGTATGTGCGTTGGCCGCTGTACTAGCCACCGTCGGCAGTCTCGAGAGAGAACTGCGCATGGCGCCGGGCACAGCCATCGACCTGGGCGGCTATTACTTTTTATTCGAAGGCACGACTCGGCTCCAAGGCCCCAATTACGTCACTGATCGTGGCAGCGTACGCGTCTTTCGTGACAGCCGTGAGGTCGCCGTGATGTATCCCGAAAAACGTATTTACCAAGTCCAACAGGCCACCATGACCGAGGCAGGAATTCAGGCCGGCGTCACCCGTGACCTGTTCGTGGCTCTGGGTGAACCGCTAGCTGACGGCGCCTGGGCAGTTCGAATACAGATTAAGCCGTTCGTGCGCTGGATCTGGCTCGGCGCGTTGCTGATGGCTTTGGGCGGCATGCTAGCAGCCACTGACCGACGCTATCGCACCGGAAAACGCCAACTGGATTCGGACACGCACATGACTGGAGTACAGCCATGAAGCGATTGATGCTGCTGTTGCCGCTGGCCTTATTCCTATCCATCGTGGTACTGCTCTATCGCGGCCTGTTCCTCGATCCAACCCGGTTGCCCTCCGCACTAGTCGGCAAGCCCTTCCCCAGCTTCGCGCTGCCGTCTCTCGACGACACATCGCACATGTTGACACGCGACGACCTCAAGGGAAAACCGGCATTGGTCAACGTCTGGGCGACATGGTGTACATCCTGCCGTCAGGAACACCCCCTGTTGACCAAACTGGCCAATCAGGGTGTTGCGATCTACGGTGTTAACTACAAGGACGACCGGGATGCGGCACAACATTGGTTGCGTACCTTGCACAACCCGTACCGGCTAAATATAGAGGATGCGGCCGGCACATTGGGTTTGGACCTTGGCGTATATGGCGCGCCCGAGACTTTTTTCATCGACGCCCAAGGCATTATTCGTGACAAGTACGTTGGCATCATTGATCAGCATGTTTGGGACGAAGAACTGGCCCCCATTTACAACAAGTTGCTGCAGGAAGTTGCGCCATGAAGCGCTTGATCATAGCGATTGTTCTCGGCCTTGGGCTACTAGGTAGTAGCCAAGCCGCCATCGACACGCGTGAATTTGCCAACGACAGCCAACGCCAGCGCTATCACGATCTGACTTCGATACTGCGCTGTCCCAAGTGTCAGAACCAAAACATTGCGGAATCAAGTTCGCCCATCGCCAGCGATTTACGCGGCGAGATCTATCGCATGCTGGGTGCAGGTCAAAGCGACGAACAGATCATTGACTTCATGGTCTCGCGCTACGGCGATTTCGTACTATACGACCCCCCACTATCCTCCCGGACAGCGCTGCTGTGGTTAGGTCCGGCTACGTTATTGCTCATTGGAGGCGCGGCCATAGCTGCCATCGTCGCAAGCCGGCGCCGACGTCGGGTAGCCGGAAACGCATTGTCCAATACCGAACAGCGTCGCCTGGCCGATCTGCTGCAAAAGACGAATCCACCTATCGAGCAAGATTCATGACCATTTTTTGGCTCTACGCGGGACTACTGTTCGCAGCAGCTCTAGCTTTTATTTTGGTGCCACAACTGCGCCTTCCTCGCAGGCGTGTCGACGTTAATCGCACCCATTTGAATGTTGGACTTTACCGCGAACGTCTGCGCGAATTAGAAACACAGCATGGCACTGACACCCTCGACGCGATGCAATTCGAAGCGCGACGGGTCGAGGCAGTCCGCAATCTGCTGGACGATGCGCAGGATCCTGAGCATGCCGCCGGCACTTCCCTGGGTCGAGCCATTCCGCTGATTGCGGCACTGTCGACCCCGTTACTTGCGCTAGTACTGTACCTACACTGGGGCTCACTGGATCAACTTGTACAGGCGCGCCAACACACGGGAAGTTCGAATCCAGATATCGAAAAAATAACTGCGAGTCTGGAAACATTGTTAGCCACATCGCCCGAGTCGGCCGAAGGTTGGTCATTGCTGGGGCGCGCCTACATGAAGGAAGAACGCATGGTCGATGCAGCCCGAGCGTTCGAACGTGCCGCCACTTTGGCGGGGCGACCGTCCGAACTGTTGGGACGTTGGGCCCAGGCATTGTATTTCGCAGGCGATAAGCAATGGACGCCCCAACTACAGGCACTGACCGATGAAGCTCTGGCTAGCAACCCGCAAGAAGCAGCCAGTCTGAAACTGCGAGGCATGGCAGCGTTACAGGCGGGTCACTACGCCGAGGCAGTCAACTACTGGGAACGTTTGGTAGCCACCCTACCTGAGGGAGACCCACAGCGCACCGCTATCTCCGGTGACATTGCACGCGCCCGCAAGTTGACAAAGGCATCGGTCACGAAAGATTCATCGCCACCGTGAACTAGACTCCCCTTCATCTTACTTAATGATATCGGCCATCGGTGCCGTACCGATGTTGAATGGATTGATTCGTTACTTGATCCTTTTCGGAATTTTATTGAGCAAATGCAGTCTCGAAACAGGTATCAGAGTGACCTAAAGTAGAGGCTTCTAACCATCCAATCAACAACTAAAAGGGAAACCAAAAAATGAACATCTGCACAAATCAAACACGTCTACAAATCGCCGAAAAAAGTGTCGGATCGCTCTCGTCTCTGGCCTTGCTCAGATGGGCATTGATCATCGTCTTTCTTTGGTTTGGTGGAATGAAATTTACTTCTTACGAAGCGAATGCCATCGCTCCATTCATCGCCAACAGTCCTGTTATGAGTTGGTTGCATTCTCTATTTGGAATTCAAGGAACAAGTTACGTTATCGGTGTACTTGAATTATCCACTGCAGCTGCCCTGATTTTGGGAGCTTTCCAACCCATCTTCTCAGCATTGGGCGCGGCCATGTCAGCTGCGACCTATCTAATCACGTTCACTTTTTTCTTTAGCACACCCGGTGTAGCAGAGGTAACGGCTGGTGGCTTTCCAGCTATTGGAGCTATGCCTGGCCAATTCCTTCTTAAGGATCTTGTACTGTTAGCGGCATCGATTTCCCTCCTTCAGGCGTCTTTCCAAGGTCCGCAATCCAATATTCAAAGGCCATGATGCAAAAAATTGTCAGAATACATTGCCTAGAAACAGCCACGCCCTTTGTTAGCTTCTGGTACTTGCTCGGACTATCAATTGCAACCTTATTTGGCCGATTGATCGAGCCACATGTATTGTGTTGGTATGTCTCGGAGCCTTAAAGAGCGCGCGCCGCAGGAACGAGCGCCCATAACTGCGCCAACATCAATCCATCTTAAGCCGCCGAACTACGGTTGATTGGCTTATCTGCAGATGTTTAGCAGCCGCACGCGTGCTGCCATAGCGCTCTACTGCCTCCTGCACGATTTTACGTTCAAAATGTGCAGAGCGTGCCTTGATATCGAGATTTGCCATATCGCCTTCGAGTTCAGTTGGACGCAGCAGCGTCGGCAAACTGTCCGACCGAATCAACGATTCCGGTGCCGTCACAACTAGTCGTTCAACCATGTTACGCAACTCACGTACGTTTCCTGGCCAGTCGTAGTCAAGTAGTGCCGCCAAAGCCTGCTCCGAAAGTCTTTTATCAAAGTCGTATTGCGCATTGAGTTCATCCAGAAAATGCTGGATCAATGGCAATATGTCTTCACGCCGCTCACGCAACGGTGGCACGTGGAGCGGCACCACATTAAGTCGATAAAAGAGATCACTGCGGAACTGGCGTGCATCTACCATCACCTGTAAATCACGATTAGTTGCCGCTACTACTCTGACATCGACATGGATCGGCCGCGTTCCGCCCAAGCGTGTCAACGTGCGATCTTGCAAGACCTGCAGGAGTTTGACTTGCAAATCTAATGGTAATTCACCAATCTCATCAAGGAACAGTGTACCTTTGTCGGCCACTTCGATCATGCCAACCTTGCCCTGACGTTGTGCTCCAGTGAAGGCACCCGCTTCGTAACCAAACAGTTCAGACTCCAGCAGGTCTCGCGGAATGGCGCCACAGTTGATTTTCACAAAGGGCCCCTTGTGATGCGCACTTTCCTTGTGAATCAGGCGAGTCAGCACCTCCTTGCCAGCACCGGATTCCCCCGTAATCAATACAGTCGCATTCACCTTCGCAACCTTTTGAGCAAGTGCGGTAATTTGCTGCATGGCAGGACTGCGTGTAATAAGGCCAGCGATAGCGGGATTACCCATACGTAGCTGGCTTACCTCCATTTCGAAGCGATGTAGTTTTTCCCGAGCTCGCGCCAACTCCTCCTGCAATTGAATAAGTTCAGTCGTATCGCGTGAATTAATAATGACCTTGCGTACCGCACCTTGATCGTCTAACAAGGGAATGCCCGTAACCATAATGGTCTTACCGATGCTCGTTTCCTGTACGGCACTGATACGCTGACGACTCTCAATCACGCGCATGGCGATGACAGGACTGATCAGGCCACTACGCTGAAATTCCGACACGTGTCGACCAATCATTTCACTGGCTGACACTCCGTAATTGCGCTCACACCCCTCATTAACCATTAAGGTGTTACCCATGCCATCTGCGATAAAAATGCCGTCAAATGAATTGCGATAAATCTCTCGGAAATCCTGGTACATCTGTTCAAGCTGCTGCATCTGCGGCGCGAACTTCACTGCGGTGGCGGTCGGCCACAATAACAGCGCTTCACTTTCTTCAAGCACCTCACATTCAGCCTGATATTGCTCCCCCTCAACTTCGACCATACCTATCGGTGCTATGCCACCGCTAAGCCATTGATCAAGGGCAGGAACATCAATCGATGCAAATTTTGGATGATGGGTGCCGAAGAAATCATTAAACCAGACAGACCCGTCTCGTTGCCGCGTAATGATACCGATGGGCAGCCGCGACAACAGGGCAGCAAGGGCTTGAGGTGATGGCGACATGAAACCTCCAGGGTTAGAAACGAACTTTCTACAAATGCAAATTTGCCGCTGATTCAATTATGAATCAATTTGTAAAAGTATGGGAACTCCTTCTTTACTCTAAATAAATTAGGTTAAAACCAGAAATAATCTAATTTATTCAATGTGATTCTTCTATGACTCACATTGATTCTACTTTGACTCATATTTTTCTATTTTTCTCAATAAAATTTTCCACATCCATCTTCTTTTTCTTACAAATCAATGACTTATGCATTTGGCACGAAGACTGCTAAAGGAGTGATGCCGTCAATTGCCCGTTAGAGGCACGAGAGGCATAACTTCACATCAGGAGACACGGAAATGGCTGCAAATTTATTACTCACCGAGCACGAACCGCTCACCGCCCCACCTCACACGCAATATTTACAATCCTGCAGTTCACCAGGATTTCGCGATTTGATGCAGGCAAAAAAACGCATCGTAGGTCCCTTGCTAGTGGTCAGCCTCGGTTTCTTTTTTTGTCTCACGCTGCTAGCGGGATTCGCCAGGCCGCTGATGTCAACCAAGCTCGTAGGGGCGCTCAATATTGGATTCTTCCTGATCCTGCTGGCCTACCTAGTCTGCTGGGCGGCGGCCGTGTTGTATGTACGGGCCGCCAACAATATCTTTGATAGAAAGGTCAACGCCATGGTTGGCGCCAAGCACGCAAGGAGCAACCAATCATGAAGCTCCTCACACTTGGCATTTTTGTGTTGATCCTGTCACTCACGCTAGTAGTAACTTACTGGGCTGCGCGGCGTACCAATACCACCAGCGAATTCTATGCGGCTGGCGGCAACCTGTCGGCCAAAGAAAATGGCTTTGCCCTCGCCGGCGACTGGATGAGCGCTGCAGCCTTTCTCGGCTTTACCGGTTTGACTGCCTTATACGGCATGGACGGATCGCTTTACGCCGTCTCGGCGCTGGCAGCCTTTCTGCTGATCTTGATGGTCGTAGCAGAGCCGATCCGTAACACAGGACGTTTCACATTGGGTGATGTCATCGCCTACCGAATGCAACGCCCGCAAGCGCGTCTCGCTGCAGTAGTCGGCACGGCTATCGTCAATGTGGCTTACATGATTCCGCAACTTGCGGGAGCCGGTGCACTGATGAAATTGCTGCTCGGTGTGCCCTATTCCACCGCGGTTATCTTCGTTGGCATCGGCATGGTAGTGTACGTACGCTTCGGAGGCATGATCGCCACTACCTGGGTGCAGATCATCAAGGCTGTACTATTGTTGGCCACTGCTACCGTACTGGTGACTTGGCTGTTGGCGAAAGTTGGCTTTAACCCGCTTAAGTTATTTTCCACTGCGGAAGACAAATACGGTCTGCAGATGCTCGCGCCCGGCAATTATCTGAAACATCCACTGGACGCATTTTCGCTGTCACTCAGTCTGATCGTCGGTACTGCTGGCCTTCCACACATCATGACGAGATTCTTCACCGTGCCTGACGCAAAGACTGCACGGAAATCAGTCATCTGGCTGATGTTCCTGGCGGGTTCGTTCTTCCTTGCCACGACCCTCATTGGCTTTGCCGCCGCGATCTTCGTTGGTCAGGATGCAATTCGCGCCGTCGACAAAGGCGGCAATCTTGCCCTGCCTCTGTTGGCACAAGCCTTAGGGGGTGGCGCCGGCTCAATCGGAGGAGAGATATTCCTCGCGGTAGTCTGCGCGGTAGCCTTTGCAACCATCCTCGCGGTAGTCGCGGGCCTCACCCTAGCCACATCCGGCACCGTAGCACACGACTTGTATGTGAATGTAATCCGCCACGGCAAAGTCAGTGAAGCAGATCAAGTCCGCGTAGCAAAACTCTCGACCCTGGCTATCGGCGTAATTGCAACAGCGCTCGGGTTACTAGCTGAAGGTGTGAATGTCGCAGTGCTAGTAATCCTTGCCATTTCTATCGCGGCGTCGGCAAATTTCCCGGTCATAGTGCTGTCGCTGTTCTGGAGACGCTTCAATACTGCGGGTGTTATTGGCGGCATCACGGTCGGTCTGGTATCGGCTGCTGGTCTGGCTTTTATCGGTCCAGCATTCATGGGTAAGACAGCGATTTTCCCAATCGTGAATCCAACCGTTCTCAGCCTGCCCCTCGGCTTTCTAGGGGCGATCGCGGGTACTTTCCTCGGCGGTAGGGACCTAGCCAATGAAGAACGCTTTGAAGAGGTTCTATACCGTGCACAGACCGGTGTTGAAGTTCATTAATCATCCATTTATTTAACTTACGGCGAGGAAGCCGTAACATCAAAGGAGAGCAGTAAATGAAAAATATCAAAAGTATCGTCTTCGATCTTTATGGAACCTTGTACGATGTTCAGTCTGTAAGCAAACTATGTGAAGAGGTTTATCCCACGATGGGCGATGCCATCGCAATATTGTGGCGTCAAAAACAACTGGAGTACACCTGGTTACGAAGCCTGATGGATCGCTATGTGAATTTCGAAAAGACAACCGAAGATGCGCTCCGCTACACCTGCGCTCATTTCGAACTCAAACTCGATGAAACATTACACCGCCGTCTCAGTGATGCCTACTTGCACCTTCAGCCACACCGAGATACGCCTGCCGCGTTACAACGACTGCGTGACGCGGGTTTCCCGTTAGGGATCATTTCTAACGGTTCGATTGCGACCATTTCACAAGTGGTAGAGAACTCGAAATTGGGCTGGGCCTTCGACGACTTAATCAGTGTCGAATCAGTGCAAGTATTCAAGCCACACTCGAGCGTCTATGCATTGGCTGAGACGCGTATGGGGCTGCCACGAGAAAATGTGCTGTTCGTTTCCTCCAATGCTTGGGACGCAACGGCAGCCGCACATTTTGGTTTCCCAGTATGTTGGGTAAATCGACGCAATTCGGTATTCGAGGAAATGGGCGTACGGCCCACATACACAGCGCCAAATCTTGAAACTATGACTGACATGTTACTGGAACAGCAAGTCGCTCTGGGCGCAGCTTGACCTTTCGTCCGGTTGGCATGTCGTCGCCGCAAGGTTGGCGGCATGCCATAACTGCCAATCTTAGACCTTTCCGGCTTTGTTGCCCCGCTTCCATGATTGATTATCTATCGCGATTATCATTAGGTCGTGCTGTTCTCTGGTGCTATTTCATCTGGTACAGCCTTACCATCTTCTGGTATTTCGACCCGTCTCCCACGCTTTGGCTAACCTCACTCGGCATTGGTACAATGATGGGCTTCGGCCTACTTTTTAGCACCACCGGTTTTCCTTTTACACCAACCAACCTAAGCCAGTGGCAAATTTTCCGTTTTTTCTTCATGCCGTTTTGCGTATCAAGCTTCTCAGCCATAGTAAAGGGACACGGGTTTACATTCATTGTTTTTCCGACTTCAAGGCAAACGGTTACCGCTGCCACTATATGTACTATATTTTGCCTTCTGGTTGTCTCACTGAAGGGAATGAAGAACGCGACATCATGAAATGCTATACACCCCGAAAGATAGGAGCTGCGAAGTTGGGCAAACAATGAAATCAGACCAAACCTTTATTGAATTGTGCCGAAACTTGACCCGTATTTGCATCGAATTTTGACCCACCCTATTAATGTAATTTGAGGTTAGGTTGAGATTAATCGAGTAGTTTTCTCCTCTTTGTCTAGTTGTTGTTGATTTGCTCGCAGAGTTGGCCCGCTCTAACTGAGTTACCTTCCGTTGTCTAGCGAAGGCTGCGACACGACCCTTCAGATCTCGATGCACACAAGTCGATGTGCCTCTGTTTCAAAGTCCGTCGTTGCTTGCGTGACTTCGTCGCCTCAGTCTTTAACCAGGTTGAAAGCGTGTTTGCCGAGAGAAGTCGGGGAACGTCGATCAGCATAGGCTAGCTCGACAGTTTCAGCGTGTAGATATCGCCGAACGGTGTTTCGAGAGATGCACAATCGTTTAGATATCACCCTTAAAGACACATGGTCACGAAGGTGCCAGCGTCGAATTATTCCAAGTAAAACCACGTCGATCACTCCATATCTCCTACTCACTTTGGTAAGTAGGATTGTGTTCTAAACGTGGGACAGTTTTCGATGCAAATCAACAAGCGCCCTATTTGCGGGGGTATTTTTGGGGGTATGAAAAAAATTCGTATCAAAAAAAACCTTTATCTATATTGCCTATTTGACTGAATGTGAGGGACGCCGCCCCACCAAATACAAAAGGTCATCCGTCAGGATGGCCTTTTTTATTTGTATTGACGTTTGCGAAATCGAACCCGCAGGACGCGGGGCGAGGCCAGGGTTGCGCAACGCATGCGTTGCGCTGGCTGAGCGATGTGCGCTTGCAAGCGCACAGCCGGGAGATTCCCGCCACCACCAGGAACATGTTTAAAGACATGAAGTCCAAAAAACCGCATTTCTCCCTATGAGAATGCATTTTTTTCGTTTTGACGTCCAAAGCGGAATATTGACATCCAGAACATACAGAGTGTTGATTTGCTCGCAGAATTTCCCTTCTGCAACCAATCCACCCTTCACTGTCTGGCGAAGGCTGCGCCCGATCAAACACCCCATCAAATCCCAACGCATATAGATCGATGTGCATCTATTCAAAGGTTCATCGTTGCTTACACGACTTCGTTGCCTTAGTCTTTAGCCCAGCTAAAAGCTTGGACGCATATTTGTCGAAAGAGGTAAAGCAACGTCAGTCAGCATAAGCTGGCTCGGCAGTTTCAGCGCGCCGATAGCGCCGACGGCATTTCGAGAAAAACCTAATCGTTTGAATATTTCCCTCAATGAGACCTTGTCACGAAAGTGCCAACATCGAATAATTCCAAGAAATGCTGCGTCGATCACTCTAATCTCCTAGTCACTTTGGCAAAGTGAATTGAGTTCTAAACGTGAGGTAGTTTTCGATGCAAACCAACATTCCCCTAATCGAATGGTCTCAAGTATCATGCACGATTTTGACGGCTGCAAATCTGTTGCTCCAATTCATGACCGAGGTTGTTGATTGTTTCAATCCTTATCGCGCAAGTTAATCTCAAAAAGACGAACACTTATCTTTAAGGCGGTTCTGTTTATCGTATTGGTATCGAATTCATTGATTGTTCTGGTAGCGTGGGATAGCTGGCAAGCCAGAAAAAATAAACTACGCGAATTTGAAATCAGCACCATGAACATGGCGCGTGCGTTAGCGCAGCACGCCAGCGCAACGATAGGCAGCACGGACAACATACTCGCAGGCTTGGTCGAGCGCATTGAAGAGAAAGGTATCAATAACTTTGTCCCCTCTTCTTTGCACGAATTTCTTGTCAGCAGGGTTGCGGATCAACCTATCGTAGGCGGACTGTTTGTCATAGACCAGAATGGGCATCCCTTAGTCACCTCTTATATCGACGCTGCTCGTGGCATAAGCTACGAAGACCGTCAATACTTCCTGCACCATAAGACAAACAATCATCGCAGCCTTTACATAGGCCCTGCTGTAAAAAGCAAATCTACCAACCATTGGGTGCTCACCGTCTCTCGTCGTCTGGACCATCCCGATGGGAAATTTGCCGGACTGGTGCTTGCGACCATTCCGCTGGATTACTTTAAGAATTTCTATGACAGCTTCGACATCAGCACATCAGGAGCCATATTTCTGGCGAGTTCTGATGGCATCATGCTCACCAGACGTCCTTTTGTGGAAGACGTCATAGGTACCAGTGTAGTAAAAGGCCCCGTCTTTACCGAATACCGCAATAAAGGACCTGTCGGCACGGCCATGCTGGTTGCAGCTGTTGATAAGACAGAACGTCTTTACAGCTACCGACTACTTGATGACTATCCATTGCTTGTTTCCGTGGCAATCGCCAAGAACGACATTCTTTCTGGCTGGCGCACGCAAACCATCCGCCATGTAACGCTTTGCATCGTCTTGATTTTCCTGATCACCTTGTTTGGGATTTATTTAGTCGTTCAGATCAATCAAAAGGAAAATACAGAGTTAAAGCTGAGAGAAGCAAAACAGGAACTGGAGGCCTTAGCCTCGGAAGATAGCCTGACGAAGCTTGCGAATCGACGCAAGTTTGACGCGACCCTGAAAACGGAATTTGACCGGGCGCTGCGCAGTAAAAGCGAACTGTCTTTAGTAATGATAGACGTAGACCGGTTTAAGCAATACAACGATATTTACGGCCACCCGGCGGGTGATGAGTGTCTGAGAAAAATAGCTGAAGCGATCAGGAACATTCCAGGCAGACCCGCCGATTTGTGCGCTCGATACGGAGGCGAAGAAATTGCCGTCCTACTCCCGGACTCTGATCTGGCAGGCGCGATTGCAATCGCCCATCGTATCCGGGCGGCAGTGGAAGAATTCAAGATCCCGCACTCATCGAATGTAGCGCCATACGCGACGATAAGCTTAGGTGTGGCTTCCATAAGACCCACCATGTCTCAAGCCGACATCAAATTCTTAGTCAAATTAGCTGACCAGGCTTTATACAAAGCAAAAGCAGAAGGACGCAATCGCGTATGTATCGCTTAAAAAATAGCGAAGCTCCAGGCCCCGCCAATGCATTAAATCAATTTTCTTGGCAGGTACGAGTGCGCCTTGGTCGTGAATTCAAGCACCCGATGCAACCCACCAGAGAATAGGTCGAATAATAAAGAGCGCCTGAGCGCTCCTTTATTTTAGAAATCAAATACCGTTCTCAGCATGACCGTTCTTGGATTACCAACCGGTACCCAGTTCTGCCCCGAAGCGCCCGCGAAATATTCCTTATCAAATAGATTTTTGATATTCAACTGCACACGGTAGCCTTTGCCTTGATAAGAGACATTGGCATCTGCCACGGTATACGACGGAACTGTGTAATAAACCAGAGCACTGGCTGCATCACGAGATATCTTCTGGCCTACATAACGCACGCCCGCACCTGCTGCCCAACCTTGCAACGCTCCTTTGAAGTTGTAGTTAGCAAATATGTTCGCTGATTTCTTCGGGATGTTAGACAATGGCTGACCAATTGAAAGCTGCTGCGCCGCATTGGCTTGTGTTACGAACGCATCCAAAATCGAAATGGCGCCCGACAACTGCCATCCATTCTTCAGGTCTGCGGAAACTTCCGCTTCATAGCCTTTCGTCCGTTGCTCGCCTATCGTAATGAAGAAATTGGTATTAACTAAATCCGCTGCTTTCACGTTCTTGCGCATCAAGTCATAGTAAGCGAAGCTTGCGCTCAAACGTTTGTCATCCGACAGCAGCTTCACCCCAATCTCTTTTTGCTTCCCCTCTTCCGGGTCTATCGGCGTACCCGGATATGTCAAATCTGTCTGCGGATAAAATGACGTCGCATAGCTCAGGTAGGGAGCAATATTTTGTGTGGCTTTATAGATTAAACCGGCATGACCGGTGGTGGCATTTTTTTCGCTATTAACCGAAGTAGTTTTTGTCGGCTCTACTGTATACGTGGAAATGCGGGACCGGTCCTGGCGCAACGATCCGCTGAGGCTCAATCGATCATTAATATCGATGTAGTCACGCAGGTACAGGCCGGTTTGTGCAAGCGTGGTATCGGTAATTGAAGTAAGGCTGCAAGGACCTACTGCCCGGTTGTAGTTGGGTCTGTAGATGTTTTGGTTGGCGATTGTGCAGCGACGGCTATCCTGGTTAAGCACGTCGTACATCGCATCGACACCGATAGTCACGGTATGACGTGTACCGCCAAGGGCAAATGTCTTGGTTATATTTGTATCAAGCCCATCGGATCGCCCCCAAAACTTTTGACTCAATACGTTTTGCGCAAAATTACCTGTGACGAGATTCACGGCGCCGCTGGTATTTGCAAGTTGCCCCGTCATATCCATTTCCAGATGACGGTATGTTTGATTAAGGGTCCAGCCGCTGTCAAAGCGATGGGTCAACACATATCCAATCGACTTCTGCTCTGCATCGTAGGGCGCAACTCCATTTGAACCGGCAAAATAATTATTGCCGACACGGACACCATTGTTGACCAATGAACTAGCGGCAAGCGGAATGCCTTGCTGGCGTACGTAGTTGCGTTGATTGATGGCGGTCAGAATAGTAAAGTCCGTCCTGGCGCCGAAGTCGAGCGAGATGGATGGTGCTATGTATCGGTTCTTGAACCACACACCATCCGTCGGATCATCCGAGTTCATTGCCATGCCATTAATGCGGATTGCGGCCTTGCCATTGGCAGAATTCAATGGCCGATTGAAATCGAAGGTGCCTTGCACATATCCGTAATCCCCTACAGTGAAGCCGACCTGATTAAAAGCTTCAGCAGTTGGGCGCTTGCTGATGATGTTTACCGTGCCACCGGGCGTAACCTGACCAAAGTAAATCGATGCAGGACCTTTGATTACTTCCAGCCGTTCTGCACCATAAATTTCTTGTGAAACCCAGTTGCCCTGACCGATGCGCAGCCCGTCCAGATACATCGTGTCAGATGCTGATTGACCGCGAATGAGGAAGTCATCCCAGCCACGGCGTCCAAGTGAAGATGAAGTCACACCAGCCACTGTTGCGATCGCTTCGTCCAATGTCGTTGCCTGCCGGGCATCCATTAAATCGCGCGTGACGACGGTAATGGATTGAGGCGTTTCAAAAAGGGGCTTATCGGATTTTGTGGTGTTGACTTTCTGAGTGCTGAAACCAGACTGCTCACCTTGCTGTATCACCTGAATCACCGGCAGGACGTTTTCAGATGGGGCTTCCTGCGCACTTGCTGAGGAAATGCCGACGGATGAAATGACGAGAAGTGCTAAACGAATAGTGCTAACCAACGGACGCAACTGAAATTCTGGGGCTGACATAAAAAGACATGTTATTGATATTGATTCTCATTATCACTTATGCACATTCTTTTTTCCAGCGATTTGAAAGAAGCTGTTGTTACTTTGCGAAAGCCCCTGCTGCGGACAGGCATATGCAACACCATTGCAAAATGCAATCAAGTTGCATAAAATACGGCACTTATCCTGTCTGGTTGTATCGGCTTTCAACAAATGTCGCGCGTCCCTAACGTCTTCCTGGTCTGGCTGCTGGTGGTTTGCACCATCGCCGCGGCATTGCTGCCGCCAATTGCGCACGCCTATCTGCATGACCATGATGTGGAAGACGCTTACCAACACGTTGTGGTTGAACTGAGTAACGGCGCGACCTTCTCAGAACCTGCTACGTCAGACGAGCAGGACTCACAGCACGAACACTGCCCCTTTTGCATGAAACATCATGTATCCGGATATCCGGCGATGTTGAGCATGCAGTTGGACGGTGACCATGCTCGCATGACGTTCGTTCCCCCGCTTTACCTTTCTGCGCACAGCACGCTGTTTGCCTGGCTGATTCCATCCTCGCGCGCACCACCTTCTCTTTCCTGACCTCCTGTTTGGCGGGCCCTGCGGCCCTTCTTCCCCCTGGTCGATTATTGCGACTCGGGCATCCTTCGTCAGGCGCACTGCGTGTGCAAGAGATTACTAATAATGAAAATAAATCGTATGTCCATGGCAGTCGCATCTGCCCTGTTTTTCCTTGGCTATTCCGCTTATGCCGGAGATGCCGTGATTGTGCTTGGCGAGATTCCGGTCACGGCTCAGGGTAAGGGGCCATTAATGACCGGCAGCATCCTGACTTCAGTCGATGTTCTCGGCGGCGATCAGATACAAGACAAGAACGTGATGAATAGCTGGGAGCTGGTAGGCCAGATGCCGGGCATACAACTCACAGAGTTCCGCATGGGAGCTGAGTCAGGGAAAGCGACCTTTCGCGCGTTCAATGGCGAGGGCTACATCAACGGTATCAAGGTACTGATCGACGGCATACCAAGTAACGTGAATAGCGGCAATCAACGCTTTATCGACATGGTTTTCCCACTGGATACCGATTACATCGAAGTCGTGCGCGGAACGAATGATCCGCGTTATGGCCTGCACAACATCGGCGGCAATATCAATATCGGTACGCGTCAGGGCGGCAACTATCTGGAGAGTCGCTTCACCTACGGTAGCTACAACACGCGCGAGATGCAAGTAGTGATGGGGCGGGAAGCGGATGGCTTTGCGCAAAACTACTTCTTTGCAAAGCAAGATTCGGATGGTTATCGCGATCACTCGCGTTCCGAAAAGTACTCAGCAGGGGCCAAGTGGTTTCTCACTTCCGCCAACGGAGATCTGAAAGCCGGACTCGTCGTGCGTGCCTATACGCATAAGGCAGAAGAAGCTGGCTTTCTGACCGCGACTGAACTGAAGGCAAACCGGCGCCAGTCGCCGACTAAAAATGCCAACGACGGCGACGATCGCGATATGGGGCATATCAGTGCGCACGTAGACTGGCAAATCACGCCCGATGTTTTCTTCAGCAACAAACTTTACTTCAATACCTATCAGGATGACCGTCGCGTAACGTTTACGAGCAACCCGGTTGGCAACGCGCCGCGACAACGTCGTCTGTGGGATGAAGATCAGCTTGGCTATCTGGGCACCTTGACCTGGAATGCGAGCGAAAAAGTCGTGCTGGAAGGTGGCCTGAATGTGGAACGTCAGGATAATAGCTACCAGCGCTTGCGTTATAACTATGCCAGCCCGACAGATTTCGGTACGCCGGCACGCACGCAAAATAACGATCATTACACATTAAATAATGTGGGTGCCTATGTGCAGGCAGTATTCAAACCCACAGAAAAGCTGAAAATCATTCCCGGATTCCGTGTCGATCACTTCTCCGGCAATACACGTCTACAGACGGGCGAAACTGCATCGTTGCAGAAATACGGCTGGATCAATCAACCCAAACTCAGCGTCGTCTACAGTCCTGAAAAGGCCGTCAGTATTTACGCAAATTGGGGGCGAACATTTCAGGTGTTGACTGGCTCGACCGCACCCGCGTATCTGACCACAGGTCAAACCGGATACAGGCCATCGATCAATACCGGCAAGGAATTTGGCATCAAGTTCAAGCCGGTACCACAGGCAGAGATGCGCGTAGCTGCCTGGCAGCAGGACGCTACAGATGAGGTGGCCAATATGCCGAGTACCGGAACGACGATAGGTCTGGGACAAACGCGCCGGCGCGGATTGGATTTGCAGATATCAGGCCAGGCTACGGATAAGTTGAATCTCTGGCTCTCGTATTCATTACAAGAAGCCAAGGTAATCAGCGCATTTTCCGGTACGGGTCAGTCACTAGCCGGCAAGGAGGTATTCTCGACGCCACGCTACATCACCAATATAGGCGCCGACTACCGACCTTCTGACGCATGGCGGTTTGGTGTACAGGGACGCGCACAGGGTAGCTACTACATCGACGAAGAAAATGCTGCCGGAAAATTCGGCGGCTTCATGCTGTGGGATGCCAATATGCGCTACAACCTGAGCAAGAATCTCAGCGTCGATTTTCAAGTCAAAAATCTGGCTGATCGCAAATATGAATATGTCTGGTACGACAACTTCTTCTGGCCAGCAGGTAGTGCGCAACCCATGTATTCGTCAGGGCCCGGTCGTGCTTTCTACATTGCTATGAATTGGAAAATGTAATTTACGGAACGAGCCGAAGTCGCAGGACTGGTATCAGAGTTTCACGGCAGCAGTAAGCTACTGTAATCAAAGTTAGATGAGATCAATGAAAAATTCTGTATTGAACTGTCTCCAACCACCTTGCGGTGCGGAGGCGCTGAACACCGCAGCATCAAGACAAAGACTACAGAGCATAGATGCATTACGCGGCCTGGTAATGGTCATTATGCTGATCGACCATATACGCGAAAACTGGTATCTATACATGAACGTGACGGATCCGGTAAATCCAATGACGGTAGAGCCAGCCCTGTTTTATATGCGTATCGTCACCAATCTGTGTGCCCCGATCTTTGTCGGCCTGACCGGGCTCAGCGCGTATCTCTACGGGACCAGCCATACAAAAGCAGAAACCGCCAGTTACCTGCTCAAACGCGGCTTGTTGCTGATGATGATCGAGGTCACGCTCATTACGCTGGCATGGACGGTCAAACTGCCAGTGACTATCTGGCTACAAGTCATCTGGGCTATCGGCGTGTGCATGATCGCACTTGCGGGTCTGATTTATCTGCCTAAGAAGTTGTTACTTGTACTCGGCCTCGCGCTGGTCGGGGGGCATAACTTGCTCGACGGTATTCAACTGATGCCGGATCAGCCCGGCTTTACCATCTGGGCATTACTGCATCAACGCGATCTGATTGCACTACCGTTCGGTGCTGTCGCCAGAACTTCGTATCCGGTTCTACCGTGGATCGGTGTGATCGTCATCGGGTATGTGCTTGGTGGCTGGTTTGATCGTGATAAGGATAGTGAACAGCGCGTGCATCGCTTACTGGTATTGGGTGCGGGAATGCTGCTGGCTTTCGTGGTGCTGCGGGCAATGAATTTTTATGGCGATAAGCCCTGGTCTGCGGAAGACTCCGTACTACATACGGCGATGAGTTTTATCGCCCTGACCAAATATCCACCGTCCTTCTTATTCTTGCTCCAGACCCTGGGTATAGGCGTCATCTTGCTGGCCTTGTTCGAACGCTGGAACGGCCAACGGTGGTTGAGTATGCTGGCTGTGTTCGGTGGTGCACCCATGTTTTTTTATATTCTGCATATGTATGTGTTACGCGTGCTGTATCACATCGCCTTTCTGATTTGGGGGGCAACGCACGGCGTCAGCTTTGGCCTAGAGAACTTCAACTGGATATGGCTTTGGTATGCCCTGCTGCTGCCGCTGCTGTATGTACCTACGGCGTGGTACTCACGCCTGAAGGTACGCCGCCGCGATATCAGCTGGCTCAGATATTTCTAATCTGCGTTCCGGCAATAGTCCGACATCCGGAATGGCTACCCGATCATCCGGGGAGAACGATCGTTTCTCCTGATAGCTGAAACTTATCTTGAGGACGATCGTCCACTGCAAGTTCTTATTGACAGCACTCCCCTTACGGCAAGAAAATCAGGACAGATAGCTGTTGGATTTCATAGAGCAAAGAAATAATGATTAAAGCGCCGATTCCAGATGATGAGGATGACCGACTGTATGCATTACGCCAGTTGCTGATCCTCGATACTCCACCCGAGGAGCGTTTTAATCGCATCGTGTCGTTTGCCGCACATGAATTCGATGTACCGATCGTTCTGATTACATTGTTAGACACCGAACGCCAATGGTTCAAGGCCAGCGTGGGTCTCGATGTATGCGAGACCGCACGGGATGTATCATTTTGTGGACATGCCATCATGTCGAACGACACCATGGTGGTGGCCGATGCCACTAAAGATGCCCGGTTTAGCGACAACCCCTTTGTACTTGAAGATCCGCAGGTACGTTTCTACGCAGGTGCCCCCCTGACGCTAGCCTCAGGCCAGAATGTCGGCACCCTGTGCCTGATCGATAATGCACCGCGCACCATGGATGCCGTCGGATTGGCTATCCTTGCTGCGCTGCGCGACCTGGCAGTCGAGGAATTGACGAACCAGTTCAGGGAACCTGCCGAACACTATGGACGCTAAACTTCCCAATATTTTGCTGGTGGAGAAGAACCATATGGTGGGTAGCGTCATCGCGCTGACGGCACGCCAACTGAATCTGGCGACCGTGCGCAAGGCTGCCAGCATCAACAATGCGCAGCACTACCTGGGTAGTGAAGCCTTCTCCGGTTTGATTACCACCATCGATGACGAAGCCGCTGACCTCAAATTTCTGTACGAACTGCGCAATGCATCCTTCAATGCTTCACCGGACATTCCCATCGTCATCATCACCCCGACCTGCGATGAGGAATTGGCTGAACGCTTAAAAATATTGCAAGTTTCCCGCATCCTGCTGAAGCCGTTCAAGGTCAGGGATGTCATTTCCACCATCGAAATGGTGAGCCGCCCTGCTTCGTAAGCACCCCAGTACCAAAATACTGCGTCTTATTCCATCCTAGCGGAAACGATATTTAAGGCCGACCGTAACCAGGTCTGCACCTGCATAGCGCGCATACATGATGCGTCCATCCACGTTATCGAACAAGCGGACTTCATAACCGGCACCCCAGGTAAAATCCGTATCCGTTTTCCGGACCGAGGTAATTCTGCGGGCGGCAGGAACCTCAACGGTGGTATTGATGGTCGAATACGTCGCACCGGCCAGCACATACAGGCCAGGCAGAACTTCGGGTAATTTATAGAAGAAAGTCAGGTCATGATTTTTGGTCTCGACCCGCGCATTGTAGGAAATGACGCCGTTAGTCGCGCTTTGCTTATAGTCGCTGGGACGTACCGCACCCAGCTCTACGCTCAGTTTTGGCGTGATCTGGTAACCGATATAAAGTCGGCCGCCATCCACCCTGTTCGTTTCGGAAGTAACCCGATAACTCGGGGTTAGCGGGTCTTTTTTCTTAACCTTGCCGCTACCGGCATCCAGGCCCAAATAGAACGTCCCGGCAGCATTTTCATCTGCAAACGAAACGGCGGAAACGACGGATAGCACTGCAAAAACGAGCGGTTTAATAGACATTACACTTCTGACGAAAACGGAATGCGTGACCCTGGATAACGGGAAACGGCAAAGCACTGCAATGCCGGCCTTATAGGCCGCGCATTATACAGAAACAACCGTCAACACATTCCAAAAGGCAACATTTAACCACCGACCGACAATCAAGGCAGCACGAACTCACGATAATTACTATCGATGAATGCGCCATGCAGCATCAACCTGATAACCCAGGGTATTACGCCATTTCAGGCTACCATCGTACTTCAGATCATCCTTCTTGCAGCCTGCCGAACCACCCAGCGCGCGATGCTCAAGATCGCCCGCCCATGGATCTGATACGCGTGTGCTGGCACCGGAAACCAGCGTTCCCTGACGACCACGCCATCAGATATCCGGGCATCGCATTTCTGAAAAATGTTTGAAATATCCGACACGCAGTTTACAAAATTTGTACTTGCAAACATCACACATAAAAAAGCCGGGTAAGAACCCGGCTTCGTTTTTTTACAACAGCAAAAATCAGAACTCTTCCCAATCGTCGTTACCTACGGCCGCACCGTTGGAAATTTTCTTGGGTGTGGATGGCGCGATGGTACGATTCGCGGCTTCACCATGCGATGGCACGACCTGTACTTTGGCGGTTTTCCTCGATGGTGCAAGCGCTACCGTAGCGCCATCCAGTTTAAAGACACTAACAGCCTCGGCCAGTTTAGCGGCTTGTTCGTTGAGCGATTCAGCTGCGGCTGCAGCCTCTTCCACCAATGCGGCATTTTGTTGGGTGACCTGATCCATCTGGCCGATAGCCTGATTAACCTGTTCTATCCCCGCACTTTGTTCCTGGCTCGCGGCCATGATCTCGGACATGATGTCAGTGACGTGTCGCACGCTTTGCACGACTTCATCCATGGTCACACCCGCCTCTTCAACCAGCTTGCTACCAAGTTCAACCTTATCAACCGAATCACCGATGAGGGTTTTGATTTCCTTGGCGGCGGCAGCAGAGCGTTGTGCCAGGTTGCGTACCTCGCTGGCAACCACCGCAAAGCCACGACCTTGTTCACCGGCACGCGCCGCTTCGACTGCGGCGTTCAGGGCGAGGATATTCGTCTGGAAGGCAATGCCATCGATCACACCGATGATGTCTACAATTTTCTTCGCCGATGCATTGATGTCTTCCATGGTGTCAACGACGCGCGATACGACGGCACCACCTTTTTCAGCGACCCCGGATGCAGATACGGCAAGTTGATTTGCCTGACGTGCATTATCTGCATTCTGTTTTACGGTGGAAGTCAGCTCTTCCATCGAGGAAGCGGTTTCTTCCAGTGAACTGGCTTGTTCTTCGGTGCGGCTCGACAGATCCAGATTACCGGCAGCAATCTGGCTGGATGCAGTAGCGATGGTATCAATGCCTGTACGCACCTGGCTCACGCTTTTTACCAGGCCGTCGTTCATGTCACGCAAGGCATGCAACAATTGGCCAGTCTCATCATTCGAACTCGATTGAATCCGATTGCGCAAGTCACCGGATGCAACGGTACGAGCAACCGATACTGCATAATCAAGCGGACGCGTGATGCTGCGCGACAGCAGCCACGCCAGTACTGCGCTCAGTATTAATGCCATGGTGCCCAAAGCAATCAGGACTGTGCGACCGGACACATACAGCGCATCCACTTCTGCCTTGGCTCGTTGAAATATGACTTGCTGGAATTCCACCACGGCCTGCACAGACTGATTGTAAGCGAGTAGCGCCGGTTCCATTTTGGTCTCTCTCAGCTTTGTTGCTGCTATTTCGGCGGCAGCATTACCTTCGGCCTTAAGTTTGAAAACATCTTTACGAATATCCATATAGGCAGTGCGACGCTCGCCAACCACCGCCATCAGCTGCTTACCTTCTGCACTGGTAATCAATTCAATAATTTGATTTTGCAGTTTGGTGATCTCCTGACTCTGAGCCTCCATTTCAGTCTGGAACAACTTCTGCACTTCTGCATCATTGCTGCGTACACGCGCCGCCGTACGTACCGCATTCGCAATATTTCCCAAATACCATTGATGCGTCAGCCGTTCCTTGGTAGCGGCTTCTTCCATATGCACAGTAGCCTGTGCGACTTCCTGCAAGCGCCAGACGCCGATCACGATCATGGATGCCATCAGTACCAATATCACAGCGAACGCCAGTCCCAGTCGTACGCCAATTTTCAGATTAGATATTTTCATTTTTATGTTCAAAGTGAAGAAAGGATATTTGCAAACAAAAGTGCACGAAAAAACATCAAGTTGCCAGACCAGCTGACAAACTTGATGTCATCGTATTGACCGAATCAGGCAGAAACGGATACGTCCCTACTCGACCCATCAACTTTGGGGTAGTTCAGGCTTAAAACTCTTCCCAGTCATCACCGCCAGTTGGCGCACCATTCGCTACTTTCTGACGTACTGGTGCTGGCGCTGATATTGCCCGCTTGACAGGCGCCGGACTGCCTGGAACGGCAGCGATTTTAGTTGTGACTTTTTTGATCGGTGCTGCTGCAGCGACACCATCCAGTTTGAAGACGCTGACCGCTTCCGCCAATTTACCGGCTTGTTCATTCAGCGATTCGGCGGCAGCTGCAGCTTCTTCAACCAACGCGGCATTTTGTTGCGTAACCTGATCCATCTGGCTGATCGCCTGATTGACTTGCTCGATACCCGCGCTTTGCTCCTGGCTGGCTGCAGTGATCTCGGACATGATGTCGGTGACTTGCTGTACGCCCTGTACAACTTCCTTCATCGTCACACCAGCCTCGGCTACCAGCTTGCTACCGATTTCTACCTTGTCGACCGAATCGCCGATCAATGTTTTGATTTCCTTGGCAGCTGCAGCGGAACGTTGTGCCAGGTTACGTACTTCACTTGCGACCACGGCAAAGCCACGACCCTGTTCACCGGCACGCGCCGCTTCTACAGCCGCATTCAAGGCCAGGATGTTGGTCTGGAAAGCGATGCCATCGATGACGCCGATGATGTCCACGATTTTCTTCGCCGATGCATTAATGTCTTCCATCGTATCGACTACTTGCGATACCACAACGCCACCTTTTTCTGCCACGGTAGAAGCCGAAGCTGCCAGCTGATTTGCCTGACGCGCATTATCGGCATTCTGTTTAACGGTAGAGGTCAATTCTTCCATCGACGATGCAGTTTCTTCCAGCGAGCTGGCCTGTTCTTCGGTGCGGCTGGACAAGTCCAGGTTACCGGCAGCAATTTGCTGTGTGGCGACACCGATTGCGGTACTACCCTGGCGTACATTAAAGACCGTTTCTATCAGGCTTTTTTGCATGACCTCCAGGCCACTCATCAAGACGCCCATTTCATTACGCGATTTGACCTCGATACGGCTGGTCAGATCACCGGAAGAAATCGCACTGAAATGACCCAGCATTTCAGTCAGCGGCTGCATGATGGCGCGGATCAGGAAGAAAGCAGCAATCGCAACGACGATCAGGCCAAACAACACACCTCCGATCGCAGCAATACGGAACATGCCGTACATGGACTGACTAGCCTCATAACTACCGACGGCAATTTTCATTTGAAAATCAGAGAGCTTCTCCGCGCTGTTATTCAATTCAATAAACAGCGGGGTGGCCTTTTCAAACATCAGGCGCTCTGCTTCTTCGAAGCGCCCCCCCTGTATGGCAGCAACCATAGGGACTGCGCCATCGCGTACATAAGCTTCGCGCTTGGCCTGGACATCTTCGGCCAATTTTTTTTCTTCAGCGTCTGCAGGCAATTCGGTATAAAGCTTCCATGCTTCATCAGACTGCGCACGCAAAGTCACCGAGCGGGCCAGCAAATCCGCGGCATTCGACGCATGCGGCTTAATCAGGACACGGTCAATATTCGAACGCGACTGGAACATGCGCGTCATCGCAGTGCCAATTGCCTGGGACGATGCCAGCTGGTTGCCGTATACATTTTTCAGCGAGTCATTCGTGCTTTGCAGGCCAAACACGCCCATCGCACCACCGACGATCAGCATGATGCCCATGAAAGCCATCGTGCCTATCAGGCGCATCTTGATTGATAAGTTATTAAACATTTTTTCCCTCTCAGACCATTATTGTGAAAACGGCTCTATTTATCAGGCCGCTAATTTTTCTATCAGTCCCATTTCGGATGAAGACATCAACTTGTCTATATCCAGCAAGATCAGCATGCGCTCTTCGATCGTCCCCAGCCCGATTAAAAAGTCTGCATTCATGGAGGTTCCCATTTCCGGGGCCGGTTTGATTTGCTCGCTATTGAGTGTGATGACGTCTGAAACGCTGTCGACCACAATTCCGACTACACGATTACCAATATTTAAAATAATGACTACAGTGAACTGATCATAAGTAGGCGCTCCGAGTTTGAACATGATGCGCATATCCACAATCGGTACGATGATGCCGCGCAGATTGATAACTCCTTTGATGAACTCGGGAGCATTAGCGATTTTCGTAACGGCGTCGTAACCACGAATTTCCTGAACTTTCAGAATATCGATGCCGTATTCTTCGTTACCTAAAGTAAACGCCAATACCTCGGTTCCGCCGAGAGATTGTTGCTTGTTTTGCATGGATGGCCTGTTATAAGAGGGATGGTTTTTTGCGCTTTGGACAAAACTTTGTAACTTAAAAATAACGAGAGCTGAAACGGGAAAAATCCCCCTTCCAGCTTATTCTTGATTACGTCATTCCAAGATGAATCTTTAGGTAAAAACGTGCACGTCACAAAGATATTTCAAAGGATCTATGACTTTTGGTTAAATCGTGAAAAGCGACTGAATATTTGGAATTTTTGTACGTTTTTTTGAGATTAAAAACGTCATTTTTATCTGCGCTTTGCCGCCGATAGTAAGCAGGCAATGTATCTTTGTTATCGGCGACACTGATCCTTACTACCCTTCGCTTCGAAGCTTTTATTGATCTGCTCATGCAAACAGAAATGGCCATCGACGACCTGGGCATAGCCGAAATCGACCACCGCCAATCTCGATGAGATAGCTTGCTCTTCATTCAAATGTCGGGGATGCATCAGGAAGCGCCGCATCTTGTGAAAAACATCACACAGCGCACAGCGCCAGGTCTGGCGATAATTTTCTGCAAATGTCGGTTTGTGTATTCGCCCCCGAACTCATACAGATAGTCGGGATAACTGAAAACGTACCGCGCCTGTTGCTCGCGGGTTTCCGACTGCGATTATTCGGGCATTACCAGCGCTGTGTTTTCCGGCTTGCTCGTCTTGCCCAGCACGCGCTGAAAAGGCCCCGGTCAATCAGCATGCGATTGTATGTTCCGGGGTCGTCTACTCAGGGTGGTCGAAGATGCATTTTTTGATAATGGCGTGCACGCCCCAGTTACCATTGACGACCTGGGTAATACCGAAATCGACCGCTACCGATATCAGCGAAATCGCTTCATCTTCGTTTAATCCATGTGCCGTCATCAGGTAACGCCGGGTCTTGCGGAAAGCATCGCGCATCGCCATGTCGAGCGATGCTTTTTTGTAGATATCGGCTTGTGCATTGGCTCCGAGTTCGACCAGATGGTTGGCATAACTCAAGCCCTGGATTACCCATTCAGTCTCACTTTCGAGGAAAGGATGATCCAGCTCATCAAGAAAGGTCCCCGCTATATCTTTTTTCTTATGCAGAACCAGCTGGAATTCACCAGTCAGCGAGCATTCAATCGCTGTCCCGCATAGTTCGGAATCACCCTGCGACGCATGCGGATCGCCGACAGAGAATAAGGCGCCCGGCACGGCAACCGGCAGAAACAAAGTCGCGCCCTTGGCAGCGCGCCAGTTATCGAGGTTGCCGCCAAAAGAACCCGGCGGCACCGAATCCACTTCATCATCCAGCAACGGTGCGACTGCCATGACGCCGAAGTGAGGACGAATCGGAATACGCGCATTCTTCAATACGCCATAGTTCTTAACGATGCTGCTGTGATTAACCGGAATACCCGGATAATCTATGGTGTCATGCCGCACGCCGAATGGATCGGTCTGCGGTGTCCAGCGGAAGTTGTAGACCGCCTTGGCGCAGCAATGCTCATGCGTCGGATGTTCAATCTCGTAAATGGTCACAACTTCACGCGGCTTGGGCTCGGTCAGCAAGTCATGATAATGGAAGCCCCACCATGACGCAGCATTACTGCCGAATGATTTACCTATGTACTCTTCGGCGGCCGCAGGCCTGGTTTGTATATCGAGTATGCGTATTTCCAGCACATCGCCCGGTTCTGCATCCTGCACATAAACAGGACCGGTACAGATATGCACACCAAAGCCCTCACCGGCACCGCGCCCATAAATGGAGCCGTCTATCGGACCGGAACCGCGGCGATCCACCGATTTTCCCTTGGCATCCCAATGGAACACGCTCTCTGCGCCAGGATCGCCTTTAATCATGCGCTCGTAATCATCGTACGCATGTTGGGTCAGCGTTTCTATCGTGACGCAATCGCCAGAATGCACAGTGACCACCGGCTTGATCGTTTGGCTGAAATAGCCCCAGTGCACAGTCTTGTCCGACACCGGGATGTAGTGATGCTTGCTCTGAACGGAGTTGAGCGATGAGTGCTCATCGTTTGCAGGCAAATTTCCGTGCTCAGCAACGGGCAGGAGCGCCACATCGTAATCGGCGATTTCGCTCAGGATACTGGCGAATTGATCACGCAAGCCATCCTTTTCAGCGACGATGTGCACGACACTTGCGGCGCCGTGCACTTTGCGGCTGTTGCGTCTCTTTTCTGAAGTCACTGCCGCATTGCTGGCAGGGCGCCCCCTTTGCAAATGCAAGGCAATTTGTTTACCGGCAGTAGCACGATACGCTTTGGGACTGATGCCGAACTCTAGGTTGAACGCCCGGCTGAAGTTAGCCGCATCGTTAAAGCCCCAACGGAAGCACAGTTCGCAAATGGTCAAATGCTTGAGCGCACTATTGGCCAGATCATTACGACAACGATCCAGTCTGCGCTTCTTTACGTATTCGCCAAATGTGGTGTCTCCACCAGCAAACAGCTTTTGTATATAGCGTGCGGATAAATTTTCTATGCGGGCGATTTCGCCTATCGAGACATCAGGATCGGTCAGCCGGTTTTCTATGCTGCGACAAACCCGGCGCAGATGTCCGAGCTGGACCGAGGTGGAATGCTCGGCATCGCTATCGCCCGACTCCTCGGCATCACCATGCCGCGCCATACCTGCAATCAGCAAGCTGGTCAGACTGGCCTCCATCTGTCCCAGATCTTCCGGGCTTAAGCCGTCGAAGTGTTCACCTATCGAATACAGGAAGTCGGCGCTGATACCGCCAGCGCCAAAATTCGTGACGACTTTATTCAGATCACTGGAGCCGGTGCGCATCAGACGAGCCAGAAATCCGGCCTCCTTCAGCTCGACCATAATCGCCGTGAATGCCGTCTGCAAATCGAGTCGCCAGTCTTGCTGTGGATTTAGCAAAAAGATATCTCCGGCAAGCAGGCGTGCGGACTCCGGTCCGACGCTGACCTGGCCGTGACCTTCCAGCAGTGCCAGGATCAGGACCACGTCATTGCGCTTGCCCACTGCATCCTGCGACGAATGCAGTATCTGCGGTGAACCATGCAATTTGGCAAAAACAGACGAGCGGGAAGAAACGCTGACAGACGCACAACCGTGCAGAGGTGCGCGCTCTGTTGCGGGGAAATCGCATGCCACGCCAATTCGACCCAGGGTCTGCAGCCATGCTGCAGCACGTAACTCGCCAGGGAAGGCGTCAGTCGAAAAACGATTCAAGTTATCAGCCATGCTTCACCCACATCTTCTAAATCCATATGCCTGCAGCGGCACGCTTCATTCTATTCAATGCAATATTACGACAGCTCACTCGCTATCAGACCGGGCTGGGACAAAGAATGCACAAGGAGCACATTCATAAGCGACATTGCCCGGAATAAATTCGGCGCTGCGGAATGGATATAGAATCAGCAAATACTAGGCTGCTCACGACGGGCAAACTTGTTCAGGCGCGCACAAATCATTGTATTTTGCAGAAAAGCCACAGCAAAGTATTTCCATGTGGAAATATATGTGTATGCATATACAAGACAGCATCTACATATACGTCGTTATCATAAGAAGCATGGCCTGCGCCAAGCAAAATCAGGCCATATCGGCAATATTTGCAAATGTTAACGTTTCATCACCATCCGGCTTTTCTGATACACCTATAATTCCCGAAATCAACAAAACACCACACTTTCAGGCATTTCGCGAAGTACTTTAAGAGGCAAGCAGTGTTGAGAACCATAGCTAGTGCATTCCTGTTAATCGCCATCACTTCTTCCGCATACGCCGATAACATCAGCGTAACGCGCGATGGCGTTATCTATTCCGTTTCGCAACACGAAACCCTGTCCAGTATTTCGCAGAAATTCACCGGCCATGTCAAAAACTGGCGCACGATAGGCCAGACCAACCAGATCGAAAACGACAGGGCGATCCCTATCGGCCGCAAAGTCCTGATTCCTACTCGCCTGCTCACCCCGGTTTCTGCATTTGCCCGCATCAAAAGTTTCTTCGGCGACGTCGTGATCCGCGGACATGACGGCAGCGCTATAGAGGCGAAGATCGATGCACTATTAAAAGAAGGCGATACGCTGACCACGATGGCGAATAGTTTCATTTCGCTGATGCTGGATGACGGCACCCAATTCACACTGCCACCAAATAGCGTCGTCAACCTGCGCTTGCTGCGCGCCACGCAATATGTGGAAACACCGCGCACGCAGCTGTATCTGCAAAAAGGCCGGGTTGAATCGCACGTTACACCACTCAACAAACCCGACAGCAAATATGAAGTCATCAGCCCGCTCGCCGTATCCGGCGTACGCGGCACCGACTTCCGCGTGAACGTTGATGACCAAAGGGTCTTGAATGAAGTGCTGGAAGGCAAAGTCGCCGTCGCACAAAATACAGCCGTCAATAAGCCCAGCAAGCAACTGGTTGCTGCCGGTTACGGCACCGTGGTCGAGAACGGCCGTGTCAGTAAACCAGTCAATCTGCTAAAGGCGCCGCTACTGCTTGACGGCTATCAACAGCAAACACGCTTGCCTATCCAGTTCCCGCTGTCGCACGCGGACGCTTCCGCTTTCCGCGTCGTCATTTCCACAGACGCAGCGGGCCGCAATAATATTGCCGAAATCAGCGTACGCAGTAGTCAAGGCAAAGCCGTCGCGAAACTGGAAAATCTGGAAGATGGCGCTTACTTTGTCCGTGCCAGTGCGCTGGATGCAGTCGGCCTCGAGGGTGTCTCGACGATACAGGCCTTCCGTGTCGATGCGCGTCCATTCCCGCCCTTCCTGCTGCAACCGGGTACCAAGTTCCAGGGGCAAGTACAGAATAAAAAAATCCCTGTCACGATGAAATGGTCGCTGGCAGAGGGTATCAGGGATTATCGCGTGCAAGTGGCAAGCGATGCTGCATTCAAGACCCTTATCTTCGACCAGACCGCAGAAACAGGGCAGGATCAAATGATCGTATCGCTCGCCAGCGGCAATTATTACTGGCGTGTCGCTTCGATACTGCAGTCTGGCAGCACTTCGAAACAGGGACCGTTTGGCGACGCAAAACCATTGGCCGTGGTAGCAGGCCTGGATGCGCCATCCGCCAGCATAGGGCAAAAGGAAATCCAGTTTTCCTGGAGTGCCGCACCTGGCCAGCACTTTACCTTCCAGGTTGCCGACACGCCGGAATTCAAAACATTGCTGAACAATATAGAGAGCGCAAAAGCAGAAGTCGCCATTCCTCGTCCGGAAGCAGGCGTCTACTATGCGCGCGTACGTAGCACGGATAGCGACGGCTTCGTCGGTGCCTTCTCGCCAGCACAAAAATTCTCGGTACCGCTGCAATGGCGTACTGAATACGATGCAACGCTCGAATCGCAGGGCCAGCCCCTGGGTACCAGCTACTAATCGCCTAGCCCTGGTTTGCTTACCCGATACATGACGCCCAGTTTGCGGACAGTTAAATCTCCATTAAGAAAAGAATGGCGCATCTTCCTGCTCCTCATGCTGTTACTGGCAATCCTGCTCGGGTACGAAAATGGCCTGGGCCAGGCTGACCGCTTTATATATGACAATCTGGTCAAGGCAACGCAGCGTGCTGCCCCGTCCGATGTCGTCATTATCGCGATAGATGAATTCAGTATCGCCTCGCTCGGCCGCTGGCCATGGCAACGACGTACCCATGCGGAATTGCTGGACATACTGACGGCAGCCAAAGCCAGGGCGGTCGGGATGGATATCATCTTCGCCGAGCCGCAGTATCTGTCCGATGACGACGCGTTGCTGGCAAGTGCGATCGCCGGCAACAAGCGCACCGTCTTGCCGGTACTGATAGAACGCACGCCTACCGGCCTGCAACCGACATTGCCCTTGCCTGCCCTTCGTCAGGCGGCAAACGGTCTGGGGCATATCCACTTCACCTTCGAAGCTGACGGCGTAGTCAGAGGCATCTACCTGCAGGAAAATCTGCATGGCGTGTCGTGGCCGCAATTTGCACTGGCGGTTTTCAACGCAGGGCAAAGTAATGGTACGCAGCACATGAATATTGCAGGCACCGTATCTGACGATTATCGGGATATGGATCTCAACAATATCCCGGAAGGCGATCACCTTGCGCGTATTCCGTATGCTGGTGGCCCCGGTCATTTCAAGACGATTTCGTATATCGATGTATTGTCGGGCAAGATTCCGCCCGGCTTCTTTACGGATAAGTATGTATTGGTCGGCGCAACCGCGGCTGGCATAGCCTCTACTTTTGCAACCCCGGTAACGACCGACCACGAAGCGATGTCCGGCGTTGAAATCAATGCCAATATTCTGACCGGCCTGATCGAAGAACGCAGTATCAGCACTGCAGCGCGCTGGCAGACCATCCTGTTTACCCTGCTGTCAACTTCACTGGCCCTGCTTGCCTGTCGTTACTTCTCGCCGTTCGGCGCGCTCGGCCTGACCCTCTTTCTGGCCAGCCTGATCAGCGCTCTGACGTATGGCGCCTTCCTCGAAGAATTGTGGATACCGCCGAGTGCAGCCATCCTGATGGTGGTCATCGTTTATCCTTTATGGAGCTGGCGGCGGCTTGAGGCTGCCCTTGCCTACCTCAGCGAAGAATTTGCGCGTCTGAATCAAACCACCCCTATGGTTTTGCGTCATGCAAACGAAGCTGTGCGCATCAAAAATTCCGATTATCTGGATCGTCAGATTGCCGCCATCCACATCGCCGCCAATCGCTCACGCGATATGCATCAGTTTGTCATCGACAATCTGAACAGCATGCCGGACGCCACTCTGGTTCTGTCGCAGACAGGCGAGATCCTCATGTATAACCGCATCGCACGCGAATACTTTGCGACGCTTAATCTGGATAAAACACAAACGCCAACGCTGGAAGCAATTTTTTCCAGATTTGACATGCACCAGGACGCCGGCACCAAGCGCACCGACTGGCGCGAGGCACTGTTGCATTCGACCCCCGGCAATACCGCAGTAGAAATCGAAACGCGCGACGTCAACAAACGTGAATTTCTGATTAAATCCGCGCCTTCGCGCATGGCCGATGGCTCCATGCTGGGCTGGATCGTTTCGCTGATTGACGTAACGACCTTACGCGCTGCCGAACGCCGGCGCGAAGAAAGCCTGAATTTTATTTCGCATGATATGCGCGTGCCGCAATCGTCCATCCTCGCGCTGATCCAGTTGCAAAGAAACCCGAGCACTGCATTCGCGATTCCAGAATTCCTCAGCCGCATAGAAAAATCGGTTGAAACCACCCTCAACCTGGCGGATGACTTCGTCCATCTGGCCAAGGCGGAATCACAATCCTATCAATTACAGGACACTGATTTTTCATCACTGCTGGCTGAGGCGGCCGACGATATGTGGGCATTTGCGCATAGCAAATCCATCAGCATCGTGGTTGATTCCCAGGAAGTAGAGAACTGCTGGCTGAATGTCGATCGTTCGCTGGTCATACGTGCACTCGGCAACTTGTTATCGAACGCAATCAAATTCAGCCCCAAGGGTTCAGAAATCATTTGCAGCGCCAGGTCTGTACATACCGCCAGCGGCAGCAGCGTCGTGTGCAATATCACCGACCACGGCAAAGGTATTTCCGATGCTGATCGCACAGCTATCTTTTCACCGTTCCTGCGTGCAGACGAACAGGATCATGACGGCGTCGGCCTCGGACTGGCGTTTGTAAAAATGGTGGTCGAACGCCACAACGGCAGCATAGAAGTCAGCAGTATCGTCGGCCAGGGAAGTACCTTCACCATCACCCTGCCGTGCGTGATTGGATAGATTAATTAAAAACGGAGTTAGAGAGTAAGCCATGAGAATAGCGTCACTGGAAGATGATCCGATCGAATCGCAACTGATCAATCAGGTCATTACCGATGCAGGCCATGAATGTACGTCATTTGCGGATGGAAAAACACTGATCGCGGCACTGCAAAGCCAGCGTTTCGATATCCTGATACTGGATTGGCATTTACCCGATATGACAGGCAAGGATGTCATCGAATGGGTACGCGGCAACATAGGTGAAAACATTATTGTGATGTTCCTTACCAATCGCGTACTGGAAGAAAATATCGTCGCCGGACTAATGGCTGGCGCCGACGACTACATGACCAAGCCGATACGCGAGGCAGAACTGTCAGCCCGCATCCATGCCTTGTCGAAACGCATACGCCTGGTGGCGGGAAATGATGCGGCAGTAGTCGCACCGCAGGCGAGTGTAATAGAAGTCGGCATTTTCAATTTTGACCTGATGCGTAAAACCGCGACCATCCGCGGCGAACCGGTCGAACTGAAACCCAAGGAATTCGATATTGCAGCGCTGTTCTTCCAGAACATCGGGCAATTAATTTCGCGCGAACGTATCATGGAAGAAGTATGGGGACGCGAGCTTATGATGACTTCGCGCACACTGGATACCCATATGTCGCAAGTCCGGACCAAGCTGCAACTAAAACTGGACAACAATGTACGCCTGACGACGGTGTACACCATAGGCTATCGCCTCGATACTTTCTAAGTACGACTCAAGCTATGCTGGATAGCCGCGCCAGCTTGAGTCTGGCGGCTGCCAGCAGATCCAGATACTCCTGCGAACGGAAGAAGTTGTACTCGACCACCCGTTGCCGCGCGATCTCATCATCCGGATACACCTCGGTCGCCGGATGACACATGATCAGCATGCCCGGCTGTGCCGCCGCCAGCCAATCCTTGAAGCAGTTACCGTAATCGGTGCGATCAAAACCATATACCCCGGCAAACCCGTGGTTAGTCTTGATACCGGATACGTGTAAACCTGCCGCCAGTTTCTGCCCGCCCAGGTACTTCAGGATTTGTGGCTTACCGCGC
Source organism: Herminiimonas sp. KBW02 (assembly GCF_003852535.1). Lineage (GTDB taxonomy): Bacteria > Pseudomonadota > Gammaproteobacteria > Burkholderiales > Burkholderiaceae_D > Oxalicibacterium. Next base: position 56,530 of record NZ_QAJP01000001.1, on the reverse strand, counting down.
CATGCAGGATTCGCCGGTACTGTATTGCGCACCCATATCTGCTTACCTGCATAGCGACGTTTGATCACTTGCAATACGATCTGGCGCACGCCCGGTAACTGATGCACATGCTGATGACCGTCGATAAAGTCCGGCGCCTGGCCGTAACCTTCTTCAAAGGCATCCAGTTGCCGCTCCAGTTCCTGTTGCAGGTGCTCGGCATTCATCCCTTTTAGCAAGCTACGCAAGATCACCGCATGCAGGCTGGGCATGCGGGTCTGACTAAAGCCTTCAGTCAAATTGAAATGCAAACCAATATCCGCTTGTCCCTTGTACTCACGTATCGCTGGTGCCGCTGTACGCATCCAGTTCGGTGCCGTACTAAAGCAGCTGACCGCACTCAGGCGGCCGCACGCCAGCAATTGCAGAATACCGGCGTCAATACCGGGATTCTGCGCATAGTCGTCGGAGCAAAGTGCTATCGGAGTCATGGTCGTATCACTTCTTACGTATGTGCGGCATGGCGGAACGCCCACAGCCGGCTCAGGATATAAGTCATCACTGCCACCGTGAATACCACGATAGCCAGCGCCACGTAATAAGGCAAACCGGCATAACGCAGCAACAAATAAAACAGTAATTCATTCATGCAAAAGCCCAGCACCGCCACCGCCAGGAAACGCATAAACGATTGCCTGGCACCATTTGCATGGCTGGCAACCGCATCGGAAAAAGTCCAGTGCCGGTGGCCGAAATAACTGACCCAGAAGGCGACGATGAAGCCACCGACATTCGCCAGCAAGGGCGCAATATGCAGCAACTCGACCAGGCCGATGACCACCCAATAATGCACTGCCGCCGCCGTCAAACCGACGATGCCAAAACGCATTACCCGCAACAACTCCATCAGGCGCATGGTGTGGTGTCTTTATCGCTGGCGCTGTTTGCAGTTGTTGCAGGGCCGTTATTAATGTCATGTGCAACCACGTACAAGGGGCGTTTCTTGACCTCGTCATACACGCGCCCCAGATACTCACCCAAAACGCCAATGGAAATCAGTTGCACGCCCGAGAAGAACATCAGGCCGGCAGCCAGCGTTGACCAGCCCGGCACATCATTACCAAACAACAGTGATTCACCGGCGATCCAGAACGCATACAAGATCGCGATGATCGAAATCACAAAACCGACCATGCTCCAGATCCGTAGCGGCAAGGTGGTGAACGCGGTTACCCCGGCCATCGCCAGACGACCCAGGCTGCGGTAATTAAAACTGGACACCCCGGTCGCACGATCTGCCGGCACAAACGGCAAGGCGATGCTGCTGAAACCGACCCAGGCGTACAAGCCCTTCATGAAGCGATTCCGTTCGGGTAGCTGACGCAAGGCATCCACTACCTTCTTATCCATCAGACGAAAGTCACCGGCGTTGCGCGGGATCGTAATCGGCGAACCCGACTCCATCAGGTGATAAAACATGCCCGTGCCCCAGCGTTTCAGCAACGATTCATTGCTGCGATCGCTGATCACGCCGTACACCATGTCGATACCGTCGCGCCACAAACGCGTCATTTCGGGCAGCAGTTCAAGCGGGTGCTGGTAATCACTATCCATCAGGATCACCGCATCGCCCTGTGCCGCATCGATACCCGCCGACAACGCCGCTTCCTTGCCAAAATTGCGCGAGAAGCTGATGTAGCGCAGTCCGCCTTCATGCAACAGCGACGCCATGATCTCGTCGGTATTGTCACTGCTGCCGTCGTTAATGACGATGATTTCATAGCGCACAGCAAAGCCTGCCAGCGTCTTGCGCAAATCGCGCAAAAAGTCGGCCAGGTGGGCAGCTTCGTTATAAGCCGGGATCACACAGGAAATCAGGGCATCAGCCGGGCGATTCTTCGGGAGTGCTGGCACTGTCAACATGTAAAAAGCCTTTCGGGAGCCAATTGCAGAGCCTCTTCCAATTCTGCGAAAATCAGAGAAATATGCATGTTTTCAGAGAAAAATGAGTGCAAAGCGTTTCTTGGCAACGATTATAATTCACCACCACTATATGCAATTGCGAAACTAAGCCTGTTTCCACGCCAGATATTCATCTTTTCCTTTTTTCACGACGATGATGCCAACCCCACCAGTTTCCCCGCCCAATCAAAACAATCGGCTATTTTCGCTGAATTCATCCAATCTGGTGCCACTGGTCATCGTCCTGTTGCTGCTGCACCTGGTGTTATGGAGCGTTTTCACCGGTATCAGCCACCGCGCGCCCGACTGGGACAATATGGAAGAGCTGGTCTGGGCCAGCGGACTGGAATGGGGCTACTACAAACACCCGCCACTGCCGACCTGGATCTTGTATGGACTGGTCTCGATTTTTGGTCGTCCGGTCTGGCTGACCTTCTTCACAGGCCAGTTAAGCGTCATCCTGACACTCTGGCTGGTCTGGAAACTCGGTTGTGAAATGACGACGCAAAGCCGCGCCCTGGTCGCGACTTTGCTGGTTTCGCTGGTCGCCTACTTCACCGTACGCGGCGTCATGAATAACCACAATACGATGCAACTGTGGGCGGTAGCCGGTGCGATCTGGATGTTTTACCGCGCTACCCGCTATGACAGCATGCGTGCCTGGGCTGCGCTCGGCTTCTTCTGCGGTTGCGCCTTCCTGACCAAATACAGCGCGCTGATCCAGTTCGCCGCCTTCTTCCTGTACCTGCTGGTGACCGGTAAGCTGCTGCGTGCGCAAACCTGGAAAGGCATTTTGCTTGCAACTGTCATCCTGCTGGTAATGGTCGCGCCGCACTTGATGTGGCTGAAACAGCAAGCCGCTGGCCCGATAGCCTACGCTGGCAGCGAAATGGTACCGCTGGCAACGTATTGGCTGGAAATCAAAGACTTGTCCGGTTTCCTGGTGACCAATCTGGGACGTATCGCCGCCATGATCCTGGCAATTGCCGTGATCGCCTTCTGGGCCGGTCGCCAATATAAACTCACGCCGAAATCTGCCCGTCCGGCCAAAATCGCCAGTGAACTGGCGGCGTCGGATCGCTTCTTCCTGCTCTTCATCGGCCTGGCACCACTGGTGCTGACGCTGCTGGTGGCAGGAGCGATGAAAGTACCGCTGGCAGCGCACTGGGCAACCACCTTCTTCGTCCTGTTCGGCTTCTTTTCGTTCTGGGTCTTCCGTGCCGGTAACGATGCTGCGCTGCTGCGCAAAACCATCATCATCGTCGTCCTGTTCCAGATACTCGGCTCGGTCGGCTATGGCCTGGCGCGCGGCCCGCTGGCGGACAAATCCGGCCGTGCCAGCCGCGCTACTTTCCCGGGTGCTGAAGTTGCCCGTCAGGTGCATGCGCAATGGCAAGCCCATATGCAGACACCATTGACGCTTGTCGCCTCCGACACCTGGCTGGGCGGCAATATCGCGACCCATATCGGCCCGCAAGTACAGGTATTCATCGATGGCGACTTCCACAAGGCACCGTGGGTCAATGAAGAAAAAGCCGAGAAATGCGGGATGCTGGTGGCGATCAACCGCAGCGAAGTCAATCCTGATGACATCGGCATCGACGTGATTGCGCTGATGGCGCAATCTACCGAACACGGCACGCTGGAAATCCCGTGGACCAAGAAAGCCGGCGGCCCTACCGTAGTCGTCGAGTGGGGCATCATCCCGCCGCAAGCCAGCTGCAAGGATATTAAAGACGCGAAGTAATACCGTCTCTGAACAAACAAAAAGCCGCTTCCTCAGGACAGCGGCTTTTTGTTTGGTGACAACAGACTGAATTACGGCTGCAAACGATGCCGTTGCCACTTGCCGTCTTGATCCAGCGCATAGACGATACGGTCATGCAGGCGCGAGGCACGGCCTTGCCAAAACTCGATGTAATCCGGTTTCAAACGATAACCGCCCCAATGTTCAGGCCGTGGCGGATGTTGACCAAACTGCGCCTCCACCTCAGCATACTGCGCTTCCAATGCCGCACGATCAGCTACCGGCTGGCTTTGTGATGAAGCCAATGCGCTTAAGCGACTCTTGACCGGGCGACTCTGGAAATACTGTTCGCTCTCGGCCGCGCTGACGCGCTCTACCTTGCCTTCTATCCGCACTTCCCGCTCCAGCGGTATCCAGTGGAACAGCAAAGCTGCATGGGGGTTCTGCGCCAGCTCCCGACCTTTGCGACTGTCGTAATTGGTGAACCAGGTAAAACCGCGCTGATCGAAATCCTTGATCAGCAAAATACGCGACGACGGACGCCCATTGGCCGCCACCGTAGCGACACTCATTGCATTCGGCTCCGGCACTTCCGCCCGCAAGGCTTCATCAAACCATTTGGCAAACTGCGCAACCGGGTCCGGATCTGTATCCAGCTCCGACAAGGCTGCCTGCGTGTAATCGGTACGGATATCTGCAATCGACATACTTCTTTCTCCTGATTCTCCAGATACAAAGTGCTGCATAACGCTATGGCATGCATGTTAGTCATGCATTGTAAGACAGCGCGCATTTCCTGTCCCTGCAGCTACCTTAACCGGAGTCAGCGCCCATCTCTTTGATCCAACGCAAGCATTTCCTTGCATAGACAACAATAACAACGCCTCCAGCGCTTGCCTAAGCATCATCAAACAAAAAAGTCAGGCCGTCCTCCGTTAAAATGGCGGCATGACTTCAAATGCAGCCCCTACTCTTACCGCCGTACCCGATATCGATTTTGACCGTCGCTTCGGCGGCATTGCGCGCCTGTATGGCAGCGCCGCGCTGGAACGCTTCCGTACTGCCCATGTATGCGTCATCGGCGTCGGCGGTGTCGGCTCCTGGGTGGTCGAAGCGCTGGCCCGCAGCGCGATCGGCAAGATCACCATGATAGATCTGGATAACCTGGCGGAATCCAATATCAACCGGCAAATCCATGCACTGACCGACACGCTCGGCAAAGCCAAGGTCACCGCGCTGTCGGAACGCATCGCGCAAATCAATCCTTACTGCGTGGTCACCGAGATAGAAGACTTTCTCACCGCAGACAATCTGGAAGAAATGATAGGTGCACGTCACTACGACTACATCATTGATGCGATCGATAATGTACGCGCCAAAACCGCGCTGATCGCTTACTGCCGCAAACACGGCCTGAAGCTGGTGACGATAGGCAGTGCCGGTGGTCAGATCGATCCGACCCGCATCGAAGTACTGGATTTATGCCGCACCGAACAGGAACCTTTGCTGGCCAAGGTTCGCAAACGCCTGCGTGCCGAACACGGCTTCCCGCGCGGGACCAAGAACAAATTTGGTATTGATGCCGTGTTTTCCAGTGAGCCACTGCGCTTTCCGGAAACGGCAGAAGTATGTGCGGTTGATGGCGACGAGCAAAGCGGCATTACCGGTTTGAACTGCGCCGGCTTCGGCTCTGCGATGGTGGTAACGGCTTCGTTCGGTCTGGTCGCCGCGGCCCATGTCTTGCGCAAACTGGCAGAAGCAGCAGAACAGCCTGCTGTCTGAGCCTGTCAGCTCAGGACTTGCCAAACACCTCGTTCAACTGCTGCGTCACGCGTACAAAGGTCGTTCGCTTGGTCAGTTCCTTCAGCTTGTGCGCACCCACATAGGTACAAGCTGAACGTACACCACCGAGGATATCCTGCAGCGTATCGGCGACCGGTCCGCGATAATCGATCAGCACATCCTTGCCTTCTGCCGCACGATACTCGGCGACGCCGCCCGCATATTTTTCCATCGCGGTACGACTGCTCATGCCGTAAAAGCGTTTGAATTTCTTGCCGTCGCGTTCTATCAATTCACCTGCACTTTCATCATGCCCGGCCAGCATGCCACCCAGCATCACGAAGTCTGCGCCACCACCGAAAGCCTTGGCCAGGTCACCCGGCACCGAACAACCGCCATCGGCACAAATCTGACCACCCAGTCCATGCGCCGCATCGGCGCATTCAATTACCGCCGATAACTGCGGATAGCCAACACCCGTCATTTTGCGCGTCGTACATACCGAACCCGGCCCTATGCCAACCTTGACGATATCAGCCCCGGCCAGAATCAATTCCTCAGTGATATCACCTGTCACCACATTGCCAGCCATGATGGTCAGCTGCGGATAAGCCTTGCGCACCTTCTTGACGAAGTTGATGAAGCCCTCGGTATAGCCATTCGCGACGTCTATGCATACATACTCCAGTGTGTCGCCGGTGCGTGCCATGACGACATTCAACTTTTCAAAATCAGGCTGGCTGATGCCCATCGAATAAAACGCACCCGATGCAGGTATGCCTTTACCGTGCCGCATCAGGAAGAAGTCGGCCAGTTCATCGGCCGAATAATGCTTGTGCAAGGCCACCGACAGGCCATGACCGGACAAGGCCTGCGCCATCGCCATGGTGCCGGTGCTATCCATATTCGAAGCAATGATGGGGATACCGCGATAGGTATTGTGTGAATTGCGGAAGATGAATTCACGCGAGATATCGACATCGAGACGCGATGTCAGCGTGGAGCGTTTGGGCCGTATCAGCACATCCTTGAAATCCAGTTTGACTGACTCTTCAATATGCATGATGCGGCCCTCCTGCCTGAGATCAGCGACTTACCGCATATCTCCGCGGATTTTTTCGCTGAATGTTTTCCTGAACTTGGAAACCTTGGGTGCCACGATGAAAGCGCAATAGCCTTGCATCGGGTTCATGCGGAAATAGTTTTGATGATAATTTTCCGCCTTGTAATAAGTCTCGGCCGGACTCAGTTCAGTGACGATAGGTGCATCCCACACATTCGCCATTTCGGAAATGACATGCTTGGCCGTATCCTGTTGTTCCGGTGAGTGGAAATAAATCACCGAGCGATATTGGGTGCCGACATCATTACCCTGGCGATTCAGTGTAGTCGGATCGTGGATGGTGAAGAAGACTTCGAGAATTTCTCGGTAGCTGACGACCGCTGGATCGAAGGTCAGGCGTACGACTTCAGCATGGCCGGTCGTGCCTTCGCAGATCTGCTCATACACCGGATTCTCGACGTGACCACCGGTATAACCGGATTCAACCGCCTGCACGCCTTTAAGCTGCTGGAAGACAGCCTCGGTGCACCAAAAACACCCACCGCCCAGAGTTGCGATTTCCATTGCCATTCATAGACTCCCTTCATGTATGCCTGTGACTGTAGCGCAACTGTTGCAGCCTGCCTACCAAATTTGAGACTAATCACCGGGCATATCGCAGGCAAATAGTTGCCTATCGCCCCTTATATGGGGATTTGGCGCGGAATTTCAGCCGGAATTTCAACGAAAGATAATGGTGCCACCAGCTGTCAACGTCGATAAAACCTGTGGTGCGAATACATCATTATCAAACAGCGCTGCCCCCACCCTGAACTCTTGAGTCACTGGTGTGGTGGTCATTGATGATAGTTGCTGCAGGCTATGTTCCTCTGTGCGGAAGCGCCCATTTGCATCACGAAACAAAGTAATCAGGCTGGGCAGCTGCACGTCCTCCGTCACTACCGGCGCATGATAACTGCGGGTAGCGATCAGCGACGACAGGTTGGTGATAACCGGAACCGCAGGTGGCTGCGCAAAGCTGAGTTCATCGTCGTGCAACAAAATCTTGACCGGAATATCACGCAGGATAGTCGCACTGGCCTGCTGTAAGGATGCGTGCTCCAGGGGCAGCAAGCGTGCACCACAGCGTGCAGCAGCGATATACAGCATCAGCGCATCCTGATGGCCCCGACCCCAATACGCGACGGTATCGCCTGCCTTGACGTCCCACTCACCCTGCAGGCGCGCGGTACCACGCTCGATACGCGACCAGAACTTGCGCCAACTCACCAGACGCCGGCTGGAGCGTGAAACAATAATGCCGGTATGCGTTTTCGCACGGGCACGCAGGAATTCAAACAGGGTCATATACAGGGGTCTCCTCCGACATCATTTTATGAAAAAGCCCTATGCAACGTGAGGCGTTTTGCCATGTCACTTCCTTTTTCGGCATAATGAACGAAATTTCATGGAACATCGATGTCTATTTCTTCTTCACCTAAGGCTGCACCCGTGATGGATGCGCGCCACTTCCGTGATGCGCTCTCGCAATTTGCCACTGGCGTGACGATTATCACGACCCGTCTGGCTGACGATAGCTTTCTCGGCCTGACTGCCAGCTCCTTCAATTCCGTCTCGCTCAATCCGCCGCTGGTATTGTGGAGCCTCAACCAGGCTGCCAAAAGCATGCCGGTATTCAGCGGTAACTCGCACTACGTGATTAACGTCCTGGCGGCCGATCAGGCTGAACTGGCGATGAAATTTGCCAAACCCAGCGATGACCGCTTCGCAGGAGTGGATTACACACTATCACCTACCGGCCTGCCTATCCTGGCCGGTGTCTCGGCCTGGTTTGAATGCCATAACCGCAGCCGTTACCCGGAAGGCGATCACGTTATCTTTGTCGGCGAAGTGGAATGCTGTGATGTACGCGCACAAGCGCCATTGGTATTCCACGGCGGGCGCTTCCTGTCGGAATAACGCTACTGCTGCTTTAGTCCTGTTTCATTAATCTTGCGATAACTGCTGCAGGACGCCGAGCGAATCATGCGCAGCACGGCGCAATCTGTCATTGACCCCGCTCCATGCAGCGTCCGCCGGTGGCGTCTGCACAATGATCACATCGGCATGCACCTCATCCATCGCACGCAGTGCTGCGTACAAATCGTGGGCATAATCACCCGGTGTATTCGGTAAGCGCATATTGGCGGCAACTGGTGGAATCGCATCTGCGGCATGCTGCATCATGGCGACACTGCGGCCGCGCGTAATCAACTTTTGCACGACTGCCAGCAAATGCTCGCCATCCACCAGCACAACCGGCGTACGCGGCGCGTAATGCGCTTCCAGCGTGCCGGAAGCACGTGGTGCCCCCTGATCCGGCAACGCAGGTACAGACCCGATGACTTCTGCAATTTGCGCCGCACTGATATGTCCTGGGCGCAGCAGCACCGCATGACCACGCGACATATCAACGATAGTCGATTCGATACCGACATCGCTTTGTCCACCGTCCAGTATGCAAGTCAGCAAGCTATTTGCATCATTACCGAACTCATTACGCACATGCTCTGCGGTAGTCGGACTAACGTGACCGAATTTATTTGCCGAAGGGGCAGCGACGCCGCCCTTGCCATCCTTGAAGGTACGCAGCAAAGCCTGCGCCACCGGATGTGACGGGCAACGCAAACCGATCGAATCCTGTCCACCCGATACGGTGTCCGGAATATGAGCAGCGCGTTTCAGGATAAGGGTGAGCGGACCAGGCCAGAAGGCCCCGATCAGTTTCTGTGCATCAGACGACACCGACTGCGCCCAATAACTCAGGTCAGCTTCCGGTGCCAGGTGCACAATGACGGGATGGTTCGACGGGCGACCTTTGGCCGCATAGATATTCGCTACCGCGGCCGGGTTTTCTGCATCCGCACCGAGACCGTAAACAGTCTCGGTAGGGAATGCGACCAGCTCGCCCTGCTCCAGCCTGCGAGCTGCGTCGCGTATCGCCGGCCAGTCCAGTTTCTCTTCAGGCATGGATAACTTCGTCAGTGCAATCAGGCAGCGATGCCGAGGATGTCACAGGCTTTGCGCAAGTTGGTTTGCGCTTCTTCCAGTGTCGCTGCAACAAAGGTGATGTGACCCATCTTGCGCGCGCGGCGTGCCGTATCTTTGCCGTACAGGTGCAGGTTCGCACCCGGCAAGGCCAGCACTTTATCCCATGCCGGTTCACGTGCTTCGTCGGAATTACCTTCGAACCAGATGTCGCCCAGGATGTTCAGCATTGCGGCCGGCGAGTGTTGACGCACGTCACCCAAAGGCAAACGCGCCATCGCTCGCGCCTGTTGCGCAAACTGGCTAGTGATGCAGGCGTCGATGGTGTAGTGGCCGCTATTGTGCGGACGCGGCGCCATTTCATTGACGACCAGCGAACCATCGGTCAGTACGAAAAATTCTATGCACAGCACGCCGACATAACCGAGTTGCTCGATCACAGCCAGCGTTGCCGCTTGTGCTTTCTCGGCAGAAGCCTTGGTGATGTTAGGACCTGGTACCGTGGTGGTAAACAGGATGCCGTTGCGATGGACGTTTTCCGCAATCGGATACACCACTGCCTTGCCGTCCGCACCACGCGCAGCCAGCACCGAGATTTCATACGCCAGCGGCAACATTTTTTCCAGCACGCAGGCAACGCCATTCATGCCGGCATAGGCAGTATGCAACTCCTCACGTGTCTTGACGCGAACCTGACCCTTGCCGTCGTAACCCATACGCACCGTTTTCAGGATGCCGGGCAATAAATCATCAGGTACGGCATCGACATCAGCAGTCGAATTGATTTCTTTATGCGAAGCCGGGAACACGCCCGAAGTCGTCGCGCATTCGATAAAGAAACGCTTCTCTGCCATACGATCCTGCGCAATCGAGACGCAATCGGCGGATGGCGCAACAAAGGTACGCTCAGCCAGGTACGCCAGGCTCTTGGCCGAGACATTTTCAAATTCAGTCGTGACAGCCGCGCATTGCCCCGCCAGTTTGCTCAGGGCTTCACTATCGGTGTAATCCGCGCAATGCAAAAAATCAGCAGCGTGGCTGGCCGGGCAATCAAGTGCTGGCTCCAGCACCGCGACCTTGAAGCCCATTTGTTGTGCAGCATGTGCAAACATACGGCCGAGCTGGCCACCACCCATCACACCCAGCCAGGTGCCAGGTGTTGCGGATGGATTCAAAGGCGGGAGTTGTTTCGGTGTGCTCATGTCGGCAGGGTCATTTCTACAGCGATTTGCGTTTGCTTGGCGCGGAATTCTTCCAGGCTGGCAGCCAGTTTATCGTCAGTGGTAGCGAGGATAGCGATCGCCGCCAATGCAGCATTCGCCGCACCTGCTTCACCAATCGCAAACGTCGAAACCGGGATGCCTTTCGGCATCTGCACGATGGACAGCAGGGAATCTTCGCCACGCAGGTATTTGGATGGAACTGGCACACCGAGCACAGGCACGATGGTTTTGGCCGCTACCATGCCCGGCAAGTGCGCGGCACCGCCGGCACCGGCGATGATGGCGCGCAAGCCGCGGCTGCGTGCCGACTCAGCGTAGGCAAACATTTGATCCGGCATGCGATGCGCGGAGATCACCTGGGCTTCATGTGCAATCCCGAATTCCTTCAGGATCGCTACTGCGTGCTGCATCACATCCCAGTCGGAAGAGGAGCCCATGATTACGCCAACCACTGGCTTGGTCGTCAATGCGTCTGCCATATCAGCCTTTCAGTTCTTCACCGGTCAAACGGGTCAGTGCTTCGCGATACTTGGCACCGGTTTTTTCGATGACGTCAGCAGGCAATGCCGGTGCTGGCGCTGTCTTTTTCCATTCGGTCAGTGTTTCCAGGTAATCACGTACGAATTGCTTGTCGAACGATGGTGGCGAAATGCCGGTAGCATACGAATCAGCAGGCCAGAAACGCGACGAGTCCGCGGTCAGCACTTCATCCATCAGGTGCAGGGTACCGTCTTTATCCAGACCGAACTCAAATTTGGTATCGGCAATGATGATGCCGCGCGTTGCTGCGTAGTCGGCAGCAGTTTTGTACAGCTTGATGCTGACGTCGCGAATTTTGTTGGCCAGTTCTTTACCGATACGCTGTTCCATGTCAGCGAAGGTGATGTTTTCGTCATGCTCACCCATCTCTGCTTTCGCCGCTGGCGTGAAAATCGGCTCAGGCAGTTTTTCTGCCTGCTTCAGGCCAGCTGGCAAAGCCACGCCACAGACTGCGCCGCTCGCTTTGTAATCGTTCCAGCCGGAACCGATCAGGTAACCACGCACCACTGCTTCCACCAGTATCGGCTGCAGGCGCTTGGCGACCACTGCACGATTCTTTACTTGCGCCACTTCGTCTGGTGCCACCACCGATTCAGGTGCGATACCAGTCAAATGATTCGGCACGATATCTTTCAGTTTCTCGAACCAGAAATCAGACATCTGATTCAGCACCTGACCTTTGGTCGGAATCGGTTCGTTCATCACCACGTCGAATGCGGACAAACGATCACTGGTAACGATCAGAATTTTGTCGTCGCCAACCGCATAATTTTCGCGAACCTTGCCGCGACCGAGTAAAGGCAATGAAGTAATGGTGGATTGATACAGACTAGTCATGACGTTTCCATAAATCTGAAACGGCGATTCCAGGAATCGCCGATGGTGGGTATGCACTACCAAATAATTGCAGCAAACAATTTGCTGCCTACACTTTACTGAATGATTTGCGCCAGTTCGCCTTTTTTGTACTTCTCTGCGATTTTGTCCAAAGGCAGCGGCTTGATCTTGGCTGCCTGTCCTTCGCAACCGAATGCCAGGAAACGCGCCTTACATACTTGCTTGGCCGCTTCACGCGCTGGTTTCAGGTAATCGCGCGGATCGAACTTGGATGGATTCTCGATGAAGTAACGACGGATAGCACCGGTCATCGCGAGACGGATATCGGTATCGATATTGATCTTGCGCACGCCGTTCTTGATGCCTTCCTGAATTTCTTCTACCGGTACACCGTAGGTTTCTTTCATGTCGCCGCCGAACTCGCGGATTTCCGCCAGCAATTCTTGCGGTACCGAAGACGAACCGTGCATCACCAGATGGGTGTTAGGAATGCGGGTATGGATTTCACGGATACGTTCGATCGCGAGGATGTCACCGGTAGGCTTCTTGGTGAACTTGTATGCGCCGTGCGAAGTACCAATCGCGATAGCCAGTGCATCACATTGGGTTTTCTTGACGAAGTCTGCTGCCTGCTCCACGTCGGTCAACAACTGTTCGCGTGTCATTTTGCCGTCGGCACCGTGACCGTCTTCCTTGTCGCCCATCATGGTTTCCAGCGAGCCGAGTACACCCAGCTCTGCTTCTACCGTGACGCCGATCGCGTGCGAAAACTCGACGACCTTGCGCGATACTTCAACGTTGTATTCATAGCTGGCAACCGATTTGCCGTCTTCATTCAGGGAGCCGTCCATCATCACCGAGGTGAAACCGGAACGGATCGCTGCCATACAGACTGCCGGCGACTGGCCGTGATCCTGGTGCATGACGACAGGAATATGCGGGTAAGCTTCGACTGCTGCTTCAATCAGGTGACGCAGGAATGGTTCGCCCGCATATTTACGTGCGCCAGCGGATGCCTGCATGATTACCGGTGCGCCGACTTCATTCGCCGCTTCCATGATGGCCGTGACCTGTTCAAGGTTGTTGACGTTGAACGCGGGCAGACCGTAGCCGTTTTCGGCTGCGTGGTCGAGTAATTGACGCATGGATACGAGAGGCATGGTAATTCTCCAAAATCAGTAAAAGGTTCAACAGTAATTCGGTACTGCTGCAATTTTCTTTAAAAATAATCAGCGGAAGGCACGCAACAAATCGCATGCTTCCGTTTGCTACATTCAGCCTTGTGCGCGTTCTTCCAGGATAGCGACCGCAGGCAGGGCTTTACCTTCGAGAAATTCGAGGAAGGCACCGCCACCAGTCGAGATATAGCCGATCTTGTCAGCGATATCGTACTTGGCAATCGCCGCCAGGGTATCGCCGCCGCCAGCCACTGAAAAGCCCCGGGATTCCGCAATCGCGTAGGCCAGGGTTTTGGTGCCGTTGGCGAACTGGTCGAATTCAAATACGCCGACCGGACCATTCCAGACGATAGTGCCAGCCTGTGCAATTTGTTGAGCCAGCAAGTCTGCAGTTTTCGGACCGATGTCGAGGATCATGTCGTCATCCGCCACATCAGCCACATCCTTGACGGTTGCCGCAGCCGTTGGCGCAAATTCTTTCGCGCATACGACGTCAACCGGAATAGGCACTGATGCACCACGTCGAGCCATCATGTCGATGATGGCTTTGGCATCAGCCACCAGATCCGCTTCGGCCAGCGACTTGCCGATTTTCAGGCCGGCAGCCAGCATGAAGGTATTCGCAATACCGCCACCGACGATCAACTGATCGACCTTATCAGCCAGGGTTTTCAGGATGGTCAACTTGGTCGAAACCTTGGAACCGGCGACGATCGCAACCAGCGGACTGGCAGGTGCAAACAGTGCCTTGCCCAATGCATCCAGCTCGGCTGCCAGCAACGGACCCGCGCAGGCTACCGGCGCATATTTGGCAACACCATGTGTCGTTGCTTCAGCGCGATGGGCGGTACCGAATGCATCGTTGACGTAGACGTCGCACAAGGCGGCTATCTTTTGCGCGAGTGCATCATCGTTCTTTTTCTCGCCTTTATTAACGCGGCAGTTTTCCAGCAAGACTACCTGGCCCGGCGCAACATCTACACCGTCTACCCAGTTTTGCTGCAACGCGACCGGCTGCCCCAGCAATTCGGACAAACGTTGCGCAATCGGCGCCAGCGTATCAGCAGGCTTGAATTCACCTTCGACCGGACGTCCCAGATGCGACGTCACCATGACCGCGGCACCTGCCTGCAAAGCCTGCTGTATCGCCGGCACTGAGGCGCGAATACGCGTGTCTTCTGTAATATTGCCTGTGCTGTCTTGCGGCACGTTGAGATCGGCACGGATAAAAACGCGCTTGCCCTGCAGTTCACCACGCGCGATCAGGTCGCTCAATCTTTTAAATTGCATGTGCTCGTAAATTGGAGGGTTAAAGATGGAAAATCAGAAAGACCGCTATTTTACCGCACCAGATGCCGCAAAAACCTTGGTTTTATGCCTAGTTTCAGCTTGAAAAAGGGCAAAAAGGGTGATCCGGACGGAAAACAGAGGTCGCATATTAAGGAAATTACCGCGATGCAGCAAATCCCACGGTTAGAAGCACCTGCTTCGAATTGATTCAATTTTTACAACAAAAAATATTTTTCGCCGTATCCGCCTTGTTCTGCCGACGGCGACCTGCACTCAAAACCACAATATTTCGCGCAAGAATGTCCATGATCATTCTTTCTGGATAGCCGAATCCGTTAAAATCGAGGTCTTGCACAATTACTGGAGATCCCGAAATGTCGATGTCTGATCGCGACGGCAAAATTTGGAAAGACGGCAAATTAATCGACTGGCGCGATGCAACCGTTCATTTATTGACCCATACACTGCACTACGGCATGGGTGTGTTTGAAGGCGTGCGCGCTTACAAAACAGACAAAGGCACGGCGATTTTCCGCCTGCGCGAACATACCGAACGTCTGTTTAACTCCGCCAAGATTTTTCAGCTGAAAATTCCATTTGATGTGGAAACAGTGATGGAAGCGCAATTGCAAGTGGTCCGCGAAAACAAGCTGGAAACCTGCTATCTGCGCCCATTGGTCTGGATCGGCGACGAAAAACTCGGCATCTCTGCCAAAGGCAACACCATACATATCGCGATCGCGGCCTGGCCGTGGGGCGCTTATCTGGGCGAAGACGGCCTGAACAAAGGCATACGCGTCAAAACCTCTTCGTTCACCCGCCACCATGTCAATGTCTCGCTGGTACGCGCCAAGGCTTGCGGTTACTACATCAACTCCATCCTGGCAAACCAGGAAGCACTGACCGACGGCTACGACGAAGCACTGCTGCTGGACACCGACGGTTATGTATCCGAAGGCTCCGGCGAAAACGTCTTCATCGTCAAAAACGGCAAACTCTATACACCAGACCTGGCATCCTGCCTCGACGGTATCACCCGCGACGCAGTCCTGACCATGGCACGTGACCTCGGTATCGAAGTCATCGAAAAACGCATCACCCGTGACGAAATGTATTGCTGCGATGAAGCCTTCTTCACCGGCACTGCCGCAGAGGTCACACCGATACGCGAACTCGACAACCGCCAGATCGGTGACGGCAAACGCGGCCCGGTCACGACCAGGCTGCAATCGCTGTTCTTTGATGTGGTCGCTGGTAAAGCGCCGCAATACAGCCATTGGCTGACCATCGTTTAAATATAAACAAGCATCAAGACTACAACCTAGTAATCCGGAGAATGAAATGACAGAAGCAAACAAGGGCACCTCAGCAATCGAACTGGACGGCAAGGATTTGCCAGCCTACTGCCCTAACCCGGCGATGCCGGCCTGGAGCTCGCATCCACGCGTGTTCCTGGAGTTGTCCCACGGCGGTGAAGCAAAATGCCCGTACTGCGGCACCGTATATCGCCTGAAACCAGGCGCAGTCGTACACCACCACTAAGACCATCATGCCCAAAGCCCGCAAACAGTTCGGTACCGCAGACGACATCGAAGTCGCTCTTTACGATGCTATCGGCCGTGCCGATCTGGATGCACTCATGGCTTTGTGGGCAGATGACGAAGAAATCGTCTGCATCCACCCTGACGGCACGCGCTTGATCGGTTACGCCGCCATCCGTGCCTCATGGGAGGAAATCTTCACACGCGGCGGCGTACATATCCGTCCGACCCAGTTGCACACATCACAGAACACGATGAATGCCGTGCACAATCTGATCGAAGCCGTCAACACGACAG
This sequence comes from Herminiimonas sp. KBW02, assembly GCF_003852535.1. GTDB lineage: Bacteria > Pseudomonadota > Gammaproteobacteria > Burkholderiales > Burkholderiaceae_D > Oxalicibacterium. The sequence continues at coordinate 40,064 of NZ_QAJP01000001.1, read as the reverse complement.
ACGATCGCGACATCCATATCATCGCCACCAACGTATATATCAAAACGCCACTCGGTTGGCGCATCGTGTTGCACCACGCTTCGATCGCACCAGGCAAACCACGCGTTGAACTGGCGCACAGCAGCAACGTGTTGCACTAATCGCAGCGCTTGTTCCCGGGCTGCAACGAATCCATCTACCCGCCGCGCATGACGCATCAGAATTTCCAGGACTAAGCTAGCAATGAACTACCCCGCTCCATGCTGGCTGCCCGGCGGCCATCTGCAAACCATCTATCCGGCCAAATGCATCAGCAAACCTGAAGTCAGCTACCGGCGTGAACGCTGGGATACGCCGGACGGCGATTTCATCGATCTGGATTTTGTAGACGGTCGTAAAGACCTGCCTTTCATCGTCTTGTTCCACGGCCTGGAAGGTTCATCCAACAGCCACTACGCACGTGCGTTGATGGCGCACATCAGCAGCCTCGGCTGGTCCGGAGCGGTGGTGCACTTCCGTGGTTGTTCGGGTGAACTGAATCGTGCACCGCGCTTCTATCATTCCGGCGATGCACCTGAAATCAACTGGATACTGCGGCGCCTGGTGCCTTATGCCCGCACACGCGGCGCCGGCAAGTTCTATGCGACCGGTGTTTCGCTGGGTGCGAATGCATTGCTGCGCTGGCTGGGCGAATCTCAGCATCAGGCTGAAATCGTCGATGCCGCTTGCGCCGTGTCTGCACCGCTCGACCTGGCTGGCGGCGGCGGTGCACTCTCGCGCGGTTTCAATATGATTTACACGCGCGTCTTCCTTGAAACACTGAAGCCGAAATGCGTCGCCAAACTGGCGCAATTTCCCGGCCTCTTTAATCGTGACGCCATGCTGCAATCGCGCGATCTGTACGCCTTCGATAATATCGTGACAGCACCGCTGCACGGCTACCTTAGCACCGAAGACTACTGGCACCGCGCCAGCGCCAAGCACGTATTGAAAGACATTACAGTACCTACGCTGGTACTGAATGCGCGCAACGATCCCTTCCTGCCCGCAAAATATTTACCATCCAAAGCATCGGATAAAGTCACACTGGAATATCCTGCACATGGCGGCCATGTCGGCTTTGCCGTCGGCTCGATACCGGGTAAATTGAACTGGCTGCCGCAGCGTATGGTCAGATTTCTGGAAGGTAGCGCTGCCTGAGGAGGTGGAATGGATACTGTCGTTGCACAAGCTTTGGCCAAATGGCCGAATGTCCCGCATTGCTATGGCTGGCTGGCACTGGATGCGCGCGGCAACTGGCGCATGCGGAATGAAGCTGCGCAAGCGCAGCACCTGCCCGGCGACAAAATCGTCCATCCCGCTTTAATCGGCTTCATACAACGCAACTACACTTGTGACGCGCAAGGTCGTTACTATTTCCAGAACGGTCCGCAGCGCGTGTATGTCGACCTCGAAATCGCGCCTTATATCGCGCACACCAATCCTGCTCAAGGTTTCATCCTGCACACGGGCCTGCCACTGGAGCACATCAGTGCAGCCTATCTGAGTACGATGGGGAGATTGTTTCTGCTTGGCGACGACAAATTCGCCGCGCTGGACGACAGGGATATGGCGCTATGTCTGCCGCACATCCAACTGGAAAATCGCCCTATTAAAGATGAAGAATTGCTGGGCTGGCTGGCACACGAAGGAAAGACCGGCGCTTTAAGTTTGCAAACCAAATCGGGCAATATAAGCCTGCATTACATCAAGGATGACGAGCTGAGTATCCGCTTCCGTTTCATACGTCAGCCGCGCGCTGCAGACTGAGCATTGCCGGGCAGAGGCAGGGTAACTATCCGGTATAGCCTTCTTTTTCCTGGCGTATTTCTTCCAGGCGCTGCGCCTTAATCTCACGCTCACGCGCATCGATAATCGACTGATCGTAGAAAGAAGCATCCGGCGCCTTGCGTGCGATAGACAACTGATCCAGTGCCGCCGACAAGCTGCCGTTCAATGCATAGGACTCCGCCAACGCCAGATGTTGCTGCGCCTGCATCTTCAATGCCGCATAGACCTTGGCCAGACGTTCATACAGCTGCGGCTCCTGGCGATACAACTGCGTCTGGTCACGCAAATAAGTTACCGCATCGTCATAACGCCCGGCGGCAAACAACGCATCGGCATACTGCAATGCAATGCCGCGCGAAATTGGGAATTGCGTACGTGCCGCTTCCGCTTCCTGCACTGCTTCACGTGGCTGATGTGCCGCCAGCTTGATCTCGATAGCGAGGCTGGACAACACTGCGCTCTTGGAACTCGGCGATCCGTTATTCAAGGCTGCGCGTGCATCGTTCAACAAGCTTTGCGCTTTAGCCGGATTACCCTGCCGCAGGGCAATCACTGCCAAACCATATTTACCGGCGACTATTGCAGTGCGTGTTTTCAGTTGTAACTGACGCTCAAAAGTGGAAGCTGCATCGAGCAAACCCTGATGACTGGGATCTTGCAACACCTTCACACGTGCCTGTATCAACGGAAAATCCAGGCTATCCACATGTTGCCGATAACGCAGATCACGGGTACGCGCCTGAATATCGGCGATACGTTCGGTCGTCATCGGGTGTGAACGCAGGTAAGGCGGCGCGTTGTCGCTATAGTTGCGGCTGGCCGTTTGCAAACGGCCAAAGAAGTTGATCATGCCCGTGGTTTCAAAACCTGCTTCACGCATGATGTCGAGGCCGACCCGGTCTGCTTCACGTTCGGCATCGCGGCTGAAATTGAGTTGCCGTTGTATCGCCAGGCCCTGCCCGCCCATAATCATGGCCATCCCTGCATCCGGGCTGGAACTGATGGCCAGCGCACCCAACAGCATGGCCGCCAGAGGAATCAACATATCCTGCTTTTGCTTGCCCAGCATGCGGGCAATATGCCGCTGCGCAACGTGGCCGATTTCATGCGCCATCACCGAAGCCAGCTCGGACTCATTCTGCGCCGCCAGCACCAGCGCGGAATGCACGCCTATGAATCCACCCGGCAAGGCAAACGCATTCAGCATGGGATCGCGCACTGCAAAGAAAAAGAAATCGTATTGCGCTTCGCCGCGTGCTTCCGGGCGTACGGTCAACAAGCTGGCACCGAGATTATTCAAGTATTCTTGCAATGGCGCATCGCTCAGGTAATCACGATTACGCTTGATCTCACGCATGATCTGCTCACCCAGCTTGCGCTCCATCAACGGCGACAAAGCCTCACGCTCGGTATCCCCCAGGCTGGGCAGCAATTGCGCGTGCACAGGCGCGACCAATCCCGGCGCGCTGGCGCATGCCAACAAGCCGACCATAGCCAGCGTACGCAACCATGGTCGTGGTGAGGAAATAGCAGAAGGAATAATGAATTTCAGTTTCACGATGCTATGATACCTGCTCATTGCAAACGTTCCACCTCTGGCGCTCCACCCGCCCCCTTGCCATCATGACTACACATAAAGACAACGCAGCCGCCAACGATGGCCTGACCCATTTCGACGCCACCGGCCAGGCACATATGGTCGATGTCGGCAGCAAAAATGAAACCCACCGTATCGCGATTGCCAGCGGCGTCATCCGCATGAAAGCGGAAACCCTGGCCATCATTACCTCAGGTACCGCCAAGAAAGGCGATGTATTGGGCATTGCACGTATCGCCGCCATCATGGGCGCCAAACGCACCAGCGACCTGATCCCGCTATGCCACCCTCTAGCACTGACCCGCGTCACGGTTGACTTTGCCGTGAACGAAGCGAACGCCAGCGTTACCTGTACCGCGCAAGTTGAAACCTTCGGCAAAACCGGAGTGGAAATGGAAGCGTTGACCGCGGTGCAAATCGGTTTGTTGACGATTTACGATATGTGCAAGGCGGTAGACCGGGGGATGGTGATGTCTGACGTCCGGGTGGAGGAAAAACATGGTGGGAAGTCGGGCAGCTGGTCGACTACTGATGGTAGCCTTAGCGCCCCTTAAATCTTGAATTAATCCTGGCAAGCACTGGCTTCCGGTTGCTTGCCATCTTCACCAGCCCTGCTTTTCTTTTCCATATCTTCCAGTTTTAACTTCGCAACCTGATTCCCCTGCGCCATGCTGGCGGCGAAGGCTTGTTTAGCTTGTACAACACACCCACGACGCTCAAAAATTAAACCACGCATATAAAGCGCAGAGCCATCCTTGGCATTCAGTGCCAAAGCCTGATTGAGATCATTCATGGCTGCAGGATATTTCTCCAGCGTGTAATAAGCCAACGCACGATTGTAATAAGCTTGCGCCACTTTCGGATTAAGTTGAATAGTGCGGGAGAAATCAGCTATCGCATCTTCGTATCGCTTTTCCCGCATATATGCCAGCCCGCGGTTATAAAAAATACGATCGCTGCCAACCAGGGTCGGAGACTCCATTTTGGCTGCGGCATCCTTCCACACATTCGCCTCAGTCGAAAGACTGGTCAGCCTGTCTCGGGCGAGTAAAAAGAAAACCACAAAGACTGGAATGGCCGCCATCAGCAACCAGCGTCGCGGAATACGCGCGCACACAGCGGCCAGCATCATTGCGTAACCAGGTGCCCACAAATAGCTACGATATAAAACAAAAGGCTCTTGGAAACGCACCGCTGCCTGCTCAGTCATGAACAAAAACCACGAATACAGATAACCGCAGCAGAACAGTGCGACCAGGCCTTTCTTGCGCAGAAAATAAATCGCGACCAGCGGCGAAACAAAGAATAAAAAGGCTTTCGGGAATATCCACCATGATGACCAGATATGCACAAAATCAAAGCGCATATCAGCGGACAAAAAGCGCACATCCGGCACTATCCAGTACGCCAGATAATCGAAAAAGAAACCTGCCTGCAAAATAATACTGACCAGCCATTCGCCACGCGCTTGCGCCATGACAGCGATGTTTTGCATCTGCGGCAGCATGGCGGCTACATCGGGTTCGTAACTACTGGCGACTATATGTCTGCTCGCCAGCAAGACCGTCAAAGCTGCTGGCAAGCAAAGTACTAAATACAAAGCCATGCGCTTGAAATGTAAGCGCCGGCTTCCTTCATATAAAGCTGCAAGTGGCAAAGCTGCCAGGGGCAACATGATTGCGTGTTCTTTGGAGAAGACTGCCAGTGAATAAAACAAGGCTGCTGTGATGATATCTACGCTGCGGTTTTCAGCAAAGGCGCGGCGGTAAAACCACAGGGATAAGAGAGAGAAAAGGGTTGCAAAAAGACCCGCGCGCTGCGCAAGATACGCGACGCCGTACACGGCAACAGGGTGGACAGCAAAACCGATTGCAACAACTGCGCTCAACAAAACGATCGAACGACTGTGCTGGGAACAAGCGATTTCTTTCCATTCCCGGGTTGTAGCAACAAGAAGCGCGCGCAGCAAGGCAAACAATAAGCCGGCACACGCAATATGAAGTATCAGACTGAAGATGCGATTGAGCGCAAGACTTTGGCTCAAAACATGAATGAAGCCAATTGTAAAATAGGGAAAGGTTCTTGGCTTGAAATCAAGCGGCTGCTGGGCAAATTCGTAAACTTTTGAATTTGCAAACAAGCCATGATCATCAAAGACCAGCGTGCTTTCAAAAAACGGGAAATATAAAAATATTGGTATCAATAGAGAAAAGATACCAATCACAACGAAAGATAAACGGCCGAAATTATCTAATCTTAGGACCATACTTTCGCTATACGTCTTTCTTAAGTACAAATAAAAAAGGAACCCGATTAGGGTTCCCTTTTAAGGACAGAGTATTAGCAACCGGAGCTTGATCCAAATACTTTGTTCATCGTTGCAGTTGCAGTGGCATTACCCAGGGACTGATCGCAGCTAACGGTCCAGGTTATAACCGACTGAGTAGGCGATTGGGAAGGAGTGAAGCTAATAGTTCTTGTATCAAACGGGGAACCGATATTGCGCAACAATGCAGTAATTGCGCCAGTAGCACCAGTCGTTATACCCAGCGTTTGTACCTCTGTGCTGGTCGATGGTCCAGTTGTAGCATCAAAACCCAAGCTGGCCCAGGCGCTAGCAGTGCCTGGCAATGTACCGCCATTGTCTTGCATAAAATCTGCAACTGCGAGTTTGATCGGGTCAATCACCGAATTAACTTTCGCCAACTTAGCGCGTGTTACATAGTTTTGATACTGTGGAATCGCCACCGCAGCCAAAATACCGATAATCGCTACAACGATCATCAATTCGATCAGCGTAAAACCGCTTTGTGCTTTCTTCATCATTTTCATCGATTTCATTTATCTCTCCTGGTTTGGGAATACAGGTAGCTTTTCCACCCTGACAGTCATACAGCAATCGCTGTGCCACCCCAAATTCAGTCTAATCTTGTGCAATTGTCATAACTATTTAACGAAAAGTAACAATTTTGGTTAGGCCTGCGCCAAAATTTGTCACATCGAGCTATAAATTTTGTCTTGCGGCAGTGCAGCGACGCAGAATTACGTCACGCTTCGTGCATAAACACTATGTCAGTACCAGAAAAGTGTATCTGGTCGCCATTGTTCAGCGGCTGGCTCAATGTGCCTATCGATGTACCGTTGACAACCGGATACTCGTCCCCTTCGACATGCGTCAGGCTGTAGCCTTGCGGGCTTATCGCAAACACGGCGACGTGCCGCCCCGGGCGACCTATGGTCGTCAGGACCTTATTTAAGACTACTTCTTTGCCAGCGCTGGCTCCGTTAAGAATTTTGACTACAGCTGTTGTACTCATGATTGCTTCAATTGAATCCCGATACGATGGTTCGGTAATTTGCTGAATATCGCCCAGATCTTCCAGGCGGCTCACATTATCTGTAAATACTGTTATGGAATCTTCGATGCTGGCATGCGCACAATACTGGATGGTATACGTAGCGAGGGCTATCACATCGCCGTCTTCCAAAAAGTGTTTCGTGACTCCCTGCCCCTTGAGCTGACTGCCGTTGGTACTGCCCAAATCTTCAAAGTAACAACCAACCGGGTGCGAAATGATCACCGCATGCTCGCCGCTGATTCCGGCCGCATCGATGACGATGTCGTTATAGGCACGCCGTCCTATACTGGTACGCTCTTTCGACAATGGAAATTCCTGCAGGGCGATGCCGTCTTTTGCCAAAATAATCGTAGGCATTACTTTCCAACTTCCCTTCTTACTTATCTGTTTATGCCTGTCCAGGCTGGCTTTTCAGCATTCAGCTCCATGCAATGTCACTTGATGCTGCATCACACTATCAATATCTATGCCAAGTCAGAACCTGAAATTTGCTGCGAGACGTTCCCACCAGCCCTTAGGCGTCGGCACGCTCGATTCGACTTTTGCCAGCATGACGGAAATATTATCGCGTCCGCCATTATCATTCGCCGCCTGCACCAGCGAACTACATAGTAATTCAAGATCCGTATCGTTATCTGCCAGCATCGCGCGCATCTGCTCGCTGGCCAGCATATCGGACAGACCATCCGAACACAGCAGATAAATATCACCATCCTCGGTCTGGTAATCGTTCACTTCCACCTCGACGTGTGCGGCCACGCCGAGCGCCCGCGTAATCAGGTTTTTATTCGGCGCGAAACGGGCCCACTCCGGACTCACCAGTCCGGCATCAATCTGCTCTTGTAATTGGGAATGGTCGCGCGTGATTTGCGTCAGTTGTCCATGGCGAAATCGATAGGCACGGGAATCGCCGACGTGCGCCACGATGATACGGTCATGATGAAATAAGGCCGCAACCAGGGTCGTCCCCATGCCGCTGTACTGCGGCTGGATGCGCGCCACTTCAAGGATTTGTTCATTAGCGGAAGCAACCGCCTCCACCACCAGTCGCTGCAAGGATTTGCTACTGGCGACGCGCGCCTTTTCCTGCAATTGCAGTAGTTGCTGTTCCAGCGCAGCGCGAAAAACCGTGGTGGCGATGCCGCTGGCAATTTCACCGGCGTTGTAACCGCCCATGCCGTCTGCCAGCACCAGTGCCCGGTAAGCTTCGATGATTTCCACCGCATCTTCATTATGCGCACGCACCAAACCCGTATCGGTTTTGGCGGCGAATTGAAGCTCGACGGAATACGTCATAAAGATGGCTGATTAGCGACTGGGTTTTAGGCGAGGGAAATGCAATTTTCGTTTACAGGCAAATAACTAGATTCCTGACAGGAACAGATCATATCCTGCTTTCAGACCAAAAACGGACGTTTACAGCGATCCTGCCACGGTTCATACCTTAAACCCGGCTCGTTCAACACCGTTCAGGCAGCATCGGGAAGACCAATTTTTAAATACAGCGACGATAGTCGCCTGCCCACGGCTGCACCTCTATAATGGGAAGCAGGCACACATAGTGTCGCGCAGACATACCCGCTATTCAGGTTTTTATAATGGAGAAGATGCCGCTATACCAGGCATCAATAATTAAATATGACCACAGTAATCTACACCCACGACGCTTGCCTGGAACACAAACCTGGCTCCGGCCACCCGGAATCACCTGAGCGCCTGAAGGCCGTCCTGCGCGCCTTGCGCTTACCGGAATTTGCCGCCGCAGAATGGCGCGAAGCACCTATGGGTACACGTGAACAGGTGTTACTCATACATACCGAAGACTTTGTACTCGACGTCGAAGACGCATCACCGTACCGTGGCACCATGCCGCTGGACGGCGGCGATACAGTCATGTCGCCTGGCTCGCTGGAAGCCGTCATGCGCTGCGTCGGCGCTGCCTGCGCCGGAGTTGACCTGGTGCTGGACAATGAAGCGCACAATGTGTTCTGTGCCACCCGTCCTTGCGGCCACCACGCCGAACCCAGCCGCGCGATGGGCTTCTGCATTTTCAATCAGGCAGCGATTGCCGCTGCCTATGCCTACGAGGTACACAAGCTGGAGCGCGTGGCTGTCATCGATTTCGACGTTCATCACGGTAACGGCACGCAGGCAGCGTTTTATGACCGGCCGGAATTATTCTATGCCTCCAGCCATCAGTCACATTTCTATCCGGGCACCGGCCTCGAAAAGGAAACCGGCGTGTCACACAACATCGTCAACGTGCCACTGCCACGCGGCTGTGATTCGGCTTTGTTCCGGGAACAAACCGCTGCAAAAATGCTGCCGGCTATCCGCGCCTTCAATCCTGAACTGATCATTATTTCTGCCGGTTTCGACGCCCATCATCTGGATCCGCTCGCAGGTTTGAAACTGCAGGATGACGACTTTGACTGGGTCACACGTGAACTGATGAAAATAGCGGACGAAACCTGCGAAGGACGTATCGTGTCGATACTGGAAGGTGGTTACAGCCTGGAAGGTCTGGCTTCAAGCACTGCCGTGCACGTCAAAGCCCTGATGGATCACTAAGCATATCTGCCAGCCTGCGCCTTGATAAACGCAGGCTGGCATTTCAATCTTCGTCCGTATTCGCTGCACGCATCGCAGCCTGTATCGCCCGATGCGAAAATCCGCGCTGCATTAAAAAACGCATCTGTTTGGCGCGCTCTTCAGAGCTCGTCGCGACCGCACCGAACTTGCGCTCCCACACTGCCCGCGCACGCGCAAATTCATCCGCCGCCAGATTCGCCTTGATGTCAGTCAGCGACTCCGCGTCTATGCCATGACTTTTTAATTCGGACATGATGCGACTATTGCCGAAACGGGCCGCACGTCTGTGTACCAATGATTCAGAAAAGCGGCTTTGCGAAAGAAACTTCGCCGCTTCCAGTGTATCGAGCAAGGCTTCGACGTCATCGCCTTCTTGCGCATAGCGCGCCAGCTTGCGCCCCAACTCCTGCCGGCTATGTTCACGCGCCGATAAATAACGAAGCGCCCGCGCTTTCAGACTCACTTGCAGTTTTGCCATATGAGTCCTTCAGCGCGGGCGCTCGTTAATTAAGATCAAACGTTGAATCAAGTGCAGCGACACTGAACCTTATTCAACTTCTTTCAATTCTTTGGCTTCTTTGCTTTCCTTAGCCGAAGATTTCTTTGCAGCTGGCTCATCCGACTTGATCGGGCTCAACTCAGGCACACCCAGCGAAGCACGTACCTTGTTTTCGATTTCGCGTGCCAGTTCCGGACGCTCTTTCAGATAGTTGCGTGCATTGTCCTTACCCTGACCGATGCGTTCGCCGTTATAGCTATACCAGGCGCCCGATTTTTCAACGATTTTGGCATCGGCGCCCAAATCGAGGATTTCACCTTCACGTGATGTGCCTTCGCCATACAGAATATCGAAATGCGCTTCCTTGAATGGCGGAGCGATTTTGTTTTTAACGACTTTGATCTTGGTTTCATTACCAATCACTTCATCGCCAGACTTGATCGAACCGGTACGACGGATATCCAGACGAACCGATGCGTAGAACTTCAATGCGTTACCGCCAGTGGTGGTTTCCGGATTACCGAACATCACACCGATTTTCATACGAATCTGGTTAATGAAGATCACCAGTGTGTTGGTGCGGTTGATGCTGCCGGTCAATTTACGCAATGCCTGCGACATCAGACGCGCTTGCAAACCTGGCAGCGAGTCACCCATGTCGCCTTCAATTTCAGCGCGTGGTGTCAGTGCTGCGACCGAGTCGATAACGATCAGGTCGACGCCGCCAGAACGTACCAGCGCATCACAAATTTCCAGTGCCTGTTCGCCGGTATCCGGTTGCGAAATCAGCAACTCGGACAAATTGATACCCAGCTTCTGCGCGTAAGTCACGTCCAGCGCATGTTCTGCATCGATAAACGCGCAAGTACCGCCCAGCTTTTGCATTTCTGCGATGGTTTGCAAGGTCAGTGTGGTTTTACCCGACGATTCAGGACCGTAGATTTCAACGACACGGCCACGCGGTAAGCCGCCGACGCCGAGTGCGATATCCAGTCCGAGAGAGCCGGTAGAAACAACCTGCACTTCTTCGACGACTGCGCCGTCTTCCATGCGCATCACCGAACCTTTACCGAACTGCTTTTCGATTTGCGCTAGTGCAGCGGCGAGTGCTTTACTCTTGTCCGAGCTCGGAGCGTTTTTTTTGTCGTCCATAAAGATTCTTTCGGCGGTTGGTTGTAACGAAACAGGGTTTATACAGTGTTTGGAGCCAGAAACCACACTGTATAAAAAAACAGTGCTTTATGCAAGCTGCTCTTGCGATATTTTTGCAAACAGTCAAAAAGATTACTTTTTGACATGCATTCATCCTGCAAGCAACCAGTCTTTGCAAGCAGGCCAGATACTAGCAAGCACAGCTATTTCTCTCCAGCGACGCGGCAATTCCCACGTAATATCTGCCTATCCGATACACACTTCTATCTTTATGTGCACTACCGCTGAGCTATCCGAAGTCGCTTACAAAAAGGAAAAATCTGCCGCCCTGCGTCTCACCAAACGCCAGGGGCTCAGCACGGAAGCCGCGCTGACAGAAGTTTTGAGCAAGGCAGCAGGAACTGGCTCCCTGGCTGAACTGGTCAACCAGCGACTACAAGAAAAAGCACATATCGCAGCAAAGGTCACCGCACACAAACAAACCAAATTAGCGGCGCGCGCGCATAAACAGGCAGCCCGGCAGCCCGATGCGGACGCATGGCTGGCCTGGTTCGACGGCTCCTGCCATCCGAATCCGGGCAAGATGGGCATAGGCGGCTTACTCAAAAGTCCGCAAGGCAAGGAAACCGAAATCAGCTTCATTGCCGGCATCGGCGATAGCAGCGAAGCAGAGTACATCGCGCTCATCAGCGTTCTGGAAACAGCCATCCAGACCGGTGCCGACAAGCTGCTCATTTATGGCGACAGTCAGGTCGTCATCAACGATGTACAAAGCCGGGACAATGGTGCTGCGATTCTCAGTGAACAACGCCTGAAGGCTCAAGACCTCATCGCTAGCCTGCCGCAAGTGAGCCTGCAATGGATACCGCGCAAACGAAATGGTCAGGCCGACGCCCTCTCACAACGAGCCATCCGCAACGCTGCAGCAGCGGCAAACCCGCAACAGGCCTAGTATGTAAATAACAAGTCGCGCAGCATGACACTTGTCTTGCTGCTGCGGGCGAAACCCAATAGACTACGAGCCAACTTCCCCCTCTAGCCATCCCCATGCGAATCCTGCTTGCCGAAGACGATAGTGTGCTTGCCGACGGTTTAACGCGTTCCCTGCGTCAGTCCGGTTATGCCACCGATTGCGTAAAAAATGGTGCAGAGGCCGACTCCGTCCTGTCCACCCAAGATTTCGATTTACTCATCCTCGACCTGGGCTTGCCCAAGATGTCCGGCCTTGAAGTCTTGCAACGTCTGCGGGCGCGCAATTCGCGCCTGCCGGTATTGATCCTGACCGCCGGTGATTCAGTCGAACAACGCGTCAAGGGCCTCGATCTGGGAGCGGATGATTTCATGGCCAAGCCATTTGCCTTGTCGGAACTGGAAGCGCGCGTACGTGCACTGACCCGACGTGGTGCCGGCGGCGGTCCTACTGTCATCAAGCATGGCCCACTCTCGTATGACCAGGTTGGTCGTATCGCCTACATCAACGATCAGATGCTGGATCTTTCCGCCCGTGAGCTTGGCTTGCTCGAAGTTTTGCTGCAGCGCAGCGGTCGCCTGGTCTCCAAGGAACAACTGGTCGATCATCTGTGCGAATGGAGCGAAGAAGTCAGCAACAATGCGATCGAAGTGTATGTCCACCGCTTGCGCAAGAAGATAGAAATCGGTGGCTTGCGCATTGCCACCGTGCGTGGCCTCGGTTATTGCCTCGAAAAATTTACCGAGACAGCTCCTAACTCCATCGCGCCACCCGGCTAATCCAGCCTATGCCTGACGCCCAACGACTCGATGCGCAAGCCGATGCCGGCACGCCGCACAAGCCTATGGCGCCGCGTACAAATGCGACTCAGCCGGAAGAACGCACGCAGCGCTCTCTGTTCGGTGAAATCCTGGACTGGATGCTGGTACCACTGCTCCTGTTATGGCCACTCAGTATTGCCATCACCTACCTGGTCGCAAAGTCCATCGCGAACGAACCCTTTGATCGTGCACTCGATGACAAAGTCACCGTCGTCGCGCAGCAGGTCAAGGAAGTCAACGGCAAGGTCGTCACCCGCCTGACCGGCGCCGCCACCGACATCCTGCATGCCGACGACATCGATAATGTTTACTACCAGGTACGTAACCCGCTCGGTGAAATAGTCGAAGGCGATGGCGAAATACCGTTACCGAAAGACCTGGAAGCACCACCACCGTGGTCCACCCAATATCGCTACGACTTCATCCGCAATACTGAAGTACGTATCGCCTACATCTATGTCGATTTGCATAAGACCCAGACCTCACCTCAACTCAGTGTAGAACCAAGGCTGGCCCTGGTGCAGGTGGCCGAGACACTGGACAAGCGCTCGCAACTCGTCAATCAAATCATCAAGGGCGTCATCGTGCCGGAGTTCATCATCCTGCCGATCGCACTGGTTCTGGTGTGGTTTGCCCTTACCCGTGGTTTGCGCCCGCTGGCCGAATTGCAGCAACGCATACGCGAACGCCGTCCCGATGATTTAAGTCCTATCGACTCTGGTTACGTACCGGAAGAAATTCTGCCTCTGGTCGGCTCCCTCAATGAAATGCTGGAGCGCCTGTCGCAAAGTATCAAGATACAAAAGCGTTTCATCGCCGACGCTGCGCATCAAATGAAAACGCCACTGGCCGGCATGCGTATGCAATCCGAACTGGCACTGCGCCAGACCGATCAGGTCGAAATCCATAAATCACTGGAGCAGCTCGCCAAGAGTTCCAAATCCGCAACCCGCATGATCAACCAGTTGCTGGCACTGGCGCGCGCCGAGAACCAGACGCCGACCACGCGGCCATTGCAGCCGCTGGAGTTATCGGAACTGGCGCGCGACACGGTACAGGAATGGGTGCAAACTTCATTCAACAAGAAAATCGATCTCGGTTTCGAACAACCGGACTACCACATCATGGTGAACGGCGACGCCATCATGTTGCGCGAGTTGCTGAACAATCTGATCGACAACGCACTCAACTACACCCCCGCCGGTGGCCACGCCACCGTCCGTGTGCGCGCTGACGATGAAGCACGACTGGCCTTCCTCGAAGTCGAGGATACCGGTCCCGGCATCGCCCCGCACGAACACAAACGTATCTTTGAGCGCTTCTATCGTATCCTCGGCAGCAACGTCGAAGGCAGCGGACTGGGGCTCGCTATCGTGCGTGAAATTGCGCAGCAACATGGCGCAGAAATCGATATCCTTACCAATCCGAACTGCACAAATCCGAAAGCGCCAGGCTGCCTGATGCGTATCACGCTGCCACTGGAACAACCAGCACCATTCTTTGATGGCAGTATCTGATATGACGACAAGCCAGCGAGAACAGACTTCCGAGCGCGCCCGTATCTACTGGCGACGCACGAAAGTCATGACCTTCTGGCTGATGTTATTGTGGTTCGTGGTGACCTTCTCTGCGATCTTCTTCGCGCGTCAATTGTCGGTCTACACCTTCCTCGGCTGGCCTATCTCCTTCTTCATGGCAGCCCAGGGCAGCATCCTGATTTTTGTCGCCATCATCGCGTTCTACGGCTGGCGCATGCACAGGCTCGACGACGTATACAACAACGATAGCGAACATGAAAGATAAGTCCTTCTTCCAGCGCCTGGTTCGCTACTACCTGCTGTACACAGTAGGTTTTGTGCTATTCCTGTTTGGTGTCGCCATCCTCGAACACGAGGGCTTCCCGCGCGTCTGGATAGGTTACGTTTTCATGTTCTCCACCATCGTGGTGTACGCCACCATCGGCGTCATCAGTCGAACCTCGGACGTGCAGGAGTACTACGTTGCAGGACGCCGCGTGCCGGCATTTTTCAACGGCATGGCCACTGCGGCAGACTGGATTTCAGCGGCCAGCTTCATCAGCCTGGCCGGTGGCCTGTATTTGTGGGGCTTTGACGGACTGGCCTACATCATGGGCTGGACCGGCGGCTTTGTGCTGGTTGCGCTCCTGATCGCACCTTATCTGCGCAAGTTTGGCCAGTACACCATCCCCGATTACCTGGCAGCGCGTTACACCGGGCAGTACAGCAGCAATGTGGTGCGCGTTATCGCTGTCATCGCCACCATCATCGTTTCGTTTACCTATGTCGTCGCGCAGATTTACGGCGTCGGCCTGATTACCTCGCGCTTTACAGGTGTTGATTTTTCCGTTGGCATCTTTCTCGGCCTCGCCAGCATCCTGGTGTGTTCTTTCCTCGGCGGCATGCGCGCGGTAACGTGGACACAGGTGGCGCAGTACATCATCCTGATCATCGCTTACATGATCCCGGTGGTCTGGCTATCGATGAAGCATACGAATATGCCAGTACCACCTATCGCTTACGGTTCGGCAATTGCGCAACTGACCGAACGTGAAAAAGTCCTGATCGACGACCCCAAGGAAAAAGAAGTGCGGGCGATTTTCCGCCAGCGCGCCTATGACCTGGACGACCGCCTGGCCACCCTGCCCGAGTCGTGGGAAAACGGCCGAGCCGAAATCCAGCACAACCTGGAAGCGCTCAAACTCGGCAATGCCGCACTGCAGGATATCAAACAGACCGCACGTGAACTGGCGGCGTATCCGCGCGACGCCGACGAAGCAGAACGAATATGGAAGGAAGAGCGGGCACTCAATCTCGAATTGGCCAAACCGCCGACCAGGCACACGGAACCGTTCCCCGGCGACAGCAAGGAAGCGTCGGATATCAAGCGCAACAACTTCCTCGCGCTCGTCTTTTGCCTGATGCTGGGCACGGCGGCCATGCCGCATGTACTGGTGCGCTATTACACGACGCCCAGCGTCAAGGAAGCGCGGCATTCCGTGTTCTGGACCTTATTCCTCATCATGGCGCTGTACATCACCATTCCGGCGCTGGCGGTATTGGTCAAATACGATATCTACAGTTCACTGGTAGGCACCAGCTTTTCGCAATTACCGGAATGGGTTTCATATTGGGCCAGCATAGACAAACTGCATCCGCTGGTCAGCATCAATGACGTCAATCGGGATGGCATCGTACAACTGGCCGAGATCGTCATGGACGTCGATATCGTGGTGTTGGCGACGCCGGAAATTGCCGGTCTGCCCTATGTCATCTCCGGCCTGATTGCAGCGGGCGGCCTGGCCGCCGCGCTATCCACTGCCGATGGCTTGCTGCTCACCATCTCGAATGCGTTGTCGCACGACATCTATTACAAAACCGTCGATCCGCATGCTTCGACACAGAAACGCGTGACGGTTTCCAAATTGCTGCTGTTGATGGTGGCGCTGGTGGCAGCATATATTGCCTCGATGAAACCGGGCGACATCCTGTCTCTGGTCGGGGCCGCCTTTTCACTGGCGGGTTCAGCCCTGTTCCCGGCCCTGGTGCTGGGTGTGTTCTGGAAGCGTGCCAATCAGCTGGGCGCCATCGCCGGCATGATCATAGGCTTTTCGGTATGCGCGTACTACATGATCCACACCCTGCCCGCTTTCGGCGGCTCGGCAGCCGGGCAATGGTTCAATATTGCGCCGATTTCAGCAGGAGTTTTTGGTGTTCCTGCCGGATTTTGTGCCATTATTATCGTGAGTCTGCTGACGCGCGCCCCCGATCAACGTACAGAAGACTTACTGAAACACCTGCGCTCGCCCTAAGCAGCACTCGCTCGATCTGGCATGCTTCTTGATATAGCTAGATTTCATCTCCATGAAAACTATGAGTGAGCGACGCCATGCGAAAATTTTTCGACGAGATGTATATAGATGGCGCAAGCAACAATGTACGCGACCATTACCGTGAATTCGAAGCCTGGCTGGCGACCCAGTCGCCCAAGACGGTAGCCCGCAAGCGCGCGGAAGCCGACCTGATCTTTCGCCGGGTCGGCATTACCTTCGCCGTCTATGGCAATGAAGCTGGTACCGAACGTGTGATCCCTTTCGACATCATTCCGCGCATGATCACCGCGCGCGAATGGGCGCATATGGAAGCGGGTCTGGAACAGCGTGTACGCACGTTGAATATGTTCATTCACGACATTTACCACGACCAGAACATCGTCAAGGCCGGCATCATTCCGCCCGAACAAATTTTCCGGAATGCACAGTACCGCCCTGAGATGCAGGGCATCTCGGTCGCTTCAGATATCTACGCACACATCGCTGGCGTCGATATCGTCCGCGCCGGACAAGGTGAGTTCTACGTACTGGAAGACAATCTGCGTGTGCCGTCCGGCGTGTCCTACATGCTGGAAGACCGCAAGATGATGATGCGCCTCTTCCCTGAATTATTCGCCAGGCATCAGGTCGCGCCGGTTGCGCATTACCCCGACATGTTGCTGGATAATCTGCGCTCGGTCGCGCCTATCGGCGTCACTGATCCTACCGTGGTCGTGATGACGCCCGGCATGTATAACTCCGCTTACTTCGAGCACGCCTTCCTGGCCCAGCAAATGGGTGTCGAGCTGGTCGAAGGACAGGATCTCTTCGTCAATGACAATGCGGTGTATATGCGCACCACCCGCGGACCGAAGCGCGTCGACGTAATCTATCGTCGTATCGATGACGACTATATGGATCCGCTGGCCTTCCGCGCTGATTCCACGCTGGGCGTACCCGGCTTGCTCTCCGTGTATCGCTCCGGTCGTGTGACGCTGGCAAATGCAATCGGCACCGGCGTCGCTGACGACAAATCGATTTATCCATACGTGCCGGACATGGTGCGCTTCTATCTGTCGGAAGAACCGATACTCAACAATGTCCCGACTTACCAATGCCGTAAAAAGGATGAGCTGTCTTATGTACTGGCGAATCTGCCGGAACTGGTAGTCAAGGAAGTACATGGCGCCGGTGGTTACGGCATGCTGGTCGGCCCGGCCTCAAGCAAGGCTGAGATCGAGAGTTTCCGCCAGCGCATCATCGCGCGACCCGATGGCTATATCGCGCAGCCGACGCTGGCACTATCGGCCTGCCCGACCTTTGTCGATTCAGGCGTGGCGCCACGTCACATCGATTTACGTCCTTTCGTCCTGTCCGGAAAAACCATCTCGATGGTGCCCGGCGGCCTCACGCGCGTCGCGCTGAAAGAAGGCTCGCTGGTCGTCAACTCTTCGCAAGGTGGCGGTACCAAAGACACCTGGATACTGGAGAACTAATATGCTCAGCCGCACCGCCGATCACCTGTTCTGGATGGCGCGCTACATTGAGCGCGCCGAGAACACCGCCCGCATGCTGGACGTGAATGTCCAGACTGCCCTGTTGCCGCAATCTGCCCGCGCTGCCGAACAAGGCTGGCGCGCCACGCTCGGCATCTCGGAATTGCAGGAAGCCTTCGATCAGAAATACGAAAAACTGACGCCAGGCGATGTGCTGCACTTCATGGCACGCGATATGTCGCACTCATCATCGATCGCATCCTGCCTGCGTTCGGCCCGCGAAAACGCGCGTGCAGTGCGCGGCACGCTGACCACAGAAGTCTGGGAAACGCATAACACCACCTGGCTGGAAATGCATAACCAGATGAATGAAACCGACTTCGAGCATGACCCCAGCCAGTTCTTTGAATGGGTCAAGCATCGTTCACACCTGTCACGCGGCGTCACCTTCGGCACCATGCTGCAAGATGAGGCCCTGTTCTTCATCCGGCTCGGCACCTTCCTCGAACGTGCAGATAACACAGCGCGCATACTCGACGTCAAATTCCACGGTGCCAGTGCGCAATCGGGTGAAAAGCCGGGGCACGACAACCAGCTCGACTTTTACTACTGGGCGGCAATCCTGCGTTCAGTCTCCGCCTTTGAAATCTATCGCAAGGTTTACCGTGATGCGATTACACCGGCACGGGTCGCCGATCTGCTGATGCTCAAACCAGATATGCCACGTTCATTGCTGGCCTCACTCACCGAAGTCGTCAATAACCTGAGCATGGTCACCGGTGATCCGCATAACGACACCTTGCGCTTCGCAGGCAAGCTACATGCAGAACTGAAGTTCGCTTCGATCAATGATGTCTTGCAGGAAGGCCTGCACGACTACCTGACCGAATTCCTTGAACATATTTACGAACTGGGCAATCGCATCAGCCGCGAGTTCCTCGTTCCATTGGCGGCATAAATGAAACTAGCCATCCGTCACGAAACCTTATATCGCTATACCTCGCCACTGACGTATACGATCCAGCAACTGCGCCTGACGCCGCGTGTGGAAACACATCAGCACATGCTGTCATGGAGCATAGATACATCCGGTCACCGTCATGCCTTCACCGATGCCTATGGCAATCTGTGTCATATGCTGACCATTACCGACAGCCACGATACCGTGCGCATCGTGGTCGCCGGCGAAGTCGAGGTACTGCCACTCGACAGAGGACGTTTACCGGAAAGCGGCGCACTGTCGCCTCTGGTCTTCACCGTGCCGACCCGCCTGACCGAAGCGACCGACTTCATCCAGGCATTTGCAGAAAAGAATCTGCAAGGCACCAGCAGTACGGAATTACTCAAACTGGCCGCAGCAATTTGTGGTGCAGTCGCGTACCAAAGCGGTGCAACTGCCGTCACCAGCACCGCCAACGATGCCCTGCAACTGGGCCAGGGCGTATGCCAGGATCACGCACATTTATTCATCGCCTGCTGCCACACGCGCAACATCCCGGTGCGCTATGTCTCCGGCTATATCGATTCCGGTAGTACCGGCCATGCCGAAAGCCATGCCTGGGTTGATGTCTGGGTCGAAGAACTGGATTTCACCGGCTGGGTCAGCATAGACGTCACGCATGCCTGTTTTGCCAGCGATGCGCATTGCCGCCTCGCCGTGGCGCGCGACTACGATTCGGCGGCACCGGTCAGCGGGGTAAGGCGCGGCGGTGGCGAAGAATCGTTGGACGTAAGCGTCAAAGTCGTGCCCCTGTGTGCTCAGTAAATGAACAAAGGCCGGGCTTCCTGTAAAATTCGCGTTTTGCTTTTTCTCTGCTCACCATGACTTATTGTGTTGCGATGCGCCTGGATGCCGGGCTCGTGTTTCTGTCAGATTCGCGCACCAATGCTGGCGTTGATCACGTCGGTACTTTCCGCAAAATGAATGTTTTCGAGATCCCGGGCGAACGCCTGATGGTCTTGATGACTGCCGGCAACTTATCGATTTCACAATCAGTCCGGCAAATCATTGCAGAACACACAACAACTAATGGCAAGAGCATCTGGAATGTGTCGTCCATGTATGAAGCGGCACAAGTTGTCGGTGAAGCAATCCGCATGGTGCACGACCGCGACGCCGGTACGCTGAAAGAATTCGGCATCGACTTCAATGTCAGCATGGTATTCGGCGGACAAATCAAGGGCGAACGCTGTCGTTTGTTCCAGATGTACTCGGCGGGCAACTTCATCGAATCGCAGGATGAGAACACCTACTTCCAGATCGGTGAATCGAAGTACGGCAAACCCATCATTGATCGCGTCGTTACACCGGACACACCGCTGGATGAAGCAGCGAAGTGCGCACTGATCTCGATGGATTCAACCTTGCGTTCGAATATTTCGGTCGGCCTGCCGCTGGATCTGCTGATCTACGAAACCGACAAGCTGGCCGTGACCCGCTTCGTCACCATCGACGAACACAATCAATACTTCCAGATGATACGTAACACCTGGGCCAAACAATTGAAGAGCGTGTTTGAAAGCATCCACGATCCGGTATGGAACGCAGCGCCGGAAACCACCAGCAATGTCCTGTCCAGCCAGGGCCATAAGAACCAGCCGCTGCGCATACAGGCACCGGCCCAGTTCGGCATGGATAAAACCATCAGCGCACCTGGCCCCTTGCAGACCCTGGCGCAGGACGAAGGCAATAGCAATAACCAACAGCACTGATCAGTACTCAAGCGCCGTCAGGCAAATAAAAAAGGCTGCCACACTTGCGTGTCGCAGCCTTTTTGCTATGCGCTGGTCAGCGCTGAGCTTTACAGTACGATAGTCTGCGCCTGGCCTTCTGCACGCTCACGGATTTCGCCGATACGCATTACGGTTTCGCCAGCCGCTTTCAATTGCGCCATCGCTGCGTCTGCATTTTCTTTCGACACGATAACGGTCATACCGATACCGCAGTTGAAGACGCGATGCATTTCTGCGTCAGCCACACCGCCGTGTTCCTGCAACCATTTGAACAATGGCGGCATGTCCCATGCACCGCTGTCCAGCACGGCAGTCAGATGCGGCTGCAACACGCGTGGAATGTTTTCGACCAGGCCGCCACCGGTGATGTGCACCATGCCTTTAACTTCCATGGATGCCATCAAAGCCAGCAAAGGTTTGACGTAAATGCGGGTAGGCTCCATCAATACATCGGCCAGTTTGCGACCGTGGAAATCAGCATTCAAATCAGGATTGGCGACCGAGATGATTTTGCGTACCAGCGAATAACCGTTGGAATGCGCACCCGACGAAGCCAGACCCAGTACCACGTCGCCCGGAGCAATTTTAGTACCGTCGATAATTTTCGATTTCTCTACTGCGCCGACAGCGAAACCAGCCAGATCGTATTCACCCGCTGGGTACATGCTCGGCATTTCAGCGGTTTCACCACCGATCAACGCGCAACCGGCCTGTTCGCAACCCTTGGCCACACCCTTGATAACGTCGGTTGCGATGCCAACATCCAGCTTGCCGCAAGCGAAGTAGTCGAGGAAGAACAAAGGTTCTGCGCCTTGTACCAGGATGTCGTTGACGCTCATCGCCACCAGGTCGATGCCGACCGTGTCGTGGCGATTCAATTCAAAAGCCAGCTTCAGCTTGGTGCCGACACCGTCGGTACCGGAAACCAGTACTGGCTCCTTGTACTTCTTGCTGATTTCGAACATCGCGCC
This sequence comes from Herminiimonas sp. KBW02, assembly GCF_003852535.1. GTDB lineage: Bacteria > Pseudomonadota > Gammaproteobacteria > Burkholderiales > Burkholderiaceae_D > Oxalicibacterium. The sequence continues at coordinate 18,236 of NZ_QAJP01000001.1, read as the reverse complement.
GAAACCGCCCAGGCCGCCCATTACGCCTTCACGCATGGTGCGTTTGGCAAATGGCTTGATCGCTTCGACCAGAGCATCTCCGGCATCAATGTCTACACCAGCGTCACGGTAGGAAAGGGAAATATTGGAATTGGAACTCATGATGGATAGTCAGCAGAGGCAGTAAAATAGACGGTTATGGCCAGATGGCTAGCCTGTGGATCAATGTTCTGGAGGGCGGATCGGATCAGGATCACAATGAGCGGGAGTCATCGCGGGCAAAATCACTAAGCGCGCTTCCAAAACAGGATGATTCAGGCTCTATAATTCGGATTAAGCCGTATTTTAGCAAATCGCTCCCCCTCCTCCGTCATTTGATGACACTTTCTTTGCCTTGGGAGCAAAATAAACCCGGATATGCTCCGGTATGCTGCACGGAATGACGTTTTATCGGTTTTCAATACCGGTTACGAACATTGCCTTTTTCACAAACAAATATGACAAAACACGCATGAGGCAGTTGTTACTCGATTTACCCGCCGAAAAACCACAGACGCTGGACAGCTTCGTGGTCGGCACCAACGCCGAACTGGCGCAGTTGCTGCACCGCCTGGCCGCAGGCCAGCCAAATGGCCTGGATGAACGCTTCGTCTACTTGTGGGGCGAGGCCGGCGCCGGCAAAACCCACCTGTTGCGTGCGATGGCAGAAACGCCACAGGCGCGCTATCTGGCAGCAGACGCCAGTGCCGACGACTTTATGTACGACCCGGCTACCACGCTATACCTGCTTGATGACAGCCATAAACTGTCGCCGGATGCACAAATCGCCGCGTTTGCCCTGTTTAACCAGGTACGCGAACTAGGCGGCTGCCTGATCGCAGCGGGCAATGCTGCTCCGGCCAGTCTCGAGGTGCGGGAAGATTTGCGCACGCGTTTCGGCTGGGGCCTGATTTATCAGGTGCACGGTTTGAGCGATGAAGAGAAAATCGCGGCCCTCACGCATGCAGCCAACGCCCGCGGGCTAACGCTGTCGCCCGGCGTGTTACCCTACCTTATTACGCATTTTGCGCGCGATATGCGCTCTTTATCAGCGATGCTGGACGCTCTCGACCAATATTCACTGGAAACCAAACGTCCGATTACCCTGCCTCTGCTGCGCGAATTGCTGCAGCGGCAGGATTAAACAAACCCCGAAACAGATACATGAAAAACCTGGCTCTCTTTGACCTCGACCACACGCTGATCCCGCTTGATTCCGATTATGAATGGGGACAGTTTCTGGCCCGTACCGGCGCCGTCGATCGGGAAGCCTTTGCCAAGCGCAATGCCGAATTCTTCGCGCAATACCAAAATGGCACGCTCGATCCGCATGAATACCTGGAATTCGCACTCGGTACCCTGGCGCAATTCCCGCGCACCCAGCTCGACGCCTGGCACCGGGAATTCATGGATGAAGTCATCCATCCGGTACTCCTGCCTGCGGCCCGCGATTTATTAAAAAAACACCAGGATGCCGGCGACCTGGTCGCTATCGTCACCGCCACCAACCGCTTCGTCACCGCACCTATCGCACAGGCGCTGAATGTCGAGCATTTGCTGGCTGCCGAGCCTGAAGTCAAACCCGACGGCAACCTGACCGGAAAACTAGTTGGCGTTCCGACCTCAGGCGCGGGTAAAATCGCACATACCAATGCGTGGTTGGCCGCGCGTGGCCTTACATTAAAGGATTTCGAACGCAGCTATTTCTATAGCGACTCGCAAGCCGATATTCCCTTGTTGTCCATCGTCACTCATCCGATTGCAACCAACCCTAATGCCTTGCTGACTGCGCACGCTCAAGCGCAGGGCTGGACTATCATCAATCTCTTCAATGATTAAAAAGCTTATCCGTCGCATCCTCGGCACCAAACAAAAAAACGGCGATACCAGCAAAGCTGTCGTATTGACTGCGAAAGAACATCGCATCGATCCCAAGCTGGTTTCCGCCAATGCCGTGCGCGTCACCAGTACCCTGCAACAGGCTGGCTTCAAAGCCTTCCTGGTCGGTGGTGCAGTGCGCGACTTGCTGCTGGGCGTCAAGCCCAAGGATTTTGATATCGCGACCAATGCGACGCCGGAACAAGTCAAACGCCTGTTCCGTCGCGCCTTCATCATCGGCAAACGCTTCCAGATCGTGCATGTCATGTTTGGCCAGGACCTGCTCGAAGTGACCACCTTCCGCGGCACCTCGACAGACGCCGCACCCAAGGATGAACACGGCCGCGTACTGCGTGACAACACCTTCGGCGAGCAGCATGAAGATGCCTTGCGCCGCGACTTCACCATCAACGCGATGTACTACGATCCGGCCACGCAAACCGTACTGGATTACCACGGCGGCATGGCCGACATACGCAACAAAACCCTGCGCATCATCGGTGTGCCGGAAGCGCGCTACCGCGAAGATCCGGTACGCATGCTGCGCGTCGTGCGCTTTGCCGCCAAACTGAACTTCGTCATCGATCCGGCCACCAGCGCGCCTATCCGCGTGATGGCGCCATTGATCAACAACGTTCCGGCGGCACGCGTATTCGATGAAATGCTGAAGTTGCTGATGAGCGGTTCCGCCCTCGCCTGCCTGCAGCAATTGCGCAAGGAAGGTTTGCATCACGGCTTGCTGCCTTTGCTGGACGTCGTACTCGAACAACCGCTGGGCGAGAAGTTTGTCCGCCTCGCGCTGGCCAGCACCGATGAACGCGTCAAACAAGGCAAACCGGTTTCGCCGGGCTTCCTGTTCGCTTCACTGTTGTGGCATCAGGTACTGGAAAAATGGAAGGCTTATCAGGCTGCTGGCGAGTATCCGATACCGGCGCTGCACCTGGCAGCCGATGATGTGTTGAACACGCAAACCGATAAGCTCGCACTGCAACGCAAGATTGCATCCGACATGCGCGACATTTGGGCAATGCAACCGCGCTTCGAACGTCGCATCGGCAAATCGCCTTACAAATTGCTCGAACACTTGCGCATGCGCGCCGGTTACGACTTCCTGCTGCTGCGCTGCGCATCGGGTGAAATCGATAGCGAAATCGGTATATGGTGGACGGCCTTCATGGAAGCAGACGGCCCGGGACGCGAAGCCTTGCTGGCGAAGAAACCGTCCAGCACTGCTGAAGCAGCCCCTGCCAAGAAACGTCCACGCCGTCGTCGCTCACGCTCAGCTGGTGGTAGCGCCGGCGGTACTGCCAAAACCGAATGACCGCAGCCACAAAGCCAGTCACAGCCTATATAGCGATAGGCTCGAATCTGGGTGATGCCCGGGATCATGTCTTGTACGCCTTGCGCGAGCTGGATCAGCTCGCATCGACCCGCCTGCTGGCGCAGTCATCGCTGTTCCGTACCGCTCCCATAGATTCCGACGGCGACGATTACATCAATGCGGTTGCATCTGTCAGCACCAGCCTGTCAGCAGAAGAATTGCTGCAGGCTTTACTGGCGCTGGAACAGACACGCGGCCGCGAGCGCCCTTACTTCAACGCACCGCGCACGCTTGATCTCGACCTGCTGCTCTACGGTGATGTCGTGATCAAATCGGACACGCTGACCGTACCGCATCCACGCATGACCAGTCGCGCTTTCGTACTTATTCCGTTGCTGCAAATCGATCCCTACATCCAGATTCCGGGACTGGGAGCCGCACATCAGTTTGCACCAGCGGTGGCAGATCAGGCCATCAGCAAGCTAGCCTGAGTCTTTACCCGCCCCCTCTCGCTCCACACCCACATACTGATTGCTCATACACGAGGCCAGCATGCAGATACCTGTAATCGTCCAAACAGTCGGCTTGCTGACGCTATCGAATATCTTCATGACCGTCGCCTGGTACGGCCACCTCAAAGGACTGGCATCCAAACCATGGTGGATCGCCGCACTCATCAGCTGGGGCATCGCGCTCTTCGAATACCTGTTGCAAGTCCCTGCCAATCGCATCGGCTATACCCAGTTCAGCCTGGCCCAACTGAAAATTATGCAGGAAGCGATTACACTCACGGTGTTCGTGCCCTTTGCGATTGTCTTTATGGACCAACCTTTCAAGCTGGACTATGTCTGGGCAGCACTCTGTCTGGTTGGCGCGGTTTATTTCATTTTCCGTACCTGACATCGCAATATCGCCTATAGAAAAGGTCAAGAAAACATCTTATGGATTTAGAGAAATATAAATATATCGTGGTCGAAGGTGCCATCGGTGCAGGCAAGACCACGCTGGCGCGCAAACTCGCGACCCAGCTCGGCGCACAGACCTTGCTGGAACTACCGGAAGAAAACCCCTTCCTCGAAAAGTTCTATCGTGATGCCGCACGCTATGCATTACCGACGCAGATGTTTTTCCTGCTGCAGCGCATGAACCAGCTACGCGACCTGGCACAACCGGATTTATTCGATGCACGCATCGTGTCCGATTTCCTGCTGGACAAAGACCCCATCTTCGCGCGTCTGACCCTGAGCGATGACGAGCTCGCACTCTACCAGCAACTGTACGATCACTTGCGCCCGCAAGCACCGCTGCCTGATCTCGTCATCTACCTGCAGGCAGAACCGCAAACCCTGATAGATCGCATCAAGAAACGCGGCATCGCTATGGAAGCCGGTATTTCGGAAAACTATATGCATCGCCTGTGCGACAGCTACAGCCGCATCTTTTACGAATACGATCATGCACCCTTGCTGATCGTCAACACCGAACATTTGAACCCGATTGATAACAATGAAGACTTTGCGCTGCTGTTAACGCGCATCGCCAACATGCGCGGAAAACGCGAATTTTTTAGCCGTGGAGAATAAGCATGTCCAGCTATTTGCAAGAAGCACGTACCAAAGCCGTAACAGTTCCATCTCTGCTCGCGATGAAAGAGCGCGGCGAGAAGATCACCATGCTGACCGCCTACGATGCCAGCTTTGCGTCGATGATGGATACCTGCGGCGTAGAGATGATCTTGATCGGCGATTCGCTGGGTATGGTGTGCCAGGGGCACAACTCCACGTTGCCGGTCACGATAGATGACGTCGCTTATCACACTGCCTGCGTCGCGCGCGGTTCGAAGACAGCATTCGTCATGTCCGACATGCCTTTCGGCTCTTACGCCACGAAAGAAGACGCGTTCAAAAACGCGGTGAAACTGGTACAAGCCGGTGCGCAAATGGTGAAGATAGAAGGCGGCGCATGGATGGCAGACACCGTGCGCTTTTTGACCGAACGTGCGATCCCGGTCATGGTGCATCTCGGCCTGACACCACAATTCGTACACCAGTTCGGCGGCTACAAAGTACAAGGCAAAACCGCAGAAGGTGCCGAACAAATGAAAAGCGATGCACTGGCATTGCAAGCCGCTGGTGCTGCGATGTTATTGCTGGAAGCGATTCCGGCTTCGCTCGGCAAAGAGCTCACCGAGCTGGTCGACATGCCAACCATAGGCATAGGCGCCGGCCCTGACTGCTCCGGCCAGGTACTGGTATTGCACGACTACATCAATGTCTTCCCGGGCAAGAAAGCGCGCTTCGTGCGCAACTTCATGGAAGGCCAGACCAGCATAGAAGGCGCGACCCGTGCTTACATTGCAGCGGTCAAGGATGGCTCCTTCCCTGCACCGGAACACTGTTTCTGAAAATAAAAAAGCCTGTTCTGTGAACAGGCTTTTTTCATATGGCTGCGGATATTTAAAGCTGTTGCGCTGCAAAGGTATTGCAGTCATTCAACTGACCACGTTGTATGCCGCGCTGGAACCAGCGTACCCGCTGTGCCGACGTACCATGTGTGAATGAATCCGGCACCACCACACCTTGTGACTGGCGCTGCAAGGCATCATCACCAATCGCACTCGCTGCCTTCAACGCACTTTCCACATCGCCGTCTTCCAGAATGCTGCGCGCCTGGTTCGCATGGTAAGCCCAGACACCAGCGAAGCAATCTGCCTGTAACTCAACCTTCACCGACAATGCATTCGCCTGCTTCTGCGTACCGCCGCGACGTGCCTGATCAACCTTGTCCATAATGCCGCTGATGTGCTGCACATGATGACCGACTTCATGCGCGATCACATAAGCTTGCGCAAAGTTGCTGGAGACACGGAAGCGATCACGCATGGTCTGGAAGAACTCCAGGTCTATATAAACCTTCTGATCACCCGGGCAATAGAAAGGCCCGGCTGCGGTATCACCAGTGCCGCACGCGGTCGGCGTCTGTCCGGAGAACAGCACCAGTTTAGGCCTGCCGTACGTGCCGCCATTTTCACGGAAAATCTGCCCCCAAACATCTTCGGTATCGGCCAGCACAGTACTGACAAAGCGCGCGGTCTGGTCATCCGCTGGCGGACGTTGCGCCGGTGCCTGCTGCGACTGCAACTGGCCGGGACCGCCACTGAGCAAACTGATGATGGTGGCCGGGTTAATGCCGAGGAAGTAAGAACCGAGCAAGGCAATCACGATGGTGCCTATGCCGATCGAGCGACCGCCGAAAACACCGCCGCCGCTGCCGCGTCGGTCTTCCACATTATCGCTTTCGCGATTACCGTCCCATTTCATGTTGCCTCCCCCGGCTTAAAGCATGTTTTGCTAGCTTAGCGTTTTTCCAATTGCTCGTAACGGGCAAAACTATTTTCCAGTTTTTCATCTGCTGCATCCGGGCTATTGATCGTCACGTCCAGATCGTGCAGCAAACCGTCTTTCAAGCCATACACCCAACCGTGCACCGTCAGGTCCTGACCTTTTTCCCAAGCATCCTGCACGATGGTGGTACGGCAAACGTTGGCCACCTGCTCAATCACATTCAGTTCGCACAAGCGATCATGCTGCGCCTGTGTCGGTAAAGCGTCACCCAGATAGCGGCCATGCTTTTGGTGCACATCCTGCACGTGGCGCAGCCAGTTATCAGCTAGACCGACACGGCGTCCTGTCATCGCAGCGTGCACGCCCGAGCAGCCATAGTGACCACAGACGATCACATGCTTGACGCGCAATACATCAATCGCAAACTGCAGCACGGACAGGCAATTCAAATCCGAATGCGCGACCACATTGGCGACATTGCGATGGACGAATAATTCGCCCGGTTGCAAGTCCACAATTTCATTTGCCGGGACGCGGCTGTCAGAGCAGCCTATCCATAAATATTCGGGAGATTGCTGGGCAGCAAGTTTGGCAAAGAAATCGGCATCCTGCGCCACCATTGCTGCTGCCCAATTCCGGTTTTTCTGAAACAGTTGTTCCAATTCGAGCGGTTCTTTTTTAGTCATCTTTTTCTATCATGCTACGGACCGGCTACGCCGACGGCGCGACCATAATGGCAGCCATTTTATCCGGAATCAGGCAATCCGGATAAAGAGCATTGAGTAGCATGGAAACCAGGGGGAGCAGGCTTTACTGCTCTGCTAACAGCCGTCGTTTGAGCTTGTCATCAACCGGTTTATTACCGATCCAGATCCGCAGTACGGCGTTATAGAAAGCAGCATCAGCCAGTGGTTCGAGTATGCGCTTGCCGTTCAGTTGCACCGTCATCCCAGTGGCAGGTACCCAATCCAGCTGCAAGGCATCACCTTCCTTCAACTGGGCAACAGATGCAAACATGGCATTGAATTTCGCCATCGATGGCGCCAAAGTCGCGCGTTCAGCCGCATCGGTGTTTTGCTCGATGCCTGTAGTAAATGCCTTGGCGAACTCATCGCTGGTAACCTCGCGCAACATCACGATACTGACGCGCCGGGCTCCTGCAACAGCGATGACGTCGGCGGCCGAGGTTTTCTTTTCCGGCAAGTACAAACCCACCACATACACCTTGAAGATCAGCTTGCTGCGGATACCCGCACCGTTCAGGCGCAAGTCCTGATTCGCCACTCGCACGCTGTCGTCCAGCCTGACCCCGGCCAATTCGACTGCAGCTGCGTTACCGGAGAAGAACACGGCACTGCATAAGGTCAGGATGGAGCCTATCGCCTGGAACGGTTTCATGGTGTCTCCTGTGATGGATGTGGAACCAGCATAGAAGCTTACAGCCCGGTGATCAACAAAAAAAATGCCGGTCGAAATATCGACCGGCATTTTGCTGGGATCAGGAAGCCTTATTCAAAGAATTCCTTAACCTTGTCTTTCCATGATTTGGTTTGCGGGCTGTGCTTGGAACCGCCTTCGACCGTCAATTGTTCGAACTCACGCATCAATTCCTTCTGGCGCTCGGTCAGGGTGACAGGTGTTTCCACGATGACGTGGCAGAACAAGTCACCGGCATAACCGGAACGGACGCCTTTGATCCCTTTGCTGCGCAGGCGGAAAGTCTTGCCCGACTGTGTGCCTTCAGGAATCGTGAACGAAGCCTTGCCATTCAGCGTCGGCACTTCAATTTCACCGCCCAATGCTGCTTTGGCAAACGAGATAGGAATCTCGCAATGCAAGTCGTCGCCATCGCGCTGGAACATCGCATGCTGCTTGATGCGGATTTCAACATACAAATCACCTGGCGGGCCGCCGTTCATACCCGGTTCGCCGTTACCGGACGAACGGATACGCATGCCATCGTCTATGCCTGACGGGATTTTGACTTCCAGTGTCTTGTTGCGTTTGATCTTGCCGGCGCCGCTGCAAGTACCGCAAGGCGATGGATTGATCTTGCCGCTGCCGTGACACTTAGGACAGGTTTGCAACACGCTGAAGAAGCCCTGCTGCATGCGGACCTGACCATGACCACCGCACGTCGTACAGTTGACTGGCGAAGTACCTGGCTTGGCACCACTGCCATCACAGGTTTCGCAGTTATCCCACGAAGGAACACGGATAGTTGTGTCGTAACCGTGCGCTGCCTGTTCCAGGGTAATTTCGAGGTTGTAGCGTAAGTCTGCGCCGCGATATACCTGCGGGCCGCCACGTCCACCGCGACCACCACCGGTCTGGCCGAAGATGTCGCCAAAGATATCGCCGAAGGCATCTGCAAAACCGCCGCCGCCTCCGCCACCACCCATGTTCGGATCCACGCCGGCATGACCATAGCGGTCATACGCATCGCGCTTTTGCGGATCCGACAGCATCTCGTAGGCTTCTTTCGCCTCTTTGAATTTATCTTCCGCGCTCTTGCTATCCGGATTACGATCCGGATGATGTTTCATTGCAAGCTTGCGATACGCTTTCTTGATTTCTTCGTCGGAAGCGCTCTTCCCTACGCCAAGAATTTCGTAAAAATCACGTTTTGCCATTTTTGTAGGCGCCTTGTTCTATCTAAACTAAAACGCCGAATCGACGGTTTTTTATTAAAAAACCATACGACCCGGCGAGTCTGCACAGTACAGACGATGGCAAACGCAAGACACTCCAAGACAACAATTTGAAGTGACCAGCGGCGCCATGCATCCGACCGCTAGACCATTAAAAATTACTTGTCTTTCACTTCTTTGAAGTCAGCATCCACTACGTCATCTTGCTGTGGTTTGCTTTCAGCGTGGCTGTGACCGGCATCGCCTGCATCACCACCAGCTGCGCCTGCTGCTTGCTGCGCTTGCATGTCGGCGTACATTTTTTCGCCGAGTTTTTGCGCTGCAGTGGTCAGGGCTGCGGATTTTTCATCGATGATAGCCTTGTCGCTACCTTTCAATGCTTCTTCCAGTTCAGCAATCGCTGCTTCGATTTTTTCTTTCTCACCGGCTTCCAGTTTGTCGCCGTATTCGGTCAAGGATTTACGCGTCGAATGCACCAGTGCATCGCCCTGGTTGTGTGCTTCCGCTACTTCTTTCAGACGTTTGTCTTCTTCTGCATTCGCTTCCGCGTCCTGCACCATTTTTTGAATTTCTTCTTCGGTCAAACCGGAGTTTGCCTTAATGGTGATCTTGTTTTCCTTGCCGGTTGCCTTGTCTTTCGCACCGACGTGCAAAATACCGTTGGCATCGATGTCGAAGGTTACTTCAATTTGCGGCGTACCACGTGCTGATGGCGGAATGCCTTCCAGATTGAACTCACCCAACGCTTTGTTACCAACGGCCATTTCGCGCTCACCCTGGAACACTTTGATGGTGACCGCAGGCTGATTGTCGTCAGCAGTCGAGAAGACCTGGCTGAACTTGGTCGGGATGGTGGTGTTCTTCTGGATCATTTTGGTCATCACGCCACCCAGGGTTTCAATACCCAGCGACAGCGGAGTCACGTCGAGCAACAACAGATCTTTACGATCGCCGGACAGAACCGAACCTTGAATTGCAGCACCGACAGCAACTGCTTCATCCGGATTCACGTCTTTACGTGGATCTTTACCGAAGAAGTCTTTTACGGTTTCCTGCACTTTAGGCATACGGGTCATACCGCCGACCAGAATGATGTCATCGATGTCGGAAACTTTAACGCCTGCATCCTTGATCGCGGTGCGGCATGGTTCGATGGTTTTCGAGATCAGTTCTTCAACCAGCGATTCCAGTTTTGCACGGGTGATTTTCAAATTCAAATGCACAGGTGCGCCGTTCGCCATAGCGATGTACGGTTCGTTGATTTCAGTTTGCTGCGACGACGACAATTCGATCTTCGCGCGCTCAGCCGATGCCTTGATACGTTGCAGTGCAATCGCATCCTTGCTCAGGTCGAGGCCGTTGATTTTCTTGAATTCGTCGATGATGTAATCGATGATGCGTTGATCGAAATCTTCACCGCCGAGGAAGGTGTCACCATTGGTCGACAACACTTCAAATTGCATTTCGCCGTCTACGTCTGCGATCTCGATGATGGAGATATCGAAGGTACCGCCACCCAGATCGTACACAGCGATCTTGCGGTCACCCTTGCCACCTTTGTCGAGGCCGAAAGCCAGCGCAGCTGCAGTAGGTTCGTTGATGATGCGCTTAACATCCAGACCAGCGATACGACCTGCGTCTTTGGTCGCCTGACGTTGCGCATCGTTGAAGTAAGCTGGAACCGTAATGACGGCTTCAGTCACTTCTTCACCGAGGTAGTCTTCGGCGGTTTTTTTCATTTTGCGCAGGATTTCTGCGGAGATTTGCTGTGCGGCCAGCTTTTTGTCGCGCACGGAGATCCATGCGTCGCCGTTGTCGGCTTTGACGATTTGATACGGCATCATGCCGATATCTTTTTGCACTTCTTTTTCGTCGAATTTACGGCCGATCAGACGCTTGACTGCGTACAGCGTGTTTTTTGGATTGGTTACGGCCTGGCGTTTGGCTGGTGCGCCAACCAGGATTTCGCCGTCTTCCTGATATGCGATCACGGAGGGCGTAGTACGCGCACCTTCCGAGTTTTCGATAACTTTAGGTTTGCCACCCTCCATGATTGCTACGCAGGAATTGGTCGTACCCAAGTCAATACCGATAATTTTGCCCATGATGGAATTTCCCTTAATGTCTGTGATGCGAAACTGTTAAATACAAAATTTGTTAACGTCAATATGTGGTGTAAACAGATGCTTTCAAGTTATTTTTCTTGTGCAACCGTTACCAGCGCTGGACGCAACAGGCGATCTGCAATCAGATAGCCCTTCTGCAGCGTGTTGACGACTGTGTTTGGTTCCTGATCAGCAGGAACCAGGGACATCGCCTGGTGCTTCATTGGATCCAGTTTGTCGCCTTGCTGTGGTTTGATTTCCAGCAGACGATTCTTCTCGAAGGCAGCGTTCAGCTGTTTCAAGGTCATTTCCACACCTTCTTTCAAGGACTCGACGGAAGGTGTTTCTACTTGCAGCGCCATTTCCAGACTGTCTTTCACTGGCAGCAGCATTTCGGCAAAGCCTTCAATCGCGAATTTGTGTGCGCGGGTGACATCTTCCTGGGCGCGACGACGGAAATTCTCGACCTCGGCTTTTGCACGCAAGAATGAGTCCTGCAATTCCTGTACGAGCAATTGGGACGCCGCGAGCTGCTCCTCCACGGTAGGAGTAGTAGCAGAAGCCGCCTCAGCCGTTACCGGATCTTCGATCGACGCTGCTTGCTCAGCGTATTTATCTTGGTCTTGCATGAAAAAATCTCCAACAATCAATGAGTTATGACAAAAAATGCCAATGCGACAGTGCACATGGGGTTATCCCACACTATTTCAAGGGGTATTCCTGCAGGCTTAGCAAAAATTCACGAACCGCGATGATAAGCGCAGTAGCGCTGCCGTTGTTACAAAATTTCCCTGTTCATGGGATGGCATTTTTCTCGATACGGACTAGGCTGTAATGGAGTGTGCGGTGCGTACCGCCACTGCTGCCGACAGGAGCCAGCCATGAAACTGCCGTTCATTTCCATGTCGATCCTTGCCTATACCGCGATTGCGACCACGGTCATTTGTTATACGACATTGTAAAACAATGCACCAGCCACTTAGTAGTCGTAGCGGGGTAAAAGCATGTCCAGACCGCCTTTACCCTCAATAAATGGGGTTTTATTGCACAAACTCAAGGTTTTTCCAGTAAAAAGGCCCTTACGGGCCATTTTTATTGGTTTGCGCCCAGGCGCTGCGCTTCATCCCGAGAAATCTGCGCGTCGTGTACCTGCTCTTCGTGCTGCGCAGGCGAAACAATAGTCGGCCAGCCGATCAGGTGCAACTCCGTAATTTCCGCCATTGCCTTAATCCAGGCATCGTCTTCGTTCAGGCAGGCAATATAGTTAAAGTCCTTGCCGCCGGCGCTCATGAAGTCGTGGCGTGCTTCCATCGCGATTTCTTCCAGGGTTTCCAGGCAGTCGCTGGTAAAGCCCGGGCAAATTACGTCCACCCGGCCTATGCCCTCCTGCGCCAGTTTTTTCAGCGTTGGTGCGGTGTAGGGTTGCAGCCATTCCGCCTTACCGAAGCGCGACTGGAAGGTAACCATGTACTGATCCGGCGTCAGCTCCAGCTCTTTGGCCAGCAAGCGTGCTGTTTTATGACATTCGCAGTGATACGGATCACCCAGGGTCAGCGTACGCTTGGGCACGCCGTGGAAACTCATGACCAGCTTGTCCGGACGTCCAGCCATATCCCAATGTGCCTGCACCGATTTGCGCAAGGCACGGATATAGGCATCGTGATCGTGATAATGCTTGACGAAGCGTAACTCGGGCACATTACGTTCCTGCGCGTAATGACTGAATACGGCGTCGAAGATGGAGGCCGTCGTCGTACCGGAATATTGCGGGTAAGCTGGCAGGATCAGGATGCGTTCACAGCCGTCAGCTTTTAATTCGCGCAACACATCCGGCAATGCCGGCTGGCCATAACGCATCGCATACACCACTTTGACTTTGTGACCGCGTTCACCCAGGTAACCTTTCAGTAATTTGGCCTGCTTCTCGGTATGCACCTTCAGCGGTGAACCTTCGTTACTCCAGATCGACGCATATTTTTTTGCCGATTGCCCGGAACGGAACGGCAGGATGATGAGATGCAGGATGAACCACCAGACCGCACGCGGGATTTCCACCACACGCGGATCAGATAAAAACTGTTTGAGGTAACGTCTTACTGCCGATGTCGTCGGCGCATCGGGGGTACCGAGGTTGACCAGTACCACTGCTGTTTTCGGCAAACTGCCATGGGTGTACGGTGGTTCAGTTCTAAAGGACATGAGCTCTCAATATTATTAGTCTTATGGGAAGCGATGCCTAAGCATCGCAGGTATAAGCTTAGCTCAGTTTGCCAGCAATTCACGTGCATGCGTACGCGTAGTGGCAGTAATTTCCAGCCCACCCAACATACGGGCGATTTCCTCAACACGCGCATTGCTATCCAGCGCAGCGATCGACGATGCGGTCTTGCCTTTGTTGTTTTGTTTGCTGACCTGGAAGTGCTGGTTGGCCTGGCTCGCTACTTGCGGCAAATGCGTGACGCACAGTACCTGCCTGTCTTGTCCGAGACGGCGCAGTAAACGGCCGACAACTTCCGCCACGCCACCGCCTATGCCGCTATCAACTTCATCGAAAATCAAGGTCGGTGTGGCAGTCGCGCTTGAGGTGATGACAGAGATGGCCAGCGCGATACGCGCCAGTTCACCGCCCGACGCAACCTTGGCCAGCGGCCGTGGCGTCGTACCGGCATGCCCGGCCACCATGAATTCTATTTGTTCCAGTCCGTACGAAGCTGCTTCGCATGGCTGCAAGGCGATCGCGAACTTGCCGCCGCTCATGCTGAGATCCTGCATCGCCGCAGTCACTGCATCACCCAATGCCTTGGCTGCTTTGCTGCGTGCCTTGGTCAGCTTCTGTGCAGCGCTGGTGTACGCGGCTTTCAGTTTTTCTTCCTGCGCACGCAAGGCATCGAGGTCGCTGGCATCGGCCAGTTGCTTCAGCTGCCCGGATAACGTTTCCAGTTCCTGCGGCAAATCATCAGCCGCAACATGGAATTTGCGTGAAGCTGAATGGATGTTCTCGAGTCGTACTTCCACCTCGCGCAAGCGCGCCGGATCCAGTTCAACCCGGCTCAGGTAATCGTTCAATGCATAAACCGCTTCCTGCAACTGGATACGGGCAGGCTCCAGCGCATCCAGCACCGGTTGCAAGCCGGCATCGAGATCCACCAGTTTGCCTATGCGGGTATTCAGCGACGACAGTTGCGACAGCATAGGCGTGTCGGCTTCGGAGATCAGGCTGAGCGCTTCCTGCGCGCCCTCTATCAGGCTGGCGGCGTGCGACAAGCGGCTATGCTCATTACTGATATCGGTCCATTCACCCGGTTTGACTGCGAGCTTTTCCAGCTCACCGACTTGCCACTCCAGGCGCTCGCGCTCCAGCAAGACATTCTTGGCATTGGTTTCAAACTCTTCACGCTGCCGCGCCAGCGCGCGCCATGCCTTGTACGCGGCGGCGACCGCTTTCACCTCATCCTGCAAACCAGCCTGGTTATCCAGCAGCACGCGTTGCGCATCGGTTTTCAACAGAGATTGGTGTGCATGCTGGCCGTGGATGTCGACCAGTTGCTCGCCCAGTTCACGCAATTGTGTCGCGGTGGCTGCGATGCCGTTGATGAATGCTTTGGAACGACCGGCATTGTCTATGACGCGGCGTAGCAATGCGCCGCCGTCTTCATTGCTGAATTCGTTTTCTGCCAGCCAGGCATCCAGCTCGGCACTGCTGGAAAACTCCGCCGTTATGTCAGCCTTGGCTGCACCTTCGCGTACCACGCTGGCGTCACCACGCCCGCCGAGCGCGAGTGCCAGCGCATCGATCAGGATGGATTTACCCGCACCTGTTTCGCCAGTGAAGACGGAGAAACCAGGCGAAAATTCCAGTTCGATGGCATCGACAATAACGAAATCACGGATGGAGAGCGTGCGCAGCATGTTTATTTCAAGCGACCTTCTACTGACGGGTATTCATTCCAATGCAGCTTTTCGCGCAAGGTATCGTAATAATTCCAGCCTTCCGGATGCAGGAAGGTAATCGTATGTTCAGAACGACGCACGGTAATCCGGTCATGCTTGAGCAAGCGCGCTACCGATTGCATATCGAAATTGACATTGGCTTCGCGACCACCGACCACTTCGATCTCGATCACGCTACTGTCCGGCACCACGATAGGACGGTTCGACAAGGCATGCGGTGCAATCGGCACCAGTCCGATCCCGGTCAGGCTGGGATGCAAAATCGGGCCACCGGCCGATAAAGCATATGCACTGGAACCAGTCGGCGTCGCCACGATCAGGCCATCCGAACGCTGGTTGTACATGAAATGACCATCTACTTCGACGCGCAATTCCACCATGCCGGAGCCCGAGCCACGCGATAAAACCACGTCATTGAAAGCCAGTGTGCTGTATACAGCCTCGCCCTCACGCTCTATCGAGCCCTTCAGTAAGCTGCGCTGTTCAGACCGAACTTTACCGCTCAGCATTTCTTTCAGCAGCGGCATCATCTGATCCAGTGAGATATCGGTCATAAAACCGAGACGTCCCTGGTTCACGCCTATCAGCGGCACATTGTAGGGTGCCAGCTGGCGCGCAATCCCCAGCATGGTACCGTCGCCGCCGACTACAATAGCGGCATCCGCGCACTCACCGATTTCCGGCAAAGTTAAGGCCTCGTAATCAGTGAGGGAGAAGTTAAGTGCAGTTTCCGCTTCAAAAATGACTCTGCGGCCGGTACTGGCCATACAGTCGGCGATATCGGTCAACGATTTCGCAATTCCGCCGGCCATATGTTTGCCGACGATAGCAATCGTATTAAAACTGGAAGGGTGGTTAGGGTGTGAGGTAAGCGACATGCTGCAGATTAGACCATAATTTGTACTTCTTTTGGCCTTCTCTTGCGCTATGCAATGCAGCATCTACATAAATGATTGAGTATCCGACATGACGTCCCAGCCGACACCGCATTCCACCCATCCTCCAGTCAAGGCCATCCTATTCGATCTGGATGACACCTTGTGGCACCTGGCCCCGACGCTGGTCAAGGCAGAAGCCATTTTGTATGACTGGCTGAATGTGCACATTCCGGGCGTGACGCAGCGCTTCAGCAATGAGGAATTGCGCGAGCTGAGGATGGAGTTATTACCTACCGATCCGCAATTTCAATTCAATGTATGGGCTTTACGCCACGCTGCGCTGACACGCGCCTGTCACTTAACAAGCGAAAACAAGGATCTGGTCGATCAGGCGATGGCCGTCTTTTCCGTCGCACGCAATGCCGTTAACCCGTTTGCAGATGTGGCGCCGACCCTGGCCAGCCTGAGCCAACGTTATGCGCTGGGCTCGGTCTCCAATGGTTTTGCCGACCTCGGTGAAATTGGCCTGGCGCCTTATTTCCAGGTATCAATCGCAGCCCATCAATTCGGCAGCGCCAAACCCGGTGCGGAAATTTTCCATGCCGCCTGCACTGCGCTGGAAGTTGCGCCGCACGAAGCCATTTACGTCGGCGACGATCCTAAACTGGACATCCAGGGTGCGCAAAATGCCGGTTTACGCGCGGTGTGGATGAATCGTTTTGACCATACCCTGCCTGAACATATCGTGCCGACAGCCAGCATCACCAATTTATATGAGCTCGATGCCTGGCTAAAGCGCGCATAATGGTCTGCATGCCGCTGCGGCCTTGCCCTTGCCGCCCGGCATGACCACTCATACAATAGCGATACTATGCAACTTGATAACCGTGCACAAACCCTGCTGAAAGCCCTGGTCGAACGCTATATAGCGGACGGCATGCCAGTCGGTTCGCGCGAGCTTTCCAAGATCTCGGGCCTCGACCTGTCACCTGCGACCATACGCAATGTGATGGCCGACCTGGAAGAGATGGGCTTTGTCGCCAGCCCGCACACCTCCGCCGGACGCGTGCCTACACCGCGCGGCTACCGTGTCTTCGTCGATACCTTGCTGACGGTGCAATCCATCGATGAAAGCGCACTCGAATCGAAATTGCAGAATTCACTGCAAACCGGTTCGTCGCAAAAGATTATTTCCAACGCCGCGCAAATCCTGTCCTCACTGTCCGAATTCGCCGGTATCGTCATGACGCCGCGGCACGAATCAGTATTCCAGCAAATCGATTTCCTGCGCCTGTCCGAAAAACGCATCCTGCTGGTCATCGTCAGTCCGAGCGGCGACGTGCAGAACCGCTTGCTGTTGACCGATGTCGATTACACACCGAGCCAGTTGATACAGGCGGCGAATTACATCAACCAGAATTACGGCGGCCTCAGCTTCGACGAAGTAAGAATACGTTTGCAGGGTGAATTGAAGCAGTTGCGCGACGATATGACGCGCCTGATGCAGGCTGCAGTTGAAGCCGGCAGCGATGCGATGAATGACAATAGTGACGACGTCGTCATTTCCGGCGAGCGCAATCTGCTCAGCGTCAGCGACCTGTCATCGAATATGGTGTCCTTGCGTCAGCTGTTTGATCTGTTCGAACAAAAAACCAGCCTGATGCAGCTGCTGGATGTATCGAATAAAGCGACCGGTGTGCAAATCTTCATCGGCGGCGAATCCAAGCTGGTGCCTATGGATCAGATGAGCGTAGTCACCTCACCCTATACCGTGAACGGCAAAGTAGTCGGCACCCTGGGCGTGATCGGCCCGACCCGCATGGCGTATGAACGCGTGATCCCGATCGTCGATATCACGGCCAAACTGCTGTCGAATGCACTCAGCCATACTCCTGGCTAAATCTACTAGAACTCATTTCACAAATATCCGTGAGATGCGTTCTTACCAAAAGCGGTGCTGGCAAGGCGTGCGACGCGTCGCATAGTGGCCTATGCGCAAGGAGCACAACGCGGCCAGCGCCACTTTTGGTAAGAACCCGAAGGGAACGGGCTATTTGGGCGTATTGCTGCGTTGCGCCGCTTGCCAAGGG